>NZ_VKAA01000017.1 GCF_007096635.1 Mycolicibacterium sp. 018/SC-01/001
GGTTTGTCGGCGGGGTTGGGCAGCAGGGCTGGGTCCGGATACAGGATGTTGTCCGGGGCCGCAGACGGGCCGAGAATCGGATTGATCGGGAACGGTAGGTAGTTGAAGGACAACGTGCGCAATCCCGGGCCCAGATACTCTGCACACAGCTTGGCGGTGTCGGGCGCGGTGGCGTTCTCGATAGCGCCGATGCCGGCGCAGAGGAATTGCACCGGGTTCGAGAAGTTCTGGAACACGAATGCTCCGACGTCGGTACCGGTGTTCGGGTTGTAGATGTTGTAGGCGTTCGCGATGGTCGTGGGTGCGAGGTGGAGCAGGTTCTCCAGGCCCGACTGGTTGTCGACGAGGATCTGCGTGACTGCGGCCAGTCGCTGGACCTGTTCGCTGGTCTGGGCGCGACTGCCGGCGACGAAGCGTTGCACCTCGACCACTGCCGTCGACAGAGCCTTGAGCGCCTGATCGAGGTCGCTGCGACTGTTGTCGACGACCTCGGTGAGTGACGCGAGACGGTTCTGGAACGAAACGATCTGCACGCTGCTGTCGCGCAGTGCGGTGACGAGTTGCTGCAATCCCTTGATGATGTCGACGATGTTGCCGCTTCCGTCGGCAAGGATGCGGCCCGCCGCCGACAGCTGGGTCAACGTCTGGCGCAGTTTGGCGCCGTTACCGTCCAATGCGGTTGCGGCACTGTCGACCAGATTCCCGATCGACGATTGCGAGACCCCGTTGCGTGGGCCGAGGTCCGTCGCCAACCGGGCCAGCTGTGTCTTGACCTCGTCCCACTCGACAGGCGTTGCCGTCCTGTCGATGGGAATCACCGCTCCGTCGGCCATGGTGGGGCCGCCCCGGTACACGGGGGTGAGCTGGACATAGCGAGCCGCGATGAGGTTCTGCGCGACGATGACGGCGCGGGCATCTGCGGGAATGTCGACACCATGGTCCACGGCCATCGTGATGCGCGCCCGCGTGCCGTCCGCATCGATCGATCTGATCGTGCCCACCCTCAGACCGAGAACGCGCACCTCATCGCCGGGGTAGATGGCGGTGGCCCTGGAGAAGTCGGCCACGACGATCGTGGGACCGAACACCGTGGCCCGAACGAGGATCACGGTCGCGGCGAGCCCGATCACCGTGAGCACGGCGACGAGCACCTGGGCCGCTCTGCGTCGTCTCATCGCGAGCCACCAGGAATTCCGTTGGTGGGGAACGGCAGTTCCGAACGCGGGCCGGCGTTGTCCGGCGGCTGCCCCGCGTTGCTGCCTCGGCGGAAGCCGAACGCGTAGTCGAGGAAGGGTTGCAGGAATTGGCCGGGGATCAAGTTGGCCACGAACGCGTTGTAATAGCCGGCGCCGGCAACCGTATCGCCCTGCGCGAGTTGATACTTCGCCAGACCGTGAATGGTCGCCGCAACGGAGTCGCGATTGCGTTCGAGCATGGCATTGACCTGATTGAGCCGGGCTAGTGTGGGTGCCAGTTTGGCTTCGTTGTCCGCGACCAGCCCGGACAGCTGCACCGAGACAGCTCTGGTGTTGTTGAGGAGGCTGACGATCGCGTAGCGGCGATCGTTGAGGACACCCAGAAGGCTGTCTGCGTTGAGCAGCAGGGTGTTGATCTTCGTACTCCGATCGGACAAGATGCCGGCGACGTTAGCGGAATCATCCAGCAGCGCGCGCAGATTGGTGTCGCGCTCGTTGAGAAGACGCGACACCGCTGTGAGGCCGTCGAACGTGGGCCCGAGTTCGGGCGCTATCTGATCGAGTGTGGAGGACAGCAGGTCCAGTGACTGATTGACGTCGGCGGTGTTGGTGGCGCTGACCTGATCGGTGAGATCGCCCACCGCGTCAGTGAGTGAGTACGGCGACGACGTCCGCGAGGCCGGGATGACGGCAAGCGGCCGTAGTGTCGAATCGCCGGCCGACTCGAGATCCAGCAGACGATCGCCGAGCAGCGTTCCGGTCCGGATGTGTGCGGTGGTGAGGCTGCCCAGCCGCACCGTGGCGTCCACCGCGAATTGGGCGAGCACCATCCCGTCCCGGAGCTTCAGGTCGGTGACCTTGCCGACCACAGAGCCGGAGATCGTGACATCGTTGCCGACGGTGAGACCGCCCGCATCGGTGAACTGTGCTTCGTACCGTTGCGTGGTGGCCAGCGCGAGCAGACGCTCGGGCTGCAGGCCCACCGTGATGACGAGCACGATCAGCGCGATGCCCATGAATCCGAACCGGGCCAACCGTCGTCCGCTGTACTTCAGCATGTCAGTCCACGCACCTGCCTCCCTGGTTCTTGACCCATGGGAAGACAGCAGTCCTGCCTTGGAGATCGGTGACCCGCACCGACAGGCCGCAGATGTAGTAGTTGATCCAGCTGCCGTAGGCCCCCAGCCTCACCAGCTTCTTGTAATTGCTCGGCGCTCGAACCAGGGCAGCCTCGAGCTTGTCCTGTCCGTCGGTCAAAATGGGTGCCAGTCTGCTGAGTTGATCGACGTTCTGCGCCAGCGGCGGCCGTGCCTGGGTGAGGAGGTCGGCCACCGATGCGGTTCCGGCGTCCAGAGAGTCGATGGCCGTGCCGATCGGGTCCCTGTCCTGAGAGAGTCCGGTGATCAGCTGTTCCAGACCATCGATGGTGCTGCCCAGCTGAGTGCCGTCCTTCTTCAGCACCGCGATGAACTGCCGCAGATTGTCGACCAATTGTTGGACGACCTGTCCACGGTCGGCGATCGCCTTCGTGAACACTGCGGTGTTGCGGAACAGCGATTCCAGCGTTCCGCCCTGACCCTGCAGCGCTTGTAACAGGGCACTCGTCACGGTGTTGATGTCCTCGGCACGCAGGCCCTGGGTGAGCGGCCTCAAGCCGCCGAGGAGAAAGTCCAGGTCGAGTGCCGGACGGGTGCGCTCGACAGGAATCTGCGCTCCCATCGGCAACAGCCGCGTCGAATCGGGCGTGTCGACGAGTTCGAGGTATCGGTCGCCGATCAGGTTCAGGTAGCGCACCTGCGCGATGGTCCCGGTGGTCAGGGCCACCGACCGGTCGGCGTCGAACGTCACGTCGACCAATTTGTCGTCGCGCAGCGTCACCGAATCGACGGTCCCCACGCGAACTCCGGCGACCCGCACCGAGTCACCGGTCTTGAGCCGGGACACGTTGGCGAACAGCGCCGAATAAGTGTTCGTCGAACCCGACCGGTAGTTGCCGAGGATCACGACGAGCACCGCGGTGAGAAGTGCCATCACGGTGACGAAGACCGCGAACTTGACGGCGGGGCCGCGCGTGCCGGTCATCCGGGCATCCCGATCTGCGACGAATTGCGCGGGGGCCCGTCGATCGGTCCGAACAACATCTGTTTGAGGCCGTCAGTGTTGAGATGGATGCCTTGATTGCCGTACTTGAACGGGTTGGCGCCGGTGTCGAGGACGACGTAGTCGGCGACCTCGCCCGGTTTGAGCCTGGGCATGCCCAGATCGGCACACGGAACGGCCGTCTTCGCAGCGACTTTGGGCAGATCACCCGGATACCGGTACCGCTCGGCGCCGAGTGTGAAGCCGACTTGGACCATCAGTCCGGGTTCCGGGAGGACGGGCCCCTCCGTGAAGGGCACCAGACCCTGCAGCGTGCAGCTGACGGAATCCAGATACTGGAAGAGCAGACCGCTGGTCGGGACGAGCATGCGCAGGACGTCGGCCAGCGGGCCCTGGTTGGCGGTGAGCACCTCGTTGCCGACGTCGGCGAGGCCCATTGCGCTGAGCAGGAGGACATCGAACTTCTTCTGCTCGTCGACGATGGTCCGGCTGATTTTGGTGCTGTTGTCCGCGATGCGCAGCAGGTCCGGTGCCGCATCGGCGTACGCGCCCAGAACCGGCGGCAGCGCAGCGAGATCCGCGCTCAAGGTGGGATACGTCGCCTCCTGCTTCGTCAGGAACTGATCGAAGTCGTCGATCACCTGTCCGACGTCCCGTCCGCGTCCGTTCAGCGCTTGGGACAGTCCGCTGAGGGTCTCGTTCAGCTGGGCGGGATCGACGGCGTCGAGCAGGCCGGTGAGCCGCTCGAACAGCGTGTTGACCTCGACCGACACGTGATCGCCGCGGAGTACGGCACCGGCGGCCAAGGGCTGGGTGGATGGCGTGGCCGGCGGAACGAGTTGGACGTACTTGGCCCCGAAAACGGTCGTCGACGTGATGTCGACGCCGACATTGGCCGGGATGAGACGTAGCTGCGAAGGGATCATCGCGAGTTGCAACTTCGCCTCGCCATTGGGAAGTGACTCGATCGAAGACACCGAACCGACCGTGACGCCGCGCATCTTCACGTCGGCGTCAGTGTTCATGACCAAGCCCGCCCGGGGACTCAACACCGTCACCGTGACGGTACGAGTGAGCCCGCCCTGGAACAGAACCAGAGCAAGGGCGATGACGGCGCCGATGGCGATCACTGTTGCCAACCCCGCCCAGGCGGATTGGTGGCGACGGAAGACGGACGGGCGCGTGATGCGGTGCGACGTGGTGGCCATGACGAGCAGCCCGCTAACCCGAGAGGTTGAAGTTGCCGTTGGCGCCGTACACGGCCAACGAGACGAGCAGAGTCACAGAAACCACCACAATCAACGAGGTACGAACGGCGTTGCCCACCGCCACACCGACCCCGGACGGCCCCCCCGAGGCGAAGTAGCCGAAATAGGTGTGAACAAGGAGGATAGCGATCGCGGTCAGGATCGCTTGGACAAATGACCACACCAGATCGACGGGGTTGAGGAACGTCGAGAAGTAGTGGTGGTAGAGGCCTCCCGATTGCCCGAAGACCACGACCGTCGTGAACTGGCTCGCCAGGAAAGACAGGATGACGGCCACGGAGTACAGCGGCGCGATGGCCGTCATGCCCGCCGCGATCCGAGTGGACACCAGGTAGGCCACCGGCGCGATGCCCATCGACTCCAGAGCATCGATTTCCTCATTGATCCGCATGGCGCCCAACTGCGCGGTGACCCCCGCTCCGAAGGTGGCGGCCAGACCGATGCCGGCCACCACCGGGGCGAGAATCCGAACGTTGATGAATGCCGCGAGAAAACCTGTGAGGGCCTCGATACCGATGTTGCCCAGTGACGAATAGCCCTGCACGGCAAGGGTTCCTCCGGCAGCGAGAGTAAGGAATCCGACGATGACAACGGTCCCGCCGATCATCGCCAACGTGCCGGCACCCATCGAGATCTCGGCGATCAGGCGGATGACCTCCTTCCGATACCGCGTCACGGCCTGCGGAAGTGCGCCGAGCGCTCGCACGTAGAACCTGCTGTGATCGCCAATGCGGGACAGCGCCGCCTCCGGCCGCCGGATTCCGCGCGTCAGCCGCGGGAACCTCTGACGCAGGATCGTGAGAGTGCTCATGGGGTGGACCGGCTCATCCGCCGGTCAGCTGGATGCCGACGGCGGTCACCACGACGTTGACGACGAACAGTGCCATGAACGCGTACACCACGGTCTCGTTGACCGCGTTGCCGACCGCTTTGGCGCCGCCACCTTTGATCGTCAATCCCCGATAGCACGCCACCATTCCGGCGATCAGACCGAACAGCGCCGCTTTGACGCAGGAGATGATGAGCTCAGGGATTCCGGTCAACAAGGTGATGCCCGCAGCGAACGCTCCCGGGTTGACGTCCTGGACGAACACCGAGAACCCATAACCCCCGACGATCCCGATGATGCAGACCATGCTGTTGAGCAGGAGCGCGACGAGTCCCGACGCCAGCATCCGGGGGGTCACCAACCGCTGGACGGGATTGATGCCGAGCACCTCCATGGCGTCGATCTCCTCGCGGATGGTGCGGGAGCCGAGGTCGGCGCACATCGCCGTGGCACCGGCCCCGGCGACGATCAGCACGGTCACCAGAGGTCCCACCTGAGTCACCGCGCCGAAGGCCGCGCCCGCCCCCGACAGGTCCGCCGCACCGAGCTCGCGAAGCAGGATGTTCAGCGTGAAGCTCACCAACACGGTGAAGGGGATGGCCACCAGAATGGTCGGGGCCAGGGACACGCGGGCGACGAACCATGATTGCTGGAGGAACTCACTCCATTGGAAAGGCCGGCGAAAAACGAAACGCACCGAATCGGCCGACATCGAGAACAAACCGCCGACCGACTCCATCGGACCCGCGAGACCCTTGGGCAGACTGATCCCGGGCGACCATCGATCCGGACCCGTGACCTTCATGTGTCTCCGTGTCCTCCTTCAGGTCCCGAGCGGCGGGACTGACGGCTCGAAAACCACAATGCAGTGGTCATCCAGGACATTTGCTGATGTCGGCGAGTCAGGATCGCACCTCGCGTCTTCATCCACTCGATTGTTCTTCGCTTGTGTCGCGTGGCAGTACAGTAGATCATTATGTGTTCAATCGTCAACGAAGCGAACGGCGGATGGATGCGGACTCACGATGGCAGTGCGGTCCGTCCGGAACGGAGGCGCGCGTGAACTCCGCTGGTTTGCTCGACGGAGTGCGGGTGGTCGAGGTCTCCAGCTTCGTGGCAGTGCCTCTCGCAGGAATGACCTTGGCGATGTTGGGCGCGGATGTGGTGCGTGTGGACCCCATCGGCGGAGCCGCAGACAACGAACGGTGGCCGATCACCGATGCCGGGGACAGCATCTACTGGGCCGAGCTGAACAAGGCCAAGCAGTCCGTCACCGCGAACTTCCGGTCAGCTGATGGTCGGGACTTCGTCGCACGGCTGGCTGCGCAAGCGGGCGTCTTCATCACGAACCGGGCTGGCCCGGACGAGCACTCGTTCACCGCACTGTCGTCACGCCGTTCCGACCTGATCCATGTCGAGGTGTGCGGGAGAGCCGACGGCTCCACCGCCGTGGATTACACGGTGAACGCCGGCGTCGGGTTCCCGCTCGTAACGGGTTCCGAAGGCTCGACCACACCGACCAATCACGTGTTGCCGGCGTGGGACGTCGCGTGCGGCCTCTACACCGCGCTGGCCGTGGCATCGGCGGTGCGTGACCGCGAACGCACCGGCCGAGGGCGATTCATCCGTATTCCCCTCGAAGACGTGGCTCTGGCCCTGACCGGACATCTGGGCTTTTTGACGGAGGCAATGGTGAACGGAACGGAGCGAAAGCGCATTGGCACGGCTGTGTACGGGCAATACGGGCATCATTTCGACAGCTGTGACGGCGCCACCTTCATGCTCGTCGCGCTCACTGCACGGCATTTCCGTGATCTGGTGTCGCTGACGTGCACGGGTGCGGCAGTCGACGCTCTTGCCGAAGCGTTGCAGGTGGATTTCGCCGACGAGGGCGCCCGGTACCGCTACCGAGAGGTGTTGAACGCCGTGTTCGCTGGCTGGTTCGGTGACCGCGGCCGAGTCGAGATCGAAGCAGCGTTGACGGGCACGACGATTCTGTGGGAGCGGTATCGGCCTTTCGGTGAGGTCGTGACCGAAGACCGAGTCGTCGACAATCCACTGTTCACCATGGTCGATCATCCTCGGATCGGGGCCTATCTGGCGGCGGGCCTGCCACTCGGTGTCGACCGACGATATCCGACCGCGCGTCGAGCTCCTGTCCTCGGCGAGCACACGGATGTGGTCTTCGGTGAGCGTCTCGGATTCGGGCCATCTGACCTCGCGGCCGCGCGTTCTGCTGGGACCATCGCATGATGAACCGACGCAACGGCCCCTCGGCGACCGCGCCGACAGACGACCTCGAACTGGCCGAAGCCGAAGCCGAGGCGTTGGAGGCAGCCGCAGCCGCTGCGGCAGCCCGGGCCAGGGTCCTCAGGCTTCGAGGCGGGACGAACTCCGACGGCGGCGGGACGAAGCTCGCGGTTGTCGCCGAGCGAGACGTCGTCGTGGAAACGTCGGACAGCGATCAGACGTCGGACGGCGACGCGCCAGAAGCTGCACGGGACAACACATCCGAGCCGGTCGCTTCATCTCGGACGCGGCGGTGGCTCAAGCGTGCGGGTGCCGTGCTCGCCGTCCTGATCACGCTCGCCATGATTGCGGTCAGCGTGTACATGGTGATCGAGGAGCGCCGGTCGGAGCGTGAGCAGCGGTATGCCGCGGAATACACTGCGGCGGCACGTCAGGGCGTGACGAGCCTGATGTCGCTGAACTTCAGCCACGCCAAAGACGACGTCCAGCGCATCATCGACAACTCGACTGGCCAGTTCCGAGCAGACTTCGAGTCGTCGGCGGCCGACTTCACCAAGGTCGCCGAACAATCTCAAGTGATCACCGACGCGACCGTGAATGCCACCGCGATCGAGAAGATGACGGATCACGACGCGACGGTGTTGGTGGGGGTGACGTCGCGGATCACCAACAAGCAGGGCGCACAGGAGAACCCACGCACGTGGCGGCTCAGCGTCGACGTCGCGCGTGATGGCGATCGCGTCAAGATGGCAAAGGTGGATTTCGTGCCATGAGTGAAGAGAATCGAGGCGTCCGCGAGGAGCAGGCTGACGGAGCCCTGCTCGATGATGGAGTGGTGGTCGATGATGACGCCGTCGGCGACGCTCCGGGGGCAGCGGCCCGGGACGACGACCAGCCCCCACCTCGGAGGGGCTTCTTTCGCCGACATTGGAGCGCCGCTCTGTTGATCGCGCTCCCCGTCGTGGCAACCGCAGTGGCGGTGACTCTCTATTTCACTGAGTATCGCTCCGTGGCGGAGACCAACCAGAGCGTGGTCGCTGACGTTCTCAAAGCTGCCGGCGACGGTACGACCGCGCTGTTGACGTACTCACCAGCCAGCGTCGAGGCGGACACCGCCCATGCGAAATCACTTTTGACGGGCCAGTTCCTGGACTACTACAGCCAGTTCACCGCCAATGTGATCATCCCGGCGGCGAAGAAGAAGGAGGTCGAGACCGGTGCGCAGGTCACACGATCGGGCCTTGTCGAGATCCACCCCGACAAGGCGGTGGTTCTGGTCTTCGTGAACCAGACGTCGAGCAGCGCCCAACGGCCGGAGCCGGCGAACTCGGCGAGCGCAGTACGCGTCACAGTGGAACGCCAACAGGGTAGATGGCTCATCTCCGCGTTCGATCCGGTGTGAACCGCGTGACCGCACTCGAAGCCCACTTCGACGTGATCTGCCAGGTGTGTCGACCGGGCCCGGTATCGCGGTGGTCACCATCGTGACTGCCTACGACTTTGCGATCTGCCTGCTCCGGGTGGTTCTCGGTGTGACGATGGCCGCGCACGGCTACAACAAATTCTTCGGCGGTGGAAGGATTCCCGGGACCGCCGGCTGGTTCGACAGTATCGGCATGCGGCCTGGGATGTTCCATGCGCGCGTCGCGGCCACCACCGAACTCGTCGCCGGAATCGGCCTCGCCGTAGGCTTTTTGACCCCGGTGGCCGCGGCGGGATTCGTCGCGCTCATGCTCGTCGCTGCGTGGACAGTGCACCGGTCGAACGGATTCTTCATCGTCAAGGAAGGATGGGAGTACAACCTGATCTTGGCTGTGGCAGCCCTCGCCGTCGCGGGGACGGGTGCCGGCCGGGTGAGTCTCGATCATCTGCTGTTCTCGGATTCGGGCCTGCGGAGTTACCTGCAGGGGTGGCCTGGCTTGCTGGTCGCGTCGATTCTCGGCCTTGCCGGTGGCATCGGCCAACTGCTCATCTTCTACCGACCACCCGCTGAGTCCGCTCAGGCAGTCGAGCATCGGTGAAACTTCGTCGAATCCGCAACGGCGTTCCCGTCGCGTCGGCAGGCGTCGAGGTTGCGACATTCACTCGTGACGACAACACCATTCGACCTCCAGGCGTGCTCACCCGGACTTACCATCACCTCTGTGGAGCGACTCAGCGGCATGGACGCGATGTTCCTGTACCTCGAGACGCCCTCGCAGCCGTTGAACATCTGTGGCCTCCTGCTGCTCGACACCAGCACGATGCCGGGTGGCTATTCGTTCGAGCGCTTCAAGGCTGCGCTTGCCGTCCAAGTCGAGGCGGTACCGCAGTTCCGCATGAAACTGCGTGACAGCCAACTCAACCTCGGTCATCCGGTCTGGGCGTACGACACGGATTTCCACGTGGAACGGCACCTTCACCGGACCGCGCTCCCATCGCCCGGAGGCGACGTCGAATTGGCGGAGGCCTGTGGACGCATCGCGGCTCAACCTTTGAATCGCGATCTGCCGCTGTGGGAGATGTGGGTCATCGAGAGCCTCGCCGCTGAGGGTGCAGTTGCGGTGATGCTGAAGTGTCACCATTCTGCGGCCGACGGGATCGGCGCCGCCGGAATCATCGCGCAGCTGTGTGGAACTGAACCCGATTCAGTTGTGCCGCAACCGATCGAGGTGCCCGCACCGCCGAACCGGCTACAGATCGCTGCCGGCGGGGCCTTGAGTATCGCTGAGCGTCCCCGCCGGTTCGCCTCGGCGCTGACGGGAACGCTCCTGACCGCGATGCGCACCGCGCGGCGAATTCCGACGGGAAAAACCATGGCGCCGCCGTTTGCAGCCCCCAACACAGTATTCAACGCACCATTCACCACCCGACGGTCGGTCGCCTTTTGCGACATCGCGCTCGACGAGGTGAAAGCGATCAAGAACGCCTACGGCCTCACCGTCAACGATGTGATCACTGCGCTGTGCGCCGAGGCTCTGCGGCGGTATCTTCTCGCGCGGAGCGAGCTGCCCGAGTCGTCTCTGATCGCTGCTGTTCCTGTCGCCGTGCACGAACGGTCCGACCGCCCCGGCCGCAACCAGGCGTCGTGGTTGTTCTACCGGCTCGGCACGGACATCGAGGACCCTGTCGCGCGGCTTGCGTTCATCGCCGATGGAAGCGCCAAAGCCAAGGATCACAACGCCGAGATGGCGCCGACGCTGGTGCAGGATTGGACGGCCTCGCTGAACCCGACGGTCATCCGTTCTGTACTGAGGGTGCTGCCGGCAGTTCCCAAGCCCCCGAGGCCTGCATTCAACCTCTTGCTGTCGAATGTGCCCGGTCCCGCCTTGCAGTTGTATCTACTGGGGAGCCGAATCACATCGCTCATTCCCTTCGGTCCCATTCTGGCGGGCACCGCGCTCAACATCACCGCCATGTCGCTGAACGGCCGGGTCGGTATCGGGTTCACGTCCTGCCCCGATGCGGTGCCCGACATTTCGGACATCGCCCGCCACCTCGAGGACGGATTCGCCGATCTGCGCGACGCTGCCGCTGCCACCAGCACGAAGTGACACCTCGGCTCAGCCTGTCGCGCGCCCGCGGTCTCGAGTACCGGGCAGGGCCTGGAGCTCACGCTGCGGCGGCCCAGGCTCGCTGGCATGATCGCCGGATGTATCACGTGCTGCGGGCCACGCCGGCGACGGTGCACTGGGGGTACTTCGATCCCGCGCTGAGCCCGGTGCTCACGGTCGACTCGGGTGATCTGGTGTCAGTGCAGACTCTCACCCATCACGCCGGTGATGCTCCAGATCTGTTGATGGACGACGATATTCGCGCGGTCTTCGATCAGGTCACCGATCGCGGGCCAGGCCCTCATCTGTTGACCGGCCCGATCGCGATCGCCGGAGCCCGTCCCGGTGACGTGCTGCAGGTCGACATCCTGGAGGCCACGCCGCGCCTGAAGTACGGCTCGAATCTGGCCGCGCACTGGGGTTATCTGTACGACCTCACCGCAACCGAGCGGGTCACGATCTACGAACTGGATTCTTCCGCGCTGCGCGGGCGGGCGCTGTTCGGCTACGACTGGACAGCCACACCGCTGGCCGACCAACCAGGAACCGTCGTGGAACCGGCAAGCGTTGCGCGCGAACCTGCGTTGCCCGGTGTCACCGTCCCACTGCGCCCGCACTTCGGCACCATGGGCGTCGCGCCGGCCATGGCCGGGCGGCTGTCCTCCGTGCCGCCCGGCGATCACGGCGGAAACATCGACAATTGGCGTATCGGCGCCGGCGGCCGGATGTATTACCCCGTCCACACTGCTGGCGCACTGTTGTCGATCGGCGACCCACACGTGTCTCAGGGCGACGGGGAGATCAGTGGCACCGCCCTGGAGGCGTCGTTGAACGGGCTGCTGCGCTTGACGGTACGCCGTGATGTGCCGTTCACCGTCCCCGTGCTGGAGACGGCGACCGAACTGCTTGTCCACGGTTTCGGCGATAACCTGGACGACGCGATGCGCGCCGCGGCGGTACGCGCACTCGACATCCTGCAACGGTTGTACGGGCTGTCGCACGCCGATGCCTACTCGTTCATGTCGGTGGCGGTGGACTTCACCGTCACGCAGGTCGTCGATCAGCGTCAGGGCGTGCACGCCCGGATCGACAAGCGCTGCTTTCCAGGCGACTGGGGGAGTGCGTCGTGAGCGCGGCGGGAGGTATCCGGACCTTCGTCTTCACTCCCGCCGACGGGGTGCCGCCGTCGGTGGCCCCGTTCGTGCATGCCACCGCGGCCGGCGACACGCTGTATGTGACCGGGCAGATGCCCACCGACACCAGTGGATCGGTGGTGAGCCAGGACATCGCGGTCCAGACCGATCAGGTGCTGTCCAATCTGCTGCGGGTCACCGAACTGTGCGGCGGCGGTCTGGCCGACGTTGTGTCGGTGCGCGCCTATCTCACCGACTGGTCCGAGTACGCGGCCTTCAACACGGCGTACGCCGCGTGGTTCCCCGATCGGCTGCCGTCACGGACCTGTGTCGGCGTGACGGGGCTGGCGGTGAGCGCGCGCGTCGAAATCGACTGGGTGTGTTGGCGAAGCGGCGGTTGGGGTTCGCCCTAGACCGGGCTCTCTCCGGTCAACGCACTTCCTGGATGCGGATCATGGTGCCGGCGGGGTCGCGCAATGCGCAGTCACGCACGCCGTAGGGCTGCTCGATCGGCTCCTGAACGATGTCGGCGTCGCTGGCCTGGAGCCGTTCGAAGGTGCCATCGAGATCCGTGGTGGCGAGGACGATGATGGCGTAGGTGCCTTTGGCCATCATTTCGGCAATCACGCGGCGCTCGTCATCCGTGGCACCGGGGTCGGCCGCCGGGGGATGCAGCACTATCGACGTCTCTGGCTGATTCGGCGGACCGACGGTGATCCAGCGCATCGTGCCACCGCCGACGTCGAGCCGAACCTCGAAGCCCAGGATGTCGCGGTAGAAGGCCACAGACGCCTCCGGATCGTCATGCGGCAGGAACGTGGTGTGAATCTTCAGGTCCATGCGGATCACGCTAGGCGTAGCGCGGCAGACGGCGCTTCTCGATTCCTGATCGGTCTGGTGACGTGCTTTTCCATGCACGACGGCAATCCGTCGACCAGCGCGGCAGTACGGTCACGGTAAACGCTGGGCGGCATCCCGACCAGCTCAGTGAACCGGGTGCTGAACGTCCCCAACGATGAACACCCCACGGCAAAGCACACATCGGTGACGCTGAGATCGCCGCGGCGCAGCAGCGCCATGGCCCGCTCGATGCGTCGAGTCATCAGGTATGCGTAGGGCGACTCCCCGTAAGCAGCCGTGAAACTCCGACTCAGATGGCCGGCCGACATGTTCACGGCACGGGCCAGAGCTTCCACGTCGAGTGGCTGGGCATAGTCGCGATCCATCCGGTCGCGCACCCGGCGAAGAAGCCGCAGAGCAGCCAGCTGTCGCACGGTCGCGGGCTCGTTCGTCATCGTCTCATTGTGCAAGGCGACCGGTCTGATCCGATGTCGACCATCCGGCAGAGGTGCGACGCTGTCGACCCACGCTGCGCGTCCTGCTGCCGATGGCCGATCGGGTGCTGCACCGGTGATGCGATGCGGGGACGCACGTGACTGCCTGTTCTTGCCTAGGAGCTGTGTGGACAGTCTCGGCGTGTTAACTGCGCATTGCACGGCTCTGCCGGTTGGCAACAGGGACGTATTCCGCTCATAACCACCGCGCAATAGAGAGGGCCTGTAATTGCATCAGGTCGACGTCGATCGACCAACGGGGCTCGGCCGGGCAACACGATCCGCCAGCACGTCTAGCAAGAATTATGGAGTCCTCCATGGCATTTGACGCATCCATCGCCGGGAACATCGCCACCTCGCTCGCCGAGATCCCGCACCCGTCGCTACCCAAGGGCAGCAACATCTACGGCGGCACCAAGATCTTCCCCGATTACCAGGCCGAGGAGGGCGAGAGCTACTTCACCCTGGTGCACGGTATCGCCCACGAGTCGTCGGTCAGCTTCGTAGCCGTCCTGCAGGCGACTCGCGCCCTGCGCAAAGGATTCGAGTCCGCCATCTACTTCTACGGCCCCGGCGCCATCAATTGCCTTGCCACCCGGGGTTTTCCCACCACCGGCGACTCCGGCTTCCCGGGTGAGCAGAACATCAACGATGCGCTGGGCACCTTCATCAAGGAGGGTGGCACGGTGTTCGCCTGTCGCTTCGGGCTCGCGCTGCACGGCGGTCGTGAGGAGGACCTGATCGAGGGCGTCATCCCCGCGCACCCGCTGGACGTCCAGGATGCCCTCATCTATTACGCCCGCAAGGGTGCCATCATCAACTCGACGTACATGGTGTGACAGCGAAATGACCACTCTCGCAGCGGTTTCTGCGAACTTCAGCAGGGATCTCGACCAGAACTACGCTCTGATCGCATCGCTGGCCGACGAGGCACGCGAACGCGGCGTCGACTTCCTGGCATTGCCGGAAGCGGCGATCGGCGGGTACCTGTCGTCGCTGGGCAACCACGGGGACACCGTCAAGACCACCACTCGATCACTGCCGCCGGCCATCCGGGTCGACGGACCCGAGATCAAGCGAGTGCAACAACTGGCCGGGAACCTGGTGGTCGCCATCGGTTTCTGCGAGCTCGCCGAGGACGGCGAAACCCGTTACAACGCAGCAGCACTGCTGGACGGCGGGAATGTCTACGGCGTCTACCGCAAGGTGCACCAGCCGCTGGGGGAGAGCATGTCCTACTCGGCTGGCACCCGCTACAACGTGTATGACACCCCGGCCGGGCGTATCGGGCTGCAAATCTGCTACGACAAGGCCTTCCCCGAGGCCGCACGCGTGATGGCACTGGACGGCGCGCAGATCATCGCCAGCCTGTCGGCATGGCCGGCGGCTCGCACCGCCACGGCGGAGAACCTGCAGGACGACCGCTGGACCTACCGGTTCAACCAGTTCGACATCGCCCGGGCTCTCGACAACCAGGTGTTCTGGGTGGCTTCCAACCAGAGCGGCACCTTCGGGTCGCTGCGCTACGTCGGCAACTCCAAAGTCGTGGACCCGGGCGGCAACATCCTGGCGACCACCCTGCTGGGCAGCGGGATGGCAGTCGCCGACGTGGACGTCGACGAGACCTTCCGCACCATGCGCGCAGGCATGTTCCACCTGCGTGACCGCAGGCCGGACGTCTACGGCCCGCTGACCGACGCCGACGCGACGAAGTGGGCGGAGCTGGCGCATGCCTGAGATGACATTCGACATCCGCTGGCCCGACGGTTCCATCCAGTCCTGCTACTCGCCGAGTCTGGTGATGCACGACTTCCTGACATCGGGACAGCGCTACACCGTCGGCGACCTGGTGGACCGTGCCGGCGCCGCACTCGAGCAGGCCAGCGACCGGGTGCGCGCCAAGTACGGATTCGCCTGCACGTCGGCAGCAGCCACCAACGACCAGATCATGAAGTCCGCCAGTCGGTTCGCCCCTGACGCGGAGGTCACCATCATCGCCATGCAGCCCTCTCTGGAGCGATCATGACAGGCGCACATGTGCCAGTGGCGATCATCGGTGGTGGGCAGGCCGGGCTCTCGGTCAGCTGGTACCTGAGCCGTGCCGGCATCGACCACGTGATTCTCGAGGCGCACACCCCGGTGCATGCCTGGGCTGACAGCCGGTGGGACAACTTCACCCTGGTCACCCCCAATTGGCACTGCAAGCTACCCGGCTACGCCTATGACGGCGCAGACCCCGACGGCTTCATGACCCGCGACGAAGTGGTGGCCTGGCTGGACGGCTGGCTGAAGACCTTCGACGCTCCGCTGCGCACCCACACCCGCGTCACCAAGCTGACCCGACGCCCCGAAGGCGGCTTCGCTCTCACACTCCAAACGTCCTCGGGAACCGAAGAACTCACGTGTGAGAACGCCGTGATCGCGACGGGTGGTTACCCGCTGCCCGTCATTCCGGCCTATGCGGGTTCGCTGGGTCCAGCCATCACCCAGATCCACTCCGAGCAGTACCGCAACGCCGACCAGCTGCCCGATGGCGCGGTGTTGGTGGTGGGCACCGGGCAGTCCGGCGCCCAGATCGCGGAGGATCTGCACCTCGCCGGGCGTCAGGTGCACCTGGCGGTGGGCAACGCGCCACGGGTGGCCCGTTTTTACCGGGGCCGCGACTGTATGACCTGGCTGTCGGACATGGGTCTGTATGACCGCGCGGCAGCGCAGTATCCGGGTGGAAAGGCCGCGATCGAGAAGACCAACCACTATGTCACCGGCCGTGACGGTGGCCGCGATGTGGACCTGCGGCAATTCGCCGTCGAGGGCATGAAGCTCTATGGCGCTCTGGCCGGCGGCAAGGACACCACGCTGTCGTTCGAACCCACCCTGCGTGCTGCCCTCGACCATGCCGACGCGGTCTACAACTCGATCTGCTCGGACATCGACGTCTACATCGAACGCGAGAGCATCACCGCGCCGCCGGCCACCCGCTATGAGCCGGTGTGGGAGCCCGAGACAGAGCCGACAACACTGGATTTGGCCGCCGAGAACGTCACCAGCATCGTGTGGGCGATCGGATACCGGCCGGACTATCGCTGGATCGAAGCCAGCGCGTTCGACGGTGCTGGCCGGCCGATGCAGACGCGTGGGGTCACGTCGGTGCCGGGGCTGAGTTTCATCGGCCTGCCATGGATGCACACCTGGGGATCGGGCCGATTCCTGGGCATCGACCGCGACGCCTCGCACATCGCCGCC
Organism: Mycolicibacterium sp. 018/SC-01/001; assembly: GCF_007096635.1. Lineage (GTDB taxonomy): Bacteria > Actinomycetota > Actinomycetes > Mycobacteriales > Mycobacteriaceae > Mycobacterium. The sequence continues at coordinate 16,887 of NZ_VKAA01000017.1, forward strand.
ACCATCATCAGCGGCTACCACGAGTCGGTGCTACGACTCGCCGTCGGGAGCTGACGTCATGGTACCCGCACTCACGGCACATCGACGTGCCTTCCACGCACCCGAACCCGCTACAGCGTAGGAGGCATCGCATGTCTGTATCCACACGAGTCGATCTGGCGCTGTTGGGTTTCCGGGGTTCGCCACCGGTGAGCCGCACCGCGGGCGCCGGTCCGAGCGCCGACGGTCATCTGGTCATCGACGGGCTCAATGCCGCCATCCCACGTAACCCGAACAGTCCCTTCGTCTTCGACGGCACGCGAGTGATTCTCGACGGCGAGGACACCGGCCTCGATGTCGAGGTGGTGACCCGGCCTCGGTTCTACGACCTGTGCACGGTCGACGGCGTGCCCTACGAGAAGCTGGCCCGCCTGCACGGCCGTGACGTGCTGGCCACCACCGTGGTCCAGACCTGCATTCGGTACGTCGAAGACCAGCGGTGCCGATTCTGCACGATCGAGGAGTCCCTGCGTTCCGGTGCCACCACCGCGGTGAAGCGGCCCTCTGAGTTGGCCGAGGTGGCCGCCGCGGCCGTGCGTCTGGATGGCGTCACCCAGATGGTGATGACCACCGGCACGTCGGCAGGCAGTGACCGCGGTGCCCGGCACCTGGCCCGCTGCGTGCGGGCGGTCAAGGCCGCGGTGCCGTCGCTGCCCATCCAGGTGCAGTGTGAACCGCCCGCGGACCTCGAGGTGTTGACCGAACTCCGTGAGGCCGGCGCCGACGCCATCGGCATCCACATCGAATCGCTCGACGACGATGTCCGGAAACGGTGGATGCCCGGCAAGGCTAGGGTCACTGTCGAGCGCTATCGGGAGGCCTGGCGTGAGGCGGTGCGGGTCTTCGGGCGCAACCAGGTGTCGACATATCTGCTTGTCGGGCTCGGCGAGGATCCGCAGGAGTTGATCAGTGGCGCAGCAGAACTCATCGACATGGGGGTGTATCCGTTCATCGTCCCGTTCCGTCCGCAGCCCGGATCGCTTGCCGTCGACGTCGACGGTGCCCGTGCCCCCGAGGCATCGGTGGTCGAGAAGGTCAGTCGCGAAGTCGCACTGATGCTGCAGGCTGCGGGCATGACAGGCGCCGACCAACGCGCCGGATGCGCCGCATGTGGAGCGTGCAGCGTCCTGCAGAACCTGGGGGCGTGATGATCCCGTTCGCAGCCAGCGCGCACGCTCCCGTCGGGCTGTCGATCCTGTCCGGGACACCGCGCCCACCGGCGCCGTTCCTGATCACTCCGGCCTCGACCTCGTCAGCACTCACCGCCTACCGTCGACTGCGCCGGGACGAGTTCGTTTCCGCTCAGGGCCTGTTCACGGGTTCCGACCGTGACGACATCGACGACGATCCGCGCACAGTCGTCCTGGTGGCCACCGCTCCCGACGGGCATGTGCTTGGGGGAGTCCGGCTGGCCCCGGCCACCGACCCCGACATCGGATGGTGGACCGGGAGCCGTCTGGTGGTCCACCCCGGCGTCCGGTCCGACGGTGTGGGACCGGCGCTGGTGCGGGCGGCGTGCGCCCACGCCGAATCGGCCGGTGTGCTCCGATTCGAGGCGACGGTGCAGCGGCGATACTCCCGATTGTTCGAAGCCCTGGGATGGGATCTCGTGGGGGAGCGGATGGTCGCTGGCCAGGAGCACGCATGGATGCGGTGGCCGATCGCCTCGATCCAACGACTCGCCACCGCCACCAAGGCGTTCCTGGGTGATGCGTTGGCACCCCTGCGTTCTGTGCCCGGGGCGCTCGGGCCGGCAGGGTATGTGGGTGACGACGGCGTGCCGGTGCCGGGAAGCGATCTGATCGCCGCGTGCGACGCGATCATCCCGTCGATGGTGGAACGCGACCCTGAATGGGCCGGCTGGTGTTCGGTTCTGGTCAACGTCAACGATCTGGCCGCCATGGGAGCGCGCCCCATCGGTCTTCTCGACGCCGTCGGTGCCCCCAACAGAGCGCTCCTGGACAGGGTGATCTCCGGCGTCGCTCGAGCATCCGCGGCCTGGCAGGTCCCGGTGCTCGGCGGACACACACAGCTCGGTGTGCCGGCGGCCCTGTCCGTCACGGCGCTGGGACGCAGCAGCGCTCCGGTGCGAGCGGGGGGAGCCGCGGTGGGGGACACGGTGCGGTTGACCGCAGACCTCTCCGGTCAATGGCGGCCGGGATATCAGGGGCGGCAGTGGGATTCGACCAGTCGGCGCAGCAGCGCCGACCTGGTGGCCATGACGGGTCTGGTGGCGCAGTCGATGCCGGCGTCCGCCAAAGACGTGAGCATGGCCGGCATCGGCGGCACCCTGGGCATGATGGCCGAAGCGTGTGGCACCGGAGCCGAGATCGACGTGGCGTCGGTGCCGCGTCCCGTCGATGCGGCGATGGGGGACTGGCTCACCTGCTTCCCGGGATTCGGGATGCTGACCGCCGGACCCGAGTCCGCGCAGGCCTTGCCCGCCGGGGTCGACAGCGCCGAATGCGGTGTGCTGACGACCGAACCCGGAGTACGCCTGCGGTGGCCCGACGGAGTCGTGACCGGTGCGCTCGCGCCTGCGGTGACGGGACTGGGGCCGTCGTAGGCTACAGCCGATGACATCGGTGACCTTGGCTGCGGTGGCCGCGAACTTCGGGCGCGACCTCCCTCGATGTGTCGAGAAGATCGTCGGCATCATCGCATCTGCCCGGCAGGACGGCGTCGATCTGCTCGTCCTGCCGGACGCGTGCCTGGGTGGGTACATCGGCGACTTTCGCGCCCCGGACCCGGCGGATCCACCGCCCGCTCTCGACCCCGACGGACCCGAGATCGCCGACGTCATCGCGGCGGCGGGGCCGATGACCGTCTGCCTGGGGTATGCAGAGGCAGCTGCTGGCGGCGGCCGGTACAACGCCGCCATCTGCGTCACCGGTGACGGCGTCCTGGGCACCTATCGCAAGGTGCATCAGCCGGCAGGCGAGTCATTGACCTACCTTGCTGGTGATGGGTTTTCGGCGTTCGACACCCCCGTCGGAAAGCTCGGGATGCTGATCGACTACGACAAGACCTTCCCCGAAGCGGCACGCACGCTGGCGGCCGACGGCGCGCACGTCATCGCCGCGCTGTCGGCGTGGCCGGCGAGCATCACCGATCGCGCTTCTCGGCTACCCGCCGATCGTCAGTCCCGCCTGTTCGACCTATACGACTGTGCTCGCGCCGCCGAGAACCAGGTGGTGCTGGTGTCGTCCAATCAGACCGGTGTGATGGGCAACCTGCGCTTCCTGGGTCAGGCCAAAGTGGTGGGGCCGGGCGGGGACATTCTCTCGACCACTCGTGCCAAAGGCGGGCTGGCAAGAGCGGAGATCGACGTGGAGGCCGAGATCAGCCGCGCCCGCAAGGTACTCAACCACCTCGCGGAGCTGCGACCGGACACCTACCGGAGCGGATCGTGACGATGCGCGTCGCCCTGCTGACGTATTCGACCAAACCGCGCGGCGGCGTGGTGCACACGCTGAACCTGGCCGAGGCACTGGCGCATCGCGGGGTCGATGTGACGGTGTGGTCGTTGGCGCGCGCCGGTGACCGTGGTTTCTTCCGCGCTGTCGATCCGGCCGTGACCGTGAAGCTCGTCGAGTTCATCGATCTGCCCGGGGATACCGTCACCGACCGGATCGTGCGCTCCATCGCGACACTGCGAGACGCGTTCTCTGCGAACGATTTCGACATCGTGCATGCCCAGGACTGCATCAGTGCCAATGCCGTGGGCCGGTGTATCCGTACGATTCACCATCTTGACCAATTCACGACGCCCGTGCTGGCGGAGTGCCACGAGCGCGCCATCGTCGAGCCGTACGCCCGGATCTGTGTCTCTCGTGCGGTGGCCGACGAAGTTTGCGCCGGGTGGGGATTGGCGCCGACGGTGATACCGAATGGTGTGCAGGCGCAACGGTTCATCGATGCTTCGGACGACACCGCTGCGCAGGAACAGTGGCGCTCAGACCTGGGCCGGTACGTCCTGGCGGTCGGAGGTATCGAACCGCGCAAAGGAACGGTGGATCTGGTCGGCGCCATGGCAGTGTTGCGAGAGCACGAGCCTGCAGTCTCGCTGGTGATCGCGGGCGGTGAAACTCTCTTCGACTATCGCGAGTATCGGTCGGCATTCGACGAGCGTTGCGCTGAAGTGGGCGTCGCGCCGGTGATTCTCGGAACCGTCGAGAATGACGCCCTGCCGAGTCTGGTTGCCGCATGCGAGGTTTTCGCCTTTCCGTCCACCAAGGAGGGGTTCGGCCTGGCCGCCATGGAGGCATTGGCCGCGGGCAGGCCCGTGGTGGCGCGCGACCTTCCGGTCCTGCGTGAAGTGTTCGGCGATAGCGTGGCGTACGCCTCCACGCCGGCGGATTTCGCGGCTCGACTGCGGGAAGCCATTGCGGCGCCGCCCGATCCGGCGCGTGGTCGCGCCTTGGCGTCGAGCATGACCTGGGACGCCGCGGCTGCCGCGCATATCGAGTTCTATCGGCGTGCGGCCTCATGATGCGGGAGGTGACGGGCGCGCCGACGTCGGTGGCGACGCCCATGATTTGACCTCACAATGGGTAGGTGCCGGTGCGTGAAGGCGGCAGTCGCGTTGAGGTTGTCGTTGGCAGCTGAAATTTTCTATTGGCCTTGCCGCCATCTGGATTGTCCTGATTGCCCGTCGTGCATTGGCGTGTTCCTTGCACGAGTGTCCAGTCGCCTCGGAAGATCGGGATGGCCGGCGCAGGCCGATGTCGACTTGATCACGACGACCGGTTCGATCGCCGACGCCGGCATGGGCACGGTGGTGCGTCCGGTGGTGAGGCCGCGCTTCGTGCCCCATCCCCTGCAGTGGATTTCGATTCGTGCACCGACCGAGGCGGGGCCTTCGCCGCGCTAGGAGCGTGTGAAGGCCAGAAGGGATGAATAGGCGGAAATGGCGTAGCGACCAAGATGTCCGCGATGGCGGCGCCGCCAACGGTCCGCCAGTCGCCGAGCAGCTCTGCACCAACAGCCGCCGTGCTCGTCAATACGACACCAGCGCGCGACGTCGGCCGGGGTTTGACTGGACGCGTGTCATCGTGCTTTTCTGCGGCGGATCGAGAATCCGCTGACCATGCTGATCCGACGTTCCCGAACCACGCCAGCACAGGCGGCAATGACGACGTCGTTCGGGGCAGGTTTCACCCGGCAGCAACACCCATCGCATCTCTCGCGCGGGTCGATTGCTACGGGCGCGTCAATACACGTTCTGCGGGCTGCGCCGTACCACTTTGAGTGATTTGTCATCATTTGGAAAGATTTGGCGATAGTGTGATGGCCTCTACGTTCAGGGGTGAGGGTGACGGGCAGAAAGAATGCACCTCGAGGCGAGGGCATGCCGAAGCGTGACGAGACGTCCACTGAGCGCGGAAAGATTCTCGAGGCGCTGCAACAGGTCGAGTTCCTGCAGCGCACTGGTGCGCCGATCTGGAGGTGGCGCTGCTGGATCTCACAGCAATCAGCGTGGCCTCGGTGCCGGGGGCGCGCTTTGCGGGAACGACAGTCTTCAACACTCAGGGAAAAAGCGTGACCACGTTGGCGGCAACGCACCCGCTCGCGAGCGTCGTTGACGAGATCCAGTTCGCTACTGGCGAGGGCCCGTGCTTGTCCGCCGCGTGGAACCATCACACCATCGTGATAGACGACATGGCGACTGAAACACGTTGGCCCCGTTTTCAGGCGCAGACCATGGTTCAGACTCCAATTCGATCGGTGATGTCTTTTCGGCTGTTCGACGACGGCCAACTTCTCGCGGCGCTCAATTTCTTCGCCGAGTCAGCCGGGGTGTTCGACGAGGAGTCTGTTGAGCTGGGACTCATCTTTGCCGCGCATCTGGCGGTCGCCTGGAGCGGCATGAATCGTGAGCAGCACTTCCGTAGCGCGCTGGCCAGCCGCGACATCATCGGGCAAGCCAAGGGCATGTTGATGGAACGCTTCGACATCACTGCGCCAGCCGCCTTTGAGTTGTTGCGCCGCTTGTCACAAGAATCGAATACCAAACTTCATGACGTCGCCGAACGCATAGTGAGCGCCGGTCGTCAACGAGATTGATTGACTGAAAGTGTTGTCAACTGACGCTTCTGATAAGCACCAGCTCTGCTCGGGTAGCGGCGACCAAGCGACCAGGCTTTCGATTCAGTCGACGTCGTGAAATCCACCGGGGCCAATCCCTGACACCTTCTGCGGGCGCGGAAAGCGTCGATACGATCAGGGTGCGGTCGAACGCTCACATCGACCTCGCGATCAACCAGAGGCTGCGTGTCGTACTGGCCAACACGGCGTTGCGAGCAGCGCATTTGATGGTGGTCGCTTCTACTGCAGACACACCGTTTCGCACTCGTCACTCCAATGACAGCCGAGTGGCGGCCCCGGGCCACTCACCCACCGGTCCGGTTATCGAACGAGCCCGGATGCCGCGCCCTCGATCACCAGGATGACACGACGGTCCGTGCACTCAACGTCGCCGGCTTGATTCCCCGAGGCCACGTACGCTCTCGGTCACGGAACAGGCTGAGGCACCGGCTGTTTCGGCAACCGCTTCTTCAGACGGGCGGTCTTGCGCATCTGGATGATGAGGTTGGTGGCGGTGAACATGGGGATGACGCCGAGGAAGGTGCGCTCGGAAGCCTGATGGCCGTGCAGGTACTCCAGACTTCCGAAAACGTAGAAGATCCCCATGGTCATGAACGCGGTGGGAATGCTGTAGGCCAAGGGGGACCTGCGGATGTCGATGATGCGGCGGGCGAGGTCGACCTCCTCGTCGGTCATGGGCTCGCCTTTGCGCAGCTTGCGTATCGCCTTCTGGTAGCTGTTGAGCTCCTCGGCGCCCGGAAGGGCCCGAAGCGCCAGGAGTCGGCGGACGTAGAGGGTCGCCAGGCCCGCCAGGATGACTTCGACGCCGAGGGCGACGAACATGAGCAGGCCCCACAGCCCGAGGCCCGCGGTGTGGGTACTGGTGTCGATGCTCATCGGGACGCTCCGGTGACAACAGCGGGCACGGGGGTACGGCGGGGCCGGACCCGCACCAGCGTGGGCCACCAGAACCACGGCCCGAGCAGACGGATGAGTGTCGGTACGAAGAAGGTGCGCACGATCAAGGTGTCCAGCAGCAGGCCGATGCAGACGGTGGAGCCGACCTGGGCGATGGTCTTCAGATCACTGGCCAGCATCGCCAGCATGGTGAACGCGAACACCAATCCCGCCGAGGTGACCACGCCGCCGGTGCTGCCGAGCGCACGGATCAGCCCGGTGTGCAGCCCGGTGGTCTGGATCCTGCCGCCGATCTCCTCCTTCACCCGGGCGATGAGCAGGAGGTTGTAGTCCGAGCCCACGGCCACCAGGATGACGAACGTGATCGGCAGGACCAGCCAATGCAGGTGCAACCCGATCAGGTGCTGCCACAGCAGGATCGACAGCCCGAACGCACCCGCGAACGAGAACGCCACCGTGCCGGGAATGACGATCGCGGCCATCAGACTGCGGGTGAGGATCAACATGATCAGGAAGATCAACACGAAGGCAGCGATGGCGACGATGGTCAAGTCCGATCGGGCGTACTCCTTGATGTCCTTGTTCTGCGATGCCGCACCGCCGATGTAGATCTTGGACCCGGCCAGCGACGTCTCTTTGAGCGCGGCCCGGATCGCGTCGGGGAATTGGTCGACGTGGTCGATTCCCTCGGGCGCCATGGCGTTGCCCTCGTGGGTGACGACGAACCGCGCGGCTTTACCGTCCGGGGACATGTTCAACCGCAGGTCGGTCTTGACGTCGTCGTTGTCGAAACCTTCTCGGGGCATGTAGAAGTAATCGTCGCTGCGGGACCTGTCGAAGTCGTTGCCCACGTTGACCTGATCGAAGAACGTCTGATCGGTCTGCGTGGACTGCAGGTGCGCCGGACCGTAGTTGTTGACGATGATGGTCTGCAGCGCCTGGGTCTCGTCGCGGGTGATCTTGAGCTGCGCCACCATCTGCGGCATCAGCGCGTCTACCGCCTGAAGATCGGTCACCGTCTTGTGAATCTGTTCGTCCAGAGCGTCGATTCCGTCCAGGGAATCGAACAGAGAGCGCATGGCAAAGCACACCGGGATGTCGTAGCAGTGCGGCTCCCAGTAGAAGTACGCCTTGAGCGGCCGGAAGGTGTCGTCGAGGTTGGAGATGTCGTCGTTGACCTCGTCAGTGACGGAAGCCAAGTTCTCCGCCGTCAGCGTCGTCGTATGCAGGTCGTCGGCCAGCTGCTGGGTGAGGTCGATCGTCTTGCCCAGGGTGGCGACGGTCTGGGCCTGGATGTCGGCCTGCTGGTCGGTGTTGTCGTTGGCGTGTTCGTTGAACGGCAGTTGTTGACCCGCCGCGCCACCCTGAACGGTGAACAGGTACGGCACGTTGGCGTGGTCGAGTGGTCGGCCCAGCGGTCGGGTGACGCTCTGCACCATCGCCACTCCGGGAAGGCGCACCAGTTCCTTGGCGACTCGATCCAGCGAGATGAAGTCGGCCGAATTGCGCATGTCGTGGTCGGATTCGACCATCAGCATCTCGGTGAACAGCTTGCTGGGGGAGAAGTGTCGATCCGCGGCGGCGAAGCCCTCATTGGCCGCGCCGGTCGGGGGCTGATAAGCCCGGTCGTCGTAACTCACGCTGTAGGTCGGCACGAAGATCGCCCCGGCCAGCACCACCGCCATGCTGGCGGCGAGGATCGGCCCGGGCCAGCGCACGACGCTCGCCCCGATGCGTCGGTACAACCGGCCGCGAGTCGCCACTTTCGGATCGAAAAGACCGAACAGAGAGCCGAGGGTCAGCAGAGCCGGCGCCAGTGTCAACGCCGCGGCAATGGTGAACAGCATGCTGATGGCCACTGCCGGACCCATGGTGTGGAAGTAGTCCAGCCGCGCGAACGTCAGGCAGAAGCACGACCCGGCGATGGTCAATCCGGAGCCGATGATGATCGGAGACACGGCTCGGTAGGCCGTGTAGTAGGCCTCCTCCCGGCTTTCCCCCAATCGTCGCGCTTCGTGGTAGCGGCCCATCAGGAAGATGCCGTAGTCGGTGCCGGCGCCTAGTGTCAGCGACACCACGATGTTCACCGCGAACGACGACATCGGGATGAACCCGTAGTGCCCCAGCGTCGAGACGATGCCCTTGGCGATGAGAATTTCGAACAGCACGCTGTACATGGGGACGGCGACGTTGGCGAGCCCGCGGTACACCAGGAGCAGCATCACCAGGATCAGAATGATCGTGACGATGGTGATGTTGTTGAGGCTGTTGTTGGCGATCGACAACGTGTCCGAGGCCATCGGCGCCGATCCGCTGACGAAGACTTTCAGGCCCTGCGGTGGGGGATCCTTGTCGATGATGTCGCGCACGGCGGCGACGGATTCGTTCGCCTGGATCTGACCGACGTTGCCCGCCAGTCGCAGTAGGAGATATGCCGACTTCCCGTCGATGCTCTGCGCGCCCGCCGCGGTGACGGGGCTGCCCCACAGGTCCATCGCGTACTGGACGTGTCTCCTGTCGTTGTTCAGTCGCACGACCAGGTCGTTGTAGTAGGCGTGTTCGGCCTGGCCCAGCGGATGGTCGGCTTCCAGGACGACCATGGTCAAGCTCGTCGAGTTGGACTCATGGAACTTCTCGCCGATGTGCAACAGCGCGGCCTGCGACGGCGCGTAGGTGGGCACTTCGGGGCCGGCGAGTTCGGTGGCGACGTCTTCGACCTTGGGTACGAAGGTGTTCGTCGTGACCGCGAACAGCGCCCAGAATATGATGATCGGAATCGCCAGGGCGCGAACCATTCTCGGGACGAACGGCCTCTTCGCTTGGTGCGCGCTCACGCGGATTTGACTCGGCAGGTGACGTCGGCGTCCTGGCGCGTTGCGGTCTGTTCGTCGCGGACGACATTGTCGACCAGAATTCGGCAACCGATGGTGCCGCCGTGGACCTGAGCGGAGATACTTCCGGACACGACGCTGAGGTTGGTGGTCTCAACGTGGGACCACGGCAGCTCGGTGAGGTCCACCTTGTGCGGGTAGCCGTCGATGTCGATGTAGGACAGCATGCCGCCGCTTCCGACGTCGCCGGTCAACTCGTACGTCATCCGTTTGGGCGTGAACTCTTCGGGTGCCTGGGGCGGATTGACCGCGAGCACCGGACCGGGCGCCGAGGACTGATGCGCTTTGTACATGCCCAGCCCGCCGATGGCGAGCGCGATGACGACCACCAAGGGCAACCACCACCGCGCTAGGACGGCCCGGGCCTGTGGTCGACGCACTGAACTGCTCCTCGAACTCCGCGCCAGGGGCCGATACCGGGCACATCGGAGACGATGGCCGGTGCGAACCTCTCGCTCGATTTTTATATCCGACACAGGATGCAGTTATCAACCGCTGGTACACCGGGTTCCGAAATTCACAGCTGATCTCAAGGTTGAAGCTGCGCCGGAATGCCTGAATTCTCAATCTAAATCGTGCGGAAACCGCCACGCCGACGAAGCAGGCCATCAACACCCGCGCCTCTCGCCTTATTCCCGAAAAATAATATTACTGATATAAAGCTCTGGTGAAGCATCCGGTTGACGACAGTGTCGAAAGCATTGCCGAGATGATCGAGCTCGGCACCGACCTGATGTGGCGCTATCTGATCGATCGCAGTGACCTCAGTGCCAGTGCAGCCCTGGTGGTGAATCGCCTGTATCGCGAGGGGCCCATGCGACTGACGGCCCTGGCCGAAGCCGAGGGTGCCAGCCAGTCGGCCATGACGCAGCTCGTGCAGCGTCTGGAGCGCCAAGGGCTGCTGGAGAAGCGCAGCGATCCCGACGACGGCCGCGCGTCGCTGGTGGCTCTGGGCGAGGCGGGCAGGCGCAACTGGGAGGGCAGGGCCAGCGTTCGTCGCCACCGCATCGCCGAGCTGCTGCCGGGGGTCTCGCAGGACGACGAGGTGGCGCTGTGGCTTGCCGCGCAGGTCGCCATCCGCGTTCTCGGGCAGATGCGACAGCGCGCAGCATCGCTCGATCGCCCGACGACCGGGTGAGGGCGTCCAGCCTCTCCGCTGGGGACCGTTCAGGAGCATTTCGTCTCGTTCACACGATTTCTGATCGTGGCGCCGGTGACACATCCCACCGGCGATTCGACTACCGCACGCCCGAGAGAACCGTTGTCAACTCCCACCGCCGACCGTCAAGCACGACTCGCCAGCCGCTTCCAGGGAATGATCTCTCCCGACGGCCAAGGGGACGCGTGACTCATTGCTGCCCAGCCTGATTCGGAAATCGCAGCCGCCATGAACGCCCCCGGTGAGATGCTCGCCGACGTCATGCGGACCGCGATGACCGGGCTACGCCGACCGCCTCGTGCATCACGCCGCGTGCCGCACCATCGGCGCTCAGAATCCGGACAACGGACCGTGGAAAGGGACGGTGGATCTGGTCGACGCCATGGCAGCGGTTCAGGAGCACGAGCCCGCGGCCTCGCTGGTGATCGCGGGAGGTGAAACTCTCTTCGACTATTGCCGACTACCGGTCGGCATTCGACGAGCGTTGCGCTGAATTGCGCGTCGCTCCGGTGATTCTCGGAACCGTCGACAATGACGCGCTACCGAGTCTGGTTGCCGCGCATGCGAGGTTTCGCCTTTCCGTCCACCAAGGAAGGGTTCGGCCTGGCCGCCATGGAGGCACTGGCGGCGGGCAGGCCCGTGGTGACGCGAGACCTTCCGGTCCTGCGTGAAGTGTTCGGCGACAGCGCGGTGTACGCCTCCACGCCAACGGATTTCGCAGCTCAACTGCGGGAAGCCATGGCGGCACCGCCCGACCCGGCGGCCGGTCGTGCGTTGGCGTCGAACATGACCTGGGATGCCGCGGCCGCCGCGCGTATCGAGTTCTATCGGCGTGCCATGCCATCATGGGACATCACGACCACAATTCAATAGGCCTGGGAGACACAGTCATTGATTGACCCTCTTGTATCCCGGGCCGATGGCGTCATCCGAGCGCCGGGTCTCTCACTCCGCCAATTGTTGCGGGTCATGACGTTGCGGGCGGTGACCGGTACGAGGTGGGTGGGCGCAGTGCGCGGTCGTGTAAATAAATCCTTATACTACCCTATTGCTAGCATGATAGGGAAGGATGAGGTATTTTGCGTATATGAGCGTTGCTGTTTACTCGGCCGAGCAGGTGGCCGATATTCTTGGCCTGCACGTGCGAACCGTGCGCGGATATGTCCGCGACGGTCGCCTGCCGGCCGTGCGTTTGGGCAAGCAATACCGCATCACCGAACGAGACTTGCAAGCTTTCGCTGGTGTGATCACTGACGAGCCGGCGAGCAGTCCACACGCCCACGTTTCTACTGTCGTGCACATCGACAACGTCGACCGCCCCACCATGGATCGCATCACCACACATGTCACTGCTGCAGCGATCAGCGACTCAAGTGGGCCAGGACAGCTCGACGTTCATTCAACGTATGACGAATCAGCCTGCCGCCTCACGGTCTTCGTCGTCGGTGACCCTGATTCCACAACAGCCGTCGTCGGATTGATTGGCGCCCTGACGCGTCAGGATGACAAGTGAACGCCGACGTCTACCGCTCCCCATCTGGCCAGCAAGCCGTCGAGCGTAGTTACCGCGAGAACCTTCAGCGCTGGGACGTGCCGCTGCGGCATCGCATCGTCGCCACCCGGGAGGGCGACACCTTCGTCCTGGACTGTGGACCTGCGGATGCTCCACCGGCTTTATTGCTGCACGGCGCGGGGAGTAACAGCGCTATCTGGCTGACTGATGCGTCGCGGTGGTCCCTCACCAACAGGCTGTACATGGTCGACATCATCGGAGAGCCAGGATTGAGTGCGCAGTCTCGGCCACCACTTGATTCCGATGCCTATGCGTTATGGCTCGACGACGTCCTTGACAGGCTCGGCGTCGATGCCGGTGGCTTCGTAGGGGTGTCGTTGGGCGGGTGGCTGGCTACGGATTACGCGATTCGCCGGCCAGATCGTGTCGAACGATTGGCGCTGCGGTCCCCGGGTGGTATCGGCCGTCAACGCTACGGCGCCGTCCTCGCGGCACTGGCCCTGATGCCGTTCGGCGAGCGTGGTACGCGTCGTGCTTTGCGGATTGCGCTTGGGCCTGGCAGCGTCCCTGACCCCGTCATCGATTACATGTTGCTGATCCAGCGCAATTACCGTCCCCGCCGCGACACGTTGCCCGTATTCTCCGACGATGACCTAAAAGCGGTCTGCGCACCGCTTTTGGTTGTGCTGGGTGCGCGGGACCGCATGCTCAACTCGCGCGACACCGTCGCACGCTTAACACGCCTGCAGCCCGCGGCAGCGGTCAACCTGCTCGCCGGCGCGGGTCACGGTCTGTTCGACAACGGCGCCGTTATCCACACTTTCCTGAATCGAGGCCCGACACCGTGACACACGCTGAGGATTCGTGGGCCTTCCGCGAAGAAGTGCGCCGTGACCTCCGCACCGCGCTCAAATCGCGGAAAAAGGAGACAGTCTCAGTCCTGCGAACAATGATCACCGCGATTGACAACGCAGAGGCAGTCCGACCCGAGCAGCAGACGCCGCGATCTGCTGACGGTGCCGTCGCGTACTCCTTGCCCGGAGTCGGATCATCCGAGGTGCCCAGACGCGAGCTGACCATGCCCGACGTACACGCAATCGTTGCAGACCTCCTGCGCGAGTACGAGAAACAGGAAAGGCAATACCGCTCGATGCACCAACATGAGGCAGCCGACAGCCTTCGACGCCAAGCCAGCGTCTTGGGCTCATACCTCGACACACTGGGCCATTCGACTTGATGCCGACGAAAGCTTCCGCCAGATCACCGTTCGCAGGGTTTGTTGTTGCCCTGACCGCGAACCCAGCAGCCCATCCCTTGCTCCTGATGCGATCACAGAAGCCTCGGTCGCTGTTCCGTCAAGCCTGCCCAGACGAAGACGAGGACCGTACGACGCACAGGAGTCGCGGCAATCACCCTGTTGCCCATGGCAGTAGCTGTTTCTCGCATGTTCCGTGTTCCTGCAGAGGCGTGCTGTCGACTTATGCCAGTGGCCGAGCCACCCTGGGGGGTTTGCGGTTTGAATGCAGTCAGGGTTATTTATCGTGGCTGAGCGCGGCGTGGTCGGCGGCGGTGTCTGTGATACCGACGGTGCGGGGTCGTCTTGCCCGTCGAGGTGCTCACCCTCGCGTTCGGTGAGGCGCATCGAAGTCGGGACGACATGGCCGCGGGCCCGACCCCAGACCGCGGCGCGGCGCCCGACGACGCACCGTGACCGCCTCAGGCCGGAGCTTCGGTCCCCATCCTTCATGTGCTGGGACGACGCGGCGCAGACCACCACGACGACGACACCGAGAACGGAGCTCACAGTCGGGCCGACGACCTGGCCACCGATGGGGGTGGCCAGAAAGTGCGGATCGCGAGACAGCTAGGGAATCACCTAGTGTTCCGCTGCCATGGAAACAGATAGCTTGCCGTTGAAGGGCGGTTTTGTCCGCCGAACACTCGGGAGACCTCAATGATTCTGCGGCCGCTGGCAAGTGTGACGATGGGCGGCAATCTGCTGTGCGTGACGTTGCTCCTCGTGATGACGCAGCTGTCACCCGTCGCTCACGCCGATGATCCTCTAGGGCCCATCAGGGCCGCCGTGAACGGCGAACGGGCCAAGACACCCTGCCCCGCACTCAAGTACAGCTCCGCTCTCGAAGCTGCCGCTCAGGCAAAAGCACGTGACCAGGGTGACGTCGTCTACCTCGGTCGCAAGACCCTATTCGGGGCCTACGGCGACCCGCAAGCCGCGGCGATCTCAGGCGCCCTCGAGCAGGCCACCATCAGTGACTGCAGCTACACCGAGTACGGCGTGGGCTTCCTCCGCGATGACACCGACCGCGACTGGGTGTACATCGCGCTGGGCACGCCCCGGCCGGAAGCACCTCGCCTCGACACGACACCCGACCCTGCCGCTCTGCCCGGGTCCGTCCCCTCGCCTACGCCCGCTCCTCCGAAAGTCGCTCCGACGGACGCGATCCGGGTGTCCTTCGACAAAGGACTCACCTGGACCGTCAATGTGACGAACTCCGCCGACCTGCCGGGTCAGTGCACCTTCGTGTCGAAGAATCCGGTGCTGCCGGGAACCACGAAGAACTTCACCATCGAGCGCAACGGCACGGCCACTCTCACTGTCCTTGCACCACCACCGTTCTCGACCTACCACGTCGTGGTCTCGTGCCATGGCACCTTCGACGGGAGGGACGTCGAGTTCGGTCGCGTCGAGCAAGACGTTTCCGCCTGACGTGCCCCACACCAGAGCCGCCGTCCCTGTGCCGACACGCCTCCCGTCGGTCTGCAACAACGAGTGAGACGTCTCGGGCGCTGAGCAGTGAGAGCGCGACGGAGAAAACCTGACGACTGCGGCGGCAATCGGGAAGCTACGCGTACGGCCGGAGTCCTCCACAACCCGCAGGTACTCCGCAGGCCGGCGTCGTGCGAGCCCCCGTGCGGTCAGCATCGGAGATGACAAACACGCGAGTCGCCTCGACACCGGCGCCTGATGCCTGCCTTCGGTCGCCATCGGTCCGTAGCGCTTGTGTCCCTTGACATCGAAGCGGTCGAGCAGCATGACCTTGTCCCAGACCTTCACACAAAGTCTTCGACGAAGCGCTCTTGGCCGCCACTCCTACCTGGAGATGACGCTCTCACCCGGAACCCCAATGCCCCCCACCTTCGAAGACGGTGTCCTGACGTGGCGGGTGCCCCTTGGGGACGGCGCGGTCCCACACGTCGCCCTCGAAGACTGCGGGTTTTACGGGCGCTGGCTATTCGACCACACTGAACTGGCCAACGGAATGAACCTGGCCGTAGCCGTCGAACACGTGAAATGCGCGGACCTCGCCGCAGCCTTCGAGAAGGTGACCGGGCACCCCGCACGCTACATCGACGTCGAGTTGGAGACCTATTGGCGAGAGGGTCCGTTCAAGGTCAGAGCCGACGACCCCGCTGGGTACAACGCCGATCCCGCGGACCCGGCGACGATGTTGGTGCGCCAGAACTTCACCGGCTTCTGGAATCTCTGGAAACACGACATCGTGAAACGAAACTATCGACTGCTGGACGAGATTCACCCCAACCAGATTCGAACGGTGGAGCAGTGGCTGCGCCGCCAGGAGGAACGGGGGCGCGTGCTCGGCAAGGGATCGCTGTGGGAGCGGGTCCAGCCCGACAACTGGAGTGCCGAGACGTCGATCCTGAAGGGCAGCGCCGATGGTCGCCGAGGCGCGCTGTAGACGCATCAATCATCCGCCACCCTGGTCGTCCCAAGCAGGTCCAGCGCGATGGCTTTGGTACCGAAGTCGATGGCGTCGGTGGCCGCTTCGATGATCAGATCGTAGAGGGATGCGATCGATCCGTCGGTGCGGCGGTAGAGGTGGTCCGCATGGCGTTCGAGAATTCCATGCTCATGCAAGTGGGGAGGGGAAAAATGCGTTCGATCAATGCGACGAGCTGCACCCTTTCTTATGATCGGTATCGTTCGAGAGTGGGTAGTCGCTCCGGTTGATGGGCCGGGTGCGCTTTCGCCACTGCTCTCCGTCCTTGCCGCTGAATAGGGGAGCGGTCTCCAACGAGATTCCTGCGAAGAGCATCGTTGCATCAAGGCTCTCGGCGAAAGTCTCGATGTCGTCGGCGACTTCGGCTCTGCGGCGCGACGGTGTTGAGGCGTTGGACGTCATCGAGATGACGGACTGTGTGCCAAGGTACTTCAGCAGTCGCGCTAGATCCATAAGTCGCTCGTGGCATTCCTACCTCTCGCAGCTTCCGTGCAACGACGACGTCGGCGAGGCGCGTGCAAACAGGGAAGCCGCATCCCCTAATAACGTCACTGTGACGAATAGGGCGGTTCGCGCTGGACCTCACGGCACGGAGTGTCCGCCGCTGTCAGGTAGTTCTGGACTGTCGGCCGTCCCGTCCGGCGGTGTATGGGCAGGGACCTGGGCGGGTGTCACTGTCAGATACTTCTGGGACGGTGGGCGAAAAATCGGACAGCTACAAAATTTTCCCGGATCACTGCCAACTAGTTCCGGATCGGACACGGAGGAGGACAAGAGCGTGCGAGTCCAAGTCCCTTGCGCCTCACGCAACTCGCACTGTCTACCGATAAGCCACATTATGTCAGGTCGTAAATCGGTACTTACCCTAATCGGCGACTCCTACCGCACCCGCGCGCACGACGTCAACTACTCCCCAAGGACCGCGCCGCCGACTGAACCATTGGCCACCATGGCAATACTGGAGGCATGGCTGACGAGCATCCGGATGCCGATCGGGTCATCGCGTTGTACGACCGTCACGCTGGGGTGTGGTCACGCGACCGAGGAGCAAAGCTGACCGAACGCACGTGGCTGGATCGATTCGTGGGGGCCTTGCCCGATCAGCGCACGGTCCTCGACGTGGGCTGCGGAACGGCGGTGCCCGTCGGTCAGTACTTGATCGACCACGGATGTCAGCTTCACGGGGTCGACTCGTCGAGCGCAATGATCGCGATGACCAAGACGCGCTTCCCGGATCACCGGTGGGATGTCACCGACATGCGCGTACTGGCTCTAAACCAGCTTTTCGACGGAATCATTGCCTGGGACAGTCTATTTCATCTTTCACCGCGTCATCAGCGACGCATGTTCTCGATCTTCGCGCAACACGCGGCACCTGGTGCCGTGCTGATGTTCAACAGCGGCCCATCTGCTGGCGAGCAGATTGGTTCCTACCGGGGTGAACCGCTCTACCACGCCAGCCTCGACCCCTCTGAGTACCGGACGCTACTCGCCGATAACGGCTTCGAGGTCATCGCACACACCGTCGCAGACCCCATGTGCGGACAACGCACCGTCTGGCTGGCACGAACGGCGTAGACCAACACAGCGCGCCAACCTTCGCATCGTCGACAGGTGAGCCCTGCCGACGACCTCCCCCAAGGAGGCCTCGTGCGAGTGAGGGGGTCAGTCTCGAGTCGTCACCAGGAGGTCAATTGCAACTTGCCGTTGACACGCCCACCGAACAATTCGCACGTCGGCACCACCTGCGGCGACCACGCGAATCCATTGAATTCGCAAGCAAATTGGACAACGCTACCCGATGCGCCAAATAAGAAATCACCGAAGCCGGAAAGTTCCTTAGCTGGCTGCTCGACGAGCACGACACCACGATCAACCATCTCCTCAGCACTCCCCCTGCCGCATTCGACGCCGTGAACATGCTTCGGCTTCGCGGCCCGGCCGGCCGCGCAGCATCGACCGAGGACACGGTGCTCAAGCCCGGGGCAGATGTGGGGGCGCGGGCATAAACGCCTAAAAAGAGGGACCGAAAGCCGCAACCTCTGTGGCCTCTCGTCAGAACCGCCCGAAAGCGGGATCCGCGCCTGTCGACAGCCTAGATCGCTGTGGCCGTGACCCGCAACGGGTCACGCACGGTTGCGCGTCGCCACCAGCGATCTCAGCCCCATCTGCGAGTACAAGACGGCGGGCGGAAGACGGCGGAATGCCCGCGCACCGGGCTGTCCCGTCGCGGCCTGGGCGATCTTGCGCGCAATGCGCCAGTCGAGGTCTTTGAGGGCGCCGCGGTCGGTCGTCGCGTCCAGCAGCGCTGCGAGCCCGGCGACGCAGAACGGACTGGCGATGTCGAGCATCACGTTGGTCACGGCGACGAGGTGGCGCGCCCGCTCCTCCAGCGGCAGGCCGGCCAGGGCGGGCACGGCCGCGTCGATGCGGGTGGCGATGCGACTGATGAAGCGCCGCAGTCGATGTGGACCAAGGGTCACGGTGCCGGCGTGCGTCACCGTCATGCCCAGGCAGTCGATCCGGTCGCGACCGGCGAAGGCGGGATCGACCGGGCAGGGACGCCCGTGCCCGGCCAGAGCGGTGCGCATCTCCTTGGACAGCTTGCGTCGGACGCCCAATTCGGCGGTGAGCGCGTCGATCCTGCGGTCGGCTTCGCGCAGCGCCGCGAGGTCGCGGTGGGCCAGGATGAAGTCGTCGTTGTACCGGACGTAGAAGATTCCGTCGATATCGGCGATGGCCCGGTCCATCGGCAGCACGGCCAGGTTGCCCAGCAGGGGCACCAAGGGGGTCCCCATCGCGATGCCGTTGATGCGGGTGAACTCGGCCCCGTCGGCGTCGCGGACGACGGGACGCACCAGGGCGGTGATGAGATCCCAGAACCGGCGGTCGATCTCGCCGTCGCGGCTGCCCAGGGACGCCACCGTGTGCAGCGTCGTCCACAGCGCCGCTCCCGGGCGCACCGGCAGGTTGTCGCCGTACTTCTCGAAATCGGACTGCAGCACGTAGAGCGGCCGTCGTTCCGGCGCCGACGCCGCGGTCCGATGTGCGCGGACGAACCGGGCGAATGCGCGCATCGCCCCCAGGTTGGTCAGGCCCGGTAGGTAGGAGTAGACACCGGGCAGGCCGTGGCAGCGCGCATTGTGGGTCAGCAGCCGGAACAGCGTCGAGCCGACGACGTGATCGACGAACGCGGGCTGGTGTGCCGCGCGCCGCTTCCCGTTGGTCTCGAGGAACCACAGGTCCACGGGCGCCGGTGTGTAACTGCCGTCAGCGATGCTGCGCGCGATGGCCCGCGCAAGCCCCCGCCGATCGGCGGCCGCATCGAGATAGGTCACGCCAGAGTCGATCTCGTGAAACGCCAGACCGCGTTCGCTGCGCTTGGAGTAGATGCGCAAGACGGTGGACTCGTAGGACCTCGGATCGGTCAGGGCGCTCCCGATGTCGATCGGTTCAGTTGGCACGGGCGACGTCCTCGCCGACGGCACCGCCCAGTCTCCAGGCCTTGAGCGTGCGGAGCCAACGCTGGAACTGCTCGGGCGCGGGCTCCGCGGGCAGCAGGAACACCATCTGCACCCGGTTGCGGTCGAAGATCGCCGACAGCCAGCGATCCTTGACGGAGAAGACCAGAGCGTCGTCATCAAGGCTGCGCACCGCCGAACGCAGCAGGGCGATCAGCAGATCCGGATCGAGTCCGCGCAGGCGCCGAGCACCCTCGCGGGTGCGCACGTCGGCCACGAGACCGTCGGGGAACGTGTCCAGGAAAACCGGTTCCAACAGGCTCGGTGCGACGGGTGGCTGTGGGACGACCTCCAGGTGGGCAAGCCATCTCTCGTCGAGGAGTCGGGCGAGCGCGGCCGCGCCGTCGGCCGCGGGCTCGTCCCACAGCGTGCCGCGGTGGGCAGCACCACCGGTCGCCGTCTGTAGGGCCAAATGCAGCCGGCCTCCCGGCCCCGCGTTCCGCGCGCGCTCGAAGAAGACCACGGACGTCGCGGAGTGGAAGGCCAGACAGCCCGTGCCCGTCAGGGTGTCACGCGTCATCCGAAGCGCGGCCGCGCGTTGACGATTCGGGAGCCAGTCGGCGATCGTCAGCGTCCCGACCCGGACCGGGTCGGTTTCGGCGGCCAGCGTGCGCAGCCAGTCGCCGAGGGGCAGCTGCGTCGGCTGCGACGGGGTCCGGTCGTGGAGGTGCTGCAGGTTGATGTGCACGATCAGGAGCACGATCATCGCCGCGGTGAGCTCGACGAGGTCGGACGCGGGGTTGACGTCCAGCCAGACGAGGACGAACAAGCCGGCAGCCAGCACGGTGGTGGCGTTGAGGCTGCCGAACCTGCCCTCGGCGAAGAGCCGGATCTGGTAGGTCCCTATGAAGCTGCGGACGACGAACAGCGGGAGCAGCGCGAGCAGAAAGGTGACCGGGATGTCGGGCAGTACCGCAAGTCCGAGCACCACCGCCAATCCCCAGAACCAGAGCGTCACCACGGGAGTGATCCACAGCAGCCGGTGGAAGAACCACACGCGGTACTCGCGCAGGGCCGGCAGGCGGCGGAGCCGGACGAAGTCGAAGTAGAACACGCTGGTGGCCTCGTAGGCTCCGCGGAACAGCGGCAGGGCGAGATAGAAGAACTGGAAGGCGTCGATCTCGCGCCAGGTCTGCAGACCCGCCGTGAGATCGAAGGCCCGCGTGCTGGTTCCGTAGATCCCGGCGATCGCCAGCACGGCCACGGCGTCGAGGCGCAGTGCGAGGCCGGCGAGTGTGGTCTGGACGCCGAGTCCCAGGGGGATGGACGGCAGCGCCTCCCGAAACCGGCCGGATCCCGGCAGGCGCGGCCACACGCCGGCCAGACGATAGAGCCGCACCGCGTAGCGGACCGTGATGCCGATCGACAGCGCGTTGGACACGACGATCGCGGTGACGATTGCGGCAGCGGGGTACAACGCCGCACCCGCGGCGATCACGACGAGTTGCACCGCGGTCGGCGCGAACAGGGTCCACAGCGGGCGGTACACCCGTCGGGTGGCGAACATACCCGAATGCAGAACGCGCACAGGCAGTCTGGAGGCGAGCTCGACGACGATCAGGACGGCGTACACGTAGCCGACGAGGTCACCGTCGGGTGGCGACAGAACGGCCAGCGCCGCGGTCGCGCCCACCGTCACGACCACCGCGGCGACCGCCGACAGGGCCAGCCAGCTGCCGATCTCCCGATCGACGGCGTCGCGGTTGCCGGCCTCGGCGAAACCCCGGACCCGTTCGCGCATCACCTCCAGCAGGCCCCACCACGCGCCGCTGACCAACAGGCTGCCGACCCGCAGGATCATCACGGTGTACGCCGCCAGACCGCCGAGGGTCGACAGGATGATGAGGAACTCGGCGACGTGGACAGCGAAGGTGGTGCCGTCGACGACGAGGAGGTAGCGCAGCCGGTATCGGAAGTAGCTGGACATCGTGCCGGTGAGCAGGCACGCGTAAAGCGACACGGTCCGGTTGTCGCGTCGTCGCGTGCGGTCGAACCACCGATCGATGTCGTTCACGGACGTCCTCTCCTGCGGGCCGCGACGTTTCCGTTATGACCGTTCTCGGCGGCGCGCACCTGTGCGAGGCTGGAGCCGACGAGCGCGCGCGACGCCTGTCCTGCCCGCACAGAAGGGTGCCCCATGCAGCGTGGTGACGTGACCGTATTGTCCATTTCCGCGGCGCTGGCGGCGGTGGTGGCCGTAGCGGTCGCGTTCAGTGTCCACGTGCTGGACGCGGACCGGTCGTCCGCTCTGGTGTCGCGTGACTCGGACTCGAGCTGGCTCGTGCTCACGTGGAGCCCGAGCTTCTGCCGTGCCCAGCCGACGAACGCGGCCTGCGCCTCCGGCGATCTCGCCGGCATGGGACGCACGCTGATCCTGCACGGGCTCTGGCCCCAGCCGCGCGAGAACCAGTACTGCGGAGTCTCGCGGCGCGTTCAGGAGGAGTCGAGCCGCGGACACCGCGACCTGCCACCGGTCGAGCTGTCCGCCGGGGTGCGGGACGGGCTGGCCGCCACCATGGCGGACGCGCCGAACCTGTCCCTGCACGAGTGGTATGCCCACGGCACCTGTTCCGGTCTGACCCCGGAGGCCTTCTTCGGACAGGCCCTGACGCTGGCCACCCAGGTCCGCGAGGCGTTCGACCCCCTGTTCACCGACGATCAAGGGCGGCAGCTCACGCTCAGCGCGCTGCGGTCGCGAGCCGATGAGCGGTTCGGTTCCGGGGCCGGGGAACGCGTCGGGATGAGCTGCCTCAACGCCGCCGGTGAGGGCCCCTACGTCGTCGACGTGCGGCTGTCCTTGCCCGCGGTGGCGGCAATGCGGACCGTCGACGGCGACTTGGACCTGCGGCGGTTGCTCACCCAGGCGCCGCCGCTGACCTCGCAGTGCGGTCACGGGCTGATCCCGGGTTAGTGGGTGCTGTCGGATTGCTGTGGCCGGGCGGCGAACACCGTCCCCGCCGGTGTGCGATGTCTATCGTGTCCTGATGGCAGTCACGTGGCTGAAGGCACCCGAGGACCATGATTACGACGCGGCCGCGGACTATCTGAGCCTGGTCGCCGATGACGCGGCGGTCGCCGCCGCGGTCGCGGAGTTACGCGACGCCGCGGCCACCTTCCGCAAAGCGAAGGACATCCTGCGTGCAGCGCAGCTGGCGCTGCTCCCCCGCGACAACCCCCGGGTGAAGGTCGATTTGAAAAAGATCGCCGACGGCAAGAAGTTGTCGCCGATCCTGCTGGTGCGGGGCGACTTCCGTCGGACCCTGCCCCTTCAGGTGGCTGACGGATACCACCGGGTGTGCGCGAGCTACCTGACCGACGAGGACACCCCGATCCCCTGCCGGCTCGTCGCCTGGCAGCCCTGACCCGCCATGACGGGGTTCGGATTCCCCACTCTCACCCTGCTCGTCCTGGTCGGGCTGGCGGGCCCGCTGCTGACCGCACTGCCCAAGCTGACGATCCCGGTGATCATCGGTGAGCTCGCGGCCGGGATAGCCGTCGGCAGAACAGGTCTGAACCTGATCGATCCCGGCGACCCGACGTTCACCCTCTTCGCCGACATCGGCTTCGCGATGGTCATGTTCCTGGTGGGTACGCATGTCCCCGTGCGGGATCCGACCCTGCGCCGGGGAATCGGCGGGGCCGTGCTGCGTGCCGTCGTGGTGGGTCTGGTCGCCGCCGTGCTGGGCGTGGTCCTCGCCCGGTGGTTCGGAACGGGCCACGCCGCGCTGTACGCCGTGCTCATGGCGTCATCCTCGGCGGCCGTCGCCCTTCCCGTGATGGACGGACTGGGTCTGAGCGGGCAGGCGGTGCTGTCGGTCAAGGCGCAGATCGCCCTGGCCGATGCCGCGTCGATCGTCCTGCTCCCGCTCATGATCGACCCGTCCCGCGCGGTGCGCGCCGCGCTCGGCGCGCTCGCGATCATGGTCTGTGCGGCGTGCCTCTTCGTCGTCCTGCGGTACTTCGACCGCAACGGAACCCGTGCGCGGGTGCGCGAGTACTCCAAGCGGCACTCCCTGGCGCTGGAGTTCCGGCTGAGCCTGCTCATGCTGTTCGCGCTCGCCGCGCTGGCACTCAGCACGCACGTGTCGATCATGCTCGCCGGCTTCGCCCTGGGGCTGGTCATCAACGCCGTGGGGGAACCCAAACGCCTGGCCCGTCAGTTGCTGGGTGTCACCGAAGGGTTCTTCGGTCCGCTGTTCTTCGTCTGGCTCGGAGCCTCGCTGCAGGTGCGCGAGCTCGCCGACCGCCCGCTGTTCATCGGGCTGGGCGCGGCGCTCGGAGCCGGTGCGCTGCTGGCCCACGGTGTCGGGCGACTCCTGGGTCAACCGCTGGCGCTGGCGACGATGGCGGCCGCGCAGCTCGGTGTCCCCGTGGCTGCGGCCACACTCGGCGTCCAGCAGGGTCTGCTCGGTCCGGGCGAGCCCTCGGCCCTGATCTTGGGGGCGCTCGTGACCATCGCCGCGACCTCGATTGCCAGCGTCGTCGCGCGTCGACGGCAGCCTGCGCCG
This sequence comes from Mycolicibacterium sp. 018/SC-01/001, assembly GCF_007096635.1. Classification (GTDB taxonomy): domain Bacteria; phylum Actinomycetota; class Actinomycetes; order Mycobacteriales; family Mycobacteriaceae; genus Mycobacterium. The sequence continues at coordinate 41,284 of NZ_VKAA01000017.1, forward strand.
GCGGGGTGACGCGGACAGGCAAGTTGGTGCCGGTGGTGACGCGGCAGAGTTCGACGGCGACGCCGTGGTTAGGGCGGAGTCGGCGGGACGAGCCGTCCGGGGCGGGAACGTGGTCGAGGTGATCGATCCTGTATCCGGCCGCTCGTTCGACACGTCAAGTCCGGTGCAGTTGCAAGCCCAGGGCGTTCACAAGTCACCTGCCGTGATCAACGCGCGTCGGACCGAGGCCACCTGCCAATCCTATGCCGCCTCTCAAAGTTGTTGCACGATCAGCAAACAACGGCGCCGCTGCGGCGACCGGGCCCCGCGTCAATGTACGGGTGATCAAGCGCAAAGAAGCTGTTCGCTGCGGACCGGGTTTCACCCCTCAGTGGGCGGAGTTTGCTTGACCTACGCAATTTGGCCAAACTGCATACGGCGGGTTACCAGTGGTGTGTTCAATTTTCTGTTGCCGCTCAACGTTTTTGGAACCGTGCAGTCGAGCAGCGTCGCGTCTACTGGTGATGAGGGTGGGTGATCGGCCGGAGCTCAAGTCGCGGGATTCCTGCGAAGTCGGATGGGTTGCATGTGTAGAGCGGCAACGCATGTGCGATCGCGCTAGCTGCGATGAGTGCGTCATACGCCCGCGCCGCCGGCTTAAGCCCCGATGCGCGCAGTGCGGCCGCGACGGCGCCAAATTCCCGTGCGCAATCACCATCGAACGGGAGAACGTCGAAGTCCGCTTCGGCCTGTTGCAGGTGCTGCTGGCGGGCGCTGCGCTCGGTATCGTCGCTCGCCAAGTGCGGACCTACGGAAAGCTCGGCGAGCGTTATCGCGCTGATTGCCGAGTCATCGGGAAGCTCGGAGGGGTCGGATATCTGGCCGAGGAGGATCACTGTTGAAGTGTCCAGCATCCCCCGGCTCAAACCTTGTGTCACAGTGACGGATCGATCAGATTGTCGATATCGCGGCGGAGCGCATCTGGGCTGACCTTCGGAAGATTCTTGCGGCGACGAATGAGTTCGGCGGGGCCGGCGCTGGGTCGGGGCAAGGGTCGGAGCTCAGCCACCGGTGCGCCGTCGCGAGTGACGACGATGCGTTCGCCGTGCTCCACGCGACGCAGGACTTCTCCCCCGTTGTTTCGCAGGTCGCGCACCGTCACCGTGTCCATGAAGCCAAGTGTATCACCGGTGAGACGATACAGTCAGATGCGTAGCTGCCGACGGCCCCGCCACCGACATTGGCCGCCACGCACGGACCAGCTACACGCCGCCCGCGCTGCGTGGCGCATCGCCCCGGACACGATCCAGTTCCACTGGTCACCTGTTCTCGCCCGTGGTGTTCGACGACCTGCACTACCGCTTTCGTCCCTATGATCCGATGACTGCTTACGGTCAATCGAAGACGGGGACCGTCCTGCTGGCCGTCGAAGTCACAGCACGGTGGGCCGACGACGGAATCGTCTGCAACGCACTGAATCCGGGTGCCATAGCCACCGGCCTGCAGAGACACACGGGCGGGCTGCGCACTCCTGAGGAATTTCAGAAGACCGTCGAACAGGGGGCCTCGACATCTGTTCTGCTGGCCGCATCCCCGCTCGTCGAAGGAATCGGTGGAAGATACTTCGAGAGCAACAACGAAGCCGACGTCGTCACCGAGCGCGCCGAGAATCTTGGGCGCGCGAGTGGCGTCGCCGCTAGACCCTCAGCCGGGCGATGACGCGCTCAGGGCATGGTGGGCCATCCCAGCGCATCGAACACCGCCAACGGATTGACATAGTCGCGCCAGTGCACAACTTTTCGGTCGCGGATGGTCACCACCGACATGTAATTGTTGGCGTACGGTCGACGCTCACGCACACTGTTTCCCTCTGAGGCGTAATCGAGGACGGCAACACCCTGGACCGGGTCGTGGTAGACGCCGAGGCCAACACACCGCTGCAGTGTGAGGCTGTCGCCGTACCTGCGATACAGCTCGGCGACCGCAGCCCGGCCATCCAGACGTTTCGGAGATCCCGGCGTGGTGACGACGTACTCGATGACCACGTCGTCGGCCAGCAAGTCGAAGAAGTGGCCTGGCTCCGCAAGCCCGTCGAGCCCCTGCTCGATGACTCGAAAGAACGGATCGAGGGCCGCGAAGTCCTCGAGATCGCGGATCGGTGCCACCATGTTGCGGGGTGTCATTGCGCGGGCCGATGGGCGGCCAGTGTGCGGAAGGCCTCGAGTGGCGAGGCGCTGAGCTCCTCGGCGACGATCTGCATACCGACGTGGTCGGCACCCGCCGAGAAGTGCTTCTCGATCTCGGCGTAAATGGCCGCCGGAGACCCGTGCGCAACCAAGGCATCGATGAGTGCGTCGCTGCCGGGACGCTCGATGTCGGCCTGCGTGTAGCCGTGTCGCAAAAGGTTATTGGTGTAATTGCGCAGACCGAGGTAGGGATCGTCGATGATGGACCGGCCGATCGCCCGTGCTCGATCGGGGTCCTCGCACAGCACCACCTTGTGCTCCGGGGCCAGGAACACACCGGTGCCCAGCACTTCTCGCGCATACCGGGTGTGCGCGGGGACAGTGAGATAGGGGTGCGCCCCCAATGTCTTTGCAGCGGACAACTCAAGCGTCTTCTTGCCCAGAGCGGCGACGACGATCGCCTCGGCCGGCACGCCCCCCTGCAGGAGCGCATCGACAAACGCGGTCATGCGTGCGAGTGGTTTCTCATAGCTGTCTCGCCCTTCAGGGTGGCCGAGCCCGACACCCAGCAGCAACCGGGGTCCATGGCGATCGACGATCCGGTGATAGTGATAGGCGATGCTGCGGGCGTCGTCATCCCACATGTTGATGATCGCCGTCGCGATGATCGCGGACTTTGTCTCGGCGATCATCTGCTCGAGCAGAGCCATCTCCCCCACAGGACCTGCACCGATTCCCACCCAGATCGTCTGGTAGCCGAACTCTTCGAGAGCAGGGGCGTATTCGATCCGGGCGGCATCGCCGTGCGCAGGATTGAGCCACGCGCCATACTTGCCAAACTGCTCGTACATGTCCCCTGTCTCCTTCGGATGTCGCACGGTCGGAGCCGTGAAGACTTCGGTACGGAGACCAGCGTGTGGCTTCCCCTTGGGGCAAGGTCAACCACAGCGGTAGGGCGTTGCAAGGAGCTGGGGTATTACATGTCCCCTCACGTTGGGTCAGTTTTCAGTCGATGCCGACCTCTCGGATTCCGCTGCAAGGAAAGCGGTTCGGTATCTGCCCGGTGGAACGCCATGCCATCGAGCGAAGGTCCGGTTGAACGCATATTCCGAGGTGTATCCGACGTCGCGGGCTATATGTGCGACCGGGAGCGCGGTGAGCCGGAGTTTGTTCGCGGCCAGTTCCATTCGCCATTTCGTCAGGTACTCGGCCGGCGGGCACCCCACCTCTGCGCGGAAGCGGCGCATGAGCGTCGCGCGCGAAACTCCGGCGCTTCTGGCGAGAGTTTCGAGCGTCCACGAATACGCCGGATCTCCATGAATCGCCGCGAGCGCTGCGGCGGTGACAGGGTCGGTCAGGCCACGTAGCCACGACGGCGAGTGTTCGGCTGCGCGACGTGATTCGAGCCAGACTCGCAACAGCTGGATGAGCATGATGTGCACGATGTGGTCCAGGACCGCGCTGGCACCTGGCCCGGGGTGAGCCAACTCGTCACCCAGCAGCTGCAGCGCACTGCGCAGAGGCGGCGGCGCTGTCAGCGCTGGAACGTAGACGACATCCGGCAAGAGGCCGAAGGCGTTGAAGGCCGCCGCCGGATCGTGTCGGAAAGCCGCGCACAAGATGCGGGTGGCCGCTGGCTGAGTGCCCACCGGTAGGTCGTCGCCGGCCCTGAGGGCTGCCGCCGCGCCGGCGTGGTCGAAAGGTCGCACCGGAGCGCTGGGGTCGCTGGCCAGCACATGGGTGGGGCCGCTCGGCAGCAGCACCAGATCGCCGGTCACTAGAGGTAGCGGGGTGCGACCGTTCATCACTAGGCACGCCGTACCTGCCGTGACCGCGTGAAATGCTGCGCCGGGCATGGCATCTGCATTCATGAGCATCCCCCAGCGTCCCCCGGCGACCACGCTGGCAGCCACCGAACCGCGAACGGACGCCTGCTGGAGGACGTCGGTCAACGTGTCCATCGCTCGAGGGTATTACCGAAAGCTTCATTCCAACAGATCTCTCGATCTGATCAGACAAACAAGTGAGCATTTCAGTCATCGCGGAGATCTGCACTGCGCTATAGCGTCAACGGGGCCGCAGATCGGCAGAAAAATACCGAGCGCTTCACAAGGAGCATCAGTGCGAGTTCTCATCGTCTACGCCCACCCGAACCCGACGTCGTTGAACGCAACGCTGCGGGACCACGCTCTCAGTGTGCTGCAGCGCGGTGGACATGACGTCCAGGTGTCAGACCTCTACGCGATGAAGTGGAAAGCAGTCGCCGACGCCGACGACTTCCCGTCCCGCGACAGCTCGGCGCCGCTCGACCTCGTTTCGGCGTCCGGAGAGGCCTACCTCGCCGGTTCGCAGACGCATGACGTCGCAGCCGAACAGGAAAAGCTGCTGTGGGCGGACGCCATCGTCTTCCAATTCCCCATCTGGTGGTACGGCGTTCCGGCGATCCTCAAGGGCTGGGTCGACAGGGTGTACGCGTACCGCTTCGCATATGGCTACAAGGACGGAACCAACGCCTATCGCTTCGGCGAAGGCATCCTCGCCGGAAAGCGAGCATTGGTTTCGGTGACCGCAGGCGGGCCCGCCGCCGATTACGGGCCCCGCGGAATCAATGGCCCATTGGAAGAACTCCTGTTCCCCTTCACGCATGGCGCACTGTTCTACCCAGGGATGGAGGTGCTGCCGATCTTTGCTGTGCACGGCGCGATGTTTCTCGACGATGACGGGGTTCAGCGCGCACGCGAGGCGCTCGAGCAGCGGCTCATGGGGCTGTTCACCGACACACCCACCCCCTTCCGCCGCCAAAACGGTGGCGACTACCCCGACAAGCACACGCTGGCTGCCGATGTCGCTCCTGGGGTCTCCGGTCTGGCGGCCCATCTGGCGTAGATGTCGCGAGGGGAATGAGGGAATTCATGGCTGATGGAAAGCACCGCGTCGTGATGCCATTGCCGGACAACGACTTCGACACCACCGAGGCCGCCGTGTCGTGGAAGGCATTCGTGGAAGGCGGCTGTGAGGTGACTTTTGCCACCGAGCATGGGCGCGTGGCTGCCTGCGATCAGCGGCTGCTGTCGAGTGGCTGGTTCCATCCGCTACCGGCGCAAGAGGAAGCCGTACTGGCCTACAACGAGATGATCCAGACGGCAGCGTTTTCGTCGCCGATCACTTATCGCGCGATCGAGGCCGACGATTTCGATGCGATACACCTGTCGGGTGGGCACGCGAAGGGCATGCGGCAGTACCTCGACAGCGCGGTGCTGCAGCAAAAGGTGGTCGACTTCGTGCGGGCCGAAAAATTGGTGGGCGCGGTGTGCCATGGAGTGCTGGTGCCCGCCAGGGCCATCGACCCTGCCACTGGAAAGAGCGTGCTCGACGGTCACCGGGTGACCACGCTGACGAAACCACTGGAGAAGTGGGCGTTCCGCACCACGGTCCTGCGCGTTGGTCGCCGATACCGGACCTACTGGAAATACACCGAAACCGAGGTGCGTGCCGCTGTCGGAACGACGGGTGCCATGCTCCGCGGGGAGACCGTCGAATCGCCGTTCATCGTCCAGGACGGTCGCTTCCTCACCGGCAGATACCCACTCGACGTTGCGCTCTACGCCGAGACCTTCGTGCGGATGTTGGCCGACGCGCATCACCGGGACGCATAGCACTTACTCCACGAGCAAGCCCACCTGGCGGACCCACTCTCAACGCGCTCGTCGGGTGATGAGCAACCCCATGGGCATCGACCCAACCCGTCAGCGTCGGTGCCACTGGCATCGCCATGCCGGGCTGGCGAACGACGGTCGTCGACGGCCGCGTCGTGCCCCGATGTCGAGGTGATCTTTGCCCGCGGCACCCATGAACCCCCGGTGCCGGGCCGACGGGGCCAGGCATTCTTCCGTACCGTCGGCTGATGCCGGTCACCGCGAAGTGCTCGTCGAGAGTCGTTGGATCACAACGACTCCGATCAAACCAACGGCCCCGTCAGGGCCGCGGGGGCGTTTCATAGAGGTTACGAGTTGTGCGAGAACGTGCCGTTCTGTTGCGGGAACGCTGCGAGAGCCTTAGCGTTCCGCAGTAAGCGAAGCGTTAAGTGAGTCTTAACGAAAAGAGGCAAGTGATTTCTGAGCCCGTGACGGCCACCCCCAGGACCGACGCCGCCGCACGCGCCACGCTGGGCATCCGACTGCGCGACGCCCGCGAACGCGCGCGGCTGTCCACCCGCGATTTGGCAGGCCGGGCCGGGGTGAGTGCAGGCTTCATCAGTCAGCTGGAGAACGGTAAGTGCGGGGTGTCGGTCAGCGTGCTCAAGCGCATCGCGGCGGCGGTCGGCGTCTCGGTCGCCGACCTGCTCAGCGACGAAGCCCCCGTCTCCCGACCGATCCTGCGGGCCCACGAACGACCCGTGTTCTCCAGCGAAGGCGGACTGCAGAAATTACTGCTGTCACGGCCACCGATCCGCCAACTCGAAGTCTACGAAGGCACTTTCGACGTCGGCGGGTCGACCGGACCTGAACCCTACGCGCACGACGACGCCCAAGAGCTCTTCTACGTGCTGACCGGCCACATGGAGATCTCGATCGGCACCGAGACGCACGTTCTGGGCCCGCGCGACAGCGTCGAGTATCTCTCCTCTGTTCCCCACCGTGCCGTCAACGTCGGGGCCACCCCGGCCCAGGCCATGTGGATCACCTCGCACCTCACCCCGCCCATCGATGCCAATCCGATCACCCCACCTCGAGGACTGACACCATGACCGCACCGCACCGACTCCTGATCACCGGTGGCCACGTCTTCACGCCCGCAGGCATCGTCGAAGAGCCGCTTCTCGTCGAAGACGGTGTCATCACCGCGATCGGCCACACCGCGCTCGAGGTGTCCGGCGCCGCGGAGATCGACGCGGCGGGAGGTCTGGTGTCCCCCGGTTTCCAGGACTGTCACATCCATCCGTACCACGCGGGCCTGGACATGATCGCCTGCGATCTCACGCCATATGACACCGCCGAGGGCTACCTCACCCGCGTCGCCGAGTACGCCGCCGACAATCCCGACGTGCCCTGGGTCAGTGGTGGCGGCTGGTCGATGGATTCATTCCCCGGAGGCCTGCCGACGGCCGCTGCCCTCGACGCCGTAGTCCCCGACCGTCCGGCGTTCTTCCCCAACCGCGACGGACACGGCGCCTGGGTCAACTCCAGGGCCCTGGAGATCGCCGGCATCGACGACTCCACGCCCGACCCCTTCGACGGACGCATCGAACGCGACGCCGACGGCCACGCGATCGGCACCTTGCAGGAGGGGGCCATGGGTCTGGTCGCCCGCCACATTCCGTTGGCGACACAAGACGACCTCGACGAGGCCCTGAGGGTCGCCCAGCGTCAACTCCTCGAGTGGGGCGTCACCGCCTGGCATGACGCCATCGTCGGCGCCACCAACGACACCCCCGACATCCTCGACTCCTACCTGCGGGTCACCGCATCCGGTGAGCTGAAAGCGCACGTGGTCGGTGCCCTCTGGTGGGACCGCAATCGCGGGCTCGAGCAGATACCCGAGCTCGTCGAGAAGCGTGAACGCGCCTTGGCGGCCGGATTCCAGGCAACCACCGTCAAGATCATGCAAGACGGTGTTGCCGAGAACTTCACCGCCGGGATGCTCGAGCCCTACCTCGACTCGTGTGGTTGCCCCGGTGAGAACACCGGCAAGAGCTTCGTCGATCCGACCACCCTCATGGAGATCGCCACCCAACTCGACGCACTGGGCTTCCAACTCCACTTCCACGCCCTAGGCGACCGGGCCGTCCGCGAATCGCTCGACGCCGTGGAGGCGGCCCGGAAGGCCAACGGCGACAAGGATCTTCGGCACACCCTGGCCCACATTCAAGTGGTGCACCCCGAGGACGTCCCCCGCTTCGCCGAGCTGGGCGTGGTGGCCAACATGCAACCGCTGTGGGCCCGACACGAACCCCAGATGGACGTCCTCACGATTCCCTTCCTCGGCACCCGCCGCGCCGCCTGGCAGTACCCCTTCGGATCGCTGCATCGCGCGGGGGCGCCCCTGGCCTCGGGCAGCGACTGGCCGGTCAGCACGGGCAACCCGATCCACATCATCCACACCGCCGTCAACCGCGCCCCTGTCGGCGCCACGGGGTCCGCGGTCATGCCGTTCCTGGGCGAGCAAGCACTGTCCCTCGCCGACGCGTTGATCGCCCACACCCTCGGCACCGCCTATCTCAACCACGACGAACGGCGGTCGGGAAGCCTCGAACTCGGAAAGGCGGGCGACATCGTCATCCTCGATCGCGACATCTTCGCCACCCCCGTCGCCGAAATCGGTTCGGCCACGGTGGCCTACACGATCATCGGCGGCGAAGTCGTCTACGACGCGAGCGCGACGCCGGTGTCGGCGTGAGCACCGTGGACATGACCGCCCCGACCAAGGCCGAGCCGACTTCGGTGGCCGGCTCAGTCGAATTGCGTTCCCTGACCAAGACCTACGCCTCGGCGGTCGCGGTCGACGATCTCAGCCTCCACGTGCGCCCCGGAGAGTTCCTCAGCCTGCTGGGCCCCAGCGGCTGCGGCAAGACCACCACCCTGCGGATGATCGGCGGATTCGAATTTCCTGACGACGGATCGATCCAGATCTCCGGACAGAACGTCGAAAACCTTCCGCCGCACAAGCGTCCGGTGAACACAGTCTTCCAGGCCTACGCCCTGTTCCCCCACATGAAAGTCGCCGACAACGTCGCCTACGGACTTCGCCGCTCAGGCGTGCCGAAATCCGAGATGGCCGACCGCGTGAGCCGTGCCCTGGGCATGGTCAGGATGACCGCCTTCGCCGACAGGAAGCCGGCGCAACTGTCCGGCGGCCAGCAGCAGCGCGTCGCGCTGGCCCGGGCACTGGTCAACCGGCCCGCCGTCCTGCTGCTCGACGAACCGATGAGCGCGTTGGACCGCAAGCTCCGCGAGGAGATGCAGGTCGAGCTCAAACTGCTTCAGCACGAGCTGGGCACCACGTTCATCTTCGTCACCCACGATCAGGAAGAGGCGCTGTCGATGAGCGATCGCGTCGCGGTGATGAAGGACGGCCGCATCGAGCAAATCGGCACCGCCTCAGAGGTCTACGACGCACCCGAATCGGCGTTCGTGGCGGGGTTCATCGGGCGTCAGAACTCGTTCGCGGGCACCATCACGTCCTTCGACGGCGACGGCGTGACCGTCCGCACCAACGGCCTCTCGCTGTACTCCTCACGCCCCACCAAGGGTGACGTCCCCGCCGCCAGCGGCGCCGAGGTCAGTGCCGCCGTCCGACCGGAATCGGTGGTGGTGACCGCCGCCGAACCGGAGTCGGGAACGGACTCCGCGGTCAACACCGTCGCCGGCAGCTTGCTCGGCGTCTCAGAACTCGGCCACAGCCTTCAGCTGGTCGTCCAGACCCGCGAGCACGACCAGGTCCTGGCCCGACTACCCCGCGCCGCCAACCCGCCCACAGAGCTCGGATCGCCCGTGCTGTGCTCCTGGTCGGCCGACGCCGTCCGGATCTTCACCTCGTAACCACCACACCCGTCACCCGACACGCCGATCCGGAGGCCTGACCATGAATCAGCCTGACAACGTCCGCGCCCTCGTCCCCCACGCGCTCAAGCGCTCGCTGTCGCGCCGCGCCTTCCTCGGTGGCACCGCAGCACTGGGGGCCGGTGCCTTCCTGGCCGCGTGTTCCAGCTCCAGCGGGGGCGGCAATTCCTCGGACGGTCTCAACATCTACACGTGGGGTGAGTACGACGACCCCGCCGTGCTCACCGACTTCACCGCGGCCAAGGGCCCGAAGATCACCGTGGATTCCTACGGCTCCAACCCCGAGATGATCGCCAAACTCAGTGCAGCCAAGGGCACCACGGGTTACGACATCTGCGTTCCGACCCATTCCTCGGTTCAGCAGATGGCGACGGGCGGGCTGCTCACCGAGCTCGACCACTCCAAGCTGCCCAACATGAAGAACCTCAGCCCCAAGGTCGTCAACACCCCGTTCGACCCCGGCAACAAGTACAGCGTCTGCAAGGACTGGGGGTCGACGGGCTACGTCTACGACACCACGGTGGTCAAGCGGGATCTGAAGTCCTGGGCCGACTTCCTCGACTGCGCGCAGAAGGAGGCGTCGGGCAGCATGTCGCTGCTGGAGGACCAGGGCGAGGTCGCGTTCACCTACTTCTGGGCCAACGGAATCGACGAGAACACCACCGACGCCGGCCACATCGCGGCCTACCGCTCCTTCATCCTCGACAAGATCGCGCCCCACGTGCAGGCCTTCGAGTCGTCGACCAACGCGTCCATCTCCTCGTCCGCGCGCGCCCTCATCCACTGCTGGAACGGTGACGCCCGCCTCGGCATCCTCGCCAACTCCGAGCCGGAGCGGTACAAGTGGGTCTGGCCGTCGGAGGGTGCGAACCTCTGGCAGGACAACTGGGCGATCGTCAAGGGAGCGCCCCACGAGGACGCCGCCTACGAGTTCATCAACTACGTCCTCGACCCGACCGTGTCGCTCAAGGAACTGACCTACATCGGGTACAACACCGGGATTCAGGGCATCGAGGAGGCCGCCACCAAGGCCGGCATCAAGCGTCCCGACTTGGTCTTCATCAACGACGCGGTGATGAGCAAGCTGGTCTACAGCGAGATGACGTCCGCGGACGGCACCATCATCGGCATCTACGACGAGCTCAAGGCCGCGGCGGGCAAGTGAACACCCTAGAAGGCGTGGCGACGCCCCCGGGTGTTGCCGACGTGGCGCCTCCCGGTCGGCGGCTGCGCATGCCCAAAGGGCTTGGAGCGCTGCCGATCAGCATCTGGATTCTGCTGTTCTTCATCCTGCCGTTCGGCTTGGTGGTCTGGTACAGCTTCGGCTACAAGCCCGGCATCTACGTCACCCACGCCAACGACGTGCTGTCCCTGGACCGCTACGGCCAGGCGGCCTCGCCGGCCTTCCTCGCCATCTTCGTCCGCACACTCAAGATCGCCGTCACCGGAACGGTGCTCTGCCTGCTCATCGCCTTCCCGATGGCCTACTGGATGGCGGTCAAACTGACCGCCAAGTGGCGCGGTGTCGTGTTGGCACTCGTGCTCATCCCCTACTGGACCAACTTCCTGGTGCGCACCATCGGGTGGCAGATATCGCTGAGCCCAGAGGGTTTCGTGTCCAAGACCCTGCAGTGGGCGCACCTGACCGAGGGCTCGCTTCACGTGCTCTACACCTCGGGGGCCGTCCAACTCGGCGTGGTCTACAACTATCTGCCGCTGATGATCCTGCCGCTGTACGTGGCCCTGGAACGTCTCGACCCGAAGCTGCTCGAGGCGAGCCGCGACCTCGGCGGCACACCATGGAGCACGTTCTGGCACGTCACCGTCCCCCTAGCGCTGCCCGGGGTGACCGCTGGAATGATGCTCGTGTTCGTGCCGCTGATGGGCGACTACATCACCCCGACCGTGCTCGGTGGGGCCAGCGGCAGCATGGTGGGACAGATGGTGGCCGCCCAGTTCCAAAGCGCCCAGAACTGGGCGCTCGGCTCGGCGATGGCCGTCCTGCTGATGCTGGCGATCTTCGGCACCAGCGCCGTGGTCGGGGCTGCGCTCAAGATCGTCGGCGTCGTCGTCAAGGCGGCGACGTCGTTGAAACTGCCGTCGAAGGAGACTGCATGACCACCGCCAGGACCCCCGCGAAACCCATTCGCCGACAGCGGATTCGTCCCGGTGACGCGGTGCTGAACGTGTGGGGAGTCCTTGGTCTGGTGTTCCTGTTCTTCCCCATCGTGGTGATCGTGGTGTTCTCGTTCAACAACGGTCGCACCCTGCAGACGTTCGACGGGTTCGGCGTCGACGCCTATCTCTCGGCGCTGTCCAACCCGGCGATCACCAATGCCATCACCGTCTCGCTCATCACCGCAACCGGGACGGCCGTGGTCGCTACCGTGCTGGGCACCTTCGCCGGGATCGCCCTGACCCGCCGTCCGGGCTGGTGGGCCCCGGGGCTGCTGGTCCTGCTCGGACTGGTCCTGGTCACCCCGGAAATCGTGTCCGCGATCTCCCTGCTCCCCTGGTTCGTCACCCTCGGCGTCGACTGGGGGCTGCCCGCCTTCAACGTCGGCCAGGTGCGCCTGATCATCGCCAACTCGTTGTTCGCCAGTGCCGTCGTCACATTCATCGTGCGGGCCAGGATGACCGGTATGAACGAGTTCCTCGAGGAGGCCGCCGCCGACCTGTACGCCACACCGGTTCGGCGCTTCACCGACATCACTCTGCCGCTGATCCGCCCGGCGGTGCTGTCGGGCGCCCTGCTCGCCTTCACCCTCAGCTTGGACAACACGGTCGTGTCATCCTTCGTCTCGGTGGCCGGCTCGACACCGTGGCCGGTGTACATCTTCGCCTCCCTCAAGGCGTCGCTGCGGCCCGACATCGCCGCGATGTCGACCATGATGCTCGTACTGACCCTGATCGCACTGGGCGTCGCTGCACTGATCCTGCGACGGGACCCGACGGGACCCGGCGGCGGCGCCGCCGGGCTGACGAGTGCGATGGTGGGTAAATGAGCACCACACTGACCAACGGCAAGGTGTCCTTCTGGTGGAACAGCATTGGGGCCAGCCCCCCGCGCCCGCCGCTGCCCGGCACCACCCAGGCCGACGTCTGCATCGTCGGAGCCGGATACACCGGGCTCTGGACCGCGTACTACCTGAAAAAGGCAGCGCCGCACCTGCGCATCGTCATGCTGGAGCAACGCTTCGCAGGCTTTGGGGCATCGGGACGCAACGGCGGTTGGCTCACCAACGAGATCACCGGCGGCCGAGGGCAATACGTGAAGTCACACGGACGCGACGCCGTGGCCCGTCAGCAGACCGCCATGAACGAGACGGTCGACGAGGTCATCCGGGTCACCCGCGACGAACACATCGACTGTGACGTCGTCAAGGGCGGCGAGTTCACCGTCGCCACCAACGCCGCCCAGCAGGACCGGCTGCTGCACGCGGTCGAGGAGGCTCGCACCTGGCCGATGACCGACGTCGAACTACTGAGTGCGGCCGAGGCGACCGCGCGGATCAACGTGGTCGGTACGACCGGGGCGATGTGGCATCCGCACTGCGCGCGAATACATCCGGCGAAACTCGCCGCAGGGCTGGCCAGGGTGGTCGAATCGCTGGGCGTGGAGATCTTCGAGCAGACCAGGGTCACCGAGATTCGTCCCCACCAGGCGGTCACCGAAGCGGGCACCGTCACGGCAGGCACCGTGGTGCGGGCCACCGAGGGATTCACGGCGCAGATCAAAGGTTTGCGACGGACGTGGCTGCCGATGAATTCCTCGCTCATCGTCACCGAGCCCCTCTCGGCCGACGTGTGGGACGACATCGGCTGGGCCGGTTACGAGACGCTCGGTGACCAGGCCCACGCCTATATGTACGCCCAGCGGACCGCCGACGACCGCATCGCGATAGGAGGCCGAGGAGCGCCGTACCGCTACGGTTCGGGCACCGATGTCGACGGTGCGACCGACCCGAAAACCGTTGGGCTGCTTCGCGACATCCTGATCCGCTTCTTCCCCTCCACGGCGCAGGCCGCGATCGAACACGTGTGGTCCGGCGTGTTGGGGGTGCCGCGAGACTGGTCGGCGACGGTGGGACTCGACCGCGCCAGCGGGGTGGCCTGGGCGGGCGGGTACGTCGGCACCGGCGTCACCTCCACCAACCTCGCCGGACGCACCCTGCGCGACCTCATCCTCGACCAGCCGTCGACGCTGACCGAGCTGCCGTGGGTCAACCACCGTGTGCGCAAATGGGAGCCGGAACCGTTGCGATACATCGCCGTTCAAGCCTTGTACAAGGCCTACTACGCCGCCGACCGGGCCGAATTGGGTGGGCGGCCGACCACCTCGCCGATCGCGACACTCGCCGATCGGGTTTCCGGTCGCGGGCACTGACGCCTCCGGGTCACTACGATCATTCCCGCCGTCGTCATGACCATCCGTCGTCCTACAGACGGTGCCGGGACCGGCGCTGCGCGGGCGTAGCCGAAACTTTGCCGAGCAGCGCTGTCAGGTCACCGACGGTGGCGTCGTCGAGGTCGTGGACGACGTCGATGAGGTCGTCGCGCAGGGCGGCGTCACAGAACGGCTCGGCCAACCAGTGGAACTTCTCGACGACCCGGTCCCAGGACATGGGCTGCGTTGGTGATCCCTCGAAATCGGCTTGTTCGATACGGAACTCGCGCTGATCGGAGGTGACGATCGTCAACCGCACCGAGGTGCGTTCGGGATAGGCCGCGGTGAGGTCGTCGGCCGCGATGACCTCCACACGTTGCATCAGGTCTTGAACGTCGTGACGGCGGACGCGCTCGGTCTCGAGTTGCGCTGGGCCGACCGCATCGTCCAGCAGGGCGACCGCCGTGAGGTACTTCAGGTTGTAGTCGGCCTGCTCTTTGGTCCAGGCGTGTGACTTGTCGCCGTAGGCGCCGCCGCCGGCGAAGTCGTACGCGCCCTGGAAGACCTCCACGACGACGCGCGTGACATCTGCTGCCGAAATTCCGTGGTTGGCACCCACCTCGAGGGTGGCGTCGATGACTGCCTGACCATGGATGAGCGAGCAGTACTGCTTGAGGTAGGTGTGTTGGACCGCGTCGAGGCTGGTGTCGGCGGTGCGGAAGTCGATGGGCTGGCCGAGCAGCTGCACCAGGCCGTGCGGGCCCTCGAAAACGGCTTTCGGGCCGGTGATTCCGCGTGCCGCAAGGAACGCCGTGTAGACGGCGCGCATGGCGGTGATCGCCGGTGAGATGCCCTTCCAGTTCGACACCGGCTCGGCATGGACCGCCGCGAGCGACACGTTGTCGACCGTGGCGGCCGCGATCGCATCAGCGGTCGCGGAGACGTCGAGTCCGAGCAGCCTGGCCGAAGCCGCACTGCTCGACATCGCCAGCGACAGGGCGTGATTGAGCCCATCGGCCATGAGGGGAACCTGCGCGCTGAATCGGCACTGGATCTCGTATGCCACCGCGAGCGCCAGCAGGAATTCCGATCCCGATGCGCCGACGTGTTCGGCGACGGCGAGGACAGCACCGAAGTTGTCGGCGGGGTGGCACAGGCCGCCGACGGTGAGGTAGGTGTCGAGCAGGTCGGGATAACGGACCAGCACCGAGTTGAAGAACGTGGCCTGATCGACCGACAGTTGCCCACCCCCGACGAGCGTGGCGCTCGGCGTCCCGCTGAACTGTTGGGCATGCTGCCGCAGCGTCGGGATCGGCTCGCCGTCGAGCGCGCCGATCGCACAGGCGATGCTGTCGAGCACGTTGCGTCTGAGAGTCGCCGATGACATCGCAGTCAGGTTCGAATGTGTTGCTCGATGTGTGAATTCGGCCAGCTGGTCCACCGTGTAGATCGTCTCGCTCATCGTGACCTCCTCCGGTCACCGATGAGTCAACTGCCACCGAGCGCGGCCGTCCAGGTGCAGTTGCTTACTTCAGCTCGGTCTGTCCTCGTACTGCAGCTCAGGAGGGCTGGCGCCGGTCGGACAGCCGTTCGCGGTGGGGGTCGTCCGAGGGGACCCACCAGCGAGGTGTCGGCGAAGTGACCCACGGCAACGTCTGGGCATGGGCGCGGAGGACGTCGACGGCGTGGCGAACGGCCGGACGGTCGTCATCCGCCCGGGACAGCAGCGACCACGTCCACAGCGGTGTCGGATCGACGGGGTGAACGCCGAGCGTCGGCGGTGTCGCCGCGGTGTGTCGCTTCGGGGAGGACAGTACCGAGGATCTGGCCTGCCGCACGTGGGCGAAGAACGCCTCTCCGGTGATCCCACCGTCGTCGATGCGGGTGACCTTCGCCCCCGTGTCGGCGGCGAATTCCCCGACGAACCGGTTCCACGACGACCACGCTGACTCGTCGGCGTCCATCAGTACGGTGAGCCGGTTCGCGGGTACGGGATCGTCGGTACTGGCGCCCGGGGCGATGGCATGAAGCGGCTCCGCGTAGAGCAGGTCGGCGTGCAGGCCCTGCTGCCGTGCGTCGGCTCCTGTGATCCAGGCGATGGCGAGGTCCAGGGTGCCCGCTGCGACGCGCTCGGCCTGGGCGTGAGAGGGCAGGACCCATTCGTCCACCCGCATCGCCACCGACGGGCCGACCAGCGCAGCGACGCTGTCGGGGAGCCAGCTCACGTAGCCCAGCCGCAACGGTGCGCCCAGGGTGGCCGCCTCCCCCAGCCGCCGTCGCGCCGCGTCGGCCAGGCCGAGGATCTGCTGTGCGTCCTCGCGAAGGGAGCGCCCCGCCGCCGTGAGCGCGACGCTGCGCCGGTCGCGTACGAACAGCTCGGCGCCGACGTCGCGCTCGAGCGCGATGATCTGTTGGGATAGTGCGGGCCCGGAGATGTGCAGCCGTTCGGCGGCCCGGCCGAAGTGCAGCTCGTCGGCGACCGCCAGGAAGTACCGCAGCTGCCGTAGTTCCATGGGTCGAGCTTAGGTCGCAGACGCGCTGGGCAACGCGTTCACCGACGAATACTCGACGATCTGGGTGACCGACCCTGGCGCCTGTGGGCGGGCTGCCAACGCAGTAGCGAGATGCACTGAAACGTCAGATCAGGATGCTCAGTGGATTCTCGATCCGCCGCACGAATGCTGCCATCCACCTGGCGGCGACAGCGCCGTCGACTACTCGGTGGTCTGCCGACAGGGTCGCCGTCATGACAGTTCCGACCGCCAGCTGGTTGTCGATCACGACCGGCTTCTGCACAGCGCCTCCGACAGCCAGTATCCCGGAGTGCGGCGGGTTGAGGATCGCCGAGAACTCGGTCACCCCGTACATTCCGAGGTTCGACACCGAGAAGCTACCGCCTTCGAGCTCCTCCTGTGTGAGCCTGCCGTCGCGCGCACGACCGGCCAGATCGGCAACAGCTGCAGCGACGGCCGAGATGGGCAGCTTGTCGACACCGCGCACGACCGGTGTGAGCAAGCCTCCATCGATTGCGACCGCGACCGCGATGTCGACAGTTTCAAACTGGCGTATCGAATCGCCGTTCCAGACCGCATTCGCTTCGGGCACCTCCCTGAGTGCCCCAGCGACAGCCTTGATGACGAAGTCGTTCACCGACACCTTGGTGCTGCCCGCCTCGTTCACACTGCGCCGCAACGCGAACAGCGTGTCGACGCGACAGTCGGCGGTCACATAGAAGTGCGGCACCGTGGTCTTGCTCTCAGTGAGTCGCCGTGCGATCGCCTTACGCATGCCGGTGAGCGGGACATCCACGAAACCAGTGCTCTCCGCTGCGCTGGGGGCCGCATCCGCGACCGGTGGAGCCGGCGTCTCTGTTTCGCCGACCGACAAGCGGTCCAGATCGCGCCGCACGATGCGTCCGCCGGGCCCAGTTCCCACGACCGCCGAGAGGTCGATACCCCTCTCGTGGGCGATCTTTCGCACGAGCGGGGTGGCGAAGAGCCGGCGACTGTCAGCGGCGGTGGGTACGGCATCCGCGTCCCCGGCAATCGTCTCGATCACCGGTGCGCCCGATTCCGGGTCCCGATTATCGACGTCGACGTCGTCGACATTCTCACCAGGGGCCGCGACCAGTGCAATGGGTGCGCCGACCGCGATCGTGGTTCCCGGATCGGCGATCACCTTCGCGAGAATGCCCTCGACTTCGGCGGCATACTCGACAACCGCCTTGTCCGTCTCGATTTCAGCGATCGGGTCACCGACGGCAATCTCCTGTCCAACCGACACAAGCCATGTCTGGATGACCGCCTCGGTCGCATTGGCCATCACCTCTGGCATGCGCATCACGGTGGCCATCAGCTCACCCTCCCCATGCCGACACGAATCTTCTCCAAGCCCGCGACGATGTCCTCGGTACCCGCGATGGCGGCGCGCTCGAGAACCCGGGAGATGCTGGGCGACGCCTCCTCCCCCGACACTCGCTCGATCGGCTGGTCCAGCCAGTCGAACAGTCTGCGCTGGATCTCGTCAGCCAGCCACCCACCGTAGGAGGTGCCCTGGGCGCCCTGTTCGACGATCAGCACGGCGTTGGTCTTGCGCACGCTCGCCTCGATGGTGTCCCAGTCGAGGGACGCGCGGTCCAGCCACCGCAAGTCGATCAGCTCGGCGTCGAGCCCGGTCTGTTCGATGGCGTCCGCACAGCGTGCCACCATGGACAGATAGCTGATCACGGTGACGTCGTTGCCCGGCCGGCGGATCGCGGCCCGTCCGGGCGGGATGATGTAATCGAGCTCGCCGTCGGGGACCTTGTCGGCGAGCCCGTACAAATCGACATGCTCGATCACCAGGACCGGATCCTGCAGAGCGAGAGCTGAGTTCATCAGACCGACGTAGTCCGCGGCGGTCGACGGTGCCACGATCCGCCAGCCGGGACTCGTCGCGAAGATGCCTGCCGGGTCCATCAGGTGCTGGGAGCCGTAGCCCGACCCCATGGCCACCTTGGTGCGCAGAACCAGAGGCACGGCGTTGTCACCTCCGAACATGTGTCGCGCCTTCCCGATCTGGTTGAACACCTGGTCGGCTGCCACCCACATGAAGTCCGGGTACATGAACTCGACCACAGGCCGGAACCGCCCGTCGAGAGCCAGCCCGCCGCCGAGACCGGTGAATGCGTTCTCGCTGATCGGCGTGCCCACCAGTCTGGTGTCGCCGTATTTGGCCAGATTCTTTGTAGCCCCGTTGGTGCCGCCGCCGAGACGGTGCACATCCTCGCCCAACACCACGATGCGGTCGTCCGTCGCCATGCGGCGGTCCATCACCCCTGAGACCGCCTCGATGAATTTCATGGGTCGCCAGGGGCCCTGATGTGCCGTCGGTTCCAGGGTGTCCCATTTCGCGAGTTCGCTACCGTCGCCACGGACACCGACGTTGACGAAGCCGGAATCGGGCCACAGCTGCGGCCGGACGCGGCGCTTGCCCTCAGAGGCAGGGTCGGGCTCGAGAAGCTCGTCCACGACCGCCGACATCACCTCTTGTGCTTGACGTCTCAGATGGGCGACCCCGTCTGCTCCGATCAGATCGCGCCGGATCATCTCGGCAGCGGTCCTGTCGAGCGGATCGCGGGCACGCCACTCCGCCTCTTCGTCCTTGTCGCGGTAGCCGAAGGCGCTACCCGGGTAGGGGCCGTTCTGGTGGAAGAACCGGTAGACCTCGGCCTCGATGATCGACGGCCCGTCACCGCTGCGCATCCTCGCTGCGGCCTGCTCGGTGGCCAGGTGCACCGCGAGTGGATCCATTCCGTCGACGCGCCACCCAGGAATGCCGAATCCCTGGCCGCGCAGCGAGAGCCGCGGGTCTGCGGTGACCTCTTCCACTCGGGTCGACACGGCGTACAGGTTGTTCTCGATGAAGAAGCAGAGGGGCAGTTTCCAGGCGGCCGCCAGGTTCATCGTCTCGAGGACGGAGCCGATCTGGCTCGATCCGTCGCCGAAGTAGGTGATCGTCAGGTCGGTTGTGTCACTGTGTTTTTGCGCCCAGGCGTTACCTGCGCCCATCGGCACACCACCGCCGACGATCGCGTTGGTGCCCAGCGCCCCCGCTTCGAACCACTGCAGATGCATGGATCCTCCTCTGCCGCGGCAGAAGCCCTGAGCCAGACCGAGTATCTCGGCGAGTGTGCGCTGCAGGATCCGCCTGATCTCGGGGCTGATCGGAGCTGCGGGATCGACGACACCGCCCGATACGTGGCTGAGCGCTTTGGCGAGGAATTGATGATGGCCACGATGCGACCCGTTCACGGCATCCGAGGGGCGGAGACCGACGATGGACCCCACTGCACCACCCTCCTGTCCGATGCTGGAATGCGCAGGACCGTGCACCAATCCCTCTGCAGCGAGTTCGAGCACGGTCTCCTCGAACGCGCGGATCAGATGCAGTTCGGCAAGCATCGTGCCCAGCAGCACCGGATCAGCGGCGTCCCAGTCGTCGGCCGTCGTCGACAACTCGATCCACGGACAGCCTGTCTCCAGACGGGTTTCTCTCGGCATGGCCCTCATCTCCAACGACTGCGGTGTGTGACGCGCGCCCACCGTATGCCCGATCGGACACACTTTTGCCGGCAGACGACTTGTTCTCCCCCCTTCTGGGGGATGTTGTCTCCGTATCGATTCCACGCGCGAAAGGTGCGAAAATGCCACTACCAGGAATGGTCGGCACCGACCACATCGGCTTCACCGTTCCCGACCTGGAACAGGCACACGATTTCTTCGTTCGAGTGCTCGGCTGTGCGCACGTGTACACGCTGGGTCCCTTCGCGCACGACGACAACTGGATGAAGGAGCATCTGAACGTCCACCCACGCACCGTCATGAAAGAACTGCGCTTCTATCGCTGCGGTTCCGGGGCCAATTTCGAGGTGTTCTTCTACGACCCCGCAGACGGTCAGACCGGGCAACCGCGCAACAGCGATATCGGTGGTCATCACCTCGCGTTCTACGTTCAGGACATGGATGAGGCCGTCGGGTACCTGCGCGCGGAAGGGATCGAGGTGCTGGGCGAGCCGACCGCGAGCCGAGGCGCCAGCGAGGGTCAGCGCTGGGTGTACTTCCTGAGCCCGTGGGGCATGCAGTTCGAACTGGTCAGCTTTCCCGACGGCAAGGCGTACGAGGCCGACGCCGAGGTGCTGCTGTGGAACCCGAACGATCCGGCGAAATGAATGCAGCCCGAACTAGATCGTCGACGCGCTCATCTGATCGGCCGGGTGGCCTTGCAACGACACGAGGACGGTCTTCAACGCTGCGGGGATCTCCTGTGGAACGCCCTCGGCATCGACGGCGATCAGGACGACCGACCCCCGGCAGAACACGTCGCCGTCGAGACCGAGCACACGGAACTCCAGCACGTACGACGTGCGGCCGATCTTGGCACACCGGTGCTCGACGGCCACCGCTTCGTGACCCGCATGGATCGGCGCCAGGTACTCGATCGTCTGCTGCCGGATCACCTGACCCGGACTCGCCGGCAGGCCCGCCCGGTTCCACAGCGCAATGCGCGCAGACTCCACGATCTGCAGCACCGACGAATTGTTGACGTGGCCCTGCCGATCGACGTCGCCATAACGGAGCGGGATGGTTGCTCGCAGAACCGTCGACTGCTCAGAGGTCACCGATGACCCCGAAACCGTCTGCGGTCCAACCACCGTCGCTCACGACGACCTGCCCGGTGATGTTCCGAGACACATCCGATGCCAGGAACAAGGCGAGATTCGCAACGTCTTCCGCTGCGCCGAGACGTCCGATCGGGGTGCGACGGCGCACCGCCTCGATGTCGAGGCGGGACTGGGCGACCAGGGCCGCCACCAGTTCCGTGCCGATGTATCCGGGGCCGATCGCGTTCACTCGGACACCGCGGTCGGCCCACTCGACGGCGAGAACCTTGGTCAAAGCGACGACGCCGGCCTTGGTGGCGCAGTACGCGGCGCGATCGGCGGCGGCGGTCACACCGAACATGGACGCGATGTTGACGATCGCGCCGCGTCGTTGCCGAGCCATCACCCGACCCGCAGCCTGCGCGCAGACGAACGTTCCCGTCAAGTTGACGTCCAGGGCACGCCGCCACTGCTCGACGCTCAGCTCGAGGCTGGACGCGTTGGCGGCGATGCCCGCGTTGTTGACCAGCACGTCGAGCGACCCCGTGGTCGAGACGAAGCGGCCGAACGCGTCCCTGACACCGTCGACATCGCTGACCGACACGCGCGCAACGTCCACCACCACGTCGGGACACCGGTCGGCGATCAGAGTCCTGGCCTCCAGCAACGCCGCATCGTCGACATCCAGCAGCTGCACGTGCATTCCGGATCGGGCCATCGCGAGCGCGATCGCCAGACCGATCCCACGTCCTGCACCGGTGACGGCCCCGCAGCGCCCACGAAGATCTGCGTAGACCGGCCGCGCAACGCCCTGCGTCTCTTGCACTGTCGAGGTCATCGTGCGGTCAACCCACCGTCGACGACCAGAACGTGCCCCGTCACGTAGTCCGAGGCCCGCGATGCGAGGAACACCGCCGCGCCCGCGAACTCCTCCGGTTGTGCCCAGCGCCCCATCGGTACCTGCTTGCGAATGTAGTTCGCCGCATGGTCATTCGTCGTAAGGTCCGGCAGCATGGCGGTCTGGGCGAAGCCCGGCGCGATCGCGTTGACCTGAACACCGGAGCGCGCCCATTCCAGCGCGACCGCACGGGTGACTCCGATCAACCCGTGCTTGGCTGCCACGTAGGCACTGTCGTTGCGGATGCCGACCAGCCCGAGTATCGAGGCGATGTTGATCACCTTGCCGCCGCCGTCCCGCAGGTACGGTGACGCGGCGCGGGTCATCAACCAGCAGGAGCGAAGATTGAGATCGAGCACCCGGTCCCACACCGCCGGATCGGTGTCCTCGATCGTCGACTCGTGATCGTCGGCGGCGTTGTTCACCAGGATGTCCACTCCGCCCAACGATTCCGCGGCCTGCGTCACGCACGAGTCGATGCCCTCCGCCGAACGCAGATCGATCGACCCGAAGTGGAAAGACCCCGATGCTGCCGTCGCCAGCTCGGCTGTCTCCGCAAGACCCTGCTCGGAGCGCGCGGCGCCGAAGACATGAGCACCGTTGTGCGCCAGAGCCAGTGCGATCGCCCGACCGATTCCACGACTCGCTCCCGTGACCAGAGCCCGTCGGCCGGTGAGGTCGAACAGTGAGGAGGCCGGCGCAATGAGTTCTTGTGTCGTCATGACGGTGAGCGTCTCCGATGACCGCTGCGCGATGCGCACGCGGGCCGTGAAAACCGCCCGAATGGGTGGGGCTGCAGACGATCGCACCGAGCAGTCCCCCCAAACGGGCGGAGTTTCGACCGCTGATGTGAGCTCCGTCGCAGACCCTTCGCATGCTGATGTCCTCAGTTGATTCGTTTCCGAGCAATGAAAGTCAGGTCTGATGAGCGAAGTGACCATGAACCGAGATGTCGACCGCGATGTGACTGGCAGCCTCGCCGACCGGGCGATCGAGGCGGCCGATCCCAACATCCTGCGGCTGGCCCTACTGCATGCCACCGGTGATCAGTCGTTGGTCGCCATGCGCACCGAAATGGTGGAGAGCGGCCTGTTCCCGGCCCGCGCGCTCGCCCCTGAGCACCACGACGAAGTCAGGGCCAAGGCGCGCGCCTTCCTGCAGTCCGGTGCGCCCGCCGCGACACCCGCTGAGGACCGCATCCGCGAACTGATGAGCGTGGCCAAGGGCGCCGAGCTGACCGACGAGGAATTTCGCTTCGGCTACGAGGAATTGGCGCTGGAGGACTTCCCGCGCGAGATCGAGTGGACCTCGAAGCCCGATGCTTCGGTGCTGGAAACCCTTCACGTCACCGTGATCGGTGCGGGGTTCTCCGGCATCGCGATGGCGGTCCAGCTGGGTCGTCTCGGTATTCCCTACACGCTGGTGGAGCGTCAAACCGGCGTGGGCGGTGTGTGGTTGACCAATTCCTACCCCGGCGCCCGCGTCGATGTACCGAGCTTCAACTACCAGTACAAGTTCGAGAAGGGCTACCCCTGGAAGTCACTGTTCCCCCAGCGGCAGGAGACACTCGATTACCTCACTCATGTGGCGACCAAGTACGACGTACTGTCGCACTGCCAGTTCGAGACGCAGGTCGAGCGCGCCGAATGGCGTGAGGAGGACAGCGCCTGGGAGGTCACGGTCACCGACCGGTCCGGTCTGCAGCGGAGCTGGCGCACCAACTTCATCGTCTGCGCCGCAGGGCTTTTCTCCACCCCGTTGGAAGCCGATTTCGAGGGCAAAGAACACTTCTCGGGGCGAATCGTGCACACCACGAACTGGGACCACAGTTTCGACTGCACCGGCAAGAAGGTCGCCATCATCGGGAACGGATCGTCAGGTGCGCAGCTCGCCCCGAGCATCGTCGGCGACGTCGAATCGCTGACCCTGTTCCAGCGGACGCCGCACTGGGTGATGCCGATGCCGGGTTATCTCGATCAGTGGTCGGAGGAGGTCCAGTGGTTGTTCGAGAACTTCCCCTACTACTGGAACTGGTTCAGCTACACGTCTTTTCTGGCGATCCTCAACCTGGAGGAGCTGCAGGACTACGACCCCGAGTGGCAGGCTCGTGGCGGCAAGATCAACGAGCTCAACGACAACCTCAAGCTCAAGCTGTTGGACTACATCGACGAACAGGTCGGCGATCGGCCAGATCTCAAGTCCAAGGTGATCCCGAAGGTCGCCCCGCTCGGCCGTCGGTTCGTCATCGACATGGGGTGGTACGACACCCTCAAGCGTGACAACGTCGAACTCGTCACCGATCGCATCGAACGATTCGACGAGAACGGGATCGTCACCGTCGACGGCACCTCGCGGGAATTCGACCTGGTGGTTCTGGCCACCGGATTCCAGGTGTCGAAGTACTTCTTCCCGATAACGTTCGTGGGCCGCGACTCGACCACACTGGATGAGCTGTGGGAAAAGGACGGTGCGCGAGCATTTCTCAGCATGACGTTCCCGGGAATGCCGAACATGTTCGCGATGTACGGGCCGTCCGGCCAGGCACGTACCGGTGGCTTTCCGATGTGGACCGAGATCTGGACGCGCTACATCCTGGAAGGGATCGTCGGTCTGGTCGAGGGCGGGAACTCGTCGGTGGAGGTGCGCCAGGATGCGTTCGACGCCTACAACGAGTCAGTCGACGAAGCGGATGCCAAGGTGCTCTGGCAGCAGGAGGGCAAGGGCAGCTACTACCTCAACGAGTACGGACGCAACGAATTGAACTGCCCCTTCCACGTCCAGGACGCGTTCCTGGCGATGGAGCGGTTCGATCTCGACGACTACCACGTGAAGTGACAGCGAAGCCGGGCGCCGTGGAATCCACGGCGCCCGGCCTCGATCCGTTCGATACGGCGGACGTGCAACCTAACCCGCGCTGAGCGGCGGCGCGGAATGGTTCCACAGCAGGAGTCCGAGCTGCTGGGCGCGGCTGGCCGCCTCGGCACGATTGCGCACGGCGAGCTTGCGGTACAGCGCACTCGTGTACTGCTTGACAGTGTGCGCTGACAGGTTCAGGGTGGCCGCCGTCTCCCGGTTGCTCAGCCCGGCCGCCACATGATGAAGCACATCGAGTTCACGCTTGGACAGGTGCAGAGTCGCCGGAGTGGTCTGGCGCGGCGTCAGCCGCTCACCCTCGGCGACGCGTTTCATCGCGGCCAGAACCGCCCCCCGCGGCATCTGTTTCGACAACACCGCGACCGCACCCAGCGACGCGGCGAGGGCAGCCGGCACCCGACCGCCGGACATCACCGCCACCTTGATGTGCGGCATGTTCTCCTTGAGCCAGTGACACAGATCCGGGCCGGCCGTCGCGCCCAGCGAGGCACTGATCAACACGATGTGAGGGTGTCTGCGTCGGATCACGTGCATCGCCACCTCGGCGGTGCTCGCGACGAAACAGGCCGCCACCCAGGGTGCCTCCAAGAAGACCGACCGGAGCCCGGCCTGCATGAGTTCGTTCTCGTCGACCACGAGGATTCGTTGCGGCTGACACTCGGTTCCGGGCTCGACAGCGACGGCGGCAGAACTGATGGGCATCGGTGGTTCCCCTTGCGCGGCGGTGTGGTGATGGCGGTTGCCATGCCCCTTTCACGGTCGCGCGCCGGCCGTCACGGCACACCGTGGAAACTACCTGTTTCTCCCCCGTTCATCGCCCACTGCCTGCGCCTCGGTGAACCACGACGCGATCTGAGCGCGGGTTCGGAACCCCAGCTTGGTGAGGATGCGCTCGACGTGACCTTCAGCAGTGCGCAACGAAACCACCAGTGTGGCCGCGATCTCCTTGTTGGACAGACCCTCGGCCACCAGCCCGGCCACCTCGCGCTCGCGGCGGGTGAGCTGATCGAGGGTGTGGCTGGCGGTGGTCGTCGTCGCATTGTCGCGCCGCTCGTCGAGCGCATAGGAGACGACGTCGTCGAGGCTCAGGTCGCTCCCCCGACGTCGGGCACCGTCGAATGCGCCGTCTGCGAGGTCGGAGGGTTCCGCCAGGAGGTGGCGCACCCGCCATCCGTGCATGAGTTTCTCGGTCGCGCTGATCGACTTCCACGCCACCTCGGTGCCGCCCAGGATCGTCGCCGCGCGTTGGCCCTCCCCCGATGCGGCCAGGCTCCAGGCGAGTGCTTCGAGGGTGAGGATCAGACCCAGGTTGTCCCGAAAGGTCCGCTGGATCGTCACGGACTCGGCCAACAACGCAGCGGCTCGACGCGTGTCCCCCCGGATCAACGCGAGCAACCCGCGTAACCACAGCGCATATCCCAGATGCGAGCGCTCCCCCGCTGCCGAGCACCGCTGGTGCAGCTCGTCGACCAACGCGGCCGCACCGTCGAGCTCACCGATGCGCAGATGGGCGACGGCGAGCTCCACCATGGCCGCGTCGTGGTACTGGATGGCGGTCCCGCTGTCGACGTGCTGCTGCAACGCATCGGTGAGCAGCGGGATCGCTTCGCGGACCGCATCACCGCTCGCCAGGGACTGCCGGAAACCGATCACGTGGTTGGCGAACGCCAACGCCCGGGTGTCGCCCAGGACCGCGGCCAATTCGCGCGCCTGCTCCGGGAGAGTGTCCAGCACGTCGGATTCACCGAGGAACGCAGCAATGTACCCGCGCGCGGCCAGCCCCCACGCGCGATCCGGGGTCGGTTCGGTCGCCAGCTCCAGCGCGCGATCCAACCACAGCGTGGCCTCGTACATGTGCGAGGTCGCCGACCAGAACCAAGTCTGCCCCGCGATCCTGATCGCAGTGGCCGCCCGCTTCGGGGAGGACACGCAATACTCCAGCGCGGCACGCAGATTCGCATGATCGAGGTGCATCAGCTCGGCCCACTCCTCCTGCCGGGGCCCGATCCACTCGTCGGTCACCCGATCGGCGAGCTGTGCGTACCACCGACAGTGGCGCTGCGCCAGCAGGTCATCCTCGGTCGATTCTCGAAGCCGGACCCGCCCGTACGCACGCAGCGTCTCGAGCATCCGGTAGCGCGCCCGCCCGCCGCTGTCGTCGCGCACGATGATGGACTTCTCGACCAGGCCCGCGAGGACGTCGACCAGTTCGTCGGCGGGCAGCCGGTCGTCGGCGCACACCGCGGCCAACGCGTCGAATGCGAAACTGCCCGCGAACACCGACGACCGGATCCACAGCAGCTGCTCGGACTCCGTGCACAGATCGAAGCTCCAGTCGACCAGATTCTGCAGCGTGCGGTGCCGTTCGGGCATGTTGCGGTTGCCGGCACGCAGAACGCGGAATCGATCATCGAGTCGGTCGGCGAGTTCAGCCACCGACAACACGTTCAGTCGTACAGCGGCCAGCTCGATCGCCAGCGGAATTCCCTCGAGTCGACTGCTCAAGCGTGCCACCGCAATCTCGTTGTCCGGCGTCACCTCGAATCCGGGGACGATGGCCGCAGTGCGTTCGGTCAACAGACGCACCGCCGGGTAATGGCTGACCGCGCCCGGCAGCACCGAACCGTCCGGGTCGGGTGCCGGCAGCGGCGCTACCCGGTGAACATGCTCCCCGGTGACCCGCAGCGGCTGCCGGCTCGTGGCGAGGACGCGCAACTCCGGTGCCATCTGCAGCAACTCCGTGGTGAGCGCAGCCGCATCCTCGACGACGTGCTCGCAGTTGTCGAGGATCAGCAGCATCCGCCGGCGCCGCAGAAAGCCGCGTAGCGAGTTCACGGCATCCTCTTTGCGGAGCTCGCGAACCCCCAGGGCGTCCAGCACGGCCTGGCGCAGCAGCCGCCCCTCGGACAGCGTCGCGAACTCGACGACGACGACCCCGTCGGGGAACGCCCGCTGCAGTTCTTTGGCCAGTTGCAGCGCGAGCCGGGTCTTGCCGACCCCGCCGATACCGGTGAGGGTGACCAGACGCGTGGCTGAAAAGAGTTGGCGCACCGTGAGGATGTCCTCGCGCCGGCCGACAAAACTCGCAATGTCAGCGGGCAACGACGTTGCCGACTCAGAAGGCATACCGGTTTCCTCAACGCATCATCGTCGGCAGCGAGCCGATCTAGCGAGGATAGCGGCCCAAGGGGCTCGTGGGCGCTTCCCCCATCCGGGGGTACTTGTATGCGTCGAGGCCGATTCTGCGGGTTGGCCGGTGCACAGTCGCATTCCGAACACCCGCACCCACAGGGAGGACGCCATGTCGGGAGTACTGACCGGAAAGCGCGCGCTCGTCACCGGATCGGCCACCGGCTTCGGCCGCGCCACCGCCGAACTCTTCGCCCGCGAAGGAGCCCATGTCGTCGGAATGGACCTGCGTTTCGACGGAGAACTGTACGGCGTGAAGCCGTTCCAGGGCGACGTGACCAAGGGCGACGACGTCACGGCCGCCGTGCAGGCCGCAGCCGGTGACGACGGGCTCGACATCCTGGTGGCCAATGCCGGCGTGATCCTGATCGACGACCTGCGCTCCGCCAAGGCCGAGGACTGGGCACGCGTCTTCGACGTCAACGTGTTGGGCATGCTGCGGGCTTTCCAGGCAGCTGCACTGAACATGATCGACACCGGGCGCGCGGGCAAGCTGCTCGCCACCGCATCGGTGTCGGCGACGCGCCCCTACGCCGAGGGCGGTTCCTACTGCGCCAGCAAGGCCGCCGTGCACTCGCTGGTGAAGTCCGCCGCGCTCGCCTTCGCGAGCGACGGAATCACCGTCAACGCGATAGATCCCGGGCCAGCCGACACCGCTCTCTACCGCAACGCGATGGCAAAACTCTCGCAAACCGACTACGCGTCCGGCACCAGTCTCGCGGAACACAAGGCCGAGTCGGCGTCGCATGTGCCCCTCAAGCGGCTGGCCGATGTCGACGACATCGCGCAGCTGTACCTCTTCTTGGCTTCGGATGCGAGTCGGTACATGACCGGTGCGACGATTGCCATCGACGGCGGACTCGCACTGGTCTGACGGACGAACGCGGACAGGAGATCAGCATGGCAGGAGGCGGTGAACACACCCTGGTGGTGGTGGCGCACCCCGACCCCACGTCGTTGTGCCACCACGTGGCCAACGCCGTCGCGGCTGCCGCCGCGCACAGTGGTTCGGCCGAGATCGCCGATCTGGCATGGGAGGGCTTCGATCCGCGATGGACCGCCGCCGACCGCGCCGCCTACCAGGGCACGGCCCCCGTTCCGGTCGACGTTGTCGCCGAACAGGTCCGGGTGACCAAGGCGACCCATCTGGTGCTGGTGTTTCCGGTCTACTGGTGGTCGATGCCCGCGTTGCTCAAGGGCTGGATCGACCGGGTGTTCGTCAGCGGCTGGGCTTTCGGGTACACCTCGGCAGGGGACGTCGAGCCGGCGTTGCAGTGGCTCACCATCCACGTGCTGCCTGTCGCGGCCAGCAGCGCCGGGGTGTACGACCGGCACGGCTACGAGAAAGCGATGCGGGCGCAGATCGAGCACGGCCTCATCGATTTCTGCGGTGCCGTGCGAGGCGCCATGGCGTTCATCCACGACTCCGAAGACCTGCCGGATTCGACCCGCGCAGTCGCAGCCGCGGTGGACGCCATCGGTGCCGCGCTGAGCCGATCCCTACCCCCTGATCAGAAAGCACTGAGATGACCGAGAACACACGATCCGCGACCTTCGACGTCCTGATCGTCGGCTGCGGGTTCATGGGCTCAGCGCTCGCCCGTAGGCTCGCCGAGCAGGGTTTGCGGGTGGCGGCGTGGAACCGGACTTCCGCCAGAGCAGAGGCGCTGAGCCGCTATGGCGTGACTCCGCTGCACGACATCGATGCCGCGGTCAAGGAATCCGACATCGTGGTGGCGATCACCGCCACCTACGACCACGTCTACGCGGCGATCGGTGACGTCACGTCCTGGGACGGCCAACTCCTGGTGAACCTGACCAGCGGCCGGCCCGACGAGAGCGACGCGTTCGCCGACTGGGCGGCCCAGTACGGTGTCGACGTGCTCGACGGCTCGATACTGAACTACCCCCGTCAGGTCGGTACCGCGGAGGCCTACTTCATGTATTCCGGGCCGCCGAGCGCATGGCAGCGCGCCGAATCGGTGCTGACTCTGCTCGGACCGTCCCACTACATCCCCGGTGCGCAGAGCGTGAGTTCTGATCTGCTGCAGGGGTTGTGCGCGTTCCTGATCCCTGCTCTCAGCAGCTTCGTCGAAGCTGCCACCTACCTGCAGCGGCGCAAGGTGCCGACGGAGCAGCTGCTGCACGCCGCCGGCTACCTGGCGGAGTCCCTACAGCGCACGCTGCCCGAAGTGGTCCAGGCATTGGACACCGGCGACCTCGCCAGCGATCAGGCCAGCCTGGAGACCTTCGCCGAATCCGTCGAGGGCTCGCTGGCCGCGTTCGCAGCCGAGGGACTCAACGGTCGCATCCTGCGCGCCACCGGCGATGCTCTGGACGCCGCACGCGCGCAAGGCCTCGGTGAACTGAGCCTGTATGCCCAGACCACCGTGATGTGACCCGAGCCAACGAAGAATCCCCCGGCTCTGGAGCCGGGGGATTCTTCGTGTGCATCGCCTACCCCGGGGGCGCACCGGTGACGTCGGCGAGGATCATCTGCCGCAGCTTGTACTTCTCGATCTTGTTCGTCGGGGTGCGCGGAACGTCGCTGACCACGCGGATGTGCTTCGGCCGCATGAACTTCGGCATGGTCTGGACGGCGAACGTGTGCAGGTCCTCGGCGCTGACGCCAGCGCCGGCGAGAGGTACCACGAACGCGCAGATGTCGTCCTCGTCTCCTTCTGCACTGGCGATGCCGAACACCGCGGTCATGCGCACGTGCGGGTGTTGGTTCAGCAGATCCTCGACCTGGGACGAGGTGAGGTTCTCTCCGCGTACCCGAATGCGATCGCCGAGCCGGTCCACGTAGTCGTACATTCCGTCGGACGCGAGCACCGCGGCGTCGCCGGTGTGGAACCACAGGTTGCGCCATGCCGACACCGTGGCCGGCGCCTTGCCGAGATACTCGGTGAACAGCACGCCTGGCACCCGCGGACGGACGGCGAGCTGTCCGGGGACGCCCACCGGGCACGGCTGGTCCCGCTCGTCGAGGATTGCGACCTCCATGAACGGCACGGGTCGGCCCATCATCCCCTTGCGCGCCACGGCGCCACCCGAGATCGTCGCAATCCCGGCTTTCGCGGCGCGGGCCAGGATTTCGGCGTGTGACAGACCGCGATACAGATGCGCAGGGGTGCCTCCGCCCTGTGGAGTCTCTTCGATGATGAGCCCGATGGGACACCCCGACTCCGTCTGGCCGAAGCCGGTGGAGACCACATCGATGCCGAAG
This sequence comes from Mycolicibacterium sp. 018/SC-01/001, assembly GCF_007096635.1. Classification (GTDB taxonomy): domain Bacteria; phylum Actinomycetota; class Actinomycetes; order Mycobacteriales; family Mycobacteriaceae; genus Mycobacterium. The sequence continues at coordinate 72,726 of NZ_VKAA01000017.1, forward strand.
CGCCGCGCGAATTCCTGGTGCCGCGCGGGCAGCGGCTGCATGTTCACCTTGTTGAGGGTGTTCGCCGTGTCGTCATCGCGCGGCGGCACCTTCAGCAGCCACGGGATCATCACATCCAGAAGCGCTGCCACCGACGCACCGCGGAACGCGATACGAGACCAGAATTCGTTGGGAGAGAACCTGTCCCACACGGCAACCTCGCAGCCGACCCAGGCCGCGCGCGACACGAGCGAGATCGCCCCGCCGACGTGGTACAGGGGAAGATCGCAGTAGATGACATCCTCGGGCGAGAGGAGCATACGGTGGTAGAAGGTGTAGCTCGCCAACCACCGATGCGGCAAGACCACGCCCTTGGCGGGGCCGGTGGTTCCGCTGGTGTAGAACACACTCGCAGGATCGTCGAACGCCAGATCGACCCGGGGCCGCGGACAGGGGCGATTCAGCTCAGCCCAGTCCAGCGGTGTGAATGGAGCCAGCACCTTGGGTGCTACGTCGGCCATCGGGTCGTACACGGCGACGACCGGATGGTGGCTGACCTGATCGGCGATTTCGTTCACCGCAGCGATCAGCGTGGTGTCGGTGACCAGCAGCCGGGCGGCGGTGTCGTCGATCTGGTATGCCAGCAACCGCCCGCGGAAGCTGTAGTTGACCGGCGCGTACACGGCGCCGATCTTCCAGGCCGCGAACATCATTGCCGCGCAGAGCAGTGAGTTCGCCGACAGCACGCTCACGCGGTCACCCTTGGCTATCCCGATTCGGTGCAGGTTGCCCGCGAGAACATCTGTCCACGAACCGAATTCGGTGAAACTGTACTCGCGATCGGTCTCCCCGTAGTAGAGGAATGTCCGATCGGGTGTTTGCCGCGCCCAGCGGTCGAGTCGCTCGACGACGGTGTCTCCCTCAGCCGTCAGCATCGCTGCCAGATCGTCGTGGGTTGTCAGCGTTTCGGACACGAACATCTCCTCCCGGTTCAGCGCAGTGACTCGCGCCGCTGCAACACTTCGTCGGCGGCACGCTCGCCGGAGCGCATCGCGCCGTCGATCGCTGTTGCCCACATGTTGGCCGTGTGCTCCCCACAGAAGTGGACTGGCCCGACGCCTGCGGCCAGCAGAGCCTGCAATCGGATCCGATCGCCGAAAAGCATCGACACCACCCCGCCGGCGTACTCGTCCTGAGTCCAGTCCTTCAGGATGCCGCTCAGCCGCCGCGCGGGAACACCCGATGCGGTCCTGACCAGATCATCGAGAGCCAGCAGAGCCTGCTCCTCGTCGTGTGATGTCCCGTCCCCGCGATCGGGAACGAACCCCAGCACCACGATGCTGTCGTGCGGGCCGACGGTTCTGGTCCACATGGTGGTCACGCGATCATCGCCCAGTGCCGTTCTCGGTAGCCGCTCCGCGATCGCCGTGCCGTCGCTGTACTGCCCGATCACTTTGGCGCCCTGCGACATCGGCGTAGACAGCAGTGCGCCCGCCTTCCATTCCGGCAGTACCGGATCGAACCCGATGGCCAGCGTCGGAGTGACAGGGGTGGCGACCACCACGTCGTCGGCGGCGAAGGTGTCGCTGTCGGTCTCCACCACGACGCCGCCCTGCGTGCGACGGATCAGCCGCACCGGCTGCTCGAGGCGGATGTCGAGGCCCTCGGCCATCGCCCTGGTCACCGAATCCGTGCCATCGGCCAGCATCCACACGACACGTCCTGTGGTCGGCGGGTGGATCTCCCCCATCGGGACAAGCGCGGGATGGCTGACGGGGTTGTATCCCGTCACCCCAGCCAGCGCGGTGCGCGCGCACTGAGACACGCCGCTGCGGCGGGTCCACGCCAACACCGGCTCCGTCGGCTCCGGGGGCGTGCCGATCAACGCGTCGCTCACCTCCTGCGCGATTCGCCGCGCCGCGCCGTCGTCGACCCGCTCACCGTCGAGCACCATCGGATTGCGGACGTGGCTGGCCGCGGTGTAGGAGCCGTCCGGCTCGGCCGGAAAGAGTGCGAATTGTGGAGTCAGATCGATGCCCAGCTCCGCGCAGACGGCGAGGATCTTGTCCTGCCCCAGGTCGATCAACGATCCCCCGAGATCGGCGGGCTGGCCGTAGCACAGGCGGGTGCGGTCAGTGCGCGTACGGCCGCCGACATAGGGGTTGGCTTCCAGGACGGTGACGTCCTCGCCACGGGAGACGAGCACCCGGGCCGCCTCCAGACCGGCTGGACCGGCACCGACGACGATCGTGGTCACGCTCTCACCAACTTCAGGTTGCAGTCGTCGGTGCTGAACCGCACCGGATGACGGAGTACCTCGCGCGCGGCGCGCTGACCCGAACGCACCGCGCCTTCGAGGGTGTCGCAGAACATCTCGTCGGTGTGCGCGCCGGCGAAATGCACGCGTCGCTCCGCGGCGGCGAGCAGCGCGACGTGGCTGCCCCGCAGCGTGATCGGCGGCGCTCCACCCATGCCGAGAAAGCTCTCGTCGGCGCTCCAGTTCTTGACTCGGCCGCCGAGGCGGGTCAGGCGGCGGCCGACAACGGTCTCCAGTAGCGCGTCCAATTCATCGAGCGCGGCGTCGCACTGCTCGACCCGTGCCCGCGCAGTGCCGCAGACGAGAGCACGCACGACGGCGGTCCCGTCGGTCTCCGCGGTGCCCAGCCAGGCACGGCTGATCGGGCCGTCGCTGCAGACGCCCTGCGCCAGGAGCCCGTGCAGCGCAGCAGCTTCGCGGTACTGCGCGACCACTGTGCTGCCCTGTGATCGCGGCGTCGAGATGGCCGCCAGCAGCGTAGCGGGCGGTAGCGGTGGATCGAACCCGATGGCGCCCAGGACGAACGGCGACACCGCGACCACGGCCTGTTTCGCCGACAGCGTCTGCCCGTCGTCGAGCGACACTGTGATGCGACCGCGACGCTGACGGATCACAGTGGCCCGCGCACCGAGGCGTACGTCCTTGTCGCGGGCCAGCGCGTCGGTGAGACGTCGCGTGCCGCCGCGGATCGTCCGCCGCGCTCGGGGGCTGTCCTCGAGGAGCACGCGGGCATCGGTCTGTGCCGGATCACGCTGTGACAGTGCACGAGTCGCCGCGCACAGCAGGGCGCGCGCCTCACCGGACAACGCTGCCCGCCGCAGCCATTGGGCGACGGTTTCGTGCGCGGCGGGCGGGAGCGTCCCCAGGGCCATCGTCGCCTCACGCCGGATCACCGCGACACGGGACCCGGCCACCACGTGGCCTCCCGTGACCATGGTGTGGGTATCCAGCAGGCTGTCGATCGCCGTCATCGGTGCGCCGCCCTCGGCGGTCGGCCCGGACAGTTCGACGCCGAGGTCGGCGCAGAGTGCCGCGACCTCTGTATCGTCCGCGCTGATCGTCTCGGCGCCGAGCTCACCGTACTGTCCGGCGACCAATCCCTCTGTGACGGTGTGCATTCTGCCACCCGGACGCTCGTCGGCTTCCAGTACCACTGTGCGCATGCCCGCGCGTGCCAGCATGTGGGCAGTGGACAGCCCGGCGAGGCCGGCGCCGACCACGATGACCGGTTCGGGATCGACGTCCCTCATCTTCCTGTCGTCCTTCATGACAGGCTCGTCCCCCACATCGCGTCCAGCAGCCGCGCCGCGTTGCCGCGGGTGTACTTGGCCAGGGAATCCGCACTGAGGCCCAGTTGGCCCGCCTCTGTGAGGAGCCGTTCGTGCCGCATCATCGGCCAGTCGCTGGCCAGCAGCACCTGATCGGAGACCATCGTGTTCATCCAGTGCGCCACCGGCTCCCAGCCGCCTGCGGACCCGACCATGCGCTTGGGGGCGATGGCACCGAAGTCGGCGTACACGTTGGGGTGCTTCCACAGCACCGCCAGCATTTCGGTCACCCACGGCCAACCACCGTGATTGGCGACCAAGACGAGATCGGGGTAATCGCAGGCGAGGTTGCACAACCCGAGCGGACGGCCGTATTCGATCGAGCCGGTGGGGCTGAAGTTGACCCCGGTGTGGACGGTCACCGGATGCCCGTTGGCCTGGCAGTACGCGAAGAGCTCGGCACACCGCGGATCGGTCATCGCCATCTTGAGGAACCCCGGCTGGAAGTTCCAGCCCCTCAGACCCAGATCGTCGTGCGCGTGGCGCAGTATCTCCAGAGCGTTGGGCAGCCGCGGATCGGTGGTCGCGATCCCGGCGACCAGCCGGTCGGGATGGTTCCGCACGGCGTGAGCGACGAGCTCGTTCACGGCGACGGGATCATCGTCTTCCCACTCGGCCTGCATCACCGCCTGACCGTTGCTCGTCTCCAGCGCACGAATCAACGTCGAGATCCCGCGCTCGGCCGCGAACGTCGACTTGTAGACGCGGGCGTAGTGCTCGTCGCGAGCGGGAACCTCGATACTGTCCTCGATGCCGGCGGGCCTGACTCTGAAGTCGATGAACGACGAACTCACGGTGATTCCTCTGAAGTGGTTGTACCTGAATGGATTCGACGTCGGTGGCAGGAGCGTCGCGGAGACTATGCCCCCTGCCCCGGCCCTGCGGTGGGCATCGCGCGAAGAACTACCCCCGACCGGGGGAAGGGCCTACTGGCGGCCGATGCGCGCGTAGGCGGCGGGTCGCCTGCGCTTGAGGATCACGGCCCAGCACACACCCAACACGAGCGCGCCCACCAGCGACACGAACATCAGCGTGATCGCCCACGGGCCGCCCGTCACCAGCATCTCGATGTGCTGGGTGGCCAGGAAGAGCGTGCCGCCGAGCCCGAGCAGCGCGAGTACTGGCGCGACCATCCGGTGCCAGACTGTGGTCCCGTGCGGCTTGTCGCGACGCATGAACACGATCACCGCGAGCGTGGTGAGGATGAGCAGGGAGACGAACGCGTAGCCGAAGGCGCCGGAGAACGGCGCGTACACCAGCAGCGGGTCGACGTGGTTGACGATCAGCAGCATCATCGCGACCAGTACCACACCCGACAGCGCCAGCGAAGCACGATGGGGCGAGCCGTGTTTGGCGTGCGTCGCGCCCAGCCGCGGCGAGATGATGCCGTCGACGCCGAGGTTGAACAGGTAGCGGGACAGCACGTTGTGCAGAGCCAGTGCCGAGGCGAAACCGCTGGTGCACAACAGCACCGTCACGATGTCGCGGGCGGTCTTGCCGGCGAACTGCTCGACCGTCGCCATGACGGAGCCGCTGGGATCGGCCGATGTCGCCGCGACCGCATGTGCGGCGCCGAGAGCCTGGACGATCGCCCAGCAGGAGAAGGCGTAGCCGGTGGCGATGAACGCGATGAAGCCGAACGACGCACGCCGGATTGTGGTGTCGGGATTCTTGACCTCGTCACGGAAGATCACCGTGGACTCGAACCCCGTGAAGCACAGCATCGCGAACAGCAGGCCGATCCCGACGTCGCCGGAGAACACGTTGTGCGGGAGGAAAGAGTCGGCGGACAGCCCGCTCGCTCCGCCGCGAAAGACGACCGCGGCGTTGTAGACGACGATCATCACCGCCTCGAGCGACATACAGACCGTCAGTGTGCGGGCAGAGAACTCGAGGTTGAAATACCCGAGGACGGACACGACAACGAACATGCCCAGCGTCCACACCCACCAGCTGACGTCCGGGCCGCCCACAGTGTCTCGCAGGAACGCCTGGAAGAACGTGCCTTCCAGCGGATAGCTCCCGACGTAGAGAACGGCGTAGCCGAGGATGGCCACCAGCGCAGCCCCCAAGCCCATCTCGCGCCCGAGGCCTTTGGTCACGAACGAGTAGAAGCCGCCAGGGTTGTCGACGTGGCGCGACATCTTGACGAAGCCCACCGCGAACAGAGCGACGATGACGCCGGCGGCCAAGTACATGACCGGCGCGCCGAGCCCGTTACCGTAGCCGATCACGACGGGCAGGAATGCGACGACCGCGATGATCGGGCCGTTGAAGGCCAGCACGGTGAACAGCAGCTTGAAGGTGTTCATGTCACCGCGCAGGCGGTGTCCGCCGTCTGCGTTCGTCGATACCGCGTGGTGTGGGGGGTCAGCTACCGTCATGGCTCTCATTCCTCGATCCGGGTGTGCCGCCGGCCGCCACACGGGTTGACCGTGGACACGGGCGGGAACCCAGATTTTGTGCTGTGGCCAGTGTCACATGGTCAGCCATGACGCAAAGCACGCCCGACTGGGGGATGCAGGAACCAGAAGGTGCACAGCCGTTTCCCGCGCATCCTGCATCAGTGTTCCTAGCTTCGGCGCCTCATCGGCTGCAGGTACTCGTACCACCGCACGACCACCCCGTCCCGGGACTCGACGATCGTGCAGTTGCGCAGACGCACCGTGGAGCCGTCGAGCAGCGTCACCACTTCGTCGAGTTCCACGGCCGCTCGGTCGCCGTCCCCGATCGAGCCGAGGACCACGTATTCCAAGGCCGCGAACTCGGTGCCGCAGATGCTCCCGAGGTATTCGGCCACCGCCGGGCCGGTCACCGTGCCGCTGACGTAGGGCTCGTACATCGTCGCGTCGGCGGCGAACAACCGCCGCATCGTCGTCACGTCGGCGCTCGCCTGTGCTTTCTTGACCGCGAGAAACAGGTCGTACGCGCTCCCCATCACGGCTTCCGGTTCTTCAGCGGCTGGATGTAGTCCCAGAGGCGGCTCAATCGTCCGTCCGTCAGCGTCACCCAGGTGGTGCCCTCGACCGTCGCCGAGCGATCTCCGGTGTGGATCGTCTGCCTCCATTCGACAGCGCCGGTGTCCCCGTCAGCGAGAGCGCTCACGACCGCAATCGAGGAACCGTCGAAATCCCGCCCCAGCATGCCCCCGAGATGTTCGGCTATCGCGACGGAACCGCGCAGCGTCCCGACGAATGTGTCGTACCAGAGCGCATCTTGGGTGAAGCATTCCGATGCCAGGACGCGGTCGCCGGACAGCATGCTGTCCATTGCGCGCTTCCATGCCTGCAGGACGGGGCTCTCGGGGGTGAACCAATCGGTGTGGGACATGAACACAGGATCGAGTGCGTCCGTCCGGTGGTTCTGATTGCGGGTGGAAATCCGGCCCGACTGGGGGATCCTCGTGTGGCTGCGGCAGCAACGATCTGCAATTCACGGCCGTCAGAACGACGCCGCCACCTCCCGCAGGGCATCCAACGTCGTGGCGTCGGATCTGCCGACCGGGGTGAGCACCACGTCGGTTGCCCCGGCGTCCGCGTAGCGCCGCAGCTGCTGGATGACTGCCTCCGGCGGACCGACCGCAGCCAGATCGACCACCCCCGAAACGTCCTCGCGGGCAATGACTTTCTGATACGACGGAATGGTCTCGTAGAAGCTGAGTTCGGCCGCGACCGCGTCCCGCGCCGCGTCCACGTCGTCGGCGACCAATACGGGTACCACGGCAATGATGCGTGGTGTCGGCCGACCGGCCTCCGCGGCGGCCCTGGTGATGGCGGGTTCGATGAACTCCGCTAGCGTGCGCGGGCCCGCAAGATACGGCAGCGTCCCGTCGGCGAGTTCACCCGTCACGCGAAGTGCCTTGGGCCCCATGGCCGCGACGTACACCGGGATCGGTGTGCCGCCGGGCACGGCGACGGGCCACTCCGGGGCGGCGTGGAGGTGCTGGCCGTGGTAGCTCACCGTCGCGGTGTCGAACACCGAACGGAGAATGGTCAGGTGCTCGCGAAGCCGTCCAACCGGGTCCGGCCATGTCTCGCCGAACGCGACGCGTTCGGGCTCGTGGGCGCCCAGCCCCAGGCCGAGGCTGAAGTTGCCGTGCGAGGCGGCTTGCGCGGTCTGCGCCGAGGAGGCCATCAACAGCGGATGGCGTGGGTTGATCGGGACGACGGACGTGCCGACACCTAGGCCGGGAACCGCGGCGCCGATGAGTCCTGCCAGCGCGATGGCGTCGTAGTCGACGCGTTGGGCGAGCCATATCTGCCTGACGCCGAGCTCGTGGGCGGCTGCCGCCTGCGCGATTGCGTCATCGACGGCGTTCGCGGCGTCCGAGCTGGGGTGAATCACGAGACCAGTGGGCATACCTGCAATCAACCGACCCGCTTCGCGCAGTGTTCCCGTGCGCTGTCTTCGTCGTGATCAGTCTGTTCAGATCAGTTGAGTGGTAGGCCGGATGACGAGGTTGTTCACACTGACCTCGGCGGGTTGTTCGATCACGAAGGCGATTGCGTCGGCAATGGTTTCGGCAGACATTGCATGCAGGTAGATGGCTTCGATGCGTTCACTCTCGGAGCCGGTCGTTTTGCGCTGCATGCCGGTGTCGACTGCGCCGGGGTTCACCGTCGAGACACGGATGTCGTACTCGCTGAGCTCACCGCGCACTCCTTCCATGAAGGCATTCACGCCGAACTTCGACGCCGAATGCACCGCGCTGCCGCGGGAGACCTTGAGCCCGTGAACCGATCCGAGCGATATGAAATGGCCCGAGCGCTGGTCGACGAACGTCGGCAGCGCTGCGGCCACACCCCACATCGTGCCTTTGAGATTGAGGTCGATCGTGGTGGCCCATTCCGAAACATCGAGATCTACCAGCGGGCGGATGTACATCACCCCTGCGCAGTTGATCATCACGTCGAGCGCGCCGAAGTCGTCGACGACGCTTTTCACCGCTGCCACCACCTGATCGAGCTGGGTGATGTCGACGACGTAGCTGCGCGCCCGACCGCCGAGCGCGTCGACGGAGTCGGTCACGACCCTCATCCCGTCCACATCGATGTCGGCGAGCGCGATGGCGGCACCCCGGGCTGCCAGGACACGTGCACACGCTGAGCCTATGCCGCCCGCACCGCCGAGTACGAGGACGACCTGATCGCGAATACCCTTGTCAGACATTGATCGCCGTACGGAGGTCAATGTGCTCGCCTGGTGAGAGGACACGTAGTCGATCGCGGATACCCGGTAGCGCGAACACCTCGGGGATCTGCTCTTTCGCCTCGGTGAGATGCCCCCAGCTGTCGACGTGCATGGGGATGACAACGGGTGAACCGAGTATCTCCGCGGCCTCGGCAGTTTGCTCGGCGCTGAGGGTCAGGTAGGCGTCCATCAGCGGGCTGCGGGCGCGTCCAGCGAAAAGGACAGCCACGTCGATCGGACCGGAATGGTCGGCGACCTCCTGCACGAGCACAAGTGACGCGTTGTCTCCGCTGATGTAAATGGTCGGCAGATCCTCGCCGGAGAGGACGAATCCGCGCACTTCACCGGTGATGTGCTCGGTCCCCGACGGACCGTGTTGCGCAGGCACACCCGTGATCCTGAGGGTTCGTCCGTCGGGCCGCGACAGGGTACGAGTGCGCCATATCGGAAGCTCTTGAGCGACGCCCCCGAGTCGCCTGGCCGCCGAACCCGTGGTGAGCACGAGTGGGACCGTCTTGATGAATTCTCGGCCCTTGTCGTCGAGGTTGTCGGGATGCTGATCGTGAGACAGCAGCACCACGTCGACATCGCCGATCTCGCCCACGCTGACCGCGGGCTCCGACGTCTTGATCAGATTGCGCCTTCCGATCGGGTGGTCACCGGGCGGATCGAAGGTGGGATCTGTCAGAACACGGACGCCGTCGATCTCGAAGAGTGCCGTCGGACCGCCGACGAGCGTCGCAGTCACTACAGGCGCTGAGGTCGTTGATGATCGGTGCGGGGACGTGGTCATCGTTCCAGCGTGGCGCACATCAGGTACGAAGCGTGAGCGCAGAGGTGGCACCGATTCGATCACTTCCGGCCACAGCACCGCTGTCGTCTGATCGCGCTGTCAGGCGGTATCGCAGCGGGCTCACACCCAGGTGGCGCTGGAATTGCCGGCGCAACGCTATCCCATTCGCGAAGCCCGCCTGCCGTGCGATGGCATCGATGGGCTCCTCGCTCCCCTCCAACAGGCGCTGCGCGACCAACACCCGTTGGTGAAGCAGCCACTGCTTCGGTGAGATACCGGCGACACCGCGGAACTGTCGATCGAAGCTTCGACGGCTCATCATTGCTTTTCGCGCGAGGGCATCGATGTCGATCGGCTCCGCGATGTGCTCCACCGCGTAGGCCATCACGTCGGCGAACTTCTCCACGGATTGAGGATGCGGCAGCCCTGCCTCCCACTGCTGCGCTTGAGAACCATTGCGCCGAGGGGGCATCGCCATGCGGCGCGCGATCGCCGCTGAGGCTGACGCTCCCCATTGGCGTGCGACCAGATGCAGGCAAGCATCCAGAGCGGCGCCCGTTCCTGCGCCGGTGATGATGTCACCGTCGTCGATGAAGAGCACATCGGAGTCGACCGTTATCCGCGGGTACATGGCCGCCAGCGTCGGGCCGTGAAACCAATGGGTCACCGCGCGCCGCCCGTCGAGCAGCCCCGTGGCGGCCAGGACGAATGCACCCAGGCAGAAGCTGACGATGATCGCCCCACCCGCATGGGCGGAACGGATTGCCTCCAGAGCCGTTTCAGGCGGTCGCTCCCGTGGGTCTCGCCAGCTCGGTAGTACCACGACCGACGCACGTCGTAGGGCGTCCAGACCGTGCGGCGCGCTGACCCCCAGTCCGCCTGTCGTCGTGATGGGCCCCTTCTCCCCCGCAACGGCCAGCAATTCGAAGCGGGGCGCGCCACTTTCCGTGCGATCCATCCCGAAGATGCTCATCGGGACCGAAGTCTCGAAGAGCGGGGCACGATCGAAGACGACCACTGCTATCGCGAGCGGATCCCTGTCCATCTTGGCAACTCCCTGCACTGCCCCGTCATTCTCTTCGATGATGCACCACGTACTCTTGAGCGAATGTCGGGATGGAAGACCTCATGCCGGTTCTCAGGCGCAAGTCTCTGGGCCGCAGACTGATCCGGCGTCTCGTCTGCCACGCAGCCCGGTGAGCGCACTGATAGCTGTCCCGGCGAAGGTCACCGCGGCCACCGCACTCAATGCCGCCGACAGGGAAGCCGCGGAGAGGCCACCGGCCACCGCCGGGCCGACCGAGCCACCGCCGTAGAGCATGAAGTTGAACAACCCCGCTGCTGCGGGCCGGTCGGCGGCGGCGACGAGATCGCGGACGTGGCCGACCAGAATGACCTGAGCAGCGGCGAATCCGATGGTGGCCATGGCAACTCCACCGATGATCGTCGGCGGGCATGGTCGCCATGCCGTGACCAGGGCTCCGACGGTCGTGAGCATGCCGAGCAGCGCGGTGGTCTGCCACAGCGGCTGCCGCCGGTGCCACACGGCGGCGAGCACCGGCCCGGTCAGCACACCGCAGAGCGCAGCGGGCGTCAGCAGCACCCCGGTCAGCACGGCCGACAGGTGTTCTCGGGCGAGGAGTTCGGGTGCGGTGCTGAGCAATCCGTAGTAACCGGCGAACAGCGTCAGTCCCACGACGGCGGCGGGCAAGAACCCCGGTGCTGCCACGACGCTGACGGGGATCATCCCGCGCGGATGTCTGCGGACGTGGAAAGCAAGGGCGATCGAGGCGATCACGGCGACCGCGAGACACACGGCCACGACCGGTGTCGGCACACCTGCCGACGGGCTGTGGAGAAGGGCGATGATCGCGGTCGCGAGGATCGTGAGCAGCGTCGCTCCGCAGACATCGAGTTGTTGGCGGCGATCACCCTTGCCGGCGGCCAGACGACAAGCCGGGAGAAGCATCGCGATCGCGAGCGCAGGAACGGCCAGCGGCACCCGCCAGCCCAGGCTCGCGGTGAGCACTCCTCCGATGAGGCTCCCGAGGCTGGAGGCAGTGGTCTGGAACACCGCGACCAGGGCCAGGGCCTGGACCCGCCCCCGTCGATCGAGCGTCTGGTCGACGCAGGCGTAGATGCAGATGACCACGCCGCCGGCGCCCACGCCGCCGAGGAACCGCCCGGCCACGACCAGAGCGAGGGTCGGCGCAGTGGCGGCCACCAGCGAGCCCGCCGACAACAGGGAAACGGCGAGTGCGAGCGTTCTGCGCAGGCCCCACCGTTGGATTACGCGTCCCCCCAGGGGCATTGCGGCAGCCGAACCCAAAGACCACACCGAAATGATCCACTCCGTGGATCCGAATGGCACCCCCAACGCCGTGGCCATGGAGGGTATGGCCACCGAGGGTGCACCGATGGCGACGGAGACGGGAGCGATCAGCAAGCCCAGGACGACCCCGGTCCGATGCCCGCTGGGCGCCGCCTCAGAGATGTTCGGCTCGCAGCCAGTTGCGGATGGAATCGATGTGATCCCCGCTGCGCTCCAACGGGAGCCAGTGGCCGGCGGAGACGCCCACCACGGTCAGGTTGTCGCATGCCTCGCGCATGGGTTCTCCCAGCCGGTTCCCCGTGATCGTGCAGATCTGGTCGAACTCGCCGTTGACGAACAACACCGGCTGAGAAAGGCGACCGCCGTCGGGTGCTGTGCGCGCATACGCGAGAGCAGCGTCGTCGTTGAGGTACCACGCGCACCCGGGACGAAAGCCGCGTTCGGCGAAGGTCTGGACGAGAACGTCGAAATCGTCCGGCGGCCAGATCGACGGGTCGGGTCGTGTGAGCGGGGCGCGGTGGGCGGTGCCGAACCGGCCACCGTTGCGCGTGACCAGTGCATTCGGCGAGACCTTGCCGACGCCGGCGGGGTCACCCGGTTGGAAGATCGACGCGAGTGACGAGACCAGGTCGGCGTCGAGATCGGCGACAGCACTGGTGAAATGTTCTGTGTAGTAACGGTAATAGTCCCATTGACCGTCCGGATACTCGTCGGCCGGGTAGATCTCGCGATCGACGAGCGGAATCAGCGTCGGGAGCGCGTGCCCGTCCGGCAGATAGGCCAATGAGGTCAACACGAGACCGCGACTGAGGGCAGGCTCGTGGGCGGTGAGGTCTGCGGCCACCACGCTCCCCCAGTCGTGGCCGACCCAGATCGCCGGCGCGCCGCCGAGGTGATCGTGGAGCTCGGTCATGTCCGTCACGATGCTTTCGATGGTGTATGCATCGGTGTCCGCGGGTGACGAGGACCCGCCGTACCCACGCAGATCTGGTGCAACACAACGCCACCCGTCGCGAGCGAACGCCTCCACCTGCGCACGCCACATCAGCCCGATGCTGGGCCACCCATGCAGGAAGACCATCAACGGTCCGTCCGCCGGTCCGGACTCGAGATAGTGCGTGGTGTGCCGCGACGTGCCGAAGGTGCGTGAGACGAGTGCGGGAGGCTCGCCCGCTGTGACGTCGCTGTTCGAGCGGTTCACGTCTGATCTCCTCTCAAAAGCAATGAATTTTGCTTTTGAGCGTAGGGCATGTTCTCGAAAAAGCAAAGATCTTTGCGTACGATGGGACCGTGTCCGAGAACGAAGCAGCAAGCCTCGGCGAGGGGCGAACCGGCCGTGTGCTGGGCTCGATCTACGCGGCTGTCGGTGAACTCGTCGTCGAGGGCGCTGGCAAGCTGAGCTTTCCGATCATCGCCGAGCGCGCCGGAGTGAATCCGACGACTCTGTATCGGCGCTGGGACGACGTGACTGCGCTGCTCGAGGAGGTGGCGATCGCCGCCTTGACACGTGACGGGGAAGCGGTCCCCGACACCGGGTCGCTCGAGGGCGATCTGAGCGCGTGGGCCAGCATCATCGCTGCCGACATCACCCGGGTTCAGCGGACCAGGTATCTGCGCGCGATGGCTGCCGCCCGCGTCGACATCGTCTCGACCTGCCCGGTGATGGAGACGCGCCGTGGGCAGGCGACGGAGATGCTGCGTCGGGCCCGTGAGCGTGGCGAGAAGACACCGACGGTCGACCAGGTCCTGGACCACGTCATCTCGCCGCTGTATCACCACGTCGTCTTCGCGCTGCCGGTGGATGACGATTACGCGCACCGCCTGGTGCACGACGTCATGGCCATGGCGAGATGACGGCGGTGCGGCCCGCATCGCCGAGGAAGGGTAATAGGAGTGAATTCGCAACCACATTCGGGTGATCCGCTACCCGGCTTCGACGTCCGCCGCGTCGCGGCCGGCGACGTGCGCATCAACGTCCGGAGCGCAGGGGACGGCCCGCCGCTCCTGCTGCTGCACGGCTATCCGCAGAATCTGCTGACGTGGGCTCCCGTGGCACCGGCGCTGGCCGCGACCCACACCGTGGTGCTCGCCGATCTACGAGGTTACGGAGACAGCGACAAGCCGACACCGGAGCGCCCGCAGGCGTATTCGAAAAGGCAGATGGCCGCCGACTTCGTGTCGGTCATGTCCGAACTCGGTTTCGACCGCTTCGCGGTGGCCGCGCACGACCGCGGCGCGCGGGTGGCTCACCGTATGACGCTCGACCACCCCGCTCGGATCACACGACTGGCGCTGCTCGACATCGTCCCCACCCGGCACGTTTTCGCGCATGTCGACCGCGCGCTGGCGGAGGCCTACTTCCACTGGTTTCTTCTCGGCACCGGCGGGGGGATTCCCGAGCATCTGATCGGCGCCGATCCCGAGTACTGGGTCAGGTCTCTGATCGACCGCATGACCGGGGCCGGATCGTCGCTCCCGGAATGTGCGGTAGCGGACTACGTCCGCTGTTTCCGGGACCCCGCCACGGTCGCGGCCACATGCGCGGACTACCGCGCCGGGGCCTCGATCGACCTCGAGCACGACGATGCGTCCTTCGACGCGGGGCAGCGCATCGAGGTGCCGACGTTGATCCTGTGGGGTGAGCAGTCCTACGTCGGCCGCGGTTACGACACCATGGCCGTCTGGCGTGATTACGCCACTGATGTCCGCGGTAGCGCAGTTCCCGCCGGCCACTTCGTCATCGAGGAAGCCCCGCAACGGGTTCTCGAGCACCTCGTCGAGTGGTTCGGCTGACGCCACGACTGCCGTGGGGACGCCGGACCCGCGTGGTGATCGCGCACACTGGCAAGCGCAACGGAGCGCAATGGAGGAACGGTGCCGGAAACCAACTTTGTGGCCGAGTTCGACTATGTGATCGCTGGAGCGGGCAGCGCCGGATGTCTGCTCGCCAATCGGCTCAGCGCCAACCCTCACCACCGGGTGCTCCTGATCGAGGCCGGCGGCAAGGACGACTGGTTCTGGATCAAGGTCCCGGTGGGATATCTGTACACGATCGCCAACCCACGCACCGACTGGTGCTTCACCGCCGAGCCCGATCCAGGCCTGGCCGGCCGCAGCATCATCTACGCACGTGGCCGCGTGATCGGCGGCAGCTCGTCGATCAACGCGATGATCCACATGCGGGGCCAAGCAAGCGATTACGAACTGTGGGCGCAGGCCACCGGCGACGAACGGTGGCTCTGGGGCGGCCCAGACGGTCGCGGTGAAACCCTGCAGATCTACAAGGAGCTGGAGGACTACTTCGGCGGGGCCGACGAGTGGCATGGCACGGGCGGTGAGATCCGTGTCGAGCGGCCACGAGTGCGCTGGAAGATCCTGGACGCCTGGCAGGCCGCCGCGGCCCAAGCGGGCATCGAACCGATCGAGGAGTTCAATCGTGGCGACAACTCCGGCAGCGCGTATTTCCACGTCAACCAACGGCGCGGCCGGCGATGGTCGATGGCGGATGCGTTCCTGCACCCCGTCACCCATCGCTCGAATTTGACCGTCTACACACAGACCCAGGCCCTCCGCGTGCTGATGGACGACCAGGTCGGAAACGAGCAGCGCCGCGGTGCCTGGACCACCGCGCAGCACCGCGCCACCGGTCTCCGGCTACTCAGAGACGGGCAGATCGTCGATGTCCGTGCCCGTCGAGAGGTGATCCTCAGCGCCGGGGCCATCGGATCGCCGCACCTGATGCAGATATCGGGGCTCGGCCCGGCGGAGCTGCTCACCGCACACGGCGTGCCGGTGGCCGTCGATCTGCCGGGGGTCGGAGAGAATCTGCAGGACCATCTGCAGCTTCGTACCGTCTATCGCGTCCAGCACGCGCGCACCGTCAACACCCTGTACCGGAACTGGATCACCCGGGCGGGCATGGGAATTCAGTACCTTCTCGCGCGATCGGGACCCCTGACGATGCCGCCGTCGACGCTGGGAGCGTTCGCGAAGAGCGATCCCGGATTGTCCAGCCCCGATCTGGAATGGCATGTGCAGCCTCTGTCGTTGCCGAAGTTCGGCGAGCCCCTGCATCCGTACGGCGCCATCACCCCCTCGGTCTGCAATCTGCGGCCCACTTCCCGTGGTCACGTGCGGCTGGCCCATGCGGATCCCCTGACCCACCCGACGATTCTTTGCAACTATCTGTCCACCGACGCCGATCGCGACGTGGCCGTGCGCGGGCTGCGGATGACCCGGGAGATCATGGCCTCCCCTGTCCTCGCCCGATATCAGCCGCGGGAGGTGCTTCCCGGTCCACACGTGATCAGCGACGACGATCTGCAAACGGCAGCAAGTGAGCTGGGAACCACCATCTTTCACCCGGTGGGCACCTGCGCGATGGGCGCGTTCGACGACCGCGGTGTGCCGCGCTCGCGCGCAACGGTTCTCGACACCGACTGTCGCGTCCATCGCGTCGCAGGCCTCCGGGTCATCGATGCGTCGGCGATGCCCACGATCACCTCCGGGAACACCAATGCCCCGGTGATGCTGATCGCCGAGCGTGCGGCGCGGGCGATCTTGTCCTAGGCCCGCGATGTCACGTCAGTCGTCGCTGTCGGCACTGACTTCGTTGCGCCGCACATGGTTTCGTGCAACGAGCTTGTAGACGACCACGCCTGTCACCAGCGCCCAGAACGCCGCACCGACCCCGGCTACTGTTGCGCCGGAGGCGGCGACCACCAGCGTTACCGCGGCGGGTAGGCGCGTCGCCTGGTCGGCCATGGCGCCGGCGCACGCGTTGGCGAACGCACCCAACAGCGCGACCCCGGCCACTGCCTGTACCAGACCGGCGGGCGCGGCGAGCACGACGGCCGTCAATCCCGTCGAGGCGAGACCGAGGGCGCAGTAGGCCGCCCCGGTCGTCACTCCAGCTATCCACCGACGCCGGGGATTGGGATCGGCATCCGGTCCGGCGGCCAACGCGGCGCTGATGGCGGCGAGGTTGACCGCGTGACCGCCGAACGGGGTCGCCAGCAGCGAGGCGACTGCCGTGACGGTCAGCGCGGGGCGCCACGGAACGTGGTAGCCGAATCCGGCCATGACGGCGACGCCCGGGATGTTCTGCGCCGCCATGGTCACGATGTAGAGCGGTAGAGCGACGCCGACCAACGCGGCCACCGTGAAACTCGGTGCGGTGGCCTGCAGATCGGGGATCCACGACGATGCCGCGGGCACCGCGTGGTCGCGCACCAACGTCACTGCCAGCACCACCAGGGCAACGCCGAACGCCGCGGGGACCGCCCAGCGCGGCCTCGTCACCGACACGATCAACCAGACCACGAGCACCGGCGCGATCACGACCGGATCACCGGCCAGTGCGGTGACCGGAGCGATGCACAGCGGCAGCAGCACGCCAGCCAGCATCGCCTGGGCAACAGCGTGGGGAATGCGGGCGACTGCGCGAGCCAACGCCGGCCACAGTCCGGTGGCCAGCAGCAGCATCGCGGTGACGGCGAAAGCGCCGACGGCGGCAGGCCACCCGCCGGCCGCCGCGCCGGTGCTGACCAGCAGCGCAGCTCCCGGCGTCGACCACGCACAGGTGATGGGCATGCGAAACCGCCACGACAGCAGCACCGACGCCGCGCCCATCGCCAGAGTCACCGCCATCAGGCCCGACGCGGCTTGCGCCTGGTCAGCCCCTGCTGCGCGCAATCCCGCAAGCACCACCGCGAACGACGACGTGAACCCGACGAGCGCGCACACCACACCGGCGCCCACCGGCACCGCCTTCGAGACGTCCTGATCCACTCGCACCCCCCCACCGTTCTGTTTAAGGAACGCGTTCTGAGAACAGAACGTAGCATGGGTCGGATGAACACGGCAGACGTCGGTCGCCGACTGCGCGAGCTGCGGTCCGAGCGCGGACTCACGCTGTCCGAACTCGCGCGCCGGGCAGGGGTCGGCAAGGGCTCGCTGTCGGAAATCGAAGCAGGCAAACGCAATCCGACGATCGAGACCCTCTACGCGCTGTGCGCACCCCTGGAGGTGCCTCTGACCGCGCTCGTCGGCGAGGCGCCCGGCGCGCGCTCGGCCGCAGACGGCGGAATGCGGACAGTGCTGCTGTCTGTGCGCCACCTGCCCCGGGTCACCGTAGAGGTGTTCCGGCTGGAGTTTCCCGTTGGCGCAGAGCATGTTTCGCCTTCCCACGGTGCAGGTACGCGCGAACATCTGACCGTGGTCGACGGACGGGTGCTGGCAGGCCCTCTCGGCGAGGAAGCGCTCATCGAGGAGGGCGAAACGCTGAGCTGGTCGAGTGATCGGCGCCATCGGTTCGCCGCCGTCGACGGAGCGGCCGAGGCGGTGGTCGTGATCACCACCGCTCGAGCGCGCCGGAAGTGACCGCAGTCCTGGCGACTGAGTAGCGGCCTCGACCTCTCAGCGGGTCAACCCACGGCGATCGGTATCAGGGCCAGGAGCCCGGGGACGGTCGCTGCGAGCGAGCCCGCGAGGGCCAGGAGGCGGCGGAACAGGGCGTCTTGGTGTTCGATCGAGCTGGTTCCGATGATGAGGGTGCCGGCGACGTGGATCGGGTTCATCACCATCAGGGCCGCGGGCACGCAGACCGCGGCGGTCACCCAGAACACGATGTCGGTGTGACCGAAGGCGCCGAACGCGATCGGCGTGATCAATCCCAGCACCCCGATGGTCGAACTCTCGATGTTGCACAGTAGGGCCGTCATGTAGGCGATGACCAAGATCAGCAGAGCGCCCGTGCCGAGATGGCCCAGGATCCGTGCGATCGACTCCATGGTCCCGATCGCCTGGGTCAGTCCCAGGTAGGTCAGTAGCCCGCACAGCAACAGAATGGAGTTCCACGGAATGCGGGCCAGCATTGCTCGTTCGTCGGGCCGAAAGGCGATCTGCTGCGCTGCTGCCATGAACATCGCCGTCACCCCGACGTCGGTCTTGGCCACCACGACCAGCAGCAGGAAGGCGATCAGACCGACCGCGGAGCACACCATGTAGGCAACGCGGGGGCTCGACTCCTCCTCTCGTGTGGCCGCAGGGGCGGGCTCCACCTCGTAGTTGATGCCTCGCCGCCGAGCGAGCGCTTCGAGTGTCTGCAACACCGCGACCACCGTCGCGGCGACACCGATCGACACGGCCCACAGGCCCCAGCCGGGAAACGTCACGTCGAGCTTCGCCGCTGCCGCCCGGATCACGGCACCGGTCGGGTTCAGTGGCGAGAGACCGGCGCAATTGGCTGCGATGATCACGGCCAGTTCCGACATCAGGAACGTCCCGCGATAGCGGAGGCTGACGTGCGCGACCATCGGCACGAGAAAGGCGATGACGGCGGTCGAGAATGCTCCCGCCGTCGACAGAGCGCCGGCGATGAGAAACCCGGCCCACGGCAGCAGCGCACGCCGGTCCCCGATTCTGCGGTACACCTGCTCGACGAACCAGGCGAGTGCGCCGCTTCGCTCGAGATGCGCGAACAACAGCGACACCCCGGCGATGAGGACGAAGATGTCGCCGGGAAATGCGGTGTACATCGTCTTGGCGGGCAGGCCCGACAGTGCCAGCACGGGAAGCGCCGCCGCGAGGGCGAGGACTCCGATGTTCATCCGGCGCCAGATTGCCAGGACGAGGACGACGACCAACAGGGCAAGCGAAAGGCCTTGAGCCAGAGTCACTGTGAACCTCCTGTGAGTGACGTCGGTTCGCGCCCGAGCGGTCGCCGATCCCCTGCCGCCGTCAAGATACCCGCGAGGCGTCCGCAGCCGGACCGATCACGCGCGATGGCGGGTGACAGAAGGCCGACCGTGACTTAGGTGAGGTCGATCACGACCTTGCCGTGCACGTGCCGTCCCGCCTGGAGCTCGACCGCGGAACGGATCTGATCGATGGGGAAGCTGGCCGCGATGGGAACATGGATCTCGCCCGCCGCAACTGAATCCGCGATCTCTTCCACAGCGCCGGGAGCGGCATCGGCGCCATTGGCCGGGCTGACGCCCTCGACCTGAGCGGCGATCGTGGTGATCCGCCGATCGGGTACGCCGAGTTCCCGGGCAGCCTCCACCGTCTCGGTTCCGTACAGGTCGATCGCCGCGGTGACGCCACCGGGAGCCAGGGCGCGAACCCGGTCGGCGAGTCCATCTCCATAGGTGACGGGTTGGGCACCGAGCGCACGCAGCGCGTCTGCCGAAGCCGCCGACCCTGTTCCGATGACGTGCGCGCCCAGGTTGCGAAGGAGTTGGAGGACGAAAACTCCGACGCCGCCGCCCGCGCCGCCGACCAGAACAGTGTCTCCAGGCCCGGGTGTCACTACGGAAAGCGCTGCGGCGGCGGTTGATCCGGCGATGGCCAACGTTGCTGCGATTCGGTCGTCGACACCGTCGGGCGTGTGGTGGACGGCGCCGCCTGCAGCGATGCCTCCCCCGACATCCACTACGACATGGTCTGCGACTGCGCGCGACAGCACGCCGCCGAAAACCCGGTCGCCGACGGCAAAACCGGCCACACCGTCACCCACCTGATCGACGACTCCGGCGTAATCGGTGCCGAATCCGCACGGCAGGCTCAAGCCGAACCGGGAGGCGGTGTCCGGATCCGACACGATGATCCAGTCCATCGGGTTGAGTCCGGCGGCAGTGACGCGTACGCGGATCTGCCCCGGGCCGGCCTGCGGCACCGGCACCTCGCGGACTGCCAACACGTCCGGGCCACCGAAGGACTCGACCCGGACTGCTCGGGATGTGCGCGCCTGCGGGACGGCGGAGTGCTGCTCGCTCATGCGATCTCCCTGGTTGTTGCTCGACGAGGACACGGACTGCGTGGCCGCTGACTTCGGGCAACATGGCTCGAGCGGAGGGTATTCCGCTTCGTCAGACAGTGTGTCGTCGCGGAGTGAACACAAATGCTCTGGTTGTCTGCGAAGATGCAGTGCGATGGACGACGCATCGAATCCGCGCATGCCGAAGGCCGGGCCGAAAGCGGCAAGGCCGGCACAGATTCGTGACGCGGCCATGAAGTGCTTCGCGGAAAACGGCATTGCGAGCACCTCGCTGCGCAGCATCGCCGAGGCGGCCGGGGTGAGCCTGGGCCTCATCCAGCATTACTTCGCCACCAAGAGCCAGTTGATCGAAGCCATCGATAGCCGCGTGCTGAGTGTTTTCGCTCAGGTGCAGGTCGACCCGCTCTCAGAAGCCGGGGCGGACGAACGAGTGAGCGATGCCGGCAGCCAGCTGGCCGCGGTGATGTCGGAGAATCCCGACGTCATGGATTACGTCGCGAGGGCGCTGGCCGAACGTGGCGGGGTCGGCAACACGATTTTCGACGGTTTCTTTGCCATCAGCGCCCAGCAGGGTGCCGCCTTCGCCGCTCAGGGGCTCACCCCCGATGACCTAGATCCCTTGTGGGGCAACATGTTACCGCTGATACTGCGTGTCGGAACCATCATGTTGCGCCAACACATCGAGCGGCACGTGGACGGCTCACTCTACGAACCCGAACAGATTTGCCGATGGGACGCGGCGGTGACTCGCTTGATTCGCGAAGGTCAGATGAAATAGCGGACACTCTCATCGCGCACCGCCGCTGTGATGGCGGGGAGAGCGCAGACAGTGTGGTCAACCGGTTCGGTCGGGATCGTCATCCGCCGGGCGCTGTGGCGATTCGGTCGACCCGGGTGAGACCTGTCGCGATCGTCTCCATCGATTCGTGAGGATGTCTTCGGCGTTGACGATGACGTCCTCCCATTCCTGCACCTGGACGCGGCGTTCCTCGCCGGCGGCGTCGACCGCCGTCAATTCACCGCGATGAACGTCGAGATGGGAACCGGGTCCGTAGGTGAGGCGGTGGCGGTTGTTCAGCGTGATCACGAAAGCGCAGTCGTGGAAGGCCACGCGGTCTGGTCGCCGCCTACCCATGGCGCCGTGGTACGCGCATCGTTGCCCAAGGTGTCGAAAGTGTCGGCATCGCGAGGTCTGATTCCTCCTCATCGCTGGTGACCGCGCCGGCTTCGCGGCGCGCACACATGGTCTGCATTTGCCCGTATCGAGCAAGGCGGAATTCTGTCAGTGTTGAGCGGTTGATTCCAGTATGACTGTACCGTTGCTGGCCTCGGACTGGCCATGCTGCCGACGCGAAGCCGAGTCAGTCTGTGCCGGCGTCGGCGGCTCGAAGGGCGACTGCCAGGCCTGCCCGGGAGCGTATTCCGAGTTTTCGGTAGACGGCTGAGAGCGTGGCCTCGACGGTTTTCTCGGAGAGAAACGAGGCCGTGGCTATGTCGCGGTTGGACAAGCCTTCGACGGCGAGATCGGCGGTCCGGCGTTCCGCGGCGGTCAGCGGGTGGCCGGTGCGCGGAACACTGCTCAGCCGGGTCAGTTCGGCGCGTGCTCGCGCCGCCCACAGGCCGGTACCCAGGCTTTCGAAGGAGTTCACTGCGACAGTGAGGGTGTCGGCGGCGGGTCTGCGTTGGCGGCGTCGGCGCTGTAGCTGGCCGAGAAGTAATTGGGTGCGGGCACGTTCGAACGGCATCGCAAGCCGCTCGTGGTGGATCATCGCTTCATCGAGCGCGTTGTGGGCGGCGGCGAGGTCGCCGCGTGCGGCGAGGACCGCGCCGAGTCCCCGCGCGCCGACCGCCATCATCCAGGGTCGGTCGCGGTCGGCACCGTATTTCTGCAGCGCACCGACCAGAGTTTCAGCCTTCTCGAGATGGCCGAGCGCCGTGAGCGCTTCGATGGCATCCGGAAGATGTTCTCCTCCTTCGATTTCCAGTTCGCGGGGTGGGTCGAATTCATCGAGCAACGGCCGGACGGCGGCCAAGGCCGCTCGGTAGTCCCCGCGCGAGACTTCGAGGAACGTGAGGACTCTCGTCGGTTCCTTGATCTGGCGTCGCGCACCGATCGAGCGGGCTGCTTCGATCGCGGCTCGGGCGTCGGCGCGCGCGGCGGCGACATGACCCTGGTATGCGGCAACGGCAGCGCGTTTGGTCAGCGCCGTCACCAGCGACAGGGTGGCTCCGAGTTGCTCGGCGCGCTGCACACCCGCGCGGGCCGCCTCTCGGGCCTCGGTGTAGCGGCCGGACCAGATCGCAGCCGCCGCGATGCGGTTGTCGATCCATACGAGGTCGATCTCGTTGCCGTCGGTGGTCATACTGCGCTTGACCGCGCGCAGTTGAGCATCGGCGGTCTCGAGATCACCGAGATACGCCGACATCACGGCTTCGACGGCGCGTGCACGCAGAAAAGTCGTCGCACCGCTGTGCGGGTCTTCGAGCTCCAGGGCGCTGCGCAGAGCCGCGGCGTCGAAGCCCCGCCCTTCGATGAAGGTGGCGGTGACGTACAGCGACAGCGCTTGGCTCTGCAGGCCGGGCAGGTCGAACTCCCGGGCGAGGACGATTGCGTGCCGCGCGTGCTCGACCGCCTCAGCCATGCGGTCGGCGATGGCCACCGCCAGCGAGAGGCGGATCAGGCACATCACGCGCAGCGTCGGTGCCTCCTCGGCGTGCGCAGCAGCCTCCGACAGCATCTCGATCGCGCCGGTGAGGTCGTCGTCGTAGGCCTTGATCGCCCCGAGGTGTGCCAACGCCAGGGCTCGCGATACGCCTGCAGGAAGGCCATCGAGCGCGATCTGCACGTGCCGGCGCGCCGCCGCCACCGATCCGGATCGGAAACGGAGTTCTGCGGCGCGAACTCGCCGCATGGCGGTGTCGCCGCCCCGGTCCAGCATGAGGTCCACCAGTTCGGCGGCGGCGGCCGTCGCACCCCGGGAGGCGAGAGATTCCGCGGCGGCCTCCAGAGCGGACAACGTCGCGGCATCGGCGGTCGAGCTCGCGAGGGCGAGATGGCGGGCCCGCAGTTCCGGGTGATCGACCACCTCGGCCAGAGCTTTGTGAGTGGCTCTGCACTGCGCCGGGGTGGCCTCCGCGACGACGCCGGTGGCGTAGAGAGGGTGGCCGAACAGGACGCGGTTGCCGGCCAGCGATACCACGCTGCGCGCCTCGAGCGTCTCGATCAGGTCCACGACCTCCAGGACGGACAGATCAAGCGAGCTGCTGATCATCTCGACGGTGGGCGCCGCGGCGCACGCCGCGGCCAGCAGCACTGCTCGGGTCCGGGCGTCGAGGTGCCCGACCCGACGGCGCACCAACGTGGCCAGCCCGGTGGGCAGATCGTCCGCTGAGGTGAGGCCGTCGAGCTCACCGCGCGCCAGTTCCAGCGCGAACATCGGGTTGCCGGCCGAGGTTTCGTGAATCCTGGTGACCACGGGACGGGGCAGAGCGCGATGGAGGCGCGTAGAGATCAGCGCGTGTACACCGTCGGCATCGAGCGGACGCATGTGAACGCGAGTGGCCGTGTCCGGGTTCGGGAACGTCGGCCAGGACACTGCTGCAGCGGTGTCGGGGTCGTCGGTGCGGCGGGTCACCAACAGCGCGGTGGCGTCGGTCATCCGGCGAGCGGCGAAACCGATGACCGCGCGGCTGGAGGGATCGAGCCACTGCGCGTCGTCGATGGTCAGTAGCACCGGTGAACGCTCGGTGAGGCTGCCGATGACGGAGCAGAACGCCGTGGCGGTGATCCTCTCGTCGGTGCTGGGTCCCTCTGTCGCATCGCCCCGCACGCGTTCCAGTGCCAGGCGTTGCCGTTCCGGTAATGCGGCGATGACCGCATCGTCGACGGAGGCAACCAGGTCGGCCACCGCGGCATAGGCGTAGCCCACCTCCGCGGGCGATCCGTGCGCCATCAATACCGCAAAGCCCATCTCCCGGGCACGTTCAGCCGCACCGAGCACCAACGTGGTCTTGCCGATTCCCGCCTCACCCTCGACGATCAGCGCCGCGGGCTCCCGCCGAGCGCGCGTCAACACGTCGAGGACATCACCCTCCTCGGCGGGGCGCCGCACCGTCTCGGACACGCTCGTCATCGTCGCACCCAGCGTCAACGCGGACAGGACTTTTCATACCGCGACGCGTCGCATCTGCCCGTGAGGTCGGTGCCCGATACCAGGGGTGGTCAGGCGAACGGATACGGGCCGTCCTCATCGCCGATGTGGCAGAGGTGGCTGATCAGTCCGTCGTCGGGGTTCCACAGATGCAGCATGTAGCCGCGTGGCCCGGCGTGGCTGCTCGGTTCCGTGCGCGTCAACGCCAGATCGATCTGCGTCGCGGTGCTCGGACTCGTGCACAGCACCGTATTGGCCCAGCGCCTCATCATCGGACGATGCACGTGTCCGCACAGTACGATCTCGACATTGTCGAAACGCTCTATCACGGAACACAACTCGGCCCCGTCGAAGTACCGGTACTCGTCCATGTACGAGATGCCGCTGCGCACCGGTGGGTGGTGGAGCATCACGATCGTCGGCTTGTTCGTGTCGCTTGCCAGTGCGTCGCCGAGCCACTCGAGTCCGTTGCGATCGATGTGGCCGTGGTGGTCGCCCGGGACGGTGGAGTCCAGCCCGATGATCCGGACCGGGTGATCATCGACGCAGAAGTGGAGCGGGCCGGAGCGCGGCAGGTAGGGGTGGTCTGAGAATGCCGCGCGCAGATTCTCGCGATCGTCGTGATTGCCGGGGATGACCAGGTGGGGAATCGTCAGGGACGTCAGGATGTGCCTCAGCGTCTGATATTCCTCCGGCCGGCCCTCGTCGACGAGATCGCCTGTGAGCAGCACCAGATCGGGGCGACGATCCACCCCGAGCACGTGCTCGATGGCGTCCGCGAGTGCTTGGTTGGAATCGGTCACGCCGTGATACAGGGTTCCGGCGGGCCGGATGTGGAGGTCCGACAATTGGGCTATCAGCACTGCGCTGTCCAGCCGTTCTCCGTCACTGCGCCATGATGACACCGAGTGTCCGCTCCCGCTGCGCAGGACGCTCATTGCTGCGAGAGTGGGCAGATGTCCGGTCGCTTCGCCGTCTCCGCGGTGTTCGGGCGGCGGCTGTGCGCGACGGCGGCCGCCGGCTCAGCACTCCTGCACGCGACGATGATCCTCCACGCCGCCAATCCGGTACTGGCCCTGCTCATCCTCGCGATGGCTGGGGCGTGCCTGTTCTGTGCCTGTGAATTGTGGCGAACGTGCGGGCCTCGGACGTGGGCCGTTGTCGCGGTCATGAACCTCGCGATGATCGCCGTGCACTGGTCGGTCCCTGCGCACCACCACGGCACCGCGGTGCCGCTTCCAGAACGACCGATGTCCGCGCTCATGGGGCTGGCGACCACCGTGTCAGTCGTCGAGGCTCTGATCGCCGCCTCGGTGCTCTACGCGATCACCAGGGGACGGGACCCGCTGTAAGGTTCGTCGATGGGGTACGCACACACCGAGACCCTCCGGATCGGCTACCTGGAAGACGGTGACGCGGATGGTTGGCCAGTGGTGCTGTGTCACGGATTCCCCTACGACGTCAGGGCTTTCGACGATGTGACGCCCCGTCTGGTGCGTGAGGGCGCCCGGGTGCTACGACCCTTCGCGCGTGGATTCGGGCCGACGACGTTCACGACGCCCGGCGCAATCCGGTCCGGCGAACAAGCGGCGCTGGCCGACGATCTGCGCCAGCTGATCGTCGCTCTCCGGTTGGTCCGCCCGATCGTCGCCGGATACGACTGGGGCGGCCTTGCGTGCTGCGGTGTCGCCGCGGTGTGGCCCGACCTGGTGTCGGGACTCGTGTCCATGGCCGGTTACGACGTGATCGACGAGCGACAGAAGCACGGGTTTCCCCCGACGGTGGAACACGTGGCGTGGTATCAGCATGTGTTCCAGAGTGCACGCGGTCGCGAGAGCCTTACGGAGCACCGGCGCGAGATGTGCATGATGTTGTGGCGGCAGTGGTCGCCGACATGGCGCTTCGACGAGGCGGTGTACGAGGCGACGGCGCCATCGTTCGACAACTCGGACTTCGTCGACGTGGTGGTGCACGCCTATCGGCACAATTTCGGTACCGCCGAGGGTGATCCGCGGTACGCAGCCGTTCGTGAGACGCTCGCACGCCGGCCCGTCATCCCGGTTCCCACCGTCACACTGGACGGAGTGCACGATCCTCTCAAACCGGGCGGAACAGCAGACCATGCGCCGATGTTCGCGGGGCGCCACGAACATCGGACTGTCGACAGCGGCCACAATCTGCCCCAGGAACGTCCCGGCGACTTCGCAGACGCGATCCTCACAGTCGCCGGCTGGCTGGGTTTCGTGCCCGGGGGAACGAGCTGAAACACCGTCGGCGTCGACAGCGACCAGCTATCGCCAGCCGAGTTCCGGCGCGACATGGCTCAACACGCTCTCGAGCACGTGCGTGTTGTACTCGACGCCAAGCTGATTGGGGACCGTCAACAGCAGCGTGTCGGCCGCTGCGATCGCTTCGTCCTCGGCGAGCTGGGCGATGAGCTTGTCGGGCTCGCCCGCATAGGTCTTGCCGAAGCGGGCCACGCCACCGTCGAGGAAGCCGACCTCGTCAGTGCTGTCGCGGTTGTGCCAGAACAACTGCCTGTCCAGATCGTCGACGATGGGAAAAATACTGCGGCTCACCGAGACACGCGGTTCGCGATCGTGCCCGGCGTCTTTCCAGGCGGTCCGGAATCTCTGGATCTGCTCGGCCTGCAGTCGGTGGAACGGCACACCGGTGTCCTCGGTCAGCAGCGTGGAGCTCATCATGTTCATCCCCTGCCGAGCCGTCCACTCGGCCGTGGCGCGGCTACCTGCCCCCCACCAGATCCGTTCGCGCAACCCCGGCGCGTGCGGCTCGACCCTCAGCAGGCCGGGCGGGTTCGGGAACATGGGACGGGGGTTGGGTTGCGCGAAACCTTTTCCGGCCAGGACGTCGAGGAACACGCGTGTGTGTTCGCGCGCCATCTCGGCACCTTCTGTGTCACCCTCACCGGGCTGATATCCGAAGTAGCGGTAGCCGTCGATCACCTGTTCGGGCGATCCGCGGCTGATCCCGAGCTGCAGGCGCCCGCCGGAGATGAGGTCGGCAGCACCCGCGTCCTCCGCCATGTAGAGCGGATTCTCGTATCGCATGTCGATGATGCCCGTGCCGAGCTCGATACGGCTCGTGCGCGCGGCCGCGGCGGCGAGCAAGGGGAACGGCGACCCGAGTTGCCTGGCGAAGTGGTGCACTCGGAAGTACGCCCCGTCGGCACCCAGGTCCTCGGCCGCTATCGCCAACTCGATCGACTGCAGCAGTGCGTCCGCCGCCGAACGCACCCGGGAGTGCGGGCTGTCCGACCAGTGGCCGAAGGACAGGAAGCCGATCTTCTTCACGCCTCGGCCAACCGCTCGTGGCCCGACCGCATTCCCCCGACCAGCCCTCAGCCGAGCGCGCTGTCGTCGTTGCTGACGATCCGCTCGACCTCCCCCGCCAGTTCGGAAAGCTGCCGGCGCTCCTCATCGGAGTACTCACGCGAGCTGTCGTCGAGCACGCACACCGTTCCGACGACGTCACCCGCGCCGTTGTGAATCGGCACGCCGAGGTAGTTGTGCAGACCGAACTCCACCTCGTCTTCGTTACCGGCGAAGGTGTCGTCGTCTCGGGAGTCGCGAACGAACAGCGGACGATCCTCGTCGACGACTCGCTCGCAGTAGAGCGGCACGCGGGACTGATCGTCGAGCGCTTTCTTGCCGGCTCCGCCGACCGTGTAGTGCCGGGTGGCTTCGCCGGCTGTGCCGGCGACGACCATGGAGTCGGCCTCCGACCGCATCACCAGAACCGATTTCACGCCCAACTGCCGGGCGATCCTGTCGAGGTGGCCGGCCACAGGAGCAAGCCCTGGGGTGGTGTCCGTCGTGTGGGGTTGCGCGTCGCTCATGCGAACACTCTCCCGGCTGCGCCGGACAGACCGCAACCGTTGCGCTCGCCCGGAATCAACGTGACGGCGGCTCGTAGAGCTGGAGATCATTGCCTTCGGAGTCCTTGAAGGAGGCGATGCGACCCCAGGGATGGTCGCTGATCTCACCGGCGAAGGACACCCCTTCGCCCTTCAGGCGCGACACCTCGTCCTCGATGCCACCGTCGGGCTGAAATGTCAGCAGCGCCCCACCGCTGCCGTCCGCCCCGGAGGATTCGCGCGCATTCAGACCCACCATCAACCCGTTGGCGTCCAACTCCGACCACTCATCGGACTCTCGCTTCACGTCGAGTCCCAGGGTGGTGCCATAGAAGCCGAGGGCCCGCTTCATGTCTTTGACCGGTAACCACACCGCTGCCACACCTGACGCCATGTTCTGTCTCCTCCGTCTGACCGTTGCTCTCATCCGAGCCGTACCCCGTCACATCCCTTCCAGACATCTGTGGACTCCGTCGATTTGTGACGGATCGACGATGTGAGCTCCGCGGCGGCCCAGGCGGATGTCAGATGTCGCCGAGCGTCGCATGATGCCGGTCGGCTGTCGGTCGAATATGGTCGGGTTTGCCAGACATTCGTTCGGCGTGCTGCGCACGCACCCGCCACACACGACGGATCGGAAAGCGACACCGTATGGGTAACCGATCATCCTGGAGCCGCTCCGGTATCCCGACGCCGGATCGAGACCCCTTTTACGTGAGCCCCGATGGTCTCGATGCGGTGACGCCCGGAACGGTCATGCGATCTCGACGCGTGCAGATGTCGTTCTTCGGTCGGGTGCGCCACGGCGCGGCGACGCAACTGATGTACCGCAGCACCGATCTCCACGGTCGGCCCGAAGCAGCGGTCACCACGGTGGTCGTGCCCCGTGGGAAGAATCCCGCCGAGTGCCCTGTGCTGTCGTACCAGTGCGCGATCGACGCCGTCGCGGCGCGGTGCTTTCCGTCATATGCGTTACGTCTGGGTGCCGGCCTCGTCGGAGCGTCGGTCCAGGCCGAGTTCCTGTTCATCGCTGCCGCACTGTCCCGCGGATGGGCGGTCAGCATCCCGGATCACGAGGGCCTCGCCGGGATGTGGGGTGCACCCTACGAGGCCGGATTCCGGGTCCTCGACGGTTTACGAGCGGCTGTGGGCGACCCTGCGATCGGCCTGTCGCCCACGGCGCCCATGGCGATCTGGGGATATTCCGGAGGCGGGCTGGCCAGCGGATGGGCCGCCGAGGCCGCCGACACGTACGCTCCGGAACTCGACATCGTCGGCGCGGTGCTGGGATCGCCGGTCGTGGACCCGGAAAGCGTTGCCCGGCGGCTCAATGCGTCGCCGTGGGCCGGTTTGGCAGCGTTGATGATCGCGTCTCTAGTACACGTCTTTCCCGGAGCGCGCAAAGTCGTCGACGAACACGCCACCGAAGACGGGAAGGCGTTGCTCCTGCAGATCGAGGGGATGAGCACCGGCGCCGCGATCCGGCACTTCCGCAACGTCGACATCACCGCCTACGTCGACGTGACGCTCGACGAACTGTTCGCGCTTCCCGAACTCCGTCATGTCTTCGAGGTGACCCGACTCGGCCAGAAGATCCCGAGCATGCCCGTCCTGCTCATCCAGGGCGTGCACGACAAGATCGTGAGCGTCGCCGATGTGGACGCCCTCGTCGACACCTACACCGCAGGCGGTGCCGCGGTCACGTACCACCGCGACCCACTGGCCGAGCACCTGCTGTTGTATCCGTTCGCCGTTCCCATGACGCTGGGGTGGCTGGCCGATCGCCTCGCCCGTCGTGACAGGCCTGCGAGTCGGCACACCTGGCCGGCCCTGCTGAACTCCCGAACTTACGCGTCGTTGCCCGCTCTCACCTCGGCGGCCGCCCGCGCGGCGGTACCGTTCCCCGGGCGGCGCCGGCCCGCGAACTGACCTCGCCGCAGCGCGGTCTCATAACGAACCGCGCCACCCCGTCGTAGCGGACAATTGCGCCATGTCGACAGTGCTGTGGATTCTCGTCGCGGTGCTTGCCGTCGGCGCCATCGCCGGCGGTCTGGTGCGAATACGGGCCTGGCTGGACAAACCTGCGCCTCCGGACATCGTCGAGGCCGCGCGCCGTCGCGAGGAGGAAGACCGTCGCCGCTCCGGGGAATGAGCCAGCCCGTGACTGCTGACCGTGCCGACGTCAGGGTCGATCTCGTCGTGGAGTCGGCGAACCCGGAGCGGCTCGGTGAGTTCTGGGCAGCGTTGCTCGAACGGCCCGTCCGCCAGGGTGCGGGTGCCTGCACAGTGGCGGTGACCCCGAGCGCCGTCCTCGAGTTCCGCACCGCAGCGGCGCCCGGCGGCGAGACGAGCCGGCATCACCTGGACGTGGCCTCGACATCGTCCGCGCACCAGGCGTCGTTGGTCGCGCGGGCACAGGAGCTCGGTGCATGCGAGACCGACATCGGTCAGGGTCGCGTGCCATGGCAGGTGATGACCGACCCTGACGGCAACGCGTTCTGCATCCTCGAGCCACGGTCGGAGTATCGCGATTCCGGTCCCCTGGCAGCACTCGTGACGCACGTCCGCGATCCGCAGGTGACCGCCCGGTTCTGGTCGGCGCTGCTGGCCACCCCCGTGGCGCACCGACACCCGGACTACGTCTCTCTGCGGCCCGGCGAGACGGGTCCGGCGCTGGAATTCGTCCGGCACCCGGACCCTCCCCGCAACCCCGGGCGGACGCACGTCCGCGTGCTCAGGTCGGATCGACCCGCTCACCCGGTCGACGATCGCGGTGAGGTCAGGCACTGCCGGGTCTGCGGCCCGTCCTGTGTGGTCGTGAGCGACCCGGAGCGCAACGACGTGTGCCTGGCTCCCCTCCGCTGAGCCGCCGAAAAACGATGGACGCCGGCCGTGCGCGACCGTTAGCGTGCGCCATGGCCATCGACCCCGACACGTTCAGCCGGCAGTGGGTCGAGGCATGGAACACCCACGACGTGGACGCCGTCCTCGAGCATTTCGACGAGACCGTGGTGTTCACCTCTCCGGTCGCTGCGCGTGTGGTGCCGGAGTCCGGCGGGCGCGTCGAAGGCAAAGCGGCGCTGCGCGACTACTGGGTGCGCGCGTTGCGTCACGTTCCCGATCTGCACTTCACCGTCGAGGCGGTGTACGTCGGCGTCGACCTCCTCGTCATCAACTACCGGAACCAGCAAGGCGGCCTGGTCAACGAAGTCCTGCGCTTCGTCGACGACCTGGTCGTCGAGGGGCACGGAACGTATCTCGGCTGACCGCGTCGCACATCGTCACTGCTGTTCTCTGGGCTGCTCTCTGGCGTCTCCGGGATGGGGGACGTTGTTCTCGTCGACATAGGCTGAGTGCTCGGTGTCCACCCCGTGATGGTCGCGAGGGCCGTCGTTCGTTCCGCCCGACTCGACCGCATCGGCGGCGTCACTCGGCATCGTCATGGCTGCGGTGTCCTCTCTCCGGGCCGGCAGCGTTCCCGCGCCGACGTCGTGCGAGAGTGCCCCATCTGCTCAGCGTTGAACCCGCCTCAGCTTGATCGGAATAAAGCGGGCCGATGGTGGATTGCCTCAGGAGTCGCTCTCCCCCGACTCCAGGAGCATCCATGACACGTCCCCTCCGCGTCGCCGTACAGATCCAACCCGGCGGCGCCCCTGACTACCGCACCTGGCGCGACGCCGTCGTCGCCGCCGACGACCTCGGCGCCGATGTGATCTTCGGCTACGACCACTTCCACCGGCCAGTGATGGAGGCCCTCGTCGACGGAAAACCCATCCTGGCCGACGTGCAGCCCGACGTCGCGAACTTCGAAGGATGGACCGCACTCGCGTCATGGGGAGAGATCACTTCCCATGCCGAGATCGGGCTGCTCGTCACGGGAGTCGGCTACCGCAACCCCGACCTGCTCGCGGACATGGCGCGCACCGTCGACCACATCAGCGGTGGCCGGCTCATCCTCGGCCTCGGCGCCGGATGGTACGAAAAGGACTACACGACATACGGATACGACTTCGGTACGTTCGGGTCCCGCTTCGATCTGTTCGACGAGAGCCTGATCCGGATCGAGAACCGACTGGCGGCCCTGATTCCGCCGCCCGTGCGCGACATCCCGATCCTCATCGGGGGTACCGGTCCGAAGCGCTCGCTGCCCGCCGTCGCACGGCATGCCCACATCTGGCACGCGTTCGCCGAACTCGACACCTTCCGCCGGCTGAACGAGCGTGTCGACGAGCTGGCCGCCACGTTCGGCCGCTCCGGTGCCGACATCGAACGGTCCACGTTGTGGCTGAACGGTGAGAGCGCAGACGCGTTCCGCGACGCGGGTGTGACGTTGTTCCAGATCGAACTGACCTCCGACGACGGGTACGACCTCGGACATCTCAAGGAGGTCCTCGCCTGGCGCGACAACGGGTGAATCGCGCGTCCGGCAGCGCTGAACGACAATTCGCTGCTACCTTGGGCCTGGGCGGGGTCTGATCGCCGGTTGAAGGGGGAATTGCATGGTGAGCGACGGTCTCGAGATCTTCGGCGTGCACTAGGCCGCGCTTTGCAGAATCTCGTCGCGGCGATCAACGCGTCCATCGACCCGGCTGCACTCGTGCAGCGGATCGCCGAACAGATGTGCCTTCTCACCCCGAAGGCCGACGGCGCCGCAGTGAGCCTGTTGACTGCGGACACGTTCGTGGTGGTCTCCGCGCATGGTTTGGTCGAGTCCGTGTTGGGTCTCACCGTGCCTCGGTACGGATCGTTGCAGGGGCGCGCCATCGACACCGGGCGCCCGCAGATCAGCAGGGACCCGCAGACCGATCCCGATCTGGCGGAGTCACTGCGAACCATCGGCAAGCATCTCGACATCAATTCGCTCGTCGTGATCCCGCTGATGCACCGTGGCACCGGCATCGGCGCGCTCAGCCTGTCGGCCACCGACGGCGCGAAGTTCACCGAACGTGACGTCGCGGCGATGGAAGCGACCGCACGCTTCGTCTCCGCCCTGATCGGGGCCCACACCGAACTCTCGTCGATGCTGGACGAGTTCCTCGGTGACCCCAACCACGAGGGAAGCGACCTCGCCGCACAGTTCCTGGCCTCGGTGCTGCTCCCTGACATGGCACGCGAAGATGCCCTCCACCAACGCGTCAGCGACATGTTGGCGGCACCGTCGCCGCTGTCGGCGGTGTATCAGCCGATCGTCGAGCTCGGCTCGGAAGCCGTCGTGGGCTTCGAGGGGTTGTGCCGCTTTCCCGTCGAAGCCGAACGCTCACCGGCCTATTGGTTCGATGTGGCACGTCGACTCGGGCGCGGGATACCTCTCGAGTTGGCGGCGCTCGACCGCGTGCTCGCCGGTGTCGACGACATCCCCGCCGGTCGTTTCG
This sequence comes from Mycolicibacterium sp. 018/SC-01/001, assembly GCF_007096635.1. Taxonomy (GTDB): domain Bacteria; phylum Actinomycetota; class Actinomycetes; order Mycobacteriales; family Mycobacteriaceae; genus Mycobacterium. Next base: position 106,844 of record NZ_VKAA01000017.1, read on the forward strand.
TCGCGGTGAACGCCAGCCCGTCCACTGCCATGGATCCGAGGCTCCATGATGCGCTGCTGGCGGTACCCCGACCGGTGGTGTTGGAGATCACCGAGCACGAACCCTTCCCCGACGGTTTGGCGGACGCGCTGAAACCCCTGAGGGACAACGGTATTCGACTCGCGATCGACGACGCGGGTGCGGGTTATGCGAGCTTCACCCAGATGCTGCAGCTGCGACCGGACATCATCAAGATCGACGGTTCGCTCACGTCGGGGATCGACCTCGATCCGGCCAAACGGGCCCTGGTGACGGCCATCGTCCGGCTGTGCGATGAGATGGGCGCCACGACGATCGCCGAGGCGATCGAAAGGGTCGACGAACAAGCCACATTGGCCGAACTCGGGGTCGAGTTGGGTCAGGGTTATCTCTTCGGCAGACCGTCCGTGCTGGCGTCCAGAGCGTCGTAGATCAACGTCAGGTAGCGGGCGGTGCGTTCGCTGCCTTCGATGCCCGGCCCCATCTTGTTCATGACGTACGCGATCGTCGCCCCGGTTTCGGGATTCATCGTCTCCCAGGATCCGCCCCAGCCGCCCCAGAAGCAGATCTTGCGGTCGGGGATGTACGGGATCGTCGTCAAATCCGGCAGGCCGAAGCCCAGACCCCACCGCACCGGGTGCTGCGCCAGCACCAGATCGGGCCCCTGCACATGCACATCGAAGATCAGCTCGATGGTCTCGGGTTTCAGCAGCCGCACGCCGTCGACCTCACCGCCCCGTGAGACGACCGACAGGATCTTCGCCAGCGCGCGAGCGTTCGAATGACCGTTGGCCGCGCCGATATCGGCGGCTCGCCACTCGTCCGAATTGGCGAACATGGGATCCATCGGCGGATTGGTGAACGCCGAGACCATCTGTGGGGTCCACTGGTCGAACGGCGGGATGCCCGCGAAAGGATCGGGCGGCGGCACGATCTCCGCGATCCGTCCGCTGTCTTCCGGCCGTGCACCGATCTGGAAGTCGGCGCCGAGGGGACCGGCGATCTCGTCGGCGACGAACTGCTTCAACGACTGGCCGGTGAGGCGGCGCAGGACCTCGCCGATGAGGTGGCCGTGCGTGAGAGCGTGATACCCCGACGCCGTACCCGGCGCCCACGACGGGGCCTGTGCAGCGAGTGCGCTCGTCGACACTCCCCAGTCGAGCAGCTCCGCCACCGTCATGGGTTGATCCCAGCCGGCCAGGCCCGACGAGTGCGACAGCAGGTGCCGGAACTGCACTGACTCTTTGCCGTTGGCGCCGAATTCCGGCCACACCTCGGCCACCGGGGTGCTCGGCGCCAGCAGCCCACGATCGATCAGCATGAGGCCCGCGAGCGCGGTCACCGTCTTCGTCGACGACCACACGTTCACGATCGTGTCGGCGGTCCACGCGACGGTGCCGGCCGCATCGGCGTGCCCACCCCACAGGTCGACGACGAGCTCGCCACCGATGTCGACCGCGATCGACGCGCCGAGCTCCTCCCCGCTGGAGATCGCGGCGCCCAACGCGTCGGCAACCTTCTCGAACCGCGGATCGCAATGTCCCTGCAGGAGCTCGGTCATCCGATCATGATGCGCCGTCCAGAACCGGCGCTTCAAGCACCCGTTTACACTCTCCGGTGGCGCGGCAGCGCGCCGCCGCCACATCCGGAACCAGGACATGACTGACACGACCGACCGTCTCCCGCTGACCCCGCCCGGGCAGACGCCGCGCCGGGTGATGACGATCGCGGGTTCCGACTCCGGTGGCAGCGCCGGACTGCAGGCCGACATGCGCACCTTCGCGATGCTGGGCGTGCACGGCTCCGCCGCCGTGACAGCTGTGACGGTGCAGAACTCGTTGGGCGTCAAAGCTTTTCACGAGATCCCCGTCGAGGTCGTCGCGGCGCAGATCAGCACGGTGGCCTCGGACATCGGTATCGAAGCGGCCAAGACCGGCATGCTCGCCTCCACCGCGATCATCGAGGCCATCGTCGAGGTGTGGTCGGCCGAGGAGCTCGCCGGCTCGGTCCCGTTCGTGGTCGACCCCGTGTGCGCCTCCAACGCGGGCGAACCGCTGCTGCATCCGAGCGCGCTCGATGCCATGCGTACGGAGCTCATTCCGCTGGCCACACTCGTGACACCCAATCTCGACGAGGTACGGCTGCTCGTCGGGATCGACGTCGTGGACTCCGACACCCAACGCGATGCGGCTCGGGCGCTGCACGCTCTGGGGCCCGGGTGGGCGCTGGTGAAGGGCGGGCACTTGCGGACCTCCCGCGTCAGCTCGGACCTCCTCTTCGACGGTTCTGAGTTCCACCAGTTCGCTGCAGCCCGGGTGAACACCCGAGACGACCACGGCGCCGGCGACACGCTCGGGGCGGCGATCACGGCTGCGCTGGCGCATGGCTACTCGGTTCCCGACGCCGTCGCCTTCGGCAAGCGCTGGGTGACCGAGTGCATCCGCAAGGCCTACCCCCTGGGCCACGGCCTCGGGCCGGTCAACGGGATGGCGAGCCTGTACCGCTGAACGCGATGTTCTCGGACTTTGCTGAGTGTGCTCTCAGTGGCGTCTCAGTTGCGGTGGGCAACCTGGTGCCACGAGCCGGATAACCCGGCCCCCGCTGCCCATGATCGAAGGGAACCACCACCGATGGCGACCCCGCCCCCGCCTCCCCCACACAATCACGACTGGTCGCGCGTCAACTGGCCGGCCCCGCCGAATCCGTTGCCACACAACCCGACACCGTGGCCCAACCAAGCACCCCCGCACGGTGGGCCCCGTCCGTCCCGCCGCGACCGGCGCTCGCGGACGCCGCGCGCCCTCGTCGCTGCCGGTGCGGCGGCGGTCGCGATCGCCGGCGGCGGGATCGGCGCAGCTGCTGCCGTAGCTGTGACCGATCACCAGCAGACGGTCGCCACGCCACCGGCCGCGGTGCGGACGCAGCCGGTGAAACCGGCAGCGGACGCCGCGCCGGGCTCGGTGGAAGCGGTCGCCGCCAAGGTCATGCCCAGTGTCGTCAAGATCCAGATCGCCGCAGGTCAGGGCGTCGCCGAAGGGTCGGGCATCGTGCTCAGCCCGGACGGGCTGATCCTCACCAACAACCACGTCGTCGCCCCCCTGGCAAACGGGGCCGGCGGAGGTACGGGCGCGCAACCTGCCGCGTTCGACGGCGGCGACGCCTCGGCGACGGTCACCTTCTCCGACGGGCGCTCCGTGCCGTTCACCGTCGTCGGCACCGATCCCACGGGTGACCTGGCGGTCGTGCATGCCGAAGGCGTCAGCGGTCTGACGCCGATCACCTTCGGCTCGTCGAAGGACGTCAAGATCGGCCAGGAGGTCGTGGCGATCGGATCCCCGCTCGGTTTGCAGGGCACCGTGACCAAAGGCATCGTCAGCGCGCTGAACCGGCCGGTCGCTGCCGGCGACGGTGAGGGCTCCTCCCCCGTCGTCCTCGATGCACTCCAGACCGATGCGGCCATCAATCCCGGCAACTCGGGCGGGCCCCTGGTCGACATGAACGGCGACCTGATCGGCGTCAACTCCGCCGGCGCGAGCATGGGCTCCGGTTCCGGCGGCGGTTCGATCGGGCTCGGCTTCGCCATCCCGTCCGACCAGGCCAAGCGCATCGCCGACGAACTGGTCTCCTCCGGCACCGCGACCCACGGCTCGCTCGGGGTGCAACTGGGCATGCAGAACGACACCGCCAACGACGCCGCCAACGCCGCCGACGTCGACGGCGCCGTGGTCGCCCAGGTGGCACCCGGAAGCCCGGCGGCACAGGCCGGCCTGTCCGACGGATCGGTGATCACCAAGATCAACGACCAGGTCATCGACGGACCGGAGGCGCTGGCCGCAGCGGTGCGTTCCAAGGCGCCGGGTGATCAGGTGTCGATCACCTATCGCGACGCCAGCGGTGCGTTGCGAACGGCCCAGGTCGCACTCGGCACCGCCTGACGTCAGGCGCTCGGATCGATGAGCGTGATGCCGGCCGGTGAGGCGGAGTCCATCGCCGGCAGCGCTCGCGCGGCCTCCTCGAGGGTGATGGTGCGCTGGATGAGGTCATGCGGCCGCAGGTCGCCGCGTTCGATCATGGCCATCATCGGCGGGTAGTCCACCGCTGCCATGCCATGGCTGCCCAGGACCGAGATCTCCCAGGCGATCACCCGGTCCATGGGCACCCGAGGGTGGCCGTCGACAGGCGGCAGCAGGCCCACCTGGACGTGCCGCCCGTGCCGGCGCAGGCTCAGGATCGACAATTCGCATGCTGACTGATGGCCCACCGCATCGACCCCGAGATCGCTGCCGCCGCCGGTGATTTCATGGATCGCGGCTGCGATGTCGGTGGTCGTCGCCGTACCGTCGGCGACCACGGTCCGATCAGCGCCGAGGGCGTCCGCGGCGGCCAGCGCGCCCGCTGTGCGATCCACGGCGATCACGTTGGCGCCCAACGCTTTACCGATCATCACCGCGCTCAACCCGACACCGCCGGCGCCGACCACCGTGAGCCAGTGCCCGCGTTGGAGGCCGCCGACGCCTGTGAGCGCGCGGTACGCGGTCGCGAACCGGCAACCCAGGCCGGCCGCCGCGGCGAACGACACGGATTCCGGGATGCCCACCAGGTTGACATCGGCGGCGGGCACCGCAACGTACTGCGCGAAGGACCCCCAGTAGGTGAACCCGGGCTGCTGCTGCTGCGGGCAGACCTGGGCGCTCCCCGCACGGCACCAGCGGCACGCGCCGCAACCACAGACGAACGGAACCGTGACCCGGTCCCCCACCATGTGCTGGCGTACCTGCGATCCGACAGCCACGATCACGCCGGCGAATTCATGGCCGGGGACGTGAGGAAGCGAGAGATCCTCGTGGCCGGCCCATGCGTGCCAGTCACTACGGCACAGACCGGTGGCTTGCACGGCCACGACGACGCCGTCGCTCGGCGGTCGCGGGTCCGCGACGGTCCGGACTTCGAGTGGCCCGCCGATCCGGTCCATCACCAGAGCGCGCATCGCTCCATTCTGACGCGCGCGGCGTGACGGGTCAGGACGACGTCTCTGCTGCCAACCTGGCCAGGCTGTCGGTCAGTTGGTCCTCGCTGACCAGCGGGAACGTCACCTTCTTCAGCAGGTCTTTGTCGGTCACTTTCGACCAGTCATAGGTGTGGCGTACCAGCGTCGCGTTCGGTCCCTGGGCTTCGAGCTCCCACAGCCACTCCCAGCCCGGCGGCTCGCTGCCCTGGGGTGCGGTCTGCCACGCCAGCAGCTTGTCCTTGACGTAGCCCGTCACGTGGTTGTCGGTCTTGTACTCCCCGCCCATGTGGTCGCCGGCCATGTTCATCGTGAACACATCGCCGACCTTCTGGATGCGATCGGCGTGGTCGACACTGCGCACGAAGCCCGATCCGTCCAGCGCAGGATGCCGGTGCGGGTTGGACAGGACGTCGAAGATCGCGTCGGCGGAGGTGTCGATCGTGCGTTCCACAGTCACCTTGTTGTCGTCACTCACATTCCTGTCAGTGCCCAGACCCGCCACGGACTCAAACCTGCGAGCCGGTAGCGTGGCCCGGGTGTTGCCGAACCGCCTGTCCGCCGCCCTCGCCCTCGCCGTCTGTGTCGGCGCGACTCTGGCCGTGACGGCCTGCGGGTCCTCGCAGGCGCAGGAGGCCACCGGGGCCTCGACGTGCCCGACGGCGGCACCTGACAAGGCCGCGACTCCCGAGTGGACGCTGCCAGGTGCGACGGGCAGCGTCGCCGTCTCCGGTTCCACCGACACGGCGGCCCCGCTCATCACGGTGACGCCTCCGTTCACGGTCACCGACACGCAAGTGCACACCCTGGCGCCCGGATCCGGACCCGTCGTCAGCGACGCCGCCACCGTGACCGTCTGCTACGAGGGCGTCAACGGACGCGACGGTTCGGTGTTCGACAGCAGCTACCAGCGGGGGACCCCGGTCGACTTCCCGCTCGGCGGTGTCGTACCCGGCTTCCAGAAGGCCATCGCCGGCCAGCACGTCGGCTCGACCGTCGCGGTCGCGATGACCTCGGCGGACGGCTACCCGAACGGTCAGCCCGCGGCGGGCATCCTGCCCGGCGATTCCCTGGTGTTCGCGATCAAAATCCTGAACGCGACCAGCTGAGCCTTCCATCGGAAGTCCTCAGCCGCGTCGATCAGCGCCCACGCTCAGTCGAATGCGCACGGTGTCGCCGTCGTCGACGCCTTCGGCGCGCCGCAGCGCCACCTTCAACGGCACCAGGTACACGTCGTCACGCGGGATCAGCGACGTCGTCACCTCGGTGTCCCCGATGCGCACCCGGGCGGGAATGACCCCCCACCCGTAGGTCAGCTCACCCGATTGCGCGTGCAGGGCGTCGTCGACGTCGGGCGGGGTCTCGACGAAGAAGTACGGTGCCGGGCCACGCCACTGGAAGACGTCGGCGTCGAACTCCCATTCCACTCAGTCCCCCGTTCGCTCAAGGGTGATGCGATAGTCACCGCCGGTGCACGCGCTTCCCGACGTGGTCTCGTGACCGCTCCCGACGAGCCGCTCGATCGGATTCTGTGGCGGCTGTGGCAGCGGTGTCTGTGACGTCGTCACGATGTGCGACTGGCCGCCCAGCGAGCAACTGCCTTCGTATTCTTCGTTGTCGGTCCATCTGCCGTCGGCGAAGACGAGCGAGATGATGCTCCCGGTATCGAAGAAGTAGCTGACGCACTGTGTGCCGTCGCGTCTGCAGTAGGTGGTCACCGAATAGTCCCCGGTGGTCTCACCGCCGTGAGCGTAGGCCCGGGTCATGTGATAGCGACCCCATAAGCCCAGCGCCGGTGAGGGCACCCGGGTGGGCAGCCGACGTGGATCTGCCATGTCGTCGGTGACCACATCGGACACCCGGTGGAATGACACCGCGTACTTGTCGGAGCAGCCATTGCTGCTCAGCAGCAGGAGGTTTCCCGACATGTCCCTGTCGGATCCGGGGCGCAGAACGAAGACCTGGAAGAGGTCGCTCAGCCGTCCCGAGCACGCCGACGTCGTCCTGTTGACCGCAATCCATTCGTCGCCGATCTTGTCGAACGTCATCACCTCGGACGCGATGCCGGAACTCCTGCGGACCGCCACTGCGATGCAACCGTTCTGAGCGCACGACGATCGAATGTCCCATGCTTCCGAGGGCACAGCCGTGGCGCCATCTCGTCGAACGTCACTTAGATCGGTCGGAATCGCCAAGTTGACGCGGTAATTGCCGGTGAACGGTCCGACAGATGATCTCGTTGTGGGCGCGGCCGCCGTCGTCGTGGTGGGTGTCGGGATGCTGGGTTCCGTTGAGACGTTGTCGAAGGTCGCTCGCGTGACGACGAATGCGGCCACTGTCAGCACGACGACAGCGAGTACCGCGACAGACCGTACAACGCGGGCGCGTCGCGTTCCCGGGGACGGAAGCGCTTCCACGGGCGGCGGCGACGCCACTGGTTGGGGCGGCGGCGTGCGGTGGTGAGTCGGCGCTCGCGCGAACATCTCCGCAGACATGGTCTCGTCCGCGTGAGGCGACTGGTCGACCGGCACGTCTCGGAAGGTGATTGCACCGTGACCCATAGCGGTGCGCGCCGCCGTCGCCAATTCGCTGGCCGTCTGGAAACGATCGCCGGGTCGCTTGGCCATGCCCCGCGCGATCACCGAGTCGAACCCCGCCAACTTCGGCGCGCGGGCCGAGGGTTCCGGCACCGGGTCGAACAGATGTCCTGCTGCCACACGTTCGAATGTGTTGCCGGGGTACGGTTGCGAGCCTGTCAGGCATTCGAACAGAACGCATGCGAGCGCGTAGACATCGCACCGAGCATCCAACTCGCCCGTACTGAAACGCTCGGGGGCCATGTACGCCCATGTGCCCAGCGTCGCACCGGTCATCGTCAGCGCTGTATCGGTTGTGCTTCGGGCGATTCCGAAGTCGATCAGATAACAGAAGTCGCTCCTGTCGAGGAGGATGTTCGAGGGCTTGACATCCCGGTGTACGAGGCCGGCGCGATGAGCAGTGTCGAGCGCCGTCGCAGTGTGCTCGATGACGCCGGCGGCACGCACTGGGTCGATGGGGCCTTGCTGGATCTCGACCAGGAGATCGTGACCGTCGACAAACCTCATGTCGACATAGAGCTTCCCGTCGATCTCGCCGAACTGGTGGATAGGGATGATGTGCGGATCGTTGAGGGAGGCCGCGGTTCGTGCTTCGCGACGGAACCGTTGCACGAAGGCGGGATCGTCTGCCAGACCTGCGGGCAGCACCTTGATCGCCACGATTCGGCATGCGTCGGTGTCGAATGCTCGCCACACCTCACCCATCCCGCCCCGCCCGAGCAGATCGATCAGCCGGTACCGCCCGAACGGAATCCCCTCCACCGCCACTCCCCCCGACGTGTGCACACTCCGATGGATACTGCCATCAGTGGGTACATGACGCACTGAACCAGGCGAGTATCGCGGTGTGCAATGTGCGGAGGGTTCACCTCCGCGCGCGACGGGACGCGGGCGGGCGAGCCGACGCCACCAGCATTGCCAGGCCCCGCTCGAACGCGCGCGTCGCGATCGGGTCCGTCGCATCATGGTTCGCCAACGTCGCGTAGGCCGCGGTGAACCGCGGGAACTGATCTTCCTGCCCGGTGGGATCGAAAACCACTGTGGGTCCGGACATGTCGAGCACGCTGCCGAGAATGAACGACTCGAACGCGGTCAAGAGCGGAAGCACTTCGGCGGTGGGCCATCCGGCGGCCTCGGCGGCGACCACGAAGTCCTCGTATTCGGCGAGCAGCACAGGCGCTGACGCGCGAGTGGTCATCAGTAGCGGAACGGCGCGGGGATGCCGCGCGAACGCGATGCGATACGAGCGCGCCCAGGCCAGCAGACCGTCTTCCCACGGGCTCTCACGCAACGGTGCGGAATCGATCTGCGCCGAGACCAGGGCGCGAACGTCTTCGATCATGGCGGCCCGGTCAGGGACATGGTTGTACAGCGAGGTGGGGTTGACGTTCAATTTCTGCGCCACCCGGCGCATGCTCGCGCCCTCGGCGCCGTGACGATCGATCAGCGCGAGCGCAGTGCGGGCGATCAGGTCCCGGTTGAGGATCGGGCGCGGCGGTCGAGCGATGACGGACTCCTCTCTGGCCGGCGTGAGATCTCCGACGATGTCGGCCATCCCGGCGACAGCTTTAAACCGACAGTGTATGTTTTACCTCGTGTCGGACGATCTCGCCTGCTCAACACCCTCATGACCGCCGAATCCTTCACTGTCGTCGACGCTGACCTCGACAGCCTGCGCGCAGCGCTCGACAACGGCACCGTGACGAGCGTCGAACTCGTTGCCCGGTATCTCAACAGAATCGCCGCCTACGACCGGTCCGGGATCCTGCTCAACTCGGTTCCGGTGCTCAACCCCACGGCATTCGACGAAGCGCGCGCCTCCGATCTGCGCCGGGCACGGGGGCAGTCCGCAGGCCCGATGGAGGGCATTCCGTTCACGGCGAAGGCCAGCTTCAAGGTCCGCGGGCTGCCCGTCAGTGCGGGTTCGCCCGCGTTCGCCGATCTGATCGCCGACGACGACGCCTTCGCGGTGGCGCGGCTACGGTCGGCCGGGGCGATCTGCCTGGGGCTGACGAACATGCCCCCGATGGCGGCCGGCGGCATGCAGCGCGGATTGTATGGCCGCGCCGAGAGTCCCTACAGCGCAGAGTACTTGACGTCGGCGTTCGGATCCGGATCGTCGAATGGTTCCGGAACCGCCACCGCGGCGAGCTTTGCGTCCTTCGGTCTCGGAGAGGAGACCTGGTCATCGGGCCGCGCACCCGCGTCCAACAATGCGCTGGTCGCGTACACGCCGTCACGGGGGGTGATCTCGATCCGCGGAAACTGGCCATTGGTTCCGACCATGGATGTCGTTGTGCCACACACTCGGTCAACGGCGGACATGCTGTCGCTACTCGACGTCGTCGTCGCCGACGACCCCGTACGGACAGGGGATCTGTGGCGGATGCAGGAATGGGTCGACATTCCTGCCGCCTCGACCGTGCGACCGCCCTCGTTCACCGACCTCGCACCGCTCCCCCTGCAGGGTCTGCGCCTGGCGATCCCACGCCTCTACATCAACGGCGACCCGGACAGCGCGTTCCCGATCCACACCCGTGACTCGGTGATGGCGCTCTGGCGGGCCATGCGTGACGACCTGGAGGCGGCCGGTGCCGACGTGGTCGAGACCGACTTCCCCGTCGTCGAGAATTACGAGGGGCTGCACCCGGATTCGCGCACGATGGTCGAGCGAGGTCTGGTGCCCGCCGACTATCTCGAGCGTGAGGTGTGGGATCTGTCGATCTGGGCCTTCGATACCTTCCTCAGGTCCGTCGAGGGCTCTGGGCCGGGCGATCTCGCGTCCGTGGACGGATCGCTGATCTTCCCGGAGCCGGCGGGCGCGCTGCCGGACCAGTACGGAGTCTTCCCGTTCGACATCTCCTACGACCTCGCCGAGTACGTCGACCGTGCTCGCGGCGGCGTCGTGCCCTTCGACCGGATTCCATCGGTGGAAGCGGGCATGCGGGGACTGGAGGAGACCCGCCGCGTCGATTTCGAGAACTGGCTGTCCGACAACGGATTCGACGCCGTGGTCTTCCCGGCGGCCGCCGACGTCGGCCCCGCCGACGCCGATGTCGATGCGGTGTCAGCCGACATCGCGTGGAGCAACGGGGTGTGGGTGGCCAACGGCAACCTGGTTCCGCGCCATCTCGGCATCCCGACGGTCACCGTACCGATGGGGACCATGGCCGACACCGGAATGCCCGTCGGTCTGACGCTGGCGGGGCCGGCATACTCGGACACCGTCCTGTTGCGACTGGCGTGCGCCGTGGAAGCGCTGCGCCCGCGACGCACGGCACCGGAGCGCACACCTCAGTTGCCCGATGAGGCGCTGTTCGGCCACGCCCGGCCCGTCACCGACGGTGACGTGAGTCTTCGTGTGACGGGTGTGGAGGCCGTTCGCGAGGCCGACGGCAGCAGCGTGCTCACGTTCCGTGTCGTCACCGACGGCGCGGCGGCCGCGGAGGTCTCGGCGTTCGTCGACGGCACCCGAGTGGCATTGGACGGGACGTCGCGTGCGATGACCGGCACGTGCGTCCTGCCCGCCGGGGCGCACGCCACTGCGCACAGCGAATGGCGCCCGCCCTACGGCCCGCTGATCGTCGCGGTGGCCCGGACGGCAGAGGGGGCCGTCGCCGGTGCGATCGCAACCACCGCCGGATCACCGCTCTGAACGCCATGACCTGCGAAAACCGCACGCCCGTGCGACGAGAACCCGCAATGTATCGTGAGGTGGCTTCCGGCCGTCGGCCCCGAAAGAAGGTGTGCTCGTGACCGAGGTGTTCGACTTCTTCACCCGCACCGAGCTGCCCGCCCCGGCGCTGGGCGTCGACGAGGTGCGCCGCCACCTGCAGGAGACCTTCGGCGCCGACGGCGACCTCAAAGAGCTCGGAAGTCAACAGGATCAGAACTTCCTCGTGACCGACGAGAGCACCGGCGCACCGATCGGTGTGCTGAAGCTGACCAATCCCGTGTTCTCCGAGGCGGAGATCGACCTGCAGGGCCTGGCCGCCGACACCGTGGCCGCCCGTGAGCCGAGCCTGCGCATCCCCCGGGTGGTCATCGGGCCCCACGGCGAGATGAGCGGGTGGTGGGACACCAGCGCGGGACGACTGCACGCCCGGGTCCTCGAGTTCGTCGGCGGGACGACGCTGACGGGGTCGCGATACCTCTCGCCGGTGACCGTGGCACGGATGGGCGAACTCGCGGCCGCGGTCAGTGTGGCTCTGTCCGACGTGACGCATCCTGCGTCGAACCGCGTCCTGCAGTGGGACCTGCGCCACGCCGACCGGGTGATCGCGACACTGCTGCCCGACGAACCCGACCGCCGCATCGTCGAGCTGACGTCGTCGGTCGCCGATGCCGCGTGGCGCCACCTCGCGCCTGTCGCCTCGCGACTTCCGCTGCAGCTCGGGCACTTCGACCTCACCGACGACAACGTCATCGCCCCGGATGCGCCGTGCGCGCTGCCCGACGCCATCATCGATTTCGGCGATGTCGCCGGATCGTGGGCCGTCAACGAGATCGCCATCACCGTCTCGTCGCTGCTGCACCACGACGGACTCGCCCCGGTCGACACGCTGCCCGCCGTCACGGCGTTCCACGACCGGCGCCCGCTGACCGAGGACGAGGCCGACGCGCTCTGGCCGCTGGTCGCCCTGCGCGGCGTGGTGCTGGTGCTCAGCGGCAGGCAGCAGGTGCGCATCGACGAACACAACAGCTACGCAGATGCCGCGCTCGACCGCGAACTGCGCATCCTCGAGCAGGCGGCGTCTGTGCCGTTCCCGGTGATGAGCACCCTGATTCACGAAGCCCTGGATCTGGCTGTTGGTCCCGGACCGGTGTGGACCGGAGCACCCGTCATCGCCGGCCTCGCGCGAGCGACCGTGCTCGACGCCGGCACGACAGCTCCTCTCAACGACGACGGGCACTGGACGGACGAGGCGGCACTGCACCGCGCGGCACACGCTGCGCTGGCCGCGGGAGCCCCCGCCGCCGTGGTCCCGGCGTGGCACCCGCGACTGACGGGTGCGCCCATGCGCACACCCGCCGCGCCGGCGACCGTGCCGACCGCCCTCACTGTCTGGCTGCCTGAGGACGCGGCACTGGACCTGCCCGCGGGCGCACAGCTCGACACGACTGACGACGGCGTCGTGATCTCGGTGGCCGAGCACGTGGTCCGGCTGACCGGATACGCCCCGGCCGGACCTGGCCTGCCGGCACGTACGCCGATCACGATGCAGCACACACGCGCCGACGTGGACCCGGTCCCGCTGCTGATCGACGCGCGCTACGCCGGCGGTTGGCGCCGCCTCGCCGGTGACCCGGCTCCCCTGATCGGCCTCCCACCCGCCGCAGCAGCACGCCGTGACGACACGCTCGTGCGCCGGCAACGGGTACTGGCCGAGGTGCAGGAGCACTACTACGCCGATCCGCCGCGGATCGAACGCGGGTGGAAGGAGTACCTCGCCGACACCGACGGCCGGGTGTACCTCGACATGGTCAACAACGTGGCGTCGGTGGGGCACGCCCATCCCAGGGTCGTCGAGGCGGCCCACCGACAAATGCGGCTGTTGAACACCAACTCGCGATTCAACTACGGCGTCATCGCCGAGTTTGCCGAACGAGTCGCGGCCACCCTGCCGGAGGAACTCGACACCGTGTTCTTCGTCAATTCCGGTTCCGAGGCAACGGATCTCGCGATCCGGATCGCGATGGCGGCCACGGGTCGCCCCGACATCGTCGCGATGCGCGAGGCCTACCACGGGTGGACCTATGCCAGCGATGCCGTGTCCACCTCGATCGCAGACAACCCGAATGCGTTGGCCACCCGGCCCGCGTGGGTGCACACCGTCGACGCGGCGAACGGCTACCGCGGAATCCACCGCGGCGTCGACGCCGCCCGGTACGCACCGGAGGCCGTGGCGGTGATCGACGCTCTCGCCGACGCCGGGACGCCGGCTGCCGGATTCATCTGCGAGTCGTACTTCGGGAACGCCGGCGGTGTCGCCCTGCCCGACGGCTACCTCGATCAGGTCTATGCCGCGGTGCGTCGCCACGGTGGCCTGGCGATCGCCGACGAGGTCCAGGTCGGCTACGGGCGGCTGGGCCAATGGTTCTGGGGTTTCCAACAGCAGAAGGTCGTCCCCGACGTCGTCGCGGTCGCCAAATCGGTGGGTGGCGGCCAACCCATCGGCATCGTGGTCACCCGTCGGGCCGTTGCGGCGCGCTATCGAACGCAGGGGTACTTCTTCTCCTCCACCGGAGGCTCACCCGTGTCGTCGGCCATCGGTCTGGCCATCCTCGACGTGATCGAGAGTGCAGGCCTACAGGAGAACGCCCGCGTCGTCGGTGCGCACCTGAAGAGCCGGTTGACCGCGCTCGGCGAGTCCCATCCCATCGTCGGCACGGTGCACGGGTCCGGCCTGTATCTGGGACTCGAATTCGTCCGCGACAGAGAAACACTCGAGCCCGCCACCGAAGAGACCGCGGCGATCTGCGATCGCCTGCTCACCCTCGGCGTGATCATGCAGCCCACCGGCGACTACCAGAACGTGCTGAAGATCAAGCCGCCGCTGTGCGTCTCGCGCGAGTCAGCCGACTACTTCGCCGACTGTCTCGATCGCGTGCTGACGACCGGCTGGTGATGACACGACGTCAGGTCTGATCCAGCACCTCACCGCGACGGCGTTCTTCCCACAGCGCCATTCGCGTGCGCGCCGGCTCGCCGATCGCGTCCATCACCAGCGGGATGAGCAACTCGGTCAGCAGAAAGCCCGCCGACATGCTCTGGTAGACCGTGCCGACCGTGCTCGACGCCGCCAGGACCACCTCGGCGTCCGGCGCCACCGGGCATGCCATGTCGTCGGTGATCAGCACCAGCGTCGCCCCGGCACGGTGGACGTCTGCGGCGAGATCGGCGGCGCTGCGGTGGTAGCGATGATAATCGAAGAGCACCACCACATCTCGTCGGCTCAGATCCATCATCATGCCCAGATCGGTCCCCTTCGGGTCCGACAGCAGTCGCACGCCCGGCCGCAACTGCTCCAGATGGGCGGCCAGATAGACGGCGAGAAGGTGCGAGAACCGGCCGCCGTGGAGATGCAACGGCCGGGTGGTGTCGGCCATCAGGGCCACCGCGGTCTGCAGCATCGCCTCCGGGAGTTGCGCCAACGTCTGTTCGGCGCAGTCGTTCTGGGCTCGTGCCTGATGCAGCAGACGCTCGAGGTGGCTGCCCGCGGGCGGTGCATCGGCAAGTCGCGTCAGCGGACCGCTCGACTGCTTGGTGAGTTCGGCGCGCAGGGCCGCCTGCAGCCCGGCGAAGCCGTCGTAGCCCAGCGACTGCGCGAACCGCAGCACCGTCGGCGGGCTCACCTCGGCGCGTTCGGCGAGCCGGGCGGCACTGCTCAACCCCGCGCTGGGATAGTCGGCCAGCAGCGCTCGGCCCACCCGGCGTTCGGCGCGGCTGAGTCCGGCCAACGCCGCATTGGTGCGGAGTGCCACCGACTCGCTCTGTTCGGCCATGTCTGTCAATCTGCCATGATGGGCCGCACCCGTATCGACTGATCGGCGAGTGCGATCTCCGCAATGCTCTCCGGCGGCAACGCTTCCCAGTTCAGATCGCCGAAGCCCGTGGAGCCGATGACCAGCGTTCCGTCGGCCGGACGCGCGAGCCGCAGCGAGAAGTAATCCTCGAGATGCTCGGCGGGGAGATCGGTCGCGCTGATCTCTTCGATGTCCTCGTCCAGCAACACACTTCGCGCGTGCGCGTGCACGGCGACGAGCCGACCTTCGCCCAGCACCAGTGCGTTCAGGCTGGCGTCGGCATAGATGCGGCGCAGCTCGGCGACCGCTCGCCGGACCGCCTCGGTGAGATCGGGAGCGCTGCGCCGGTGTTGCCGGATGAGGGCGAAGTAGCGCTCGCTGTCGGTGGTGCCCCGCAGCGTCGAGGCCATCGACGCGTCGAGTAGTTCATCGAGCGCTGGCATCGGTTTGATGGAGCCGTTGTGGGCCATCGCCAGCCCGTCGGCTGCGAACGGATGGGAGTTCTCCGGCCGGACCGCGAGCCCGTTGGTCGCCCAGCGCAGGTGGACCACCGACGCGCGCGCCGATTCTTTGACCGCCGTCCCGAACCGCGGATCGCCGATCGCACTGTCGGGGGAAACCTCCACGCGCGGAACGTCTTCGGGTTCGAGCATCGATGCCACGCCCCAGCCGTCACCGTGGATCTTGGTCAGGGCGAGGAAGTCCGCGAGCACACCGTCACCGACGGTGTCGGCGACCGATGTCGGTTCGGCGGACACCACACCCAACAGCCGACACATCCGCATCCCCTTCGTTGGAACGGCCCAATCTAATGAAT
The DNA here is from genome assembly GCF_007096635.1 of Mycolicibacterium sp. 018/SC-01/001. Taxonomy (GTDB): domain Bacteria; phylum Actinomycetota; class Actinomycetes; order Mycobacteriales; family Mycobacteriaceae; genus Mycobacterium. The sequence goes on from NZ_VKAA01000017.1 coordinate 122,808, forward strand.
CGATCATAAACAGAGAAAATTAAAGACTCTGAAACATTTATGACATAGCGTGAACGCGACCGCTCAGCCCCGAGGAAGTTCGAGGAGTTCATCGCCCATGGGAGACGCCGACGTGCCCGCCGCCGCCAGCATCCTGCGCGAGGAGGGCGTCGCACTCATCGCGGGCTCGGTGACCGACCTTGCGGGTGTGACGAGAGCCAAGTACGTCCCGGTGGCGCGACTGGAGGCCTTCGCGCGGTCCGGCATGGGTGTGTCCCCGTCATGGAGCGTGTTCTGCGTCGACAGCGGTATCGCGTTCACGCCTCGGATCGGCGTGGCCGGAGACCTCCGCATCCGGATCGACCCGGCGGATCTGCGCGTCGTCGAGTCCGGCGTGGCCTGGGCGCCCGGCGTGCTCACCGATCAACACGGTCAGCCGGCGCCGCTGTGCACCCGGACCCTGCTCATGGCGGCCGAACGTGCCGCCGCCCAGTGCGGCATCCAGGTCCGGATGGGTGCCGAACTGGAGTGCACGATGCTGGCCGCCGATACCGGGCCGGCGACCGCCGAGCCGTGGTCGCCCTACGGGATCAGAACCTCCCTGCACCGGTCGGAGTTCCTGGTCGATCTCGCGGTGAGCGCGCAGCGCGCCGGCTTGTCGGTCGAACAGCTGCACACCGAGTACGGCCACGACCAACTCGAGATGTCGCTCGCGCCGGACACTCCGACAGCCGCGGCGGATGCCGTCATCCTGGCGCGGATCGTGCTCAGCCGTGTCGCCGCACGTCACGGCCTCCGGATCTCGTTCTCCCCGGTGCCCTTCGACGGTGCGGCGGGCAACGGAGCTCACCTGCACCTGTCCCTCGCCGACGAGCAGGGCCCACTGCTGTCCGGCGGTACCGGCCCCCACGGCATGCGCGATGGCGGCGGGCACGCCATCGCCGGCGTCCTCGACACCCTGCCGGACCTGATCGGCGTCTACGCCGGGTCGGTCGCCTCTGCGCTGCGGCTGAAGCCCGGGAACTGGGCGGGCGCCACTGCCTGCTGGGGTCTCGAGAACCGGGAAGCCGCAGTACGTTTCGTGGCGGCGACGCCGGGCAGCCCGCACGGGGCCAACATCGAACTCAAGCTCATCGACCCGAGCGCCAACCCCTACCTGGCCGCCGCGGTCTTTCTCTCCAGCGCGCTGCGCGGTATCGACCGCGCACTCGAGTTGCCCCGGGAGATTCCGGAGAACCCGGCCCAGTCCGCAATCCGGACTCCCCCGCTGCCTCTGGCCCAGCGCGATGCGCTGGATGCGTTGGAGAGCTCGGCGGTCGCGGCCGAGCTGCTCGGCGCCGATCTCGTGGAAGCCCTGGTGGCCGTGCGGCGATATGAACAGAAGACCTACGGAGACCTGCCCCCCGCACAGATCTGCGATGCCGTCCGGCTCGCCTGGACCTGCTGAGATGAAGGAGACGCCCGTGACCGCAGGACCATCGGATACCCCCGATCAGATCCCGCACCGCCGGCTACCGTTCTGGGTCGCCCTCGCGCTGTCCGTGGCGCTGGTCGGACCCACATTGGCGATGTCGGGCAACGGCCAGGGGCTGATCGGCACCGTGGGCAAGTCCATCCCGCTGGTGTTCCTCATCGGACTGGTCGGGGTGTCCCTCGTCGGCTACAGCTTCGTGCGGCTGACGCGCCACCTCAACCATGCCGGCTCCGCCTACGGGCTGGTGGGCGGCACCATCGGGCCCCGCACCGGTTTCTTCTCCGGGTTCGCGATGCTGGGTGCGTACTGGGGATTCTCCATCGGAACGCTCGCTCTCACAGCGGCGTTCGTGAACTCGTTCATCGCCGCACTGCAACCCGGCAACGACAATCCGTACCAGGTGCCGTGGCTGGTCATCGTCGTCATCGGCGCCGTCATCTCGTTCGTGCTGTCCGGCCGCGACATCCAACTGCTCGCCAAGATCCTGCTCGCCATCGAAGGCATCGGAATCCTGGCCATGGTGGTGCTGGTCGTGGCCATCTTCGCCCAGGGCGGGGCGCCGTCGACGGGCATCGACTTCTCGGTGTTCTCCTTCTCCGGCGGTGACGTCTCAGGGTCGGCGGTGCTCGCCGGCGTGGTGGCGGCGTTCCTGTCGTGGGCCGGCTTCGAAGCCTGCGCCTCCATGGGCGAGGAGACCGACGACCCGAAACGCAACATCCCGCGCGCCCTGGCCGGGACGCTGATCCTCACCGGGGTGCTCTTCGTCGTCGTGATGTTCGCCCAGGTCGTCGGATTCGGCACCGACGCAGCAGGATTGGAAGCGTTCCAGAGCTCGGGCAACACGCTCGGCGACCTCGGCGGCACGTACATCGGCCAGTGGTTCTCCCTCGTCATCATCTTCACCGCGATCGTCTCGGCGTTCGGCTGCCACCTCGCCACGTCGGCGACCTCGGGTCGGATGCTCTACGCCTTCGGCCGCGACGGATTCGGCCCGAAAGCGTTGGCGCACATCCACGCCGACACCGGCGGGCCCCGCCGCGCGACCTGGCTCGTCGTCGTCGTCGCGCTCGTCGTCGACCTGGTGTGCGGGGCCACCGGTTGGCCCGACATGGGCACCGGCAACGATGCGATCGACGCGTACTTCCTGTTCGCGGTCGCCGGCTCGGTGTGTCTGATGGTGTGCTATCTGCTCGTCGAGATCGCCGCGGCCTACTTCGTCGCAGCGCCGAAGTTCCTGCGCGTGCACAACGGCACCGGCAAGGTCCCCGGCATCGTGCTGCCGCTGCTGGGCGCGTTGGTGATCGTCACCGTGCTCTGGTTCAACGTCAAGGACGCCGAGACGTGGTCGGCGGCTCCGCTGCTGGGGCTCTACTGGTGTGTGCTCGGGTTGGTCATCGCCGTCGCGCTGTCGGGCATCGCCAAGCGTGTCGGTGAATCGCTGGCGCTGGAGCTCGACCTGGGCTCGGAGAGCGCACCGCGCAACGCCGATCCGACCCGTTCGGCGTGAGCACGCTCTACGCCCGCGACGACGCGGCCATCGCCGGCATTGAGAAGCTGCGCTTCTTCCCGCTCGAAGTCGAGACCGGCCATGGTTGCACGCTCGTCAGCCCCGACGGCCGCGAACTCCTCGACCTGTCGGCGACGTGGACGGCGTCCGGTCTGGGGCACGGCCACCCGGCGATCGTGGAGGCGGTCAGTCGTGCGATTCGGACGGCCCCCGGATCGGGCGGCCTGTCGGCGGTTCATCCCGACTCCGTCGGGTTGGCCGAGGACCTCCTCGCGCTGGTTCCCGGGAGCGGCGAGCGACGGGTCTACCTCGGCCACGCCGGTTCCGACGCCAACGACGTCGCGCTGCGCGCGTGCCGGCACGCCACCGGACGGCCCACCGTCGTCGCCTTCGAGCACAGCTATCACGGCGGCGTCGGCGTCGCGATGGGCGTCTCCGGCGTGCACGTCGACGCGGGCGTGCCCGCCGACCCCGAGGCCGTGTTCCTGCCCTACCCCAACCCGTTTCGCCCCGGCCCGGACGGCATCGGTGCGGATGTCGCGCAGTGCCTTTCGCAGGCGGAGCGCCACCTCGCCGGTGGCCGGGTGGCCTGTCTGATCGTCGAACCGATCCTGTCCGACGGCGGGCTGGTGGTTCCCCCGGACGGCTTCCTCGCGCAGCTGCACGAGCTGTGCCGCCGCCACGACGTCCCGATGATCTGTGACGAGGTCAAGATGGGGTTGGGCAGGCCCGGCACCCTGCACGCGTTCGAGCACGACGGCGTGGTGCCCGACATCGTCACCTTCGGGAAGGTGCTCGGCGGGGGACTGCCGCTGTCGGCCGCGGTCGGACCCGCCGCGATCCTCGACAATCCCCCGGCGGCGGCACTGCTGACGACGGCCGGGAACCCGGTGTGCACCGCTGCCGGGCGCGCCGTGCTCAAGACCCTGGTCAGCGAAGGGCTGATCGAGAACGCCGCGACGGTCGGCTCGGTGCTGGCCGACGCGCTGCGCGCGCTGGGTGGAGACCACATCGGAGACGTCCGAGGTCGTGGCCTGGCGATCGGGCTCGAGCTCGTCGACCCCGCCACCGGTGACCGGGCCCCCCGGCTGGCCGCCGCGGTGGTCTACCGTGCCTGGGAGTTGGGTGCGGTCGTCTACTACGTCGGTGGCAACGTCCTGGAGATCACCCCGCCGCTGGTGCTGACCGAAGCGCAGGCAGTCACGGCCGCGGACATCCTCGGGACGGCCATCGCCGATGCGGTCGCCGGGAAGGTCGACGCCGAGGAGGTCGCGAAGTATGCCGGCTGGTGAGCTGCAGGACATCTTCGACGGTGTCGAGGCGTCGGTGCCCGGCGAACTCGCCGACCATCTGCGCACCGTGTCGCTGATCGACCATCACGTGCACGGCACGTTCACCGAAGACATCGATCGGGCCACCTTCGAGTTCTCGATCAACGAGGGATCCAACGATCCGGTGCCGCCGTGGATGACCAACTTCGACTCACCCCTCGGGTTGTCGATACGACGATGGTGCGCACCACTTCTCGGGCTTCCGGCACGCGCCGATGCCGAACAGTACTGGAAGCGCCGCTGCGAACTCGGGGCCGACGAGCTAGCCACGACGATGCTGCGGGCGGCCGGCGTCTCGCACTGGATCGTGGACACCGGTTTCAAGGGCGACCAGATCACCACGCACGCTCGCCTCGCCGACCTCGCCGCCGGTCGGTCATCGGAGATCGTGCGGCTCGAACGGGTGGCCGAGGACCTTCTCGACAGCGGTACGTCCGCCGACGACTACCCGGCGGCGATGCGCGCGGCACTGGCCGCCGCTGCGAGCGACCCCGCCGTGGTCGGCACCAAGACGATCGTCGCCTACCGCAGCGGATTCGACATCGACTGGACCCGGCCCACCGACGCGGCCGTCGTGACGCGCGCCCGCGAAATGGCGGCGCGCCCCGGTCCGGTGCGCATCGACGACCCCGTGCTGATCTCGTTCGCCGTCCACGAGGCCGCCACGCACGGCCTGCCGATCCAGGTGCACGTCGGCTTCGGCGACCGTGACCTCGATCTGCACCGGTGCGATCCGCTGCTGCTGCTGCCGCTGCTGCGCAGCATGCCCGCCGTGCCGGTCCTGCTGCTGCACTGCTATCCCTACCATCGCCACGCCGGTTACCTGGCACAGGCTTTCGACCACGTGAACTTCGACGTCGGACTGTCGATCAACTATCTGGGCGCGCGATCCGTCAGTCTGGTGGCCGAGGCGCTCGAGACGGCGCCGTTCGCCAAGCAGCTGTATTCCTCGGACGCGTTCGGTCCGCCCGAGCTCCACGTGCTGGGCTCGGTGCTGTGGCGGCGCGCCATGGGCCAGGTGCTGGGCGGCTGGATCAGTTCCGGTGACTGCTCCGAAGCGGACGCGATCCGCATCGTCGAGATGATCGGGACCACCAATGCTCAACGCGTCTATGGGCTCTGATCACAGTCGCGCCCCACTGGTCGATGCGCTGCGCACTTTCGTCGAGCGGGATCAGGCGCCGTTCTACTCCCCCGGCCACAAAGGTGGCCGCACGCTCGACCCGTGGCTGCGCCACAACATAGCGGCCGTCGACCTGAACAACCTGCCCGACACCGACACCCTGCACTGTCCGGAGGGGCCGATACTCGAGGCCGAGCAGTTGATCGCCGACGCCTGGGGCGTTGCCCAGAGTTTCGTGATGGTGCAGGGCTCCACCGGCGGCAACATCGCAGTCGCCTTGACGGCGCTGCGGCCCGGTGAACCCGTGGTGGTGGCGCGCAACGCGCACAAGTCGGTGCTCGCCGGTCTGGTTCAGGTCGGTGCCCGTCCGGTCTGGGTCGAGCCGCGATGGGATGCACGGTTCGGCGTTGCCCACGGACTCGACGTCGCCGCGGTCGAGCAGGCCCTGGCCACCAGCGGTGCGCGCGCACTGTGGGTGCTGCACCCGACCTACTACGGCACCACCGGCGACATCGCGTCACTGGCGACGCTGTGCCACGAGCGCGGGGTGCGGTTGCTGGTCGACGGTGCGCACTCCCCGCATTTCGCTTTTCACCCCGAGTTGCCCACCGCGGCTGAGCATTCCGGTGCCGCTGCCACCGTGCAATCCGTGCACAAGATTCTCTCCGGCTTGAGTCAGGCCGCGGTGCTGCACGTCGACACCGAACAACTCGACGAGCCGTCGGTGCGGCGCTCCCTGCAGCTGATCCAGACGACGAGCCCGCACTTCGCGATCATGGCGTCGATCGACCTCGCGCGCCGGCAGATGGTGACCGAAGGCCACGCCCTACTCGACCGAGCGCTGCAGCGGGCGCGCGAGGCTGCGGACAGGCTGGCGGGTATCCCGGGGGTCACCGTGCTGCGCCGGGAGCATCTCGGCGGTGCCGGCACGGGGCTGCATCAGCTCGACGAGACGAAGCTGTTGATCGGCGTATCGGGTCTGGACGCCGACGCCCGCGACATCCTGGCCCGGCTCAACCGGGTGCACGGAGTGCAGCCGGAACTCGCCGGCACCGGGCATGTGCTGTGCATCAGCACGATCGGTAACACCGATGTCGACTTCGCCCGCCTGACAACGGCATTCGGGGAAGTGGCGCGCCGCTTCGGGCAGCGGCGCGGTGACACCAGCGCTGCGCTGACGGGCGATGTCCTCGCGGTGGCGCCCGACGTCGTCCTCACCCCGCGCGAAGCCTTCTTCGCTCCCGTGGACACCGTCGCACTGGCCGATGCCGCGGGTCGCGTCGCGGCCGAGGCGATCACGCCGTATCCACCTGGTATTCCGCTGGTGATGCCCGGCGAACGGCTCAGCGCCGATGTCATCGACCTGCTGACCGCGTTGCGTGCGGCCGGGAATCCGATCAGCGCCTCGGATCCGACGCTCGGGTGTGTCAAGGCGGTGCGCTGACCGGTGGCCGACCACGCTGCGATCCTGATCACAGGAATGTCTGGAGTCGGGAAAACGACAGCCCTGCAGGGTCTTTCACGGCGTGGATTCGCGACGGTCGACACCGACGAGGACGATTGGATCGACACGGCCGGCGGTGAACCGCTGTGGCGCGAGCCGCCGATCGCTGCCCTCCTGTCCTGGCCCCGCACGACATCGCTGTTCGTCGCGGGCACCGTGGCCAACCAAGGAGTCTTCTATGACCGCTTCGACGCCGTCGTCCTGCTGAGTGCGCCGAGCGCCGTCATGTTCGAGCGACTCGCGCGACGCACGAACAATCCGTTCGGCAAGAGCGAATCCGAACGGCAACAGATCGCGCGGGACATGGCTGAGGTCGAACCGCTGCTGCGACAGGCGGCGACGCACGAGGTCGTCACGCTGTGTCCGCCGGACGAGGTCGTCGACATGTTGGTCGACATCGCCGCCGCACTCCGCGTCAGCCGCGCTTGAGCTCCTCCGCCAGCATGACGATGATTCCGCTGGGCCCGCGCAGATACGTGAGCTTGTAGATGTCCTGGTAGGTGGCCACGCCGCGAAGCGGGTGGCAGCCGTGCCGGGCGGCGATGGCGAGCGCCTCGTCGATGTCGTCGACGGAGAACGCGACGCGATGCATCCCGATCTCGTTGGGCTGCGTCGGCTCTGTCGGAATCGCAGCCGGGTGGATGTACTCGAACAGCTCCAGCCGACCGTGACCGTCCGGTGTCTGCAGCATGGCGATCCTGGCGTGGTTGCCGTCGAGACCCACCGCCGTATCGGTCCACTCACCGCTCACGACATCGCGGCCGATGACGCTGAGCCCTAGATCGGTGAAGAACGCGATCGCTGCATCGAGATCCACCACCGCGATGCCGACGTTCTCGAGTCGGATCGTCATGACCGGGTGACCCGGAATCGAAGGTGGGCCACCCCCGGCGCGTCGAGCACCCGTTCGAGGCGCATGTCGGGCCGGCCCGTCTGGAATCCGTCGAAAAGCCTTTCGCCCGAACCGAGCAGCACCGGGTTGAGCTGGACGTCGATCTCGTCCACCAGGCCGGCGCTGATCGCCTGGCGCGCGCACGACGCACCCCCGGCGATCGAGATCGCCAGATCGCCGGCGACCGCCTCGGCCTGCGCGTAGGCCGCCTCGATCCCGTCGGTGACGAAGTGGAACGTGGTGCCCCCGACCATCTCGATGGGCTCGTGCGGGTGATGCGTCAGCACGAACACCGGGCAGTGGTACGGGGGCTCATCTCCCCACCAGCCCCGCCACCCGGAATCGCCCCAGGGGCCGCGGACTGGACCGAACATGTTGCGGCCCATGATCACTGCGCCCATTCCGTCCATCATGTCCGACACCACCCGCCGATTGACCGGATGCTCCTTCTCCGGCCCGAGATGCCATGCATGCAGCAACTCCCCGCCGATACCGAGAGGATGCTCGCGGTCCTGGTTCGGCCCAGCGACGAAGCCGTCGGCGGACATCGACATCGAGAGATGAGTTCTGTGCACAGCTCCTCCGATCAGTACGGGGCGTTCGATCACCATGGTGACTGCTCAGCCGGGCAGAACTCATCGGCGCCGGGTCACAAGACACTCAATGCCAGGGCAGCGGCCAACCCGGCGCTGACGACGGCCGCGCTGATCAGGACGGTCGCCCGTCGCCCGAACGTCTGAATCACCATCGCGATGCCGGGCAGGCTCACCGCGGGCAACGTGATCAGCAGTGCGCCCAGCACACCGGACGACACACCGACAAGCGCCAACCCCTGCAGGATCGGTATCTCCCCCGCGGTCGGTATCACCATCAGCGTGCCGACGACGGCCACGACGACGACGATGAGCAGGCTGCGGTGCGCCGGATCGACGATCGCCAGCAGCCATCCGCGACATGCGCCGATCACCAGCACCATCACGAAATACTCCGGAACCAGCACCACGCAGAGACGCCCGAGCGCGGCCAGGAACCGCAGGGCCGCCGGCCTGCTTTCGGAATTGCTCTGTGGGACAGCCGGATCAGGCTCGGCGACGGGACGCGTGAAACGCGACACCAGAACCGCCGCACCGATCACCGCGCCGGTCCCGACCACAAGACGGGTCACCGTCCACTGCCAGGGCGCAACGAGGGCGAGGAACACCAGCACTGCCGGGTTGAGCAGCGGATTGCCCAACCAGTAGGCCACCGCAGCCGCCTGATCGACACCGTTGCGACGCAACGTGACGGCGACAGGCGCCGAACAGCATGTGCACATCATCGACGGCATGCCGGCCGCGGCCCCGGCTGCCGCAGCGGACACGGGGCGTCGCCGATTCAGCAGTGCAGGCAACCACGAACGCGGCAGGAACGCCTGCACGCATGCGCTGAGGAGCAGCGCGACCACCAGCGCAGGCCAAATCGCACCGACATACGCGGTGAAGAACGTCGTCGCCGCGTGCCAACTCGGGCGGTCACCGGCCGTGACCCCGCCGGTGTGCAGGATGTCCGAGCCCGACCACTGCCCTGTGCGCGCAGCGTGCATCGCCTTGCCGACATAGGGCACCCACTTTGCCCACGTCAGACCCGCCACCGCCACGAGCACGGTGATCGCGGCCCCGGCGACCGTCGCGCCTCGAGTTCTCACCATCTGTCCACTGATAGCCCATGCGGCGGCCCTGCCCTCACGCAGGCCAGCTCACCGCGTTTCTGCGGATGGCGGTCGGAATTCGGCGACGTGTCATCGGTTGCGGCTGACAGCGCAGTGGCCGGACCGGCACGATAGGACCAATGGACGTGTGCGTGGTCGGGGCCGGCCCGGCGGGAACGGCGTTGGCAGGGGCGTGTGCACGCCTCGGCCTGACCACAGCGCTGGTCGACGTGGCCCCTGACCGGCCGTGGACGGCGACCTACGGGATGTGGAGCCCGGAGCTGCCACCCGAGTTGCCGGCCGGGGTCGTCGCCGCGCGCGCAGCCGGCCGGGTGAGGGCGGTGAGCGACCGCCTGCTCGGGTGGGAGTACGCCGTCCTCGACGTGCCCGCCCTGCAAGCCCACCTGTCCGGGGAGCTCAGCGGCGTCCGCGTGTACGCCGGTCGCGTCGTCGAATCGCCGAAACCGGGCATCGTGGCGCTCGCCGACGGCACCGAACTCCGCGCCTCGGTGGTCGTCGACGCCGGCGGGCAGGCTCGGCCGCTGAACCGGCGGCGCCGAGGTCGAGAGCGCGCCGCCCAGACGGCCTACGGAATGTTCCTCGACGAGGAGCTCGCCGCGCCGCTGATCGAGCCGGGCGAAGCCCTCTTCATGGATTGGCGTCAGGAGCACGGCGAGGACGGCTGGCCGACGTTCCTGTACGTCATTCCGCTCGGCGGCGGCCGCGTACTGGTCGAGGAGACATCGCTGGCGCGCCGGCCCGGCCTGCCGCTGCCCACCCTGCACCGTCGGCTCTGCGCCCGCCTGGACAGATACGGCATCGCGCCTCCGGCTGACGCGCCCGTGGAGCGGGTCGCTTTCACCGTCGACCATCCGCGACACCGTGCCTCCGGGGTCCTCGGTTTCGGCGCCGCCGCACCGCTGATCCACCCCGCCACCGGTTTCAGTCTCGCCACGTCGCTCCGTCTGGCTCCTCAGGTCGCGGCCGCGCTCGCAGCCCGCCTGCCGCGCGAGCCGGAGAACGCGATCGCCGCTGCCCGCGAGACAGTGTGGCCGCGCAGCGCCCGCGTGGTGCACCACTTGCGCCGTGTCGGGCTGGAAGCGCTGCTCCGCATGCCCCCCGCCGATGTGCCCGCATTCTTCGAACAGTTCTTCGAGCTGCCCGAGCGGCACCGGTGGACCTACCTGACCGCGCGCGACGACGTCGCGGGCAACGTCGCTGCGCTCACCCACCTGTTCCGCGCGTCCAATCGACGCCTTCGCGGGCACCTCGTCAGGCCCGCGCTTCTTCCTCCGCTGCCCAGCAACGAGCGCGTTCTCAACTAGTCGCACTCAGGCGACTTCGCCGTCGGGTGGTCCGGGTCCGCCGGGTTCGTCGTCGTCGGGTGGTCGGAGGAGTCGTTCGGGGGTGTGGTGGGTGTTGATGCGGGTTTGGCCGGTGTCGAGGTTCGGGGGTGGGGCC
>NZ_VKAA01000018.1 GCF_007096635.1 Mycolicibacterium sp. 018/SC-01/001
CACGGCCGCCACACCGCCACCTACCACACCCCCACCGGAGCCACCTACCACTCCACCGCACCACCACAACCCGGACCGCCACCGGCCCGCAGGTACAGCATGGTCGAGGGCGTCCTCGCCATCGATCTGATCAGGCGCGACGTTGCGTGACGTACCAGTCGAGCAGATCCGGATCGTCGACGGCGCTGCGGTCGACGACGGTAGCCGCATCGCGGCCTTGGAAGAGCTTCTTGATCGGCACCTCGAGCTTCTTGCCGGTGCGGGTGTGTGGCACGCCGGGCGCGACGATGATCTCGTCGGGCACGTGACGTGGGGAGACCTCGCTGCGGATGACGTCGTTGATGCGTTGGCGCAGAACGTCATCGAGCTCCACACCGTCGGCGAGCACCACGAACAGGGGCATCCAGTAGCCGCCGTCGGATTGTTCGGCGCCGATCACCAGCGCCTCGGCGATCTCAGGGAGCCGCTCGACCGCCTGGTAGATGTCCGCACTCCCCATCCGGATGCCGTGGCGATTCAGGGTGGAGTCGGACCGGCCGTGCACGATGACGCTGCCGCGATCGGTGATCGTGATCCAGTCACCGTGCCGCCAGACCCCGGGATAGGTGTCGAAATAGGCGTCCCGGTACCGGCTTCGGTCGGGGTCGTTCCAGAACGCGATCGGCATCGACGGCATCGGCTTGGTGATGACGAGCTCCCCGACCTCGCCACGGACCGGATGACCCGACTCGTCCCACGCGTCCACGGCCGCACCCAGATACGGCGCGGAGAGTTCACCCGGCCACACCGCCACGGTGCGGACGCCGCCGATGAACGCGGACACCACGTCGGTGCCGCCGCTGATCGAGGCGACCTGCACACCGGTGTTGTCGGCCAGCCACTCCGACGACGACGGCGGCAGCGACGAGCCGGTGATGCCGACGCTGCGCAGCGCAGACAGGTCGTGCGTGACCGAGGGAGTGACACCGGCCTTCATGCACCCCAGCACGTATCCGGGACTGGTACCCACCACCGTCGCACCGATACGCGCAGCGATGGCCCACAGCGCGTCGGGCTCCGGAGCGCTCGGGCTGCCGTCGTAACAGACGATCGTCGCGCCGACCAACAACCCCGCGACCTGGAAATTCCACATCATCCAACTGGGACTGGTGTACCAGAAAAACGTGTCGTCGGGACCGATGTCAGATTGCAGCGCAACAGCTTTGAGATGTTCCACGACGACCCCGCCGTGACCGTGCACGATGCCCTTCGGCAAACCAGTCGTGCCCGAAGAGAACAGGATCCACAGCGGGTGGTCGAACGGCACGGTGACGCCCTCGAGGCCATGCGGGCTCACGTCCTCGAGGTCAGCCAGCGTGAATGTGGCGCTCAGCGTGGGCAATCCGTCCCGCACCGCCTCGACGTCGGCACGCTTGTCGCGGTACTTGCCGGCGAAGTGGTAGCCGTCAGCGGCGACCAGCGCCTTCGGTTCCAGCTGACCCAATCGGTCCAGCGCGGCCTTCGCCGAGTAGTCCTGACCGCAGGCACTCCACACCGCGCCGATGCTCGCCGTCGCGAGGAACGCGATCACCGCTTCGGCGATGTTGGGCAGGTAGCCGACCACCCGGTCGCCGGCGGTGACGCCGCCGGCGCGCAGCTTCTGCGCGAATGCGGCCGCGCGGCCGAGCAATTCGTCCCACGACATCTCGCGGTCCGGCGCGTTCTCACTGACGGAGACGATCGCGGGGCGGTCGGAGCGGGCATTGCGCACGATCGCGTCGACGTAGTTGCACATGGTTCCCGGAAACCACTGGACACCGGGCATGTCGGTGCCTTCGAGCACCGTGGAACTCCGCTCGCCGAGGTCGAAGTAATCCCACAGCGCCGACCAGAACGACTCGAGGTCATCGACCGACCACTGCCACAGGGCGTGGTAGTCGGGATAATGGCCCCCGGTGCGCCGCTCGGCGAACCGCGCGAAGTCGCTCACCCGCGAACCGGTGACATCGTCCTCGGAGGGCACCCACTGGGGGGCATCAGTCGTCGACGTCAACGAGCGCTCCATCCACCGTCCATCGTGTACGACGCACCGGTCACCATTCCTGCCGCCGGCGTTGCCAGCCATGCCACCAACGCGCTCACCTCCTCCGGTTCGACGAGCCGCTTCACCGCACTCTCCTTGAGGAGGATGTCCGTGATGACCTGATCCTCGGCGATGTTATGTGTTCGCGCCTGATCGGCGATCTGCTTCGTCACCAACGGGGTGCGCACGTAACCCGGATTGACGCAGTTGCTGGTGACTCCGTGCGGGCCGCCCTCCAGCGCGGTGACTTTGGACAACCCCTCGAGGGCGTGCTTGGCCGTCACGTAGGCGACCTTGAACGGCGATGCCCGCAGCCCGTGGATGGACGAGATGTTGATGACGCGCCCGTAGCCCTCGCGGTACATGTGCGGTAGCGCGGCCCGGATCAACAGGAACGGCGCCTGGACCATCAGTGCGAGCATCGCGCGGAAGCGGTCCGGTGGGAACTCCGCGATCTCGTTGATGCTCTGGATGCCGGCGTTGTTGACGAGGATGTCGACCTCGAGCCGCAGGTCTTCGAGTGCCGCGACGTCCGACAGGTCCAGAGACCAGGCCGTGCCGCCGATCTCCTGGGCCAGCGCCTTCGCGCCCACGTCGTCGATGTCGGCGACCGTGACCGATGCGCCCCGAGATGCGAGTTCTCGTGCGCACGCAGCGCCGATGCCGCTGGCGCCCCCCGTCACCAGGGCGGTTCGGCCCTGCAGCTCGCCCGGCCCGCTCATACGATGCCCGCCTTGGCGAGCTGCTCCCGGTCGGCCTCGTCGAGCGTCTTGAGGTCCAGCCCGGTGGTCTCGCGGGTGAAGAAGGCGGCGATCAGCGTGATGACGGCAGCGCCGGCGAGATAGACCGCGATCGGCACCCAGGTGCCGAAGTCGTCGAGCAGCCACGTCGCGATCGCGGGCGCCAGCGACCCCGCGACGATCGAGGTGACCTGGTATCCCAGCGAGACGCCCGAGTACCGCATCCGCGTCGGGAACATCTCCGCCATGATTGCCGGCTGCGGCGCGTACATCAGCGAATGGATCATCAGCCCGAGGATGACCGCCGCCATGATGAGCAGGTAGTCACCACTGTTCATCATCGGGAACGCGAAGAAGCCCCACGTGGCGGCCAGCGCGGCGCCGACCATGTACACCGGGCGCCGGCCGAAGCGGTCGGAGAGCTTGCCGACCTGCGGGATGACCAGGAAGTGCACGAGGTGCGCGGCCAGCAGCCACCAGAGAATGTCGCTGGTGTCGGCGCCCACATGGGTTTTGAGGTAGACGATCGAGAACGTGACGACGAGGTAGTACATGATGTTCTCCGCGAAGCGCAGACCCATCGCCGTGAAAACCCCACGGGGATAACGCTTCAGCACCTCGAACACGCCGTAGGACACCGCCTTGACCCGCTCGACCTCCTGCTGCGCCTCCACGAAGATCGGCGCGTCGGTGACCTTGGTGCGGATGTAGTAGCCGATCAGCACGACCACCGCCGACAACCAGAACGCGACCCGCCAGCCCCACGACAGGAACGCTTCGTCCGACAGCGTCCCGGTGAGCACGAGCAGCACCACTGTGGCCAGCATGTTGCCGACCGGCACCGCGGCCTGCGGCCAGCTCGCCCAGAACGCGCGGTCCTTGTTCGGGCTGTGTTCGGCGACCAGCAGCACCGCACCGCCCCACTCACCGCCGACGGCGAAGCCCTGCAGGAAGCGCAGCAGCACCAACAGGATCGGCGCCCACACCCCGATCTGCGCATAGGTCGGCAGGCAGCCCATCAGGAACGTGACGACGCCCACGAGCAGGATCGCGAACTGCAGCAGCTTCTTGCGGCCGTACTTGTCACCGAAGTGCCCGAACACGATTCCGCCGAGTGGACGGGCGACGAAGCCGACCGCATACGTGAGCAGCGCCGCGATCAGTCCTGCAGCCTCGCTCGTCCCTTCGGCGAAGAACACCTTGTTGAACACCAGCGTGGCAGCGGTGGCGTACAGGAAGAACTCGTACCACTCCACGACGGTGCCGGCCATCGACGCCGCGACGACGCGCTTGAGGCCGGTCGTGACCGACCCGGCGTCCTGTTGCGTACTCAATTCACACCCCTTTGTTGTGATGCCGACCACAGATGGCAGTGAGTATTCCTGCAGCTACCCACCACAGCAATGGCCAAAACCGCACCAAGGATCTGCGAAAATGCAGAAATGACCGCAGGCGCGCGACGACCGAGTGCCGATGATCTGCTCGTGCTGCTCGCCGTCGGACGCACAGGCCGCTACACCACGGCCGCCGAGGAGCTGGGCCTCAACCACACGACGATCAGCCGCCGCATCACCGCGCTCGAGCAGGCGATGGGCGGGCGCGTCCTCGCGCGCGTCGCCGGCGGCTGGGAGCTGACCGAACTCGGCCGCGATGCCCTCGCGGCCGCCGAAGCGGTCGAGTCGGCGGTGCGATCACTCGCCGTCGACTCGGCGGGCCACCGCACCCTCGAGGGCGTCGTCCGACTGTCGGCCACCGACGGGTTCTCCGCCTACGTCGCGGCCCCGGCTGCCGCGGCGGTACAGCGGAAGCACCCGAAGGTCGCTGTCGAGATCGTGGCCGCGACCCGGCGCGCCACCCAGCAGCGGTCGGGACTCGACCTCGAAGTGGTGGTCGCCGAACCCGAGAGCGAGCCCCGCGTGCACCGGGCCACGGCCCTGCGTCTGGGCGAGTACTGCCTGGGCCTCTACGGCTCACACGACTACCTCGCGGAGAACGGTTCGCCTGTGGATGTGGCCGACCTGCACCGGTTTCCGCTGGTCTACTTCATCGACTCGATGCTGCAGGTCGACGATCTGGACCTGGCGACGAGCTTCGCGCCCGCGATGCGCGAATCGGTGACCTCGACCAACGTGTTCGTCCACGTCGAGGCCACCAGGGCGGCCGCGGGCATCGGGCTGCTTCCCTGTTTCATGGCCGATCGACACGACGATCTCGTCCGCGTGCTGACCGACACCGTCTCCGTCCGACTCGCCTACTGGCTCGTCGCAAGGCCGGAGACACGACGCCGCCCGGAGGTGGCCGCCCTTGTCGATGCGATCAGAGACCAGATGAGTGCACAGCACGACGTCCTGCTGGGCGCCGTCTAACGTGAGGCATGCCATTCCTCGACCATCCCCGCGGACGCGCCTACTACCGCCACTGGGCAACGCCCGATCCTGCCGCCGCCGTCGTGTTCCTGCACGGGTTCGGCGAGCACACCGGGCTCTACCACCGGTATGGATTCGCCCTGAACGCGGCGGGCATCGACCTGTTGGTTGTCGACCAGTTCGGCCACGGCCTGTCGCCCGGCACCCGCGGTGACTTCGGCACCATCGAGGACAGCTCGGCGCTGGCCGACGGTCTCATCGCCCTCGCCAACGCCGAACGCCCGGGGCTTCCGCTGGTGGCTCAGGGGCATTCGTTCGGCTCGATCGTCACCCTGTTCCGGCTACTGGACACCCCGGCACGGTTCCGGGCGGGCGTCATCTCCGGGGCACCGCTGGTCGCCGTGCCCGAGCTCCTCGACGTGGACACCTCCCTCGACCTCGACCTCGACTGGCTCTCGGCAGACCCGTTCTACCTCGACTCCCTGGAAAACGATCCGCTCGCGTTCGCCGACGCCGACAGTCGCGCCCTGGCACGCGAACTCGATCGAGCGTGGAATCGGTTCGGCTCCGACCTGCCGAACCTGCAGGTCCCGACGCTCGCCGTGCACGGCACTATCGATCCCATCGCGCCCATCGGAGCCGTGCGCGCCTACGCCGACACCATCCCAGCGCTCGAGCTCATCGAGTATCCGGGCGCCCGCCACGACATCCTGAACGAGACCGTGCACCGGGAGGTGTCGGCAGCGATCATCCCGTTCATCCACAGGGTTATCCACATTGGGGATGAATGACAAGCGTGTCATTCAGCCGAGGATCAACCGGGTCGCGTCGCGAAGGACCTTCGCCCGTCCACCGGCGAACCCGTCGGCCGCGATCAGGTGGTCACCGATCACCAGCGAGAACGCCAGCATCGCGCGCGCCTCGACATCGTCCGCGTCACCGGACGTCGTGGTGATCAACTCCCTCAGGTAGTCCATCCTGCGGTTGTCGACCCGACGCAACCGCGCCGCGACCGCAGCATCTCGTCGCGCCCACTCCCGCACGGCGAGATCGATCGGCACCAGATCGGGGGCGAGCATGCCGGCCCGGCGCGCCTTGCGCGGTGCGTCCCCGCCCTCGGCCTCGACGCGGCCGCGCACGTCGTCGATGCTCCGCCGCTCCCAATCGTCGAGCATCGCGTCGACCAACTCCGCACGCCCGCCGAACTGCCTGTAGAACCCGCCGCGTGTCACGCCGAGCCGCTGGGCGAGCACCTCCACGCGCACCGCGCCGGACCCTTCGGTGGCCAGCACGTCCAGGCCGGTGTCGATCCAGAGTTGACGCGGGGTTCGTACTGGTGGAGCCACGATAGATACAGTACAGTTCCGTATCTATGGACGCAGACGCCGACACACTGCGCACGTACTGCACTCTCGACCGCATCGACCATGTGGACACCCACCTGTTGCCCGATACCCGAGACCGAACGCCCGAACAATGGGCGCGCGAGATCCTCGAGGGCCCTCCGGCCGCAACGCGGGCACTGCTTCTGGCGGGCTGGACCATGCTGGGGCTACGGGTGCACCATCGCGGACCGGGCGCCATCGCCGGCTGGCCGATCATCCATCGCGACTCCGAACACGTCCTCCTGCAGGGTGATTCACCGTTGGGTCTCACCGGTCAGCTGGTGACCCGCGTGACCGAGGACGGGGTCCAGTTCGCCGCCTTCGTCCGGCTCGCCAACCCAGCGGCACGCGCGCTGTGGGCCAGAGCCCTGCCGACGCACCTGAAGTTCGTCGACTCACTGCTGCGCGGAGCCGCAGAGCGGACCGGCTAGAGCCAGGTGTCGTCCGTGGTCGCGGTCAGGAACGCCTCGAGATCGTTGCGCCAATCGGCGGGCGTCGTCTTGTCCGGCTCGATACCGGTGTACTGCCCCTGGTAGAACAGCAGCGGCCGCGGCTTCTTGCGCGGAACATCGGAGAGCGAATGCACCGCACCGAACACCACGAAGTGGTCGCCACCGTCGTGCACCGAGGCCACTGTGCAGTCGATGTGGGCGAGCGTGCCGTTGATGATCGGCGACCCCAGCGGCGACGGCGACCAGTCGATCTCCGCGAACTTGTCCGGTTCACGCGACCCGAAGCGCGCCGATATGTCCTTCTGGTTCTCGTGCAGGATGTTCACACAGAACCTGCCGCTGGCCTCGATGGCCTGCCAGGACCGACTGACCTTCGTCGGGCAGAACAACACCAGCGGCGGGTCGAGCGACAGCGCGGCGAACGACTGACAGGCGAAGCCCACGGGAACGTCCTCGTGAACCGTCGTGATCACCGTGATCCCGGTGCAGAACTGGCCCAGCACATTGCGGAATGTGCGCGGGTCGATCGGCGCTGCAGACACAGCTATTTGAAGCCCACGCTGAAATCGTGTCCCCACAGCGAGACTGCGGTGCTCTCCCGCGCCACCCAGCTGTGATCGTCGACTTCGAGGCCCTCGCAACCGAATTCGATGTCGAAACCACCAGGGGTTTTCATGTAGAACGACAGCATCTTGTCGTTGACGTGCCGACCGAGGGTCGCCGACATCTTGACCTTGCGGCGCAGCGCCCGGTCCAGGCACAGACCGACGTCGTCGGCGTTCTCCACTTCCACCATCAGATGCACGATGCCACTGGGGGTCTCACCGGGCATGAACGCCAGGCTGTGGTGGCGGGGGTTCACGCCGAGGAAGCGCAACCACGCCGGCGCTCCGTCGGCCGGTCGACCCACCAGCTGCGGCGGCAGCTTCATCGAGTCACGCAGGCTGAAGCCCAGCACGTCACGGTAGAAGTGCAGCGTCTCGACGTCGTCACGCGTGGTGAGCACGACGTGACCCAGCCCCTGCTCCTCGGTGACGAACGTATGGCCGTACGGGCTGACGACCCGGCGGTGCTCCAACGCGACCCCGTGGAACACCTCGAGGGTGTTGCCGGACGGATCGTCGAACGTGATCATCTCGTCGACGCGGCGCTCGGCGAGCTCCGTGGCGGTGCCCTCCTTGTACGGCACGCCCTGCACGTCGAGACGCTGCCGAACCTCCTGCAGCGCACCGGCATTGGCGGTTTCCCAGCCGGAGACCAGGAGGCGGTCGTGTTCGCCGGGGACGATGACCAGCCGGGCGGGGAACTCGTCCATCCGCAGATACAGGGCGCCCTCGGTGGCCCCGGCGCCCTCCACCATGCCGAGCACCTTGAGTGCGTACTCCCGCCACGCTGCGACGTCGGTGCTCTCGATACGCAGGTATCCGAGCGAACGGATCGTCACGACGTCACCCTCCCAGGAAATCGATGGTCAGCTTGTTGAATTCGTCGAACTTCTCCAGCTGCGCCCAGTGCCCGCATTGTCCGAACACGTGCAGCTGCACCCGCGGAATCTGCTTGAGCGCGACGAGTGCGCCGTCGAGTGGGTTGACCCGGTCTTCGCGGCCCCAGATCAGCAGCACCGGCTGGCGCAGCTTGTACACGTCGCGCCACATCATGCCGAGCTCGAAGTCCGCGCCAGCGAACGATTTTCCCATTGCCTTGGTCGCGGCCAGTGACTCCGGGGTGCTGGCGATCTGGAATCGCTCTTCGACCAGCTCCGGCGTGATCAGCGACTGATCGAAAACCATGATGCGGAGGAACTTCTCGATGTTCTCCCGCGTCGGGTCGTTGGCGAAACGACCGAGGAGCTTCACACCCTCGGTCGGGTCCGGGGCGAACAGATTGACGCTCAGGCCGCCCGGCCCCATCAGCACCAGCCGGCCGGCCCGCTTGGGATTGTCCAACGCGAACCGCACCGCCGTGCCGCCGCCGAGCGAATTGCCGACCAGCGCAGCACGTTCGATGCCCAGCTGGTCGAAAAGACCCAGCAGCGCGGTGGCGCTGTACCGGTTGTACTGCTCGTGCTCGGTGTGCTTGTCGGAATGCCCGTAGCCGGGCTGATCGACGGCCAGCACATGGAAGTGCTGGGCCAGCACACCGATGTTGCGGCTGAAGTTCGACCAGCTCGACGCGCCCGGTCCGCCACCGTGCAGCAGCACCACCGTCGGCGACGCCGGGTCACCGGCCTCGTGGTAGTGCAGCCGCATGTCGTCTCGTACCTGCGCGTAGCGCGAAGTGGATTCGAACGTGATCTCCTGCTGCTGAGCAGCTTCGGCTGCGAACGACGTCACTAGACCATCGTGTCCTGCGGCGGCAGACCGAACGCGTCGTTACCGAAGATCAGGTAGGCACGCTCGGGTTCGTTGGCCGCGTGCACCCGTCCGGCGTGCGCATCACGCCAGAACCGCTGCACCGGCTGATCCGAATTCAGCGCCGTGGCGCCGGAGGCCTCGAACAGCAGGTCGATCGACTCGATCGCGCGCTTGGTGGCGCGCACCTGATCCCGGCGGGCGCGGGCGCGCAGCGAGAACGGGATCTCCTGACCCGACTGCAGCAGCCCGTACTCCTCGCCCACATTGCCGATCAGCTGACGCCAGCCGGCGTCGATGTCGCTGGCCGCCTCGGCGATCCGGATCTTGGCGAACGGATCCTCCTTGGACTTCTCCCCCGCGAATGCAGCGCGCACCCGCTTGCCCTGGTGCTCGACATGCGCGTCGTAGGCGCCGTAGGCCATGCCCATGATGGGCGCGCTGATCGTCGTGGGATGCATGGTGCCCCAGGGCATCTTGTACACCGGGGCCGAGTTGGTCTCGTAGCCCCCGGCGGTGCCGTCGTTCATCGACTTGTACGACAGGAACCGGTGCCGCGGCACGAACACGTCCTTGACGACGACGGTGTTGCTGCCGGTCGCCTTGAGCCCCACGACGTGCCAGACATCGTCGATGCGGTAGTCCGAGCGCGGGATCAGGAAGCTGCCGAAGTCGACCGGGCGGCCGTCCTTGATCACCGGGCCGCCCAGGAACGCCCACGTGGCGTGATCGCAGCCCGACGACCACTGCCACGCACCGCTGACGAGGTAGCCGCCGTCGACGACGGTGCCCGCCCCCATCGGGGCGTAGGACGACGAGACGCGAACGGTGGGATCGTCGCCCCACACGTCTTCCTGGGCCTGCTGGTCGAACAGCGCGAGATGCCAGTTGTGCACGCCGATGATCGACGACACCCAGCCCGTCGAACCGCACGCGCTCGCGATGCGGCGCACCGCCTCGTAGAACACCGTCGGATCGCACTGCAGCCCGCCCCACTGCTCGGGCTGGAGCAGCTTGAAGAAGCCGACCTCGTCGAGTTCTGCGACGGTGTCGTCGGGCAGGCGCCGCAGTTCTTCGGCGGCGGCAGCGCGCTTGGCGATGCGCGGCAACAGATCGTCGATGCCGGCGAGAACCGACTGCACGTCGCGCTGTTCAATGGACGTCACTGGTTTTGCCTCCCGGGAGTAGGGACCTGGACAAAGATTAGAACACGTTACGATTTGTGTCGAGTAGCGGTGCGCTGTAGCTGCTGGACCTGCGGACATGCATTTCTGTAACCTGTTCTAGTTATGAACCCGCGATGACGTGGGAGAGGGAGCAGCCTGTGACCGACGAGCCCTTGGGCGCGCACGTGCTCGAGCTGGAGATCGCGAAGGTGATCGACGAGACCGCCGACGCCCGCTCGCTGGTGTTCACCGCCACCGACGGGGTGCCCGCCGAGAAACTGCGGTACGCGCCGGGACAGTTCCTCACGCTGCGGGTGCCCAGCGACCGCACCGGCTCGGTGGCCCGCTGCTACTCGCTGTGCAGCTCGCCCCACACCGGCGACCCCCTCACCGTCACCGTCAAGCGCACCGCCGACGGGTACGCATCGAACTGGCTCTGCGACCACGCCCACCCCGGCATGCGCATGCACGTGCTGGCCCCGTCGGGCACCTTCGTGCCCACCGATCTGGACACGGACTTCCTGCTCCTGGCCGCCGGCAGCGGTATCACGCCGATGATGGCGATCCTCAAATCCGCACTCACACAAGGCAGCGGGCAGGTCACCCTCGTCTACGCCAACCGCGACCAGGACTCGGTGATCTTCGCCGCCGCGCTGCGCGAGCTCGCTGCCGCGCACCCCGACCGGCTGACCACCGTGCACTGGCTCGAATCGGTGCAGGGCCTGCCCAGCCCCTCGGCGCTGGCCGCGCTGCTCGCGCCCTACCGCGACCGCGAGGCGTTCATCTGTGGCCCCGGCCCGTTCATGACCGCTGCACAGGAGGCGCTCACCGCGTGCGGCTCTGCGCCCGAGCGCATCCACATCGAGGTGTTCAAGTCACTCGACTCCGACCCGTTCGCCGCCGTCGTGCTCGACGAGTCCGATGACAGCGAGGAAGGACCCGCGACCGCCGTCGTGACACTCGACGGCGCCACGCACGAACTGACCTGGCCGCGGCGCGCGAAACTGCTCGACGTGCTGCTCGACAAGGGTCTCGACGCGCCGTTCTCCTGCCGCGAAGGGCACTGCGGCGCCTGCGCGGTGGTGAAGAAGTCCGGCGACGTCGAGATGGAGGTCAACGACGTGCTGGAACAACAGGATCTCGACGAGGGCCTGATCCTGGCGTGCCAGGCACATCCGCTCTCGGATTCGGTCGAAGTGACCTATGACGAGTGAACCGCGCGCTAGGTTCGCCAGCATGAAGCGGTTCGCGGCGACAGGTGCGGTGCTGGTCTCGGCGCTTGCCGCCGTGCTGGCCCCGCCCGGGACCGCGGCCGCCGCATCGGACACCAAGACCAGCTCGATCGCCGTCGACCCCGCCACGTCGATCCAGATGCAGGTCTCGGCGAACTGCGACTCGGCGCAGAATCGCTGCTTCTTCACCACCACCGCGAGCCTGCTGACACCGGGCGGACCCACCGGCTTCCCCGGAGACACCTGGGCGCGGCAGACCGTCACACTGCGCAGCTCGGACCGCAACGTGTGGCAGCAGGCCTGGTACAGCGCGCCGTCGGGAAACCCGCGAGAGCTCAAGGGCGCCAACCACGAGAACGTGCTGTCCAAGATGTACCGCTCGCTCAACGACGTCGAGTTGTCCATCACCTACTTCGGCGGTGGGGACATCGCGCGGTTCACCTCCGACGGCGACTCGGTGCCCACGCAGTGGGAGAACGGGCTGCCCGCCACCGGCGCCGATTTCATCGCGTGCTCGCAGATCCAGGTGGTCTACAGCGGCGTGAACCTCACCACGCCGACGGCCTGCGCGCAGACCCGCTTCGGCTAACGCGGCAGTCCGAGCAGCCGCTCCCCGGCCATCGTCAGCAGGATCTGCTCGGTGCCGCCGGCGATCGTCAGGCACCGGGTGTTGAGGAAGTCGTGCACCTGCTGGTTCTCGACCGCGCCGGCCCCCTCCGAGAGCTCCATCCGGAACTCCGCGAGCGCCTGGCGGTACCGCACACCGATGAGCTTGCGAGCGCTGGCCTGCGGTCCCGGGTCCCGGCCGCCGACCGCGAGCTGCGCGATGCGCTGGTCCAGCAGTGAGCCCACCTGGGCGGTGCAGATCAGCTCGCCGAGGCGATCCTGTCGAGCGTCATCGACATCCGATTCCGACAGCGCGTGCAGCAGCTCCTCCATCGGATTGCCCAGCGCGGTGCCCTGAGCCATCGCGACGCGCTCGTTGGCCAGCGTGGTGCGCGCCAGCTTCCAGCCGTCGTTGACCGCGCCGACCACCATCTCGTCGGGCACGAAGACGTCGTCGAAGAACACCTCGTTGAACAATTCGTCACCGGTGATCTCACGCAGCGGCCGGATGACGATGCCGGGGCTGGTCATGTCGATCAGGAAGTACGTGATGCCCTTGTGCTTCGGAGCATCCGGATCGGTGCGCGCCAGACACACGCCCCAGTGCGCCTTCTGCGCCGCCGACGTCCACACCTTCTGCCCGGTGAGTTTCCAACCGCCTTCGGCGCGAACAGCTTTCGTTCGCAAGGCGGCCAGGTCCGACCCGGCGCCGGGCTCGCTGAACAGCTGGCACCACTGCAGTTCGCCACGCAGCGTGGCCGGCACGAACTGCTCGATCTGCTCGGCGCTGCCGTGCTCGAGGATCGTCGGGACCGCCCACCATCCGATGACCAGATCCGGGCGCGTGATGCCGGCGGCCGCCAGCTCGGAGTCGATGAGCAGCTGCTCGGCCGGACCCGCATCGCGGCCGTGCGGGCGCGGCCAGTGCGGCGCCAACAGCCCCGTCTCGGCCATCGCGACCTGGCGGCGCTCCTGCGGGGCGGCGGCCACTTCGGCTACCGCAGCAGCGATTTCGGGGCGTAGGTCGGCCACCGAGTCGAGATCGATGTGTAGCTCGCGACGAATCCCCTGCTGCGTCAGCGCAGCCACCCGCCGCAACCACAGCGACCGGCCGCCCAGGAACTGCCCGATGCCGTAGGCGCGCCGCAGGTACAGGTGCGCGTCGTGCTCCCACGTGATGCCGATGCCGCCCAGCACCTGGATGCAGTCCTTGGCGTTGGCCTTCGCCGCGTCGATGCCCACCGACGCGGCCAGCGCCGCCGCTATCGCCAACTGTTCGTCATCGGACTCGTCCGCAGCGCGCGCCGCATCCGCGGCGGCCACCGACGCCTGCTCGCTGCGCAGCAGCATCTCGGCGCACATGTGCTTGATCGCCTGGAAGCTGCCGATCGGCTTGCCGAACTGTTCGCGCACCTTGGCGTACTCGGCCGCCGTCGTCAGCAGCCAGCGGGCCACGCCGGCGGCCTCGGCCGCCGCGACCGTCGCTGCGAGGTCGACCACGCGCCGAGTCGGCACCGCGAGCGTCGTCGCGGGCGCCCCGTCGAGAGACACCCGCGCCAGCGGCCGGGAGAAGTCGGTGGCCTTCAACGGTTCGACGACCACCCCGTCGGAGGTGGCGTCGACCAGCACCCACACGTCCCCGGCCGGCAGTATCAACACGCCGTCGGCCGTCGCACCCAGCACCGTCGCCGCCGTGCCCGACACTGTCTCACCGGTCAGCGTCACGTCGGCGCGCAGTGCGACACCGGCCGTCCGCTGTCCCGCCGCCAGAGCCTCGACGAGCTCGCGGTCGGAGTCGCCGAGCACCAGTGTGGCCAGCGCCGTGGTGCTCACCGGGCCCGGGATCAGCCCGGCCCCGGCCTCCTCCAGCATCGCGCAGAGATCGGCGACCGTCCCGTCGGCGCCGCCGAGCTCCTCGGGCAGCGCGACACCGAAGGTGCCCAGCCCAGCGAGCGCTGCGAAGGG
Source organism: Mycolicibacterium sp. 018/SC-01/001 (assembly GCF_007096635.1). Taxonomy (GTDB): domain Bacteria; phylum Actinomycetota; class Actinomycetes; order Mycobacteriales; family Mycobacteriaceae; genus Mycobacterium. The sequence continues at coordinate 14,326 of NZ_VKAA01000018.1, forward strand.
ACCGCGCCACGCGTCGGCGGCGCCCTGTTCGACGTCGCGCACGGCCTCGACGGAGTGCGAACCCGCCGCCCAGTCGCGGACCAGTTCGCGGGCGGCGAACTGTTCGTCGCTGATCGTTGCCGACACCGTGACTCCTTGGCTTGACGGTGAGAACCCCGTGCTTCTCACTAGAACGTGTTCTAATAGTGCCAGCGTCCGAGCGTCAAGTCGAACGCCATCGCAGCTGACCAGATCACTGGTCACGCGCTGCCGGCGGCGAGAAAATCACGACCGGAATGCGTATCGTTTTCCATCGGTTGCAGTCCACGCATCCGACGCAGAACACCGAAGGAGCCACGCCGCATGTCCGGGTCGTCTCAGTCCGCAGCAGAACCGTCGGCGCGCGCCGACGGAGCGGGAGCGGACGCCCGCCCCCGGCAGGTGATGAACGTCGCGGTGCTCGCGGAATCGGAGCTGGGCTCTGAAGCGCAGCGCGAACGCCGCAAGCGCATCCTCGACGCCACGCTGGCGATCGCGTCGAAGGGCGGCTACGAGGCCGTGCAGATGCGGGCGGTGGCCGAGCGCGCCGACGTCGCCGTGGGCACGCTCTACCGCTACTTCCCGTCCAAGGTGCACCTGCTGGTGTCGGCGCTGGGCCGCGAGTTCGAACGCATCGACGCCAAGACCGACCGGGCCGTGCTCGCCGCGGGTGCCACGCCGTATCAACGACTCAACATCATGGTCGGCAAGCTCAACCGCGCCATGCAGCGCAACCCCCTGCTCACCGAGGCGATGACGCGCGCGTTCGTCTTCGCCGACGCCTCGGCCGCCGGCGAGGTCGACTACGTCGGCAAGCTGATGGATTCGATGTTCGCCCGCGCGATGAGCGAGGGCGAACCGACCGAGGACCAGTACCACATCGCCCGCGTGATCTCCGATGTGTGGCTGTCGAACCTGTTGGCCTGGCTGACCCGCCGCGCCTCGGCCACCGACGTGAGCAAGCGGTTGGACCTGGCGATGCGGCTGCTCATCGGCGACGGCGAGCAACCTAAGATCTGAAGGCGTGCTGTCGCCGGAGCTCATCGACGCCCTCGACGCCGCCGCACGCTCGCCGCGGCTGCTCGTCACCTCCGACTTCGACGGCACGCTGTCGCCGATCGTGTCGAACCCGGCCGACGCCCGCCCGCTGCCCACCGCGGCGGACGCGCTGGTCGCGCTGGCCGGGCTCCCCGACACCGAGGTGGCATTGATCTCGGGCCGCGCACTGCGTGATCTGCGGGCACTGTCCTCGATGCCCGAGACCGTGCACCTGGTCGGCAGCCACGGCGCGGAGTTCGACTCCGGGTTCGCCCACGACATCGACACCGACCTGCTCGGCACGATCACCGAGACCCTGTCCGCCATCGCCGCGGACAAACCCGGCGTCACGGTCGAGACGAAACCGGCCAGCGTCGCGCTGCACGTGCGCAACGCCTCGGCCGCCGACGGCGACGCCGCACTGGCTGCGGCGCGGGACGCGGCCAGTGCGTGGGATGCCCACGCTACGGCCGGCAAGGCGGTGCTGGAGTTCGCCGTCGTCTCCACCGACAAGGGTGAGGCGCTGGACATCCTGCGCGCCGAACACCGCGCGACCGCTGCGGTGTTCTTCGGCGACGACGTCACCGACGAGAAGGCGTTCCGCCGGCTGACCGACGCCGACGTCGGAGTCAAGGTCGGGCCCGGCGACACCACCGCCGCGTACCGGGTCGACGCTCCCGAGGACGTGGCAGACGCCCTGGCGCATCTGCACCGCGTGCGGGCGCAGAGGACGGGCGCCTGATGCGCAGGGCGGCTCTCCTCGGCGTCGCGACGATGGTGTTGCTGGCGGGCACCGGATGCTCGCAGACCCCGCCGAGCTCCGAACACGGCACCGCCAACGTGGTCGCCTCCACCGGAGTGTGGGCGAGCGTGGCGGCCGCCGTCGCTGGCCCGCATGCGACCGTGCGGTCCCTGGTTCCCCGCGGCGTCGACCCTGCGACCTTCACCCCCGACGACACGGCGGTACGCGAGGTCGCCGACGCGTCGCTGGTCGTCTACAACGGCGGCCGCTACGACGCCTGGCTGGACCCGATTCTGGAGAAGTCACACGACATCCCGACCATCCAGGCCCGCACGCTGGCACCGTTCCAGCCGCCCCCCGACGACCACGTCTTCTACGACCTGATCGCCGCGAAAGCCGTCGCCGACCACATCGCCGACAGCCTCGGCGGGTCCGATGCGCAGCACGCCGACGACTACACGGCCGCCGCCGATCAGTTCGACGAGGACCTCGACACCCTGGCCCTGGCGCAGCACGCCATCGGGCAGGCGCATCCCGGCGCCTCGGTCGTGTCGACCACGCCCGCCGCGTTCTACGCGGTGCGCAACGCGGGCATTGCGGACAAGACCCCGCCGGCCTTCTCCGCGGCCGTCGCGGCGGGCGCGGCGCCCTCGCCGGCCGACGTCGCCGCCGTCGTCGACCTGATCCGCTCCCGCCGCGTGTCCGCGCTCGTCGTCGACGCCCAGCCCCCCGGCGGCGCGCAGCGCGGGGCGATCGACGCCGTCACCGCGGCCGCCCGCGCGGCCGCCCTGCCGATCGCGGCGGTCACCACGGCACCGGCGGACGGTGTCAGCTATCTGCAGTGGCAGCGCGACACGGTCGATCAGATCGCAACGGCGTTCAACCGTCCGAGCTGACGGTCACGCGGGTGGTCCCGACGTTCGTCCGCGCACCAACTCGGTGTCCAGGACATCGACCACCGACAACCCCGAGCGCGGCGGGTTGTGCAGCAATTGCCCTGCGCGGCGGCCTTTTTCGACGCTCGGCTGGCGTACCGTCGTCAAGCCGCGCGACAGCGCCTCGGGCACCCCGTCGAACCCCGTCACGGTGATCTGACCGGGCACGTAGACCCCGCGGGCGCGCAGCCGATCCATCGCCGAGAGCGCGAGCACGTCGGCGGTGCACATCAAGGCGGTGATGCGCGGGTTGGCCTCCAGCGCGACGTCGGCGCCGGCGCCCCCGGAAGTCGGCAGGTGTTCGTAGCTCTCCACCAGCGTCAGGTCCGCCGGGTCCCGGTCTGCCGCGATCAGCGCGTCGTAGACCCCGCGGATCCGCTCATTCTGGACGTGGAACTGCGGGTTGCGCACCCGCTCGGGATCGGCGAGTGCGGGTCCCCGCGCGTCGTGTGGCCAGTCCCGACCCAACCGCATGGTCAGCAGTCCGATCTCCCGGTGCCCGAGCTCGAGCACGTACTCGGTCAGACGACGCATCGCCGCGCGGTCGTCGATGCACACGACGGAGGCCCCCGGCACGTCCCGGGGCTGGTCGACGATCACCACGGGCAGGTGGCGCTGCAGCACCACCGGCAGGTAGGGATCGTCGTCGGAGGCGGAGTACACCACGAAGCCGTCGACACCGGCCGCCAGTACCGCCGCCGAGCCCTCGCTGACGCTGCGGTTGGGCCCGACGGCCACCAGCAGCAGGCCCTGCCCGACGGCCTCGCACGATTCGGCGAGGCCGGCGACGAAGTCGAGTGCGGCGGGGTCGGAGAACGAGTAGTTCAGCGGTTCGGTGATCATCAGCCCGACCGCGCCGGCTTTGCGCGTCCGCAGCGACCGGGCCACCGGATCGGGCCCCGGGTACCCCAGCCGCTTGGCGGTGGAGAGCACTCGTTCGCGCAGCTCGGCCGACAGCTGATCGGGCCGGTTGTAAGCGTTGGAGACGGTGGTGCGCGACACCTTCAGTTCAGCGGCGAGTGAGGCCAGGGTCGCGCGCCGCCTCGGCGACGGAGTCCTGGACATGCTCCCCGAGATTAGTGGACCGGGTCCCCAGTTCCGCAGACATCCGCGTTCGGCGCGGCAGACGGCGCAACGTCCAGACCACCAACCAGATCCCGCAGGCGATCGACACGACCACGAAACTCGGCGGCAGGTTGAACATCGCCGACACGGCCAGGCCCGTCCACACCGACACCAGACCGAATGCGGCGGAGACCACCATCGCGAACACCGGCCGGGCCGTCAGACTCAGCGCGGTCGCCGCCGGGGTGACGACGAGTGCGAACAGCAGGAGCGTGCCGACGGCCTGCACGGCCATCGTGACGGTGATACCCAACAGCACCATGAACGCGATCGCCACGCCCCGCACAGGCACGCCCCTGGCCTCGGCCACCTGGGCGTTCACCGAGCTGAACAGCAGCGGGCGGTACATGACCGCCATCCCGGCGGCCAGCACCAGCAGGAGCACCAGGAAGCTGACCAGCTGCTCCCCGGAGATCGCGAGCAGGTTGCCGAACAGCACATTCGTCAGGGTCGACGAGTTGCGGGTGGCCAGCGAATTGAACAGCAGACCCAGACCGGTCGCGAACGCGAGCACCGTACCGGTGGCCACATCGCGGTCCGAGGCGCGCTTCCCGAGCGCGCCGATGACCAGTGCCCCACCGACGCAGAACACGCCGAGGCCCGCCGCCGCCGGAATCCCGAGCAGCACGGCGCCGGTGGCGCCGGGCAGGCCGATGTGTGCGAGCGCGTGCGCGGCGAACGACGAGTTCCGCACGACGATGAAGTAGCCCATCAGCCCCGCCGCCAGCGCCACGATCGTGCCGCCCAGCCAGGCGTTCCGCATGAACGACGAGCCGAGGATGTGCACCCAGTTGTCCTGGTAGCCCACGGCGATGATGCGCTGGGTCACGGCGAACTCCGCATGTAGAGGTCGCCCTGCAGGGTGTGCGCGACCTTGATCGGCGTGCCGTACATGTGCGTCAGCAGATCCGAGTCCACCACCTCGTCGATGGGCGCGTGATGCGCGTGCCCGTCCAGCAGGTAGATCGCGCTGTCGAGTGTGGCGAGCAGCGGGTTCAGGTCGTGGGCGACCACGATGACCGTCATCCCGAGCTCGGTGTTGAGCCGGGCGAGCAGTTCGACGATCTCGTGCTGGCTGCGCAGGTCCAGCGACGCCAACGGCTCGTCGAGGATCAGCATCCGGGGGCCGGAGACCAGCGCACTGGCCAGGGCGATGCGCTGCCGTTGCCCACCCGAGAGCTCGGCGAGCCGCCGGTTCGCCAGCGCATCCGCCTCGACCCACCGCAACGCGTCGTCGACTCGGCGGCGGTCCTTCGCGCTGCTGCGGGAGATGCCCCAGCGGTTGCCGGTGAGTCCGAGCAGCACGGCATCGCGCGCCCGGATCGCCTCGGTCGCGTCGGCGTCGTAGTGCTGGGGCACGTAGCCGATCAGGTCGTTGCGCGCCCCCGGCGGCGCGCCGAACACACGCACCGTGCCACCCGCCGGGCGAACCAGGCCGAGGATCACGTTGAGCAGCGTCGTCTTGCCCGCGCCGTTGGCGCCGATGACCGCGACGAACCGGCCGGCCTGGACCTCGAGGGTCGACTGCGACCAGATCGTGCGCCCACCACGGACCACGCTGACGTCGGAGAACGTCAGCGCCGGGTCGGCTACGGCGTCATCCGCGGACACCGAGCGCCTTGGCCAGCGAGGTCAGCTGGTCGACCTGCCATGTCTGGAAGGACTGCGTGTTCGGCGGCACCGTCTCGGTGACGTCGACGACCGCGACGCCGGCCTTGTCGGCGGCAGCGCGGATCTGCTGGGGTACCGAACCCTCGGTCTGGGTGTTGTAGATCAGCACGTCCACTCCCCGATCGCTCAGCAGCCGCAGGAACGCATCGAGATCGGCCGGGGCCGGCTCGCTCTCGTTCGCCGTGGCGAGTTTGTAGCCCTCCGGCGTCCGGTCCTGGAGTCCCAGTGCTGCCGCCATGTCGTCGAACACACTCTCGGTGGCAGCGTAGCTCTTGCCGGCGGCACCGGCCTTGATCGCAGCGATCTCGTCGTCGTAGGGCTTCATGACATTGCCGAAACCGGTGGCCCGCTCGTCGAAGTAGGCAGCGGCGTCGGGTGCGAGCTTCTTGAGCTGCGCGGTGACGGCGCCGGCCACCTTGACGACGGTGGCGGGGCTGTACCAGACGTGTGGATTGCCCTCATCGGCGTGACCAGCGTCGTCACCGGCCGCGTCCGAGTGCTCACCGCCGCTGAGGTCGACCGCGTCGACGACGGGCGCATCGGGGGCCGACGATGCGGCGAGCTTGGCTGCCCACTCGTCGTAGTGTCCGCCGTTGAGGACCACCAGCTGGGCCCCCTCGAAGAGGGTGGCGTCCGACGGCGCGGGTTCGTAGTCGTGGGGGTCCACCGACGAACCCGCGAGCACGGTGGTCACCTTCGCGCAGTCGCCGCCGAGCTGGGACACGATGTCGCCCCACTGGTCGACGCTGACGACGACGTCGACCGGCGTCGTGGGGCACGATCCACCGGATGCCGTGCCGCCAGCCGAGGACGCCCCGGGCTCGCTGCCGCCCCCGCAGGCCGACAGGGCGATCGGGGACACCAGGACGAGGGCGGCCAGCGCACGACGCGCCACAGAAGTCATCACGCGATAACGATAACCGTTTCCAATAGCGAGCGCACAATCGCGACTAGGCTGGCTCAGTGTCAGGGTGAGGGCACCGCTTCGTGCGGTGGTTGGATCCTTTGCATCTGGTGTCTGGCTCATAGGCTGGGTGCCGCCTTCGGATTGGCGAGCACGGGTTTTGTCGGCACCAGGTGTGAAGGACCGGCCGGCGTGACTTGATAGGAGCGTGGCACCGCCCCCGACTGAGATGTGTCCGCCGACCGGCCCAACCGTCACCTCACAGTGAATGGAGGCAACCACCATGGTTGTTGTTGGAGCCGATGTACACAAGCGCACCCATACCTTCGTCGCCGTCGACGAGGCCGGCCGCAAGCTCGCCGGGAAGACCGTCGCCGCGGTCACGGCCGGGCATGCCGAGGCGGTGATGTGGGCCCGGGAGCATTTCGGTACCGAGGTCGTCTGGGCGATCGAGGACTGCCGGCATCTGTCGGCGCGCCTGGAACGTAACCTGCTGGCGCTGGGACAGAAGGTGGTGCGGGTCCCCCCGAAGCTGATGGCCCAGACCCGGGCCTCAGCGCGCACCCGCGGCAAATCCGATCCGATCGACGCGCTGGCGGTCGCTCGGGGCTTTCTGCGCGAGCCGGACCTGCCGATCGCCTCTCATGACGACGTCTCGCGTGAATTGAAGCTATTGGTGGATCGCCGGGAAGTCCTTGTCGCGCAACGCACGGCGACGATCAACCGGCTGTTGTGGCGGGTCCACGAGCTCGACCCCGAACGCGCCCCCAAACCACGTTCGTTGGATCTTGCCAAGCATCGTCGTCTGCTCGGCGACTGGTTGGATACCCAAGTCGGGATCGTGGCCGAACTGGCTCGTGACGAGCTGGCCGACATCACTCGACTCACCGAGGCCATCAACGCGTTGGCCGAGCGCATTGGCGAACGCGTCCGTGTCGTGGCTCCGGTGTTACTGGCGGTGCCGGGCTGTGGCGAGCTGACCGCGGCCAAGCTGGTCGGGGAGACCGCCGGAGTCACCCGGTTCAAGAGCGAGGCGGCCTTCGCCTGTCATGCGGGTGTGGCCCCGGTGCCGGTGTGGTCAGGCAACACTCGGGGACGCGTCCGCATGACACGGTCGGGTAACCGACAACTCAACGCCGCGCTGCACCGCATCGCGGTCACTCAGATCCGACTCGACGGCCTCGGACAGACCTACTACCGGCATCGCCTCACACATGGCGACTCCACCCCCGAAGCGCTGCGCTGCCTCAAACGCCGCCTGGCCCGCGTCGTCTTCCACCACCTGACCACCGACCACAACAACCGCCAAACCGCTTGCCAACCGGCAGCGGCTTGACATAGGAGAAACCCATGCCCACCCGGACGGTCGACCTCAACGCCGACCTCGGCGAGAGCTTCGGCGTGTGGCAACTGGGCGACGACGAGGCGATGCTGCAGATCGTCACCAGCGCGAACGTCGCCTGCGGTTTCCACGCCGGTGACGCGGCCACGCTGGCGCGCACCTGCCGGCTGGCGGCCCAGCGCGAAGTCAGGATCGGCGCCCAGGTGAGCTACCGCGACCTGGCCGGCTTCGGCCGTCGGTTCATCGACGTGCCGCCCGAGGACCTGACGGCCGACGTGATGTACCAGATCGGCGCGTTGAGCGCGTTGGCCACTGCCGCCGGATCGGCCGTGTCGTACGTGAAACCCCATGGCGCGCTGTACAACTCGGTGGTCACCCACCGCGAGCAGGCACGGGCGGTCGTCGCTGCGGTGCACGCGGTGAACCCGGCGCTGCCGGTACTGGGACTCGCCGGGTCGGTGCTGTTCGAGGCCGCGGCCGAGGTGGGCGTGCACACGGTCGCCGAGGCGTTCGCCGACCGCTCCTACCGACCCGACGGACAATTGGTCTCGCGCCGCGAGCGCAACGCGGTGCTGCACGATCCCGACGAGATCGCCGAGCGGGTGCTCTCGATGGTCACCCAGGGCCGGGTGAGCGCCGTCGACGGCTCGACGATCCGCGTCTCCGTCGATTCCGTGTGCGTGCACGGCGATTCACCCGGCGCGGTGCAGATCGCCACCGCGGTTCGTGACCGGCTTCTCGCCGAGGGCGTGACCCTGACCGCGTTCAGCTGACCGGGACGCGGGCCGCCCGGTTCGCCCCGGCGACGATGCTGGCCAGCAGACCGGGCAGCGCATCCTCCACCTCGTCGACCCGCAGCCGCTGGTGGGTGAGACCGTCGACGACCCGACGCTCCGTCAACCCGCCCTCGCGCAGGATCTTGAAATGGTGCGTGGCCGTGGACTTGTTGATGCCGTCGTAGAGAGCGCCACACTGCAGCGACGTCCCCGCGTTGTGCAGGCGACGGACGACTTCCAGCCGCACCGGGTCCTGCAGCGCAGCCAGCACCTGCTGCACGGGGGCGACCGGGTGCGTGGGATACGCATCAGCAGTCATGGCGTGTCCTTCACCACGTGAGGTTTGATGTTCGTCAAACCCAGCGTACGCTCGACCGGGTTCGATGTTCGTCGTACTGTACTCGACACGGAAGGGCTCTCCGAGATGGTGGCGATCGACCGTCCGGTCACCGAGACCCAGCGCTGGGCCTACCCCCTGCTGCTGGTGCTCAGCGGCGTGGCACTGGGCGTATCCGGTGTTCCCGCCCCGCTCTACGGCATCTACGAATCGAACTGGCATCTCTCCCCGCTGGCCACGACGATCGTCTTCGCCGTCTACGCCGTCGCAGCCCTGGGTGCGGTGCTCGTCTCCGGGCGCATCTCCGACGTGGTCGGCCGCAAGCCGGTGCTCCTCGGCGGGCTGCTCGCACTCCTGGTCGGACTGGGCGTGTTCCTCGTCGCCGACACGATGGCGCTGTTGCTCCTCGCCCGCGCCATCCACGGCGCCGCCGTCGGCTCGATCGTCGTCGCCGGTGCGGCAGCCCTGCTGGATCTGCGACCCGACCACGGCGTGCGCAGCGGCCAGCTGTCCGGCGTCAGCTTCAACGTCGGGATGACGGTCGCGATCCTGGGCTCGGCACTGCTCGCCCAGTACGCACCCCACCCGCTGCGCACCCCGTACGCGGTGGTCGCGGTCGTGTGCCTGATCGTGGGCATCGGTGTGCTGGCACTGCGCGAACCGCACACCGCCCGTAGCGCCGGGCCCATTCGCATCGCGAAGCCTGCTGTACCGCAGGAGATCCGGGGCGACTTCTGGTTCTCCGCGATGGGCGCGATGGCGTCGTGGTCGGTGCTCGGAGTGCTGCTGTCGCTGTATCCGACCCTGGCCGCCCGCCAGACCCACATCGACAACCTCGTCTTCGGCGGCGCCGTGGTGGGTAGCACGGCGTTCGCGGCGGCACTGGCCCAACTCGCGGCGACGCGGTTGCCCGCCCGCTACTCGGCGATCATCGGTGACGTCGGGATGGCGGTGTCGTTGCTGTTGACCATTCCGGTGCTGCTCACCCACCAACCGCAGCTGGTGTTCGTGGCCGCTGCGCTGCTCGGCGCCACGTTCGGGCTCGGCTTCGGCGGCTCGCTGCGGCACCTGTCCGACGTGGTGCCCGCAGGCCGGCGCGGAGAGACGATGTCCGCCTTCTATCTCGCGGCCTACAGCGCGATGGCCGTGCCCACCCTGGTGGCCGGCTGGGCCGCGACCCGCTGGGACCTGGCGGAGGTGTTCCCGTGGTTCGCCGGTGCCGTTGCGACCGCATGCCTGGTGGCCGCGGCTGCCGGTGTGCGTCAGCAGTCAGCGCGCGGCTGAGTCGTCGGCCGGCTCCCAGCAGGGCCGCGGGACGGTCAGGATGTTCACAATCGGGGCTGGCACGATGACCGCGTGGCCGTCGGACTGGAGCAGGCACGGCGGCGCATCACCTCGATGCCGGTGCTCGTGGTCACCATCGTCGGGCTGACGCTCGCCGGAACCACACTGCGCGATGCCGTGGCCACCCGGTCGCTGATCGCCACCGCGGCCACCGTGTTCTGCGGAATCTTCGTGCAGGCATTGCCTTTTCTCGTGCTGGGCGTGCTCGTCAGCGGCCTGGTCGCGGCGCTGGTGACGCCCGATCGGCTGGCTCGGTGGCTGCCGCGCAGGCCCGCTGCGGCGATCCTGGTCGCCGGGGTCGGCGGTGCGGCACTGCCCGGATGCGAATGCGGCTCGGTGCCGATCGCACGCCGCCTCTACGCCGACGGCGCCGTCGGTGCGGCTGCGGTGACGTTCATGCTGGCCGCCCCCGCGGTCAACCCGGTGGTGCTGGTGGCCACCGCGGTCGCGTTTCCCGGCGAACCGTCGATGGTGCTGGCACGTTGCGCCGCAAGCTTTCTCACCGCTCTGACGATGGGCGCACTGTGGGCGCGGTTCGGACGGCCCGGCTGGATCACCCGCAGGACGGCCCACCCACACGCACACAGCGGGTCACGCTGGGTGGTGTTCACCGAGGCGGCGCGCCACGACTTCCTTCAGGCGGCATCGTTTCTCGTCCTCGGCGCTGCCGCGGCCGCACTCCTGCACATCGTCGTGCCCGCCTGGATGTACGACCACCTCGCCGGCCACCTGGTTCTCGGTATCGCCGTGATGGCCGTGCTGGCCGTCGTGCTGTCGTTGTGCTCCGAAGCCGACGCGTTCGTCGCCGCGAGCCTGTCGATGCTGCCGCTCCTGCCGCGCCTGGTGTTCCTCGTCGTCGGACCGGCGATCGATCTCAAACTGTTCGCCATGCAGGTCGGCATGTTCGGCCGGGCGTTCGCACTTCGCTTCGCGCCGTTGACCTTCGTGGTCGCCACACTCGTGGCGACCGGGGTCGGGGTCGCGGTGGTGGGTCACCGGTGAGCCGCGAGACCGAGAACGCGCTGCTGCTCCTCGTCGGGGTCAGCACCGTGATGATCACCGTCGGCGGGGCGTACGCCCGGTACGTCAAACCGTCTCTGCAGCCGTGGCTCCTCGCCGCCGGCGTGATACTGACGCTCCTCGCGCTCGCGTCGATCGTCGGCGACATCCGCCGCGGACCCGTCAGCCCCGACCTCGGTGACCAACCCGGTGACCATCACCATCGCCCCGGCGTCGCGTGGGTGCTGCTCATCCCGATCGCGTTGCTGGCCATCGTCGTTCCACCCGCCATCGGCCCGCAGACCGCCCGCCCCACCGCCACCGCCGGTCAGACCGACGCCCCGCGGCGGCCGTTCCCGCCGTTGCCCGACGGACGCGCCCCGGAGCTGTCGCTCCCCGACCTGCTGATCCGGCTGGCTCAGGACTCGGCGGGCACGCTGCGCGATCGCCTGGTCACCGTCACCGGCTTCACGATGAAAGACGGCAACCACCTCGCCCTCGGCCGCGTCGTGATCATCTGCTGCGCAGCGGACGCCCAGCTGGCCCGCATCGATCTCGACGGACCGGCCGCCGCGGCCGCCGACGGCCTCCCCGACGGCACCTGGCTGCGTGTCGAGGGCAAAGTCCCTGTCGTGCAGATTGATTCGACGTCACGGACGTCGCCGGTCATGACCATCTCCCACGCGGACCGGATCACGCCGCCGACGAACACCTACAGCTACTGACCGCGGCGATGCGCCGCCCCCTAGGGTGTCCGTCATGCGTCTCAAGCTCGGCAGGCCCGACCTCGCCGCGTACGCCGACAGGTTCGACGTGCCCGCGGCGACGTCCGGATCGCCGGTGACCGTCTCCTGGGCCGGCGTGAGCACCCTGTTGATCGACGACGGCGCGTCCGCTGTGCTGACCGACGGCTTCTTCTCCCGGCCGGGCCTGCTCACCGTCGCGACGCGACCGCTGCGCCCGTCGTCGTCGCGCATCGACGCCGCTCTCGCCCGACTCGGGGTCACCCGCCTCGACGCCGTCACCCCCGTCCACACCCACTTCGACCACGCGATGGACTCCGCCGACGTGGCCGCCCGAACGGGCGCCCGGCTGCTCGGCGGGACCTCGGCCGCCCAGATCGGACGCGGCGCCGGCCTCGACCGCGTCGACGTCGTCACACCCGGCGAAGCGGTCAGCGCAGGCTCATTCGACGTCACCTTGATCGAGGGTCATCACTGCCCGCCCGACCGCTTTCCCGGCGAGATCACCGCGCCGGTCCGGCCCCCTGCGCGCGCCTCGGCGTACCGGTGCGGCGAGGCCTGGTCGACCCTGATCACCCATCGCAGTACCGGGCGGACCATCCTGATCGTCGGCAGCGCAGGCTATCGCCGCGGCGCCCTCGCGGGCCGGCGCGCCGAGGTGGCCTACCTCGGCGTCGGGCAACTGGGGTTGCAGCCCGAGAGCTACCTCGTGGACTACTGGGCCGAGACCGTGCGGACTGTCGGTGCACGGCGTGTCGTACTCATCCACTGGGATGACTTCTTTCGTCCCCTCGACCAGCCGCTGCGGGCGCTTCCCTACGCTGCCGACGATCTCGACGCGTCGGTGCGCGTCCTGCGCAGACTCGCCGCCGAGGACGGCGTGCCCCTGCACTTCCCCACCCTGTGGCAGCGCGCCGATCCATGGCTCTGATCCTGTCGGTGGCCGCGCTCGTCGCGGTGCTGGGTTTCGCGCTGCTGCGCCCCCACGGCTGGCCCGAGGCCGTGGTCGCCGTGCCCGCCGCGGCACTGCTGATCGTCACCGGTGCGATCAGCTGGCAGGGCGCGTGGACCGAGGTCCGCGACCTGGCCCCGGTCGTCGGGTTCCTCGCCGCGGTGCTGGTGCTGGCGCGCCTGTGCGACGACGAAGGACTCTTCCACGCGATCGGCGTGCTGATGGCCCGCGCCACCTCCGGCGGTCAGCAGCGGCTGCTGGTGTCGGTGTTCGCCGTCTCCGCCGCCGTCACCGCGATCCTCAGCCTCGACGCGACCGTCGTGCTGCTGACCCCGGTCGTGCTCGCGACAGCCCGCACGCTGGCCGTGCCCGCGCGACCCCACGCCTACGCGACCGCGCACCTGTCCAACAGCGCATCGCTGCTGCTGCCGGTGTCCAATCTGACCAACCTGCTGGCGTTCAGCGCCGCGGGGCTGACATTCCTGCATTTCGCCGCGCTGATGACCCTGCCCTGGCTGGCTGCCATCGCCGTCGAGTACGTGCTGCTGCGCCTGTTGTTCCGCGCCGATCTCGCCGTCGCACCGGAACCGGCACCCCGCGAACCCGTCGATCTCCCCCTGTTCGCTCTCGTCACCGTGGGGCTGACACTGGTCGGCTTCGCCGCCACCTCGTTGGTGGGGCTCTCACCGGCGTGGGCGGCCCTGGCCGGAGCCGTGGCGTTGGGTGTGCGGGGACTGGCGACGCGGCGGACCTCGGTCCGCAGGATCGCCGTCGCGACCGACCTGCCGTTCCTGGCGTTCGTGCTGTGCCTCGGCGTCGTCGTGGCGGCCGTGATGCGCAACGGCCTCGAACCTGCGATGCACCGGGTGCTGCCCGACGGGCACGGCCTGGTGGCGCTGCTCGGCATCGCCGCGGTGGCTGCCGTGCTGTCCAACATCGTCAACAACCTGCCCGCCGTGCTGGTCCTGATCCCGCTCGCGGCGCCGGTCGGCCCCGCCGCGGTCCTGGCCGTGCTGATCGGCGTCAACATCGGCCCCAACCTCACCTACGTCGGATCGCTGGCGAATCTGTTGTGGCGCAGCGTCGTTCGCCGCGACATGAACCCCAGCTTCGCCGAGTTCAGCCGGGTCGGTCTGGTCACCACGCCGTTGACGCTCGTCGCAGCCGTCGTCGCACTGTGGGCCGGACTGGAGCTGATCGGGGCTTAAGCGCGGCGCTGCCGCGCGATCTCGGCCAGCACCACGCCGGCGGCCACCGACGCATTGAGCGATTCGGTGGGCCCCGCCATCGGGATCGACACGATCGCGTCGCAGGTCTCCCGCACCAGCCGGGACAGCCCCTTGCCCTCGGAACCCACCACCACCATGATCGGGCCGCTGCCGTCGATGTCGTCGATCGCGGTGTCACCGCCGGCGTCGAGTCCGACGATCTGGATGCCCGCGTCGGCGTACTGCTTCAACGCCCGGGTGAGGTTGGTCGCCCGCGCGACCGGGGTGCGCGCGGCAGCGCCCGCGCTCGTGCGCCACGCCACGGCTGTGACCGATGCCGACCGGCGCTGCGGGATCAGCACCCCGTGCCCGCCGAACGCTGCGACCGACCGCACGATCGCCCCCAGGTTGCGCGGATCGGAGATGTTGTCGAGTGCGACCAGCAGCGGCGGGGCCACGTCCTTCTTGGCCTGCGCGAGCAGGTCGTCGGGGTGGGCGTAGACGTACGGCGGCACCTGCAGAGCGATGCCCTGGTGCAGACCGTTGGCCGCGATCCGGTCCAAATCGTGCTTGGGCACCTCCAGGATCGCGATGCCCCTGTCGGCCGCGGTCTGCACGGCCTCGGTGAGGCGTTCGTCGGAGTCCGCACCCAGCGCGACGTACAGCGCCGTCGCCGGCACCCCGGCGCGCAGGCACTCGACCACCGGGTTGCGACCCAGCACTGTCTCGGTGTCGTCGGTCTTCTTGTGCCGCCCCTGGGCCTGCCGGGCCGCCTTGGCCGCACGCTTCGCCGCGGGATGATTTGGCCGCTGATGTGCGGGCGGCGTCGCGCCCTTGCCCTCGAGCCCGCGCCGCCGAACGCCACCGGAGCCGACCGTCGGGCCCTTCTTGGTCCCGGCTTTGCGTATCGCGCCGCGGCGCTGAGAATTGCCCGCCATCTACTTGTCCGTTCCGTCGAGTAGCGACCACTGGGGACCGTCGGCGGTGTCGGTCACCTCGATGCCGGCTTCTTTGAGCCGGTCCCGGATCGCATCGGCCTCGGCCCAGTCGCGGCGCGCTCTGGCCTCACCGCGGCGGCGCACCTCGGCCTGGACGAGGACGTCGACCGCGGCGAGCGCGGCCGAGGTCTCGTCACGGGACTCCCAGCGCTCGTCGAGCGGGTCGGCGCCGAGGATCCCCATCATCGCGCGGATCGACATCGCATGCGTCAGCGCGGTCTCGTGGTCACCGGCGTCCAGCGCCCGGTTGCCTTCGGCGCGGGCGGCGTGCACCTCGGCCAGCGCCATCGGCACCGAGAGGTCGTCGTCGAGCGCGGCGCCGAACTTCGGCGTCCACTCGCCCGGAACCACCGCGCCCACGCGGGTGCGCACCCGGTGCAGGAAGTCCTCGATGCCGGTGTAGGCCTTCGCGGCGTCCGCCAGCGCGGTCTCGGAGAACTCGAGCATCGAACGGTAGTGCGCGCTGCCCAGGTAGTAGCGCAGCTCGGCCGCCCGAACCCGTTGCAGCACAGCGGGAATCGCGAGCACGTTGCCCAGCGACTTGCTCATCTTCTCCCCGCCCATGGTGACCCAGCCGTTGTGCAGCCAGAACCGGGCGAAACCGTCACCGGCCGCCTCGGCCTGAGCGATCTCGTTCTCGTGGTGCGGGAACACCAGGTCCATCCCGCCGGCGTGGATGTCGAACTCGGCCCCCAGGTACTCGTGGGCCATCGCCACACATTCGGTGTGCCAGCCGGGACGGCCGCGGCCCCACGGCGTGGGCCACGACGGCTCGCCCGGTTTGGCGCCCTTCCACAACGTGAAGTCGCGCTGATCCCGCTTGCCGGTCGCCACGCCCTCGCCCTGGTGCACGTCGTCGATGCGGTGCCCGGAGAGCTTGCCGTAGTCGGGCTGCGTGGCGACGTCGAAGTACACGTCGCCGCCGCCTGTGTAGGCGTGGCCGCGATCGATCAACCGCTCGATCAGCTCGACCATCTGGGTGATGTGGCCCGTGGCGCGCGGTTCGGCCGACGGGGGCAACACACCCAGCGCGTCGTAGGCGGCCGAGAACGCACGCTCGTAAGTCGCGGCCCATTCCCACCACGGCCGGCCGGCGTCGGCGGCCTTGGTGAGGATCTTGTCGTCGATGTCGGTGACGTTGCGGATGAAGGCGACGTCGTAACCCTTGGCGGTAAGCCAGCGGCGCAGCACGTCGAACGCGACCCCGCTGCGGACGTGGCCGATGTGCGGCAGACCCTGGACGGTGGCACCGCAGAGGTAGATGGACACGTGACCGGGCCGCAGCGGCGCGAATTCGCGCACACCGCCAGACAGGGTGTCATACAGCCGCATGGGGGCGGCGGGGCGTTCGGTCACGACGGGCCAGCTTACCGGCCGGATCAGGGAGAACCCGCATCGCTCATGACGAGGGCCGTCGCAAGTGCCGCCAAGCCCTCACCACGTCCGGTCAAGCCGAGCCCGTCGGTGGTGGTGGCCGATACCGACACAGGTGCACCCACGAGCTCGGAGAGCAGCTCCTGCGCTTCTGCCCGGCGTGGGCCGATCTTGGGTCGGTTGCCGATGACCTGCACCGCGGCGTTGCCGACGCGGAAGCCCGCGTCGTCGAGCAGGGAGCGCACGTGGCGCACCATGTCGGCACCGCTCACTCCGCGCCATTCCGGGCGGTCGGTGCCGAAGACCCCGCCGATGTCGCCCATGCCCGCTGCGGACAACAAGGCGTCGCAGAGAGCATGGGCGGCGACGTCACCGTCGGAGTGACCGGCACAACCGTCGGCGTCGTCGAACAGCAGACCCAGCAGCCAGCAGGGTCGACCCGCTTCGATCGGATGAACGTCGGTACCGAGACCGACGCGAGGAATCACGTCAGGATGCGGCGGCGAGAACTTCGTCGAGGATGATCGACGCCTTGGCGTCGTCTGTGTTCTCCGCCAGGGCGAGCTCGCCGACCAGGATCTGCCGGGCCTTGGCCAGCATCCGCTTCTCGCCCGCCGAGAGCCCGCGCTCCTGATCACGACGCCACAGGTCACGGACGACCTCGGCGACCTTGTTCACGTCACCGGAAGCCAGCTTCTCGAGATTGGCCTTGTACCGCCGCGACCAGTTGGTCGGCTCCTCGGTGTGCGGGGCGCGAAGCACCTGGAAAACTTTGTCGAGGCCTTCCTGGCCGACAACATCACGCACGCCCACGTATTCGGCATTGTCCGCGGGCACCCGGACTGTCAGGTCGCCCTGGGCGACCTTCAAGACGAGGTATTCCCTCTGCTCGCCTTTGATGGTTCGGGTTTCGATCGCTTCGATCAACGCAGCACCGTGGTGTGGATAGACAACGGTGTCTCCGACCTTGAAAATCATCAGTTTCGAGCCCCTTTCACATGACGAGTTTAACACGGGCCCTCTCAGGGGGTGCGCCAACGATGCAGGTCAGGGGCACAGTCGGCGAACATCGGGGGTTGACAGGCAGGCGATTCCGTGCAAGGCGAGCCCTGCGCTACCGCCCGTCATCGCGACCTACTACTCTGCATAGTCGAACGATGGAGACCGGCATGTCACGTCGCGCTGCCGGCCGAGCAGGAGGCACCTGAGTGAACCCCTTAGTCCGGCGCACTTCTGTCACGACCGCCGTCGCGACGGCAGCGATCGCACTGTCCGCCGTGCTGAGCGGCTGCGGCGCCGGTCAGGTGTCCCAGACCGCCACTCAAGAGCCCGCCATCAACGGCACGAGTGGCACAGCCGGTCCGATCGCGTTGCGGAACGTCCACCTGCGCGCACAACAGACGTCGGACTATGTGCGCCCGGGTAGCGACGTCGAGCTGATCTTCACCGCCGCGAACACCTCACCCGACACCAACGACAAGCTGGTCCGCATCACCTCGGACGTCGGCCCGGTAAAACTGAGCGGCGGCCGAGACCTCCCCGCCAACGGTGTCCTGGTCGTCGGCACCCCCGACGGCCAGACCACCCCTCTGGAAGCCGTCGAACCCGCCAACGCCGCACAAGCGCGCGTCGCGCTGAACAAGCCCATCAGCAACGGCTTGACCTACGACTTCACGTTCACGTTCGAGAAGTCGGGCGACACCACGGTGGCGGTGCCGATCTCGGCGGGCGAGGCGCCGCGCCGCGAGGTCGCCGACACCGGTGGCGCGGTCTCGGAGAGCTCCGGAGAGCACTCGGGCGGGCACTAGCCCACGACACGGGCGCGCAGCGGCGCCCACTTGTCGGTCCCGGCCGATACCGTCACATCCGTGGCCCGGACTTCGAAAACACGTTCGCAATATCGCTGCTCGGAATGCCACCACCAGACCCCCAAATGGGTCGGTCGCTGTCCTGACTGCGGGACGTGGGGCACGGTCAACGAGGTGGCCTTGGCTGCCATCGGCGGGACGGCCATCCGCCGCGGCATCGCGCCGACTTCGCCTGCGGTGCCCATCAGCTCGATCGACCCCGGTTCCACGCGGCACTACCCCACCGGCATCAGCGAACTCGACCGTGTCCTGGGCGGCGGCGTCGTCCCCGGATCTGTCACCCTGCTCGCCGGAGACCCTGGCGTCGGGAAATCGACGCTGCTTCTGGAGGTCGCCCATCAGTGGGCACAGAGGGGGCGCCGGGCGCTGTACCTCTCGGGTGAGGAATCGGCGGGTCAGATCCGGCTGCGGGCCGGACGCACCGGCTGCACCCACGACGAGGTGTACCTGGCCGCCGAGTCCGATCTGCAGACCGCACTCGGTCACATCGACGCCGTGCGGCCGTCTCTGGTCGTGGTCGATTCGGTGCAGACGATGTCGACCACCGAGGCCGACGGTGTCACCGGCGGGGTCACCCAGGTGCGCGCGATCACCACGGCCCTGACGATGACGGCGAAGACCACCGGCGTGGCCATGCTGCTGGTCGGCCATGTCACCAAGGACGGGGCGATCGCCGGCCCCCGCTCGCTGGAGCACCTCGTCGACGTCGTGCTGCACTTCGAAGGTGACCGCGCGTCGGCGCTGCGCATGGTGCGCGGCATCAAGAACAGATTCGGCGCGGCCGACGAAGTCGGGTGTTTCCTGTTGCACGACAACGGAATCGAGTGCGTGGCCGATGCCTCGGGCCTGTTCCTGGACCAGCGGCCCAAAGCGGTGCCCGGTACGTCGGTGACGGTCACACTCGACGGTAAACGCCCGATGATCGGCGAGGTGCAGGCCCTGATCGGGTCAGCGGCCAGCGGCAGCCCGCGCCGTGCGGTCAGCGGTATCGATTCCTCGCGCGCGGCGATGATCACCGCTGTGCTGGAGAAGCGGGCGCGATTGCCCGTGGGCGCCAACGACATCTACCTGTCCACGGTCGGCGGCATGCGGCTGACCGATTCGTCGTCGGATCTCGCGGTCGCGCTGGCGATCGCCTCGGCGTTCACCGACCTGGCGATGCCGACGACGACGATCGCGATCGGCGAGGTCGGACTGGCCGGCGACCTGCGCCGCGTCACCGGGATGGATCGCAGGCTCGCCGAAGCCGCCCGGCTCGGGTTCACCACCGCGATCGTGCCCGCCGGTTTGACGTCGGCGCCCCCGGGGCTGGGGACCTACGAGGCCGACAACATCGGAGCGGCATTGCAGGTACTGCGCCACATCAGCCAGAATGACGCGAACTGAGGCGAACTCTCGAGGGGATCGGATGGCCGTGAAGTCGACGGGACGCAGCACGCGCACTGTCGTTCCGCTGGCTCGTCCGACGCTGCGCGAGACGATTGCCCGGTTGGCTCCCGGTACACCGCTGCGCGACGGGCTGGAACGCATCCTGCGCGGCCGCACCGGCGCCCTCATCGTCATCGGCTTCGACGACAGCGTCGAGGCGATCTGCGACGGCGGCTTCTCCCTCGACGTCCGCTACGCCCCCACCCGGCTGCGTGAGCTGTCCAAGATGGACGGCGCCGTCGTGCTCTCCAGCGACGGCAGCCGAATCCTGCGCGCCAACGTGCAGTTGGTGCCCGACCCGTCCATCCCGACCGAGGAGTCCGGGACCCGGCACCGCTCCGCCGAGCGCACCGCGATCCAAACCGGTTACCCGGTGATCTCGGTCAGCCACTCGATGAGCATCGTGACCGTGTACGTGGCCGGGGAGCGGCACGTGGTGCCCGACTCGGCGACCATCCTGTCGCGGGCCAACCAGACCATCGACACGTTGGAGCGCTACAAGACCCGCCTCGACGAGGTCAGCAAACAGCTCTCGATGGCCGAGATCGAGGACTTCGTGACGCTGCGCGACGTGATGACCGTGGTGCAGCGACTCGAGATGGTGCGCCGGATCAGCCTCGAGATCGACTCCGACGTCGTCGAACTCGGGACCGACGGCCGCCAGCTGAAGCTTCAGCTCGACGAGCTGGTCGGCGACAACGACATCGACCGCGAGCTGATCGTGCGGGATTACCACGCCAACCCCGAACCGCCGACCCCCGCGCAGGTGACCGCGACCCTGGAGGAACTCGACGCCCTGTCGGACAGCGAGCTGCTCGACTTCACGGCGCTGGCACGGGTCTTCGGCTATCCGTCGACAGCCGAGGCGCAGGACTCGGCGATGAGTTCCCGCGGTTACCGCGCCATGTCGGGCATTCCGCGGCTGCAGTTCGCCCATGTCGACCTGCTGGTCCGCAACTTCGGGTCGCTGCAGGGACTGCTCGCGGCGAGCGCGAGCGATCTGCAATCCGTGGAGGGCATCGGCTCGATGTGGGCGCGCCACATCAGGGAAGGCCTCTCGCAGCTGGCCGAGTCGACGATCGCCGACCGGCTGGCCTGAACCTCAGCCCGCCGCAACGCGATTGGCCGTCACGTAGTTCTGCCGGTACTTCTGCGGCGACACGCCCACCGTGCGCAGGAAGTGGTGGCGCAGCGATGCGTACGAGCCGAATCCCGATTGCTCGGCGATGCGGTCGACCGGCAGCGCAGTGCCCTCGAGGAGTCGCCGAGCCCGGTCGATCCGTAGCGCGGTCAGCATGCCCAGCGGTGTCGTGCCGACGTGATCGCGGAACTGCCGATTGAGCGTGCGCACGCTCACCGCGGCGTGCGCGGCGATGGCCGACAGGTCCAGCGGCTCCTCGGCGTGCTCGCGCATCCAGTCGATGGTCGGCCGCAGCGGATGTGCGATGCCGGCCGGTGCGGCGTGTTCGACGTACTGCGCCTGTCCGCCGTCGCGCCACGCGGGAATCACCACCCGGCGGGCCGTGGCGCCGGCCAGTGCCGGACCGGCATCGCCGCGGACGATGTGCAAGCACAGGTCAAGACCCGACGCGACCCCGGCGGCCGTCACCACGGGTCCCTCGTCGATGAACAGCACACTGGGGTCGACATCGACGTCGGGGAAGCGACGTGCCAGTTCGTCCGCCCACTGCCAGTGGGTGGTGACCCGCCGCCCACTCAGCAGCCCGGTCGCGGCGACGGTGAACGCGCCGACACACATCGACGCGATGCGCGCGCCGGAGTCGAACGCCGCACGCAGCGCTGCGATCACGTCCGGATGCGGGGGTTCCAGACAACGCTCGACCCCCGGGACGATGACCAGATCGGCCCCTGCAAGCCCATCCAGCCCGTGACTGGTGCGGAACTCGACACCACCCCAGTCGGCCGTCGTGGCGGCGCGTCGCCGACGACCACAAACACGAACCTCGTACCGCCGCGTCCCGGCCGCCTCGTTGGCCATCCCGAACACCGTGCCGGGGATCATCAGCTCGAAACCCATCACCCCGTCCTGGGCGAGCACCGCGATGATCATGGCCAGATCCTAGCTGTGTGTGTCGATCTGGCCACTAGCTCTTCGACGCACCGGGACCGACGATGTCGGGATGAGCACTTCCGCGCTCACCCTTCCCGATTCCGAACTGGCCGTTGCGGCATACGAATTCGCGACCGCGGTGTCGCCGCCCTTCGTGCTCAACCATGTCGTGCGCAGCTATCTCTTCGCCCGCGAACTCGCCGCTGCGAAGGGCCTGCGCGCCGGCGTCGACTACGACGACGAGCTGGTCTACCTGAGCTGCGTGCTGCACGACCTCGGCCTCACCGACCACGCCGACGGCGATCAGCGGTTCGAGGTCGACGGCGCTGACGCCGCAGCCGAATTCCTCCGTCGCCACGAGGTCGACGAGCAGCGCATCACGACGGTCTGGCAGGCGATCGCACTGCACACCAGCGTGGGGCTCGCTCACCGATTCGGGCCGGTGATCGCCGTGGCCCATCTCGGCATCTCCGCCGACGTCGTCGGAGTGGATCGCGAGCTGCTGGACCCCACGTTCACCGCCGAGGTGAACAGCCATTGGCCCCGACTGGGCCTCGGCGCGGCACTGGCCGAAACGATCGCCGACCAGGTCGAGCGCAATCCGCAGAAAGGGCCGCCGCTGACCTTCCCCCGGCAGCTGCATCACTTGGTGACCGCATCGGCGGCCCCGTCGTTCTTCGACCTGGTCGCGGCGTCAGGCTGGGACGACGGAACCCCCTCGTGACGCCCGCGGTGCCCGTCAGCCGGCCGGTGCGGGCGCCGGAGCCGGGGCGGGCGGCGGCACGGCGCCGGGCGCACCCGGCGGCACCGCTTGTGGCTGGGCCAGGATGAACGGCACCGTCGCCGAGCGCAGGTTGCCCAGCTGGACGACCAGGTTGTAGGTGCCTGGCCCGATCGGCTGGCGCGGCAGCGGGCAGTTCGGGGCCGAACCCATCCCCGTCCACGTCACCTCGGTGGTCACCTGCTCACCCGGCTGGAACGTCTTGATCAGCGTCTCGTTGGACGGCGCGCAGTCCAGGTTCGACCACAGTCGCTGGTTGTCCAGCGAATACACGTACGCGGCCAGCACCGCCGCGCCGACGTCCCGCTGGCAGGCGACCAGCCCGATGTTGGTGACCACCATCGTGAACTTCGGCTGGTCGCCGACGACGTACTGGGGTTGGTTCGTGATGCCCTTGACGGCCAGCGTCGAGTCGGGGCAGTCGTCGCCCTCCTTGAGCAGCGGCGGGGGCACCACGGCGGCCGTGGGAGTCGCGGTGGGCGGCGGCGCCTGCTGAGCAGGCGCCTGGATCGGCGTCTTGACCTGCGGATCACCGCCGGGCAGCGGTGTCGGCGGAGCAACGGCCTGCGTCGACTGCGTCTCGTTGGCGGTCGGCTGCTCGGTGCTGGTGCTGTTCATCACGACGACCGCGACGACCGCCGCGATGATCCCGATGACGAGCACGGAAACGCCGAGCGCCAGCATCCTGCGTCGCCAATAGATCTGTTGGGGCAGTGGGCCATGCGGTTCCAAATCCAGCACGACTTCACGGTAAGGCCAGCTCAGGTGACTTTGTTCGACGCCACCCGGCGTGTTGCCTTTCAGTTTTCGCCGATGTCGCCTATGTGGTCGCGCAGCACCACCTGACCATCGGCCAGGTGGTAGGTCAGCCCGACGATCGCGAGCCGGCCCGCGGCCACCGCGTCGGAGACGATGGTCGAGCGGCTGCGCAGCTGCCTGCCGGTCTCGGTGACGTGCCGGGCCTCGAACTCGTCGACGCGGGTCAGGCCCTCGCGACGGCCGACGAGGATCGAGGGGGTCACCCGCTCGACCACGTCTCGGATGTAGCCGCCGGGCAGCGAGCCGTCGTCGAGTGCGGCGAGCGTCGCACCGACCGCACCGCAGCTGTCGTGGCCGAGCACGACGATCAGCGGCACGTTCAGCACCGCGACCCCGTATTCGATCGAGCCGAGCACCGCACTGTCGATCACATGGCCGGCGGTGCGGACCACGAACATGTCCCCGAGGCCCTGGTCGAAGATGATCTCGGCGGCGACCCGGCTGTCGGCGCACCCGAACACGATCGCGGTCGGCTTCTGCGCAGCGGCCAGGCTCGCTCGATGCTCGATGCTCTGGCTCGGATGCTCAGGCTTCCCGGCGACGAAGCGCTCGTTACCCTCCTTGAGTGCTTTCCACGCAGTCAACGGGTTCGTGTTCGGCATGGCGGCCATTCTGCCGCAGCCTGCGCCGATGATCGACGCGGGTGAGCTTCTCGGCTGGTACGCCAGAGCACAGCGCGACCTGCCGTGGCGGCGGCCCGGTGTCTCGGCGTGGCAGATCCTGGTCAGCGAATTCATGTTGCAGCAGACTCCGGTCGCGCGGGTCGAGCCGATCTGGCGGGACTGGGTCGCCCGCTGGCCCACACCGTCGGCGACCGCCGCGGCGAGCGCGGCCGACGTGCTGCGCGCCTGGGGCAAGCTGGGCTACCCGCGGCGGGCGAAGCGCCTGCACGAGTGCGCGACCGTGATCGCCGCCGAGCACGGCGACGTGGTCCCGGACGATGTGGAGACGCTGCTGTCGCTGCCCGGGATCGGCACGTACACCGCGCGGGCGGTGGCCTGCTTCGCCTACCGGCAGCGGGTGCCGGTGGTCGACACCAACGTGCGCCGCGTCGTCGCGCGCGCGGTGCACGGCCGAGCCGACGCCGCTGCGGCGTCGGTGCGCGACCTCGATGACGTCGCCGCGCTGCTGCCCGACGACGAACGGGCGCCGACGTTCTCGGTGGCACTGATGGAGCTCGGTGCGATCGTCTGCACGGCGCGCTCACCGAAGTGCGGTGTGTGCCCGCTGACGGGGTGTGCCTGGCGCTCGCTGGGCTTCCCCGCGGGCACTGCCCCGGCCCGTAAGGTGCAGAAGTTCGCCGGCACCGATCGTCAGGTGCGGGGCAAGCTGCTGGATGTGTTGCGCGGCAGCGACATTCCGGTCACGCGGGCCCAGCTCGACGTCGCGTGGCTGACCGACACCGGGCAGCGGGACCGCTGCCTGCATTCACTGCTGGTCGACGGGCTGGTCGAACAGACCGAGGACGGCCGGTTCGCCCTCTCGGGCGAGGGCGGTCAGGCAGACTCCGCGCAATCGGATTCTGCGGCCGAGGCGAATCGGCGGCGATAGTCCGACGGGGTGACGCCGATGATGCGCCGGAAGTGATGCCGCAACAGAGTGGCGTTGCCGAACCCGGACTGCTCGGCGATGTTGTCGATGTCGAGCGTGGTCTCCTCGAGCAGCCGGCGGGCGAACAGCACCCGCTGATCGGTCACCCACTGCATGGGGGTTCGACCGGTCTCCTCCACGAACCGACGCGCGAACGTCCGACCCGACATGTGCGCCCGACGGGCCAGTGACGTGACTGTGTGCGGCTGGTCGAGATTGGCCAGAATCCAATCCAGCTGTGGCGCAAACCTTTCCGAACAGCGCACGGGTATCGGCTGGTCGATGTACTGCCGTTGACCGCCGTCACGCTGCGGCGGCACCACCATCCGGCGGGCGATCTTGTTCGTGATCTCGCTGCCCATCTCGCGGCGCACCAGGTGCAGGCACGCGTCGATGCCCGCGGCGGTGCCCGCGCTGGTGATCAGGTTGCCGTCGTCGACGAACAGCACGTTGCGGTCCACCTGGGCGCTCGGGTACCGGCGCGCGAGCTCGTCGGCGTGCATCCAGTGGGTGGTGCACGGCCGCCCGTCGAGCAGACCCGCGGCGCCGGCGACGAACGCTCCCGAACACACGGTCAGGATGATCGATCCCGACTCGGCGGCCCGCCGCACGGCCTCGAGCGCCTCCGGCAGGTATTCGTCCCCGCCGATCGCGGGAATCGCCACGAGGTCGGCCCCGATGAGGTCGTCGAGCCCGTGGTCGGGAATGATCGTCGCCCCCACCGACGTGCGCAGCGGCTGGCCCGCCTCCGGTCCGCACACCTTGAAGTCGAAGTTCGGTACGCCGTCGGCGGAGCGGTCGATGCCGAACACCTCGCAGATGACGCCGAACTCGAACACCGCCACTTTGTCGAGGACCAGCGCCGACACCGTCCGTATCGTCATGGCAGCATCTTATCGACGGATGTCGCTTCTGCCACTGGTGGCACGATCTTTCGCAGGCGGAGCATTACTGCCATGAGCATCGCACTGACCTTCCTGATCCTGACCGCACCGTTCGCCCTCGCCGCGGCACTGACCTGGGCAGCTCACCGAACCGGTGTTCTGCGTCTGCACCGCGAGCAATTCCGCATCGCAGCACCGCTGGCGGGGCGGCTGTTCACCGACGACCGTGACCTGACTCGCGTGGCGCACGACGTCGACGCGATCCGGTCCCGCTTCGAGCAGCACCCGTCATGGCCCAGCTCATCCGCCACCGGCGAACGTCGATAGAAACGCTGCGACGACGTCCCGATATTTCATCGGGGCGTCGTCATGGACGAGATGGCCGGCACCGGGCACCGTCACGTAGGTCGTCTGGCTGCCGATGCGCGCCATCTCCGCCATCTGGCCCGGCGGCGTCACCGAGTCCCCCGCCTCGATCAGCAGTGTCGGCACGTCGACCGCTCGCCACTGCGCCCAATAGTCCCGTCGTCCCCACTCTGCGGCGATCTCGATCCAGCGGGCGGGCTGACCGTGCAACCGCCAGCCGGTGTCGGTGCGGTCGAACGCCTCCACGAAGTACCGCCCGGCGACCGGGCCGAACGCGTCGAGCACCTGCGCCTCCGACTCGAACTCCGCCGGCAGCGCATAGAGCCACGGCTCCCACGCACCGGTGGTACGTCCCCGGAAGTCCGGTGCCATGTCCTCGATCACCAGCGCGTCGACCAACTCGGGACGCTCCCCGGCCAAACACCACGAATGCAGACCGCCCATCGAATGCCCGATCAGAACCGCCGGCTCACCCAGCGCCGACACCGCGTCGGCGAGGTCGGTGACGAAGCGTTCGGTCGAGATGGGGTGGGCATCGATCGCGTCACGCCCCCGGTGCCACGGCGCGTCGTAGGTGAAGACCCGGCCGTGTTCGGCCAGCCACGGCGTCTGCCGCGACCACGTGGTGCCCCGTCCCATCAGCCCGTGGACGAGCACGAGCGGGCGGCCCACTCCCCCGTGGGCCGTGAGCAGCTCCATGGGGTCATCATGGCATCGGGGCGCGGTAGCCTGAACGCCATGTCCGAGCAGAACGCCAACACCACACCGGTGGTGAAGATCAACGCGATCGAGGTCCCGCCGGGCGCCGGACCGGAGCTGGAGAAGCGGTTCGCCCACCGCGCCCACGCCGTCGACAACCAGGCCGGCTTCCTCGGGTTCCAACTGTTGCGGCCCATCAAGGGTGAGGACCGCTACTTCGTCGTCACCCAGTGGGAGTCCGAAGAAGCGTTCCAGGCCTGGGCCAAGGGACCGGCGATCGAGGCGCACGCCGGGGAACGCGCCAACCCGGTGGCCAAGGGCGCGTCGCTGCTGGAGTTCGAGGTCGTGCTCGACGTTGCAGGTACCCGCACACAGGCGTAGGGCCACCTGGGCGCGACGTCGAGCGCTCACCTGCGTGACCGCGCTCGTCGCGATCGCCGCGCTGGTGAACGGCTGCGCGGCCACCCGGCCCGCTCCCGCCGACGCCGCCTACGGTGTCCCCATCCAGATCAACACCCCGCAGGGCCTGCGCGCCAAGCAGACCATGGACATGCTCAACAGCGACTGGCCCATCGGGGAGAACGGCATCCGCACGCTCGCCGCACCGCAGGTCGTGGAAGCCGTCGGCGTGACCATGGACCGGATGTGGTGGGACCGGCCGTTCACCGTCACCAAGGTCGACGTCGGCGCCGGGTCAGCGACGCTGCACATCCTGACCTCGTACGGGGTCGCGCAGACCATCGAGCTGCGCACCGACGACGCCGGCATGGTGGATCGCTTCTCGGTCGACCTCGTCCCGCCGCGCATCACGTCGTTCAACGACGTCGACGCCGAGATCACCAAGACCGGTGCGAAGTACTCCTACCAGGTCGCCAAGGTGACCGACGGCCGCTGCGAGAAGGTCGCGGGCACCAACACCGAGATGTCGCTGCCGTTGGCGTCGATCTTCAAGCTCTACGTGCTCTATGCGCTCTCCGACGCGGTCAAGGCGCACACGGTGTCCTGGACCGATCCGCTGACGATCACCGCGGAGGCCAAGGCCGTCGGCTCCTCCGGCTTCGACAAGATGCCGCCCGGCTCGACGGTGTCGGTGCGCGACGCGGCGCAGCAGATGATCTCGGCCAGCGACAACATGGCCACCGACCTGCTCATCGGGCGGCTGGGCACGGGCGCGATCGAGCGTGCACTCGTCGCCGCCGGCCACCACGACCCCGCCAGCATGACGCCGTTCCCGACGATGCACGAACTGTTCTCGGTCGGCTGGGGCGAGCCGAACATCCGCGAGCAGTGGAAGCAGGCCAATCACGCCGGGCGCGCACAACTTCTGCAGCAGACCAACTCACGCCCCTACGAACCGGACCCGCAGCGCACGCACATGCCGGCGTCGGACATCGGCGCGGAGTGGTACGCCAGCGCCGCCGACATCTGCCGCCTGCACGCGGCGCTGCAGCGCAACGCGACGGCCGAGGCCAGCCCGGTGCACGACATCCTCTCGGCGGTGCCGGGCATCGACCTGGACCGCACGGAGTGGCCGTACATCGCGGCCAAGGCCGGCAATCTCCCCGGCGACCTGACGTTCAGCTGGTTCGCGACCGACCGCACCGGGCAGAGCTGGGTGGTGAGCATGCAGACCAACTGGTCGCAGTACCGCAGCCCGACGGCGGCGTCCTGGCTGCTGTCGATCGCGCGGCAGATGTTCGGGCTCGTCCAACCCTGATCAGAACCGCAGCGTCCACGCGTGCCCGCGGAAGTGCAGCGTCGTACGGCTGGCCGGGGCGATGTCGATACGCCAGAACGATCTCGCCGGCGCATCGAGAACCACGAGCATCGCCGCGCGGATGACAGCCGGATGAGTCACGGCCACCATGCGGACGTTCTCGGAGGTCAGCGAGTCGAGCCACCCCCGCACCCGCGAGACGAGGTCGACGACGCTCTCCCCGCCGTGCGGCGCCTGCGTCGGCTCGGTGAGCCAGATCGCCAGCTCGGCGGGCGCCACCCGGCCCAGCACCTCACCGCGCCAACGGCCGTGGTCCAGATCGGCGAGCCTCGGTTCGATCTGCGCCTGCAGGCCGAGGAGCTCGGCGGTCTGGACGGCGCGTGCCTCGGGGCCGCACAGCGCGCGGTCGACGTCCCGTGGATCCGTGCGCTGCTCGCAGGTGACCTGGCGCCTTCCCAGCGCGTTGAGCGGTTCGTCGGTCGGGAACCGTCCGGCTGACATCGCGTCGGTCATGCCGTGCGACACGAGCGTCAGCCGGACGACCTCGCTCACACCGTCAGCGCGTCCTTCCGCTTCTCGCCGAGAAGCTTGGACACCATCGCCGCGAACGTCAGCCCGATCGTCGTCCAGACGATCACCTGGGTCGCCAGCGAGTAGAGCCGGAACTCGTACAGATCGACCGCGGGAAAGCCGGGGAACACGATGGCGCCGGCATCGTCGACCATCGGACCGGGCGTCTCGCTGATCGTCGGCAGCACCAGCATCAGGGCGAACACCGCGACGAGATAGGCGGCGGCGCCCGCGAGCGTCGCATTCCAGGCACCCAGCTTCGGTGTCAGCTGGCGGCTGAGGTACACCGCCGCGACCATCAGCAGCGCCGAGAGCCCGACCAGCAGCAGGTACAGCATCGAACGCTGGAAGATCGTCGCGTCATCGCTCGTCGCCGGCGGACTCGGCGGGTACTTCAGCGCCGGGACGAGCCACAGCGAGACGAACATCGCCCCTGCGACGACGACCGACGTGGCCCGCGCCGACAGGTTCCCGATGCGGCCATAGGCGATCGCGAAGACGACCGAGAACAGCGCACCCATCGCGACGCTGAACAGCAGGACGCCCATGCCCATGCCGATGGTCGACTGGATACCTCGGCTGAAGAGCTCGCCGCCCTCACCGTGCGAGTGGCCGCCAGCGGCGGTGGCCATCTCCATCTTCTCGTGCGCTGCGGAGATGCCGTCCTCGAAGTCGATGGCCCGGCCGATGACCGGCTCGAGGAAGATCTTCGCGAAGACGAACGCGAACACACCTGCGATGGCGCCGGACAGGATTCCGCGCCAGATGATCTGCTTTTCCATCCTCTGTGACTCCTCAGCCGGTCAGTGGCAGGGGAATCCGAGCAGGTGCCGTGCGTCGTGGACGAACTCGTGGATGTACATGTTGTCGCCGAACACCGACGTCGCGCCCTGGTCGACGCCGACGAAATACAGCACGACCAGCGCGAGGAATGCGGTCAGCGACAGCCACAGCGCCGCTTTGGTCGAGGAGAAGTCGAGTGCCCGGGCGCGGGCGGTGGGGTTCTGCGGAGTGGTCATGGGGGTCCTTCCCGGGATGTTCGCGTCCCAGTGCTTCAGAGTTGCCGCGGTGTCGGGTCTGACTGTTCACAGTGGCGCGACCGTTCTGGAGTCTCACCAGATTCCGCCATCCGCGGATGACACGAGGATCATAAGCCCCCCGCCGCTCCGAGAGGGGCTGACCGTCCACCGAGTGTGAATCCTCATACGCCCGGGGCCGCGAGTCGCGGATGACACCGCACGCTCGCGGCGGCTTCCGGCGGACATGCGAACGGGCGGCCACCCTGCTGGGTGACCGCCCGTCGTCGTTTACTCGGCTGAGATCGCCTACTCGGCTGCGCCGGCCTGCGCCAGATCAGCCTCAGCAGGCTCGGAGCGCTTCGGCCCACCGTGGAAGGTGAACACCGCGTCCTCGCCCTGGCCCTCACCGTCCCAGTTCTCGACGTCGACGGTGACGTGCTGGCCGGGTCCGACCTCTTCGAAGAGGATCTTCTCCGACAGCTGGTCCTCGATCTCGCGCTGGATGGTGCGCCGCAGCGGACGCGCACCCAACACCGGATCGAAGCCGCGCTTGGCCAGCAAGGCCTTGGCCCGATCCGTCAGCTCCATCGTCATGTCCTTGGCCCGCAACTGGTTGCCGACCCGGCTGATCATCAGGTCGACCATCTTGATGATCTCGTCCTGCGTCAGCTGGTGGAACACGATGATGTCGTCGATACGGTTCAGGAACTCCGGGCGGAAGTGCTTCTTCAGCTCGTCGTTGACCTTCTGCTTCATCCGCTCGTAGTTGTTCTCGCCACCACCCTGGGTGAAGCCGAGGCCCACCGCCTTGGAGATGTCGGACGTTCCGAGGTTCGACGTGAAGATCAGCACGGTGTTCTTGAAGTCGACCGTGCGACCCTGACCGTCGGTCAGACGACCGTCCTCGAGGACCTGCAGGAGGCTGTTGTAGATCTCCTGGTGGGCCTTCTCGATCTCGTCGAACAGCACCACGCTGAACGGCTTGCGGCGCACCTTCTCGGTGAGCTGGCCACCCTCCTCGTAGCCGACGTAGCCCGGAGGGGCACCGAACAGCCGCGAGGCGGTGAAGCGGTCGTGGAACTCGCCCATGTCGATCTGGATGAGCGCGTCGTCCTCGCCGAACAGGAAGTTCGCCAGCGCCTTCGACAGCTCGGTCTTACCGACACCGGACGGGCCGGCGAAGATGAACGAGCCCGACGGACGCTTGGGGTCCTTCAGACCGGCGCGCGTGCGGCGGATCGCCTTGGACACCGCCTTGACGGCGTCCTCCTGGCCGATGATCCGCTTGTGCAGCTCGTCTTCCATGCGGAGCAGACGCGTGGTCTCCTCCTCGGTGAGCTTGAACACCGGGATACCGGTCCAGTTGCCCAGCACTTCGGCGATCTGCTCGTCGTCGACCTCGGCGACCACGTCGAGATCGCCTGAGCGCCACTGCTTCTCACGCTCGGCACGCTGCGCGACGAGCTGCTTCTCCTTGTCGCGCAGGTTCGCGGCCTTCTCGAAGTCCTGCGCGTCGATCGCGGACTCCTTCTCCCGGCGCGCGTCGGCGATCTTCTCGTCGAACTCGCGCAGGTCCGGCGGCGCGGTCATCCGGCGGATACGCATCCGGGCACCCGCCTCGTCGATCAGGTCGATCGCCTTGTCGGGCAGGAAACGATCGTTGATGTAGCGGTCGGCCAGCGTGGCGGCCGCGGCGATCGCGCCGTCGGTGATC
The DNA here is from genome assembly GCF_007096635.1 of Mycolicibacterium sp. 018/SC-01/001. Taxonomy (GTDB): domain Bacteria; phylum Actinomycetota; class Actinomycetes; order Mycobacteriales; family Mycobacteriaceae; genus Mycobacterium. The sequence continues at coordinate 46,358 of NZ_VKAA01000018.1, forward strand.
GAGACGCGGTGGTGCGCCTCGTAGCGGTCCCGCAGACCCTTCAGGATCTCGATGGTGTGCGCCACCGTCGGCTCACCGACCTGCACCGGCTGGAACCGGCGCTCGAGCGCGGCGTCCTTCTCGATGTACTTGCGGTACTCGTCGAGGGTGGTCGCACCGATGGTCTGCAGCTCACCGCGGGCCAGCTTCGGCTTCAGGATGCTGGCGGCGTCGATCGCGCCCTCGGCGGCACCGGCACCGACGAGCGTGTGCAGCTCGTCGATGAACAGGATGATGTCGCCGCGGGTGTTGATCTCCTTGAGCACCTTCTTCAGGCGCTCCTCGAAGTCACCGCGGTAGCGGCTGCCCGCGACCAACGACCCGAGGTCGAGGGTGTAGAGCTGCTTGTCCTTGAGCGTCTCGGGCACGTCGCCGTGCACGATCGCCTGGGCCAGGCCCTCGACGACGGCGGTCTTGCCGACGCCCGGCTCGCCGATCAGGACCGGGTTGTTCTTGGTCCGGCGGGACAGGACCTGCATGACCCGCTCGATTTCCTTCTCGCGGCCGATGACGGGGTCGAGCTTGCCCTCCATCGCGGCGGCGGTCAGGTTGCGACCGAACTGGTCGAGCACCAGAGACGTCGACGGGTTGCCCGCCTCGCCGCTGCGCCCGCCGGTACCGGCTTCGGCGGTTTCCTTGCCCTGGTAGCCGCTCAGCAGCTGGATGACCTGCTGGCGCACCCGCGTCAGTTCCGCGCCGAGCTTGACCAGCACCTGGGCGGCCACGCCCTCACCCTCGCGGATGAGCCCCAGCAGGATGTGCTCGGTGCCGATGTAGTTGTGGCCGAGCTGCAGCGCCTCGCGCAGGCTCAGTTCCAGCACCTTCTTGGCACGCGGGGTGAAGGGGATGTGCCCGGACGGCGCCTGCTGGCCCTGACCGATGATCTCCTCGACCTGGCTGCGCACACCCTCCAGGGAGATGCCCAGCGACTCGAGTGACTTGGCGGCCACTCCCTCACCCTCGTGAATGAGTCCCAGCAGGATGTGCTCGGTGCCGATGTAGTTGTGGTTGAGCATCCGGGCTTCTTCCTGAGCCAGGACGACAACCCGACGTGCACGGTCGGTGAATCTTTCGAACATCCGTGGTTACCTGCTCTCCATCGCATAGATGGGTGCCACACGCAAAAGACGTGCCCGCACCTGCCGTCCACTGTAATGGGCGGCGGCTTCAGGTGCCCCGCCTGTCGGCCCGTTCCCGGTCTGTTCGGGGGTCTGTTCCCGGCCCGTTCTCTCTGGGCTGAACAGCGGGTGACCACCTGGCACCGTCCTGTCCAACGCAGCGACGGGCGGATTCGTTTCGAGTGAGCAGGGTCGGCGGCTTCGCCGTTAGCGAACGAGCCGGCCGCAGGGTCAGCCGGCAACCGCTCGCGCCGTTGCCGTCAGGTGGCTTCGTGGAAGGCGTCGATGACGTCGGCGGGGATCCGGCCGCGGGTGGAGACGTTGTGGCCGTTGCGGCGCGCCCACTCTCTGATCGCCGCGCTCTGTTCGCGGTCGATGGCGGCGCGGCCCCGCCCGGTCCCGGCCGAACGGCCGCGCCGACGACCGCCGACGCGGCGGCCCGCCTCGACCCATTTGTTCAAATCATTGCGGAGTTTCGCGGCGTTCTTGGCCGACAAATCGATCTCATAGCTCACTCCGTCGAGACCGAATTCCACGGTCTCGTCGGCGGCGCCTGCACCGTCGAAATCATCGACCAGAGTGACGGTGACCTTTTTCGCCATGGCTTCAATGCCCTTCTCTACGATGCCCCGCAACTCTGTGACCCCGAACCCCGGCATCAATGTGCCATAAATTCGCCATTCATTCAACAACGCGGTATGGCCCGAGAATCGGGATGGACGATCGAACGCTGCGACGAACTGTGGGTGGTCTAAGTGTGTCGCCGAACAATGGGGAACAGAACGGTCTCGCGAATGGACAACCCCGTCAGAGCCATCAACAACCTGTCCACACCCATTCCTGTTCCCGTCGTCGGCGGCATGCCGTACTCCAGGGCGGAAAGGAAATCCTCGTCCAGGACCATGGCTTCATCGTCACCCGCGGCGGCCGCACGCGCCTGCGCGGCAAAACGCTCGCGCTGGATCACGGGGTCGATCAATTCCGAATACCCGGTGGCCAACTCGAAATTGCGGACGTAGAGGTCCCATTTCTCGGTGACTCCCTCGATGCTGCGATGCGCGCGGGTCAACGGCGTGGTCTCCACCGGGAAATCCCGCACGAATGTGGGCGCCCACAACGTGTTCCCGACCACGTGCTCCCACAGTTCCTCCACCAATTTCCCGTGCCCATAACCTCGGTCACGGGGAATTTCCACACCGAGCCGATCGGCGATCTGCCACAATTGTTCGGCAGTGGTGGCGGGCGTGATCACTTCACCGAGGCCCTCGGACAAAGAGGGATACATCTGTATGGTGTCCCATTCGCCGTCGAGATCATAGATGCTGCCGTCCGGCAAAGGCACCTGACGGGTACCTATCGCTTCGTCGGCGACTTCTTGAATGAGTTCACGCGTGACGATGGCGGAATCGTCGTAAGTGCCGTATGCCTGATAAGTCTCGAGCATCGCGAATTCGGGGGAATGCGTGGAATCGGCACCTTCGTTTCGGAACACGCGATTCAACTCGAAGACCCTGTCGAATCCACCCACGACGCACCGTTTGAGAAACAGTTCCGGCGCAATTCGCAGATACAAGTCGGCGTCGAGGGCATTGGAGTGCGTCACGAACGGCCGCGCCGCCGCGCCGCCGGCGAGGGTCTGCAGAATCGGCGTCTCCACCTCCAGGAAGCCACGCCGCTCCAACGCCGAGCGCACCGCACGCACCACGGCGACGCGCTGGCGCGCGATCGTGCGAGCCTCCGGACGCACGATCAGGTCCACGTAGCGCTGCCTGACGCGCGATTCCTCACTCATCTCCTTGTGCGCGACCGGCAGGGGGCGCAGTGATTTGGACGCGATTTGCCACGAGTCGGCGAGCACAGACAGCTCGCCGCGCCGGGAACTGATGACCTCACCGTGCACGAACACGATGTCGCCGAGGTCGACGTCGGCTTTCCACGCATCGAGAGAGTCCTGGCCGACCTTGGCCAGGCTGATCATCGCCTGCAGCTGGGTGCCATCGCCCTCCTGCAGAGTCGCGAAGCACAGCTTGCCCGAGTTGCGCGCGAAGATGACGCGGCCGGCAACCCCGACGAGCTGGCCGGTCGCCTCGTCGGGCGCCAGGTCGGGATACGCCCGCCGTACCTCGGCGAGGGTGTGCGTGCGTGCCACCTCGACGGGGTAGGGCTCGCTACCCTCGTCGAGCAGCTTCTGACGCTTGGCCTGACGGATCCGGAACTGTTCGGGGATGTCGCCCGAGATGTCACTCGGGATGTCGCGGTCCACATTCGCGCTGCCGGATTCGTCGGTCACGACGTGCCAGCTTAAATGACCTGCGGGCGCCGACCGAAGTCGCTGCAGCGGCTAACGGGCCTGCTTGATCTTGCCGCGTTGGCCGTCGCGGTTGCGCTCGAACACCAGGCGCAGCCCGTCGAGCGTCAGATGCCGGTCGTAGTGCTGCACCGTCCGCAGATCGGCGAGCACCAGCGGTGCGCCGTGTCCGGTCGCCACCACGGCCACGTCATCGCCGCCGAACCCGTCGACGTCCGAGCGCACCCGGCTGACCAGTCCGTCGACCAAACCGGCGAAGCCGAACACGGCGCCGGACTGCATGCATTCGACGGTGTTCTTGCCGACCACCGAGCGCGGCCGGGTCAGCTCCACCCGGCGCAGCGCCGCCGAGCGGGCGGCCGCGGCATCCGAGGACACTTGCACCCCGGGCGCGATGGCCCCGCCGAGGAACTCCCCCTTCGCCGACACCACGTCCACGCAGATCGACGACCCGAAATCGACGACGATCGCAGCGGTACCGTACTTCTGGTATGCGGCAAGGCAATTGACGATCCGATCGGCGCCCACCTCTTTGGGATTGTCCACCAGCAGCGGAATGCCGGTGCGCACTCCGGGTTCGATCAGCACGTGGGGCACCGCGGGCCAGTACTGCTCGAGCATCACGCGGACCTCGTGCAGCACCGACGGCACCGTCGACAGGCCCGCCGCGCCGGTGAGCCGTTCGGCGTCGTCACCGATCAGCCCGTCGATGGTCAACGCGAGTTCGTCGGCGGTGACCTCCGATTCGGTGCGAATGCGCCAGTGCGACACCACCTTCGCGTGATCACCGGTACCGGAGATCAGCCCGACGACGGTGTGGGTGTTACGGACGTCGATGACCAGCAGCACTCAGTTTCTCCAGGGCAGTTCGTGGCTCTCACCGCTCGGGGTGCGAGGGTGACCGTCGATGCCGGCACTGGCGCCGACGTCGATCGCGATGTTGTCCAGCAACCGGGTGGTTCCGAGCCTGGCGGCCACCAGCATTCGCGCCGGACCTTCGACGGGGGCCGGCCCGAGCATCGGGTCGCGCACCTCGAGGTAGTCGACCACGAGCGCGGGCACCTCGTCGAGGACGGCACGGGCGGCATCCAGCGCGGCGGGCACACCGGAGGCCGCGGCGTACATGCCGGCCAACAGTGCAGCGGACAGCGCGCCGGCCTGCTCCCGCTGCACCGGGTCGAGGTAGCGGTTGCGTGAGGACATGGCCAGGCCGTCGGCCTCGCGCACGATCGGCACGCCCTGCACCTGCACCCCCATGTCCAGGTCGGTGACCATCTGCCGGATCAGCGTCAGCTGCTGGTAGTCCTTCTCGCCGAAGTACGCCCGATCGGGTCGTACGATGTTGAACAGCTTGGCGACGACGGTCAGGACACCCGCGAAATGTGTTGGCCGCGAAGCGCCTTCGAGCTCGGAACCGGCGGGCCCCGGGATCACGGTGGTGCGCTGCCCCCGTGGGTACATGTCCTGGGCGGTCGGGGTGTAGGCGATCTCCACCCCCTCTGCGCGCAGCGCGTCGAGATCGTCGGCGAGGGTGCGGGGATACGCATCGAGATCCTCCCCGGCGCCGAACTGCAGGGGGTTGACGAAGATCGACACCACCACCACGGCGCCCGGCACGCGCTTGGCGCTGCGGATCAGGGTCAGGTGGCCCTCGTGCAACGCCCCCATCGTCGGCACGAGCATGACGCGACGCCCCGTGGCACGCAGCGCCCGTGACACGTCGGACACCTCCTGCGGGCGGGTGTAGATGTTCAGCTCCCCAGGCGTGAACGCGCGTTTTCTGGTGGTCATCATCATTCGGCCTCCGCCAGGACGTCGAAGACGGCGCGCGGTGCATCGGCCCGCTGCGCCGTCCGGTGGGAATTCGATCGATACGCTTGCCGCAGAGCAGGATTGATCTCGTCGAGCGCGTGCAGGTGGCCCGCCACCACGGCCGCGTCCCCACGGGCCACAGGTCCGGTCAACGCACGTTGCCCCGACCGCAGTGCGTTGTCCACCGACGCCCGCACCAGCGGGCCCATGATCCGCTCGGCCAGTCCGCCCGGGGCATCGGCCACGATGTCCTGACCCAGTAGCTCCTGCCCGGACAGCGCGGCGCGCAACGCCTCCAGCGCGTCCAGCACGACGGTGACGACGTGGTTGCTGCCGTGCGCGAGCGCCGCGTGATAGAGCGTGCGGGCGTCTTCGCGCACCCGGAACGGCTCACCACCGACCTCGAGGACCAGCGACTGCGCGATCGCATAACCGATCTCGTCGGCGGCGGTGATGCCGAAGCAGGTGCCGCGCAACCGATCCACGTCCTCGTCGGCACCGGCGAACGTCATCGCCGGATGCATCGCCATCGTGATGCAGCCGCGCTCGGCCAGCGGGGCGAGCACGCCGATGCCGTTGGCGCCGGACGTGTGCGCGACGATCGTGTTCGGCCGCACCGCGCCGGTGGCCGCCAGCCCCGCCACCAAGTCGGCGAGCGCGCTGTCGGGAACGGCCAGCAGCAGCAGCTCGGCCCGCGCGGCGACCTCGTCAACGGCCAGTACGGGGGTGTCCGGCAACCAGCGGGCCGCGCGGGCCCGGGACGCGCGCGACACCGCGCTGCATCCGGCGACCACGTGTTCGGCCCGCTCCAGCGCCGCGCCCAGAGCGGCACCCACCTTGCCTGCGGAGATGACGCCGACGGTCAGGCGGGCGGGGCGGAGTCCGTCATGGGGAGCACTCCCACCGATCGGGGGCTTGCCGATCGCACCCATCGCCGCCGCCCTCGCTGATTCTCACGTCGGTACGGTCCCGCCAGGCGGGTACCGGTCGGCCACAGCCTAACCCAGCACCGATGTCAGTCTTCGCGGCGGCGGCGGCGCCCTCCGCCGGTCGGGCTCGCCTGCAACCGCGCCAGCAGCTCGGCCACCGACTGGCCACCGGTGTGCGCACCGCCGTCCTCGTCCGGGACCTCGTCGGGCGCCTCCTCCGTCGGCTCGGGAACGTCTTCGACCGCCGACGAGTGGCGGCCCCTCGGCGGCTCGGGTGACTGCGCCGGCTCCGAGCCGGGCTCGGGCGCGCGCCGCCGGCCCACGTACTCGGGTGCGTCCTGCTGGGGGGTCTGCGACGGCTCAGGCGCCTGCGGCGTTGACGGCGGCTCCGGCGTTGACGGTGCCTGCGGCGTCGCCGCCCAGTGCGAGCCCGGCTGACCGGCGGGGATGAACCGGCCTTCGGCCGGCGCGGGCTGCCAGGACCCTTGGGCAGGCTGGGCGGGCCGGGACGGCTCGGCCATCGGCGGCGGTGACTGCGGGTGCGTGGTCTGCGGCGGGAGCCAGGGGAACTGCGGCGACGACTGCGACGGCGGGGCCTGCGGCGGTGTGGGCGGTGCCCAGGGGCCGGCCCGCTCCTCCCCCGCCCGCCGGTGCGCCCCACCGACCGGCTCGGCCGGCTCGCGCACCCGCGGCCACGCGTCGTCCGGCGGGTGCGGCTCGGCGGGCACGTCGATGATCGGGCTCTCCTCGGTGTCCGGGGAGTGCTCGTCGTCGATGGCGAGGGCGGCCCGGCGCGCGTCGGCGTCCTCGGTGTCGATGCGGCTGCTGCTGACCCGTCCGGCCGTCGGCAGTGACGGAGCGTCGGCGCGATCGTTGGCGAGCGCCGGACGCTCCGACAGGTCGGCGTCGAACAGGAACTCCAGATTCGCCCGCAGCGCCGCCAACTCGGCCCGCAACGCAGCCACCTCGTCGGCCGACTGCGCGCGCAACTCGCTGGCCAGCTCGCGGCGCAGGTGGCTCTCGACGGTCAGCTCGTACTCGCGCCGCGCCGAGATCTCCCGCTCGAGCTGCAGGTCGTACACCAGCTTCAGGTCCCGCACCTTGGCCTGGTCGCTGTCGCTCTGCCTGCGGTAGATCACCGACACGAAAGCCGCGACCACGGCAGCCCACAGCGCGAGGATCACAGCAAGCTTGAGCAACTCGACTCGATCGGTGAAAACCAGGGCAGAACTGGCGGCGATGGCGAGCACCAGCAAAGCCGTCATCAGGATCCAGCCGGGCCGCCGACCGCCCCGACGCATCCTGGCGCCGCGGGTCGGATCGGTCATGGGGCGACTGTACCCGCCACAGGTCGCCGCGCGTGTCGACGCTTGCGGCGATTCGGTCACGATGCCGCGAGCAGCCTCAGCCGGGTGCCGGATCCGCGTCGGGCGGGGTGTCTTCTGGCGACCGGCAGCAATGCTGCAGCCACAGCGCCGCGACGACCAGCGCCAGCGCGCAGAGCCCCGCGACGACGGCTCCGGGGCTGTCCGCGTCGGCCACCCGCAGCGCGTCGCGGCGGGGCAGCACGTACGCCGACACGGCCAGCCACCACCCCAGCACGACGGCGCCCATCCACGCCGAGGCCTTGGCGATCAGCACCGACCGGGCCACCGCGAGCGGATGCAGGCGGCCGCGGCCGACGCCGATCTCACCGTCGCGAATCCGGGCGCGCACGTAGAAGCCCCAACCCGCCAGGGCGACCGCGACGCCGAGCAGCGACATGCCCGTCCACAGCGTGATCGGCGGGAAGTACCGGTAGGTGGCACGCACGAGCAGGTAGCCCAGCACCGCGGCAGCCACCACTCCCGCGAGCAGGTCGCGTTTGCGTGTCACGCCCATCAGCGCCCGGCCCCGGTCGTCAACGTGTGCTCCGTGCGGTGCACGCCGGCGCGTTCGGCCGGATCGACGGCGGCCAGCAGGTCGGCGACCGGAGTGGGCCGGCCCTCGACCGTCAACGTGGCGGCCGGGGCGACAGCCAGCCACGGGACCAGGACGAACGCGCGGGCGTGGGCGTACCGGTGCGGCAACGTCAGATCCTCGTCGTCGACGGTGATCTCCCGGTCTCCGTCACGCACCTCGATCAGATCGACGTCGAGTGTCCTGGGCCCCCACCGCTGATCACGCACACGCTGCGCGGCCGCCTCCAGTTCGTGGGCGCGGCGCAGCCAGTCGTGCGGCCCCCGCGCCGGGTCGTCGGCCAGCACGACGGCATTGAGGAACGCACCCTGTTCGACACCACCCCACGCCGCGGTCTCATAGACCGGTGACACCGCGGTGACCGCGCCGCCGAGACCGGCGACCACCGACTGCAGGTGCGCGACGCGGTCGCCGATGTTCGACCCGATCGACAGCACCACCGACGTCACAGGGCTCCCGCCCCGCGCCCGCCGCGCCGAGAGCGGCGCGCGACGACCGCGACGTCCGCGAAGTCCAGCGGGATCGGCGCGGAAGGCTTGTGCACGACCACTTCGACAGCGTGCACGCGCTCGTCACCCATGACGTCGTCGGCGATCTCGGCGGCCACGGTCTCTATCAACTGCCGCGGCGGGCCCGCGACGATGCCTGCGGCACGCTGCGCGAGCGCGCCGTAGTCCAGGGTGTCGGTGAGGTCGTCGCTGGCCGCGGCGGGCTGCAGGTCGATCCACACCGTGATGTCGACGACGAAGTCCTGCCCGTCGCGGCGCTCGTGGTCGAAGACGCCGTGATTGCCGCGAATTCGTAAGCCGCGCAACTCGATTCGATCAGCCACCCTGGCCTGCCCCCTGCCCCGCCTGCCGCCAGGCCGACACGACCGCCAACGCGTCGACCGACGCGCGCACGTCGTGCACCCGCACTCCCCACGCCCCGTGCCAGCCGGCCAGTGCGGAGATCGCCGCCGTCGCGGTCTCCCGGCCGGCGGGCGGCCGCGGCGTCCCGTCGGGATCGGCCAGCAAGGTGCCGAGGAACCGTTTGCGCGACGCTCCCACGAGGACCGGCATGCCGGTGGCGACGAACTCGGGCAGCGCCGCGAGCAACGCCCAGTTGTGCTGTGCCGTCTTCGCGAAACCGAGTCCGGGATCGAGGATCAACCGGTCCGCATCGACCCCGGCCGCCACCGCGGCGTCGGCAGCGGCCAGCAGTTCGTCGCGCACCTCGGTCACGACGTCGCGATAGGCCGGCGGTTCGTGCGGCTGCTCGCTACCCACCGAGCGCCAGTGCATCAGCACCCACGGCACGCCCGCCTCGGCGACCACCCGCGCCATGTTCGGGTCCGCCCGGCCGCCCGATACGTCGTTGACGATGTGGGCACCGGCTTCCAGCGCCGCGCTGGCCACCCCGGCGTGCATGGTGTCGACGCTGACGGTGACGCCGCGAGAGGCGAGTTCGGTGACGACGGGCAGGATGCGCGCGGTCTCCACCGCGGGGTCGACGCGCGTCGCGCCGGGCCGGGTCGACTCGCCGCCCACGTCGACGATCGCGGCGCCGTGCTCGACCAGCTCGATACCATGCGCGATCGCACGGTCCCGGTGCAGGAACAGGCCTCCGTCGGAGAAGGAGTCATCGGTGACGTTGACGACCCCCATCACCGTCACGGTCGCCGGGGGCAGCGGGCTGCCGGTGGTCACTTCCGCAGGATCAGGTCCAGTGCTTCGGCGCGAGACGCCTGGCTGGTCTTGAACAGACCGCGCACCGCCGAGGTCGTGGTGCGCGCGCCCGGCTTGCGGATGCCGCGCATCGCCATGCAGAGATGCTCGGCCTCGATCACGACGATCGCGCCGCGCGGGTCCAGCTTGCGCATCAGCGCGTCGGCGATCTGGCCGGTCAGCCGCTCCTGCACCTGTGGCCGCTTGGCGTACAGGTCGACGACCCTGGCCAGCTTGGACAGGCCTGTCACACGCCCGTCGCGGCCCGGGATGTACCCGACATGGGCGACACCGTGGAAGGACACCAGGTGGTGCTCGCACGTCGAGTACATCGGGATGTCCTTGACCAGTACCAACTCGTCGTGCTGCTCGTCGAACGTGGTGTTGAGCACTTCGTCGGGGTCGGTGTAGAGGCCCGCGAACATCTCCTGATAGGCGCGTGCGACGCGCGCCGGCGTGTCGAGCAGGCCGTGCCGGTCCGGGTCCTCCCCGACGGCGAGCAGGAGCTCGCGCACGGCGGCCTCCGCGCGAGCCTGGTCGAATTCCGGGGTGGTGAGCGTCGCCGCGGTGTCCTGCGACAGCGTCATCGGGGTCTCCTCCGTTATCCGTTGCCCGGCGGGGTGCCGCGGCCGTTCTCTCCGTGTCCCGTGCCGTTGCCGGAGTCTTGCCCCGGGGCCTGCTCCTGCGGTGGCGGATAGTGCTGGTGAGGCGGCGGGTAGTACGGCGGCTGCGGGCCGGGGGGTGGGCCCTGATAGCCCGACGGCGGATACCAGTAGCCCGGCTGTGGCTGCTGCTGCGGAGCACCGCCCTGCTGCGGCGGAGGCGGCCAACCGGGCGCGTGCCAGCCTGCCGGGGCGCCGTAGTCGGGCTGGGTCTGGCCGCCATGGGCACCGTTCGCACCGTTGGTGCCGTTGCCGCCGTTGCGGTGGGCGGCCTCGGCGGCGGCCTTGGACGCCTGCGCGATGGCGGTCTTGAACGCGGGCTCCGGTACCGGCTTGGGCCACGGCTCACCGCGCTCGATGGCGAGCTCGCCCGGCGTCTTGATGGGCGGCTTGTCCGAGGGCACGCGGCCACCGAAGTCGTCGAACATCGTCAACCGCGGGCGCTTCTTCACGTCGCCGAAGATCTGCTCCAGCTCCTTGCGGTGCAGCGTCTCCTTCTCCAGGAGCTCGCCGGCCAGCACGTCGAGCACGTCGCGGTACTCGGTCAGGATCTCCCACGCCTCGGTGTGGGCGGCCTCGATGAGCTTGCGGATCTCGTCGTCGATGATCTGGGCGACCTCATGGCTGTAGTCGGCCTGGTTGCCCATCGTGCGGCCGAGGAACGGGTCGCCGTGCTCGGTGCCGTAGCGCACCGCGCCGAGCTTGGAGCTCATGCCGTACTCGGTGACCATCGCGCGGGCGATCTTGGTGGCCTGGTCGATGTCCGACGACGCTCCGGTCGTGGGCTCACGGAACACGAGCTCCTCGGCGGCGCGCCCGCCCATCGCGAAGACCAGGCGCGCGATCATCTCCGACCGCGTCATCAGGCCCTTGTCGTCCTCGGGCACGGCCATCGCGTGGCCGCCCGTGCGGCCGCGGGCCAGGATCGTCACCTTGTAGATGGGCTCGATGTCGGGCATCGCCCACGCCGCCAGCGTGTGCCCGCCCTCGTGATAGGCGGTGATCTTCTTCTCGTGCTCGCTGATCAGGCGGCTCTTGCGGCGTGGTCCGCCGACCACGCGATCCACAGCTTCTTCCAGCGCCGGGCCGGTGATGACGGTGCCGTTCTCGCGAGCGGTCAGCAGCGCGGCCTCGTTGATGACGTTGGCCAGATCGGCACCCGACATGCCGACCGTGCGCTTGGCCAGCCCCTCGAGGTCGGCGTCGGGGGCGATCGGCTTGCCCTGCGAATGGACCTTCAGCACGGCGCGGCGGCCGGCCAGATCGGGGCTGGAGACCGGGATCTGACGGTCGAAGCGGCCGGGACGCAGCAGGGCCGGGTCGAGGATGTCCGGCCGGTTGGTCGCCGCGATGAGGATGACGCCCTGGCGGTCGCCGAAGCCGTCCATCTCGACCAGCAGCTGGTTGAGCGTCTGCTCGCGCTCGTCGTGCCCGCCGCCCAGGCCGGCGCCACGCTGGCGGCCGACGGCGTCGATCTCGTCGACGAAGATGATGCAGGGGCTGTTCTGCTTGGCCTGTTCGAACAGGTCACGCACGCGGGAGGCGCCGACGCCGACGAACATCTCGACGAAGTCCGAGCCGGAGATCGTGAAGAACGGCACGCCGGCCTCGCCGGCGACGGCGCGGGCGAGCAGCGTCTTACCGGTGCCGGGCGGACCGTAGAGCAGCACGCCCTTGGGGATCTTGGCGCCGAGCGCCTGGTAGCGGCTCGGGTTCTGCAGGAAGTCCTTGATCTCGTAGAGCTCCTCGACCGCCTCGTCGACACCGGCGACGTCGGCGAACGTGGTCTTCGGCATGTCCTTGGACAGCTGCTTGGCGCGCGACTTGCCGAAGCCGAAGCCCATCCGGCCGCCGGTCTGCATGCGGGAGAACAGCACGAACAGGCCGACCAGCAACAGCAGCGGCAGCATGTAGATCAGCAGCGAGCCCAGCACGCTGGACTGGTTGACCACGGTGTTGGTCTTGACGTTCTTGCCCTGCAGCGCCTCGAAGAGCGTCACGCCGTACCCCGTCGGGTACTTGGTGATGATCTTGGTGCTGTCCTCGGTGTCGCCGTTACCGTCTTTGAGCTCCAGCCGTAGCTGCTGCTCCCGGTCGTCGATCTGCGCGCTGGTCACGTTGCCGCTGGTGATCTGCGACATCGCCACTGACGTGTCGACGGGCTTGTAGCCGCGGGTGTCGTCGCTGAAGTAGAAGAAGGACCACCCCAGCAACAGGACCACGGCGATCACCGTGAGCGTGCGGATCACATTTTTTCGGTTCATGCGTTGGTCCGGTTCATCGATGTGTGCAGCCGGGATACGCAACCCGGCCAAAATCCTTCCACTAACGCGCAGCTGGAAACCTCAAGGCTACCGCTAGACCAACGTTCGGCAGCCTCTGGAGTTCCCGGGGGCACCGGCGGCGCAGCGTTACCTGGGTCGCCCCGCCGCGAGAGTGCCCCTGTCGTCGCGATTTCGTGGTTGTGACGACGATGGGAGCACTTTCGCGCCAGGCTGGACGCCGTGCGCACACGGAGGGTCCACACCAATGGCGTGACGCTGCAGGTGACCGAGGCCGGGGAGCCGGGCGCACCCGTCGTCGTCCTCCTGCACGGGTTCCCTGAACTCGCCTACTCCTGGCGACACCAGGTGCGGGCGCTGGCCGACGCGGGCTTTCACGTCCTGGCCCCTGACCAGCGCGGCTACGGCGAGTCGGACAAACCTGCCGCGGTCGAGGACTACGCCGTCGACGCGCTGGTCGGCGACGTGGTGGGGCTGCTCGACGACGTCGGCGCCGAGCGGGCCGCGGTGGTGGGCCACGACTTCGGCGCTGTGGTGGCGTGGGCGGCGCCACAGCTGGCGCCGGACCGGTTCTCCGCCGTGGCCGGGGTGAGCCTGCCGCCGGTGCCGCGGCCGCGGGTGCCGACCACGCAGGCGTTCCGAAAGCTCTTCGGCGACAACTTCTTCTACATCCTCTACTTCCAGGAACCCGGGCCCGCCGACGACGAACTCGACCGCGATCCGGCGACCACGCTGCGCACGCTGTTCGCGACGCCGCCCGCCGGCGACGAGGCGGCGGCACTGCGGATGCTCGCCCCGGGACCGGCCGGGTTCCTCGACCGCATCGGCGATCCGGGCACTCTGCCGGACTGGCTCGACCCGGCCGACTTCGACGTCTACGTGAGTGCGTTCAGCCGTGGCGGCTTCACCGCGCCGCTGAACTGGTACCGCTGCTTCGACCGCAATTGGGAGCTGACCGCGGACCCGCCGGCGCCCACGATCACGGTGCCGGCGCTGTTCGTGGGCGGGGCCGCGGACGCCACCTTGGCCTACACCCCGCGGCACCGCGCCAGCGAAGTGGTCACCGGCCCGTACAGGGAGGTGGTCATCGACGGGGCCGGGCATTGGCTGACGGAGGAGGTGCCCGAACAGCTCAGCCGGTTGTTGATCGAGTTCCTGGCAGTTTGACGTGTGATTCTCGTTATTGACGGGTATGTTTGCTGCGGGTCGGGGTGCGGCGCCACCGGGGGGAAATTGACGTGAACTTCACAGCAAAGCGCGTTCGCGCTGGTGTCCGGCTCGATCGCGCGGGTCTGGTCGCCTCGGCGCGCGAGACATTCGCCGACCTCGGCGCGACTGCGAGCATGGCGCAGATCGCCGACGCGGCCGGCGTCAGCGTCTACGATCTCCAGGTCCACTTCGGCGACCGCGACGGCCTCCTCGTCGCCGTCCTCGCCGACCTCGAACAGTCACTGCGCGAGCCCGAGCCGGTGGTCCGCCCGACGCTGCCGCGGCCCTCCATGCGCTACGTCGTCCCGCCGATCGCCGCCGCCGCAGCAGCGCTGTCGCTGGCGACCGCACCCCCCTCGGCAGCAGCCGACGTCGACCCGCCGTCACCGGCCTCGGTGGTGACGATCAGCCCGCTGTGGCCGGTGTGGTCGCTCGACACCGCGCTACAAGGGTCGCTGTGCGCGACGAACACGTGCTCGCGGCTGGATTACGTGCCGTTCGCGACGAACAACGGGGTGCGCGCGCTGGACCGGCGGCTGTCTCAGGCGACCACGTCAGGGGCGGTCGGCACCGACCCGACCGTGGTCCTGGCCTTCAGCAACGGCGCGGGTGTGGCCGAGAAGTGGATGGCCGAGCACGCCGGCACGCCAGGCGCCCCCTCGCCGGACGAGGTGTCGTTCGTCCTGATCGGCAACCCGCGGCGGGCCCACGGCGGCATCATCCCGCCGATCGAGCCGACCGACTACCACGTCATCGACGTGGTGCGCCAATACGACCCGATGGCCGACTTCCCCGACCGGCCGCTGAACCTGCTGGCGTTGGCCAACGTCGCGGCCGGCATGCTCTCGCCGATGCACCTGGACTACCGCGGAGTGGATCTCGACGATCCGGACAACGTGGTGTGGACCGAGGGCAACACCACCTACGTGTTCGTCCCGACGACGGAGCTGCCGCTGCTCAAACCCCTGCGTGCGTTGGGATTCGACGAGCTCGCCGCCAAGTTGAACGGACCGCTCACCGACATCATCGAAAAGGCTTACGACCGGCCGTATCTGAATTCCTCCGAGCCGCCGCCGGTCGAAGCGCCGGAGCCGACGGTTCTCGCAGCAGCCACCGCCGACACCGAGGAGAACTCCCCCGCCCGTCGCACCTCGCTGTTCGAACGCGTTGCCGCCGAGAAGGATTCGACTGAGGTGCCGTCACGGAAGCGAGCCCGGTCGGATGACGACGCAGCGGCGGCCACCTCAGACAAGCCGACGGTCACCGCCCCGCCCACGAGTGACAGCACCCCCGCCGCGAGCACAGCCAAGCCCGCGAAGAAGACGCACAAAGGCTGGGGACGCCACCGGGCCGAGTGACACCGGATGTGGGGCGCGGCGCGTTACTGTGCCAGCCATGCCTCACACAGCCCGTAGACCCGCCACCCGGCTCGCCCTGGCCGTCGCCGCGGCAGCCGTCGTCGTCGCGTCGGCGTCGGCCTGCGACGCACAGTCCGGACCCGGTGCGGCGCCCGGCACCGATACCCGGCAGGTCACCGTCGTCGGCGAGGGCCAGGTCAAGGGCACCCCGGACACGTTGACCATCAACGCCTCGATGGAGTTCCAGGCCGGCGACGCCACCGCGGCGATGAGCCAGACCAACGAGCGCCAGCAGGCCGTCATCGACGCCCTCGTCGGCGCCGGAGTGGACCGCAAGGACATCGCCACCACCGCCGCCGATCTGCAGCCGCAGTACGCCAGCGACGGCACCACGATCGCGGCCTACCGCGCCACCAACTCGATCACCGTCACGATCCGCGACCTGACGAAGGCGTCGAACGCGATCGGCCTGATCGTCAGTACCGGCGGCAACGCGACCCGCATCAGTTCGATCGCCTACTCGATCGACGACGACTCGCAGCTGGTCCGCGACGCACGCGCGCGGGCGTTCAACGACGCCAAGGACCGCGCCAACCAGTACGCGCAGCTGTCGGGCCTGCGGCTCGGCAATGTCATCTCGATCTCGGAAGCCGCAGCGCCGACCCCGCCGGTGCCGATGCCCGCGATGCCGCGCGCGATGGAGGCCGCCGTGCCGCTGGAGCCCGGCCAGCAGACCGTCGGGTTCTCCGTGACGGTGGTGTGGCAGCTCAGCTAGCGGGTCCGACGGTCACCGGGAGGCCGTTGAGCACGGCGGTACCCGACAGCGGATCGAGCAGCGAGCCGTCGTTGAGCTGGTTGACGTTGACCCCGGGCTGATCGGCGGCCAGGTGCTGGCCGGTGCCGGGGCGGTCGTGGCCCCAGCCGTGGGGCAGTGACAGCACGCCGCGCCGGATTCCGTCGGTGATCTCGACGGGCACCACCAGCTCACCGCCGGCACCCTTGACGACAGCGGTGTCGGTGACGCCCAGATCGGCGGCGTCGTCGGGGTGCATGCGCAGCGTGCAGCGGTTGGTTCCGCCGGCGAGCGCGGGCAGGTTGTGCATCCAGCTGTTGTTGCTGCGCAGATGCCGTCGGCCGATCAGCACGAACCCCTCAGCAGGGTGTGCCATGGCCTCGCGCAGTCTCGCGGCGTCCTCGATGAGAGCGTGCGGCGCGAGTTCGATGCGGCCCGACGGTGTGCGCAGCACCTCGAGCAGCCGCGGCTGCAGTGGGCCCAGGTCGACGCCGTGCGGCTCGTCTTTCAGCCGCTGCAGCGTGAGTCCGTCGGCCCGGGTGCCGAACGCGTCACCGTAGGCACCCAGCCGCAGCATCATGTCCAGCCGGCGCTCGTACCCGGGGCCGGGGGGAAGCATCGCGGTGAGCTCCTCGACGGCGCGTCCGGCCACCGGGGACGAGGGATCGGCGGTCTCCTTGGCCAGCGTGGTGGCGATGACCTGCTCGTCGACCAGCGCCGGGTCGGCGTCCTGGCCCATGCCGTAGACGATCAGCGCGAGCCGGGCCATGATCTCGGCCTCGCTCGGCCGGCCGTCGAGCGGCAGCACCGGCGGCGAGTAGCGGGCGTTGTTGCGGATCGCGAGCGCGTTGAGGGCGACGTCGAAGTGCGGGGAACGCGACGGCGGGGGCGGCGGCAGGATGACGTCGGCGTGGCGGGTCGTCTCGTTGAGGTAGGGGTCGACGCTGATCATGAACGCGACGCTGTCCAGCGCCTTGTCCAGGCGATCGCCGTCGGGGGCCGACAGCACGGGATTGCCGGCGATCGTGATCATCGCCCGGATCTGCCCGTCGCCCGGCGTCTCGATCTCCTCGGCCAGAACCGGGGTGGGCAGCTCGGAGAGCACTTCGGGCCGGCCCGAGACGCGGCTGTGCCAGCGGCCGGTGCGGAACCCCTTGCCGGGCCGGTGTCCGCGGGGTGCCGGCGCCACCGGCGAGCACGGGAACATCGCGCCGCCGGGCCGGTCCAGGTTGCCGGTCAGGACGTTGACGACGTCGACGAGCCAGCTGCCCAGGGTGCCGAACTCGACGGTGGACGTGCCGATCCGGCCGTACACGGCCGCGCTGGGTGCGTTCGCGAGTTCGCGTGCCAGCGTGCGGATCTCGTCGGCGTCGACGCCGCAGTAGTCGGCGACCGCATCGGGGGCGAAGTCGCGGGCGGCGGCACGGACGTCGTCGAGCCCCTCCAGGTGGTCGGCGGCGCCGCCGAGGGTGACGAGGTCCTCGTCGAACAGCACGTGCACGACGGCGAACAGCAGCGCCGCGTCGGTACCTGGCCGGGGTGCGAGGTGGCGGTCGGCAAGCTCCGCGGTGCGGGTGCGGGCCGGGTCGATGACGACGATCCGCCCACCGCGCCTGCGGATGTCGCGCATCTTGGCGCCGAAGTCGGGTGCTGTGGTCACGCTGCCGTTCGAGACGAGCGGATTGGCCCCGATGATCACGAGGTAGTCGGTGCGGTCGAGGTCGGGAACCGTGAACGCGATGGGGCTGCCGAACATCAGCCCCAGCGACACGTGCTTGGGCATCTGGTCGAGCGTGCTCGCCGAGAAGACCTGCCGGGTACCGAGGCCCCGGATGATCAGCGGCGGGTACAGCGCGCCGGCGACCGTGTGCGCGTTCGGGTTTCCGAGGTACAGCCCCACTGACGCGCCGCCGTGCTCACCGATCACCGCGCCCAGACCGTCGGCGGCCGCGGCGAACGCCTCCTCCCACGTCGTCTCCGTCAGCACGCCGTCGCGCCGGACGAGCGGGACCTGCAGGCGGTCGGGATCGTTGTCGAGCTCGGCGAAGCTCGCACCCTTCGGGCAGATGAAGCCGTGGCTGAACACGTCGTCACGGTCACCCCGCGCGCCGACCACCGCGCCCTCGTCGATCGTCAGCGTCAGGCCGCAGGTGGCTTCACAGAACGGGCAGATGCGCAGCGCGGTCTCGGTCATGGCTTCGATCCTGCGTCGAGATCGACGAAATGGCGAGAACTTCTCGCACTTTCCCGCCCAAACGTTGGTTTGGGCGGGGTGCTACTCGTAGACCTTGGGGTCGAGCGTGCCGATGAAGGGCAGATCCCGGTAGCGCTCGGCGTAGTCGAGGCCGTAGCCGACGACGAACTCGTTGGGGATGTCGAAGCCGATGTAGGTGATGTCGACGTCGGCGCGCACGGCCTCGGGCTTGCGCAGCAGTGTGCACACGCGCAGCGACCGCGGATGGCGGGTCGCGAGGTTGCGCAGCAGCCACGACAGCGTCAGACCGGAGTCGACGATGTCCTCGACGATCAGCACGTCGCGATCGTTGATGTCGCGGTCGAGGTCCTTGAGGATGCGGACCACCCCCGACGACGACGTCGACGACCCGTAGGAACTGACCGCCATGAACTCCAGCTGCGTGGGCAGCGGGATGGCCCGCGCCAGGTCGGTGACGAACATGACCGCGCCCTTGAGCACCGTGATCAGCAGCAGATCCTGCTGCCCCTCCCCCGGCGTCGGGTAGTCGGCGGCGATCAGCTCGGCGAGCTCCGCCGTCTTGGAGCGGATCTGCTCCTCCGACAGCAACACCGACTTGATGTCCCCGGGATACAACTCCCCATGCGCAGGCACGCCCTAGAGCGTAGCGGTGCTCAGTCCGCGACCGGCTCGCGGTAGAGCGTCAGCACCTCACCGCGCCGGCCCGCGAACAGCCGCGACCGCGTCGCCGCACTCGGCACCGCCACGCCACCCTGCCCCCGCCACGCGCTCACCAACGCATCGACCGACCGGATCTGCCCGTCGGACAGGCCTGCGGCGCCGCCGTCGAGCAGCCAGCGCCGGATCACGCGGCGGCGCACCGCGGCGGGCAACCCCGTCAGCGTCGCCACCGGCAGCTCGGTCTCGACCGGAACGTCCGCGGCGATCGCGTCGAGGGCGTCGGTGTCCTCCCGCAGCGCGGCGGCGGTGCGGGCCAGCGCCTCGGCGACTCCGCCGTGGAGCACCTCGTCGAGCAGCGGCAGTACCTCGGCGCGCAGCCGCACCCGGGTGAATCGCGGGTCGTCGTTGTGCGGATCCCGCCACGGCGTCAGAGCGAGCTCGGCGCACGCTGCGTGCGTGACACTGCGCCGCACCCCCAGCAGCGGCCGGCACCACGGCGCGTCGTAGGGCACCATGCCCGCGATCGACCGCGCTCCCGATCCGCGGCCGAGACCCATCAGCACGGTCTCCGCCTGATCGTCGAGCGTGTGTCCCAGCAGCACCGGTGCACCGTCGCGCGCCTGCTCCAGGGCCGCGTACCGTGCGGCGCGGGCCGCCGCCTCCGGACCGCCGTCGACGCCGACCTCCACCGGGACAACCTGCGCGGCAACACATCCCAATGCCAGTGCCTGATCGCGCGCCGCTGCAGCGACGGTGTGGGAGCCGGCCTGCAACCGGTGGTCGACGATCACCGCGGTCGTCGGCCGCAGCGCCGCCGCGACCGCGGTCAGCGCCAGCGAGTCGGGCCCGCCGGACAGCGCCACACACCAGTGCCCGTCGAGTCCGTGCTCTGCGGCGAACCGGCCCAGCGCAGCGCGCAGCTGCGCTACAGCACTCGGTCGATCCATCGCTGCGGCTCGTCGATCTCCTCGGGCAGCGGCAGGGTGTGCGGACCTGTCCAGATCGTGTTGAACCGCGTCATGCCCACCGTCGACACCACGGCATCGACGAACGCCTTGCCCCGCGTGTACTGGTCCATCTTCGCGTCGATGCCCAGCAGTGCCCGCAGCAGCCGCTGCACCGGCGGCTGCCGGCGCTGCCTGCGCTGGTCGAAACGGTGGCGGATGGTCGACACCGACGGGACCACTGCCGGCCCCACGGCATCCATCACGTGATCGGCGTGACCTTCCAGCAGCGTGCCCAGTACCAGTAGGCGGTCCAGCGCCGCGCGTTGCTCCTCGGACTGCACGGCGCGCACCAGACCGAGGATGCCCGCCGAATTCGCTTCTGCCGCATGGCCGGAGCGCTTCTCCCGGACGTAGTCGGCCAGCCTCCCCACCACCTTGGTGACGTCCTCGCCGGCGTCGGCGGTCAGCACGCCGAGCGCGTCGGACATGTGGCCCGCCAGCCAGGGGTTGGCGCGGAACTGGACGCGGTGGGTGACCTCGTGCAGACACACCCACATCCGGAAGTCGGCGGGCTGCACCCGAAGCTGCCTCTCCACCGCGATGACGTTCGGGTAGACGAGCAGCAGTTCGCCACCCTGCCCTCCGAAGGGGTCGTACTGGCCGAGGATGCCCGACGACACGAATGCCAGCACCGCACCCGTCTGTACCCCCGCGATACGTCCGCTGATCGCGCGCGGCTTACCTGTCTCGGGGCCGCCGCCACCGCCGCCGGTCATGGCCCGCATCGAGCCCGCGGCCGCCCGAATCCACTCCGGCCGGTTGACGATTCGGGCCTCGGGGATGTCCTCTCCCTCGGCCAGCCCGGTCACCTCACGTACGGGCACTTCTGCCGCGCGGGCCGCGTCGGCAAGCTGGGCGATGACCTGCGTGCGCGTGTAGTCGGTGGCCGGCGGCTCGGGGCGGGCCAGCTTGCCGCCGAACGTGGCCGCCAGGTTCCAGTCCACCGCGCTGCCGACGGAAAAGGGTTGGCGCTGTGCGGCGTTCATGCGCGGCACCCGCAGGTTCGCAATGTGGCGGCGAAGGCGTCGAGTGCGGTCCGCCCGCTCGGGCCGGCCTGGTTAGACAGCAGCGCGAACGTCAGCACCCGGCCGTTGGAATCGGTGACGAAGCCGGCGAGGGAATTGGTCGCGGTCAGCGATCCGGTCTTGGCCCGCAGGTAGCCGGCCGCGCCGTGACCGGCGGCGTCGAGGTAGCGGTTCGACAGCGTGCCGCTTCCCCCTGCGATCGGCAACAGGTCCACCAGGGGACGCAGCCGCGGGTGGTCGTCGCCCACGGCGGCGCCGACGACCTCGTCGAGGGTCTCGGCGGTCAGCCGGTCGTCGACCGACAGCCCGCTGGAGTCCAGCAGATGCGCTTCGCCGGTGTCGACGTCAGCGTCGTCGAGGGCGTCGAGGACCGCGTTGACGGCGCCGGCGAAACTCTCCGGCCGGCCCGTCGCCGCCGCGACCTCCCGGCCCGTCGACTCGGCCATCACGTTGTCGGAGGCGTTCATCATCTCGCGCAGCCGCTCGATCAGCGGCGGGGACTGCACCGAGGCGATCTCGCGGCCCTGCGCCGCCGACGGCAGCACCGTCACCGTCCGCGGATCGGCGCCCAGCGCGACGGCCAGCGCCCGCCCGGCGTCCAGCGCCGGGGTGCGCGAGCGCGCCGAATCGACGGTGACGGGCTGGGTCCGGCCGCCGTCGAGCATGACGGCCTCCATCGGGGCGATGTCGCCGCCGTCGATGTCGAGCGGGTCCCAGCCCGGCGCCATCGTCGGGCCGCTGTAGGCACTGACGTCGACGGCGACCGTGCGCACGGTGGTCCCGCTGCGGCGCACCTGGTCGGCGAGATCGACGATCCGGGCGGCGTCGCGGTACCACGTGTCGGTGCCGCGCGGCGCGGCCGACAGCGTCGGATCGCCGCCCCCCACGAGCACGACCGTGCCGGGCGAGGTGGCCACGACCCGCGTCGTCAAGCGGGCGTCCCGATCCAGCGTCAGCAGGGCCGCGGCGGTGGTCAGCAGTTTGTTCGTCGACGCCGGCTGCATCGGCACACGGGGGCCGCGGGCCCACAGCTCCTCGCCGGTCAACGCATCGGTGATCCGCCCGGTGAACTGACCGAGATTGGGATCAGCGGCCACGGCCGCCAGCGCACGCGACATCCCGGCCGGGGTCGGCTTGTCGGCCGATTCGGGCACGGGCACCACACCGGGGTTCGCGGTCGCCGGCGCCGGCGCCGCCTTGACGGCCACCGCCTCGGAGGTCTTCCTGCCGGCGATCAGCGCGGCAGCGGCGACGACGACCGCCACCAGAACCACCACGGCGAGGCCGACCAGCGCATAGGTGGACCGCCGCCATCGAGTCGGCCGCATAGTTCCCCTGTCGCTCGATCAGTCCGGAAGCCACCCCCGTAGAGCAGGGTATCGCTCCCCACTAAGGTGGTTCCGGCCTGTTGATCGCCCGTTCATGCGAAGGAGCTCCCCGGTGCAGTTCGACGTTCTCATCGAGATCCCGAAGGGTTCACGCAACAAGTACGAGGTCGACCACGACAGCGGCAAGGTGAAGCTGGACCGCTACCTGTTCACGGCGTTCGGCTATCCCACCGACTACGGCTACATCGAGGACACCCTCGGCGAGGACGGCGATCCGCTGGACGCGCTGGTGCTGCTGCCCGAGCCGGTGTTCCCCGGCTGCATCGTCGAGGCGCGGCCGGTCGGCATGTTCCGGATGACCGATGAGAAGGGCGGCGACGACAAGGTGCTGTGCGTGCTCGCCGATCCGCGGTGGGACCACATCCAGGACATCGGCGACGTGTCGGAGTTCGAGCTCGACGCGATCAAGCACTTCTTCGTGCACTACAAGGACCTCGAGCCCGGCAAGTTCGTGCACGCCGCCGACTGGGTGGGCCGCGAGGAGGCCGAGGCCGAGGTCAACCGATCGATCGAGCGCTTCAAGACCGAGGGCCACTAGTTTTTTGGCGCGAGTAGACGCGAACTCGAGCGGACACGCCGCAAGAACACTCGAGTTCGCGTCTACTCGCCGGATTTGACCTGCCCGTAACACGGCGTTACGTCCGCGCCGTATGGGAGTTCGATCATGACGGTGTGCTGCTGCATCAGGGAATCGGGCTCGAGGCGTTCAACGCGCTGCCGATGCGCCGCGCCGTGCACGCCGTCTACGAATGCTGCTACAGCGTGCCGCTGTCCGCGGATCTGGCCCGTCAGCGCCCGTTCACCAGCCACGACCAGCTGTTCCGCTGCGCCGACGGGCTGCTGTTCGCCCTCGGGGAAGACTCGATCGACTCGATCTTGCAGGCCTACCCCGACGTCGGCCGCCGGCCCGGCAGCGAGAAGTCGGCGGCCGAGCAGTGCGCGGTCAAGGACGCGCGTCCGGAGATGATGGCCCAGCTGTCGGCCGCCGCCAAGCGCTACCTGGACCACTTCGGCTTCGGCTTCGTGATGTACGTCAACGGCTACAGCGCCGACACCGTGCTGGCCGCGATGGGCGACCGGATGCTCAACGACTACGAGACCGAGCGCAAGATCGTCCGCAACGAACTGGCCCGGATCAACCGCACCCGGCTGGAACGCATGCTCGGACCCGAGGGCGGTTACGACAACTGGTGACCACCGGCACCACCTAGGCTCGCCCCTGTGAGTGGTGCACAGGGTCGCTGGGAACCGCGCTTCGACCGCCTCGCGGCCGCTCTGGCCGAGGAGCTCGAGGCGGGTGAGGAGCTCGGTGCGTCGTTGGCCGTCGACGTCGACGGCGAACTCGTGGCCGACATCTGGGGCGGTCACGCCGACCGGGCGAAAACCGTTGCGTGGCAACAGGATACGATTGTCAACTTCTGGTCGTGCACCAAGACGCTGACCGCGCTGGCGGCGCTCGTCCTCGTCGATGCGGGCCAACTCGACCCGTGGGCGCCGGTGGCGCGGTACTGGCCGGAGTTCGGCGCCCACGGTAAAGACGCGATCGAGGTGCGTCACCTGCTCGCGCACACCTCAGGGGTGTCAGGCTGGCAGATGCCGTTCGACAGCGAAGCGATCTACGACTGGGAGCTCGCCACAGCGCACCTGGCGAACCAGGCCCCGTGGTGGGAGCCGGGAACCGCGTCGGGCTACCACGCGATGAACTACGGCCACCTGATCGGCGAGGTGGTCCGGCGGATCACCGGAACAACGTTAAAAGAGTTTGTCCGCGAACAGATCTCGGATCGGCTCCAGGCCGATGTCCAGATCGGGGCGCGTGCCGGCGACGAACCGCGCATCGCCGAGCTGATCGCCCCGCCACCCCGCGACCGCGGCCTGGCCCGGCTCGATCCCGACCATCCGGCGGTCAAGACCTTCGCGGCGTTCCCGCCCGGCGCCGACGGCGTCGCGGTCGCCGGGACCGCGCCGTGGCGTGCCGCCGACATCGGCGGCGCCAACGGCCACGGCAACGCCCGCGGGCTGGTGCGCGCGCTGCGCCCGATATCGCTGGGCGGCACCGTCGAGGGCACGACGGTGCTCTCCCCTGCCACCATCGAGCAGATCTTCGTCGAGCAGTCCCACGGCACCGACCTCGTGCTGGGCATCCCGCTGCGCTTCGGCATCGGATTCGGCCTGCCCACGCCCGCCAGCGTGCCCGCGGTGCCCGCCGGCAGGGTCTGCTGGTGGGGCGGCTGGGGCGGCTCGCTGGTCGTGATGGATCTGGACCGGCGGGCCACTTTCGCCTACGTGATGAACACGATGGGCGCGGGGACGACGGGCTCAGCGCGCTCGCTGCGGTACGCCCGGCTGATCGACGCGGCGCTTCAGGACGCGCGGGCCTGATCGCGCTGCGTCAGCGCGCGCACCACGTCCCGGCCGATCCGATCGAGATCCTGCCGGGCCGAGACGCCGATCAGCGTCACGCCGTCGGCCACGCCGGCCGACTCGATGTCGCCGATCAGCCCGACCAGTCCGGCCAGGCTGCCGGCGTAGCGGACCGTGTCGCCGGGCTGGGAATCGAACGCCGAACGCGCCGCTCGGAAGTCCCGGTCGACAGCGACCGTCACGTCCAGGATCACCGAGGCGTCGCCGGGGCCCGACCGGATGCGCGACCGGACCTGACGGGCCCGCTGCAGGTCGGGCGCGGAGACCCGGATGACCGGCTCGGCACCGTCAGTGAGCTCGCGCACCGCGGCGCCGTCGTCGACAAAGATCCGCATCCTGCGACGCTAACCGCGGCGCACGCCCTGCGCCCCTGTTGCGATCAGCGCGATCCCAAGGGAATCAGCGAGAGGTGTCCGCCGCCGGATCGGTGCTCTCGGCCTGCTCGTCGCCTGCGTCGGAGCCGCCGTTCTTGCGCGCGTCGTGCACCCGCGTCTTGTACAGGCTGGCGGCGGTGGTGATCAGCAGCGTCACGACGATGACACCCAGCGAGGCCAACGTCGGGATCTCCGGCACCTTCAGCGGCTCGCCGCCGTTGATGAACGGCACCTCGTTCTCGTGCAGCGCGTGCAGCAGCAGCTTCACGCCGATGAAGCCCAGGATGAACGCCAGCCCCTGCGACAGGTACACCAGCCGCTTGAGCAGATCACCCAGCAGGAAGTAGAGCTGCCGCAGACCCATCAGCGCGAACACGTTGGCGGCGAACACCAGGTAGGGCTCGCGGGTCAGGCCGTAGATCGCCGGGATCGAGTCGAGCGCGAACAGCAGGTCGGTGGTGCCCAGGGCGATGATGACCAGGAACATCGGCGTCATCAATCGGCCGGCGCCGTTCTCCTTCACCCACAGCTTGAGGCCGTCCCACGTGTCGGTGAACTTCAGGTGCTTCTGCGCGAACCGCACCACGCCGTTCTCGCCGTCGTCGTCGTGGTCGGTGTCGCGGACCAGCTTGATCGCGGTGTACACCAGGAACGCGCCGAACAGGTAGAACACCCAGGAGAACTGCTCGATCGCGACGGCGCCGAGCGCGATGAAGATGCCGCGGAAGACGAGCGCCAGGATGATGCCGACCAGCAGGGCCTGCTGCTGGTAGATCCGCGGCACCTTGAAGCTCGCCATGATGATCAAGAAGATGAACAGGTTGTCCACCGACAAGCTGTATTCGGTGAGCCAGCCGGCGAAGAACTCGACGCCGTACTGGCTGCCGTGGAAGAACCACGTCCACACGCCGAACGCAATGGCCAGACCGACGTAGACGGTGAGCGCGGTGCCGGTTTCCCGCTTGGACGGCTCATGCGGGCGGCGCCCGATCACGATCACATCGAAGAGCAGGATCGCGATGGTCACGCTGAGCGTGATCCCCCACTCGAGAGCACTGACGTTCATCTAGCCTCCGGTCGTCGTCAAAACGCCGGAGGTCTCTTCCACCGGCGCCGTCCCCGGCGCCCGGCCCGCAGCACCGGTCACCCGTATGCGGGCGACGTGATGACGACACTGTGGCGAAGGAATACTCCCCTCCAAGGCGGTCATTCTGCCAGTCGGTCCGTCGACACGCGAATCAGGCCACCCGACGGCGGGAAGCGGCCCCGCGCAATGAGTAGTTTGTACCCGTGACAGCACCGGATCCAACCCCCGAGATCCCCCCGCAGTACCTGCTGTCGGCCCAGGCACCGCCGCCGCGCACGCTCATCGACATCCTCTACGACACCGCCCGCAGGCACCCCGACGCGACCGCACTCGACGACGGCACCGTGCAGCTCACCTACGCCGAACTGATCGCCGACGTGGAGGACAGCGTGGCCTGGCTGGCGGCGCGCGGTGTCGGCCGCGGCGACCGCATCGGCATCCGGATGCCGTCCGGCAGCTACGCGCTCTACGTCGCGATCCTGGCCACCCTGGCCGCGGGCGCGGCCTACGTGCCCGTCGACGCCGACGACCCGCCCGAACGGGCCGAGCTCGTGTTCACCGAGGCCGACGTCGTCGCCGTGATCACCGAACGCGGCCTGATCCGCGGGCCCGGTGCGTCGCGCGGGTGGCGCGCGACGGCCCCGCTGAGCCGCGACGACGCGTGGATCATCTTCACCTCCGGGTCGACGGGCACGCCCAAGGGCGTCGCGGTCACCCACCGCAACGCGGCCGCGTTCGTCGACGCCGAAGCGCAGATGTTCCTGCAGGACAACCCGCTCGGGCCGGGCGACCGGGTGCTGGCCGGGCTGTCGGTCGCATTCGACGCGTCCTGCGAGGAGATGTGGCTGGCCTGGCGGCACGGCGCCTGCCTGGTGCCCGCGCCGCGGTCGTTGGTGCGCAGCGGCATGGACCTGGGCCCGTGGCTGGTCTCGCGCGACATCACTGTGGTGTCCACGGTGCCGACGCTGGCCTCGCTGTGGCCGGCCGAGGCCCTCGAAGCGGTACGGCTGCTGATCTTCGGCGGCGAGGCGTGCCCGCCGGAGCTGGCCGCCCGCCTCGCGGTCGAGGGCCGCGAGGTGTGGAACACCTACGGCCCCACCGAGGCGACCGTCGTCGCGTGTGCGGCGCGGCTCACCGGGACCGGGCCGGTCAGCATCGGGTTACCGCTGCCCGGCTGGGATCTGGCCGTCGTCGACGCCGACGGCACCCCGGTGCGCCCCGGCGAGGTCGGCGAACTGGTCATCGGCGGGGTCGGCCTGGCGCGCTACCTTGATCCCGAGAAGGACGCCGAGAAGTACGCGGCTGCGCCGACGCTGGCGTGGAGCCGGGCCTACCGCAGCGGCGACCTGGTGCGGCTGGAGGCCGACGGGCTGTACTTCATGGGGCGGGCCGACGACCAGGTCAAGGTCGGCGGCCGGCGCATCGAACTCGGCGAGGTCGACACCGCGCTCGTGCACCTGCCCGGCGTCAGCGGCGGCGCGGCCGCCGTGCGCCGCACCGCGAGCGGCACACCCGTGCTCGTCGGCTACGTCGTCGCCGCACCCGGCGCCGGGTTCGACCTGCACAGCGCGCGGGCCCGGCTGGCCGAGTCGCTGCCCGCGGCGCTGGTGCCGCGGCTCGTCGTCGTCGACGAACTGCCGACCCGCACGTCCGGGAAGGTCGACCGCGACGCGCTGCCCTGGCCCGTGGGCGGCAGCGATCCCGAGGACGCCTCTGCGGAGCTCGGCGGCACGCTCGGCTGGCTGGCCGGCCTCTGGCGCGACGTGCTCGCCGCCCCGATCGACGGCCCCGGCGCCGACTTCTTCGCCCTCGGCGGCGGATCGCTGTCGGCGGCCCAGCTGATCGCCGTGCTGCGTCAGCGCTACCCGCAGGTCACCGTCGCCGACCTGTACGACCATCCCCGGCTGGGCTCCCTCGCCGGGTACCTCGACGAGCTCGAACCACCGCCGGCCGTCGAGACCCGTACCGTGCGTCCCGTCTCACGGCTGACACAGGCGGTGCAGGTGGCGTTGACGGTGCCGCTCGCGACCCTGACCGGCATGCAGTGGGTGGTGTGGCTGGCCGCGGCCAACAACGTGGCCGCCGCGATCGACCTCGTGCCGTGGGCGTGGCCATTGAGCTGGTGGTGGATTCTCGCCGGGTTCATCCTGTTCGTCTCTCCGCCCGGGCGGATGGGCATCGCCGTCCTCAGCGCGCGCATCCTGGTCGGCACCCTGCAACCGGGCACCTACCGCCGCGGCGGATCGGTGCACATGCGCATCTGGCTGGCCGAACGGCTCGCCGACGCCAGCGGCGCGGAAAACATGGCCGGCGCCCCCTGGCTGGTGTATTACGCACGCGCGCTGGGCAATTCGGTCGGCAGCGGGGTGGACCTGCATTCCGCGCCGCCCGTCACCGGGATGCTGCGCATCGGGCATCGCTGCTCCATCGAACCCGAGGTCGACCTGACCGGGCACTGGATCGACGGCGACCTCTTCCACGTCGGGCCCATCACGATCGGCAACGACGCGACCATCGGCGCGCGCACCACGCTGCTGCCCGGCGCAGTGGTCGGCAAGAACGCCGACGTGGCGCCGGGCTCCGGCGTCGTCGGCAAGGTCAAGAACAGGCAGTACTGGAAGGGTTCGCCGGCCGTGAAGTCCGGCAAGGCCAAGCACCCGTGGCCGGATCACCGGCCGCCGCGTGCCCCGATCTGGGTGGCGATGTACGGGGTGACCTCGATGCTGCTGGGCGCCCTGCCGCTCGCGGCGCTCGCGGCCGGGCTCGCCGTGATCGGCTGGGCCGTGCGCGGCACCGCGACGCTGCGTGATGCGCTGCTACCCTCGCTGGCCTGGACCGTGCCGGCGACCGCGGTCGCGCTGCTCGTCTACGCCGTGCTCACCGTGCTCGGGGTCCGCATCCTCGCCGTCGGCCTCACCGAGGGCTACCACCCCGTACGCAGCCGGTCGGGGTGGCAGCTCTGGGCGACCGAACGGCTGATGGACGGCGCCCGCACCTACCTGTTCCCGATCTACGCGGGACTGGCGACACCGTGGTGGCTGCGCCTGCTCGGCGCCAAGATCGGCAAGGGCACCGAGATCTCGACCGCGCTGCTGATCCCCAAGTTCACCGTCGTCGAGGACGGCGCCTTTCTCGCCGACGACACGATGGTCGCGTCCTACGAGCTGGGCGGCGGCTGGATCCACGTGGCGCGGGCGACGGTCGGCAAGCGCGCGTTCCTGGGCAATTCGGGCATCACGCAGCCGGGCCGGCGGGTGCCCGACGATGGGCTGGTCGCGGTGCTGTCGGCGACACCGCACAAGGCCAAGGCCGGTTCGTCGTGGCTGGGCAGCCCGCCGACCCGGCTGCGTCGCCAGCCGACTGCGGCCGACGCCCTCCGCACGTTCCATCCGTCGACCCGGCTGCGCGTGCTGCGGGCGGTGGTCGAGACGTTCCGGTTCTTGCCCGTCGTCGTCACGTTCGCGATCGGGGTGGGCGTGCTGATGACCGCGCAGTGGCTGGCGCTGACGGTCGGCTGGCTCGGCGCGGCCCTACTGACGGGGCTGGTGCTGCTGGTGGCGGGAGCGGTGGCCGGCGGTGTGGCCGTCGCGGCGAAATGGCTTCTGGTGGGCCGGATCACCGCGATCGAGCATCCGCTGTGGTCGTCGTTCGTGTGGCGGAACGAGGTGTCCGACACCTTCGTCGAGACGGTCGCGGCGCCGTGGTTCGCGCGGGCGGCGTCGGGTACCCCCGTGATGAACGTGTGGCTGCGCGCGCTGGGCGCGACGATCGGACGCGGAGTGTGGTGTGAGACGTACTGGCTGCCCGAGGCCGATCTGGTGACGCTCGGTGACGCGGCGACGGTGAACCGGGGCTGCGTCGTGCAGACCCATCTGTTCCACGACAGGATCATGCGGATGGACACCGTGGTGCTCGAGGCCGGCGCGACGCTGGGCCCGCACTGCGTGGCCCTGCCGGCCGCCCGGCTGGGCGCCGGGGCCACTGTCGGGCCGGCCTCGCTGGTGGTCCGCGGCGACGAGGTGCCGCCGTCCACCCGCTGGCAGGGCAATCCGATCGCGCCGTGGCTGCCGCCGCGGAAAAGGCGCGCCGACGAGGGCAACAAGGCGAAGAAGCCGGCGGCGGCGTGAGGGCGCGCAAACAGGTCGCGAAAAAGGGCACCCCACCGGTCATCGACCCCTACCTCCCGAGCACCGGCAACTTCGGCTACCGGGTGTCGCGCTACGAACTCGACCTCGAGTACAAAGTCGCGATCAACCGGCTCACCGGCACCGCCACCATCACCGCGGTCACGCTCGCCGAACTGCAGACCTTCACCCTCGATCTGTCTGCTGCGCTGTCGGTGTCGAAGGTGAGCATCAACGGCAAGCGGCCGGGCAACTTCCGCACGGCCAACGGCAAGCTGCACATCAGCCTGACGGACCGGTTGCGCGCCGGTGCGGCCATGACGATCGTCGTGCGCTACGGCGGCACCCCCCGCCCGGTCCGATCGCTGTGGGGCGAAGTCGGTTTCGAAGAGCTCAGCGAAGGCGCCCTGGTGGCGGGGCAACCCAACGGCGCATCATCGTGGTTCCCGTGCGATGACCATCCGAGCGCCAAAGCCAGCTTCGGCATCCAGATCAGCACGGAGAGCCCGTATTACGCGCTGGCCAACGGCAAGTTGCTGCATCGGCGGGTGCGCGCGGCGATGACCACGTGGACCTACGAGCAGGCCGAGCCCACGTCGACGTACCTGATCACGCTGCAGATCGGGGTCTACGAACGGCACCGCATCGCCAAGAACGGGGTGTCCATCCACGCGGTCGCGCCGGAGAGGTTGCGCGAGAAGGTGGCGCACGACTTCGGCCGGCAGGGCCAGATGATGAAGCTGTTCACCAAACTCTTCGGCCCCTACCCGCTGGACACCGGGTACACGGTCGTCATCACCGACGACGACCTCGAGATTCCTCTCGAGGCACAGGGTATTTCGATCTTCGGCGCCAACCACTGCGACGGTGAGCGCGGCGCCGAACGCCTGATCGCCCACGAACTCGCCCACCAGTGGTTCGGCAACTCGGTCACCGTGCAGCGGTGGCGCCACATCTGGCTGCACGAGGGTTTCGCCTGCTACGCCGAATGGCTGTGGTCCGAACACTGCGCGCAGCGCAGCGCCGACGAGTGGGCCCGGCATTACCACCACCGACTCGCGCACTCGCCGCACGATCTGCTGCTCGCCGACCCCGGACCGCGCGACATGTTCGACGACCGCGTCTACAAGCGGGGTGCGCTGACACTGCACGTACTGCGAACCACGTTGGGCGACAAGAACTTCTTCGCGCTGCTCAAGGACTGGACCACCAGGTACCGGCACGCCAGCGCGGTCACCGACGACTTCATCGCCCTGGCGGCGCGGTACGCCGACGAGTCGTTGCGCCCCCTGTGGGCGGCGTGGCTGTACGCGACAGACGTTCCGCCGCTGGACCATTCGTGACCGACGCGACCGTCGGCCCGGGCGCGGTCACGCGCAGCAGCGTCGTGCGCGTTGGGGCGGCCACCGCGGTGTCCGCGCTGTGCGGCTACGCCGTGCTCTACCTTGCCGCGCGTGACCTCGAGCCCGCCGGCTTCTCGGTGTTCGGGGTGTTCTGGGGAGCCTTCGGTCTGGCCAGCGGCGCCGCGTTCGGGCTGCTGCAGGAGACCACCCGGGAGGTCCGCCAGGCCGCGACGATCGAACCCGGCGCACAGCGCACCCGCCCGGTGCGGACCGGCATCGGAGTGGGGCTGAGCGCCGCCGTGGCCATCGCGGTGACCGCGCCGCTGTGGGCTCCTCACGTGTTCGCCGACGCGACACTGCTCAGCGTGGCGCTGCTGGCCGCCGGACTCGCCGGGTTCTGCGTCCACACCACGCTGCTGGGCCTGCTCGCCGGACTGAACCACTGGTCGGAGTACGGGGCCCTGATGGTCGCCGACGCGCTGCTGCGGGTCGCCGTCGCAACGGCCGGTTTCGCGCTGGGCTGGGGTCTGGGCGGCTACCTGTGGGCGACCGTGGCGGGGGCGGTGGGCTGGCTGCTGATGCTGCTCGCATCGCCGGTGACCCGCGCCGCCGCGAAGCTGTACACCCCGGGCACCACCGCGACGTTCCTGCGGGGTGCCGGCCATTCGATCGCGGCGGCGGGGGCCAGCGCGGTGTTGGTGATGGGTTTTCCCGTGCTGCTCAAGGCCACCTCGGGGGACCTCGGTGCCGCCGGCGGTGTGGTGATCCTCGCGGTGACGCTGACGCGCGCCCCGCTGCTGGTGCCGCTGACCGCGATGCAGGGCAATCTGATCGCCCACTTCGTCGATCAGCGGGCCCATCGGCTGCGGGCGTTGATCACCCCGGCGGTGGCGGTGCTGGCGCTGGGTGCGGTCGGTGTGATCGCTGCGGCCGCGTTCGGTCCCTGGCTGCTGCGGGAGGCGTTCGGACCCGCCTACGTGGCCGACGGTGTCCTGCTCGGGTGGTTGACCGCCGCAGCGGTGATGATCGCGCTGCTCACACTGACCGGCGCCGCAGCGGTCGCCGCGGCGCTGCACCGGGCGTACGCAGTCGGCTGGGTGTCGGCGACGGTCGCCGCAGCGGCGCTGCTGGCGCTGCCACTGGATCTTCAGCTGCGCACCGTGGTGGCACTGCTGTGCGGTCCGCTGCTGGGCATCGCCGTGCACCTGGTCGCCCTGTCCAGGGTGCCGGCACACTAGACGTGTACGTTATGGCGCATCAGCACCACCGACACCTCTGACCCCTCTGACCAGCGCTCCCGCGACGTGTGGATCGTGGTCCCCGCGTATCGCGAAGTGACCGTGGTCGCCGAGGTCATCGACGAGGTGCGTGCCGTGTTCCCGAACGTGGTCTGTGTCGACGACGGCAGTGGGGACGGCACCGGGGACGCCGCGCTGCGCGCCGGCGCCCACGTCATCACCCACCCCGTCAACCTCGGGCAGGGCGCGGCCATCCAGACCGGTGTCGAGTACGCCCGGGCCCGGCCCGCAGCCGCGCTGTTCGCGACGTTCGACGCCGACGGACAGCACCGCGTCGAAGACCTCGCCACGATGGTCGAGCACCTGCGCGCCGCGAACGTCGATCTGGTGGTGGGCAGCCGCTTCGCGGGCGGCCCGACGCAGACGCCGCGGCTCAAACGCGCGGTGTTGCGGACGGCGGCGACTCTGAGCCGCTCCAACCGCAGCTTCGGGCTCACCGACGCCCACAACGGGCTGCGGGTGTTCAACCGGCGCGTCGCCGACGACCTCGACCTGACCATCAGCGGGATGGGCCACGCCGGCGAGTTCATCGCGCTGGCTCACGAAAAAGGTTGGCGGGTCACCGAAGTGCCCGTCGACATCCGCTACACGGACTATTCGAAGGCGAAGGGCCAGCCGTTGCTCAACGGGGTCAACATCGTCTTCGACGGCCTGTTGCGCAGGAGGACGACCCGATGAACTGGATTCAGGCACTGCTGATCGTGTCGGTGCTGGCGCTGCTGGTGTACCTGCTGCGTTCGCGCAGCAGCGCGCGCACCAAGGCGTGGGTGAAGGTGGGCTACGTCCTGTTCGTCATCGCCGGCATCTACGCGATCCTGCGTCCCGACGACACCACTGTGGTCGCCAACTGGCTGGGCGTCGATCGCGGCACCGATCTGCTGGAATACGTGCTGATCATCGCGTTCGCGTTCACCACGCTGTCGACCTACATGCGGTTCAAGGACATCGAACTGAAGTACACCCGGCTGGCCCGCGCCGTGGCGCTGCAGAGCGCGCGCACGCCGGACAGCGAATGAACCGGGATCAGAGCTCGCTGCGGAAGTAGTCGACCGTGCGGGCGATCCCGTCGCTCAGCGGTACCTGAGGCTGCCAGCCGAGCACCGAGCCGGCGCGGCTGTTGTCCAGGCAGGAACGCCGCACGTCGCCCAGCCGCGGCGGATGGAACTCGGGCTCGTCGGGTGTGCCCGCGGCCCGCGCGATCTCGCTGTGCAGCTGCCGCGTCGACGTCTCCACGCCGGTGCCGATGTTGAAGCGCTGCCCGCTGCCCGCCTCCCCGGAGGCCCGCACGAACGCGTCGACGACATCGTCGACGAACACGTAGTCACGGGTGTCGGTGCCGTCGCCGAAGATCTTGGTCGGCCGTCCGGCGAGCAGCGCGCGGGAGAAGATCGCGACGACACCGGCCTCGCCGTGCGGATCCTGGCGCGGCCCGTACACGTTGGCGGGCGCGATGTGGCTGCAGTCCAGGCCGTAGAGGTTGCGGAACATGCCGAAGTACACCTCGCCACAGACCTTGCTGGCCGCGTACGGCGACGCGGGGTCGAGCGGGTTGTCCTCATCGGTGGGGTAGCGCGGCGTGGCGCCGTACACCGACCCACCCGAGGAGGTGTGCACGACCTTGCGGACACCGGCCGACCGGGCGGCTTCGGCGAGCCGGACCGTCCCGACGACGTTGACGCTGGAATCGAAGACCGGCTCGGTGACCGAGCGGCTGACCGAGATCTGGGCCGCGAGATGGAAGATCACCTCGGGCTTGACGTCGGCCAGCAACCCGATCAGGTCGGCGTCGACGATGTCGGCCTTGACGAAGTCGAACGCGTCGTGGCGCTCGGCGGGCCCCAGGTTCTCGCTGCGGCCGGAACTGAGATCGTCGAGCCCCACCACCGAGTGACCTTCGACCAGCAGCCTGTCGACCAGCGTCGATCCGATGAACCCGGCCGCCCCGGTGACCAAAGTACGCACCGGGTCACCATACCGGCGGCGGCTCGGCCTCCCGCGCATCCGTACAGTCGCAGGCGTCATGAAATGGGTCGTCCGCACTGCCGTCGCGGTGATCGCGCTGCATCTGGTGGTCCGGGCGGTGCTCGCGTTCGGCGGCTACTTCTACTGGGACGATCTGATCCTCGTCGGCCGCGCCGGCACCCAGCCGCTGCTCTCGCCGGGATACCTGTTCGACGACCACGACGGGCACGTCATGCCCGGTGCGTTCCTGGTGGCCGGCGCGATCACGCGACTCGCGCCGCTGGACTGGTTCGGTCCCGCGCTGAGCTTGGTGGTGTTGACGCTGGTCGCATCGCTGGCGCTGCTGCGTGCGCTGCACGTGATCCTCGGGTGGCGCCCGGCGTTGCTGATCCCCCTGACGTTCGCGATGTTCACCCCGCTCGCAGTGCCGAGCTTCGCGTGGTGGGCGGCCGGGTTGAACGCACTTCCGATGATCGCCGCGCTGGCCTGGGTGTGCGCGGATGCGATCCAGCTCGTGCGGACGGGCTCCCGCCGCTACGCGGTGACTGGCGCTGCGGCGTTCTTCGGCGGTCTGCTGTTCTTCGAGAAGGCGGCCATCATCCCGTTCGCGGCCTTCGCCGTGGCTGCGGTGTACGGGCACGTGACCGGCGAGGCGACCGTGGCGCAGGTGTGGCGCCGCGGCCGAGATCTGTGGCTGGCGTGCCTGGCGCTGACCGTCGCGTGGATCGGCGTGTACATCGCGGTGGTCGACCAGCAGCGGTGGAGCTTCGATCCGGCGATGACGGGGGATCTGCTGTGGCGCTCGGTGACCCACGGCATCGTGCCCGGATTGGTGGGCGGGCCGTGGGACTGGCAGCGGTGGGCACCCGCCTCCCCGTGGGCGACGCCACCGGTCTCCGTCATGGTGCTCGGCTGGGTGGCGCTGGCCGCGACGGTGGCGGTGACGCTGTCACGGCGTCAGCGACTGGGTGTGGTGTGGGCGGTCGCGCTGGGCTACGCGGTGGCCTGCCAGGTGCCGATCTACCTCATGCGGTCGTCGCGCTTCACCGCGCTGGAACTCGCACAGACGCTGCGCTATCTCCCTGACTTCGTCGTGGTGCTGACGCTGCTCGCCGCGATCGGCGTCCTGGCACCGGCGCGCCGCGAGTCGCCGCGGTGGGGCCGTCCCGTGGTGGCCTGCGCGGTGACGCTGTTCCTGGGGAGCAGCCTTTACTCCACGTCGACGTTCCTGACCAGCTGGCGGGACAACCCGACCAAGGCGTATCTGCTCACCGCCGAGGCGGGGCTGGCGGCCGCGCACGCCGGCTCGAGCGCCCCGATGCTCGACCAGGAGGTCGATCCGCTGGTGCTGCAGCGCGTCGCGTGGCCGGAGAACCTGACCTCGCACATGTTCGCGCTGCTGTCCGATCGGCCCGAATTCAGCTCGGCGACAACGGATCTGAGGATGCTCGACTCGTCGGGCCGGCTGCGGGACGCGGTGGTCACGTGGGTGCGCAGTATCCGGCCCGGCCCCGACCCTCGGTGCGGATACCTGGTACAGCCGGACTTCCCGGTCCGCATGCCGCTGGACGGGCCTCTGCTGCCCGCCGACTGGACGGTCGAGCTGAATTACCTCGCCAATTCCGATGGTTCGCTGCTGGTCCGACTCAGCGAGGGCGACGAGGTCAAGGTGCCGGTGCGGCCCGGACTGAACCGGGTGTTCGTCAGGCTGCCGGGTGCCGGCGACGCGATCACCGTGCGGGCCAACACCGCCGCACTGTCGGTGTGCCTCGCCTCTGGGCCCGTCGGCTTCCTCGCCCCGAAAGGCTAGCGTTCCACCACGGCGAACCGGCGCAACGCCAGCGCCGGGTTCTTCTCCCGAACCCGCTCGATCCGTTCGGGATTCAGCGTCGCCGAGACCATCCCGGCCTCCTCGCCGAGCGAAGAGAGCACCACACCCATGGGGTCGACGATCATGCTGTTGCCCGCGCCGTGCGCACCGCACTGGTCGGCGGCGGCGACGTAGATCGTGTTCTCGATCGCCCGGGCCCGGATCAGCGTGGTCCAGTGGTTCTCCTTGAGCGGACCGGGCACCCATTCGGCGGGAATCAGCACGACGTCGGCGCCCGCATCGACCAGGCGGCGCGTCGCCTCGGGGAAGCGCAGGTCATAGCAGGTCTGCATCCCGAACGTCAGCCCGCCGACGGTGAAGGTCTCCGGCGCATCGACCACTCCTGCTCGCACGAAACGGGATTCGGAATAGCCGAACGCGTCGTACAGGTGCATCTTGCGGTACGCGGCGGTCACCTTGCCCCCGCCGTCGATGGCCACCAGCGTGTTGTGGATCTGGTCGGCGCGATCGGTGGTCTCGTTGATACCGGCGACGATCGTCACCGCCTGCTGCCGCGCGGTCTCCTGCAGTGCGGAGACGAACGGGCCGTCCAGCGACTCGGCCGAGGCGAGGAACCTCTCGTCCATCGCAGGCGCGGTGAACATCGAGTACTCGGGGAAGACGACGAGGTCCGCGCCCTGCGCCGCGGCCTCGGTGACGTAGCCGGTCACGGCCTCGAGGTTGGCGGCCTTGTCTTCGCCGGGGGCGAACTGCGCAACAGCGACCGTCGTCATGTCTCACTCCTTGTCTCCACGGGTGCGGACATGCGGTCCATGCGCCCCAGAACCACTGTGTAGCAGAAAATCCCACCGACGAGGATCACGCCGGTGGCGATGAAGGCGCCGGCGAACGACCCGGTGCGGTCGACGACCACACCTGTGACGATAGGCGCCGAGATGCCGATCAGGTTGGCGACGAAGTTGACGATGCCCGCCAGAGAACCGGTGTATCCGTGCGGCGCGATCAGCGACACGATGCTCGACCCGGCGGGGACCGAGACCGCCAGGCCGGCTGCGCCGATCGACAGGAAGACCACCGCGACCTCGATCGTGTCGGCATAGGCCGCGCCGGTGACGGCCAGCGAGGCCAGCATGCTCGTCACCAGCACGATGCGTCGCACCCGGGTGACGTCGCCCGTCCGGCGTGTCCACCGGTCCATCAGCACCCCGGCGATCAGGAACTGCGCGATGACGGCGACCAGCCAGGGGATCATGCTGTAGATGCCGCCTTTGAGCAGGTTCACCCCGAATTCCTTTTCGAGATAGCCGGGCAGCCAGGTCAACAGCACGTAGTAGGCGTAGGTGTAGGACGCATACCCCAGGGCCAGACCCCAGGTCTTGCGGCGCCGCAGTAGATGCCCGACACCGCGCAGCGAGCCGGCGCCGGTGGCGTTCTCGTCCTCCGCCTCACCCGCGCGCAGGTGCTCCAGTTCGGCCGCTGACATCTTTCCCTGCGCGACGGCGACAGAAGGCGAGCGATACAGCAGCCACCACGCGATCAGGTACAGCACGCTCAGCACACCGGTGAACAGGAACGCCGCATGCCAGCTGAACGTGGAGACGAGGAAGGCCATGATCGGAATGCCGATGACGTTGGAGAGCTTGGCGCAGCCATCGAAAATCGCTGTGGCCGTGCCTCTTTCCTGCTTCGGGAACCATTGGCCGATCGCCTTCCAGCCGGCCGGTACCGTAGGCGCCTCACCGATGCCCAGCAGCAGCCGCGCCACGATCAGCAGGCCGAGCCCGCCGGCGGCCGCCGAGAGGAACGACGCGACCGCCCAGAGGAAGACGCCGACGCGATTCACCCACGGCACGCCGATCCGGTCGATGATCGTGCCGATGGGCATCTGCAGCATCGCGTACGTCCAGAGGAACGCCGATGCGACGACGCCCATCTGTGCGGCCGAGATGTCGA
Source organism: Mycolicibacterium sp. 018/SC-01/001 (assembly GCF_007096635.1). Taxonomy (GTDB): domain Bacteria; phylum Actinomycetota; class Actinomycetes; order Mycobacteriales; family Mycobacteriaceae; genus Mycobacterium. Next base: position 85,224 of record NZ_VKAA01000018.1, read on the forward strand.
AATCGGCCATGATCGCCGGGGTCGCCACCGACAGATTGACCCGGTCGATGTAGTTGACGAACATCCCGGCACCCAGCAGGCCGCCGATGTACCAGCGGGTGCGGCCGATGCCGGAGGCGGAGGACGTCGCGGTGGCCGACGAAGTTTCCCGGATCTCGGTCATCACGGCGTCCCGGTGAGGCTCGGCAGCCGGTCGAGCTCGGCCACCTCGGCATGAGCGGCCGCGAATCCGGCCAGCAGCGCTCCGTGTTCCATGGTCAGCACCAGCTGGTCGGCACCGTGCTCGAGGGCGAACTGCTTCTCGGCCGACGACCACGCCGGCAGCAGCCACGGCTTGCCCGCCGCTCTCGCGGCCGCCGCGATGGCGGCCAGGTCGGCGAAGTCGCCGTCGTCGCGGGTGTAGGCGCCTCTGGCGCGACGCAGCGAGAGATCCGACGGGCCGATGAAGACGCCGTCGACGGTGTCCAGTGCCAGGATGTCGGCGATCTGCTCGATGGCTCCCGCGTCCTCGATCATGGGGTAGCACCGGGTGCGGGAGTCCTGCTCACGCACCCAGTCGTCGGTGAAGCCACCGTAAGCCGATGTCCGGCCGCCCGCGAAACTGCGGTCGCCCAGCGGGGGGAATTTGGCGAACGCGGTGATCTCGCGCGCATGGGCAGCGTTCTCGATGTGGGGAATCGCGACCACATCGGCGCCGAAGTCGAGCGCCTGCTGGATCGGGCCTCGTTCCGGGCCGAGAACCTTCGCGATCACCTCGAGGCCGATCGCCTTGCACAGCGGGATGAAGCGTTCGAGGGCGGCGAGGTCGAACGTGCCGTGCTCGATGTCGAGCACCACCGCTCCGTACCCCACCTGGCGCGCGATCTCCGCAGCCGCGGTGTTGGGACCGGACAGCCACACGGCGTACCGGCGGTCGGGTCGCGTCGTCTGAAGCATGGGGAGGGCCTCCTCTCGGCAGCCGCTGCGGCGGCCGACACCGTTTCCGTACATGTGTTGTATACACGGATATACAACGTGTGTCCATTACTGTGGACGTGCAAGAGGAGGTTGTCGGTGTCGATGACAGTCAGCGAGCCCAGCTCGAACCAGTCCGCGCGCGATCGCGCCTACGAGTGGGTCCGCGACCAGATCATCAGCGGCACCCTGCCCGCCGGGCGGTTCCTCGACGAGGCCTGGATCTCCGAGTCCGTCGGTACCTCCCGCACCCCGGTGCGAGAAGCGTTCCACCGACTCAACTCCGAACGCTTCATCGACCTGCTGCCGCGGCGCGGGGCGCAGGTCCGCAGTGTCACCACACGCGAACTCGAAGAGGTCTACGCATCCCGGCGGCTCATCGAAGGCCACGCCGCACGCGCGCTCTGCACCGTCGGCGCGGGCGCCCCGGTGAAGCTGCCTGCGCTCGCGACGGCCATGGAAGACGCCGGGCGCGAACAGGACTGGTTCACCGTCGCCAAGCTCGACCGCGAGTTCCACCGCGCGATCGTCGACGCCCACGGCAACTCCGTGCTGGTCGAGCTCTACGACGCCTTGCGGTCACGCCAGCAGCGAGTTGCCGTGCGGGCCTTGCAGATCAGGCCACAGCGGGTTCCCGAGATCGACGCCCAGCACCGCGCGATCGTCGCGGCACTGGCCGACAACGACACCGAGTTGGTCACCACGCTGCTCAACGAGCACCTGCGCCCCATTCCGGAGATCCTGGCCGCATTGGACTGAGATCCGGGCCGTCCGGAGACGAGGACATGTGGAGCCGCCTGGGGGAATCGAACCCCCGACCTATTCATTACGAGTGAATCGCTCTACCGACTGAGCTAAGGCGGCCTGGTCGGGCGGCACCACTCTACGGCAGGGCACAGCGTGCACCCAATTCGACTCAGCCCCGCAGGGTCAGTTACCCAGGATCATTGACGCAAGGCCTGTCCGACCGTGCCGACCATCGCATCGACCGCGAACTTCGGCTTGACGTTGATCGCGAGCGCCTCCCGGCATTCGAGGACCGCCTCGATACAGCGCAGCAGCGCCGCCGGCGAGGCGTGGGCGGCCATCGCGGCCACCTTCTCCCCCATGTCGGGATGGTTCGGTGCGATGTCCGGCGCCCCCGAAGCGACCAACAGGGCATCCCGGAAATAGGTGGCGAGATCGATCAGAGCGCGGTCGAGCGCGTCGCGTGACGCCCTCGTCTGGCGGGATTTCTGCCTTTTCTCCAGGTCCTTGAGTGCGCCGGCCGCGCCGCGCATCGTCCCCGCGGTGCCCTTACCGGTGCCGCCGGCGCCCAGCGCCGTGCGCAGCTCCTCGGCCTCGACCTCGTTGCGATCCTCGGTCAGCGCCTTGGCCTCCGCCTCGGCGGTCAGCACCAACTCCTCGGCCGCGGCGTAGGCCCGGGACGGAGTCGCCGCCTCCCGCGCGAGACCCAGCGCCCGCCGGCGCCGCTCCCGGGCCTGCTCGTCGGTGGCCAACCGCCGTGCGCGGCCCACGTGTCCCCCGCTCACCGACGCCGCCCACGCCGCCTCGGCCTCAGGTAGTCCGTCTCGCTCCACCAACACCCGGGCGATCGCGTCGACCCCCGGGGTGACCAGCGCGACGTGCCGGCACCGCGACCGCAGCGTGATCGCGATGTCCTCGGGGTCCACCGACGGCGCGCAGAGCAGGAACACCGTCGACGGTGGCGGCTCCTCCACGACCTTGAGCAGCGCGTTCGCCGCGCCCTCGGTCAGCCGGTCAGCGTCCTCGATGACGACGATCTGCCATCGACCGGTACCCGGCCGGCGCGACGCGATCTGCACGATCGTGCGCATCGCGTCCACGCCGATCGACAGCCCCTCGGGGATGATCCTGCGCACATCGGCATGGGTACCGGCCATCGTGGTGCTGCACGCCCGGCAGTCACCGCAGCCCGGGGTTCCCTCGGCGGTGCACTGCAGCGCCGCCGCGAAACACAGCGCGGCGACCGACCGTCCGGACCCCGGCGGACCCGTGATCAGCCACGCATGCGTCATCGTGCCCGCCTGCGCCGCCCCGCTGTGAGCGGAATCACCACGTGCCGCCCGAGCCGCCGCCGTCAGCTCCGCCTCCACGGCGTCCTGGCCCACCAAACGCGAAAAAACACCCGCCATCGCCGATAACAGTAGTGCTGCGAACCGACACGTCCGTCTCAGAGGCCCCGTGCGCGTCAGCTCCGCCCGATACGGTGAACTCGTGGCTGCCGAAGCGATCGAGGTGGGGCGAATCCGCGCATTCGTCCGCTGGGTCGCGCGCACGCCGTGGCCGGTGTTCACCCTGGGCATGCTGCAGGCCGACGTCATCGGCGCGCTGCTGGTACTCGGTTTCCTGCGGTTCGGGCTACCCCCGGAGGACCGCATTCAGCTGCAGGACCTGCCCACCTCCAACCTGTCGATCTTCCTCGGCTACCTGTTCGTGTCGTTCACCGTGGCGTCCTACCTGACGCTGCGCATGCTCATCCCGGTGATGCGCTGGCAGCGCCGCGACATGCTGCTCGGCGACCGGGACCCCGCCGACACCGAGGTCGCCCGGATGCGGGCGCTGAGGATGCCGTTCTACCGCTCGGTGATCAGCGCGACGAACTGGCTGCTCGGATCGGTGGTGTTCATCGTGGCCAGCTGGCCGGTGGCCAGCAAGTCCGCCCCCGTCGTGGCCGTCGCGACCGGCCTCGGCGCCACCGCGACCGCGATCATCGGCTACCTGCAGTCCGAGCGGGTCCTGCGGCCCGTGGCGGTGGCAGCGCTGCGCGGCGGGGTGCCGGAGAAGTTCCACGCCCCCGGCGTGATCCTGCGGCAGGTGCTGACGTGGGTGCTGTCCACCGGAGTTCCGCTCGTTGCGATCCTGCTCGCGCTCGTGGCGAGCAAATTCGAGATCCTCACCGCACCCGCCGACCGGGTGATCACGACGATCCTGCTGCTGGCGATCGTCGCCCTGGTCATCGGCCTGTCGAGCACCGTGCTGGTCGCGATGTCGATCGCCGATCCGTTGCGTCAGCTGCGCTGGGCGCTGGGTGAGGTGCAACGCGGCAACTACAACGCCCACATGCAGATCTACGACGCCAGCGAGCTGGGCCTGCTGCAGGCCGGGTTCAACGACATGGTGCGCGACCTGGCCGAACGGCAACGGCTGCGCGACCTGTTCGGCCGCTACGTCGGGGAGGACGTCGCCCGCCGGGCCCTGGAGCGCGGCACGGAGCTGGGCGGCCAGGAGCGTGACGTCGCCGTGCTGTTCGTCGACCTGGTCGGCTCGACGAATCTGGCGGCGACCCGACCCGCCGCCGACGTGGTGAGCTTGCTCAACGACTTCTTCCGCGTGGTGGTCGACATCGTCAACCGGCACGGCGGCTTCGTGAACAAGTTCCAGGGCGACGCCGCGCTGGCGATCTTCGGCGCCCCCATCGAACACCCCGACGCATCCGGTGCCGCGCTGGCCGCGTCCCGAGAGCTGCACGACGAACTCATCGAGGTGCTGGGCGAAACCGAATTCGGGATCGGGGTGTCCGCCGGGCGGGCGATCGCCGGTCACATCGGCGCACAGGCACGCTTCGAGTACACCGTGATCGGCGACCCCGTGAACGAGGCCGCTCGCCTCACCGAGCTCGCGAAACTGGAGAAAGGGCACGTGCTGGCCTCGGCGATCGCCGTCAGCGAGGCGCTGGACTCCGAGGCTCTGCGCTGGGATGTCGGGGAGACGGTGAACCTGCGAGGACGCACCGCGCCCACACAGCTGGCCCGGCCGGTCGGACTGCTGCCCCCGTCGGGCGTCGACCACGACGACGTGCCGTCACAGTCTGCGCGCTAGCCGCTTGATCGTCGTCAGGCCTTCGTTCAATTGCCTAACTCCTCAACGCGGCTCGTACCTCGCCGCTTGATCGTCGTCAGGCCTTCGTTGAATTGCCTGACTCCTCAACGCGGCTCGTACCTCGCCGCTTGATCGTCGTCAGGCCTTCTTGGCTGCCTTTTTCGCCGGCGCCTTCTTCGCGGCTTTCTTGGCCGGCGACTTCTTGGCCGCCTTCTTCTTCACCGGGCCGCGGGCACGTCGGTCGGCCAGCAGTTCCGAGGCCCGCTCGTCGGTGATCGACATGACGTCATCACCCTTGCGCAGGCTGGCGTTGGTCTCCCCGTCGGTGACGTACGGACCGAAGCGACCGTCCTTGATCACCATCGGTTTACCCGACGCCGCATCGTTGCCCAGCTCACGCAGCGGCGGTGTCGCCGCGCCCTGTCGCCCACGGCGTTTGGGTTCGGCGTAGATCTTCAGCGCCTCGTCGAGGGTGATGTCGAACATCTGCTCCTCGGTCGCCAAGGACCGGGAATCGGTGCCCTTCTTCAGATACGGGCCGTATCGCCCGTTCTGCGCGGTGATCTCCTCACCGCTGGCCGGATCGACGCCCACCACACGCGGCAGCGAGAGCAGCTTCAGCGCATCCTCGAGCGTGACCGTCTCCAAATCCATGGAGCGCAGCAGGGATCCGGTGCGCGGCTTCGGCCCCGTCGGCTTCTTGCCCTTCTTCGCCGTCGACCCCGCCTCGCCGTCGTCCGGGGGTTCCGGGAGCACCTCGGTCACGTACGGTCCGTAGCGGCCGTCCTTGGCCAGGATCTCGTGCCCGGTCTCGGGGTCCACGCCCAGCGAGCGGCCCTCTTGCGGTGTGGCGAACAGCTTTTCGGCCAACTCGAGCGTCAGCTCATCCGGCGTCAGATCATCGTTGAGGTTGGCGCGCTGAGGCTTCAGCTCACCCGGATTGTCCGGATCGTCGACCATGCGCTCGAGGTACGGCCCGTTGCGGCCCACGCGGACGTTGACCGCGCGACCCTCGGAGTCGTCGAACAGCTTGATGGAGTTGACTTCTCGAGCGTCGATCTCCTCGAGGTTGCCGCCCACCAACTTCTTCAGACCGCCGGCGCGCGCGATCGAACCGTCCACCCCGTGCTCGCCACCGAAGTAGAAGTTGCTGAGCCAGTTGGTCCTTCGTTCGTTACCGGCCGCGATCTCGTCGAGCTCGTCTTCCATCGCCGCGGTGAAGTCATAGTCCACCAACCGCGCGAAATGCTGCTCCAGCAAGCCGATCACGGCGAATGCCACCCAGGACGGGACGAGCGCGCTGCCCTTCTTGTGGACGTATCCGCGGTCCTGGATCGTCTTGATGATCGAGCTGTAGGTCGACGGACGGCCGATGCCCAGGTCTTCGAGGGCCTTGATCAGCGAGGCCTCGGTGTAGCGGGCGGGCGGGCTGGTGGTGTGCCCGTCGGCGGTCAGATCCTTGGCGTCGACGCGCTGGCCCTGGGTGAGGTTCGGCAGCCGGCTCTCGGCATCGTCGGCCTCACCGCCGGCTTGCTCGTCGAGGCTCTCGACGTAGGCCTTGAGGAAGCCGGGGAACGTGATCGTGCGGCCGCTGGCGTTGAAGACCACCTGCTCGCCCGTGCGGGCTTGTCCGGCGATCCGCAGGCTCAGCGTCGTGCCGCGCGCATCGGCCATCTGCGAGGCCACGGTGCGCTGCCAGATCAGCTCGTAGAGCCGGAACTCGTCGGTGTCCAGCGCGGCGTGCAGCTGGCCGGGCGTCGCGAAGACGTCGCCGGCCGGCCGAATGGCCTCGTGCGCCTCCTGGGCGTTCTTCACCTTGCGGGTGTACTGGCGCGGCGAGGGGTGCACGTACTCCTCGCCGTAGAGCTGCTGGGCCTGCGTACGGGCGGCGTTGATGGCCGACTGCGACAGCGTGGTCGAGTCGGTACGCATGTAGGTGATGTAGCCGTTCTCGTAGAGCCGCTGGGCGATGCTCATCGTGCGCTCGGACGAGAACCGCAGCTTGCGGCCGGCCTCCTGCTGCAGCGTGGAGGTCATGAACGGCGGGTAGGGCCTGCGCGTGTAGGGCTTCTGCTCGACCGATGCGACCTGCAACTGGGCCCCACGCAGACCGCCGGCCAGCGCGTTCGCCGCCGCTTCGTCGAGGACGAGGACCTCGTCGGGCTTCTTGACGGCCCCGAGCGAGTCGAAGTCGCGGCCGCTCGCCACGCGTCGCCCGTCGACGGTGTTGAGCTTGGCGGTGAACGTCGGAGGTGCGGCCGCAGCATCGGAGACGCTGGCGTCGAGCTCGGCGGTCACATCCCAGTAGCCCGCGCTGCGGAACGCCATCCGCTCCCGCTCGCGCTGGACGATGATGCGGGTCGCGACCGACTGCACCCGGCCCGCGGACAGCTTGGGCGCCACCTTCTTCCACAGCACCGGACTGACTTCGTAGCCGTAGAGGCGGTCGAGGATCCGCCGGGTCTCCTGAGCGTCGACCAGCGCGTTGTCCAGATCGCGAGGATCTTCGGCGGCGGCACGGATGGCGGGCTCGGTGATCTCGTGGAACACCATCCGCTTGACCGGGACGCGCGGCTTCAACGTTTCGAGCAGGTGCCAGGCGATCGCCTCGCCCTCGCGGTCACCGTCGGTGGCCAGGTACAGCTCGTCGACGTCTTTGAGCAGATCCTTCAGCTCGGCGACGGTGCTCTTCTTTTCCGGGCTGATGATGTAGAGGGGCTCGAAGTTGTGCTCGACGTTGACGCCGAGCCGGGCCCAGGGCTCCGATTTGTACTTGGCGGGGACGTCCGCGGCGTTGCGCGGCAGGTCACGGATGTGCCCACGCGACGACTCGACGATGTAATTGGACCCGAGATAGCCGGCGATTTTGCGCGCCTTGGTAGGCGACTCGACAATGACGAGCCGCCGCACTCTGCCGTTTCCACCGCTGGCGCGGTCTCCGTCAGCCACCTATCCCGTTCACTGTCTTGACTCCTACTACTTCTTCTCTGTGCCGTTCCCAGAATCGCACTCGTGTAGCGCGCCCCCGCCCCGGCAACGAACAATTTCGCACTCCGGGCGGGCCGACGCAAACCGGCTCCCTGCCGGACGACCGCCCGCCGAGCACTACACGCGTGGCCAAGACGCCAACGCTTCGGCGTCCTCTGGAGGTTCCCCCACGTTCTCTACCAGGCGCGACAGCCGTCGCCGGCCGCTGATTCGCAAGGCCGGGCGCGAGCCGCGCGTTCCGATCAGCGTGGGCGCAATTCCGACCCGCATCATGGCCGACGCGAGCACGGGATGGGTGTCCGGCGCGTGCGGATCCAACCCGAGCAGATAGCGGTCGTCGGCCTCCGGAGTGCCCGCGGCCAGCGTCCAGGCGCGCAGTTCCCGCGGCCCGGGCAGCCACTGCTGCGGCACCGTCTTGACCGCGCCGCGCGTCCACTCCAGCGCGATCGGGGTCAGCCGCGGATCGAGAGCCGTACGCACCAGTGGTGTGTTCTCGTCGGTGCGGGCGATCTCCGGCGAGAGCCCCGCCTCGGCGATCATCTCGGCCAGCGCGTCGGCGCGCCACAGCCGGTCCACGACCACCGACAGGCGGGCGGCCTGGCCCGCGCCGGCGACGACCACGACCTGCCCCGGCCCGGCCAGCAGTCCCGTCAGATCGGCAAGGGCCGGCGGGACCGACTCAGCCGAGAAGAAGGACAGCTGGCTCACACAGATGACAGTAGGCCAGCGGGCCCCCGTCGACGCGGATGCGGCGCGCAGTTCTCAGCTCGCGCGGAAAAGAAACACCCCCGCGCCGCCGGAGTGCGGTGACGCGGGGGTGCGAGGTCTTGGGAGACTCAGACGGCGCGAACGCCGGTGGCCTGCGGCCCCTTGGGGCTCTGGCCGACCTCGAACTCGACCTTCTGGTTCTCTTCCAGGGTGCGGAAGCCGGAACCCTGGATCTCCGTGTAGTGGACAAAAACGTCAGCGGAGCCGTCCTCGGGGGCGATGAAGCCGAAGCCCTTCTCCGCGTTGAACCACTTCACAGTTCCCTGTGGCATCTTTCGTAATTTCCTTCTCTTCTTACCGGGGCGGTTCACCGACTTCCGGCGTACCGGGCCCGTTCCGACCGCCATACCTTCGTGGAGTGCTCGGAACTGGACCGACCTACAACCCTCGCAGGAACCGCGATCGCAACGTTGTTCCTGCGAGTGCGTATACACGAACACAGAAGCTGCGACCGCCGTTAGTCAACCATGTCTGACGCTGCTGCGACAGTCCGACGAGCACTTGCGCAGCATCATGTAGTCAGAAATTCACGTACGACACCACGTAGGGGATGTGTGGGAGACTCCGAGGCCGCCGATCCGGGGCAGGGATTCGGCCGCGCGCTGTTGGCGCATGCCGTCGACGGCACGCCGCGGGACGAGCATCCGCTGCGCCACGTCGCCGATCTGCCGCCGCGCCGCGCCGACAACCGGCCGTGGCCGTCGTGGGTGCCCTCAGATGTGCTGCGGGCGTTCGTCGATCACGGCATCAGTGCTCCGTGGTCACATCAACTCACCGCCGCCGAGCATGCTCACGCGGGGCGCCACGTCGTGCTCAGCACCGGCACGGCATCCGGAAAGTCGCTGGCCTATCAGCTGCCCATACTGACGGCGCTGTCAGGCAATCCGCGATCCCGGGCGCTGTACCTGTCCCCCACGAAAGCGCTCGGACACGACCAGTTGCGCGCCGTGGCATCGTTGACCGCTGCGGCGGGGCTCGACGACGTCGGCCCGACGTCCTATGACGGTGACACGTCCGCAGATGTCCGGCGCTTCGCACGTGAGCGCTCGCGGTGGATCTTCTCCAACCCCGACATGATCCACCTGTCCCTGCTACGCAACCACGCCCGCTGGGCCGTGTTCCTGCGTCACCTGAAGTTCGTGGTGGTTGACGAATGCCATTACTACCGAGGCATTTTCGGGTCCAACGTGGCCATGGTGCTGCGCCGGCTGCTGCGGCTGTGCGCGCGCTACTCCCCCGACGGCCAGATGCCCACGGTGGTCTTCGCCAGTGCCACGACGGCGGAACCTGCGATCACCGCGGCCGAACTGATCGGCCAGAGTGTGCTCGAGGTCACCGACGACGGCTCACCTCAGGGGGCACGCACGGTCGCGCTGTGGGAGCCGGCGTTGCTCGACGATCTGGTCGGGGAGAACGGGGCGCCGGTCCGGCGCTCCGCCGGAGCCGAGGCGTCACGGGTCATGGCGGATCTGATCACCGAGGGCGCACGGACTTTGACGTTCGTTCGGTCGCGGCGCGGTGCGGAACTGGCGGCGCTGGGAGCCCGGACGCGGCTCGCCGACACCGCACCGGAGCTGGCCGACCAGGTGGCCTCCTACCGCGCGGGTTATCTCGCCGAGGATCGGCGCGACCTGGAGCGGGCGCTGGCCGACGGGCGACTGCGTGGCATGGCGACGACGAACGCGCTGGAACTCGGAGTCGACATCGCCGGACTGGACGCCGTTGTGCTGGCGGGCTTTCCGGGTACTGTCGCGTCATTCTGGCAGCAGGCGGGGCGGGCGGGTCGACGCGGCCAGGGCGCGCTGGTGGTGTTGATCGCGCGCGACGATCCGCTCGACACCTATCTGGTGCATCACCCGGCCGCGCTGCTGGACAAGCCGATCGAGCGCGTGGTCATCGATCCGGCGAACCCCTACGTGCTCGGTCCCCAACTGCTCTGCGCCGCCACGGAACTGCCGCTGACGGACGCGGAGGTGCGGATGTGGGACGCCGAGACCGTGGCGGGCACCCTCGTCGATGACGGGCTCCTGCGCCGCCGACCCAGCGGCTACTTTCCCGCACCGGGTCTCGATCCCCATCCGGCGGTGGACATCCGGGGGTCGATCGGCGGCCAGATCGCGATCCTCGAAGCCGACACCGGGCGGATGCTGGGCAATGTCGGTGCCGGGCAGGCAGCCTCAGCGGTGCATCCCGGCGCGGTCTATCTGCACCAAGGTGAGAGCTACCTGGTGGATTCCCTCGATTTCGACGACGGCATCGCGTTCGTGCACGCCGAAGATCCCGGATACACCACCTTCGCGCGGGAACTGACCGACATCACGGTCACCGGCCCCGGCGAGCGCTCCACTCACGGTCCGGTCACGATCGGACTGGTGCCGGTGTGCGTGAGCAACACCGTCACCGGGTATCTGCGTCGCCGGCTCGACGGGGAGGTCATCGACTTCCGCGAACTCGACATGCCCACGCGGACACTGGAGACCATGGCGGTCATGTGCACCATCACACCGGAAGCACTGTCGGACAAGGGAATCGAACCACTGCGGACGCCGGGATCGCTCCACGCGGCCGAACACGCGGCGATCGGACTGCTGCCGCTGATCGCCAGTTGTGACCGGGGGGACATCGGGGGCGTGTCCACCGCCGTCGGCCCGGTCGATGGGCTGCCCACGATCTTCGTCTATGACGGATATCCCGGGGGTGCCGGTTTCGCGGCGCGGGGCCACGGCGCGATCCGGCGTTGGTGGGCGGCGACGGCGTCGGCGATCGAATCGTGCGAATGCCCGGCGGGGTGCCCGTCCTGTGTGCAGTCCCCCAAATGCGGAAACGGCAACGACCCACTGGACAAACACGGTGCGGTTGCGGTGCTGCGCCTGGTTCTCGACGCCTTGCCTGCACGACCCGCCGATTGAGCGGTGACGACCGACCCCTCGACGGTCGCCGCGGATGTCAAACTACGGGATCCGTATCCGCCTCGCCGGTGTCGAACCTACCCCGCGAAGTGTGCTGAGGCAACCCAAAAGGGCCTGTCACGGGCCATTTCGGCATAGGAAAGCGCTTGTCTGGTACGAATTTCGCAGCCGGGTCTCGGTAGGATCGCTTCATGAGCCACGACTGGATGCTCGTGGAGACGCTGGGGAGCGAACCGACGGTGGTCGCTCAGGGGGCCCACACGAAGAATCTGATCCCGATCTCGTCTCTGCTGCGGCGCAATCCCCACCTGATGGCGATCCAGACCGCGATCAGCGAAACCGTGCGCGGCAAGAGCGGACTGAGCAGCATCACGCCGAAGAACGACTGCGTCATCCGCACCGAAGTGGTCGCGATGTCCGACGGGCGCATCCACGGCGTGCAGATGTGGATCGGCGCCGCCGACGAGGAGCCGCCACCTCGCCCGGAGGTGGGTCCACTCGTCTGGGACCTCACCAACGGCACGGCCACCGACACGGTCGAGTCGCTGAAGATCGGTGGCTGGGACCCCGCCTCGCAGCCGACACAGGGGCGCGCATTCGCCGACGACCTGCCGCGCCGTGACCTCAATCCGCACGAGGCCGAGGTGATCAGCATGCTGATCAAACCGCGTGCGGGTGTGACGATCTGCACGACGTGGGACGTGACCGACCACCGCGGCGAGCAGATCACGATCGGGTTCGTGGCCCGCTCTCTGGAGGAGATCGGCGAGGACGACGACGCGCCGCGGCTGGTGTGCCGGGCGATGACGTGGCGCAGCGTGCACGAGGGCAAACACAACGGCCACGCGTCGCTGGCTGACCGCATTCTGGCCGGTCTGGCCCGGCCGGGTGTGCACCGGGCGCTGGTCGATCCTGCCCACTGGTTGCTGGTCAAGTGGCTCGACGATCCGGCGCCGTTCTTCGACTGGCGTGCCGGTTTGTCGGCGGGTGAACAGGCGATCCATCCCCACGATCGGCCCACGGTCGCCGAGATGGCCGCCGGGTTCGCACGTGGTTCGGTCGCGGACGTGCTGCGGGTGATCGCCCCGGACGGGGGGTGGACACCCGTGCATGTCACGGTGCACCGGATCGAATTGCCCGACGGCGTCATCGCCGGACTCGCGGAGATGCGCATACCGACCGCCGAGGAACTCGCCGAGGCGCGCCTGGAGGAGCGCTGAGCCAGCCGGACTCTCGCCGTCAGGGCTTGTTCTTCTTGCCGTTGCCGTTACCGTGACCGCGGCCCGGGCCGGGACCACCGCCTCCCGCCGGCTCAGGGGCCGGCGCCGGCGCTACGACCGGTGGCGGCGATGACACCGGAGTCACGCTGCTCGGCGTCGTGGGAGGCGGCGTCACGCTGGTGCTGGTGCTGACCGACGCCGGCGAGGGCGACGAGCTGAAGGGATCGAGGGCCAGAGCCAGCGCCGAGACGACGAATGCGGCGACGATGGCGGCCACGGCGAGCACGTAGCGGCGCGGATTCCGGCGCCGCTGCGAGCCGCGCACCGGCGGCGGAGGCGGATAGCCGGCTGTCGGCGGCAGCGGATGGGCCATCACCCTGGTGGCAGGTCGCGGCGCGCCCGGCACGGGCCGCGGAGTGGCCAGCGCGGCGGGATCACCGGCCAGGGCGGCGCGCATGTGGTCGGCGCTGGCGAAGCGGTGGGCGGGATCGCGTGCCATTCCGCGGGTGATCACGGCAGCCAGCGCGGGGTCGACGTCGCTGCGCACCTCGCCCAGAGGTGGCGGCGGGGTGTCGACGATCGCCCGGGCCAGGGACACGGGATTGTCGCGCGGGAAGGCGCGGTGACCGACCAGTGCCTCGTAACCGATCACCGCGACGGCGTAGAGGTCGTCGGCCACCGAAGCCGGCGCACCGGTCACGCGCTCCGGACTCATGTAGCACATCGTCCCGATGATCAGGCCGGTCCCGGTCAGCGACGATGCGGCGCCGCCTGTTTTGGCGATACCGAAATCGGCTACCTTCATCCGGTCCCCCGACGACGAGACCAGGACGTTGCCCGGCTTCACGTCGCGGTGCAGCACCCCGGCGGCGTGTGCGGCGCCCAGGCCGGCGAGGACATCGTCGAGGATGGCGCGCACGTGGTGCGGCCTCATGGGACCCGCGCCCATCATGTCGTGCAGCGTGCGGCCGGGCAGCCGCTCCATCACGATGAACGGCGCACCGTCGTGGTCGCCGAAGTCGTGGACCGCGACGACGTTGGGATGCTCAAGGGCCGCGGCCGCCTTCGCCTCCACCTCGAACCGACGGCGCAGATCGGGGTCGTGCGCCATCTGCGGATGCAGCACCTTGATCGCCACCGGCCGGCACAGCCGGGTGTCCCAGCCGTCGCGGACCTCGGCCATGCCGCCACGACCAAGCAGGCCGCGCACCTCGTAGCGGCCGGCGAGCAGTTCTCGGCCGGTCATGGGACCTGCGTATCCCGGCTTACGGGCCCGTAAACCCGGGGGTGTCGAGTGGCCCGGCGCGCGCCGCAGCGGTTGCCCGGCCTACCAGCGCGACGCCGAATGCCGGCGCCGCCTCCGCTATCACCAGCACGTCCAGCCCGTCGATCTCGCACCTGACCACCGTAGAGGCCATCGCATCCGCAACGGACGTGGCGATCGCACACGCAGTCCCGCGGCCCGCAGCCAGCGCAGTGGCCCCGCTCAACGCCGCGAGGTCCGCCGCTGCAGCCGCCCGGTGCCGTGCCGCGACGGCGGACCCGAGCACGGCACCACCGGCCATGACCGTCACCACCACCGCGATGAGGAACGCTGCCAGCACGCTCGCCGCGCCTGCGTCATCACGCGCCCGGCTCCAGCGCCGACACGGCGCGGCCCGTGATCGTGATGCCGGGCAGAAGTGCAGCGCGGGATGTGACGGTCGCGACGACGAAACCGGCATCGCGCCGGAGCTGGACGCCGGCGCCCGAGGGTGCGATCCGCTGCGCGGTCGCAGCGGCGAGACCCTGGTCGCCGCGCGCCGCCAACCGCGCAGCCTCGCGGGCGGCATCGATGCAGCGCACCTGCATGGTGATGGCCGCGAGCCCGGCCACGCAGAACGCCACCACCACCACCAGAGCCAGAATCGCGAAAGCCGCCTCGACGGTGGCGAACCCGTCATCTAGATGTTCGTGTTCAGCGCCCGGGTGATGATGTTCGTCAGCGCACTGACGATCGAATCCCCCGTCACCACGGTGTACAGGATCGCCCCGAACGCCGCGGCGGCGATGGTGCCGATCGCGTACTCGACGGTCGACATCCCGTCGTCGTCCGCAACGAGCACGACCAGACGCGCGCGCAGGGCGGCAAGTCGTCGATTGAACATTCAGATCCTCCTCGATGGTTGTCACAACACCCCTGACCTCAGGACATCTCCGGCGAGGCCTGCGACGACGGGCACGATGCCCAGGCACAGGAACGCCGGCAGGTAGCACAGGCCCAGCGGACCCGCGATGAGCACCGCGGCACGCTCAGCACGCGCGCCGGCAGCATCGACAGCCTCGGCGCGCAACGTCGCGGCGAGATCTTCGACACCATGCGCCAGCGCGGCCCCGGAGGCCGCCGATCGACGCGCCATCCGCAGGTAGGCGCGAACGGTTGCATCCCCCGGTGAGTCGCCCCCACCCTCGGCGGGGTCGGCCCAGGCCCGTACAGGGTCGGCGCCCAGCGCCAGCAGGTCGGCCCCCCGCCGCAGGACTGCCGACAGTGCAGGCGGTGCCCCGTCGGCCACCGCAGCTGCCCCGCCCGACACGGCCATGCCCGCCCGCAGGCACGCCGCCAACGCGTCCAGCGCCGCTGCGGCGGCAAGCGGACCGTCGGGCATCGGGAACGCAGTCGCGCCTTCGCCGGTGCGCCGGCTGGTCGCCATGCGTGCCGTCGACACCTGCGGAAGCGCGAGCAGAGCTGACGCCAAACACGCCAGCGACACCGCGGCCCACGTCATGCCAGCACCGACGCCGTGATGCGGTCCGACCACAGCAGTCCGGCGCCGATCAGCGCCGTGCCGACGCACAACAGCCATCCGCCGGCGCCGCCGGAGAGGAGGAAGCCGAGGGGATCGGCGCCGATCGCGCACCCGAGCAGCACGCCCAGAGCCGGGAGACCGGCCAGGAGCGTGCCCGTGGTCCGGGCGCCGGCCATACCCGCATCGACCCGGGACCGGAAACGCTCGCGCTCGGCCAGGTCGCGCTGCGCGGCCTGCATCAGCGAGGCGATCGCGAGGCCGTGCCGCGCGGCGAGCTGCCAGCACACGGCGAGCCGTTCCCAGTGACCCGGAACCAGGGAGCGAACCGACTCCGCCCGCAGCCCGGCGACGACATCGGCACCGAGCCGCGCCCGCGCCCCGACCTGGGCCAGCGACTCGCCGACCCGCCCGCCTGCCTCCTGGGCCGCGGTGTCGATCGCGGCGACGGGATGCGCGCCGACCCGCAGTTCGGAGACCAGAACCTCGAGTGCGCCCTGCAGCGCGCTCGCCTCAGCCGCGCCGGCACGGCGCCTCACTCGATCCCGCCGTCGCAGGATCAGCACCGCGAGCAGCGTTGCCGCAGCCGCGACGACGGTCATCGGCACCACGGCGCCGAGCGCCACGCAGACCACCAGCGCCACCACGATGGCCGGGGGCCGCCGACGGCGACCGGCAGGCAGTGCCCATCGGGGTACGCGTGTCGCCGGCGGCAAGAGCAGAATCGCCAGCGCCAACGCCAGCGCCGCCAGGCTCACGACCCACCCCCGTGGTCGATGAGCCGGCGCAACAGGTCGGCGCCCTCCCGATATCCGGTTTCGGCGCTCCAGCTCGTCACCACGTGGACCCGACCGTCGCGGTCCCGCTGGAGCACCCCGATCTCGCCGAGGCGGCGCCGGCCCGACGGGGTGCGCGACATGTGAAGCACCACGTGGATCGCCGCGCCGAGTTGGCTGTGCAGCGCCGCCCGATCCAGTCCGCCGAGCGCGGCGAGCGCCTCGAACCGGGCGGGGATCTCACTCGGGCTGTTCGCGTGGACAGTGCCCGCACCGCCGTCGTGGCCGGTATTCAGCGCGGTGAGCAGGTCGACCACCTCTGCACCGCGCACCTCGCCGACGACGATCCGATCGGGCCGCATCCGCAGGGCCTGTCGCACCAGGTCTCGGACCGTGACCTCACCGACGCCCTCCACGTTGGCAGGGCGGGCCACCAGCGAGACCAGATGCGGATGGTCGGGCGCCAACTCGGTGGCGTCTTCGACGCAGAGGATCCGTTCCGAGGCGGGTACCGCCCCGAGGAGCGCTGCGAGCAGTGTCGTCTTCCCGCTGCCGGTGCCGCCTGACACGACGAACGCCAGACGCGCCGCGATGATGTCCCGCACCAGCACCGCGGCCTCGTCGGCGATCGTGCCGCTGGTGACGAGCGCGGTCAGGTCCTGAGTGGCGGGACGCAGCACACGCAGGGACAGGCACGTGCCGCCCGCAGCGATCGGCGGCAGCACGGCGTGCAGCCGGACGCTCAGCGGTGCGCCCGTCGGGCTTCCCAGGTCCGACAGGTGGCCGTCGACCCACGGTTGAGCGTCGTCGAGGCGTCGGCCGGCGCTCAACGCGAGCCGTTGCGCCAGGCGTCGGACAGCGGCGTCGTCAGCGAACTGCACAGTGCTGCGTCGCAAACCTGCCCCGTCGTCGAACCACACCGCATCGGGAGCCGTGACGAGAACGTCGGTGGTGCCGGGGGCGGTGAGCAGGGGCTCGAGAATGCCGGCGCCGACGAATTCGGTCTGCAGTTCGCGCAAGCTGGTCAGCACTTCGGTGTCGCCGAGCACGCCCCCGGATTCCGCGCGGATGGCGGCGGCGACGACAGTCGGCCGCAGCGGCGCACCGTCTGCCGCCAGGCGCTCGCGCACGCGATCGAGCAGGGGCGCGTTCATGCGGCGACATCGGAATGGACGCCGGCCGCCCGGGTGGTCGGCAGCACCGCGAGGACAGTGCGCGCCGCGGCCGTGAGGGGAGCGTTTCCGCGCAGTCGAAGGCCGCCGCGTTCGAGTTGCTGGTCCAGCCCCGGCTGGGGACGCATCGACGCCAGCAGCGGCAGCCCGACGATGCGCGCCACGTCGATGGGGCGTAACCCGCCCGGGGCGGGCCCCCGGACCAGCAACCCGGTGTTGGGATTGCACGCTTGCGCCCAGTGGGCCGTGGCCGCCGCGGCGGCGCATGAGCGCACGTCAGCGGGTGTGACCAGCACGACGAGGTCGGCCGAGGCCAGCACGACGTCGGAGGCCGCGCCGGGGCGATGAGCAACATCGCAGACCACCGTCACGCCCGCGCGGCTGCCGGCATCGAGCACCGCGATCAGCGCACGCGGGTTGATCTCGGGTGCGGGGCGCTCGCCCGCCAACACGCGACTGCCGGCCAGGATCGCGACGCCGTGGCGCCGGGGCAGTGCATCGCGCAGCGCCTGATAGGTCAGCCGGCCACCATCCAGCGAAAGATCCGGCCATCGCAGACCAGGTTCGGTCTCGCTACCCAGCACGAGGTCGAGTCCGCCGCCCCACGGGTCGGCATCGACCAGCAGGGGTTCGCGCGCGGCTCGGGCCAGAGCCACCGAGAACACCGATGCTCCACCTCCACCGCGACCTGACATGACCGCCACCACCGGACCACGCGCTGCGCTGTCGCGCGCCTCGGTGACCGCCTCGGTGACCGCCGTCATCAGGTCCGCCTCCTGGGCGGGCAGCGTCAACACGTGTTGGGCGCCGACCGCGACGGCAGCCTCCCACAGCGCGGCGTCAGGGGCAGAAGCGCTGATCAACACGACTCCTGCACGCCGCGGGAGCGCACGCTGAGTGCACGCACGCGCTGCCGCGCCGTCGAGGACGATCGCCCCGGCCCCGGCCCAGCCGCGGCGGTCGGGCGCGTCCGGGCTGCGCACGGCGCGCACCGCTGAGGCTGCGACGACGCGGTCGACCACCGCACGTAACGCGGGGTCGGACACGACGATCAGGATGGCGGCACCGGTCATGTGGATCAGCCTGCGCGGCGTGCCCGACTGGCGGCCACCGCTCGGAGGCGGTCTGTGGATGACCGAGAACCTATCCACAGGACGGGGGAATTGTGGCGCGGGTTACCGCCGAAAACGGCGTTCCGCAACCATTGATGACAGGGGCGATCTATCCGCTTTACGAATTACCCCAGAAAAGGGACGACCCCCGCCAGGGGGGGAGGAGGCGGAGGTCGTCGTGTATCAGCCCCGGGGGGTCGGGCTGATGCACACCCGGCATAAGCCGAGTGATGCCCACTATACACACGGCCGAGCGGGCTGACGCAAGACCGCACCGCTGAGAAGTCGGCAGCGATCGAGAAAAGGTTGCAGTCGAAGCCACGTGTCGTGAACTGCCAATTTGTACGATCCGTCGCGATTTGTCACGCGAGCGCGCCTTATGCTGAGGCTGTGAGCCTCTCCGACCCCGCGACGGGCCCTGACACGACCCCGATCACGCCGTCGCCCGAGCGCCCCGTCCGCACCGCGGCGTTCTTCGATCTCGACAAAACGGTCATCGCAAAATCCAGCACATTGGCTTTCAGCAAACCGTTCTACAGCCAAGGGCTAATGAATCGGAGAACGGTCCTCAAATCGGCGTATGCGCAATTCCTGTTCACGATGTCCGGTGCGGATCACGACCAGATGGACCGCATGCGGGCCCACATCACCACGATGTGCGCAGGCTGGGACGTCGAGCAGGTCAAGTCCGTGGTCGGCGAGGCGCTGCACGACATCGTGGACCCGCTGGTGTTCGCCGAGGCCGCCGAGCTGATCTCCGACCACAAGTTGTGCGGTCGCGATGTGGTCGTCGTCTCCGCCTCGGGCGAAGAGATCGTGGGGCCCATCGCCCGCGCCCTGGGGGCCACCCACGCGATGGCCACCCGGATGGTCGTCGAGGACGGTCGCTACACCGGCGAGATCGCGTTCTACTGCTATGGCGAGGGCAAGGCGGAGGCCATCCGCGCACTGGCTGCGCGTGAGGGTTACGCGCTCGAACACTGCTACGCCTACTCCGACTCCATCACCGATCTGCCGATGCTCAGCGCCGTCGGACATCCGACCGTGGTCAACCCCGATCGCGCGCTGCGCAAGGAAGCGACCGCCCGCGACTGGCCGGTGCGGTCCTTCTCCAATCCCGTGTCGCTGCGCGACCGACTGCCTGCGCCGTCGGGCGCCGCGGTGGCCACCACTGCCGCAGTCGGCGTCAGCGCACTCGCAGCGGGCGCACTGACGTACACGCTGTTGCGCCGGTTCGCCTTCTGACGTCTCGGGCGTAGCTGGACGGCGCGCGTAACGAATAGGGAAACCGACCCGTTTGGGCCTTGCTGTGACCGCGGTCACGTAGTACAAAGGAACCACGGAAGCCGGGCGAGGCCAAGGTCGAGCCGGAAGAGAAGGCTCGATCTCCCGACCTCGGCTCCCCAGCACGAGTCCCGGAACCCACGCGGCGCACATGCCGCGGAACAGGCAAAAGTGTTGCGGGCCTGCGTAAGTGCGAAGATCGGACGGCACCGACGACCCTTTGGGTGGGGTCGCAGCCGAAGCGGATCGCACAGCGCCGAGGCCACCCACGCAACCCCATACGCACGCATGGTAACCGGAGGCTCGTGCTGGCGGGCGGCGCGCCGAAGTACTTTTCGAATTACTTCGGAACGCCGCCCGCTTTTGCTTTGCTGGTCGCAGCGTCAGGACGGCTCAGGACGAGGTGGCGGCAGCAATCGAGAGCGCCTCGCGAGCGCCCGCATGCAGCGCCTCACTGCTCAACACCAACCACGCCGCCAGTCCGGCCGGCGTGCCCGACGCGAAACCCCGTGCCGCAGCGGCGTAGTCGCCCGACCGGCGCATCCAGTGCATCTCCGGCACCCCGAGACCATGCGGGTCGAGTCCGCTGGCGATCGTGATCAAACGCGAAACCCCGCGCGCCACCACGCCGTCGGCGCTGCCGAACGGCGCGAGAGTCACCAGCTCACCGTGGGCCACCGCCGCCAGGACGGTCGCCGGCACCCGCGTGCCACCGGTGGCGAGGTCGGCGAGCAGCTCGAGTCGGCGTCCGACATCGGGATCGGTGCGAGGCCGGCCCAGGCTGTCGGCGTCGACGAGATCGGCGGCCGCCAGCGCGTGCAGCCGCGCGAGGGCCTGCAGCGGCGCGCGACGCCAGGTGGCGACCAGCGACCCCTGACCGCCCTCGAGAGCCTCGGCCACTCGCAGCGCGCCGGCGAGCACCGGGTCCGGGTCGGCATCGGCCGCGAACTGCAGTGGGCCACCGTCGAGGACAGACGACGCCCGCGCCGCCCGCAACGCCGCTTCTGCCGCGGTGCCCGGCCAGCCACGTAGGTTGGTCCGGTGCCGATGCGCCCTGCCCAACGCCTCGCGCGCCTCCTCCCCGGCCTCGGCAACGCCGGGCAGAGTGGTCAGCGGGGCAAGTGGATCGGTCACGCCCGCACACGCTAATCGATGGTCGCGGACCGATCGGCGCGCCCGTTGCGACGTTCGTCGCGCGGGTGAAGCCGCCCGCAGCGACAGTTGTGAGTTGCCAACGTCGATGCAACGTTGGGTGACTACCCTCACAGTCATGACCGAGACGCATGCTGACGTTCAGGCTTCCTACCCGCCGGCGCCGGAATTCACCGCCCAGGCCAACGCGACCGAAGCGCTCTACGACGAGGCCGAGGCGGACCGGCTGCAGTTCTGGGCCACCCAGGCCGAGCGGCTGGCGTGGGAGACGCCGTTCGACGAGGTGTTGGACTGGTCGAACGCCCCGTTCGCGAAGTGGTTCGTCGGCGGCAGGCTCAACGTCGCCTACAACTGCGTCGACCGTCACGTCGAGGCCGGCAACGGCGACCGTGTCGCGATCCACTGGGAAGGTGAGCCGGTCGGCCACTCCCGGTCGATCACCTACGCCGAGCTCAAAGACGAAGTGTCACAAGCAGCCAACGCGCTGGCCGACCTCGGGCTGCGCTCCGGGGACCGGGTCGCCATCTACATGCCGATGGTGCCCGAGGCGATCATCGCGATGCTCGCGTGCGCCCGCCTTGGTGCCATGCACTCGGTGGTGTTCGCCGGTTTCTCGGCCAGCGCCCTCAAGGCCCGCATCGACGACGCGCAGGCCAAGATCGTGATCACCACCGACGGGCAGTACCGTCGCGGCGAGGCGGTACCGCTCAAGACCGGCGTCGACGAAGCCATCGACGGCCTCGGTGAGGACAGTCCGGTCGAGCACGTTCTGGTGGTGCGCCGCACCGGAATCGACACTCCGTGGACCGACGGACGCGATCTGTGGTGGGACGAGGTCGTCCCCACGGCGTCGACCGAGCACACACCCGAGGCCTTCGATTCCGAGCATCCGCTGTTCCTGCTCTACACCTCGGGCACCACCGGCAAACCGAAGGGCATCATGCACACCTCGGGCGGTTACCTGACCCAGGCCTCCTACACGCACTTCAACGTGTTCGACATCAAACCCGAGACCGACGTCTACTGGTGCACCGCCGACATCGGCTGGGTGACGGGCCACACCTACATCGTCTACGGCCCGCTGTCCAACGGCGTCACCCAGGTCGTCTACGAGGGCACGCCGGCGTCACCGAACGAGCACCGCCATTTCGAGACCATCGAAAAGTACGGCGTCACAATCTATTACACCGCTCCCACGCTCGTGCGTACGTTCATGAAGTGGGGCCGCCAGATCCCCGCCGAGCACGACCTGTCGAGTCTGCGGCTGCTGGGTTCGGTGGGTGAGCCCATCAATCCCGAAGCGTGGCGCTGGTACCGGATGGCGTTCGGCGCGGACAAGACCCCGATCGTCGACACCTGGTGGCAGACCGAGACCGGCGCGATCATGATCTCGCCGCTGCCCGGAGTCACCGACTGCAAGCCCGGGTCGGCGATGCGGGCACTGCCCGGTATCTCGGCCAAGATCGTCGACGACGACGGCAACGAGCTCTCCCCCGGTACCGATCATGGCGAGCAGGCCAGCGGGTATCTGGTGCTGGACAAGCCGTGGCCGTCGATGCTGCGCGGCATCTGGGGAGACGAGGAGCGGTTCAAGGAGACCTACTGGTCCCGGTTCGCCGAGCAGGGCTGGTATTTCGCCGGTGACGGCGCCCGCTACGGCAAGGACGGCGAGATCTGGGTGCTGGGCCGCATCGACGACGTCATGAACATCTCCGGGCACCGCATCTCGACCGCGGAGGTGGAGTCCGCACTCGTCGGGCACTCCGGGGTCGCCGAGGCCGCCGTGGTGGGCGCCTCCGACGAGCAGACCGGTCAGGCGATCTGCGCCTTCGTCATCCTCAAGTCCAGCAAGCAGGTAGGTACCGAAGAAGACACAGAGTCGATGGTCGACGAGCTGCGCGCCGAGGTGGCACGCGAGATCTCACCCATCGCCAAGCCCCGCGAAATCCACGTCGTCCCCGAACTGCCGAAGACCCGCAGCGGCAAGATCATGCGCCGCCTGCTCCGCGACGTCGCCGAGGGCCGCGAGCTCGGCGACACGTCGACGCTGGTGGACCCGAGCGTGTTCGAAGCGATCCGCGCCAGCAAGTAGCGCCGTCGCGCGGGTGTGCCAGATCACGCTCGCGCGACGTTCGGTTTTGGCGACCGGTCCCGTCTCAATCTGTGACACAACGGATCACAGAAAAGAGGCAACCATGACCACGCATCGCACCACCGACCACGTGCCGGCCCGTCGTTCCGGGGGCGTCGCGAAGTTCTCGTTGATCGTCGCGTTCGTCCTCGTCGTCGCGCTGGCGATCTTCGTGCTGCAGAACACCGTTCACACCACGATCAACTTCATCGGCTGGAACTTCGATCTGGCCCAGGGGGTGGCCTTGCTCGGGGCCGCCGGTGTCGGTGCGGTGATCGCGCTGGTCGTCAGCGCCGCGATCCGCGTGCGCCGCGCGGTGCGATAACGCCAGTGGTGAGGTCAGGCCGGGCCGACGGGGACGAACCCGCTGCCCGGCCTGTTCTTCGCCGCGATGTCGGCCAGCTGGGTGTTGATCGACATCGTGACCGCCGGGGTGTGCAGCGGGATGAACTTGACCACGCAGGTCGGCAGGTCTTGCGAGAAGGCCCCGTGGATCATGCCGACGAGCTTGTTGTCCACGGTGACCGGGGCACCGGAGTCACCGGGCTGACCGCACACCTGGTTGACGATGGTCCCCGGTTGCTCGCCCGGCCCCCACGTCACGCCGCACGAATAGCCGGTGGTGCGGCCCAACTTGCAGGCCACCTGACCGAAGACCGGGTCGGGGCCGATGCCGTCGATGCGAAACCCGTTGACCTCGTTGACCGGTCGGACTTTGGCGGGGTCGAACTTGATCACCGCGTAGTCGAGTACGTCGTTACCGGCCACCATGGTGCCGACGATGCCGGCGTCCTGCTCGGCCTCGCTCGCCACGACGGCGCCGGGACCGCCGCAGTGTGCGGAGGTGAATCCGACGAGGTTCCCGCTGCGGTCGGTGCCGATCGCCGTCAGCGTGCACAGGGTGTCGCCGTTGACGACGATTCCGGACCCGCCGCCGAGGGTCACCGGGGCGTCAGCGTGCGCGACGCCGACTCCGGCGACGACACCGACGATCAGCAGGATCACAGCCCCCACCACCGCGCGGACCGCAGAAGAAACTGCCGGCTGGTCGAACTTGTTCACACTCACCCCGATCGCTACGGCCCGACCCGCCGGAAAAGTCCCGAGAAACAATCGAGCCAGTCTAACGTCACCGCGGAATCGTTTCGTTCCGCGCCACGTGGCAACATAAGCCGCGACCAGATCACATGCGGGGAAGGAAGCTCTTGTGAGCGATCGCAGTAACGGCGCACCGGCGACGGTGACATCCATTCCGCTGGTGGATCCGCACGCGCCGAAGCCGGACCCCTCGATCGGCGACCTGGTCAAGGACGCGACGGCCCAGGTCTCGACGCTGGTGCGGGCCGAGGTGGAGCTCGCCAAGGCAGAGATCACCCGCGACGTCAAAAAGGGCCTGACCGGCAGCGTCTTCTTCATCCTCGCGCTGGTCGTGCTGTTCTACTCCACCTTCTTTTTCTTCTTCTTCCTCGCCGAACTGCTCGACACCTGGCTGTGGCGCTGGGCCGCGTTCCTGATCGTCTTCGGCATCATGGTCGTGGTCACCGCGGCGTTGGCTCTGGTCGGCTTCCTCAAGGTGCGGCGGATCCGCGGTCCCCGCAAGACCATCGAGTCGGTCAAGGAGATCCCCGAGGCGTTCGGCGCGGGCGCTGACAAGAAGGCCGTCGCGACCACGAACGGCGGCAAGCCGGCGACGACGGACCCGTCCGGCTGGTAATGGCCGCACCCGATCCGTCGGTCGTACGCATCGGCGGACCCTGGCGTCACTTCGATGTGCACGCCAACGGCATCCGCTTCCACGTCGTCGAGGCGCAGCGGGAGGCGGGCGCCGACGATCAGTCCCGGCCGTTGACCGACCGTCCGCTGGTGATCCTGCTGCACGGGTTCGGCTCGTTCTGGTGGTCCTGGCGCCACCAGTTGCGCGGCCTGTCGGGGGCGCGGGTGGTCGCGGTGGATCTGCGCGGCTACGGCGCCAGCGACAAGCCCCCGCGCGGATACGACGGATGGACCCTGGCCGGCGACACCGCGGGCCTGGTGCGCGCGCTGGGGCACAACACCGCGACGCTCGTGGGCCACGCCGACGGCGGGCTGGTCTGCTGGGCCACGGCGGTCCTGCATCCGCGGGTGGTGCACGCCATCGCCGTGGTCAGCTCGCCGCACCCGGCGGCGCTGCGTGCCTCGACGGTGCGCCGCCGCGATCAGGGCCGGGCCCTGCTGCCGTCGATGCTGCGCTACCAGCTGCCGATGTGGCCGGAGCGCATGCTGACCCGGCACGACGCCGCCGAACTCGAGCGCATCGTGCGCGCCCGGTCCAGCGTGCCGTGGCAGGCGAGCGACGACTTCGCCGAGACGATGCCGTTGCTCCGGCGGGCGTTCCAGATCCCGTCGGCCGCGCATTCGGCGCTGGAGTACCAACGCTGGGCGGTGCGCAGCCAGCTGCGCAGTGAGGGCCGGCGATTCATGCGGTCGATGAAGCGGCCGATCGCGGTGCCCGTGCTGCATCTGCGCGGCGACACCGATCCCTATGTCCTCGCCGACCCGGTGTACCGCACACAGCACTTTGCGCCGCACGGCCGCTACGTATCCGTCGACGCCGCAGGCCATTTCGCTCATGAGGAAGCTCCGGACGCGGTCAACGCACAGCTCGAGCGGTTCCTTCGCCAGGTGTACGGCTGATCAGCCGCTGATGCAGGCGCCTGTCGGCACGGGCGCCACGTTGCCGACCTTGGCCATCTGCCGGGACACCTCCTGGGCGGTCAGCACGAACCCGGTGTCGACGTCGTCGACGGCCGCGCCGAACACCACCCCCAGCACCTTGCCCGACCGGTTGATCATCGGACCACCCGAATTGCCCTGCTTCACGGTGCCGCGGATCGTGTACACCTCCCGCGTCACCGTCGTGCTGCGGTAGATGTCGGGGCCGTTGAGTTCGATGACCTCGCGCACGCGCGCCGGCGTCGCGGTGAAGTCGCCTCCCCCGGGATATCCCAGCACGATGCCGTCGGTGCCCGCCGGCGCCTCGGAGTCGACGAACTGCAGCGGGGCGGACGGCAGGTCGGGCACATCGAGGATCGAGATGTCGGCGTCGGGGTCGTAGCTGACGACCTTGGCGTTGTAGTCCTTGCCGTCGGCCTGCACGGTGACGGTCTCCGACCCAGCGACGACGTGCGCGTTGGACATCACCCGATTCGGTGCGACGACGAAACCGCTGCCTTCGAGGACCTTCTGGCAGCTCGGTGCGACGCCGCGCACCTTCACCACACTCGACCGCGTCGCATTGACGACCGCCGACGTCGCGAGTGACGCGTCGGGGGCGTCGACGGCGGCCACCGGTGTCGGGCCGAAATCTTTGAGGACGTCGTGCAGTCCGGAGGTGTCCCACAGCCCGGACAGCCGGCCGGGCACCGAGCGCAGCCAGGTCGGTGCGACGGAGTCGACCTCGGCGATCACCCTGGACCCCTGCACCGCGGCAGCCAGGTTGGGCTGCGGCGAGGACACCAGGGCGGTGCCCAGCAGCCACGCCGCGGTGAACACGAGCACCAGCTGCACGGCGACGCCGATCACCGAGTCCACCACGCGCAGCGTCGGATTGCGGATCGCACCGCGTACCGCCCGGCCGAGCACCACGCCGGCGATCTCACCGACCACCACCAACGCGAGGATCAAGAACAGCGTGACGAACAGCTTCGTGCGCGGCCCGTCGATGTTGTTGACCACGTGCGGGGCGAGCAGCACGCCGGCGACCGCGCCGAGCACCACGCCGACCAGCGCCAGCACAGAACCGGGCGCGCCGGATCGCCAGCCCGAGATGGCGGCGATCAGCGCTACGGCGAGTACGGCTATGTCCAGCCACTGTGACGATGTCATCGTTGGACCTCACCGTAGCTGCCCGCGGCCTCCAGGCGCGCCATTGCATCGCCGACTTCGTACACGGCGTCGGTGTCCCATGGCTGCGTCCAGCCCGCGACGTCGATGATCGCGGCGATGATCTGACCGGTGAATCCCCACACCAGCATCTCGTTGAGCAGGAACGCCGGACCGGCGAAACGACGGGTGCTCTCCTTGCGGTACACCATCAGCCGGTTGGCCGGGTTGACGAACGCGCGTACCGGAACCCGCGCCACGACCGCGGTCTCGGACTCGTCGACGACCGAGACGGGTCCGGGGTCGGTGGAGAACGCCAGCACGGGCACGACCTGGAACCCTGACGGCGGGATGAACATCGTGTCGAGGGTGGCCAGCGGGCGCAGCCGGGTCGGTTGCAGGCCCGTCTCCTCCGTGGCTTCGCGCAGCGCGGTGTGTACCGGGCTGTGGTCGCCGGGGTCGGCGGCACCGCCGGGGAACGCGGCCTGGCCCGCGTGGTGGCGCAGCGTCGAGGCGCGCATGGTGACGAGCAGGTCCGCATCAGCGGGGAGCTCGCCGGGTGCGCCGTCCTCGGGACCGGAGAACAACACGAGCACCGCGGCGTCCCGGCGGACACCGCTGACGGCAGCGGTGACGTTGGCTGCGGTCAGCGCGGCGAACATCTCGGGGGTCACGCGCTGACGGAAGGCGTCTTTGACCGCGGCCGGTTCGGTGACGATCGGGGTCAGCCAGGGCGGCGCGGCGTCAGGCGTCAACTCGCCGTCCCTGATCTCCCAGCTCACCTCACTCCTAACGTCGGATCCACTGCGGCGGCGATCTCGTCAGCGGTGGCAAACGACCGGGGCAGGATCTGCGCCACGCTACCGTCTGCGCGCAGCACCACGGTCGCCGGCATCACGTTCGGGACCTGCAGCGCAGCGGCGATCCGGCGCCGTCCGTCCTGCAGCGTCGGCAGGTGCACGCCGAGGTCGGCGAGCCGGAGCAAGCCCGCGGTCTCGTTCTCGTCCTGGTGCACGGTGAGTACGAGAACGTTCGGCCCGACGCGGCGCTGGTACTCCGCCATGGCCGGCAGCTCGTCGGCACAGGGACCGCACCAGTACGCCCACAGGTTCAGCACCGTCGGACGGCCGGCGACGGCGCGGGCGACGTCGACCGGAGTACCGTCGCCGGCGCATTCGACGACGATGCCACGCAACGCCTCGGGTCCGGGCCCGGCGGTCGGTCCGGGGCATGGCTGCAGCGCGGCTCGCGCGCGCGGTCCAGCCAAGGCGGTCGCGGTGTCGGCGTCGCGCTTGTCGCGCGCCGAGACGGCTGCCGGTGTGGCGGGCGCGGCCGGACCGACCGGGTCGTCGCCCAGCTCCTCGACCAGCGCGATGCCGAGGGCGACGAGGACCACCAACGCCACGACACTCCACCGTGCCGACGTGCTCATCGCGGCTCTTACAGGCCGGCCAACGCCAGCAGGTGCTCGGTCTCCGGGCCCTTGACCAGCGGGGCCGCGACCAGCGGGTCGGTGGGTCCGATGCCGTAGGAGGGACAGTCCTTGGCGAGCACGCACACCCCGCAGGCGGGCTTGCGGGCGTGGCACACCCGGCGTCCGTGAAAGATCACGCGGTGGCTGAGCAGTGTCCATTCGCGCCGTTCGATGAGTTCGCCGACGGCGTGCTCGACCTTGACCGGATCCTCGAGCGACGTCCAGCGCCAGCGCCGAACCAGACGCCCGAAATGGGTGTCGACAGTGATGCCGGGGATGTCGAACGCGTTGCCGAGGATGACGTTGGCCGTCTTGCGTCCGACACCGGGCAGCGTCACCAGTTCGTCGAGGCTCGCGGGCACCTCGCCGTCAAAGCGCTCGACCAGCTCCTGGCCCAGTCGGATCAGGGAAGACGCCTTGTTCCGGAAGAACCCGGTGGGTCGGATCAACTCTTCGAGTTCTGTTCTGTCGGCCGCCGCGTAGTCCTGCGCGGTGCGGTACTTCGCGAACAGTGCCGGGGTGGTCAGGTTGACGCGCTTGTCTGTGCTCTGCGCGGACAGGATCGTGGCGACCGTCAGCTCGAGGGGGTTGGTGAAGTCCAGCTCGCAGTACACGTGCGGAAACGCCGTGGCGAGGGTGCGGTTCATCCGGCGGGCGCGCCGCACCAAGCCCAGATGGGTCTCCTTCTCCCATTTGGCGGAATCGAAGGCGCTGGCGCGTTTGGTCGCGGTCACCTCGCCAGCGTACTGAGAACCTCCGACACAACCGAGGGGAACCCGGCGCCAGATAGGTCGTTAACGAGGGCTTTTCGTGATCCGTCCGAGACCTTCGCCGTGTTTACTTCCGCATGTGTCGTGGTTGCTCGTCGCGCTGATACCGGGATTGTTGATGCTGGCGACGTTCGGTTTGGAGCGGGTGGAGGCAAGCCTGCGCCAGCAGACCATCTCGGCTGCCGATGTCGCCGATTTCCTCAACCAAGCCGAGGCCAGCGACGTCGACGCGTTGGTGCGCGACGGGCTGGACACCGCGATCAGCGACCAGACCCGGCGGCGGGTGGAGCGCGAGGGCGCTGAGGCGGCTCCGCTCCCGACGACGGCGGCGGTGGGTTTGCCCACGGCGCAGTCGTTTCCCCACCGACTCAATAACGGGTTTCAGCAGACCCGACATGCCAATCCTGTGTAGCGTGGGCTGGTCACGACAGGACCTGGCACTAGACTGACGCGGCCTCCGTTCCGACGTCGGCGTGCAGTTACCTGAAAACCAACATCTTCTTCTAAGAGGGGCAACGTGGACGAGATCCTGGCCAGGGCCGGAATCTTCCAAGGGGTAGAACCCAGCGCTGTTTCCGCGCTGACCAAGCAGCTCCAGCCTGTCGACTTCCCCCGCGGACACACCGTGTTCGCCGAGGGTGAGCCCGGGGACCGGCTGTACATCATCATCAACGGCAAGGTGAAGATCGGTCGTCGTTCGCCGGACGGCCGGGAGAACCTGCTGACGATCATGGGCCCGTCGGACATGTTCGGTGAGCTGTCGATCTTCGATCCGGGTCCGCGCACCTCGAGCGCCACCACGATCACCGAGGTGCGCGCGGTCTCGATGGACCGCGAAGCGCTGCGCGCCTGGATCGCCGACCGTCCCGAGATCGCCGAGCAGTTGTTGCGGGTGCTGGCCCGCCGGCTCCGCCGCACCAACAACAACCTGGCCGATCTGATCTTCACCGACGTACCCGGCCGGGTGGCCAAGCAGCTGCTGCAGCTGGCACAGCGGTTCGGCACCCAGGAGGGCGGCGCGCTGCGCGTCACCCACGACCTGACGCAGGAAGAGATCGCGCAGCTCGTCGGCGCATCCCGGGAGACCGTGAACAAGGCACTCGCCGACTTCGCGCACCGCGGCTGGATCCGCCTGGAGGGCAAGAGCGTGTTGATCAGCGACTCCGAGCGACTGGCCCGCCGAGCGCGGTAACGAGCGGCTTCATACGCCCAAACCAACGTTCGGGCGTGAAATGCGCCAGTTTTCACGCCCAAACGTTGGTTTGGGCGCAGGAGGAGCGGGCGCAGGCCGTCAGCGGCGCAGGTAATCCAGCTGCGCCTGCACACTCCACTCGGCGACGTCCCACAGCTTCTCGTCGACGTCGGTGTAGACGTGCTCGACGACGGCGCGAGCGGTCGCGTCCTCCCCGAGGGCGCGCAGCGCTGCGCGAATCTGGTCGAGACGGTCGTGGCGGTGTGCCAGGTACACGTCGGCGACCGCGGCCAGGTCGTCGAGGTCGGGGCCGTGCCCGGGCAACACCACGCGGTGGCCGAGCCCGCGCAGTCGGCGCAGCGACTCCAGGTAGTCGCCGAGGTCGCCGTCCTCGGAGTCGATCACGGTCGTACCGCGGCCGAGCACGGTGTCGGCGGTCAGCACGGCATCGTCGAGCAGAAACGACAGCGAGTCGGCGGTGTGTCCGGGGGTGGCCATCACCGTGATGCGCAGGCCGGCGGCATCGATGACCTCGCCGTCGACCAGCGGTCCGCCGAGCCCCCGCAGGAAACCGCTGCCCACCGCGCGCACGACCGCGCCGGTCAGGCCGACGAGCCGGTCGATCCCCCCGGTGTGGTCCTCGTGCCGGTGACTGATCAGCACCAGCGGAATCCTGCCGAGCGCGGCGAGCCGCTCGATGTGCTCGTCGCGGTCATCCGGGCCGGGATCGACGACCACCATCTCGTCACTGCCGTGGCCGCGCAGCACCCACGTGTTCGTACCGTCCCGCGTCATACGCCCCGGGTTGTCGCACAGCAGCACCGACGCGGTCTCGGTGACCGGCCGCAGCAGTCCGTACGCGGGGTGCTCCATCTACTGGACTTCTACGATGACTTCCACTTCCACCGGCGCGTTGCGCGGCAGCTCCGACACTCCGACCGCTGACCGGGCGTGGGCACCGGCATCGCCGAAGATCTCCCCGAACAGTTCCGAGGCACCGTTGATGACGACGGGTTGGCCGCCGAACCCGGGTGCGGACGCGACGAAGCCGACGACCTTGACCACGCGCACCACCGCGTCGATGCCGACCAGGGCATCGACGGCGGCCAGGGCGTTGAGAGCGCACCGGCGGGCCAGCTGCGCGGCGTCGTCGACGGAGACCTCGGCGCCCACCTTGCCCGTCTCGACCAATTCACCGCCGGCGATGGGCAGCTGGCCGGCGGTGTAGACGAGGTTGCCGGTGCGCACCGCGGGTACATAGGCCGCGAGCGGGGCGACGACGTCCGGCAAGGCGATGCCCAGCTCGGCCAGCCGTTCGGACCAGCTCATTTTGCGCGCTTCAGGTACGCGACGTGCTGTTCACCCGTCGGGCCCGGTAGCACCGAGACCAGCTCCCAGCCGTCCTCGCCCCACTGGTCGAGGATCTGTTTGGTCGCATGCGTCAGCAGCGGAACGGTCGCGTATTCCCAGCGGGTCGGTTCGCTCATGCGGCTGAGCTTATCCGGCGGCCGGAAAGCTATGGCTAGCATGCAGTGGTGGCAACCACACCAGAAGGTTCACCGCACGGTTCGTGGCCGGCGAGGCTGGCCGAGGCGCGTCTGCACTTCGTCAGCGGCAAAGGCGGCACCGGCAAGTCGACGATCGCCGCCGCGCTGGCACTGGCGCTGGCCGCCGGGGGCCGCAAGGTGTTGCTCGTCGAAGTCGAAGGGCGACAAGGCATTGCGCAGCTGTTCGACGTCCCGCCCCTGCCGTACGAAGAGGTGAAGATCGCCACCGCCGAGGGCGGCGGACAGGTCAATGCGCTGGCCATCGACACCGAGGCCGCCTTCCTGGAATACCTGGACATGTTCTACAACCTCGGGCTGGCTGGCCGTGCGATGCGCCGCATCGGTGCCGTCGAGTTCGCGACGACGATCGCGCCCGGCCTTCGTGACGTGTTGCTGACCGGAAAGATCAAGGAGGTCGTCACCCGGACGCCGAAGGAGGCAAAAGGCAAGTACGGGTACTACGACGCGGTGGTCGTCGACTCCCCGCCGACGGGCCGGATCGCGCGTTTCCTCGACGTCACCAAGGCGGTGTCCGACCTGGCCAAGGGCGGGCCGGTGCACTCGCAGGCCGACGGCGTGGTGCGCATCCTGCACTCCGACCTCACGGCCATCCACCTCGTCACGCTGCTCGAGGCGCTCCCGGTGCAGGAGACCCTCGAGGCGATCGCCGAGCTGCGCGAGATGGGTCTGCCGATCGGGTCGGTGATCATCAACCGCAACATCCCGGCGTATCTGCCGGCCGACGATCTGGCCAAGGCCGCCGAGGGCGGCGTCGACGCCGACGCGGTTCGCGCGAGTCTGACCGAGGTGGGAATCACGTTGCCCGACAACGACTTCGCCGGGCTGTTGACCGAGACCATCGAGCACGCGACACGTGTCGCAGCGCGCGCCGAAAGCGCCCAGCAGCTGGTCGAACTGGAGGTCCCGCGCCTGGACCTGCCGCAACTGGCCGACGGCGTCGACCTGGGCAGCCTGTACGAATTGGCCGAGTCGCTCGCCCAGCAGGGCGTGCGGTGACGAGAGGCAGAGCATGAGTACCGCTCCGGTGACCCTGGACATGGGATCGATCCTGCGCGACAAGGACAATCGTGTCGTCGTGTGCTGTGGCGCGGGTGGCGTCGGGAAGACCACCACCGCTGCCGCGATGGCGCTGCGGGCCGCCGAGTACGGTCGCACCGTCGTGGTGCTGACCATCGATCCGGCCAAGCGGCTCGCGCAGGCGCTCGGCATCAAGGATCTCGGCAACGTCCCCCAGCGCGTTCCGCTGGCACCCGAGGTGTCGGGTGAACTGCACGCGATGATGCTGGACATGCGCCGGACGTTCGACGAGATGGTCGTGCAGTACTCGGGACCCGATCGCGCCGACGCCATTCTGGACAACCAGTTCTATCAAACGGTGGCCACGTCGCTCGCGGGCACGCAGGAGTACATGGCCATGGAGAAGCTGGGACAGCTTCTGGCCGAGGACAAGTGGGACCTGATCGTGGTGGACACGCCACCGTCGCGCAACGCGCTGGACTTCCTCGACGCACCGAAACGGTTGGGCAGCTTCATGGACAGCCGGCTGTGGCGGCTGCTGCTGGCGCCCGGCCGGGGCATCGGCCGGCTGGTCACCGGCGCGGTGGGGTTGGCGATGAAGGGCATGTCGACGATTCTGGGCTCGCAGATGCTGTCGGACGCAGCCGGTTTCGTGCAATCACTGGACGCGACGTTCGGGGGGTTCCGGGAGAAGGCCGACCGGACCTATGAACTGCTCAAGCGGCGCGGCACCCAATTCGTCGTCGTCTCGGCGGCCGAACCGGATGCGCTGCGGGAGGCGTCGTTCTTCGTCGATCGGCTGTCCTCGGAGCGGATGCCGCTGGCCGGGCTGATCCTCAACCGCACCCACCCCACGCTGTGCGAGCTGAACGCCGACGCGGCGAGCAGGGCGGCCGACGAGTTGGATCGTGCCGATCCGGGATCGCTGGCGGCCGGGGTCTTGCGGGTGCACGCCGACCGGGCCTCGACGGCCAAGCGCGAGGTACGGCTGCTGTCGCGGTTCACCGGCGCCAATCCCCACGTGGCGATCGTCGGTGTGCCGTCGCTGCCGTTCGACGTCTCGGATCTCGACGCGCTGCGCGCGATCGGCGATCAGATCACCGGCGAGACGACCGCAGCCTGAGCACCCCCGGGCGCTCCGGGGGCTGCCAAGCAAATTTTGACGATCAGGAAGACAGCGGGGCTCAGACGGCGCTGCGGTGTTTGCGCTGGGCGGCGAAGAACTCCGACCAGGACACCACTTCCGGGTGCTGCTTGAGCAGCGCGCGACGTTGCCGCTCGGTCATGCCGCCCCACACTCCGAACTCGACCCGGTTGTCCAGCGCGTCGGCGCCACACTCGGCGATCACCGGGCAGTGCCGGCAGATGACCGCGGCTTTGCGCTGGGCGGCGCCGCGGACGAAGAGCTCGTCGGGATCGGTCTGGCGACACCGGGCTTGCGAAACCCACGCAATACGGGCTTCTGACTCGGCGCCGTGCAGAATGGAATCAGTCGTTTGATTCACCGTGGTCTTGCGAGCGGCGGGCTTGGTAACTGACACCAGCGATCCCCTTCGTTCTGGCCGCGCCCCGACAACGCAGACGGCTGATACACCGACGTCGACCACCCGAGTGCGATCTACGCCACATTGCGAGGTCGGTGTGTGACCTGTATCGCACTGTGCGCTCAATTTAGGTGGTCACCGGCGTTTTGCGCAATACGTTCGTGACCACTTTTTTGGGACAACCGTGCCGTCTCGTCGGTACAGTGCGCGACCTCGGCGTTTGTCAGCTCCTGCCAGGAGTCAGGAGGAGGCGCTCGACGGCCGTGTGCTGGACGACCGTCGCTACTCTGTACGCATGCCGGAGGACGACAGTGCCCGGCCGCCGCGGGCGGTCACGGTCATCAAGCTCGCCTGGTGCGTCGTTCTGGCCAGCGTGGTCGCCGCCGGATTGATGTTCCCCGTGGTCGGCGGGATCGGTCTGATGTCGAACCGCGCCTCCGACGTGGTGGCCAACGGATCGGCCCAACTCGTCGAGGGTGAGGTGCCCCAGGTGTCGACGATGGTCGATGCGAAGGGCAACGTCATCGCCTGGCTCTACAACCAGCGGCGCTTCGAGGTGCCCAGCGATCAGATCGCCAACACGATGAAGCTGGCGATCGTGTCGATCGAGGACAAGAGGTTTGCCGAGCACAACGGCGTGGACTGGCAGGGCACGCTGACGGGCCTGTCCGGCTACCTGTCGGGCAACCTCGACACCCGCGGCGGCTCGACGCTCGAGCAGCAGTACGTGAAGAACTACCAGCTGTTGGTGATCGCCCAGACCGATGCCGAGAAGCGCGCCGCGATCGAGACCACCCCGGCGCGCAAGCTACGTGAGATCCGGATGGCTTTGACTCTGGACAAGACGTTCACCAAGCCGGAGATCCTGACCCGCTATCTCAATCTGGTGTCGTTCGGCAACGGCGCCTTCGGCATCCAGGACGCGGCGCAGACCTACTTCGGCATCAACGCCTCCGAATTGAACTGGCAGCAGGCTGCACTGCTGGCCGGCATGGTGCAGTCGACGAGCACGCTGAATCCGTACACGAACCCGGACGGTGCCCTGGCGCGCCGCAACCTGGTGCTCGACACGATGATCGAGAACATCCCCGACCAGGCGGATGCGTTGCGGGCCGCCAAGCAGGAGCCGCTCGGCATCCTGCCCACGCCCAAGGAGCTGCCCCGCGGCTGCATCGCGGCCGGCGACCGGGCGTTCTTCTGTGACTACGCGCTCGAGTACCTGGCGCGCGCCGGGATCAGCAAGGACCAGGTGGCCAAGGGCGGCTACCTGATCAAGACGACGCTGGATCCCGACGTGCAGAACACGGTGAAGTCGGCGATCGACGGTATCGCCGCCCCCGACCTCGACGGGGTGGCCAGCGTGATGAGCGTGATCCGGCCGGGCAAGGAGTCGCACCCCGTGCTGGCGATGGCCAGCAACCGCACCTACGGCTTGAACCTCGAGGCCGGGGAGACGATGCAGCCGCAGCCGTTCTCCCTGGTCGGTGACGGCGCCGGATCGATCTTCAAGATCTTCACGACGGCCGCCGCACTCGACATGGGCATGGGTATCAACGCGACGTTGGACGCGCCGTCGCGGTTCGAGGCCAAGGGCCTGGGCAGCGGTGGCGCCCGCGGCTGCCCGCCCGCCACCTGGTGCGTCCAGAACGCCGGCAACTATCGCGGGCAGATGAGCGTCACCGACGCGCTGGCGACGTCACCGAACACCGCGTTCGCGAAGCTGATCGCGCAGGTGGGTGTGCAGCGCACGGTCGACATGGCAGTGAAGCTGGGCTTGC
Organism: Mycolicibacterium sp. 018/SC-01/001; assembly: GCF_007096635.1. Lineage (GTDB taxonomy): Bacteria > Actinomycetota > Actinomycetes > Mycobacteriales > Mycobacteriaceae > Mycobacterium. The sequence continues at coordinate 121,520 of NZ_VKAA01000018.1, forward strand.
GCTCGTATGCGCTGCCCGGCACCGCCCGCGACTACGACCCCGAGAGCAACGAGAGTCTGGCCGACTTCATCAAGCGGCAGAACATCGGTTCGTTCACGTTGGGCCCGGTCGAGGTGAACGCGCTGGAGCTGTCCAACGTCGCCGCCACGCTGGCCTCGGGCGGGACCTGGTGCCCGCCGAATCCGATCGCCCAGGTCCTGGACCGCCACGGTGAACAGGTCGCGGTGACGACGGAGACCTGCGAGCAGGCGGTCCCGGAGGGGCTGGCCAACACCCTGGCCAACGCGATGAGCAAGGACGACCAGGCCGGCGGTACCGCCGCCGGCTCCGCGGGCTCGGTGGGCTGGAATCTGCCGATGTCGGGCAAGACGGGCACCACGGAAGCGCACCGCTCGTCGGGGTTCCTCGGCTTCACCAACCAGCTCGCGGCTGCCAACTACATCTACGACGACTCCAACTCCCCCGGCGAGCTCTGCTCGTTCCCGCTGCGGCAGTGCGGTGACGGCAACCTGTTCGGCGGTAACGAACCCGCCCGGACGTGGTTCACCGCGATGCAGCCGATCGCGACCGCGTTCGGGGACGTGTCCCTACCCCCGACCGATCCGCGCTACGTCGACGGCGCACCCGGGTCGCGAGTGCCGAGTGTGGCCGGGCTGAGTCAGGACACCGCGCGACAGCGACTGCGCGACGCGGGCTTCCAGGTGGCCGATCAGGCCACTCCGGTCAATTCGTCGTCGTCCTACGGCACCGTCGTCGGGACATCGCCGACCGGGCAGACCGTGCCGGGATCGATCATCACGATCCAGATCTCCAACGGCATCGCCCCGGCTCCGCCGCCACCACCGCCGGGAGCGCCGCCCGGTGCGCCACCGGCACCGGTCGGCGAGACCGTGATCAACATCCCGGGCCTGCCGCCGATCACCGTGCCGGTACTCGGACCGCCGCCACCACCTGCGCCACCCCCGCCACCCTGACGGGCGCGCAACCCTCGCGACACAGCCGGTGGCAGTACCCTTGAACGATGCCTGGTTCTGCTGCTTCGGTCACCAAGAACGCCGTGAAGAACGCCGTCCTCGTGTCGGCTGGCACGCTGGCGGCCGGTATCGGATACGCCTCGGTGATCGAACGCAACGCGTTCGTGGTGCGGGAGGCGACGATGCCGGTCCTGTCGCCGGGGTCGTCGCCTCTGAAGGTGTTGCACATCAGCGACATCCACATGCGTCCCGGCCAGCGCCGCAAGCAGGCGTGGCTGCGTGATCTGGCGGGCCTGCAACCGGATCTGGTGGTCAACACCGGAGACAACCTGGCCCACCCGAAGGCCGTCCCCGCAGTGATCCAGGCCCTGGGCGACCTGTTGTCGGTGCCGGGGGTCTTCGTGTTCGGCAGCAACGACTACTTCGCGCCGCGGATGAAGAACCCGGCGAATTATCTGACCAAGCCGACGCACCGCATCCACGGGGAACCGCTGCCCTGGCAGGACCTGCGTGCCGCGTTCACCGAGCGGGGCTGGCTGGATCTCACGCACACCCGGCGCGATCTCGACGTCGCGGGTCTGCGCATCGCGGCGGCCGGCGTGGACGATCCGCACCTCACGCGCGACCGCTACGCGACGATCGAAGGGGCTGCCGATCCGACGGCGAATCTGACGCTGGGGCTGACGCATTCCCCCGAGCCGCGCGTGCTGGACCGGTTCGCCGCCGACGGCTATCAGCTGGTGATGGCCGGGCACACCCACGGCGGCCAGCTGTGCCTGCCGTTCTACGGGGCGATCGTCACGAACTGCGAGCTGGATCGGTCGCGGGCCAAGGGCCCGTCGCGGTGGGGTGCGCGGACCCAGCTGCACGTGTCGGCCGGTATCGGGACTTCGCCGTTCGCGCCGCTGCGGTTCTGCTGCCGTCCGGAGGCGACGCTGCTGACGCTGGTGGCGGCGCCGACCGGCGGCTCCGACGCGGGACATGTTGCCGGACAGTCTCATCCCACTGTATCGGCGCGGTGAGCGACTCGGCGTCGTCCGTCGCGCAGGACCGCTCCCGGTCGTGGGTCGACAACGCCGTTCGGCTCATCGAGGCGGACGCCCGTCGCAGCGCTGACACCCATCTGCTGCGCTACCCGCTGCCGTCGGTGTGGGGCCACGACTGCGGCTTGGCGTTGTATCTGAAGGACGAGAGCACTCACATCACCGGCAGCCTCAAGCACCGGTTGGCGCGCTCGCTGTTCCTCTACGCGCTGTGCAACGGGTGGATCTGCGAGGGAACGACGGTCATCGAGGCGTCGTCGGGATCGACGGCCGTCTCCGAGGCGTACTTCGCGTCGATGATCGGGCTGCCGTTCATCGCGGTGATGCCGGCGTCGACGAGCGCCACCAAGGTCGCGTTGATCGAATCTCAGGGCGGGCGTTGCCATTTCGTCACCTCGTCGGCGCAGGTGTATGCCGAGGCGCAGCGGTTGGCGGAGGAGACCGGCGGGCACTACCTCGATCAGTTCACCAACGCGGAGCGGGCCACCGACTGGCGGGGCAACAACAACATCGCCGAGTCGATCTTCGATCAGATGGTGCGGGAGACGCATCCGATCCCGGACTGGATCGTCGTCGGTGCGGGCACCGGGGGCACCAGCGCGACGATCGGTCGCTACCTGCGCTACCGCAGGCATCCGACCAGACTGTGCGTGGTCGACCCCGAGAACTCGGCGTTCTACCCGTCGTATGTGCGCGACGACCCTCACGTGGCGACCGGTATGTCGTCCCGTATCGAGGGCATCGGCCGGCCGCGGGTCGAACCGTCGTTCCTGCCGGGCGTGGTGGATCGCATGATGGTGGTGCCCGACGCGGCGTCAGTCGCAGCCGCCCACCACGTCAGCCGGGTGCTGAACCGACGGGTCGGCCCGTCGACGGGGACGAACGTCTGGGGGGCCTTCAGGCTGCTGTGTGAGATGGCGGAGGCGGGCCGGTCAGGGTCGGTCGTGACGCTTCTGTGCGACGGCGGGGACCGCTACGCGGACACCTACTTCCGCGACGAGTGGCTGACCAGCCAGGGGCTCGATCCCTCCGAACCGTCTGCGGTACTGGCCGAATTCGAGAGGTCGGGCTGCTGGCCGTGATCCCGTGACCGCCACGCTGCGAGGGGCCCGTCGGAGGTCAGGAACAGCCACAGCGCTGCCAGGGTGAAGAAGCCCAGGTAGAGCGATGCGCCCAATCCGGTCATGGCCTGCCTCGTTTCCGTCGGTTCCGCTGCGATCAGTGTGCACAACACCACTGACATACCCATTCCATCCCGCGGCGAGTCATGCATTTGGCTTCAACCCTGGGCCGTGCGATACGCTGTCGTGGCTTCACCCGGGGTGTGGCGCAGCTTGGTAGCGTGCTTCGTTCGGGACGAAGAGGTCGTGGGTTCGAATCCCGCCACCCCGACTCGTGTGAGCAGCAGGCAGAAGGCCCCGACTGGGAATACCGGTCGGGGCCTTCTCGCTTGTCAGTGCCATGGCGGCCATGGCGAACAGATCTGCAGAACTCTCCTCGTTCTTGCGGGCGCGGCGGGAAGCGGTGAGGCCGCAGGACCTGGGTCTGGTGCCCGGCGCCGGTCGCCGCGTACGGGGCCTTCGCCGTGAAGAGCTGGCCCTCCTCGCCGGATTGAGCACCGACTACTACCGCAGGCTCGAACAGGGCCGGGAGCATCGGCCGTCACACCAAGTGCTACAGGCCCTCGCACGCGCGCTGCGGCTGGACGCGCACGCCACTGCCTACCTGATCTCGCTCGTCCATCCCGCACCCGGCGCCGTGCCTGCTCACGGCGCGACGGGCGCCACGGTTTCCGAGGGCGTCCAGCTGCTCCTGGACTCCGCCGTGCGCGTACCGGCATACGTCGTCGACGTCGGAATGAACATCCTGGCGATCAACGCGCCCGCACGCGCCATGTACAGCGGCTTCGGCGATACGGACAACCTCGCCCGCATGGTGTTCTGCGACCCCGCCGCATCAGACTTCTACACCCGTTGGCGGGAGGTGGCCGCACAGGTGGTCGGCAACCTTCGCTCCGGTCTGACCCGGTTCCCCGACGACGACCGTGTCGCCGACGTGGTCGAGGAGATCTCCGCCCAGAGCTCCGTGTTCGCTGAACTCTGGGCGACCCACCACGTGCGTCCGCGTACCAGCGAGGACAAGGTGTTCCGGCATCCGCGCGTCGGCGAGCTGCATCTGCACTTCGAGGCGCTCGAGGTCGCGGGCGCACCCGACCAGCGGTTGTTCATCTACTGCCCGGTCGAGAACGGAGCGCATCCCGACGCCGCCGCCCTGCTGGAACCGCTGATGACGGTGGCCGCCGCTACGTAGCCGCGCTGAGCCGGTCGACCTGCTCCGGTGTCAACTGCACCTGCGCGGCGGCGAGGTTCTCGTCCAGATGCGTGCGGCGCGACGTGCCGGGGATGGGCAGCATCGCCGGTGACAGATGCAACAGCCAGGCGATCGCCACCTGGCCCACCGTGCACCCGTGCTCCCGGGCCACGTCGGCGAGCGCCTGGTGCGCCGCGCCGAGGCCGCCCTGGGCGACCGGTGCCCACGGGATGAATGCGAGCCCGTCGCGCTGGCACACCTGCAGCATGTCGGCCGCGCTGCGGTCCATGACGTTGAATCGGCTTTGCACACTGACGATCTCGGCGATCTGACGTGCCTCGTCGAGCTGGGCCACCGTGCACTGCGACATGCCGATGTGACCGATCTTGCCCTCGTCCTGCAGCGCCTTGAGCTCGCCGATCTGGTCTGCCAGCGGCACTTTCGGGTCCACCCGGTGCAGCTGCAGCAGATCGATCTGCTCGACCCCCAGGCGGCGCATGCTCATCAGCACCTGCTGCCGCAGGTACTCGGGCCGTCCGACCGGGGGCCACGCCGCCGGGCCGAGACGCTTCGGGCCGGACGGGGTGTCGATGACATCGGGCCCGTTGCGGGTCAAACCGGCCTTGGTCGCGATGATGACGTCCTCGGGATAGGGATGCAGTGCCTCGTGCAGGATCTGTTCGGCGACGTGCGGGCCGTAGGAGTCGGCCGTGTCGATGAACTGCACGCCGCGCTCGACCGCCCGCCGGGCCACGGCGATGCACTCGTCGCGGTCCTGGGGCTCGCCCCAGATTCCGCGGCCGGTGAAACGCATCGAACCGAAACCCAAGCGCGACACTGTTTTCCCGGCGATGTCGATCGTCGTCGGATTCACCACGCTCACTGCAGATACCTCCATGTCACTGCCCTTTCTCTGGTTGTGTGCTTCGAGCGGATGCGTCGAAGTCGCAGAACATCTGGACGAAGTACTCCGGCTGCTCCTCGGCCACCCAGTGCCCGCAGTCCGGGACGAGGTGTTCGGTCACGCGATGAGCGACCTCTTCGCACATGGCCCTGAAATTGCGGGCCAGCGGATTCGAGGCGCCGCCGGACGCCAGCACCGGGATGGCGAGCTTGCCGTGCTCGAGCAGCGCGGCGCGGTTGTCCTCGGCGTCGCGGTCGAGTTCCCGGTACACCTCACACATCGCCCGCATGGCGCCCGGCGCTTCGTACGCGCGGGCGTACACGTCGAGGTCGTCATTCGAGATCGCATCCGGTTGGTAGGTCAGGTCGTCGAAGAACCGGTTGACGTACCACCGTTCGCGGCCGTGCGTCAGGTACACCGCGAGGTCGGGGTTGGCGTGAAAAGAGAACTGCCACGCCGACTTCTGCGCGACGCGCCAGTCGTAGTACGCGGTGCCCGGCAGCGGCGCCTCCATGAAGGTGACGCTCACGACGTCGTCGCGGTAGCGCAATGCGTAGCTCAGGGCCAGCATCGACCCGAGATCGTGGCCGACGAGGGAGACCGCGTCCGTCACGCCCAGGGTCTCGCGCACCAGATGGTGGATGTCACCGGCCATGGTCCACGTGTCGTAGCCGGCGCGGGGTTTGTCGGAGGCGCCGGCGCCGCGATAGTCGGGCATGACCACCCGATAGCCCGCGGCGGCCAGCGGCATCATCACCTTGCGCCATTCGTATCGCGTTTGCGGGGCGCCGTGCAGCAGCACGACGGTCCTCGTGGGTTCCGCCGGTGTCGCCACGGTGTAGCCGATGCGGACCGCGTGATCCGGGTCCACCCATGCCCGACCGTGGCGGACATCGACATCGCGCGCTCTGGTCATGCAGCCAGTGTCGGCTCCACATCCGCGCCGAAGGGGGGCACACATCGGCCCCCCAGCGCGCCCGAATCTCGGTTACGTCGCTGAACCGGGCGCGCGAGCCGGCACGTGATTAGTCTCGGGGATCACCATGACACCCACTCAACCGGCGACGAGGGCGCGACGGCGACTCGCCGACGTGGGGGACGAGCGACTGCACCGTGCTCGCGTCCAGTGGACGGCCGTGCTGATCGTGGCGGTGCTCTTCTTCACGGCCGTCTATCTGCTGGCCGTGCAGACCACGCTCGGGCAGCGTGTCGAGGACGCCGCGCTGCGCGGCGCCGATCAGGTGGATCCCGAGCTGCACCGGGTCGCCCTGCGGGCGTTCCACACCATCACGGTCAGCTCTCAGATCGCCGCCACCGTGCTGGTCGCAGCCATCGGGCTGCTCCGTCGCCAGGTGTGGTTGGCGATCGCCGGGGTGGGCGTCATCCTGGGCGGCCAGGCTGTCACCCAGATCCTGAAGTACCACGCGCTGTCGCGGCCCGACCTGACCGCCGTGGACGGGCAGTTCGCGGAGAACACGCTGCCCAGCGGCCACACCACGGCCGCCATGTGCCTGCTGTTCGCGACGATGATCGTGATGCCCTACCGGTATCGCGGTGTCACGATGTTCCTGACGCTGACGTGGGCGGTCGGCATCGGGGCGTACACGGTCATCATCCAGGCGCACCGGCTGTCGGACACCCTGGCCGCTGACGCCGTCGCGCTGGCCGTGGCATCCCTGGCCGCACTGCTGCTGTCGCGCACCGGGCGCATCCGCGCCGTCGTGTCCCCCAGCCCGCAGCGCTATGTGCTGCGCACGATGTTCGTCGTCGCTGTGGGTGTCGTAGGCGCGGCGTGCCTCGGGCTCGGCGGCGTGCAGATGCTGCACGCCGTGGCCGCCCACCTCGACGACGAGCCCACGGCGTGGCGGCTGTTCCTCGGCTCGCAGTGGCTGGCGGCCGCCGGATCGATCGCGTCCGCGCTGCTGTTCTGGTGGACCTGGTACCGGTTGGAGACCAAACGCCGTCACGATCCCATAGACACACGCTGAGACGCCTCAGGCCGCGGCGGCGCGCAGTTTCTCCAGCAGCGGGCCCGCCGCCTCGCGCAGGAATGCGTCCTGGGTGTCCCCGCCGACCTGGACGAGCGCGATGTCGGTGAACCCGGCCGTCCAGTACTCCGACACAGCATCGACGATCGCATCGAGATCGGGCCCGCACGGGATCGAGTCGGCGGTGTCCTCGGGGCGGACGAACTGCGTGGCGCCGTCGAAGCCCATTGTCGTCGGCAGGTCGGCGTTGACCGCCCAGCCGCCGGCGAACCAGCGGAACTGGTCGTGGGCGCGCTCGATAGCGGCATCGCGGTCGGGGTCCCAGCTGATCGGGATCTGCCCGATGACCCGGACGTCACCGGGTAGCCCGGTCGCTCGCCGGGCCTCGTGCCACGCGTCGACGAGGTCCTTCTTCGGCTCGACGGCGATCAGGTGGTCGGCCAGCGGCGCGAAAGCCTCCACCGAACGGTCCCCGGAGACGGCCGCAGCGATCGGTACCGGGACGTCCGGCACATCCCAGATCCGCGCCGAATCCACTTCGAAATGCTCGCCTTTCCAGTCGACGAGCTCGCCGGTGTGCAGTTCACGGATGATCTGGATGGCCTCGCGCAGCATCTCCTGGCGCCGGGCGACAGTCGGCCAGCGCTGCCCCACCACGTGCTCGTTGAGGTTCTCGCCGGTGCCGACCCCGAGGGTGAACCGACCGTCCGCGAGGATCTGCAGCGTCGCGGCCTTCTGTGCGACGACGGCCGGGTGGTAACGGATCGTCGGGCACGTCACATACGTCATCAATTCGACACGTTCGGTCGCGTGCGCCACCGCCCCCAACACCGTCCAGGCGTAGGGCGCGTGGCCCTGAGAGGCCAGCCAGGGAAAGTAGTGGTCGCTGGAGACCTCGAAGTCGAAGCCGGCTTGTTCTGCCGAAACTGCATAGCGGACAAGGTCTTTGGGGCCACTCTGCTCGGTCATCAGGGTGTAGCCGAAACGGGTCATGCCGCGGGAGTACCCGGGACTCGCGTGCCGAAACGACGCGCGGGAGCAGGGGCCGCGTTGTCAAGAATGGGTGCGCTCGACAAGATGGTGATCATGACCTACGACTCCGGTGGATACGGCCCGGGCCCCGGATACGGTCCGCCACCGGGTCCGCCCGCCGCGTACGGGCCGCCACCCGGGTACGGCCCCCCGC
>NZ_VKAA01000019.1 GCF_007096635.1 Mycolicibacterium sp. 018/SC-01/001
GCACTCGCGGCATCGGGCTCGCGCTCGCGCAGGGCTACGTGCTCGCCGGTGCGCCCGGTGGAGGTGGGGGTGGCGGAGGAGGCGGTGGCGGAGTGAGAACGCCATTGAGTTCCCAGAGCGGATCCGAACACCCCGTGACGTCGACGATCCGGCCTCCGATCGAGCCACAGATCGCATGCGCGGGCGCCGACGGCACCAGAACGGGACTCATCCCGACGGTCACCGCTGTCGCCACGAGCCAGCTGATGCGCACGCGCACTCCCTTCACGTCGATGAACCGCCGTCGATCAGCGTCGATTGTGGCAGTCGACACACCGCCGCGCGGCCGAACGCGCTCAACGAGCCGCGAGACGCATGTAACCGAATTTGCCAGTATCGACGGTTCGCGTAGCAGTGAGAAGCATCGCCACAGCGCACAGGTGCCGCTCCAGGGTTGTCGCCCCGACCCCCCGCAGTAGCGGTCACGCAACAGTGCTGAGCAAAGCTATGCGTTGACCTTAGACCCGCAAGAACCGCACGTCGAACCGGTTTTATCGATTTCAAGGATTTGGTCAGCGAACTCATTGACGATGTCGTACATTTCCCTGGTGTGCAGATGAAGCGCACAGTGTGCGTTCAGATCGCAGCCGCGCATCGCATCGACCCGGGGAGCGTGCGATCCGAGGGGAGTTGCGATCTGGACGCACACTAGGGCTCCAGCGTGCGCGAGCTGGTGAAGCGCCGGCGCCGGCCTGTGAACGGATCGTCGAACGCCAGGCTGTGCGCGAGCAAGCGCAGCGGCGTGGAGAAATCGTCCGCACCGACGTCGAGGACGTCGGGATACAGCGGATCACCCGTGATCGGCACACCCAGCGAGGCCATGTGCACGCGGAGTTGGTGCGTCCGGCCCGTGCGCGGAGTCAGCCGGTACAGTCCCCCCTCCCGTTCGATGCGCGTCTCGGCGTTGGCCTCACCCGGCTCCTCCACCGCCTGCAGGCAGCCCCGACGTTTGACGATCCGACTGCGCACCGTGACCGGGAGCGCGACGTCCGCGTCGGCGGCGTGCGCGAGATAGGTCTTGTCGACCTCACCCCGCGCGAACAGCGTCTGGTACGCGCCCCGCACGGCTCGCCGGGTCGTGAACACCAGCACGCCCGCGGTGAGCCGGTCCAGGCGATGGGCCGGACTCAGCTCGGCAAGGCCGAGCTCCCGGCGCAACCGGACCAGCGCGGTCTGCGTGACGTGTCTGCCGCGAGGCATCGTCGCCAGGAAATGCGGCTTGTCGGCCACCACGATGTTGTCGTCCCGGTACAGGACGGGGATGTCGAACGGAACGGTTACCTCGTCGGGCAGGTCGCGGTAGAGATAGACGTGCGCACCTGCCGGCACCACCGTCGCTGCCGTCACGACCGTCCCGTCAGCGCAAAGCACTTCGCCAGCAAGCACTTTCGCCGCAGCCTGAGTACCGAACCGTTCGGTCAGCTCGGCCAGCACCGCACCGCCGCGCAGCCGCACCCGGGCCGGCCCCAACCCGTCACGCACGGGCAGCGGCGCGGGCCGTCTCAAGTCAGCGGAACCGGCTCGAGGATCTCCGCGCGGGCCTCCGGCGCCGCGGCCCGCAACGCGTCGGCGGACTCGTCGTCCGGCTGCGTCTGCGACCGCACCTCGGCCTCCACCCGCGCACGGTAGGTCTCGACCTCCCGGTCGACCTCCGCGGGCGTCCAATTCAGCACCGGTGCAACGATTTCGGCGACCTCTCGCGCACAATCCACCCCGCGGTGCGGGTACTCGATCGAGATGCGCATACGCCGGGCGAGGATGTCCTCCAGATGCAGAGCGCCCTCCGCGGCGGCGGCGTAGGCGGCCTCCACCTTCAGGTAGACCGGCGCATCGGTGATCGGCTCGAGCAGTTCGGGCTTGTCGTCGGCCAGCGACAGCACCTCGTCGATCAGCGAGCCGTAGCGGTCGAGCAGATGCCGGACACGATACGGGTGCAGGCCGTGACGCTTTCCGACACTTTGCGTTTGGTTCACGAGGGCGAAGTAGCCGTCGGCGCCCATCAACGGCACCTTCTCGGTGATGGACTTCGCCACCCGGGTGGGCACGAACTCAGCTGCCGCGTCGATCGCGTCCTCGGCCATCACCCGGTAGGTGGTGTACTTACCGCCGGCGATCGCCACGAGGCCGGGTGAGGGCACCGCGACCGCGTGCTCGCGCGACAGCTTCGAGGTCTCCTCGCTCTCGCCGGCCAGCAGCGGCCGCAGGCCCGCGTACACACCGTCGATGTCGTCGTGGGTGAGCGGATTGGCCAGCACGGTGTTGACGTGGCCCAGGATGTAGTCGATGTCGGCTTTGGTGGCCGCCGGATGCGCCAGATCGAGGTTCCAGTCGGTGTCGGTGGTGCCGATGATCCAGTGCGTGCCCCACGGGATCACGAACAGCACCGACTTCTCCGTGCGCAGGATGATCGCCACCTCGCTGACGATGCGGTCCCGCGGGACCACGATGTGCACACCTTTCGACGCCCGCACCCGGAACCGGCCACGCTGCTTCGACAGAGCCTGGATCTCGTCGGTCCACACACCGGTGGCGTTGACCACCACGTGCGCGCGCACATCGGTGACCGAGCCGTCCTCGGAGTCACGCACGCGCACCCCGGTGACCCGGTCACCCTCTCGTCGCAACGCGACCACCTGCGTCGACGTCCGCACCACGGCGCCGTAGTGCGCGGCGGTGCGCGCCACCATCATCGTGTGGCGGGCGTCGTCGACGACGGTGTCGTAGTAGCGGATGCCGCCGATGAGCGCACTGCGCTTGAGACCGGGCGAGAGGCGCAACGCCCCGGCCCGGGTCAGATGCTTCTGCGCGGGAACGGATTTCGCGCCACCGAGGCTGTCGTAGAGGAAGATGCCCGCCGCGATGTAGGGCCGCTCCCACCACCGGTTCGTCAGCGGGAACAGGAAGGGGAGCGGCTTGACCAGATGCGGCGCCAACGTCGTCAGCGACAACTCGCGCTCGTGCAGCGCCTCCCGCACCAGCCCGAACTCCAGCTGCTCGAGGTAGCGCAGACCGCCGTGGAACATCTTGCTGCTGCGACTCGACGTGCCCGACGCGAAGTCGCGGGCCTCCACGAGCGCCACCTTCAGACCACGGGTCGCCGCGTCGAGCGCAGCACCCGCGCCCACGACTCCCCCGCCGATCACCACGACGTCGAACTGCTCACTGCCGAGTTGCTGCCATGCTCGGGAACGCTGATCAGGGCCGAGGTCGTCCGCGTCCTGGTTGCTCACGTGCACCTTCTTTGTTACCGGTCAGTACAGCAACCAGGGTACGTGGCATCAGTCCAGATCGTCGTGTGCCATCAGTCGCCGCGCCGCCTCGACGATCGACCCCGACAGCGACGGGTAGACCGACAGGGTCTGCGCCAGGTCGGTCACCGAGATGCGGTTCTGCACGGCCAGCGCGATCGGCAGGATCAGCTCCGAGGCGATCGGCGCGACCACCACACCGCCGATCACCACGCCCGTGGCCGGCCGGCAGAAGATCTTGACGAAACCGTGCCGCAGCAGCGACATCTTCGCGCGGGCGTTGGTGTTCAACGGCAATGTCAAGGTGCGGGCGGGGACACTGCCGTCGTCGATCGCGGACTGCGGGATGCCGACTGCGGCGATCTCGGGCCGGGTGAACGTCGCCGACGCGACCGTGCGCAACCTGATCGGGGACACCCCTTCGCCGAGCGCGTGGTACATGGCGATCCGGCCCTGCATCGCAGCGACCGACGCGAGCGGCAGCAACCCGGTGCAATCACCCGCTGCGTAGACGCCGGGAGCCGGCGTGCGCGACACGCGGTCGACCGGGATGTAGCCACCCGGATTCAGCTCGACACCGATACGGTCCAGGCCGAGGCCGGCGGTGTTGGGCACCGAACCGACCGTCATCAACGCATGACTGCCCTCGACGACGCGGCCGTCGGCCATCGCGACGCGGACCCCGTTCTCCGTTCGGGTCACCGAGTCCGCGCGGGCGTTCTTCACCAGCGTCACACCGCGTTCGTTGAACACCTCTTCCAGGGCGGCCGCGGCGTCGGAGTCCTCGTGGGGCAGGATCTGGTCGCGGCTCGCGACGACGGTGACCGTCACGCCGAGCTCGGTGTAGGCGTTGCAGAACTCGGCGCCGGTCACCCCGGAGCCCACGATCACGAGGTGTTCGGGCAGTTCTTCCAGGTCATAGACCTGCCGCCACGTGAGTATCCGGTCACCGTCGGGCACCGCGTTGGGCAGCACCCGGGGGCTGGCGCCCGTCGCGATCAGCACGATGTCGGCCTTGAGCACACCGACCTTGCCATCTGGCGTGGTGACCTTGACGCGGTGGTGCGCCATGCCGGCGATGTCGTCGACGAGCTCACCGCGGCCGCCGATGATCGTCACGCCCTGGTTGAGCAGCTGACTGCCGATGTCCGCCGACTGCGACGCCGCCAGCGTCTTGACCCGGTTGTTGATGTCGTGCAGCGAGATCGTCGCGTCGTCGAAGCTGATGTCCAAGCCCAGACCCTGCGCGCGGCGCAGCTCGGTGCGCACGCCCGTCGACGCGATCAGCGTCTTCGACGGCACGCAGTCATAGAGCACGCACCCGCCGCCCAGGCCGTCGGAGTCGACCACCGTCACCTGAGCGACATCGCGGCCACGGCCCGCCGCAACCAGTGCCGCCTCGTAGCCGGCAGGCCCACCCCCGATGATCACGATCCGCGTTACCACGCCAACAACCTATTGCACACAGATACGTTTAAGCTTCTCGCGTGCCGCTCTACGCCGCCTACGGGTCGAACATGCATCCCGAGCAGATGCTGCAGCGGGCTCCCCACTCGCCCATGGCGGGGACCGGATGGCTGCACGGATGGCGGCTGACGTTCGGCGGCGAGGACATCGGCTGGGAGGGCGCTCTGGCGACGGTCGTCGAGGACCCCGATGCCAAGGTGTTCGTCGTGCTCTACGACGTGACCAAGGAGGACGAGGAGAACCTCGACCGCTGGGAGGGTTCGGAGCTCGGCATCCACAAGAAGATCCGCTGCCGGGTGGAGCGCACCTCCTCGGACACCGACACCGATCCCGCGCTGGCGTGGCTGTACGTGCTGGACGCCTGGGAGGGTGGCATTCCGTCGGCACGCTATCTCGGCGTGATGGCCGAGGCGGCCGAGATCGCCGGTGCGCCAGCCGAATACGTCTACGATCTGCGCACCCGACCGTCTAGCAACATCGGCCCCGGCCCCGGGGTGTAGCGTCCGTTCGGCGAGCGATCGCGTTTGTACGTCGGCGCGCCGGGTTTCGTGGCGGTCTGCGCGCGCTCACGCCGCCCGAGCGCGCGTCAACTGCCGGTCGATCCGCGCCACCATCCCGCGCTGTCGATAGCGCACGTCGTCGAACACGATCGGCACCACCGTCCAGTCCACGTCCGCCAGTGCGTTGTGACGCCTCCTGTCCTCGACCATCGCCTCCGGCCCCGAATGCCATGCAACGCCGTCGTACTCTGCAGCAACCCTTCGGTCAGGCCATGCGAAATCGAGCCGCCGGAGATCCCCGTTGCCGTCGACGATTTCGTATTGCAGCTCCGGCACGGGCAGGCCACCGTCGAGCATCGCGAGCCGGGCTTCGCTCTCCATCGGCGACTCCGCGCGTGGGTCCGCCAGAGCGAGCAGGTCGCGCACGGCCACGATGCCGCGCCGTCCCTTCTGCTCGATCGCCGCGCGCCACAGATCGGCACGGCTGCAGGTGCCGCTGCGCAGCGCGGCGTCGAGCGTGGCCAGCGCCCGCGGACGCCTCAGGCTGCGCGCGACCTCGACGGCCGTCCACGCGGGCGACGTCGCGCGGCGATCGTGGACCCTCACCAAAGGCGCACCGTCGCGGCGATGCACGATGAGGCCGTCGGCGTCGCGCAACCCGCAATACGGGTCGAGCACATGGAGTTCGGGCGGTTGCTCGGTGTCGAAACCGAACATCGCGGCCGCAGTGGCGAGGCAGACGGCCACAGAGCGGCCGCACGACAGATCGAGCCCCCGCAGCCGCAGCAGATCGGTGGGCTCGCCGAGGCAGTAGATGCCCTGCCAAAGACGTTCCAGCACACCGGTGTTGATGAGCGTCTCGAAGCGCCGCCGCGTGACGTGCTGCAGAATCTGCGCGCTGGTTGCCACGCCGCCCTGGGCGTCGAAGAGGGCGTTGAGGTGCTCGTCCATGCAGCCATGCTGAGTGCGGGAGCCTGCGGTGGGCCAGAGCTCAGGGACGCCCTGGGGATGGACGGACAGTTATGCACACTCGCGGGGCGCGAGCGCACGCCGACTGCCACCTATGGCGGCGTGTCGATGTACAGACACGCGCGCTCGCCGAACTAGCTGTTGGCGATGATGTTGGTGAGCAGCCGCACGCCCACTCCGAGCGCGCGCTCGTCGAGATCGAACGTCGGCTGGTGCAGATCCAGCTGCGGGCCCTGCCCGCTCCATACGCCCAGCCGCGCCATCGCGCCCGGCACTTCCTCGAGATACCAGGAGAAGTCCTCGCCACCGCCCGATTGCCGGGTATCGGCGAGCACGTCGGGCCCGATCGCCTCGATCGCGTGGGTGAGGATGCGCGTGGACACCTCTTCGTTGACCACCGGCGGCACACCGCGGCGGTAGTTCACCACATGCTCGATGCCCAGCGGCGCCAGCAGAGCCGAAATCGTCTCGGTGACAATCTCTTCCATGCCGACCCAGGTCTCGCGGCTGGCGGTGCGGATGGTGCCTGCCAGCGTGCCGGTCTGCGGGATCGCGTTGGCGGCCACGCCCGCGTTGACCGCCCCCCACACCATCACCGTGCTGTTGCGCGGATCGATGCGCCGCGACAACACACCCGGCAGACCGGTGATCAGCGTGCCGATGCCATAGACCAGATCGCCGGTCAGATGCGGGCGCGACGTGTGCCCGCCCGGCGAGTGCAACACCACTTCGAGCTGATCGGCCGCCGACGTGATGGGGCCTGGTTTGACCGCGACCTTGCCGACGGCCAGATGCGGATCACAGTGCAGCGCATAGATTCTCGACACACCGGTGAGAGCCCCCGCCGCGATGGCGTCGATCGCGCCGCCGGGCATCAGCTCTTCGGCTGCCTGGAAGATCAACCGCACCCCGACCGGCAGCTCCGGCGCCGACGCCATCGCCAACGCCGCACCGAGCAGCACGACGGTGTGCGCATCGTGACCGCACGCATGCGCGACGCCGGGGACTGTCGACGCGTACGGCGCCTCGGTGCGCTCGGTCATCGGCAGCGCGTCCATGTCCGCGCGCAGCGCCACCCGCGGACCGTCCTCAGGCCCGAAGTCGCAGGTCAATCCGGTACCGCCGGGCAGCACCTTCGGATTGAGCCCCGCGTCGGCCAGGATCGACGCGACGAACTGCGTCGTCGCGAACTCCTGGCGGCCCAGCTCCGGATGCATGTGCAGATGCCGGCGCCAGGAGACCAGATCGTCATAGCGGGCCGACAGGAAACGCGCCGCGGCGTGCGCCAACACGCTCATGCGGCCCTCCGCTGCCGCAGCTCGAGCACGCGGTCCCGCTCACCTGCATCGGTGGCGAGCGCAACGACCGTGCGCGCCAACATGATCGCGCCGTCGACGACCGCGGTGTCGGCGCTCTCCCCGACGGCCGCCGCCGCGAACTCCGGCTGGTGGATCGACGCGCCGCCGGCGTCGATGCCGATGACCGGATGGATTCCGGGCATCACCTGCGTGACGTTGCCCATGTCCGTGCTGCCCAACGGCACTGACGCCTCGACCTCCTCGGGTACCGGGGTGCGGCCCGCCCGGAGCATCTCCGCCCGGATCACCGACGACAGCCAGCGATCCGGTGTCAGCTCGGCGTAGCCGGGAGCCGGCTCGACGACCTCGTGCGTACATCCGGTGGCTACCGCGCCCGCCTCGAAACACCCCGCCATGCGGGCTTCCAACGCGCGCAACGATTCCGAATTCGTCGCCCGCATCGTGTACGCCATCTCGGCGTGAGCCGGGATGACGTTGGCGGCCTGCCCCCCGTCGGTGACGATGCCGTGGCACATCTGTCCCGGCGCCAGCTGCTGCCGCAACAATCCGATCGCGACCTGAGCGACGGTCACCGCGTCGGCGGCGTTGACGCCGAGATACGGCGCGACGGCCGCGTGCGACTCGCGCCCGGTGTATCGGACGACGACCTCCGAGAGCGCCAACGACCGCGCCGCGGCGATGTCGACGGGCCCGGGATGCAGCATGACCGTCGCCCCGATGTCGTCGAACGCCCCGGCGTCGAGCATCAGCGCCTTGCCTCCCCCGGATTCCTCGGCCGGGGTGCCCAGCAGCACCACCGTCATACCGAGCTCGTCAGCAACCTCCGCCAGGGCCAGCGCGGTTCCGACGGCCGACGCGGCGATGATGTTGTGCCCGCAGGCGTGCCCGATGCCGGGCAGTGCGTCGTACTCGGCGCAGATGCCGACCACCAGCTCGCCGCTGCCGAAGACGGCCCGGAAGGCGGTGTCCAGCCCGGCGACGCCCGTCGACATGTCGAAACCGCGCTCGGCCACCAGGGCCTGCGTCTTGGCGCAGCTGCGGTGCTCGGCGAACGCCAGCTCGGGTTCGGCGTGGATCTGATGTGAGAGCTCCACCAGGTCCTGCCGGCGGCTGGCGATCACGTCGGCGACGGACGCGGCGGCGGCGGTGGGCATGCGGGCAAGTATCTCACTGTCGCGACACCCGCACTAAGCTGCCGGGCGTGGAGGATGCCGGGGCGCTCGCGCAGGAAGCCGCCCGGGCTCTGGCGCAGCGCACCGGGGTCGAACGCCACGACGTCGCCGTCGTCCTCGGCTCGGGGTGGGCGCCCGCCGCCGCGCAGCTCGGCGAACCCACCGCCGTCGTTCCGATGGCCGATCTCCCGGGCTTCACCCCGCCCACCGCGCAGGGCCACGGCGGGCAGGTGCTGTCGCTATCGGTCGGTGCTCAGCGGGTGCTGGTGCTGCTGGGCCGCACCCACGCCTACGAGGGGCACGACCTGCGCCACGTGGTGCACCCCGTCCGCGCGGCGTGCGCGGCCGGCGCACAGACCGTGATCCTGACCAACGCGGCCGGCGGGTTGCGCGAGGACCTCGGCGTCGGGCAGCCGGTGCTGATCAGCGACCACCTCAACTTGACGGCACGATCACCGCTGGTGGGCGCCCAGTTCGTCGACCTCGTCGACGCGTACGCACCGCGCCTGCGGGCGCTGGCGCGAGAGATCGACGAGACGCTGACCGAGGGCGTTTACGCCGGCCTCCCGGGCCCGCACTACGAGACGCCGGCCGAGATCCGGATGCTCCGCACGCTGGGCGCTGACCTGGTCGGCATGTCCACGGTGCACGAGACGATCGCCGCGCGCGCGGCCGGCGCCGCCGTGCTGGGTGTCTCGCTGGTGACGAACCTCGCCGCCGGGATGACCGGGCAGCCCCTGAGCCACGCCGAGGTGCTCGAGGCCGGCCGTCAGTCGGCGACGCGGATGGGTTCTCTGCTCTCCGCGGTGATCTCCCGGCTCTGATTCCGGCCCAGGCGCCGGCTGGCCCACACCACGCCGCGGGCCATCAGAGGCGCCGCGAACAGCATCAGCAGGATCCGTACGACCTGCGCGGCGATCACGAACGTCACGTTCGACCCGGTCTCGACGGCGGTCGCCAACACCGCGTAGACGCCACCGGGACTCGTCGCAAGGTAGCCCTCGAGCGGTGTGAGCCCGGTGAGATGGGCCAGCAGCACGCCGAGTCCGGCGGTCGCCACGCCGATGCCGACGATCAGGGCGATCGCCGCGGGCAGCAGGCGGCCGACCGCACGCAGCGAGGAGCGGGTGAACGCCAGTCCCGCCTGCCAGCCGATCAGCATGTAGCCGGCCTGCACCAGAAGCGTGGGCACCGACAGTCCGAACGAGAACCCGCTCACCTCCAGGGCCACCGTCAGCGCCAGCGGGCCGAGCAGACCGGCGCCGGGCAGCCGGATGAGTCGACCGAGGGTCGCACCGGCGAGCACCAGCACGACGAGCAGCGCGAGGCTCAGATACCAGGGTGCGGGATGGGACGGCGCCGAGGTCGCGGCGTCTGCTCGGGACTTGTCCGCGTGGTAGATCAGCGTGACGACGACGGGCATCGACGCCGTCACCAGTCCGACGCGCAGATACTGCACGACAGCGACGACGCGGTCGTCACCGCCGAGTTCGCGCGCGATGGCGACCAGTCCGGACGCGCCGCCGGCGACCAGAGCCAGCGAGCCGGTCAGCGGCGTCACGTCGCGGCGCAGTCCGAGCAGTGCCCCGGCGACGATGCTGAGCAGGAGGGTGCCCAGTGCGACGGCGACGACGACGGGCCAATGCCCGCCCAGGGTGCCGAGCGAATCCTGCTGCACCATCGTCCCGATGTAGACGCCGAGGACGCCCTGCGCGGCGACGCCCAGCTTCCGGGGCACACCGGCGGGCCCGGCCGACAGCAGTGCCAGCACGATGCCGACGACCAACGCGGCGAACAGCGCCGCGGAGGGTACCCCGATCAGGGTGAGCGGAGCGGTGACCGCCACCGTCGCCGCCAGCAGCACCGTCCACCTGAGTGTCTGTTTCCACCATCTCATCGTGATGACAAGTATGCGCTTAGTAATTCACAATCTCAACATGGGAGTAAACGGTGTGACTTGCGCAATTTGGCAAGGTATAACTTGGTAATGGGTATCGAGGCATCAGCGGCTACCGAGCTGCGGGAATCGATGATGGCAGTGACGCGCCAGCTCCGCAGGCACCGTCCCGACAACGGTCTGACGTTGAGCCAGATGCAGCTTCTCGGTGAGGTCAGCCGGGCCGGCGTCACCACCCCCGCCGAGCTGGGTGTGCGCCTCGGCGTCCGGACGCAGTCGCTCACCGACTCGCTCAACGAGCTGGAATCCCGGGGCCTCATCGCGCGCCGGCCCGATGCCGCCGACCGGCGCCGCCAGCTCGTCGAGATCACGCCCGAGGGGACCGTCCTGCTGGATGCCGACCGCGCCGAGCGCGACGCCTGGCTGCACACCACGATGCGGGAACGGCTGTCCACGTTGGAGTTCGACCTGCTGATGCTCGTCGCACCGATCCTGCGCAAACTCGCCGATGCCGAAGCGGGCACACTGACGTGAGTGACGTCCGATCTGAGCGCCGCCGTCCGGGAGTGGCTGGCCCACGATCCCGATCCGAACGCCGCCAATGAGCTGGCCGGGTGCACCGAAGAGGAGCTGGCCGACCGCTTCAGCGCGACGCTGACGTTCGGCACGGCCGGGCTGCGCGGTCCGATGCGCGCCGGTCCCAATGGGATGAACCTGGCGGTGGTGCTGCGCGCGACATGGGCGCTGGGCACGGTACTGACCCGGCGCGGCCACACCGGCGCCCAGGTGATCGTCGGGTTCGACGCGCGGCACCACTCCGCAGATTTCGGTCGTGCCGCGGCGGAAGTGCTTGCAGCGCAGGGATTCACGGTGACCTTGATGTTCGCCGCGGTTCCGACGCCCGCAGTCGCGTTCGCCGTTCGCCACACCGCGGCGGCGGCCGGCGTCCAGATCACCGCTTCGCACAATCCCGCCTCCGACAACGGCTACAAGGTGTACCTCAGCGGCGGCCTCCAGATCATCCCCCCGCTGGACGCCGAGATCGAGGAGGCCATCGCCGTCGCCCCGCCGGCCGACGAGATCCCCCGGCGTGGGGTCATCCCGTCCGGCACCGATCTCGTCCGCCGGTACCTGGAACGCGCGTCGAGCGTCCGGCGAGCGAGCGGCTCACTGCGCGTCGCGTTGACACCGATGCACGGCGTCGGCGGCGACTACGCGCTCGACGCATTCGCGCTGGCCGGGTTCTCGGACGTCGCCGTGGTCGAGTCCCAGTTCGCGCCCGACCCGGACTTTCCCACCGTCGCCTTCCCCAACCCGGAAGAACCAAGCGCTACCGACGCACTGCTGGCACTGGCCGCCGACGTCGACGCCGACGTGGCCGTAGCGCTGGACCCCGACGCCGACCGGTGCGCGATCGGGGTACCGACCCGTGATGGCTGGCGCATGCTCTCCGGCGACGAAACCGGTTGGCTGCTGGGCGATTACCTACTCTCCCAGAGCGATGCCGCCGGGACGGTGGTGGCCAGTACGGTGGTCTCGTCCCGCATGCTGGCGGGCATCGCCGCCGCGTACGGCGCCCGCCACGTCGAGACGCTGACCGGCTTCAAGTGGCTGGCCCGCGCCGACGAGGGACTCGACGCGACACTGCTGTACGCCTACGAGGAAGCGATCGGGCACTGTGTGGACCCGGAGGCGGTGCGCGACAAGGACGGGATCAGTGCCGCGGTGCTCGCCTGCGACATGGTGGCGGCGCTGCGGGCGCGCGGAGTGTCGGTCACCGAGGCGCTCGACGACCTGGCCCGCCGCCACGGCGTGCACATGACCTCGGCGATCACGAGACGTGTCGAATCAGCCTCTGCTGCAGCGGAACTGATGGGGCAGCTGCGTGCGCGGCCGCCACGGCAGCTCGCGTCCTACCCCGTCGACACCACTGACCTCTCCCCACGCACCGACGCGCTGGTCTGCGCCGGCGGCGACGCCGAGACGTCGGTTCGCGTCGTGATCCGTCCCTCGGGCACGGAGGCGAAACTCAAGTGCTATCTCGAAGTCCGGTGCGACGGAGACGTGCCGGCGGCGCGACGGAAAGCGGCACGATTGCAGGACAGGCTCGCCGCCGAGGTGCGCGAACTGACTCAGCGCGGACCGAACTGACGGTCGCCGGCGTCACCGAGGCCCGGCACGATGTAGGCGACATCGTTGAGCCCTGCGTCGATGCTCGCGGTGAACAGCTTGATCTGAGGCGCCGCTTTCTCCAATGCCGCAACACCTTCGGGCGCACAGACCACGCACAGGGCGGTCACGTCGACGGCGTTCCTGGCGAACAGCAACTCCAGCGTGTGCACCATCGAGCCCCCGGTCGCCAGCATCGGATCGAGCACGATGACGGGCCGTGCGCTCAGATCATCGGGCAACGACTCCAGGTAGGGGGTCGGCTGATGGGTCTCCTCGTCGCGGGCCACGCCGACGAAGCCGACCTGAGCCTCCGGGATCAGCGCGTGCGCCTGATCCACCATGCCCAGACCGGCCCGCAGCACCGGCACCAGCAGTGGTGGATTGGCCAGGCGCGCACCGGCCGTCTCGGCCATCGGCGTGCGCACCGGGATGGTGTCGACGGGCGACTCGCGGGTCGCCTCGTAGACGAGCATCAACGTCAGGTCCCGCAGCGCGGCGCGGAACGCCGCGTTGTCGGTGCGCTCATCGCGCAGGGTGGTCAGCCGCGCCGCGGCCAGCGGGTGGTCGACAACGCGCACATCCATGAATGTGGACCTTAACGGGAACCGGGTGACGTTTCCCGGCGTCTAACTGTCTGTGTTCACCCGTATGTCCGTCGACACCCTGTCCGTCGACACCCTGTCCGTCGACACTGATGCCGTCCGCACCTTCGGCCGCGCAGCAGGCGCGCACGCGGACGCACTGCACACCGCCGCCGCGCACCTCACCGGCGCGGCCGACGGCACGGATGCCTACGGGCCGGTCGGGGCGCGCTTTCTCGCCTCGCTGGCCCGGGCCGCGGGGGACGACGCCGCCGCGCTGACCGCCCTCGGTGTATCGCTGGCGGGCGCCCGGATCGCTGCGGACGCCTCGGCACAGAGTTACGACGCCACCGAGGCGGACGCCGCGAACCGGATCGCGTTCTGGTGACCAGCACCCTGGTCAGTGCGCTCGCCGCCCCGCTACGGAGAGTGCAGGCGCTGGTGGGTCCGGGCTGGTCCAGCGATCCTGTTGGCGATCCCGCCGCAATACTGACGGGGGTCCGAGACACCCTGACCGACGTCGCCGACGCCGCCTCTCAGGCGTGGCACCAGGCCGACGCGGACTGGTCGGGCTCCGGCGCGGACGCGGCGGCGGAGTTCGCGGCGACGACGACGGCAGCGATCGACGGTGCAGCCGAGCGGGCCGGTCAGCTGGGCTCGGTGGCCCGCGATGCCGCCGGAGCCGTGGCGTCCGCGCACCGCCGACTGCAGGACATCGTCGATGAGTTCGAGGCGAAGGCCGCGGCGCTCGAGCCGCGATTGGACGAGCCCGGGGTGGCCAAGCAGTTGCTCACCGAGGCACGCGACGCGCTGAGCCGGGCCATTGCCGTGGTCGAGGAGCTACTCGCCGAACTCGACCGGCAGGCCACCGCGGTCGAGACAAGGCCGGCACCCCCGCCCACCCACGCGGCGGGATCGCCGGGCGGAGGCGGATTCCCTGGTGGCGGTACCGGCGGGCTTCCCGGGGCAGGTCTGGCGGGCGGCGGGCCGGTCGCGCAACCAGCGGCCTTCACCGCGGCCGAGGCGCCGATCGACACCCCCGATGCCGCGACGTTCGGTGAGGGCGTGGCGGTGCGCCTTCCGGACGGGACGGTGGTGATGGCACCCAACGCTGTCGCTGCCGACGCCGTCCGTCACGCTCTGACCCAGCTCGGCGTCCCGTACCAGTGGGGCGGCACCACGCCCGGCCAGGGCCTGGACTGCAGCGGCCTGACGCAGTGGGCGTATCACGAAGCGGGCCTTGACCTCCCGCGGTTGGCCCAGGAGCAAGACGTCGGCCGCGCAGTGGCGGCGAATGCGGTGATGCCAGGAGATCTCGCGGTGTGGGACGGCCACGTCGCGATGATCGTCGGCGACGGCACCATGATCGAGGCTGGCGACCCTGTGAAGCTCTCTCCGATCAGGACGGCGAACGCCGGACAGGGTTTTCAGGGGTTCTGGCGGCCGACCGCGTAGGCGGCGAGCGTATTGCCCACGGAGGCTTCGAGCAGCGCATCGTCGAGCGGTAGGTCGAGCAGCAGCAGACGCAGGTAGGCCGGAGCGACGAGGAATTCGATGACGCCGGCCGGCCCGGTGTCGGGGGGCACCTCTCCCCTCTCGATCGCACGCTCGACAATCCGGGCGCCGCCTGCGAATCGGCCTTGCCAGAAGACGGCACGCGCCTCGACCGCGCCCTGGAGAGAACTGTCGAGAGCTGCGGCCGCGCGTAACAGGCGCTCGACCTCGGGTCGGCTCACCATGTCGACGATTTGGCCGAGCAGGGCGCGCAAGTCCCCCTCGAAGGTTCCCGTGTCCGGTATCGGGTTCTCGCTGCGGGCGAACTCGGCCAGCGCGGCGGCAGCCAAATCAGTCGGGGTCGGCCACCGCCGGTAGACCGTCGTCTCCGCGACGCCTGCTGCGGCGGCGACGTCACGCACGCTGAGTCCGGTCAGACCAGCGGCGAGGAGCTGATCCAGCGCCGCCTCGAGTATGCGCGCGCGGACACGCTCTGAACGGCCGCCGGGGCGACGGGTGACCATGACCGACTCTCCTTTGACCAGCGGACGGAGTCAGCGTAGCGTCACTAACGCAAAATTTATAGCGTTAGGAGTGGGTTCATGCCTCCCACCATCGCCGCCCGGTTCGACGGCACCGAGTACAGCCGCGCCGACGTTCTGTCGTGGGAGGACCGTCGCATCACCGCGGCGGCACGCCTGCTGGATGTACAGGTGCCGCACGGAGATGTCGCGATCCGGCGGCGGACGCTGCTGCACGCGAAGCTCGCCCTCGGCCCTGACGAGATCGCCGCGCGGCTGAGGCGCAGGACCGCGGCGGCCGATATCGTCGCGCGCGCCGGGTCACAGCTCAGCCGACGCAGGCGCATCAGTGCCATCGACCTTCACGTCGGCACCGGCTCCGCAGAGGAGTTCGTGACCACGTTCGACCGATGGACACAGACCTCCGACCACGAAGCGATGCTGCGCGCCTGCCCGGACCACTACGTCATTCGCACCGACGCGAACGGACGCCAGGAGGTGCTGGAGACGACGGGCGGCAGCCCGTTACCTTCGCTCTTCCGGATCGACTACTCCGACGTGTCCTCGCTGACCACTGCGCCGAACGCGCGTTTTCCCCTCCAGATCGCGGGCGTGGCGCGAGCCTCCGACGGATCGGTGATCGGTGGTGTCCGACACCAGTTCCGCGACGACGCAGACGGCTTCAGCGCGCGCCTGACCGTCGAGTTCCCGCTGCCCACTCCGCGCCGGATGATCGGCGGCCACCGGTGGCATCTGGCGTGCGAGTTCTCGAATTGGATCGAGGCGGCGTTCGGGTGGGCACCCTTCGACCAGACCCGGTGACGGCCCACCGACACCTGCACGAAACGGTCAGGCCCTGTCGTTAGGCTGTGCCGCATGGCTGCAGACATCGTGCCGATCGGGCTGAGCTTGACCAAGGGCGACGTGTACACGCTGTGGGCGCCGCGGTGGCGCGCCGACGGGGACGAGTGGGAGGCGTTCCTCGGCAAGGACGAGGACCTTTATGTCCTCGATTCCGTGGCTGACCTGGCCGCATTCGTGCGGACCAACACCGACAACGACCTCATCGATCACCCGGCGTGGGAGAAGCTCACCACCGCCAACGCCCACCAGCTGACGCCCGACGAGGAGCACTCCTACGACCTCGCCGGCTTCGAGGAGATCCTGTCGAACAAGCCGACCGAGGACAGCGTGCGCACCCTGCACCGCGCCCTGTCGCTGGTGTCGTCGATCGGGTCGGTGTGCGAACTGCCGGCTGTCACGAAGTTCTTCAACGGCAACCCCGTCCTCGGCACCGTCGGCGGCGGCGTAGAGGCGTACGCCGGGCGGGCCGGACGCAAGCGCTGGGCCGAGATCGAGAAGATCATCAACCGCGGCTGGGACGCCGTCATCGAGTCGATCGACGAGATCATCGCCAAGCCCGAGGTGGACAGCGCCGCGGTCGACAAAGCCCAGGCCGAACTCGACGCCCCGGCTCCCGAGCCGGAGGAGGACGAGGTCGTCATCGATGATGTCGTCGACACCGACGAGGAAGCCGACGAACTGGCCGCGGCCGCCGAAGACAAGGTGCTCGGCAGCGACGAGGATTTCTGGGCGCGGGTCGGTATCGATCCGCTGCGGATGATGCTCAGCGGCGGCACGTTCTTCACGCTGCGGTGCTACCTCGACGACCGGCCCATCTTCCTGGGCCGCAATGGCCGCATCAGCGTGTTCGGTTCCGAACGGGCACTGGCGCGATACCTGGCCGACGAGCACGACCACGACCTGTCCGATCTGGCGACCTACGACGACATCCGCACGGCGGCCACAGACGGGTCGCTGCGCGTCGAGGTCACCGACGACAACATCTACGTACTGTTCGGGATCGTCGACGACCTGGCCGAAGGGCCCGACGCGCTCGATCACGACCAGCTCGAGCTGGCGGTCGAGCTGTTGCGCGACATCGCCGACTACGCCGAGGACACCAGCGTCGCCGCCAAGCTCGACAAGGACACCGCGCTGGGCCGGCTGATCGCCTCCGCGCTGGAACCGGGCTCGGTGTCACGGCCCAGCGCGCCGTACGCCGAGGCCGTCACGCAGTGGGAGTCGCTGGAACGCTTCGTGGAGTCACGCCTGCGCTCCGAGTGATGACTGCAGAGCCTCGGCGAAGGCCGCCGTGTCGGTGAGAAATCCAACGTGTCCGCCGGGGAAGGTCTGCGCGCGGACGCCGAGTGCATCGGCGAGCGCCGAGGATGTCGGGTAGGTGAGCAACGCGCCCGAATCGGCACCGATGCCCACGACGACCCTGCTGGCGCGCAATGCGGCAACGTCGGGTCGGTAGCCGGTGGTGGCCCGCAGGTCGTGGTCGAAGAACCGGGCGGCATGCCTGCGCTCCTCGTCGCTCGGCGGCGGTGTCTCGCCGTCACCCTCGGGTAGTTCGAACCCTGCATTGATCATGAACGCTCGCCACGCGGCGTGGACCCCCTCGGCGTGGAAGGTCTCGATGATGCGTTCGGTGTCGGCGCGACGGATCTCGGCATCAGGGAGCAGCGCGATCAGCGGTGGTTCGTGGGCGACGAGCGTGCCCACGCGTGCGGGCCATCCTGTCACGAGCGCCAGCCCGGTGACGGCACCGCCGCTGGAGCCGAAGACGTCAGCCCTGCCGGCGCCCATGTCGTCGAGAATCGCGACGACGTCCTGGGCGCGCGTCTCGACCGTCGCCGGCTGGTCCGGATCGTCGATGGTGCTCGCGCCGTACCCGCGGGGATCGAGGGTCACGACAGTGCGCTCGGGTGCCATCGCGTCGGCGAGCGGCTGGAAGTCGGCGGCACCCATCGGGGAGCCGACCAGCACCAGCAGGGGTCCGCTACCGCGGACCTCGTAGTGCAGGCGGGCGCCGGGGACGGTCAGTTGGTGGGTGCTCATGGAGGGGTGGACCGCTGCCGTGTGCAGAACTCACCGCTGAGGGTGCGATTTCGGCGTGGTAACCGACGGTGAGCGACGGCGAACACGCCGAAATCGCGTCTAACCGATGAGGACGGCGTAGCGGGGTTTGATCACCTCGTCGATGATCGCGAGCCGCTCGTCGAACGCGATGAACGCCGACTTCATCGCGTTGATCGTGAACCGTTCGAGATCGCTCCATCCGTAGCCGAACGCCTCGACCAGTCGCAGCATCTCCTGGCTCATCGAGGTGTCACTCATCAGCCGATTGTCGGTGTTCACCGTCACCCGGAACCGCAGCCGGGCCAGCCGGTCGAATGGATGCTCGGCGATGCTGCCCACCGCGCCGGTCTGCACATTCGAGCTCGGGCACATCTCGAACGGCACGCGCTTGTCCCGCAGCAGGCTCGCCAGCCGCCCCAGCCGCGGCGCGCCGTCCGGATCGACGGTGATGTCGTCGACGATGCGCACCCCGTGGCCGAGCCGGTCGGCCCCGCAGAACGCGATGGCCTCGTGGATCGAAGGCAGCCCGAACGCCTCCCCGGCGTGAATCGTGAAGCGGGCGTTGTTGCTTCGCATGTACTCGAACGCATCGAGGTGGCGGGTGGGCGGGTAGCCGGCTTCGGCACCGGCGATGTCGAACCCGACGACGCCCTGGTCGCGGAACCGGATCGCCAGCGCCGCGATCTCCCGCGAGCGCGCGGCATGGCGCATCGCGGTCACCAGACAGCGGACCACGATCGGGCGGCCCTGCGCCGCGGCCGCCTTCTCCCCGTCGGCGAAGCCCGCCAGCACCGCCTCGACGACCGCGTCGAGCGACAGGCCGCCGTCGATGTGCAACTCGGGGGCGAACCGGATCTCGGCGTAGACGACGTTGTCGTCGGCGAGGTCCTCCACGCACTCGAACGCCACCCGGTGCAGCGCCGCGGGGGTCTGCATGACGCCGACCGTGTGGGCGAACGGTTCGAGATAGCGCACCAGCGAACCACTGTGGGCGGCGGTGCGGAAGAACGTCGCCAGCGCCTCGGCATCGTGCTCGGGCAGCTGGTCGTAGCCCGTCTCCTCGGCCAGTTCCAGAACCGTCTGCGGCCGCAGCCCGCCGTCGAGGTGATCGTGCAGCAGCGCCTTGGGCGCCTGCCGGATGTTCTCCAGCGTCAACGGTGTCGTCATCTGACTCTCCTCACGTGATCCGGTCGATGATCAGCGGACGCGCGGGCGGCGCGTCGTCACCCACCCGCCAAGCCCCGTCGAGCTCCGACAGTGCCGGGCCGAACCTCTCGGGAGTATCGCTGTAGAGCGTGAACAGAGTCTCCCCCGCGGCGACGGGTTCGCCGGGCCTGCGATGGATGCGCATGCCGGCGCCGAACTGCACGCGTTCGCCCGGTGCCGAGCGGCCCGCCCCGAGCCGCCACACCGCCAGTCCCACCGCCATGGCGTCGATGTCACCCATCGTGCCACCGCGCGGGGCGACGACGGTCTCGCTGTGCGCGCCGATCGGCAACGGCACCGTCAGGTCACCGTCCTGCGCCGCGATCAGCGCGCGGAACCGGTCCATCGCCGTGCCATCGCGCAGCGTCTGCGCCGGATCGACGGCATCCAAGCCGGCCGCGTCGCACATCTCGCGAGCCAGCGCCACGGTCAGCTCCACGACGTCCTCCGGTCCGCCCCCGGCGAGGACCTCCATCGACTCGGCCACCTCGACGGCGTTGCCGACGGTGCGGCCCAGCGGCACCTCCATGTCGGTGAGCAGTGCGCGGGTGTCGACGCCGTGGTCGCGACCCAGCGCGACCATCGTGGCGGCCAACTCGCGTGATTCCGCCTCGGTGGCAAGGAAAGCCCCGGAACCCACCTTCGTGTCGAGCACCAGCGCGGCCGCCCCCTCGGCGATCTTCTTGCTCATCACCGAACTCGCGATCAGCGGCAGCGATTCCGTGGTGCCGGTGACGTCGCGCAACGCGTAGATCTTGCGGTCCGCCGGCGCCAGCTCCCCGGCGGCGAAGACCGCCGCCCCGAGGTCTCGAAGTTGTTGGTGGATCTGCGTTTTGGTGATCTCGGCAGTGAAGCCGGCGATCGACTCGAGCTTGTCCAGCGTGCCGCCGGTGTGCCCGAGACCCCGCCCGGCGGCCTGCGGCACGGCGGCGCCGCACGCCATCACGACCGGGACCAGGGGGATGGTGATCTTGTCGCCGACCCCGCCGGTGGAGTGCTTGTCGACGGTCGGGCGGCCGACGTCGGAGAAATCGAAGCGTTCGCCGGAGGCGACCATCGCCGCGGTCCAGCGGGCGATCTCGTGACTCGACATGCCCCGCAGGAAGATCGCCATCAACAGCGCCGCCATCTGCCCGTCGCTGACGCGGTCGTGGGTGTAGGCGTCGATCACCCAGTCGATCGCAGCGTCGGAGAGCGTCGCCCCGTCGCGCTTGGTCCGGATGACGGTGGGTGCATCGAACCGGTGTCCGAATGTGTTCTGGGTCACGAGTTTTCCCCGGAACCGCGGGCCAGATCGTCGGGCCCGAACGCGTCGGGCAGCAACTGACGCAACGGACGCGGACCCGATGGATGGTCGACGAGCATGTCCGGGCCACCGTGCTCGAGCAGCACCTGCCGGCAGCGCCCGCACGGCATCAGCGTCGCACCGTCGGGACCCACACACGCCAGGGCGACCAGGCGCCCACCGCCGCTGGAAATCAGGGCGCAGACCACTGCGCACTCCGCACAGAGACCCAGGCCATATGAGACATTCTCCACATTGCAGCCGGTCACTATTCGGTAATCGTCGACCAGGGCGGCCGCCCCGACCGGGAACCCCGAATACGGCGCGTACGCCTGCTGAGACACGTCAACTGCCTTGCGGCGCAACAACTCCCAGTTGATGTCGGCGCTCACCTCAGGCCTTCCCGGCAGTCTCTGAATCCATTCCGAACCCCCTGCCTCGTGACCAGCAGTATCAGGTAGGCCACCCTAATAAATGCCCATTGTCGAGGGCATACGGCCACAGGCTAGTTCGTTCAGCAGTACAAAGGAGATTAGAGTCGCTGCGAGGTTCGGAGAACCGGCCGACGGGCGCGTCTTCCGAGCATCCACCGATGGCGTTGGAGGGGTCACATGAGTACGGCAACATCATCGGGCGACATTGCGGCACCACGTTCGCAGCCGTCGCGCCGACGAACCCTGTATCGCGGCGATCCCGCGATGTGGTCGTGGGTTCTGCACCGGATCTCCGGTGCCTCGATCTTCTTCTTCCTGTTCGTCCACGTGACCGACACCGCGCTGGTGCGGGTCAGCCCGCAGGCCTACAACGAGATCATCGAGACCTACAAGACGCCGATCATCGGCCTGATGGAACTCGGCCTCGTCGCCGCCGTGCTCTACCACGCACTCAACGGCATCCGCGTGATCCTCATCGACTTCTGGTCCGAGGGACCACGCCACCAGCGCAAGATGCTGTGGGTCGTCGCCGGTGTGTTCCTCACCGTGCTGATCGCCTCGGTGGGCGTCATCGGCATGCACATGGCGGAGAGGTTCCTGTAATGCCGGAGAACCCGTACGACCACATCAGCGATCGCGGCGGCAGCGCGCCGGTGATGCAGCGCAGCCACGACCGCCCGGCCAGCCTCGACAACCCGCGGGCGCCGCGGCGCGCGGGCGGCATGCCCAACTTCGAGAAGTACGCCTGGCTGTTCATGCGCTTCTCCGGCCTGGTGCTCGTGTTCCTCGCGCTCGGCCACCTGTTCATCATGTTGATGTGGGACGGCGGGGTGTACCGCATCGACTTCAACTTCGTCGCGCAGCGCTGGTCCTCGCCGTTCTGGCAGACCTGGGACCTGCTGCTGCTGTGGCTCGCCCAGCTGCACGGCGGCAACGGCATGCGCACGATCATCGCCGACTACAGCCGCAAGGATTCGACCAAGTTCTGGCTGAACACCCTGCTGGCCCTGTCGATGGTGTTCGTGCTGGTGCTGGGCACCTACGTGCTGCTGACGTTCGACGCATCCATCTCTTGATCGGGAGCTCACGATGATCCAAGAACATCGCTACGACGTCGTCATCGTCGGTGCCGGTGGTGCCGGTATGCGCGCGGCCGTCGAGGCCGGCCCGCGCGTGCGCACCGCCGTGCTGACCAAGCTGTACCCGACGCGTTCGCACACCGGCGCGGCCCAGGGCGGCATGTGCGCCGCGCTGGCCAACGTCGAAGAGGACAACTGGGAGTGGCACACCTTCGACACCGTCAAGGGTGGTGACTACCTCGCCGACCAGGACGCTGTCGAGATCATGGCCAAGGAGGCCATCGACGCGGTGCTCGACCTCGAGAAGATGGGGATGCCGTTCAACCGCACCCCCGAGGGCCGCATCGACCAGCGCCGCTTCGGCGGCCACACCCGCGACCACGGCAAAGCCCCCGTGCGCCGCGCCTGCTACGCCGCCGACCGCACCGGCCACATGATCCTGCAGACGCTGTACCAGAACTGCGTCAAGCACGACGTCGAGTTCTTCAACGAGTTCTACGCGCTCGACATCGCGATGACCGACACCCCGTCGGGGCCGGTCGCCACCGGCGTCATCGCCTACGAACTCGCGACCGGGGACATCCACGTCTTCCACGCCAAGGCGATCGTGTTCGCCACCGGCGGGTCGGGCCGGATGTACAAGACCACCTCGAACGCGCACACGCTGACCGGCGACGGGCTGGGCATCGTCTTCCGCAAGGGACTTCCCCTGGAGGACATGGAGTTCCACCAGTTCCACCCGACCGGTCTCGCGGGTCTGGGCATCCTGATCTCCGAGGCCGTGCGCGGCGAGGGCGGCCGGCTGCTCAACGGCGAGGGCGAACGGTTCATGGAGCGCTACGCGCCGACGATCGTCGACCTGGCGCCCCGCGACATCGTCGCCCGGTCGATGGTGCTCGAGGTGCTCGAGGGCCGCGGCGCCGGACCGAACAAGGACTACGTCTACATCGACGTGCGCCACCTCGGTGAGGACGTGCTCGAGGCCAAGCTGCCCGACATCACCGAGTTCGCCCGCACCTACCTCGGTGTCGATCCGGTCAAGGAGCTGGTGCCCGTCTACCCGACGTGCCACTACGTCATGGGCGGCATCCCGACCACCGTCAACGGACAGGTGCTGTCGGACAACACTGCCGTCGTGCCGGGCCTGTACGCCGCGGGCGAGTGCGCCTGCGTGTCGGTGCACGGCGCCAACCGCCTGGGCACCAACTCGCTGCTCGACATCAACGTGTTCGGCCGCCGCGCCGGCATCGCCGCGGCGAATTACGCCCTGGGACATGACTTCGTCGATCTGCCCGAGAAGCCCGCGGACATGGTGGTCGGCTGGGTCGGCGACATCCTCTCCGAGCACGGCAACGAGCGCGTCGCCGACATCCGCGGTGCGCTGCAGCAGTCGATGGACAACAACGCCGCGGTGTTCCGCACCGAGGAGACGCTCAAGCAGGCGCTCACCGACATCCACGCGCTCAAAGAGCGTTACGGCCGAATCACCGTGCAGGACAAGGGCAAGCGCTACAACAGCGATCTGCTGGAGGCCATCGAGCTGGGCTTCCTGCTGGAGCTGGCCGAGGTCACGGTGGTGGGTGCGCTCAACCGCAAGGAGTCCCGCGGCGGGCACGCTCGCGAGGACTACCCGAACCGCGACGACACCAACTACATGCGCCACACCATGGCCTACAAGGACGGCAAGGATCTGCTCAGCGACATCCGGCTGGACTACAAGCCGGTGGTGCAGACGCGGTACGAGCCGATGGAACGGAAGTACTGACACATGAGCGCGCCTGTTCTGGACAAGCAAGAGACTCCCCCCGTGCCCGAGGGCGCGGTGATGGTGACGCTGAAGATCGCCCGGTTCAACCCGGAATCACCCGACGACGCGGGCTGGCAGAGCTTCCGTGTGCCGTGCCTACCCAGCGACCGGCTGCTGAACCTGCTGCACTACGTGAAGTGGTACCTGGACGGCACGTTGACGTTCCGCCGGTCCTGCGCGCACGGCGTCTGCGGCTCGGATGCCATGCGCATCAACGGCGTGAACCGGTTGGCCTGCAAGGTGCTGATGCGCGACATGCTGCCAAAGAACCCCAACAAAGCGCTGACGATCACGATCGAGCCGATCCGCGGACTGCCCGTCGAGAAGGATCTCGTCGTCGACATGGAGCCGTTCTTCGACGCGTACCGCGCGATCAAGCCCTACCTGATCACGTCGGGCAACGAGCCCACCCGGGAACGCATTCAGAGCCAAACCGACCGGGCCCGCTACGACGACACCACCAAGTGCATCCTGTGCGCGTGCTGCACCACCAGCTGCCCGGTGTACTGGAGCGAGGGCTCCTACTTCGGCCCGGCGGCGATCGTCAACGCCCACCGGTTCATCTTCGACAGCCGCGACGAGGGAGCTGCCGAGCGGCTGGACATCCTCAACGACGTCGACGGCGTGTGGCGCTGCCGCACGACGTTCAACTGCACCGAGGCCTGTCCGCGCGGCATCGAGGTCACCAAGGCGATCCAGGAGGTCAAGCGCGCTCTGATGTTCGCGCGCTGACGGTTTCGGCGACCTGCTCGTCGTAGTAGCGCAGGATCACCGCGACGGACGCGGCGACCGGCACGGCGAGGAAGGCGCCGATCACGCCGAACAGTGACGCGCCCAGCGTCACGGACAGCAAGACGATCACCGCGTGCAGCTTCATCGACTTCGACTGCAGCCACGGCTGCAGCACGTTCCCCTCGAGCTGCTGCACCGCCACGATGATGCCCAGCACGATCAACGCATTCACAGGGCCGTTGGCCACCAGCGCGACGAGCACCGCCAACCCGCCCGCGACGAACGCACCCACGATCGGCACGAAGCCACCGATGAACGTCAGGATCGCCAGCGCGTAGGCCAGCGGAACGCCGAGGATCACCAGGCCGATACCGATCAGCACCGCGTCGACGAGGCTGACGATCGCCTGGGTCCTGATGAAACCGCCCAGGGTGGCCCACACCCGCTGCAGGATCTCGGCCACGTGCGGGGCCGCAGGCATGCCCGCGACGTGCCGCAGCCACGGCACGAACCGCGGCCCGTCCTTGAGGAAGAAGAACGCGACGACGATCGCGGTGAAGACGGTGACGAGCGCCGACGTCGCCGCACCGACGCCGGTGAACAGTCCCGTGGCGATCTTCGCGCTGCTGGAGTTCAGCGTGTCGTTGATCGCATCCACCGCCGAATTCAGTTGCGCGTCACTGATGTTCAGTGGCGGGCCACCGAGCCAGTCGCGCACCTCGACGACCCCGGCAGTGGCCTGCTCCGCGAGCTCGCCGGCCTGGTTCACGATCGCCGGCGTGACCGCGGCGATGACACCGGCCAGCACCGCCACCGCGAGCACCAGCACCAGCAGCGCCGCCGCAGCCGGCGGCAGCCCCTTCTCGCGCAACCATCGCACCGGCGGCCACAGCACGGTGCACACGATCACGGCCAGCACCACGGGCAGCAGGACCACCCACGTCGTGCCGATCACCCACGACAGCACCCACAGCGCCGCCGCGACCACCACGAGACGCAGGGACGCGCTCGCGACCGACTGAAGATGACGGTTGTACAGCTCGCCGCGGTTCACCCGCCCTTTCTACCCATCGGCGCGCGATTCACCGCCACCGGCGAGCGAGAAAGTCCCGGATCAGCGCAGTCACCGCGGCGAGGTCGCTCTCGAGCAGGAAGTGCCCCCCGTCGCGCAGGTGGATCTCGGCGTCGACGGCGTCCTCGGCGAACGCCCGGGCCCCGTCAGGGCCGAAGAACGGGTCCTTGTCACCCCACACCGCCAGCACCGGCACCGCGCTGGAACGGAGGTACTCGTGCAGCGCGGGATAGAGCCGCGGGTTGCTCGCGTAGTCCTTGAACAGCGCGAGCTGGACCGCGTCGTTGCCGGGCCGCGACAGCAGCGCATGGTCGTGGTGCCAGGTGTCCGGGCTGACGACGCTCGGATCGGGCACACCTGCCACGTACTGGTTGCGGGTGGCCTCGAACGACAGGAACTCGCGGAGCGCCGCGGCCGTCTCGGGCGTCTGTTCCCGCTGGTAGTCCCAGACCGCGGTCCAGCCGGCCGGGACGAAGCCCGCGTCGTAGCCGTTGCCGTTCTGGGTGACGATCGCGGTGACGGCCTGCGGGTCGCGCAGCGCCAGCCGCCAGCCGACGGGAGCACCGTAGTCCTGGACGTACATGGCGTAGGTGGTGACGCCGAGCTGGTCGAGGAGCCCGGCGGTGAGGTCGGCGAGCGCGTCGAAGGTGTAGCCGAAGTCGTCGGCCGACGGGGCGTCGGAGTATCCGAAGCCCAGGTAGTCCGGAGCGATCACGTGGTAGCGGTCGGCCAGCTGCGGGATCAGGTCGCGGAACATGAACGAGCTGGTCGGGAAACCGTGCAGCAGCACGATCACCGGAGAGCCCGGGCTGCCCGCCTCGCGGTAGAAGATCTGCCGGCCGGCGACGGTGGCGAAGCGGTGGTGGGTGACGCTCATGCTGTAACTCCTTAAATTGCTTTTAACGGTTAGCGTTAGTGAACCCTCGACGGTGTAACCTGTCAATAGCATTTAGGAGGTTAGCCATGGAGCTCCCCGTCGCCCGGCCCGACGACGAGACACTGCTGCTCGATCTGCTCAACACCACCCCGGTCGTCGACGGCTCGCCCACCGACCTCCTGACGGACCCGGACTGGCTCAGCGAACGCCACATCGCGTCGTCCGAACTCGCCGGTCTCACCGCCGCCCGCGACGCGTTGCAGGCGGTGGTTCGCGGCGAGCGGCCCCCGTCGGCATTGCAGCCGTTCGTCGACGGCGTCGCCCTGCGACCTGTGACCACCGAGGACGGCATCGACTGGCGGTTCGGGACCGTCGACACGGCCGCCCGGGCCGTCATCGCCTGGGACGGCCTGCGGATCGGCAGCCCGGGACGCCTGCGGCCGTGCGCCAACGACGAATGCCACCTGTTCCTGCTGGATCGCAGCAAGCCCAACACCGCGCGGTGGTGTTCGATGGCGATCTGCGGCAATCGGATGAAAGCCCGGCGGCACTATCGGCGCACACGTGGCGACTGAATGCGGGCGCTCGCCGGCGACGAGCGAGCGCACGCTGCCAGCGTTGGCGGCGTGTCGGCGTACAAACGCGCGCGCTCGCGGAGCAGGGCGACACCCATCCGATCCGGGGGTGGCGCCGAATGCGGGATATGGCGCCTTCGAACACCGCTGAACTGGTCGTCCTGGTCGACGACGACGGCCGTCGCCTGGGGTCTGCACCCAAGGCGCAGGTGCACCACACGTCGACGCCGCTGCACCTGGCGTTCTCCTGCTACCTGTTCGACCACTCCGGCAACGTCCTGCTGACCCGGCGCGCCCTGCACAAGCGCACCTTCGCCGGCATCTGGACCAACTCCTGCTGCGGCCACCCGGCCCCCGACGAGCAGATGAGCGACGCGGTGCACCGCCGCGTCCGCCAGGAACTCGGAGTGGGCGTCGCCGAGCTGACGTGCGTGCTGCCCGATTTCCGCTACTACGCCGTGGCCGCCGACGGCGTCGCGGAGAACGAGCTCTGCCCGGTCTACTGCGCCCGCGTCGACGGAGCCGTGCGCCCCGACCCGCAGGAGGTCATGGACCACCGCTGGGTGCCGTGGGAGCACGCGCGCACAGCGGCAGACCTGGGCTGGGCGATCAGCCCGTGGGCCGCCGAGCAGATCCCGCTGCTGGAGCGTGCGGGTGTGCCGCAGGCGTCGGGCTCGGGGGGCTAACCCCTGGTCTCGAACAGACGCTCGGCGTAGGCCAGGTCGTCGCGCCACAGCCGGGCCGCCGCCCGGCGCATGAGCGGCCGCAACAGCGGACCGGCCACCAGCCCCTTGCCGAAGTGCGGCCGATCCGAGTGCGCGATCACGGCCTCGACCACAGCGGTCCGGGGCCGTCCGTCGCGACCGGGGCCCAGCGGCGTCGCGTGCGTCTCCACGACACTGCCCTGCCCCTCGCCCTCGATGATGCGCATCGTGACCGTGCGCGGGCCGGGCGTGGTGAACTCCGCGATCACCGGGACGCCCAGGCGGCCGATGCGGAACGTGACGTCGACGACGAACCGGTCCAGCGCTTCGGGTAGATCTTCCTCGGCCGGTGGGGCACTGAGGACTTTAAGCTGCGTGAACGAGTACGGATGGAACCACGCGCCGTGCCAGGGATCGAGCCGGTTGGCCACGACGTCGGCCGCATCGCAGACCCCTTCGAGCCGCGTCACCGCCGCCAGCGCCGGGTCACCGGGGCGCGGCATCGGCGGCGGCGTGTCGGACGGCGGCGAGGTCTGCGGGTCCACGGCGTCGTCGAACCGCACCCAGCACAGCACCCCGTCGTCGTGCGAGGCGTACGGCTTCCAGGCGCCGTGCCTGCGTTCCCCGAGGCGCAGGCCGTGCCACGGACACACCAGCGTGCCGCACTCCACGGGTGCGGTGGCCAGATCGGCACCCAGGTGTGGGCATGCCCGGGGTGCGACCAGAAGGCCGCCGTCGGCTCCGCGCCATGCGACGATCTCCCGACCCGCGACCGTCGTGCCCAACGCCGACGACGTCAGCGACGAACTCTCCGCGAACGCGAACCAGTTGCCGCCGGGCCTGCGCTGCGCCCGCCGCAGCGCGGCCGCGATCAGCGCCGGGCTGGCGTCGGCGTAGGTCGGCTTCTGCGCCGCCCAGTCCAGTCTCGGTAGCAC
Organism: Mycolicibacterium sp. 018/SC-01/001; assembly: GCF_007096635.1. GTDB lineage: Bacteria > Actinomycetota > Actinomycetes > Mycobacteriales > Mycobacteriaceae > Mycobacterium. Next base: position 29,011 of record NZ_VKAA01000019.1, read on the forward strand.
CTCGAACGGCCACGCCGCCGCCATGCGCCCCCACCGGCCCTTCTGCTCGCTCATCGCGCCGCACCCGCGCTCGCCAGCCGGCGCAGCAGGCCGGAGCGTCCCTGATTCGGCACCGTGTGCAGCGCGTGACCGGCGAGACCGAAACGCCCCAGCAACTCGTTGGCGGCCGTCCAGCCCGTCGTCGCGGCACGTTCCATCAGCGCGACCGGCAGGTCGATGCGAATCCCGTCGCCCGCCAACATGATTCGCGGATCGGGTGTACGCACGGTCGGCCGGTCGGCGAAATCGCCCGGCGCGAAGCGGGGACAGTCGTCGCGATGGAGCAGTCGCTCGTCGACGATCGAAGCGGTCACCGTCTCAGGGTAGAGCTCGTGCATGCGCTCGATCAGCGCGTCACGCACCGTGTTCATCGATTCGGCGGCCGCCGGTTCCATGACCGAGTAGGCGTGCAGTTCCACCACCGATCCGCCGGTGCTGGCCGCCCAGCGCGCTGCTTCGGCTTCGTAGCGTTCGACCACGCTGACATTGTCCAACGGCTCGCGCCCGCCTGTCCCGACGAACGCCGCCCGGTCGGCACGCACCGGACGATCGAGCCACAGCCGCAGCACCACGAACGGCGGAGCGGTGCCCATCGCGCAGATGCGCTCCCGCCACGGCGCATCACCGAGCTCGGGCGACGCCGCGACGATGCGCTGCAGACCGGCCACGTCGGTCGCGAGGACGGCGCCGTCGGCCTCGAGGACGGTCCCGCCGGCCGTCCGCACGGTCACGCCGTCCGCGCTCGTCACCGCCTCGACCGGCTCCCCCGTGTGGAACACCACACCCCGGGCGGCGAGGTATTCCCGCAGCGGATTCCACAGCGCCACATCGAAGTTCGCGTTCGCGACGTCGAAGATGAGGCCCTCGCTGGAGCCCAGGAAGTAGATGTGGAACATCGTGACCAGCTCACCGGCCGACAGCGCTTCGGGGCGCGCGAAGAAGCTGCGGGCGAACACCTCGAACGCGAGATGACGCGCCGCATCGGGAAAGTTGATGTCCTGCAGGAACGTCTGGGCATCCCGGTGGTCGAGCAACCGGTAGGTGTCCGGCACCGACACCGCGGCCAGCGGTGCTGCCGCCTTCGCGTCGATACGTACGAGGTCCCGAAACCGAAAGGTGGGGCTGCGCAACGCGAATGCCAGTGCGTTCAACGGCGGGGTCTGCGGCAGCCCGCGGAACGTGTCCTGCCGTCCGGCGCCGTCGATCAACGGATAGTCGGCAACCGGGGTCAGCGCGGACAGGCTGGGATCGGCACGGCGCAGCAGGTCGCGCAGGTTGTAGTACTGCCGGAAGAACGCGTGGAAACCGCGGTTCATCCCGGTCTGCGATCCGTCGGCCAGCGTCTCGGACCACCCGCCGACGCGGCCGCCGAGATAGTGATGGCGCTCCACGACGTCGACGGCGACGCCCCGTTCGGCCAGTCCGGTGGCCGCGGCGAGACCGGCGATACCGCCGCCGACCACGACCACGCGCGGCCGCTCACCGTCGCCGGAAGGTGCGGGACGCCCGGGGTGGGCGGGCCAGGTCTGCCGGCGACGATCAGTCACAGGTCACCCGTCACACGCTCCGGTGCCGTGCGCGGGCCACCCACGACTTGCCCAGTCCGGTCAGGGCGACGACCGCCCGCCGCGGCTTGCCCACGGTGGCTCGCCGGCCGAAGATCTCGAAGTCCGACGCCTCGATGCGGCCGAGGATCTCCGAGTACAGCGTCGACGCGGCCGCCACGCACGGCCGTGAGGCGGGGGCGAGCTTGCCGATGCCGGGTTGCGCTTCCTCATAGATCCGGCGGGTGATGGCGTGCTGTTCGGCCAGCGCGGCCCGCACCCGCGGCTCGGTGCGGCCGTTGGCCTGGCACCACCGCAACAGCTCCCGGTCCACACCGTGCGCGGCGAGCTCGTCGGCGGGCAGATACACGCGGCCGCGGTGCAGATCCTCGTCGACGTCGCGGATGAAATTCGTCAACTGGAACGCCTTGCCCAGCGCGGCAGCGTACGGCGCGGCCTCCTCGCGCGGGCCGACCGTGCCGAGGATCGGCAGCATCTGCAGCCCGATGACCTCGGCCGAGCCGTACATGTACTTCTCCAGCGAGGCACGGTCCGGATAGTCGGTGACCGTGAGATCCATGCGCATCGAGGCGAGGAAGTCGTCGAACAGATCCCAGCTGATGTCGTACTTGCGCGCGGTGTGCACCACCGCGGCCAGCACCGGATCGTCTCCGCATGGCTGATTCTCGACCAGCGCCTCGAACAGTCGGGTGGACAGCTGCTGCAATTGTTCGGCGCGCTGATCGACGGTGCGCGGATCGTCGAGGTCGTCGAGGATGTCGTCGGCGAAGCGGGCGAAGCCGTACAGCGCGTGCACCGCGGGGCGCTGCCGTGGCGCCAGCAGCCTGGTCGCCAGGAAGAAGGTCTTGCCGTAGCGGGCGTTGAGGCTGCGGCACTGACGGTAGGCGTCGCGCAGGGACGGGTCCTGCACACCCGCCGCGTCGAGCTCGGTGTGGATCATGTGCGGTTGACCTCCGAGGTGGGCTGGCTGGCGTGCATGCCGGTGATCCGATCGGCGGCGAGGCGCCCGGACAGGATCGCGGTCGGCACGCCGACCCCGGGAACGGTGGAGGACCCCGCCAGCACGACGTTGTCGACGCCGCGGACGGTGTTGGCCGGCCGGAACGGACCGGTCTGAGAGAACGTGTGCGCCAGCGCGAACGGGCTGCCTGCCGCCATGCCCTGGCGGCCCCAGTCCGCCGGGGTCACCACGTGCAGCACCTCGGCGTCGTCGGCGACGCCGGGCGCGCGCTTGCGCACGGTGTCGATCATGTCCTCGACGTACCCCGATCCGATCGCGTCCCAATCCACCACGCCCACATCGGTGTTCGGCGCGGGGGCGAGCACGTACAGCAGATCGCGGCCCGCAGGGGCCAGCGACGGGTCCCCGGCCGTCGGGCGAGTCACCAGCAGCGACGGATCCCGCATCGTGCGGCCCTCGTCGATGATGTCGTCGAACGTCTGGTGCCAGGCGTCGCCGAAGAGGATCGTGTGGTGACCGGCCGCCTCACCGACGGCCTCGCAGCCGACGTGCGCGACGACGGCCGACGGCGCGGCCCGCAGCTTCACGGGCCGGCGCGGGGCGCGTCGCACGAGGCGGTACGTGTCGGGCAGTTCGGTGGTCAGCACGACGGCGTCGGCCGGTACGCGGTGACCATCGGCGGTCCGCACCGCGGTGACCCGCGACCCGCTGAACTCGAGCTCGGAAACCGTTGCGTTGTATATGAATTCGACTCCCGCATCGGAAGCGGCGGCCGCCATCGCGTCGGGCAGCGCCCGGACTCCGCCCCGCGGGAAGTAGACGCCGGCCACCGTGTCCATGTAAGCGATCACCGCGTACGCGGCCAGCGCGCTCTGCGGCGGCACGCCCGCATAGAGGGCCTGGAACGTGAACACCCGCAGCAGCCGCTCGTCGGTGATGTGGCGGCGCACCATGCGCTCCCAGCCGCGGAACCCGCCGAGGGCGGCGAGCCGGGCCAGCTGTGGGGTCAGCAGCGACAGCGGGGAGTCGAAGTTCGCACCGATGAAGCCGTCGAACTCCGCGCGGTAGAGCTTGGTCAGCCACTCGCGCAGGCGCAAGTAGCCGTCGGCCTGCTCGCGGCCGGCGAAGCGCTCCACCTCGGCGGCCATCGCGGCGGCGTCGGTGTGCACGTGCACCGCGCTGCCGTCGGCAAACCGGGCCTCATAGGCCGGGTCGACGCGGTCCATCGGCAGTCGGGCGGCCAACGTGTCCCCGACGGCGGCGAACGCGTCGTCGATGATGTCGGGCATGGTGATGACCGTCGGCCCGGTGTCGATCTTGTAGCCGCGGATGTCCTCGCGGCCGACCCGCCCACCCGGGTGCGCGCCGCGTTCGACGACGGTGACCTGGCGGCCTCGGCCGGCCAACTGCAGTGCCGCCGAGAGCCCCGACAGTCCGGCTCCGACGATGACGACGCGGTCCGTGCGTCCGGCAACGGTGCGCATCACGCCGCCCGCTGAGTGCAGGCGACGGCCATGTCGGCCAGTGCGGCGCGGGCGAAATCGGGCAGCTCGACGCCGTCGAGATGATCCAGCGCCAGCGTGTGCCGGTCGGCGATCAGCTTCTCGATCCACTCCACGGCGCCGCTGGCGACGATCAGGTTTCGCCAGTGCTCCGCGGTCTCTGCATCGATGTGCGGGCGGTTCATCAGATCGAACAGCTTCTCGCGCAGCGGCGGTTCGGCCAGCTGGTAGGCGGCGATGACGACGCTGGTGGCTTTGCGTTCCTCGAGGTCGGTGCCGATCGACTTCCCGGTGAGCGACGGGGTGCCGAAGACTCCGAGGAGATCGTCGCGCAGCTGGAACGCCTCGCCGATCGCGGCGCCGTAGGCCGAGAGCGCGTCGACCACGTCGTCGTCGCACCCCGCCATCACCGCCCCGATCTCCAGCGGCCGGCGCACGGTGTAGTTGCCTGATTTCCGACGCAGCACGTCGAGAACCTCCTCCAGGGTGGGCAGCGTGTGTGAGCTGTTGACGAGGTCGGCGAATTGGCCGATCGCGAGCTCGGTACGCATGTCGTCGTAGTGCGGCCAGACGCGGGCCAGCCGGTGCGCCGCGACGCCGCTGCGGCGCAGCATCTGCTCGGCCCACACCAGGCACAGGTCACCGAGCAGGATCGCGGCGGACTCACCGAAGCGGTCGGAGGACCCGGCCAACCCGCGATCGCGGTGCCACCGGCTGAACGCGACGTGCGCAGCCGGGCGCGCGCGGCGCAGCGGGGAGCAGTCCATGACGTCGTCCTGGATCAGCGCGAACGCGTGTAACAGTTCGAGGCTCGCCGAGGCACGGACCGCGGCTTCATCTTCTCGGTCTTCTCGGTCTTCTCGGAAGTCCTGGTGGCGGTTCTCGCCGGCCCCGCACAGCCACCCGATGTACATGAACGTCGACCGCACGTACTTTCCGCCGTCGAGGAAATCCGAGAGAAGGCCGGCGGCGATGTCGACGTTCGCTGCGGCGAGCGGGCCGACACATTCGGCTCGGACGAACTCGGCGAGATGGCCGCGCACTGCCGCGCGCACATCGCCCCGCCAGGCGTCGAGACTGTCCGTCGCAGCGGGTCGCGCCCCCGACATGACCAGGCGCCGTCCCGCCCACTCGCTGTCCCTCAAACCCACACTCCCTCCGGTGATGCGTTCCGCCGGACCGCTGCGGCACCATCCATTCGTCACGACCCCCGCCCCGGATTGGTCGGGCCCGGAACATTTCTTCCGGTCTCCCTCATCACAGCCAAGCACGTCTGAGGCGTGGTTTCACCCCCGCAGGCGCCGGCGCGATCGGCCCGCCCCACCCGAGCGGCCACACCACCTCACATCGCGGCGACGACGACGATCTCCTTTGCATTAGGTCCCCTTTTCAACGAATTCCGAAGCTGTGAGGTTGCTGAATCGATGTGATCGGTCGATAGTGATCGGGTTCACAACGGATTCCAGCAGAGGGGCCCTGATGACCAGCGTGGAAAGCAAGGGACTCAAGGGCGGGGCGCTCGGCCTCGTCTCCAGCATCGTGGTCGGGATGGCGTCCACGGCCCCCGCCTACAGCCTGGCCGCCACGCTGGGCCTGATCATCGCCAGCGGCGGCGCCATCCTCTCGGGTGTCAAAGCGCCCGCGATCGTCTTGATCTCGTTCATCCCGATGTACCTGATCGCCGTGGCCTACCAGGAGTTGAACAAGGCCGAACCCGATTGCGGAACGACCTTCACCTGGGCCTCGCGCGCCTTCGGCCCGGTCATCGGCTGGCTCGGAGGTTGGGGCATCATCGCCGCCGACGTCATCGTGATGGCCAATCTGGCCCAGATCGCGGGCGCCTACTCGTTCACCTTCGCCGGCGATCTTGGGTGGAGCGCCGCGGCCACGCTGTCGGACAGCACGTTCTGGTCCACCGTGGCGGGCGTCATCTGGATCGCGGTGATGACCTACATCTGTTACCGCGGCATCGAGGTGTCGGCGCGGCTGCAGTACGCGCTACTGGCCATCGAGGTCGTCGTGCTGATCGTGCTGTCGATCGTGGCGCTGGTGAAGGTGTACACCCGCACCGCGGAGAGCTATTCGCTGATGCCGTCGCTGTCCTGGTTCTGGCCCGGCGGCCTGGATTTCAGCACGGTCATCGCGCCGGCAGTCCTGACCACGATCTTCATCTACTGGGGCTGGGACACCGCGGTGGCCTGCAACGAGGAGTCCGACGATCCCGGACGCACCCCCGGCCGCGCCGCGGTGATCTCCACGTTCCTGTTGCTCGCCACCTACGCGCTGGTGAGCGTCGCGGCTGTCGCATTCGCCGGGGTCGGCACCGAGGGCGTGGGGCTGGGCAACCCGGACAACTCCGCCGACGTGTTCGCCGCGATCGGACCGGACCTGTTCGGCGACAGCGTGCTCGGCCACATCGGGATGCTGCTGCTGTCCGCCTCGATCCTGACCTCGGCCTCGGCGTCGACCCAGACGACGATCCTGCCCACCGCACGCACCACGCTGTCGATGGGCGTCTACCGCGCGCTGCCCGAGTCGTTCGCCAAGATCCATCGTCGCTACCTGACCCCGACCACGTCCACGGTGGCGATGGGTGTGGTCTCCGCGGTGTTCTACGTGCTGTTCACCGTCATCAGCACCAACCTGCTGACCGCGCTGATCGGTTCGGTGGGTCTGATGATCGCGTTCTACTACGGGCTGACCGGTTTCGCGTGCGTGTGGTTCTACCGGAAGACGTTGACGCGCAACGCCCGTGACCTGATGATGCGCGGCGTCGTACCACTGCTCGGCGGCATTGTGCTCACGGTCATGTTCGTCTACGGCCTGCTGCAGTACGCCAAGCCCGACTGGCTGACCGACGACGACGGCAACAACGTGACGATCTTCGGAGTCGGCGCGGTCGCCGTGGTGGGCATCGGCGCGCTGGTGCTCGGCCTGGTCCTGATGGTCGTCTGGCGGATCGCCTCCCCCGACTTCTTCGCGGGCCGCACCCTGCCACGGCGCAGCCATGACCTCGTCCTGGAGACGGCGGCAGATCAGGATGCCGCTGTGCCGCGGTTCGGACTGCCCGACGCTGGGGAGATGCCGACAGTGATCGCCCACGACCTGTCCAACCTGCCGCCCGGCGAGCGCGCGATCGACCCACGCACCGGCGAGGAATTCACGAAGGGCTAGACCCACAGGTTTCTCGCACTGTCCTGCCAGCAGGCTGACAGGACCGTATATTTCCGCCCATGGCGATCACCGACGAACCGTCGACACCCGCTGTCGGCGGCAAGGGCCTGCAGGCAGGCGCCCTCGGACTGGTGGGCAACGTGGTGATCGGTCTGGCGGCGGTCGCGCCGGCCTACAGCCTGGCCGCGACGCTGGGCTACGTGGTGCTCGAGGTGGGCGAGAAAGCGCCGTCGATGTTCGTGCTGGCGTTCATCCCGATGCTCCTGGTCGCCTTCGCCTACAAGGAACTGGCCCAGGAAACCCCGGACTGCGGGACGACCTTCACCTGGGGCACCAAGGCATTCGGACCCTGGATCGGCTGGATGGGCGGCTGGGGGCTGGCGGTGTCGGCGATCATCGTGCTGGCCAATGTCGCCGAGATCGCCGCGATCTACCTCTACAACTTCCTGGGGCTGAACTCGTTGGCGGAGAACCCCTTTGCGACGGTGTCGCTGGGCTGCTTCTTCATCGTCGCGATGACGCTGATCTCGGCGCGCGGCATCGTCGTCAGCGAACGGGTGCAGAACGTCCTGATCACCCTCCAGTTCGGCGTGCTGATCGTGGTCAGCGTCATCGCACTCGTGCGTGTGTTCGCCGGAAACGCCGGCGCGCAGGCGATCACACCGCAATGGTCCTGGCTGTGGCCCAGCGGGCTGGACACGTCGTCGATCGCGGCCGCGGTGATCCTGTGCATCTTCATCTACTGGGGCTGGGACGCCTGCCTGGCGGTCGGCGAGGAGACCAAAGACCCCGGCCGAACTCCCGGGATCGCCGCCGTGATCACCACGCTGATCCTGGTCTGCACCTACGTCCTGGTGGCCTTCGCGTTGCAGTCGTTCGCGGGATTCGGCGACGTAGGGATCGGATTGAACAATCCCGAGAACACCGACGACGTGCTCACGGTCCTCGGCGAACCCGTCGCGGGCGCGATCGCCGCGTCGGCGCTGCTGCTGACCGTGTCGGTGTCGGCACTGTCCTCGACGCAGACCACCATCCTGCCGACCGCACGTGGCACGCTGTCCATGGCCGTCTACGAGGCGATTCCGCGGCGCTTCGCCAACGTGCACCCTCGCTACATGACGCCGGCATTCGGCACGATCGTGATGGGCCTGTCCGCGCTGTTCTTCTACCTGCTGCTGAAAGTGCTGTCGGAGAACGCCCTCGCCGATTCCGTGGCGTCACTGGGGCTGGCGGTCGCGTTCTACTACGGCGTCACCGCGTTCGCCTGCGTGTGGTACTTCCGCCGCACCTTGTTCTCCTCCGCGCGAAACCTGTTCTTCCGCGGTGTGTTTCCCCTCCTCGGTGGCGTCGCGATGACCGTGGCGTTCGTGATCAGCGCCAAAGACATGATCGCTCCCGACTACGGCTACACCGCGTTCGGCCCGATCGGCGGTGTCTTCGTGCTCGGCATCGGCATGCTGGTGCTCGGCATCCCGCTGATGCTGGCCTGTTTCGCGTTCGGCACGAAACGCTTCTTCCGCGGCGAGACGCTCAACGCCGGCACCGAAGTCAAGGTCCCCGATGTCTACTGAGGAATCACCATGCACCTGACCGTGGGCTACCTCGCCACACCGACCGGCGACGACGGCGTCGCCCTGGCCAGCGCTCTGGCCGCGACGTTCGGCGCGACCGTCGACGTCGTCCTCGTCGTGCGCGAGGAGCTTCCCGACGGCCATCCCGGCCGGCAGGAGTACCAGCGTCTCCTGCTCGAACGCGGCGAGGAGTGGGTGGCGGCTGCGGTGGCCGCGCTGGCCCGCGCTGGCATCGAGGCGGGCTCGACCGTCGCGGTCGGTGAATCGTTCGCGCAGAGCCTGATCGACGTCGCTCTCGAGAAGTCGTCGGACCTGATCGTCGTCGGCGGGGCGCGGGACGGGTTCTTCGGTCGTCACACCATCGGCCCGGTGACCGGCGCGCTGCTGCACTCCTCGCCGCTGCCGGTGGCGTTGGCGCCGCGCGGTTACGCCGAGGACCCCGACGACAATTTCGCTGCCATCACCGCGGCGGTGCCCACCCGGCCCGGTGACGACAATCCCCTGCCGTTCGCGATCACGCTGGCCAGCGCGGCGAACTTGCGCATCCGCATGCTGTCACTGGTATCGGCGGAGAATCTCGCCGAGGCCGCCAGCGCACGCGAGGTCCGTCAGCTCCAGGTGGCTGCGGCCGAGGACAACCTGGCCGTCGCCGCCCGGGCACTGCCCGACGCACCGGACATCGATTCGCTGGTCGCCGACGGCATGACGCTGGAGTCCGCATTGAAGAAGCTCAAATGGGACGACGGCGACCTGCTCGTGGTCGGCTCGTCCCGCTTCGCCGCGCCGCGGCGCATCTTCCTCGGCTCGACCGCCGCGCGAATCCTCGCCGGAGTCGATGTGCCGGTGATCGTGGTGCCACGCGACGAATAGCGCGCGCTCGCGACCGGCGAGCGTGCGCCGAATGCCAGATACCGCGGCGCGTCGGCGTGCAAACCCTTCCCCGCAAGCGGGAGGTGCCCCCAGCGCTCGCGGTGCCGGGGTTCAGCGCTTGGTGAAGATCGTTCGGTGCCATTCCTTGTCGACCACACCGGTGATGTCGCTCATCACGTGCTTGATCGACAGGTACTCCTCGAGCGAGTACTGGCTCATGTCCTTGCCGAAGCCCGACGCGCCGAACCCGCCGTGCGGCATCTCCGAGATGATCGGGATGTGGTCGTTGATCCACACGCAGCCGGCGTGGATCTCCCGCGACGCCCGCTGCGCGCGATAGACGTCGCGCGTCCACGCCGAGGCCGCCAGCCCGTAGGCGGTGTCGTTGGCCTGCCGGATCGCGTCGTCGTCGTCGGTGAAGGATCGGACTGTGAGCACCGGGCCGAAGATCTCGTCGCGGTACACCTCGGACTGCTCTGACACGTCGGCGATCAGCGTCGGGCGGTAGAAGGACCCCGGACCGTCCGGCGCCACCCCGCCCGTCACGATGCGGCCACCTTCGCCCGGCGCCCGCGCCACCATGTCGGCGACCTTCGCCCGGTGCGCGAGGGTGATCAGCGGACCCAGGTCGGTGTCGGGGTCCTGCGGATCGCCGACGACGATCTTGCCCATCACCTCGGCCACACCGGCAACGAAGTCGTCGTAGACCTCGCGCGCCACGATCGCACGCGTCGCGGCGGTGCAGTCCTGTCCGGTGTTGATCAGCGCGCCCGCGACTGCACCCTGGATCGCCGCATCGAGATCAGCGTCGTCGAACACGACGAACGGCGCCTTGCCGCCGAGCTCCAGCTGGGTGCGGTGGCCGTGCACCGCTGCGGCCGACATCACCTTGCGGCCCACCGCCGTCGACCCGGTGAACGTGACCATGTCCACTCCGGCATGTCCGGCCAGCGCGGTACCCACGTCGGCGCCCGCACCGGTCACCACGTTCAGCACGCCGGGTGGCAGCCCGGCCTCACCGGCCAGCCGGGCCAGCGTCAGCGTGGTCAGCGGGGTGATCTCGGCGGGCTTGATCACGACAGAACAGCCGGCTGCCAACGCGGGCAACACCTTCCACACCGCCATCTGCAGCGGGTAGTTCCACGGCGTGATCGTCGCGACCACCCCGACCGCCTCCCGACGGATCGACGAGGTGTGATCGCCCGAGTACTCCCCGGACGCCTTGCCCTCGAGGTGGCGTGCCGCGCCGGCGAAGAAGTCGATGTTGTCGACACTGCCCGGCACGTCGAACTCGCGCGCGAGCCGCACCGGCTTCCCTGTCTGGGAGACCTCCTCGGCGACCAGCGTGTCGGCGGCCTCGTCAGCGAGCTTGGCGAGTGCAGCGAGGACCGACGAGCGTTCGGCCGGGGTGGCCCCCGCCCAGCCGGACAGCGCGGTGCGCGCCGAGGCGACGGCCCGGTCGACGTCCGCCGGGGTCGCCAGCGTCATCTCGGCGACGGGCGCGCCGGTCGCGGGGTCCGTCACGGTGTGTGCGGCGCCGCCGGTACGCACCGGTCGGCCGTCGATCCAGCTGCTTGCCACATCGGTCTGGGAAACCACAGTCATGTGTGCAAAACTACCGTGCCGACAGCTCCGAAAGCTACGCATTACGGTGCCGTCAACAACGCCAGACAAGTGATTTCATGGTGATGGTTGCTTGAAACGACGGATTCCGTGCACAATCACAGGCATGGTCAACCCGGGCGTTCCGCACCCCGTCGGGCCCGTCTCCTTCCGGGTCAACCAGTCCCGCCCCGGCGCCGCCTTCCAGCTCGACGAGCTGTCCAAGGCGATCATCGAGAAGCTGCAGCAGGACGGCCGGCGGTCGTACGCGGGCATCGGCAAGGCCGTCGGCCTGTCGGAGGCGGCGGTGCGTCAGCGGGTGCAGCGCATGGTCGACGCCGGGGTCATGCAGATCGTCGCGGTCACCGATCCGATGCAGCTCGGGTTCGCCCGCCAGGCGATGATCGGCGTGCGCTGCACCGGGGACACCACCAAGATCGCCGAGAAGCTCGCCGCACTGGACTCCGTCGACTACGTGGTGCTGACCGCGGGCTCCTTCGACGCGATCGTCGAGGTGGTCTGCGAGGACGACGACCACCTGCTGCAACTTCTCAACACCCAGATCCGCGCGCTGCCGGGAGTGATATCCACAGAAACCCTCGTCTATCTGAAACTCGTTAAACAGCAATACAATTGGGGCACTCGATGAGCATCGTTTCCGAAACCGAACAGACCACCACCTCCGACCTGGGCGCGCGGGCCAACCGCCACCTGTGGGGCCACTTCGCCCGCCACGGCGGGGGCATCACGCCGACGGTCATCACCCGCGGCGACGGCGTCCACATCTGGGACAGCGACGGCAACAAGTACATCGACGGACTGTCGGGCCTGTTCGTCGTCCAGGTCGGCCACGGCCGCGCCGAGCTGGCCGAAACTGCTGCCAAGCAAGCGGAATCGCTGGCGTTCTTCCCGCTGTGGTCGTTCGCGACGCCGCCGGCGGTCGAGCTGGCCGAGCGTCTCGCCGGCTACGCGCCCGGCGACCTGAACCGCGTCTTCTTCACCACCGGCGGCGGCGAGGCCGTCGAGAGCGCCTGGAAGCTGGCCAAGCAGTTCTTCAAGCTGACCGGCAAACCCGGCAAGTACAAGGTCATTTCGCGGTCCATCGCCTACCACGGCACTCCCCAGGGCGCCTTGGCGATCACCGGGATCCCGACGTTCAAGGCGCCGTTCGATCCCCCGACACCGGGCGGCTTCCGCGTGCCGAACACCAACTTCTACCGGGCGCCCGAGCAATTCAGCTCCGACCCCAAGGCATTCGGCCGCTACTGCGCCGACCGGATAGCCGAGGCCATCGAGTTCGAAGGCCCCGACACCGTCGCCGCCGTGTTCCTCGAGCCCGTACAGAACGCCGGCGGGTGTTTCCCGCCGCCGCCGGGATACTTCGAGCGGGTCCGCGAGATCTGCGACGAGTACGACGTGCTGCTGGTCTCCGACGAGGTGATCTGCGCCTACGGCCGTATCGGATCGATGTTCGCCTGCAACGATTTCGGCTACGTCCCGGACATCATCACCTCCGCCAAGGGCTTGACCTCGGGCTACTCCCCGATCGGCGCGATGATCGCCAGCGACCGGCTGTTCGAACCGTTCAACGACGGCTCCACGGTGTTCGGGCACGGATACACCTTCGGCGGGCATCCGGTGTCGGCGGCGGTGGCGCTGGCCAACCTCGACATCTTCGAGCGCGAGGGCATCAACGACCACGTCAAGCAGAACGCCCCGGCGTTCCGGGCCACGCTGGAGAAGCTGCACGACCTGCCCATCGTCGGCGACGTCCGCGGTGAAGGCTTCTTCTACGGCATCGAACTCGTCAAGGACAAGGCCACCAAGGAGACGTTCAACGACGAGGAATGCGAGCGGCTGTTGCGCGGATTCCTGACACCGGCCCTGTTCGAAGCCGGGTTGTACTGCCGCGCCGACGACCGTGGCGACCCAGTCGTGCAGCTCGCGCCGCCGCTGATCTGCGGGCAGCGCGAGTTCGACGCGATCTACGACGTGCTGCATTCGGTGCTCAGCGAGGCCAGCCGCCGGATGTAGTTCCGTCGGCCAGACTGGCGGCGTGGCCAAACCTCGCATCGATCCCGTCCGCTGGCAGGCGCCCCCGGTGGGGGCCCTGCCCGCGTTTCCGTCCGCCGACATCGCACTGACCGCTGTTCCGGGCGGGGAACCCGAGGACGTCGTCGTCGACGGCGCCGGCCGACTGTGGACCGGCGCCCTCGACGGCAGCATCGTGCGATTCGAGGCCGACGGCACGGCGCCGGAGGTGATCGCGAACACCGGGGGCCGGCCGCTGGGTCTGGCGTTCGCCCGCGATGGCCGGCTGCTGATCTGCGACAGTCCACGGGGGCTGCTGGCGCTCGATCCCGACAGCGGGCGGATCGAGACCCTGCTCGACCAGGTCGCCGGCCGGCCGCTGCAGTTCTGCTCGAATGTCACCCAAACCGCGGACGGCACAATCTATTTCACCGAGTCGACAACCGCGTTCACGGTCGCCCACTACCTGGGCGCGATCCTGGAGGCCCGCGGACGCGGCGCTCTGCACCGCCTCGATCCCGACGGGACCGTCTCAACCGTTGCCGACGGGCTGTACTTCGCAAATGGCGTCACGCCGACCGCCGACGGCTCGGCGCTGGTCGTCGCCGAGACGCAGGGCCGCCGGCTGTCGAAGTACTGGCTCACCGGGCCGCACGCCGGGACGTTGCGCCCGCTCGCGGAGAACCTGCCCGGCATGCCGGACAACCTGTCCACCGGTGCCGATGGCCGCATCTGGTGCGCGATGGTGACACCGGCCAACCGCCTGGCAGACCGGCTCGCCGCGGGCCCGCCGCTGCTGCGCACCCTGATCTGGCGGCTGCCCGCACGGCTGCAACCCACACCCGAATCCGTGGTGTGGGTGGTTGCCTTCGATCCCGACGACGGCAGCGCCGTGGCCGGAATGCGCACCACCCACCCGCAGCTGCGGATGGTCACCGGGATGGTGGAGAGCGGCGGACGCCTGTGGCTGGGCAGCATCGGCGGGCCCTACCTCGGCAGCATCGCGCTGAGCGCCACCGACCTGTGACGCACGTGTCGTACGACACACCGTGCCACTTCAGGAATGAAAGCCCGCGAGCTGCGGTTATACCGCGCGGATCGGATGCACACCACGAAATCCGGTCGCCAGAGCACAATTTCACACAGTCAGAACCGCGCGACATCGCTCCACGGCTCCGACCCGATCAAGGGAAGAGCACCCATGAGAACATTCACGATCACCACCGCCGCCGCTGCCGCCCTCACTGCGGGCGTCCTCGGACTGGCCGCCCCGGCGCTGGCCGCACCGTCCGCCAGCAGCGCCGAAGACACCATCAGCGCGCTGGAAGCCCAGGGCAACCGCGTCGTCGTCAATCGGCAGAGCAACACCCCGCTCGACGAGGCCTCGGTCGTCTCGGTCACCCGCGGGCCCGACGTCCGTCAGGCAGTACCGAACGCCACCTCCAACGGTGACAACACCCGTTCGGTCAGCAACCAGACGGTGTACGTCAACGTGCGCTGAGCACCGCACATACACAAAGGGGCACCTCCGTCACGGAGGTGCCCCTTTGCGCGGGGGTCAGAAAGTATGTGCAGTCAGGCAGTGCGGGATTGGAACGACGGATGACGGCGCATGGCCTCTTCCATCGCACTGGCGCGCCGCTCGGCGGCGTTGAACGCGGGATGTGCTCGCAGATCGACCACGCCTGCTGCCTCGGGATCCCGCCGGGTTCCGGTATCGCGTGCCATATCAACGTCCTTCCGCTGAACTGCCTGGTTTCTTCAGCGTGCTCGGCCCACCTGAGCGATTCGGTCAGTGTTGGCCGTGAAGTTGATGAGAAAGTAACCGCCGGCGCGTGCCGGTAAACACACTCAGCGACCCAGCGTGAGGATGCTGATGTCCGGCGGGGCGCCCACCCGCACCGGCGGCCCCCAGAAACCCGCGCCCCGGGAGACGTACAACTGCGTACCGTCCACGGTCGACAGACCCGCGAGCGCCGGCTGGGCGAGTTCGACTGCGTAGTGGAACGGCCACATCTGGCCGCCGTGCGTGTGCCCGGACAGCTGCAGGTCTACATCGCGCTGCGCCGCCTCGGCCACCTGGATCGGCTGATGGGCCAGCAGGATCGTCGGTGTCGCGGCGTCGACCCCGCGCAGGGCGCGGTCGAAATCCGGGGGGTCGTGTGCAGACCGGCCGGCGATGTCGTTGACCCCGGCCAGATCGAACGCCGCCGCGCCGCGGCGGATCCTGGTGTTCTCGTTGCGCAGCACCTGCACGCCCAGCCCGTCGAGTTCGCGCAGCCACTCCGCGGTGTCGTCGACGAAGTACTCGTGGTTACCGGTCACGAAGAACGTCCCGTCGCGGGACACCAGGTCGGCCAGCGGCGCCGCGGCCGGTCCCAGCTGGGCGACGGTGCCGTCCACCAGGTCGCCGACCACGGCGACCAGATCGGGTTCGGTCTCGTTGATCATCCGCACGATGCGCTCGGTGTGCCGGCGCCCGAGCAGCGAGCCCAGGTGGATGTCCGACACGACGGCGATGCGGTATCCGTCGAATTGCGCGCCGAGCCTCGGCAGCCGCACCGGGACCCGCAGCACGTCGGGCGGGCCGAGCGCGGTGGCGACGCCGACGCCGGTCACGCCGACGGCCGCGGCCCCGGCGGCCACCGCACTCGCGCGGGCGAGGAAGAGCCGCCGGTCGAGATCCGGCTCGTCGTCGCCGGATGCGCGGCGACGCCGGACGATCCGGACCAGCAGCCGGAACGGCTCGAGCACGATCAGCGCCAGCACCAGGTAGACGAGCAGACCGAACCACAGGTAACCCGGCCATGCCACCCAGCTCCAGCCGGTGGGATCGCGCCGCAGCATCAGCGCCGCCACCAGCAGCGCGGTCAGGATCAGCAGCAGGGCAGTGAGCAGGCGACGCGTGCGGCCGCGCCGGGTGGTGGATCGCACGAGGCGGAACCAGACGTAGGCGGTCATCAGCCCGAGGATCGAGCCGAGAACGAGCAGGAACATGGGCCTCTTTCCGGGCGGCTCGGGCGGTCCCGTCAGCCTAGTGATCGTTCAACGGACACCTCGTGTGGCAGTCACTTGAGAAACTTTCATCACATCCGTCACCGCGTGGCTCACCGAGCGGACCGCGCTGATCGCCTAATCTTCAACCCCGATGGCGACCTTGACCACGTTCCCGTTGCGGGTATCTGCGCTGCTCACGGCGGCGATGCTGGCGTTGGCTCCGGTCGCCGCGGCCCAACCCGCGCCGCCCGAGGCCACCACGTGCCCCTACCGGGAGTCGACCCCGCCCGCCGTCGACGCGTCCGAGGTCCCGGAATCCGGTGATCCACCGGCACCCCTGCCCGTCCCGGCCACGCCGATGGGCGGCGATGCGCTGTCCGGATGCGGCGTGATCACCGCGCCGGGCACTCCCCCGGTGCCGGGCGACATCTCGGCCGAGGCATGGGTCGTGGCAGATCTCGACTCCGGCGACGTCATCGCCGCGCGCGATCCGCACGGCCGGCACCGCCCCGCGAGCATCATCAAGGTGCTCGTCGCGATGCAGTCCATCCGCGATCTCCCCCTGCACAAGGTGGTGCCGGGCACCCAGGAGGACGCCAACGCCGAGGGCACCAAGGTGGGTGTCGGCGAGGGCGGTTTCTATTCGATCAACGACCTGCTGCACGGCCTGCTGATGCACTCGGGTAACGACACCGCGCACGCCCTGGCGATGCAACTGGGCGGTATGGACGCCACGCTGACCAAGCTCAACGCGCTGGCCAACAAACTGGGCGCCCGGGACACCCGCGTGGCGACGCCGTCAGGGCTCGACGGGCCGGGCATGAGCACGTCGGCCTACGACATCGGGCTGTTCTACCGCTACGCGTGGAACAACCCCGTCTTCGCGAACATCGTTCACACGCAGGAGTTCTCGTTCCCCGGACGGGGCGACGGCAGCTATCCGATCGAGAACGACAACAAGCTGCTGGCCAACTATCCCGGCGCGCTCGGCGGCAAGACCGGCTACACCGACGACGCCGGCCAGACGTTCGTCGGCGCCGCCGACCACGGTGGTCGACGCCTGGTCGCGGTGCTGATGCGCGGAACCCGGCAGCCGATCGCACCCTGGGAGCAGGCCGCACACCTGCTCGACTATGGATTCGCCACAGCGCCGGGCACCAAGGTCGGCACGCTCGTCGAACCCGACCCGTCGCTGACCACCCCCGACCCCGATACGGCCGCTGCCGCCGCCGCGACGACGAACAAGGCCAGTGCGGCGCTGCCCGACGTCGACGCGATGCCCGTGCGCGTGGGAGTGGGCGTGGTCGGGGCCGTGATCGTGTTCAGCCTGATCATGGGCGCGCGGGCGCTCAATCGCCGGCCCCAGCACTAGCTACCGCTTGCGCCGCCACGCGATGCTCAGTGCGCCCAGTGCGCCGACGGTCGCCGCGGCTCCTGCCTGCCACGGAGCGAGGCCGGGCCGGGTGATGATCCGGTTGCGGATCACGGCCGGCCCGGGCGCCGGGACCGGTGCCTCCACCATGTTCTCCGGCAACGTCGCCGCCCACGCCGTGGAGAACAGGATCAACCGCGCGGTGATGTAGGCGAAGACCATCAAACCGAGCACCGGGCCGAAGGTGGCACCCGCCGGACCCGTCAGCACCGACTTCAGGTAGATCGAGGCCACCAACTTGAACACCTCGAAAGCCACCGCAGCCAGCAGGCCGGCCCGCACGCTGCTACGGAAGCTCGTCGACTCCCGCGGCAGCCGGGAGATCATCCACGTGAACAGCAGCCAGGACACCAGCAGCGACACCGCGATCGACCCGATCCGCAACAGCACCCCGGCCACCGGCGACTCCGGGACACCCAGCCAGGTCAACACGCTCTTCATCACCGAGCCGCTGGACAGGCTCGACAGGGCGACCGTGACCACGATCGCCGCGAACGTCGACAGCAACGCCAGCAGATCGGACACCTTGGTCTTGACGAATCCGTCCTGCTCCTCGCGGTAGAGGCCCCACATCTGGCTGAGTGCCTCCCGCAGGTTGGCCATCCAGCCCAGGCCCGCCCACATCGCGGTGGCGAGCCCGATGATCCCGACCGTGCCGCGGGACTCGATCGCCGAGTCCATCAGCTGCACGACCTGCTGGCCGAGGTCACCGCTGACCGCCGACGCGATCTTGGCCTTGAGCTCGTCGAGCAGCTGCGGCTGCAAGGTCAGCACGAACCCGCCGATCGCGAAGCCGACCATCAGCAGCGGGAACAGCGCGAAGATCGTGAAGTAGGTGATGCCGGCGGCGTAGAAGTCGCCCTTGCTGTCGTTGTAGCGCTGCTGGGCCCGCATGACGTGGTCGAACCAGGGCCAGCGCGTCCGAAGGCGGTCCAGGAACCCCGGCTTGTCCGCCGTCTCCTCCGGAGGGGCCGAGCTGTCCGGCGCCGTCATCGTCAGCCTCCCGTCATCGCGGTGCGAGGAATCCCAGGCGGTCATATACCCGGGCGACCGTCGTACCAGACACCTCACGAGCGCGCTGCGCGCCGGCAGCCAGGATGCTCTCCAGTTCGGCGGGGTCGGCGAGATACTCGTCGACCCGCGCTTTGATCGGGGTGACGAACTCGACGACGGCGTCGGCGGTCTCCTTCTTCAGGTCGCCGTAGCCGCGGCCCGCGTACCCCTGCACCAGGGTCTCGATCGCCGTGCCCGTCACCGCCGACTGGATGGTCAGCAGATTCGACACGCCCGCTTTGGCCTCCGGGTCGAAGCGGATCTCCCGCTCGCTGTCGGTGACCGCGGACCGGATCTTCTTGGCCGTGCGCGCCGGATCGTCGAGCAGGCTGATCAGCCCGGCGTCGGTGGCCGCCGACTTGCTCATCTTCGCGCTCGGATCGGCCAGGTCGTAGATCTTGGCGGTGTCCTTGGGGATCATCGGCTCCGGGATGACGAACGTGTCCGGGAACCGCGCGTTGAAGCGTTGTGCGACGTCGCGGGCCAGCTCGAGGTGCTGGCGCTGATCCTCGCCGACCGGCACCAGCTCGGTGTCGTAGAGCAGGACATCGGCGGCCATCAGGATCGGATAGGTGAACAGGCCGACCGTCTGCGCGTCGGCGCCGTGCTTGGCCGATTTGTCCTTGAACTGCGTCATCCGCGATGCCTGCCCGAAACCGGTGAAACAGCCCAGCACCCAGGCCAATTGGGAGTGTTCGGGGACGTGGCTCTGCACGAACACCGTCGCGCGGGACGGGTCGACGCCCAGGGCCAGGTACTGCGCCGCCGTGGACAAGGTACGTCGGCGCAACGTCTCGGGGTCCTGGGCCAGCGTGATCGCATGCAGGTCGACGACGCAGAAGTAGGCGTCGTGGCCGTCCTGCAGCTCGACCCACTGGGCCACCGCGCCCAGGGCGTTACCCAGATGCAGCGAATCGGACGTCGGTTGCGCGCCGGAGAAGACGACGGGCTTGGCAGAGATGCTCATGGTGAGCTCCAGTTTTTCATGCGCGACCACGAACTCCGATTTCGGCGTGCTCATCGTCGGTGAGCGAAGACAACCACGCCGAAATCACGCGTAGGTGACCGTCACCGGGCAGTGGTCGGACCAGCGCAGCGCGTACGCGGCGGGACGCTCGGTGCGCACGGCGGTGACGCGCGCCGCCAGATCTGCGGTGGCCAGCTGGTAGTCGATGCGCCAACCGGCATCGTTGTCGAACGCCTTGCCGCGCCACGACCACCACGCGTACGGCCCCGGCTGGTCGGGGTGCGCCACCCGCACCACGTCGACCCACCCGGTGGCCAGCAGGTCGGTCAGCCACTGCCGCTCCTCGGGCAGGAAACCGGCGCGCTTGACGTTGCCCTTCCAGTTCTTGATGTCGTTCTCGGTGTGGGCGATGTTCCAGTCCCCGCACAGCACCGCGTCGCGCCCGTCGGCCCGCAGGACGGCCATCCGCTCGGCGACCGCGGCCATGAAGCGCTCCTTCTCGCGCTGCCGCTCGGTGTCCGCCTCGCCGGTCGGGAAATACACGCTGCCGACCGTGATGCCTGCGGTGTCGACCTCGACGTAGCGGCCGTGGTCAGCGAATTCCTCAGCGCCGCAACCGATCCGGACTGCATCGTGGGAGGTTCGGGACACCACCGCGACGCCGTTGCGCCCTTTGACGTGCGGCGCGGCTGAGGCCAGCTGCCAGCCGTCGGCCAGCAACGGGGCCAACGCCTCGGCCACCTGCTCGTCGTCGGCGCGGGTCTCCTGCAGGCAGACGACGTCGGCCTCGGTCTGCGCGAACCATGCCAGCAGGCCCTGGTTGTCCTGCGAGCGCTGCTTGATCGCAGCACGGATGCCGTTGACGTTGACGGTGCTGATCGTGAGGGGACTCGTCACGGCCGTCGACCCTAGCGACCGTCCTTGCGGTACCGCCGGTATCACCTTAGGGTCGGGCGCTATGAGCCCACGCGCGCCCATCCACCTCGGCTCCGGCGAGCCGGTGCTGCTGCTGCACCCGTTCATGATGTCGAACAACGTGTGGAAGAACGTGGCGCCGGCGCTGGCCGACACCGGACGTTACGAGGTCTACGCGCCGACGATGGCCGGCCACAACGGCGGCAGCCCGAACCGCTCGTGGCTGCTCGACAGTGGCACGCTGGCCGACGACATCGAACGTCACCTCGACCGCCTCGGCTGGGACACCGCGCACATCGTCGGCAATTCACTCGGCGGCTGGGTGGCCTTCGAACTGGAACGGCGCAATCGGGCCCGGTCGCTGGTGGGCATCGCCCCGGCCGGCGGCTGGCACCGCTGGACACCTGCCAAGTACGAGATCGTGTTCAAGTTCGTCATGGGCATGCCCGTGTGGATCGTGGCCAAGCTGCTCGGTGCGCGCGCGGCCCGGGTGCCCGGCGCCCGGTTCCTGACCAGCCTGCCGGTCAGCGCCCGGCCCGACGGCATCAGCGACGCCGACATCCTGGACATCATCGACGACGTCCGCCACTGCCCCGCCTACTACCAACTCCTGGTTAAAGCCCTGCTGATGCCAGGTCTGATGGAGCTCGCCGACACCAAGACCCCCACCTACCTGGTGGTGTGCGAGAAGGACCGCGTGCTGCCCGACCCCCGCTTCACGGCCCACTTCCGCAAGTTCCTGCCCCAGTCGACCCGCTACACCAGACTCGATGGTGTGGGGCACATTCCGATGTTCGAGGCGCCCGAACGGATCACCGAGGTGATCCGCGAGTTCCTCGACGAACAGACCGGCCCGCAGCGCGCCATCAGCTGAACCCGGTGGCACCCGATCTGCCGGGTGCGTTATTCTTCGAAACGGTCATGAGTGCCAGCGTCAAGCCCCGGCTTGCTGGCCGGCAACCCTCCAACCGCGGTGGGGTGCCCCGGGAGACGACCAGGTTGAGTAGCCGAACACGGCTATAAGGCAAGCGCGGGTCCGCTGTGAATCGGGCCCCCCGTTCACGGAGGAGACATTCGATGAGCGCCGACGACGGCAACCCCACCCCCGAGGACCCCACCAGCGCGTGGGCGTTCGAGACCAAGCAGGTCCACGCCGGCCAGGCCCCCGACACCGCCACCGGGGCGCGGGCACTGCCGATCTACCAGACCACCAGCTACGCATTCCGCGACACCGACCACGCCGCGGCGCTGTTCGGGCTGGCCGAGCCGGGCAACATCTACACCCGCATCATGAACCCGACCCAGGACGTCGTCGAGCAGCGCATCGCGGCGCTCGAGGGCGGGGTCGCGGCGCTGTTCGTGTCGTCCGGCCAGGCCGCGGAGACGTTCGCGATCCTCAACCTCGCCCAGCACGGCGACCACATCGTGTCCAGCCCGCGGCTCTACGGCGGCACCTACAACCTGTTCCACTACTCGCTGCCCAAACTCGGCATCGAGGTCAGCTTCGTCGACAACCCCGACGATCCGGAGTCCTGGCGCGCCGCCGTCCGCCCGAACACCAAGGCGTTCTTCGCCGAGACGATCTCCAACCCGCAGATCGATGTGCTCGACATCCCGAGGGTCTCCGCGGTGGCCCACGAGGCCGGCGTGCCGCTGATCGTCGACAACACGATCGCCACGCCGTATCTGATCCAGCCGCTGCGCCACGGCGCCGACATCGTCGTGCACTCGGCGACCAAGTACCTCGGCGGGCACGGCACCGCGATCGCCGGGGTGATCGTCGACGGCGGCACGTTCGACTGGACCAACGGGCGCTTCCCCGGCTTCACCGAACCCGATCCCAGCTACCACGGTGTGGTCTTCGCCGAGCTGGGGGCGCCGGCGTTCGCCCTCAAGGCCCGCGTCCAGCTGCTGCGCGACTTGGGTTCTGCCGCATCGCCGTTCAACGCGTTCCTGATCGCCCAAGGGCTGGAGACGCTGAGCCTGCGCATGGAGCGCCACGTCGCCAACGCCCTGCGCGTCGCCGAGTACCTGGCCGGCCACGACGACGTGATCTCGGTGAACTATGCGGGCCTGCCCACGTCACCGTGGTACGAAGTCGGAAAGAAGCTGGCGCCCAAGGGAACCGGCGCGGTCCTGGCGTTCGAGCTGGCCGGGGGGGTGCCTGCGGGCAAGGCGTTCGTCGACGCGCTGACGCTGCACAGCCACGTCGCCAACATCGGTGACGTGCGCTCGCTGGTCATCCATCCGGCGTCGACCACCCACCAGCAGCTCTCCGCCGAGGAGCAACTGGCCACCGGTGTCACACCCGGGCTGGTGCGGTTGGCCGTCGGCATCGAAGGCATCGACGACATCCTGGCCGACCTGGAGCGGGGCTTC
Source organism: Mycolicibacterium sp. 018/SC-01/001 (assembly GCF_007096635.1). Classification (GTDB taxonomy): domain Bacteria; phylum Actinomycetota; class Actinomycetes; order Mycobacteriales; family Mycobacteriaceae; genus Mycobacterium. The sequence goes on from NZ_VKAA01000019.1 coordinate 52,069, forward strand.
GCGGCCGCGCGGCACGCCGGTGCTCAGCTGCTCGAGGTGCACACGTGACCGTCGTGGATGTGGTGAACGACCGCGTGGCGCTGCCGCCCGAAGGGGAGATCGGCGTCGTCGACATCGGATCGCTCACGCTCGAGAACGGCGCGGTGCTCGACGACGTCTCGATCGCCGTGCAGCGCTGGGGCGAACTGTCCCCGGAGCGGGACAACGTCGTGGTCGTCCTGCATGCGCTGACCGGTGACTCGCACATCACCGGCCCTGCCGGGCCCGATCACCCCACCCCCGGTTGGTGGGACGGCGTCGCCGGTCCGGGCGCCCCGATCGACACCGACCGCTGGTGCGCGATCGCGACGAACGTGCTGGGCGGCTGCCGCGGCTCGACCGGCCCCAGCAGCATCGCTCCCGACGGAAAAGCCTGGGGCTCACGGTTTCCGGTGACGACGGTGCGCGACCAGGTGGCTGCCGACATCGCCGCACTCGAACGACTGGGCATCACATCGGTGGCCGCCGTGATCGGCGGCTCCATGGGCGGCGCACGGGCGCTCGAGTGGATCGTCGGCCATCCGAGCGACGTGCGTGCGGCGTTGGTGCTCGCGGTCGGTGCGCGCGCGACCGCCGACCAGATCGGCACGCAGAGCACGCAGGTCGCGGCGATCACCTCGGATCCCCACTGGTGCAACGGCGATTACCACGGAACCGGGCACTCCCCGGACACCGGGATGGAGATCGCCCGCCGGTTCGCGCACCTGACCTACCGGGGCGAGGCCGAACTCGACGAGCGGTTCGGCAATTCCGCGCAGCCCGGCGAAGACCCGGACACGGGTGGCCGGTACTCGGTACAGAGCTATCTGGAGTACCAGGGTCGAAAGCTGGTGGCGCGCTTCGATGCAGGTACCTACGTGGCGCTGACGGACGCGCTGTCCAGCCATGACGTCGGCCGTGGCCGGGGCGGCGTCAGGGCAGCGTTGCGGGGATGCCCGGTACCGACGGTGGTAGGGGGTATCACCTCCGATCGGCTGTATCCCCTACGGCTGCAACAGGAATTGGCGGATCTGCTGCCTGGCTGCGACGGACTCGACGTGGTCGAATCCGAGTTCGGGCACGACGGGTTCCTGGTCGAGACCGATGCCGTCGGGAAGCTGATCCGGCGCACTCTGGAGTTGGCCGGCCGGTGAGCAGGTCGGCACAGCAACGGTCGCTGTCCTTCGGTGCCGAGGCCGCCGCCTACGAGCGGGGCCGCCCGTCCTACCCGCCGGAGGCCATCGACTGGCTGCTCCCGGCTGACGCGCACACCGTGCTGGATCTCGGCGCGGGCACCGGGAAGTTGACCACCCGACTCGTCGAACGCGGCCTCGACGTCGTCGCCGTCGACCCCATCCCGGAGATGCTGGAACTGCTGCGCAGCTCTCTTCCGGACACGCCAGCCAAGCTGGGCACCGCCGAGGAGATTCCGCTGCCGGACAACAGCGTCGACGCCGTCCTGGTCGCCCAGGCCTGGCACTGGTTCGATCGGGAGCGCGCGCTCGAGGAGGTTGCGCGGGTGTTGCGGCCCGGTGGGCGACTCGGCTTGGTGTGGAACAACCGTGACGAAAGATCGGGCTGGGTCAAGGATCTCGGCCAGATCATCGGCCACGAGGTCGACCCGTTCTCCCAGACCGTCGAGCTGCCCGCACCCTTCACCGACGTCGCGCGGCATCAGGTCGAGTGGACCAGTTACCTGACGCCGCAGGCGCTCATCGACCTGGTGGCCTCCCGCAGCTACTGCATCACCTCGCCCGAGCAGGTGCGCTCCCGCACCCTGGACCGGGTGCGGGAGCTACTCGCTACTCACCCCGCGCTGGCGAACAGCGCCGGGCTGGCGTTGCCGTACGTCACGGTGTGCGTCCGTGCGACGCTGAGCTGACGGACCTCAGGCGGCGACCTTCCTGCGCTCCCGAATCGCGCTGCGCAGCCCACGCTTCGGCGTCCCCGGGGTGGGTTCGATGCGGCCGAACCGCCGCTCCGATGCCGTCTCCGGGGCGTCGTCGCTGGGCGCTTTCAGGTACTTGTCCGGCAGCGCGAGCTTCAAGATGGTCCAGAACGACTGCCAGTACTGCCGCAGCAGCGGCCCGGTCGTGTAGGGCAGATCGTAGCGCTCGCAGATCTCCCGAATACGCACGCTCATCTCCGCGTAGCGGTTGCTGGGCAGATCCGGGAACAGGTGGTGCTCGATCTGGTAGCACAGGTTGCCGCTCATGAACGCCATGATCGGTCCGGCGTGGAAGTTGGCCGATCCCAGCATCTGTCGCAGATACCATTCGCCGCGGGTCTCGTTCTCGAACTCCTCGACGGTGAACTTCTCTGCACCGTCGGGGAAGTGGCCGCAGAAGATCACCATGTAGGCCCAGTAGTTGCGGATGAAGTTGGCCACCGCGTTGCACTTGAGCGTGTGCTTCCAGTTGGTTCCGGTCAGCGCCGGGAAGATGATGTAGTCCTTGCCCACCTGCTTGACGATCTTGCGACCCATGACGCGCATGTCCTTGCGCGCCTCAGCCCAGGTCTTCTCCTTCTTGCGGATCTTGTCGACCTCGATGTGATGGGCGGCCACGCCCCACTCGAAGAACGTGCCGAGCAGCAGGTTGTAGATCGGGTTGCCGATCATCCACCGCTCCCACGGTTCGTCGCGGGTCACCCGCATGATGCCGTAGCCGACGTCACTGTCGAGGCCGACGACGTTGGTGTACTTGTGGTGCACGAAGTTGTGCGAGTACTTCCACTGCGACGACGGGCAGGTGGTGTCCCACTCCCACTCGGTGGAGTGGATCTCCGGATCGTTCATCCAATCCCACTGACCGTGGATGACGTTGTGCCCCAACTCCATGTTCTCGATGATCTTCGCCGAGGCCAGCATCGCGGTGCCGCCGATCCGGGCGATGCGGCTGCTGCTCGCGAACAGCGCGATGCGTCCACCGGCGGCCAGCGCACGCTGCAGCTGGATGGTGCGGCGCACGTAGCGTGCGTCGCGCTCGCCCCGTGACTCTTCGATGTCGGCGCGGAGCTGATCGAGCTCGGCGGCGAGATTCTCGACGTCCTCCTCGGTCAGGTGTGCGTAGGCCTTGATGTCGGTGATTGCCATGGGGAGTCTCCTCAGATCTTGATGGTGCAGTCACCGGAGGCGGTGGACACGCATGTCTGGATACGGTCGCCCGCACCGTGTTCCTGCCCGGAACGGATGTCCCGGACGTGCCCCTCTTCGAGCGGGAGCACACAGGTCTGGCAGATGCCCATCCGGCAACCGAATGGCATCTGGATGCCGGCGTCCTCGCCGGCCTGCAAAATGGTTGTGGCGCCGTCGATCTCGGCCGACTTGTCGGAGATCCCGAAATGTACGGTGCCGCCCTCGCCGCCTTTGTCGGTCGCTGCGATCGTGAACCGCTCCATGTGCAGCTGGTCGGCCAGATCGTGGGATTCCCACACCTCCTCGGCCGCGTCGAGCATCGCCGAGGGTCCGCACACCCAGGCCGAGCGTTTCTGCCAGTCCGACACGAGCTTGTCGAGCTCGGTGAGCTCGACCTTGCCGTCCTCCTGGGTGAGCTGCAGGTGCAGGGTGTAGCCGCGCTGCTGGCTTTCCAGCTCCCGCAGCTCGTCATGGAAGATCACCGACTCGGCCGACGGCGCGGAGTGGATGTGCACGATGTCGGGGTGCTGGTCGCGGGCGCGCAGTGAGCGCAGCATCGCCATGATCGGGGTGATGCCGCTGCCCGCCGTGATGAACAGCAGGTGTTCCGGCGGTGGGTCGGGCAGCGTGAACTCGCCCTGCGGCGCGGCCAGACGAATGATCGTGCCGGGCTCGACCCCGTCGACGAGGTGCGTGGAGAGGAACCCCTCGGGGGTCGCCTTGACCGTGATCGAGATCTCGTCCCGCTCCGACTCGGGTACCGAGGTCAGCGAGTAGGACCGCCAGTGCCACCGGCCGTCGACCCGCAGGCCGATCCCGACGTACTGGCCGGGGCTGTAGTCGCGGGCGAAGCCCCACCCGGGGCGGATCAGCACGGTCGCCGTGTCGTCGGTCTCGCGTCTCACGTCGACGATCTCGCCGCGCAGCTCACGTGCCGACCACAGCGGATTGAGCAACGACAGGTAATCGTCGGGCAGCAGCGGCGTCGTCGCCCGCGCCGCCAGCCCGCGGACCATGTTGACCCAGCCGCCGGTCGGCGCCTCGATGTCGCGCGCCGGCTTCTTCGACCACCGCGCCACCGTCTTGACCAGATCGGCCATGGCTCACTCCTGATGCGCTCCGCAGAAGTCGGTGTGACTGCAGTCACACCGATGAGGACGCTCCGGGAGTATCCCTACTTGCCGGTAACGAAACATTTGTTCACCGATCAGATTTTCTCAGGTTCGACGGTGTGTGGCCTGCGGCATCGGGCCGCGTCGAGACCGGCTCCGACCCGTCCCCGACGCCGATTCGTGCCACTTTCGCCCCGTGATCGGCGGCGTCGCGGCCGTCACCGAGACCGGCACGGCGCCGTGGCCGCGTCCCGCCGCCCGGCGACCGCCGTCACCCGGGCGCCGCACCGTCGGATCCGTCCGTGCGCCCACGGTCGGCACCACCGCTGTGATCGTCGTCGAGGTCCCGGGGCAGCGGGCCTGCGACGGGGCGGTCGAGGACGCCGCAGCAAAGATGGTCAGCTGGTGCCGAGGGGGTCGATCGTCCAGGCGATGTAGAGCATGATCGCGCTGACCGTCGCGGTGGTGGCCACGTCCACAGAGCGGCTGCGCACAGCCAGCAACCCGACGCGATCCTCGGGCAGAGCCAGTCTCAGCGCCGAGGCCATCCCGACCCCGATCCCGATCACCAGCGCGCCGCGGCGCCAGTACCCCGCGGCCACGAGAACGAACGCGGCCAGCAGCGACAGACCCACCACCAGGATCGGCCACTGCCCGGTGAACAGCCTGCGAGTCGACCTCACGACGCGGCGGCGGCCTCGGCGCGCTCGACGACGTTGGTGAGCAGGAACGCCCGGGTCAGCGGACCCACCCCGCCGGGATTGGGTGACACGTGCCCGGCCACGTCCCAGACATCGGGGTGGACATCGCCGACGAGCTTGCCGGCATCATCACGGCTGACACCGACGTCGACCACCGCAGCGCCGGGGCGCACCATCTCCGCTGTCACCATGTGCGGCACACCCGCGGCCGCGACGATGATGTCGGCCTCGCGGGCGATCTCGGGCAGGTGCCGCGTTGCCGTGTGACACAACGTCACGGTCGCATTCTCCGAACGCCGGGTGAGCAGCAGACCGAGCGGGCGGCCGACGGTGACGCCGCGGCCGATCACCACGACGTGGGCGCCGGCGATCTCGACCTCGTAGCGCCGGAGCAGGTGCACGATCCCCCGCGGTGTGCAGGGCAGCGGCGCCGGCTCGTTGAGCACGAGCCGCCCGAGGTTCATCGGGTGCAGGCCGTCCGCGTCCTTGCCCGGATCGATCCGCTCCAATGCCGCGTTCTCGTTCAGATGCCGCGGCAGCGGCAACTGCACGATGTATCCGGTGCACGCGGGGTTGGCGTTGAGTTCGTCGAGCGTGGCCAGCAGATCCGCCTGGCTGATGTCGGCGGGCAGGTCCCGGCGGATCGAGGTGATGCCCACCTTCGCGCAATCCGCGTGCTTACCGCGCACGTAGGCCTGAGATCCGGGGTCGTCGCCGACGAGGACGGTGCCCAGCCCCGGGGTGTGCCCGGCCTCGGCGAGGCCCGCCACGCGCGCCGTGAGGTCGACGAAAATCTCGTCGCGTGTCGCCTTACCGTCCAAAGTGATCGCACCCACGGCGATCATTGTGACAGGCTCTAAGACATGACAACTGTGCGCGATGTGTTCACTCCGGCCACGCTCGGCCCCATCACACTGCGTAACCGCGTGATCAAGGCGGCGACATTCGAGGCCGCGACGCCGAACGCTCTGGTCACCGAGGACCTCATCACCTATCACCGCCTGCCCGCGGCCGGTGGCGTCGGCATGACGACCGTCGCCTACCTGGCGGTCGCTCCAGGCGGGCGCACCGAGGGCAATCAGATCTACTGGCGACCCGAGGCGATGGCCGGCCTGCGAAAGCTGACCGACGCCGTGCACGCCGAGGGCGCGAAGATCAGCGCCCAGATCGGCCATGCAGGTCCGGTGGCCAATGCGAAATCCAATAGGGCCACTGCCTACGCCCCGGTGCGCTTCTTCAACCCGCTGTCGATGCGCTTCGCCAGGCGGGCCACCCGCGACGACATCACCGACATCACCGAAGCCCACGCCCAGGCCGCGCGGATGGCCATCGACGCCGGGTTCGACGCCGTCGAGGTGCACCTCGGCCACAACTATTTCGCCAGCTCGTTCCTGTCACCGCTGATCAACCGGCGCACCGACGAATTCGGCGGCTCGCTGGCCAACCGGGCCAAGGTGGCCCGCGGCACGGTGCTCGCGGTCCGCCGGGCGGTCGAGAAGGTCGGCACCCCGATCGCGGTGACCGCGAAGCTGAACATGAGCGACGGCGTCCGCGGCGGCATCTCGACCGAGGAGGCGCTGCAGACCGCGAAGTGGCTCGAGGAGGACGGAGGTCTGGACGCCATCGAACTCACGGCAGGCAGCTCGCTGGTCAACCCGATGTACCTGTTCCGGGGCGAGGCGCCCGTCAAGCAGTTCGCCGGTGCGTTCAAGCCCCCGCTGCGCTGGGGCATCCGGATGACCGGCAAGAAGTTCTTCCGCGAATACCCCTACCGCGAGGCGTATCTGCTGCGGGATGCCCGGTTGTTCCGTGCCGAACTGTCGATGCCGCTGATCCTGCTGGGCGGCATCACCAATCGCGAGACGATGGACCTCGCGATGGCCGAGGGCTTCGACTTCGTCGCGATGGGCCGGGCCCTGCTCGCCGAACCGGATCTGATCAACCGCATCCAGGCTGACGGAAACGCGGTCCGGTCGATGTGCACCCACTGCAACCAGTGCATGGCGACGATCTACAGCCACACGTACTGCGTCGTGACAGGCTCGCCGTCGCCGGTCAGCTCGCGGCGATGAGGGCCCGCGCGCAATCCTCCACGATCGCATCGGCGGTGAGCGGAATCGTCTGACGCGCGCGCAAGTGCCGTCGGACGATCGCATACGGCACGTCGATGACGGCCGCGCTCACCCGCGCCGAGTCGTCGGGGATCTCGCCGAGGACCTTCTTCAGTTTGCGCTGCAAGCGTTTCCGTCGCCCGACGAGGTGGTCGGGCCACTCCCCCGACCCCAACTGGTCGGGATCGGTCAGCAGCACCTGCGCCTCGATCGGGTGCGCGCGACACCAGGCCACGACGCACAGCGCGCCGGCGACACAGCGTTGCACCGGGCTGTCGTCACCGCCGAGCGCGCTCAGCAGCGCCTCCTGATGGCGCTCCTCGGTACGGACCCACAACTCCCCGCACAGCGCCGCCCGGGTCGGGAACCTGTGGTACACCGAACCACTCGGCGCACCGGTGGTGCGCGCGACCGCGGACATGGTCACCGCCGCAGGACCATCTGAGGCCAACAGATCGGCGGCAGCGTCGAGGAGGACGTCGACGGTGTATCGGGCAGGCCGCGGCATTGCTCCACCCTAAAGTAGAGGTTTACCTCTAAAATTCAGTGCGCCGGCGCGACGGTGACAGCAGGTGCCGCGAGATGACATGGACCGCTCGCGAACTCGCTCGACCACAGCGCTTTTCGTCGTCGGAGAGACGGGCGTGTCGCGCCGACACTGTGGCACAGCGAGATAACGGCCCGGACACAGATCGCCCACATCTGTTGCACAGGGTCACGCTGGATCTCCAGCTGTGCGGCCCTACCGATACAGTTGGCCGCGATGTCCATCCTCGCCGCCGGAGCGGCTCTGTGAGCCGGCCGGCACCGCCCGCGCTGACCGTGCGTTACGACGGGTCGACGCGGACCTTCGCAGCAGGCAACGACGTGGTGGTCGGCCGCGATCTGCGCGCCGATGTCCGGGTCGCCCACCCACTGATCTCGCGCGCCCATCTGGTGCTGCGCTTCGACCAGGGCCGGTGGCTCGCCATCGACAACGGCTCGCTCAACGGAATGTTCGTCAACGGCCGCCGGGTACCGGTCGCCGACATCACCGACGGCGCACAGATCCACATCGGCAACCCCGACGGGCCGCTGCTCACGTTCGATGTGGGCAGGCACCAGGGGTCGGCCGGCACGCCACCCACCACAGCTGTTCCGGTCAGCCGAGCCCAGCAGAGCTGGCCGCCTTCGCAGCCGACCCGCCCTCCGGCACCGCGCACCCAGCCCACGGCCGGACCGCGCACCGGATATCCCCCGCAGCCGCCGTCACGCCCGCTTGCACCCCAGCCGATCTCGTCGCCCGCGATGGAGTCGGTCACCGTGATGGGACCTGCTGCCGCGCCCCGTTCGGGTGGTGACAACAACCTCGCCACCAGCATGCTGAAGATCCTGCGGCCAGGGCGCGCCCCCGAGGTGCCACCCGGCTCGGTGAAGATCGGCCGCGCCAGCGACAACGACATCGTCATCCCCGACGTGCTCGCCTCCCGGCATCACGCCACTCTGGTCACGACCGGTGCCGGCACGGAGATCCGCGACAACCGCAGCATCAACGGCACCTTCGTCAACGGCTCGCGCGTCGACGTGCAACTGCTCTCCGACGGCGACACCGTCACCATCGGCAACGTCGACCTGGTGTTCCGCGACGGCACGCTGGTCCGGCGTACCGAGACGGCGGCGGCCACCGCGACCGGCGGCCTCGAGGTGCACGGCGTGACCTGGACGATCGAGAACAACAAGACGCTGCTGGACAACATCTCGATCTCGGCGCGGCCGGGCACGCTGACCGCGGTCATCGGCCCGTCAGGTGCCGGCAAGTCGACCTTCGCGCGGCTGGTGGCGGGCTACACCCACCCGACGACGGGCCAGGTGTCCTTCGAAGGCCACGACGTCCACGCCGAGTACGCGTCACTGCGGTCCCGGATCGGGATGGTGCCGCAGGACGACGTCGTGCACGGCCAGCTCACGGTGCGGCAGGCCCTGATGTACGCCGCGGAGCTGCGGCTGCCGCCCGACACCACGAAGGCCGACCGCGAACAGGTCGTCAACGAGGTGCTCGAAGAACTCGAGATGACCAAACACCTCGACACCCGGGTGGACAAGCTCTCCGGCGGTCAGCGCAAGCGCGCCTCGGTGGCGCTGGAGCTGCTGACCGGGCCGTCGCTGCTGATCCTCGACGAGCCGACCTCCGGCCTGGATCCCGCGCTGGACCGGCAGGTCATGACGATGCTGCGTCAGCTGGCCGATGCCGGCCGCGTCGTCCTCGTCGTCACGCACTCGTTGACCTACCTCGACGTGTGCGATCAGGTGCTGCTGCTGGCGCCCGGCGGCAAGACAGCGTTCTACGGACCGCCCAGCCAGATCGGCCCAGCGATGGGCACCACGAACTGGGCCGACATCTTCTCCACCGTCGCCGGTGATCCCGAGGCGGCCGCCCAGCGCTACCTGGCCCAGCACGGTCCACCGCCGCCCCAGCCGCCGGCGCTGCAACCGTCGGAGCTCGGCAACCCGACGCGGACCAGCCTGCGCCGCCAGCTGTCGACGATCGCGCGGCGCCAGATCCGGCTCGTGATCTCCGATCGCGGCTACTTCGCGTTCCTCATGTTGCTGCCGTTCATCATGGGCGTGCTGTCGCTGTCGGTGCCCGGTGACGTCGGCTTCGGTGTGCCCAAGACCGCGTTGGAGGGCGGTGAAGCCCCCAACGAACCCGGCCAGATCCTGGTGATGCTCAACGTCGGCGCGATCTTCATGGGCACGGCTCTGACGATCCGCGCGCTGATCGGCGAGCGTGCCATCTTCCGGCGCGAACAGGCGGTCGGGCTGTCGACGTCGGCGTACCTGCTGGCCAAGATGGTGGTGTTCACGGCGTTCGCCGTCGTGCAGTCGGCGATCGTCACCACGATCGCGATCATCGGCAAGGGCTGGGGGCCCGGCGCCGTCGACGCCGGCAATGTGATCGGGAACCGCAGTCTCGAACTGTTCGTCGACATCGCGGTCACCACCGTCGCCGCGGCGATGGTCGGGTTGGCGCTGTCGGCGCTGGCGCGATCGGCCGAGCAGATCATGCCGCTGCTGGTGGTCGCGATCATGAGCCAGCTGGTGTTCTCGGGCGGCATGATCCCGGTGACCGACCGGATCGTGCTCGATCAGATGTCCTGGGCCACGCCCGCACGCTGGGGATTCGCCGCGTCGGCATCGACGATCGACCTGATACGCCTGGTGCCCGGACCGCTGACCCCGCAGGACGACCACTGGAAGCACACGTCGGGTGCGTGGCTCTTCGACATGGCGATGCTGGTGGTGATCAGCGTGGTGTACGTCGGTTTCGTGAGGTGGAAGATCCGGCTGAAAGCCGCGTGACGACGAGCGCAGCGAGGAGTCGCGCCGAACGACACCGCGTGACGACGAGCGCAGCGAGGAGCCGCGCCAAACCTCTGCACTGGGGATGCTTCCGAACGCAATAGACTCGGACGGGGTTTCTGGCAGGGGGCGATCACATGGATGACAGCGATGCGGCGATCCGCGCCGTGGCCGTGGGTGCGGCGCTGGAGGAGTTGCGGCAGTGGGGAGTGGACCGCTTCAGCATCGAAGGAGTCGTCCAGCGCTGCGACCTTGACGCCGAGCTGGTGGGTCGATTCTGGCCGAGCCCACACGATCTGATCGCCGAGGCGCTGCTGAGCTCGGCCTCCGCCACGATCCGCACACCGGACACCGGCAGCCTCGCCCGCGACCTGGATGAGCTCGCGGACTCGATGCGGACCTACCTCAACGATCCCGACGGTCGGCGCATCGCCCGAATGCTCGTCATCGACAGCAAGTCGCACACCGTGGACCAGGAAAGTCGGCGGCTCATCTGGAGGCGCCACCTCGACATGGTCACGACGATCCTCGACCGCGCCTCTGCCCGCGGTGAAGTCCGGCCCGGCGTCGAGCCCGTATCGGTTATGGAGCTTCTCAGCGGCCCGCTGAAATCTTGTGCGCTCTACAGCAACGAACCGATCGCGCCCGATTACTGCCGCAGCATCGCTGACATGGTGACCCGCGCGGTCAGCGCAGATCGCTGATCACCCGCCGTGGATGTCCAATCCATGCGCGGCGGCGAAGGCGAGGCCCTGCTCGATGTCGATCTTGGCGCCGCGCAGCGACGCCGTGGTCCAGAACGTCGGATCGGCGCGCGCACCCCGCAGGTCCGTGTCCTCGAGGCGCGCGCCCTGCACCCGCGCCCCCGCGAGGTCGGCCCGGGCCAGCACCGCCTTGCGCAGATCGGCACCGACGAGTCCGGCTTCACGCAGGCGGCAGTCGGACAGATCGACGGTCCGTAGATCCGCCCCGCCGAGCACCGCGAGCGTGAAATCGCACTCGACGAGCGTCACGGGCCGGATCCGGCACTCCACGAACGTCGACCCGAGAAAGCTGCAATGCCGAAAGGTGCTGTGCCACAGTGTCGTACGACGGAACATGCAGTTCCGGAAGGCCGAGCCGACGTGCTCGGACTCGGAGAGGTCGACTCCGGAGAAATCACAACCGTCGAATACGACCCGCTCCGTGCGCACTCTGCTGAGATCCTCGTCGCGGAAGTCGGCGTCTGCGAATTCGCGATCGATCTGATCGTCCATCGCCGTCTACCCCGCCGGGGTCAGCCGGCTCAGCGCGTACTCGGTCACAGCGATGAGCGCCGCCTTCGCCGATTCCCGGTCCCGCGCGTTGACGGTGATCAGCGGCACGTGGTCGGGCAGCGCGAGCGCGGTACGCACCGCACTCAGCGGATGCCGTGGGGCGTCGTCGAACTCGTTGACCGCGACGAGAAACGGCAGATCGCGAGCCTCGAAGAAGTCGACCGCGGCGAAGCTGTCGTCGAGCCGGCGGAGATCGACCAGGATGATGGCCCCGATCGCACCGCGGATCAGGTCGTCCCACATGAACCAGAAGCGGCGCTGACCGGGCGTACCGAACAGGTAGAGCACCAGGTCGTCGCTCAAACTGATGCGCCCGAAGTCCATCGCCACCGTCGTCGTGGTCTTGCCGGGCAGCCCGGCGAGCTCGTCGACCCCGTGCGACGCCTCGGTCAGCAGGGCCTCGGTGCGCAGCGGCACGATCTCGGACACCGCTCCGACGAACGTGGTCTTGCCCGCCCCGAATCCGCCCGACACGACGATCTTGGTCGAGGCCGATCTAGAGAGCCTTGAGGCCACGCAGCGTCCTCCCGATCAGATCTCGTCGTTCGTCGGCCGTCGCGGCCGCGGACAGGGTGTCGTGTACCGCGATGTAACCCTGCACCACCAGATCACCCACGACCACGCGCGCCACGCCGAGCGGTAGATGCAGATGCGCTGCGATCTCCGCGACCGACGGCCGGCCGGCGCACACCGTCATGATCTGGGCGCGTACGTCGGTACTCGGCCAGTCCCACGGCAGGGCCGGCGTCGCGGGCGCGACCGGCGCTTCCCATGGCAGGTCGACCGCCGCGTCGGTGCGGCCCGCGGTCAGCGTGTACGGGCGGACGAGCCGCGGCTCCGGATCGCCGGCGCCGCCCGTCGGATGAGTCACGAGCGCAACGGGTCACGTCGCGCGGAGGCGACCGCAGCACCCACCCGCTCGACGAGAACAGCCATCTCGTAACCGATCTGGCCGATGTCGCTGCCGCGTGCGGCCAGCGCCGCGATGTTGGAGCCGTCCCCCACCCGCATCAGCAGCAGGTAGCCGTTCTCCATCTCGACCACCGACTGCAGCACGTATCCGCCATCGAAGAGTTGCGCCGCACCTGCCGAAAGACTGGCCAACCCGGACGCCACCGCGGCCATCTGATCGGCCCGCTCACCGGGCATGTGGTCGCTGGCTGCGGTGAGCAGCCCGTCGGCCGAGACCAGGATCGCGTGTGACACCCCCGGCGTCTCCCTGGCGAAGCGGGACACCAGCCAGTCCAGCGACTCAGTCATGCGTGTCCTGACGTTCGTCTCGGGCATGGCGCCGCCCGGCTGCCACACCCCCGAAGTGGTTGGCAATGCCGGCCCTGACCGCGTCCGGATCTCGCACGGCGTGGGTAGCCGCCGCCGGTTCGGCGTCCGCGGGCTCGGCGGCGCCGGGGATCAGCCGGGCACCGGGACGCCGGATGGGCAGACCCTCGGCGGTGCGCTCCTGCACCGGGGCGGCCTGCGCGGCTGCTGCGGCAGACCAACCGTGGTCCCACACGGTCTGCCAGTTCAGATCGGTGCTGTGCGAGAGCTCATGGGGGTCGACGAGCCACTCCGAGAGCATGGTCTGGTAGATCGCGTCGTCGTCGGAGTCGTCCCGGGCATGCCGTGCGCGGGCGTGACCGTTGGGCGGTGCAGTCACAGCGACGGGCTCGGGCGTGGGTGTCGGGGCGGGCGCGGGGGCCGGCTCGGGTACCGGAGGGGGCGCCGGCGGCGTGAAAGGAGGTGTCGGAGGTGGTGCCGCCATCAGCAGTTCGGCCGGCACGTACACGCCGGCAGTGGTGCCCGACGACGGCCGACCGGCGACGGTGCTGCGCAACCGCACGACCAGCCCGTGTTCACGGGCGAGCCGACCCGCCACGAACAGGCCCATGTGCCGGGCGGTGTAGGGATTGACGTCGCCGCCGGATTGCAGCCGCGTGTTGGCGACCCGCAGATCCGATTCGCTCATACCGAGACCGGCGTCGGCGATCTCGAGGACGAGACCGCCATTGCCCGTGTGCACGGCCGACACCCGCACCGGGGCCGTCGGCGGCGAGTACCGCAACGCGTTGTCGAGGAGCTCGGCCAGCACGTGCACCAGGTCACCGGCCACGCCGCCGGCCACTGCGCCATCGGGCAGACCCTCGGCCGTGACCCGGTGATAGTCCTCGACTTCCGACGCCGCGGCGTGGACCACGGCCACCACGGCGACGGGCTCCGCGTTCTCCCGGGGCGTCCGCGCACCGGCCAGGACCATCAGGTTGGCTCCGTTGCGTCGCATCCGCGCGGCGAGGTGATCGAGTCGGAACAGGCTCTGCAGTCGGTCCGCGTCCTCCTCGTCGTTCTCCAACCGGTCGATCAGTGCCAGCTGCTGATCGACCAGCGTGCGATTGCGCCGCGACAGCGTTTCGAACATGTCGCTCACCTGCATCTGCAGGCGCGCCTGCTCAGCGGCCAGGAGGACCGCCTGCTCGTGCAGCTCGTCGACCGCGTGCGCGACCTGCCCGATCTCCTCCGACGTCGACACCGGCAGCGGCGCGACCGAGGGTGTCTTGCCGTCGACGCGGGCCTGCTCGACCTCTCGCGCGAGGTCCTCGTGGGCCACCTTCAGCGCACCGTCGCGCAGGGTCCGCAGCGGTCGCACCAGGCTGCGCGCCACGAGAGTGACCAGCAGGAGCGCGATCAGGATCGCTGCGCCGACGACGGCGGCGTCGCGGATGGCGGCGGTGCGGGCGGTGGCGGCCTGACCGGAGACGGTCGCCGGGATCATGCGGGAGGTGTCGGTGATGATGCCGTCGGCGATACCGCGCGTGACGCGCTGGGATGCCAGCAGATCGGGGTTGCCGGGCAGCGCCACGGCGGGATCGGAGAGCAGGGACATCCGCTTGACCATCTCCGACCGCAGCGACTCGGCGGCGTCGGCGGAGCCGCCGAGGTAGGCACCCATGGCGGCGACCGTCGACGGTTCGGTGCCGGCCAGCGTGATCATCGACGAACGCAATTCGGGCTCGGGCAAATCTGCGCCCCGATCGACCAGCATCTGCTGCATCGTCATCTGACCGCGGGCGCCCAATGCGCGCGCCAGCGCTTCACCGGCGTCCCGTACCGTCTCGTCGTCTCCGGCCACCAGACCCGTGATCGCGCTCTCGGCTGTGATGAGCAGCGGGGCGTAGGCCGTGACGCGGCCGCGCAGATCGTTGCCCCCGCCGGTGGTCTTGGTGACCAGATCGCGTCCGGAGTCGAGCAGGGTGGTCGTCGCCTGCCGAACCCCGTCGTCGACGTCGGTCTCACCGAGTCGGCGCTGCAGATCGGCGGCCTCGGTGTCGAACGCGCCGACGCGCGCGGGCACGTCGCCGCCGTCCGTCGCACTGACCAGGACTGCTTCGAGCGCGGCGAGGTACTGGCCCACCTCGGGCACGATGTCGGCACGGGCAGCCGCGACGCGCAGATCCGCCGCAGACGAGACCGCGGTGTGGATACGCAACCCACCGAACGCGCCGGCCAGCAGCAGCGGCAAAGCCACGATGGCCACGACCTTGACGCGGACCGGCCAGTTGGACAGCGCCCACCGCGGCGGCCGCTTGATCGAGGATCGCGCGTGATTCATGAGGCTTCCTGATGATGGCGCCCTCGTCGTGCGGACGTGGAGCGCCGGGGGATGCGACGAGTATGCCAGCCGGTTCCTGCGGTCGCCAGACTTCTCCGCCACGGTGCAGAAACAGCAAAGTGGCTGGCAGCGGGCCTGTTGAGGCGTTGCGATTTCGTTTTCGAGCCGTTGCGTGTCAGAGGGTGAAGCACCGCTGATCGAAGGGCACAATCGATGGTGACCCCTTTTGGAGGAGTAGCAATGACCCACAATGGCGTGGAGATGGCACTGCTCGCCGATGCATCCGAAATCGGCGACTCACCCCTGATGCGAGCGATGAGCAGCGAGATGGTCGACATCGACACTCTCGAAGGTCTGATCTCGATCGCGAGCTACGAGACCTGCCTGGACTGACACCCGTTTACCCTGCCAAGGGTGTTCCGGGTGATGTTCTACTCGCCGCGTATCGCGCCCAACACCGGCAACGCGATCCGCATGGTGGCCGGCACCGGGTGTGAACTGCATCTGGTCGAGCCACTCGGCTTCGACCTGTCCGAGCCCAAGCTGCGTCGCGCCGGCCTCGACTATCACGACCTCGCGTCGGTGACGGTGCACCCGGACCTGGAGGCGGCCTGGACGGCGGTGATGCCGGCGCGGGTGTTCGCATTCACCGCACATGCCGAGGCGTCGTTCGCCGATGTCGACTACCGGCCGGGCGACGTGCTGTTGTTCGGGCCGGAGCCGACCGGTCTGGACGCCGAGACACTGGCCGATCCGCACGTTACGGCGCGGGTGCGGATTCCGATGTTGAGTGGCCGGCGGTCACTGAACCTGTCGAACGCGGCCGCCGTGGCCGTCTACGAGGCGTGGCGCCAGCACGACTTCGCGGGCAGCGTGTGAGCGGGCAGCGTCACCACGTGTCCCAGTGAGTGAGTTGCTCGGCGGGCAGCCGCTTGGCCTTCTTGAAGTCGGTGCCCTTGGTGTAGGCGATCGGGAACAGCCCGGCCTGGCTGTACGACTCGTACGGGATGCCCAGCAGCTCGGCGGCCTGGCGTTCGCCGTCGCCCAGCAGGTGCAGCGTGGTCCAGGCCGAGCCGAGACCGCGTGAGCGCAGCGCCAGCATGAAGCTCCAGACGGCGGGCAGCAGGGATCCCCAGAAGCCCGCGCTGGCACCGGACACGGTGTCCATCGGTTTGCCCTCGAGGCACGGGATCAGCATCACCGGGGACTTCTCGAGGTTGTCGTTGAGGAAACGGGCGGAATCCTCGACACGCGGCATCTGCTCATCGCGGATGTCGCCGTGCTCGGGCTTGGCCTTGTCCAGGTACGGCGTGGCGTTGGTCCGGTAGATCTCGGCCAGCGCGAGTTTCTTGTCGGGGTCGGTGACGAAGACCCACTGCCAGCCCTGGGTGTTGCTGCCCGTCGGCGCCTGCAGTGCGATGTCGAGGCATTCCATCAGCACCTCGCGGGGCACCGGCTTGTCGAAATCGAGGCGCTTGCGCACCGAGCGTGTGGTGGTCAGAACCTCGTCGGCGGACAGGTCGAGCGTCGGGTGTGTCCTCTGAGATGTCATTGTGCCGAGGGTACTCAGCGGAAGTCCCGCGATTTGGACGCCACCCGCAGTCTCAGCGGACCCATCCGGTCGGCCACCACCGTCACCGCGCCGCTGGCGTTCTGCACGATGCCCCGCACCACCAGCGCGGCCGCGGTCTGGGCCAACCGGCGGTGCCGCGCCCACACCGCGGGCATGCAGAGCACGTTGACCATCCCGGTCTCGTCCTCGAGGTTGACGAATGTCACCCCCTGGGCCGTGGCCGGCCGCTGCCGGTGGGTGACCGCACCGGCGACCAGCACGCGGGTGCCGTCGGGCACCGACAGCAGCTGATCGGCCGGCACGACCCCCATCGCCGCCAGGTCCTCGCGCAGGAACTCGGTCGGATACCGGTCGGGCGACACCCCGGTCGCCCACACGTCGGCGGCGGTCAGCTCCAGCTCCGTCATGCCGGGCAGCGACGGGACATGGGATGACGAGCCGACCCCGGGCAGCCGGTCGGGTCGCTCGGTCGCCGCAGCCCCGGCCGCCCACAACCCCTCCCGCCGGGTGATCCCGAAACAGCCCAGCGCGCCGGCGGTGGCCAGCGCCTCGGTCTGCGGCACGCTCAGCTGCACCCGCCCGGTCAGGTCCAGCAGTGAGGCGAACGGGCCGCAGGCCCGCTCCGCCACCATCCGCTGCGCCAGCTCGTCGCCGATGTGCCGGACGCTGCCGAGCCCGAGCCGCACCTCGGTCCCCGCGTTCTCCAGCGTGGCGTGCGCGAGGCTGGCATTGACATCCGGGCCGTGCACCAGCACGCCGTGCCGGCGGGCGTCGGCGACCAGCGACTGCGGCGAGTAGAACCCCATTGGCTGCGCACGCAGCAGCGCGGCGCAGAACGCCGCCGGATGGTGCAGCTTGAACCACGACGAGTAGAACACCAGCGAGGCGAAACTCAGCGAATGACTCTCGGGGAAACCGAAATTGGCGAACGCCTCGAGCTTCTCGTAGATCCGCTGCGCCACGTCCCCGGTGATGCCGTGCACCTCGGCCATCCCGTCGAAGAACCGCCCCCGCAGACGGCGCATCTTCTCGGTCGAGCGTTTCGACCCCATGGCGCGGCGCAACTGATCGGCCTCGGCGGCCGAGAAGCCCGCACAATCCACGGCCAGCTGCATGAGCTGCTCCTGGAACAGCGGTACCCCCAACGTCTTTCGCAGCGCCGACTCCATCGACGGATGGTCGTAGGTGACCTCTTCCTCACCGTTGCGCCGTTTGATGTAGGGGTGCACCGACCCGCCCTGAATCGGGCCGGGCCGGATCAACGCCACCTCGACCACCAGGTCGTAGAACACCCGCGGCTTCAGCCGGGGCAGGGTGGCCATCTGCGCCCGTGATTCCACCTGGAACACCCCGACGGAGTCGGCGCGCTGCAGCATCTCGTACACCGCAGCCTCGGACAGGTCGAGGGTGGCCAGATCCACGTCGATGCCTTTGTGTTCGGCGACCAGGTCGATGCAGTAGTGCAGTGCCGAGAGCATGCCCAGACCCAGCATGTCGAACTTGACCAGACCGATGGCCGCGCAGTCGTCTTTGTCCCACTGCAGAACGCTGCGGTTCTCCATGCGGGCCCACTCGACCGGACACACATCGGCGATGGGCCGATCGCAGATCACCATGCCGCCGGAATGAATCCCCATGTGCCGCGGCAGATTCGAGATCTGCTGCGCCAGATCGATGACCTGCTCGGGGATGCCCTCCACGTGGGTGACGTCGGCCAGGTTGCCCCACTGGCTGAGCTGCTTGCTCCACGCATCCTGCTGACCTTGGGAGAACCCGAGCGCGCGGGCCATGTCACGCACGGCACTGCGACCGCGATAGGTGATCACATTGGCGACCTGGGCGGCATACTCGCGGCCGTAGCGCTGATAGACGTACTGGATGGCGTTCTCGCGCAGGTCGGATTCGATGTCGATGTCGATGTCGGGCGGACCGTCGCGGGCGGGTGAGAGGAACCGTTCGAACAGCAGGTCATTGGCCACCGGATCGACATTGGTGACCTTCAACGCGTAGCAGACCGCCGAGTTGGCGGCCGAGCCCCGCCCCTGGGACAGGATGTCGTTCTCCCGGCAGAACCGCGTGATGTCGTGCACCACGAGGAAATACCCCGGGAAGTTCAGCTGCTCGATGATCCGCAGTTCATGTTCGATCTGCGCGTAGGCACGCGGAGAGCGGTCGGGCGAACCGTAGCGTTCCCGCGCACCCTGCATCACCAGGTGCCGCAGCCAACTGTTCTCGGTGTGACCGGCCGGCACGTCGAAGGGCGGCAGCTGCGGGGCGATGAGCGCGAGCCCGAACGCACACTGCTCGCCGAGTTCGGCTGCGGCGCTGACCACTTCGGGACAGTGGGCGAACATGCGCGCCATCTCCTCCCCCGAGCGCAGATGAGCGCCGCCCAGCGGCGCGAGATAACCCGCGGCCTCGTCCATCGAGTGCCTGGCCCGGATCGCCCCCATCGCCATGGCGAGCCTGCCCCGCCCCGGCTCGGCGAAATGAGCGCCGGTGGTCGCGACGACACCCAGACCGAAGCACGGCGCGAGCGCCGCCAGGGCGGCGTTGCGTTCGTCGTCGCCGGGGTGCCCGTGGTGGGTCAGCTCGACGGTGACACGGTCGCGGCCGAACCGGTCGACCAGATCGGCGAGTGCGGCGGCCGCGGCGTCCGGGCCGCCGGCGGCCAGCGCTCGACGCACATGCCCTTTGCGGCACCCGGTGAGGATCTGCCAGTGCCCACCCGCGGCCTCGGTCAGTGCGTCGTAGTCATAACGCAGCACGCCTTTCTCCCCGCCGGCCAGGTGGGCGGCGGCCAGCTGACGGGACAGCCGCCGGTACCCCTCCGGCCCGCGGGCGAGCACCAGCAGGTGCGGTCCCGGCGGGTCGGGATCGTCGGTGCGACTCCCTCCCCCGAGGGACAGTTCGGCGCCGAACACGGTTGCCATGTCGAGCTCCCTGGCCGCCTCAGCGAACCTGACCACCCCGTACAAACCGTCGTGATCGGTCAGTGCGATGGCCCGCAGACCCAGCCGATCCGCTTCCTCGACGAGCTCCTCGGGCGTGCTCGCGCCATCGAGGAAGCTGTAGGCGGAGTGGGTGTGCAATTCGGCATACGGCTGGAATGAGTGCGGGGACGAGCGCTCACCGACCGGCGCCTCCGGCGGCTGGTACTCCCCCCGCTTACGCGACCAGGCCGGGCTGTCGCCGCCGTCCCCGACCTGCCCGTCGATCGGCCAGCCGGCACGGCGCGGCTTGCTGTTGAGCACGCGCTCCATCTCGCCCCAGCCCGGCGGACCATTGTGCCAACCCACCCGGACAGTCTATCGAACACCCGTTCGATGCGTCAGGCGATCCTGCCGCTGCCGGGACGCGGATCGTCGCCGTCGTCGGGATCGTCGTCCAACGTGGGCCGCAGCACGTAACGGACCTGGTTGCCGCCGGCCATCCGGGCCTGCTCGATCGCCTGATTGGCGATGGCGATCAGCTTGTCCAGCACATCGTCGGGCGGTTCGGCCGCCAGCGGCGGCAGAGGGGTGCACACCACCCCGATGCTGGCCGTGAGCCGCTGCGGCGTCGCGGCGATGGCGCCGCGGATGCGCTCGACCAGCGGGGAGGCGTCGGCGGTGGTGAACGTGTCCGCGATGAGGAAGTCGTGATCGGAGACGTGCGCGACGCTCGCGTTGTGCCGCACGGTTTCGCGCAGCGCCTGCCCGACCGACACCCTGGCCCGGTTGGCTCCGCTGGCCCCACTCAATCCCAGCAGCAGCGAGAAGCTGTCGATGTTGACCGCGACGACGACCAGATACCGGTCGTCGCTGCGGCTGCGCGATGCGAGCAGCGTTGCCACCGCCTGATAGAACGCATCCCGGTGGAGCAGCCCGGTCAGCTGCTCGATGTCGCCGTGATGGGTTTCGGGCTGGATCAACACGAGCATCGCCCGGCACGCGAACGCGACGAACACGTTGAGCAGCACGATGATCCCGGCCGCACAGACGGCCAGCGCCAGATCGTCGGCGGCCACATGGACGATCAGGATGCCCAGCGTGACCGCGCCGACCGACCAGACCAACCCCAGCAGTCGCGGGGTGTGGAAACTGACCACGAACGCCGTGAGCACCGCATAGTTCGCCGCACCGGTCAGCCCGACCACGGGATTGGTCTGGATCAGGACCGACACTCCGATCGCCACGGACGCCACCGCCACGCACAGCAGCGATTGCGCGCGCGAGGGCCAGTGGGCCCGCAGCCACAGCGTCGCCAGGGCGAAACAGCTGACCGCGATGACCGTCGTCGCGATCCGGCCACCTGAGGTCTGAGGACCCGCGAGACTGGCGAGCAGTCCCAGGGGCAGGATGCCGAGCGAGGCGATGCACAGGGCGACCAGGCGACAGGTGGCGGTTTGCATGCCGCGGGCGGCGAGGATCGCAGTAAACCAGTAGTAGTGATCCGAACCCCACAGCGCTGCGCCGATCGGGCCGAGCCACGAAAAGCGCAAACGGTCACGCATACGCCCACGTCCGTCGAGCTATCCCCCGACTCCCGTCACAGCCCCCGTCCACAGGCGAAGGTTACCAGCGCAGCAAATACTTGCCCACAGAAATGACAGGGACAACTGTCACGCTCTGCCAGCCTGTGTCACTCCGAGTACTCCACGTCGCCGTCCTCGAGCACCAGGCGCGGGTTCGAACCGTCCGGGCCGGCCGCCTCCGTGCGGAACACGGCGCGGCCTGGACCTGATCGCCAGATGGCCGTCGAGAGTGTGTCGCCGGGGAACACCGGCGAGGTGAAGCGGGCCGAGATCGCCGTGACACGGGTGGCGTCTCCGGCGCCGAGCTCGGCGACAAGCGCTCGCCCCGCGACGCCGTAGGTGCACAACCCGTGCAGGATCGGCTTCGGGAATCCGGCCAAGCCAGCAAACCACGGATCGCTGTGTAGAGGGTTGCGGTCCCCCGACAACCGGTACAGCAGTGCCTGGTCTTCACGCGTGGGCAGCGTGATCGTCGCGTCGGGGTCGCGGTCGGGGATCTCGGGGGCAGTCGGACGCGTTCCCGGCTGACCGCCGAAGCCGCCCGCACCGCGGATCACGAGGGTGGTCACCGTCTCGGCGACCTTCTCGCCGGTCGCCGGATCGCTGCCGATGGCCTTGAGCATGACGATCGCGTTCTTGCCCTCGCCCTTGTCCTGGATGTCGGCGACCTCGTTGACGACGCTGAGCTCACCGGCCGCAGGCAGCGGCGCGAAGAGACGCACGCTCTGTGAGCCGTGCAGCAGCTTGGAGAAGTCGAACGATCCGATCACCCCCGCCGCGGCGAACGGCGAACACGCGATCACCGCATAGGTCGGCAGCACCTGCTGCGTGATGTCGTGGCTGTTCTCGGTGGTGAAGGCCAGGTCGGCGGTGCCGGCCCCCACGCCGAGTGCGTAGAGCAGGGTGTCACGGTCCTTCCAGCGGAAGGTCTGCGGCGGGGTCGTGGCGCCGACGGCGTTCGGATCGATGGGCATGTGTCACTCCTTATGCCATCGCGGTGGGACTTGGCAAGGCTTGCCGGACGCCCCTCGGCGCGCCGCGATACGCGTCTTCTGTGACGATGTTCCGATGGTTGACGCGGAACCGGACTTCACCTGGTTGCCCGACCTCGCCCTACGCACTCTGGGCGGCGCGGTCATCTGGGCCAACGACGACTTGTTCGCCGAGAAGGAGAACCTGATCAACCCGGGCCCTGCGACGTACCGGCCCGCATCGTTCGGGCACAAGGGTCAGATCTACGACGGCTGGGAGACGCGCCGGCGGCGCGAGCCCGGTCACGATCAGGCGATCGTGCGCCTCGGCGTGCCCGGGGTGATCCGCGGCGTCGTCGTCGACACGGCGTTCTTCACGGGCAACTATCCCCCGGAGATCTCCGTCGAGGCACTCGAGATCGACGGCTACCCGACCCCCGAGATCATCGCCCACGCCACCGACTGGACGACGATCGTGGAGCGCGCCAAGGTGTACGGCGACACCCGCAACACCTTCGAGGTGTCCTCGCAGCAGCGGTGGACCCATGCCCGGCTGACCATCTACCCCGACGGCGGGGTCGCGCGCTTCCGGGTGCACGGGGAGGGTCGCCCCGATCCGCGGTATGCCGATGTGCCCGGGCTCGACCTCGCGGCGCTGGAGAACGGCGGTCTGGTGCTCAACTGTTCCAACCGGTTCTACAGCTCCCCGCAGAACCTCATCTTCCCCGGGGTCGCCTCGGTGATGGGCGACGGCTGGGAGACCGCTCGCCGACGCGACGACGGCAACGACTGGGTGCACCTGCGTCTTGCGGGGCCGGGCGTGATCGGGATGGCCGAGCTGGACACCAGCTATTTCATCGGCAACAGCCCCGGCGCCGCCCGACTGACCGGGCTCACGGCCGGTGGCGAATGGATCGAACTACTGCCGCGCACAGAGCTTCTCGCCGACACACGGCACCGATTCGCCGTGGAGTCGGACGCGGTGGTGACCGAAGCGCGCCTCGACATCTACCCCGACGGCGGTATGGCGCGCCTGAGGTTGTTCGGCCGGCTGGCATGACCTATCCGCGTGACATGGTCGGCTACGGCCGCACACCACCGGATCCGCAGTGGCCGGGCGATGCCGCGATCGCCGTTCAGTTCGTCCTCAATTACGAAGAGGGCGCGGAGAATTCGGTGCTCGACGGAGACCCGGCGTCCGAGACGTTCCTGTCGGAGATGACGCCCGCGGAGGCGTTTCCCGACCGGCACATGAGCATGGAGTCGCTCTACGAGTACGGCTCCCGCGCCGGGTTGTGGCGCCTGCTGGACGTGTTCTCGCGCCGCGGTGTCCCGCTGACGATCTTCGCAGTGGCGCGCGCCATGCAGCGCAATCCGGACGCCGTCGCCGCATTCACCGAGCTGGGTCACGAGATCGCGTGTCACGGCCTGAGATGGCTCTCCTACCAGCGTATCCCGGAGGATGTCGAGCGACGGCACATGGCCGAGGCCGTGCAGATCCTGCGTGAGCTCACCGGGGCGGCACCCCTGGGCTGGTACACCGGACGCGACTCCCCGCACACCCGCGACCTCGTCGTCGAACACGGCGGCTTCGTCTACGACTCCGACTCCTACGCCGACGATCTCCCCTACTGGGTGCAGGTACGCGGAACCGACCATCTCGTGGTGCCCTACACCCTGGACACCAATGACATGCGATTCGCCTCTCCTGCAGGGTTTTCCAACGGCGACGAGTTCTTCGCCCATCTGCGGGACGCCTTCGACGTGCTCTACGCCGAGGGGCTGGCCGGTCGGCCCAAGATGCTCTCGGTCGGGTTGCACTGCCGACTGGCCGGCCGGCCGGCACGCAGCAGGGCGGTGGAGCGGTTCCTCGACCACGTGCTGTCCCATGACAGCGTGTGGCTGGCCCGGCGCATCGAGATCGCGCAGCACTGGCGCGCGGTTCACCCGCCGGTGCGGTAGTCCTTCGCCGGCGGCGGCGCGAACTCGCCGCGCGTCGAGGTGCACAACCCCATCGCGACCAACGACTGCACCGTCAACGTCGCGGCGGTGACCCCGTCGACCACCGGCACACCGAGTTCGGCGGAGATCGGCCCGCACATGTCGGCCATGCCCGCGCAGCCGAGGACCACGACGTCGGATTCGTCGTCCTCGACCGCCCGCCGGCAGGCTTCGGTGACGATCTTCATCGCGTCCGGGTTGCGGTCCAACTCCAGCACCGGCAGCTCGCAGGCGTGGATGCCGCAGCAAAACCGCTCCATCCCATAGTGTTCGGCGAGATCGGCCGCGCGACCCATGGTCCGCGCCAGCGTGGTCACGACGCTGAAGCCGCGCCCCAGGTGGCTCGCGGTGTGCATGGCGGCCTCGGCGATCCCGATCACCGGCCCGCGGGCGACCTCCCTGGCCGCCTCCAGTCCCGGGTCACCGAAGCAGGCGATGACGTACCCGTCCACTCCCTCTTCTTCGCCCCGTCCGATCGCGGCCAGCACCCCGGGCACGCTCATCGCCTCGTCGTAATGGCTCTCGATGGACGGCGGGCCGGTGTGCGGGGTGATGCCGACGACCGTGGTGCCCGGCGCCACGACCGCGCGCGCATTGCGGGCGATCGCGTCCGTCATCGCCTCGGTGGTGTTGGGATTGACCACCCAGATCAGCGTCACGCGACGGATGCGACCTTGAACCGGGCGGTGCGGGTGGCCAGCACGTGGTAGAGCCCGAAACCGATGCCGCAGCCGATGAACCAGCTGTACTGCGCGGCGGTGTACATGCCGGCCACCGAGCCGCCCAGCAGGACCGGGATCATCGCGGCGATGGCGGCGACGACCGTGGCGATCACCGCGGCCGGGTTGTATCCGCGCTTGTACCAGTAGGTTCCGTTCTCATCGAGGGTGAACATCGCGTCGATGTCGACCTTCTGCTTGTGCACCAGGTAGTAGTGGGCGATCAGCACACCGAACAGCGGACCGATGAACGCGCCGAGCGTCTCGAGCGTGTAGTGGATCACCTCGGGATTGTTGTACAGGTTCCACGGCGTGATCAGGACCGAGCCGACCGCGGCGATCATGCCGCCGGCGCGCCAGCTGATCCGCTGCGGACTGACGTTGGAGAAGTCGAAGGCCGGCGAGATGAAGTTGGCGACGATGTTGATGCCGATGGTGGCGATCGTGAACGTCAACGCGCCGAGGACGATCGCGAACGTGGAGTCGATACGCGCGACGGTGGCGACCGGATCGGTGATGAGTTCGCCGAACACCGGCACGGTCAGCGACGCGGTGACGACCACCAGCAGGGAGAAGACCAAAAAGTTCACCGGCAGTCCGAGGAAGTTGCCCTTCTTGACCGCGGCGAAGGACTTGCCGTAGCGGGAGAAGTCGCCGAAGTTGAGCATCGGTCCGGAGAAGTAGGAGACCACCAGCGCGATGGCGCCGAGCATCACCGGCACGGAATCCAGACCGGTGTACTTGACGTCTCCGAGATTGAGGTCGATCCCTCCCCAACCGGCCTTGTAGATCAGGTAGCCGCAGAGCAGGAACATCACGACATACACTGCTGGGCCGCAGAAGTCGATGAAGCGGCGGATCGCCTCCATACCGCGCCAGAACACGCACGCTTGCAGGATCCACAGCACGATGAAGCTGCCCCAGCCCAGCAGCGGCAGGCCGAGGAAGCCGTGCGTGTCGACGTCCGCGTACGGAGCGAGACCGGGAAAGAGTTTGAGCAGCACGACATCCAGTGCGGCCGAAGCGAGATAGGTCTGGATGCCGTACCACGCCACGGCGATCAAGCCACGGATGATCGCCGGGATGTTGGCTCCCAGCACGCCGAACACGCTGCGGCAGATCACCGGATAGGGGACGCCGGTGGCCTGGCTCGGCTTGGCCACCAGGTTGCAGAACACGTTGACGATCACGATGCCGATGAGCAAGGCGACCAGCACCTGCCAGCTGGCCAGGCCGAGCGCGAAAAGGCTGCCCGCGGTGACATACCCGCCGACGCTGTGCACGTCGGACATCCAGAACGCGAAGATGTTGTACGACGTCCACGTCTGCTTGCCCAGCGGCGCCAGATCCTCGTTGGTCAGCCGCGGGTCGTACCCGGGCTTGATGACGCCACCCCCGACGGGGTGGCCGGAGGCTTCGACCATGTCTCCCGCGCCGACGACCGCGCCGGGCGGGAGATCTTTGGCAGCCTTGGGTGTGTCGATCTCGGTCATTGGCGGACCGTAACCACGGTGTGTTGCGTCGGTGTTTCCGCGACGACACTCCGCTATTGCGGCGAAGATATATCCGCTGCAAGCCAGCCCGTGTCGGTGGGCAGCGTCGCGATCAGCGCGTTGAGCCGCTGGGAGTGCGTTTCCGCGGCGGTGAGCAGGTCCTCGACATCGCCGGCCAGAAACGCACGCACCATCTCAGTGTGGTCGGCGTGGAGATCGGCGCGGTCGGCGGCGCGCACGTGGACCATCGACTGCACGGGTTCGGTGACGTTCCAGGCTGTTTCGAGCATGTGCAGCAGGCGGTGCATGTGCGACGGCCGGACCAGCGCGAGGTGGAAGTCACGGCTGCGCCGGTGATAGGCCTCGGGGTCGTCGGCGCGCAGCGCGTCGTGCAACATGTCGTTGGCGGTGGTGATCGCTGCGCGGTCGGCCTCGGTGGCGTTGGCGATCGCGGCGGCCAGGGACGCCGATTCCAATGTCTCGCGCACGATGTACATCTCGCGCAACTCCTGACGGGTGAGCTGGGCGACCGTGTATCCGGCATTGCTGCGGTGGGACACCAGCCCCTCGCCGATCAGGGTCTTGAGTGCTTCGCGCACCGGGATCTGACTCACGCCGAAGAGGTCGGCGACATCGGCCAGCGGGATCGGGGTTCCGGGCGGCACCGCGCCATAGAGGATGACCCGGCGGACCTCGTCGAGGATCGCCTGCTGGGGCTTGCCGGGCTGCTCGACGACGAGCTTGTCGAGAAGGGCCGATCGCCGGCGGGTCGGCATGCCCGAAGACTAGGCGGCGATTGTTTCGTGCGTGCTACGGCGCGCCCGTCGTGGGTTCCCGCGGAACGGGAGTCAAATACAGCGCGCCCCAGATCAATTCCGTCAGGGTTGCCGCGAGTTCGGCATCGTAGTCGGCAGGACGGTGCGGCAGGTTCTGCTGGCAGACGCGCTCGACCATCCAGCACAGCGCGCTCGCGCTCGTGGCTGCGGCGAGCTCCCGGCGAATGGAGCCATCGGCCTGACCACCCTCGATCACCGCGGTCAGGCGCGCCACGATAGCGGTGAGCAGCTCGCGGTACGCCGACGCAACCAGCGGGTCGTAACCGGACATCTCGTTCAGCGCGACCAGCACGGGCTGATGCCGGCGGTAACCGGCGATGATGCCGGACATCGCCGCCCGGACGTCGCGGGGATCGTGCCGGCCGGCCACCCCCCACCACAGTTCGGCACTGTCGGCGAGGTCACCGAACACCTGGCCGGCGAGGCGGCACACCAGATCGCCCTTGTCCCGGAAGTAGATGTAGAAATTGGCCCGCGACATACCGGCCTCGGTGGCCAACCGGTCGACGCTGAGTTCGGTGAAACTCGCGCCGTCGCGCATCAGCCGTTCGGTCGCGTCGAGGAGTCGTCGCTCGATGTCCTCGCGACGGTGTTCGCGCGTCGCCTGCTGCTTGCGGGTGACCGACGGCATGACCGCAAGTATGACATCGACGGTGGACGATCTGTCTAGACAGCTTGACTGGACATGGTGTCTAGACATACCGTCAGCACCAATCGTCCGTGTGACCGGCGTCATATGAGGGTCTCGTCCGAGGAGGTCTGCACCCATGACAGCGATCGCTGCCACCCCCCGCCCGTACGACCCCGTCGATCTGTCGTCGCGCGCCTTCTGGGCGACGACGGCGCGGGAGCGGGAGCGGTCGTTCGCCGTGCTGCGCGCCGAGCGGCCGGTGAGCTGGCACCCACCGGTCGAGGACTCGCTGATGGCCGACCCCGACGATCCCGGTTTCTGGGCTCTCACGCGCCGCGACGACATCGTCGCCGTCAGCCGGGACAACGACACGTTCCTGTCGGGCAAGGGTGTGCTGTTCGAGAACGTTCCCGAGGAACTGCTGGAGGCGTCGCAGTCGTTCCTGGCCATGGACCCGCCACGACACACGTTGCTGCGCAAGCTCGTCAGCGCCGCCTTCACCCCGCGGCAGGTCCGCCGCATCGAGGACTCGATCAAGGCCAACGCCAGGACGATCGTCGAGGAACTGCGCGATGCCGGCAGCGGAGCCGATTTCGTCAAGCACTGCGCCAAAGAGCTACCGATCCGCACGCTGTCGGACATGGTCGGCATCCCCGAGGCCGAACGCCAACAGGTTGCCCACGCCGCTGATGCGATGGTGTCCTGGGCCGACCCGGTCTTCCTCGCAGGCCGTCCGCCGTTGGAGGTGTTGTTCGAAGCACAGATGTACGTCCATCAGGTGGCCAACCGACTCGCCGCCGAACGTCGCGAGAATCCCGGTGATGACTTCTTCAGCGCCCTGGTCAACGCCGAGGTCGACGGAGACCGACTCTCCGACAACGACGTTGCCGCCTTCTTCGTCCTGCTCGCGGTGGCCGGCAACGACACCACCCGCCAGACCACCAGCCACGCACTGATGGCATTGACCGATTTCCCCGACCAGCGCGCCTGGTTGATGGGCGATTTCGACAACCGGATCGGCACCGCAGTGGAGGAATTCGTCCGATGGGCATCGCCGGTGATGACGTTCCGGCGGACGGCGGCCAAAGACACGGAAATCGCCGGGCAGCCCATCGCCGCCGGTGAGAAGGTGGTGATGTTCTACTCGTCGGGCAACTTCGACGCCGAGGTGTTCGACCACCCCGAGCGCCTCGATCTTGCTCGGCACCCCAACCCACACGTGGGATTCGGCGGGGGTGGCGTGCATTTCTGCCTCGGCGCCAACCTCGCGCGGGCCCAGTTGCGGGCCATCATCGGCGAATTGCTGCACCAGTTGCCCGATATCGCCGCAGGCGAGCCGGAGTACCTGGCGGGCAACTTCATTCACGGCATCCGCAGCATGCCCTGCACCTTCTGATCAGCCTTTCAGGACGAGGTCGGCGAAATCCGAAACGGTGGTGACGACGTGTGTGGCTCCGGCGGCGACGAGCTGGCGCTCGTCGTGAGCGCCGGTGAGCGTGCCCGCGGCGATCGAGCAGCCGGCGCGCAGCGCACTGTCGACGTCGTTGGCGGTGTCGCCGAGGGCGGCGACAGCGTGGACGCTGTCGGTCTGCGTCCGCATCAGCGCCGTCAGGATCAGGTCGGGGTAGGGCCGCCCCCGAACACCGTCGCCGGGAGCGAGGACCAGGTCGGCGATGTCCTCCCACCCCAGCGCCGCCAGCAGTGCCTCCTGCGTCATCGGTGAGAAGCCCGTCGTGAGAACGACTTTCACCCCCGCCTCCCGCAGCCTGCCGATGGCCTCTGCCGCGCCCGGTATCGGCTCGGCGCGGCCGGCGTCGATCAGCGACGCGTATTCCTGCTCGAACGCGACGTTGGCCCGTTGAGCCGTCGCCTCGTCGTCGAACAGCGCCCGGAACACGGTGATCTTCGACTGGCCCATGGTGTCGAGGACGTACTGGCGGGCGTGCTCCCGCTGCGGCCCGTCCTGCGGCAGTCCCCCGGCGTTCGCCGCGGCCTCGAAGGCCTCCACCACCAGGCCGTCGTCGGCGACGGTGGTGCCGGCCATGTCGATGACCGCGAGCTGAATCATGTTGTCCGTCATCTAGAGTCCGATCTCGTCAGCGGTGTCTTCACCGATCACCGGCCCGAGGGTCATACCGCGGCCGCCGGGCCCCGTCACCACCCAGACGCCGTCGGCCACTCGTTCGCGGTGCACGAGGCGGTCGGGATCGAGGCACTGGCTGTAGACGCCGGCCCACCGGTGCCGCACCGGCGGCAGGGTTCGGCCGAGCAGCTCTTCGACCACACCGGCGAGGTAGGCGTACGGCGTCTCGTCGACGTCGAACGGGAACGGTTCGTCGTAGGCGTGGGTGTCGCCGATCGTGAGACCACCGTGCAACCGCTGCACGCAGAGCAATTGCATGTGATGCTGACCGGCCACCGGGTCCTGACTCTCGCTGCGCTGCAACATGTCCAGCGCGGTCCCGGCGAATCCGGGGTAGTAGCGGAAGCTGTCGCCGTCGGCGATCGCGGTGGTCAGCGGTTCGGCCAGCGGGGCGGTCTGCATCATCTGCAGCCGGACGCGGCGCACGGGCAGGTCGCCGGCGAGCTCACGGACGAGGCCGCCGTGCGCGGCACCCGCGCAGACGACGACGACATCGGCGTCATGCGTGCCGCCGCGGTCGTCGACGGTGCGGGTTCCGGTGACCGTCCGAGCCTCGGTCGCCGGCAGGAACGTGTAGCGACCCGTGGCCGCGAGGTGGCGGCGCAGCGCGGGCAACACCTGTCGCGACTCGACCGCGCCGTCGCGACTGCAGTGCAGCGCGCCGAGGAACTTGCCCCGCAGCGCCGGGTTCAGCCGTCGGGTCTCGTTGGCGTCGAGCACGCGGAATCCGCGCCGCTGCGCGTCGTCGCGGGCGCTGACTTCCTCGGCCACCGCGACCTCGGCGTCACTGCGGAGCAGCGTCAAGGAGCCGCACCCGCGGAATCCTACGTCGGGCACCGCCGTCCCGATCTGCTCCCAGAGCTCCCGCGAGCGCAGCGAGGCCTCGAGCTCGACGGCCGACCTCCCGGACACCCACACGAGACCGAAATTGCGGACGGTGGCGCCGCGCGCATCGGCTTCACGCTCGAGGTGGGTGACCCGGTGTCCGCGGTGCACGGCGTGCCAGGCGTGGGCAGTCCCGAGGATTCCGCCGCCGACGATGGTCACGCGTAGGGACACCGAACAACCTCCGACCGTGAATTGGTATAGACCAATCAAGGGTAGGGTATGCGGCATGGTGAGTCGAATCACCCGGATTGCCCGGCGGCTGGCACGGTGAGCCTGCCCAAGCCGTACGTCGTCCGCACCGGCCTGGAGAAGATCCTCGCCGACCTGCACGAGGGCGACGCGTTTCCGCCGGAACGCGAACTCGCGCTGCGGTTCGGAGTCGCGCGGGACACGGTGCGCCAGGCCGTCCACGAACTGCTGGTCGAGGGGCGGATCGAGCGCCGGGGCCGCGGCACGGTGGTGTCACGGCCGAAACTGGTGCAGCCGCTGTCGCTGAAGTCCTACACCGAGGGCGCGCAGCGGATGGGGCGGATGCCGGGCCGCTTGCTGGTCACGTGGGAGAACGTCACGGTCGACGAGAGCACCGCGACCGCGCTCGGCGTCACTGCGAAAGCCCGGGTGATGCACCTCGAGCGTGTGCTGCTGGCCGACGGCGTCCGCATCGGGCTGGAGAGCAGCTACCTGCCGCTGTCCCGATTCGCCTCGCTGCGTGGGAGTTTCGACCCGGCGACGTCGTTGTACGCCGCCATCCGCGCGCAGGGCGTGGCGTTCGGCGAGGCGACCGAGCGCATCGAGACCGCGCTGCCGTCACCGCGCGAGGCGGCCCTGCTCGAGTCGACGACGGCGATGCCGATGCTGTTGTTGCACCGCCGTTCGGTGGACACCGACGGCGCACCGATCGAGGTCGTGCGTGCGCTCTACCGCGGTGATCGGGTGGCCTTCGAGGCCACGCTCACGGATGCGTGAGCGCCGCGATGGCACGCATGCCCATCTCGGCGACCGCGCGTGCGTCGGCGCCGTCCAACGGCCCCAGACCGTTGAACATGCGAAAGATGATGGGGCCGAACAACAGATCGACCGTCAGGTCGGGATCGAGGTCCGGCCGGAGCTGACCGCGCTCCTGACCTCGACGGATGAGAGCGACGGTGGCAGCGCGCCGTTCTGCGAAGAAGATGTCGCGCATCGTCGCCGTACCGTGGTCGTTGCTCGGCGCGGCACCCAGTAACTGCGCCACGACCCGACCCCGCGGGCTGGCGTAGAAGTGAGCCAGGCGCCGGACCTGGCCGCCGAGGTCGCCCACCGCGTCACCGGTGTCCTTCACGGGCACCGCTGTGGTGACGATGTCGCTGTAGGCCGCCGCCGCGAGATCGAAGCCGTTCTTCCAGTGCTTGTAGATGGTGGCCTTGCTGACCCCACTGCGTCGAGCCACTTCGTCGACGGTGAACCCGCCGACTCCGCGCTCATCCAGCAAGCCGACGGCGGCGTCGAGCACGGCGCGTCGCGCCTGAGCGCTCACCGGCCGGCCGCGCTTGCGAGCCGGGGGCTTGTCGACGTCGAGCGCTGCTTCGGTCTCGGCCATGCCGTCATATTAGTGAACGGTGCGTTTCTCTATACCGTCGGAGGGGTATAGTAAACGATGCGTTCACAAATAGGTCCCGGCGGCGGGACAGGAGAAAGGACGACTCGCATGGCGCAACAGATCTCCCCGGGGCGCCGATTGCGAGACGCTCTGGCACACACCTCCGCCACGGGCCCGCTCATCGCGCCGGGCGCGTTCGACGCCTTGTCGGCCGGCCTCGTCCAGCAGGCCGGATTCGCCGCGGTGTACATGACCGGTTTCGGTGCCGCCGCATCACTGCTCGGCGAACCCGACGTCGGCCTGCTCTCCGCCGCGGAGATGGCCGACCAGACCCGCCGGATCTGCGACGCCACGACGCTGCCGGTCATCGCCGATGCCGACACCGGGTTCGGCAATGCCCTCAACGTCGCACGCACGGTGCGCTTCTACGAAAGAGCCGGTGCCGCCGCCATCCAACTCGAAGACCAAGTCAGTCCCAAGCGGTGCGGTCACATGACCGGCAAATCCGTCATCTCTCGGCAGGAGATGACCGGAAAGATCACCGCGGCAACCGAAGCGCGGACCGACGCGGACACCGTGATCGTCGCCCGCACGGACGCCATCGCCACTGACGGCCTCGACGAGGCGCTCCAGCGCGCCCGCGCCTACCACGCCGCAGGTGCGGACGTTCTGTTCGTCGAGGCGCCGACCAACCGGCACGACGTCGAGCGCGTCGCGGCGGAACTGGCCCCGGAGGTGCCGTTGCTGTTCAACTGGGCCGAAGGTGGCCGGACCCCTGCATTGAGCTATCAGGAGATCGCCGACCTCGGTTTCGCGCTGATCATCTATCCGATCGGGACGCTGCTCGCGGCCACCCGTGGCGTACAGAACTTCCTTGCCGGTCTGCGCGCCGCGGGCACCCCATCGCTGGCCGGCCTGCCCAGTTTCGACGAATTCACCGGCATCGTCGGGCTTCCCGATCTGGAAGCCCTCGCCCGCCGTTACGACACCGTCTAGTCAGAGGAAGGAATCATGAGCACCGATACCGTGACTTCACATGCAACACAACGTCTTGCGGAGATGGTCGTCGGGCTGCGCGCCGACGCGATGCCCGAGCAGACCGAGGACCTGATGACCAAGTGCGTCCTGGACTGGGTGGGCGTCACCGCCGGCGGCGCGAGCCTCGCCGAGTCGGCGTCGGAGCTGCTGGCTGCGCTGGCCGACGACGAAGGCCATGGCGACACCGCGGTCGTCGGCCAGCGTGACAGGTACACCGAGCAGGGCGGCGCCTTTCTCAACGGCACCTTCGCGCACAGTCTGGAGCTCGACGACACCTATCTGCCCGGACGTCTGCACCCGGGTGCGCCCTGTATCGCAGCAGGTTTGGCCGCCGGTCAGACCCTCAGGGCCACCGGCCCCGACTTCCTCACCGCGCTGCTGGCGGGGTACGAGGTGTCGTGCCGGCTGAGCGCGGCCCTCGGACCGGGAATGTTCTCGCGGGGACTGCATCCCACCGGCGTCGCCGGCACCTTCGGTGCCACCGCCACCGTGGGCAAGATGTGGGGGTTGTCCGTCGACCAGCTCGTCTCGGCATTCGGTCTGGCGGGATCGATGGCGTCCGGTTCGACGCAATATCTGCACAGCGGCAGCTGGAACAAGCGCATGCACGCCGGACTGGCCGCCCGCAACGGGATCTTCGCCACGACCCTGGCCCGCGCCGGGGTCATCGGCGCCACCGAGGCTCTCGAAGGCGAACACGGTGTGTTGCACGCCTTCAGCGACCACTCCGAATCAGGGCCGCTGACAGCCGATCTGGGGACACGATGGCAGACCCTCACCGTCGGGATCAAGCCCTACCCCGGCTGTCGGCTGACCCACGGTTCGATCGACGCCTCGCTGGAGATGCGCAAGCGCCTCCACGGCGCCGTACCCGCGGACTCCGAATTCACCGTGCGCCTCAATCCCGACGACGCCACGATCGTCGCGGGCACCGCACAGAACAAGTTCCAGCCGAGGAACACGGTCGAGGGTCAGTTCAGCGTCTACTTCCAGATCGCCGCGGCGCTGCTGCACGGTCGGCCCGACTGGACGGTGTACGAGTTGCTCGGCGATCCCGACGTCGAGGACCTCGCCCGGCGAATCCGCGCCGTCCCCGACGCGGACATCCCCGAAGCCGGCGCCGTGTTGTCGGTGCAGGGGTCCGGCCCGGCCGGCGACCCCATCCGCGTCGCCGTCCCCACCGGTGATCCGGCGACCGACCTGCCGTGGCAGGTCATCGAGACGAAGTTCCGGTCGTTGGCCGGCAACGTCTTCGACGAGCCTGCCCTCGACCGCATCGTCGCCGTCGTGCGGACACTGCCGACCGGCGGCGGGACCGTCGAGGACCTGGCGTTCGCCATTCGACCCGAAGCCGCCGCAGGGACGCAGGAGGAGAAGTCGGCATGAGCACCTTCGGCCAGCAGAACGCGGTTCCCGCGGTGATCCAACGCGGCGGCACGAGCCGGGGGGTCTATTTCCACACCCGGGACATGCCCCCGCACGGACCGCGTCGCGACGCCTTGCTGACGCGTCTCATGGGCAGCCCTGACGTCGTCCAGATCGACGGTCTCGGCGGATCCCGTCCCATCACCTCCAAGATCGCGATCATCGAGGCCTCGGATCGCCCCGATGCGGACGTCGACTACACCTTCGGCCAGGTGAAGATCGCTGAACCGGGCGTCGACTGGGCGGGCAACTGCGGCAACATCTCCTCCGGCGTCGGCGCCTTCGCGGTGGACGAGGGGCTCGTCGAGGCGGTCGAACCCGTGACCACCGTGCGGATCTTCAACACCAACACCCGTGCGATCCTGGTGGCCCAGGTGCCCGTGGTGGATGGTAAGTCAGCGGTGTTGGGAGACTTCAGCATTCCCGGGGTACCGGGTACCGGTGCCGAGATCGTCATGAACTGGGCGGGCACCATCGGGGCGGTGACCGGCACGCTGCTACCGACCGGCCGGCCACGCGATGAGATCACCCTCGATGACGGCTCCACCGTCGGGGCAACGCTGTGCGACGCCGGTAACCCCTCGGTATGGGTCCCCGCGGCCGATGCCGGTCTGAGCGGAAGCGAACTGACCGAGCTCAACGATCCGAAGATCCTCGCCAGGGTACGCGAGATACGCGGCCGCGCAGCGCAACTGCTGGGCTTCTGCGACGATTGGCACGACGCCGACTCGACGACGGCGGTGTTACCGCTGATCGGCTTCGTCGCCCCGCCCGCCTCCTACACCACGCTCAACGGCGCCCACGTCGACGAGGCGGAGATGGATCTGCGGCTGCGGGTGATCTTCATGCAGCAGCTCCACGAGAGCACGCCCGGCACCGGGTCGATTTCGCTCGCGGCCGCCTCACGTATACCGGACACCACGGTCTACGACGCAGTCGCCGACCACGAACGCGACGAGTTGCGCATCGGGCACCCCTCCGGTGTGACGCCCACGAAGGTGAAAGCCGTACGCGTCGACGGTGATCCGGGGGTCGAATTCGAGCTGCTCGGCTTCGGACGCACATCCCGGCGCATCATGGATTCCACCGCCTACGTCCCGGTCGACACGTTGGACGACGTCCCGGAGACCGAGGTCGACGATCCCTCCCACGGCGTCGTCTCCGATGACACCCCGGGCACAAGGTGACCCTGACAGGGTTATCCGCGCGCGTCTGCAGACCCATAGCGTGAATCGATGGACAGGATCTGACGAAGGGAGACACCGGTGGAATACCGACGCCTGGGCAGTTCCGACGTGACGGTTTCCGAGATTTCGCTGGGCTCATGGCTGACATTCGCGGGCGGGGTGGGCCAAGACACGGTCCGTGCCTGTACCGAAGCCGCATTCGACGCAGGCATCACTCTGTTCGACACCGCGGAGGTCTACGGCAATGGCGCTGCCGAGTCGGCGTGGGGTGAGATCCTGTCGAACCACGCTCGCGACTCCTACGTGTTGGCGACCAAGGTGTGGGGTTCGCTCAAGCCGCCCGAGCAGGGCCAAACCGGCGACTACATCCGTCGGGCCATCGACGCATCACTTCGCCGCCTTCGCACCGACTACGTCGACCTGTACCAAGTTCACCGCTTCGACGTCAACGTGCCCATCGAGGAGACCATCGAAGCACTGACGTCCTTGGTCACGTCGGGCAAGGTTCGGTATCTGGGTTTCAGTGAATGGACGCCGCAGCAGATCCGAGCCGGCATCGACGTGGCGGGGCCCGGCCTGTTCGTCGCGTCTCAACCGCAGTACTCGTTGTTGTGGCGCGCACCGGAATCCGAGGTGTTCCCGCTGTGCGAGGCCAACGGGATCTCTCAGATCGTCTGGTCGCCGCTCGCCCAAGGACTGCTGACCGGTAAGTATCGGCCCGGCCAGCAGTATCCTTCCGACTCGCGGTTCGCCAGCGGCGACATGAACGTGTCGATGCACCTGATCGCCAATGATCAGACGATCGCGGCGGCACAGCGTCTGCTCCCCATCGCCGAGCAGGCCGGCTTGTCGATGAGTCGGATGGCGCTGGCCTGGGTGCTGCGACGATCCGAGGTCGCGTCGGCGATCACCGGGGCGTCGCGGCCGGAACAGGTTCGCGAAAACGCCTGCAGCAGTGGCGTCGAACTCTCGGCAGACGTTCTCGCCGCGATCGACGACGCGGTGGCCGGTGTCGCGGTGACCGAACCGACGCTGGCCGTCTACGCGCAGGAAGGCGTCCTGCATCGGTGACACCGAGACTGGACGGTGACGATGACGACCAGCGTGCGCGCGAGCAGTTCGTCACCGAGACCGAAGCGGTGCGGGACATCCTGTGGCGACGTGCCAGCCGTCTGACCTTCCAACGAGCTGATGCCGAGGACCTCGTGCAGGAGACCCTGCTGAAAGGGTATGCGGCACTAAACAAGTACACGACGGGGACCGATCTCGCGTCGTGGCTGCTTCGCATCATGGTCAACACGTGGGTGGACAAACACCGAGCGTCGGTGCGCCGACCGTCGCAGTACCCGACCGCGGACATCACCGGTCTGTACGTCGCCAACGCTCCGGTGGCCGCGTCAGCGGAGGAATCGGCGCTGCGACGCGTCCCCGGCGACGCGGAGGTGGCCGTGAGGGCGTTACCGGATGACCTCCGCGAGGTCGTCTACTACGTCTGCGTCGTCGGGTACCGGAATACCGAACTGGCTGCGCTGCTGGATGTCCCGGCGGGAACTGTTGCGTCGCGCCTGCACCGCGCGAGAAGCATTCTGCGCAGCGCCCTGACGGCCGTCGACGAGCAGACGAAGAGCTCGGCCTGAGCCGGCGCCGAGGCTCACCGTGCACGTATCGCTTCGGCAACATCCCGCGGTGCCTCGTGTTGCGGAAAGTGGCCGATGCCGGGGAGTTCCACCACCTCGGCTCGAGGCAGGAGGACTCTGGCCTTCTCCAGGACGTGGCGGCCCGACACCGGGTCGTCCAGCCCCCAGACCAGCGTCAGCGGCCCGTCCCACGCGGCGAGGGCGGCTTCCCAGCGTCGGTGGTGCTGCGCGCGTTCGGCGTTGTAGGTGATGTGCCGATGAGCGAGCTTGTGGCCGTCGAGGTAGGACATTCCGAGCCACATGTCGTCGAATTCGGCGTCGGTGAGCGGTGTTCCGCGTACCGCATCCAGTCCCGCTCGGGTCCGGGCTGCGGTGATACGACCGGACACGAGCTTTCCGAGGACGGGGAGCGTGAGCATTTTCTGCAGCCGAGTGGGTCGGTACTCGCTGTAGACGATGCCGCAGTTGAGCACCACGACCGACGCCACCGTGACCGCCAGGGTGTGAGCCGACCTGCGGTCGAGGAGTTCCTGGCCGACGATTCCGCCGTAGTCGTGGATCACCAGGCGGACCTCGTGCACGCCGAGATGGGCGAGCAGGTCTTCGACGATGTCGGCGGATTCCGCCACCGAGAAGTGGTAGCCGCGGGGCTTGTCCGACACACCGTAACCGAGGAAGTCCAGCGTGATCACATCGTGGTCGCGCGCCAGGTCTGTTGCCACCGCCGCGTAATCGTAGGACCACGTCGGAAAGCCATGCAGCAGAAGCACTGTCGGACCGCGGCCGCGACGGCGATAGGCGATGCAGTGCCCGCGCCGGCTGTGGAACGTCTCGTTCTCGTCGATCCATTCACGGGCCGTCGGCACTCCGGGTGTCGGGACAGTCATCGGGTTTCCCTCCCTTGTGTTCGCGCCGCGTTCGCATGTCGATGCACAACCAATTCTGGATACAGTGTTGTATTAGTATGCAGTTGTGTCAATGTGTCGTCTGAGCTGCGCTACGCTTCTCGCAGGCCGATGGAGGGAGCCGTACGGATGCCTCGCTTGACGCGCGCCGAGCAACGGGCGATGACCCGCCAACGACTGGTCGAGGCTGCCGGACGCGTGTTCAGCCGAGTGGGTTTCGAGGCGGCGCCGATCGACGTCATCGCCGAAGAGGCCGGGTTCTCCCGTGGGGCCTTCTACTCCAACTTCGACTCCAAGGACGAGCTGTTCGTCGAACTCCTGGGCCGTCACCTCGACGCCGAGATCGACACATTGAGCCGTGCCCTGGACCGCGTGAAGACCGCCGACGACCTCGCCCCGGCGATCGAGCACCGCTACCGGGTGCTCGGCGACGACAGCAGCTGGTGCCTGTTGACCACCGAGTTCCAGCTCTACGCGATGCGCGGCGGGAGCAAGTCCGCGCAGTTCTCGCAGATGTACAAGCGCTATCGGCAGCGCCTCGGCGAGCTGGTCGCCCGTCACTTCGACCGTCTCGGAATCACCTCGGACCTCAGTCCGTACGAATTCGGCGTCTCGCAGATCGCCCTGTCGCACGGCCTCGCGCTGCAACGGGCCGCCAACGACTCGCTGGCCCCGAGCCTTCCGGCGCGTGCGCTCGCGGTGTTCGTCCGAGGGGCCCTCGGCGGCCGATGACCTCCTCGAGTCCATACGAAGAATTCCTGTCCCTTCATCGGCTACCTCATGCCTTCGTCATGCCCAACGCGTGGGACGGGCTCTCGGCTCTCATCCTGAAACAGCAGGGCTTTCGGGCCCTGGGCACGTCGTCGGCGGCCCTGGCGGCAACCATGGGGCGCATCGACGGCAGCCACACCGTGTCGGCGCGAGAGCACATTGCTCACGCGAGGTTGCTCGCCACGATCAGTGCACTGCCGGTCAACGGAGACTTCGAAGACGGCTACGGCCGGACGCCGGACGACGTCGCCGCCACCGTCTCGGCCGCCGTCGAGGCCGGACTCGCCGGCATCGGCATCGAGGACACCACCGGCGACCCGTCGTCGCCCATTCGCAGCTTCGACGACGCAGTGGCCCGGATGCGGTCGTCCGCCGCTGCGGCCCGCGGCAGGATCGTGCTCACGGGTCGCACCGACAACTTTCTGCAGGGCAACCCCGATCTGGACGACACGGTACGCCGGCTCACCGCCTTCGCCGAGGAGGGAGCCGACGTCCTCTACGCGCCCGGACTGCCCGACGTCGCCGCATTGACGCGCGTGATCGCGGCGGTGGCCCCTCGACCGGTGAGCGTTGTCGTGGGCACTGCGGCCGAGACGTTGACGGTCGAGGAATTGTCGTCGTTGGGGGTTAAGCGGATCAGCACCGGACCGGCGCTGTACCGGCACGCGGCTAGCGCGCTGCAGCGGTCTGCCGAGACCCTCGCCGCCGGGAACATCGCCGCCGCCACCTCGGGCATGTCTCATCGCGAGATGACCGCGATCATCAGAACAGGGCACGCTTGAGTGGAGCCGCGAAATCTGTTGCGGCCGCACGGATTCGTTCGGCATCGGCCGTCTCGGCCAGCGCCGCGGCCTTCTGCGCCATCAGGGCCACGCTGTCACTACCGAGAGGCAACCGCAGCGGCGGATCGTCGGCTGCGGCCAAGGCGCGGATGGCTGCGACAGCCTTGGCCGGGTCGCCCGGCTGCTTGCCGTCCAGGCCGTCGATCGCCTCCTGCAGAGCTCCCACGGTCTCCCCGTAGACGTCGGTGGATTCACCGGGCCGGCGCTGCTGGTGGTGGGCCAGGAAGTCGGTGCGGAACGATCCGGGTTCGACGACCGACACCCTCACTCCCAGCGGGGCGAGTTCTGCGCGCAGGGCCTCGGTGATCGCCTCGACGGCGAATTTGGTGGCTCCGTATATTCCCCGGCCGGCTCCGACGGAGATGCCCGCGCTGGACCC
Organism: Mycolicibacterium sp. 018/SC-01/001; assembly: GCF_007096635.1. Classification (GTDB taxonomy): domain Bacteria; phylum Actinomycetota; class Actinomycetes; order Mycobacteriales; family Mycobacteriaceae; genus Mycobacterium. The sequence continues at coordinate 92,940 of NZ_VKAA01000019.1, forward strand.
GATGTTGATGATCCGGCCGCAACGCTGCGCGCGCAGCGTGGGCAGCACTGCACGCGTGACGTTCAACAAGCCGAACACGTTGGCGTCGAACACTGCTCGCACCTCGCGGTCCGACACCTCCTCCACGGCGCCGAAGATCCCGTAACCGGCGTTGTTGACCACGACGTCGATGCCGCCGAACCGCGCGACAGCGGCGTCGACAGCCGCCACCGCCTGCACCTCGTCGCTGACGTCGAGGGTGTGGACCAGCAGGCGGTCACCGGCGTTCGGATGGGCGTCGGCGATGCCCTCCGTCCTGCGCGCCGTCGCGACGACCTGATCGCCGGCGTCCAGCGCCGCTGCCACCATCCGAGAGCCGAAGCCTCGGGATGCCCCCGTGATGAACCAGGTCGACATGTCTGTGCTCATCCTTCGTTGACACCGAGCCCGTCGCCGGAAACCTGGTCGAGCGCGACGAGCGCCTCGGCCGCCGCGCTGCCCGGTTCACAGTGATAGACGACGAGGTGCTGACCCGGAGCCGTTGCGACGGTGAGGTTCTCGAACGACAGCGACAGCGCTCCCAGCACCGGATGATCGAAATGCTTTGTGCTGGAGCGTTTCGCGCGAACCTTGTGACTACTCCACAGGGTAGCGAACTCGGGGCTCTTGACCGACAGTTCACCGACGAGTTCGACGAGTCGCTGATCGTCGCGGCCCGCGTTGTCGAGTCGCATTGCCGCCACACATCCCTCCGCGATGCGGGCCCAATCCCGATAGAACACACGCGCCGCCGGGTCGAGGAAGATGGCGCGCAGCAGGTTGGTCTCGTCGCCGAGCCAGCTGAACAGTGCGCGGCCCATCGAATTGATGGCCAGCAGGTCCAGGTGGCGGTTGTACAGCAGCGCCGGCGTGTGGTTCCACGTGTTCATCAGCGCGACGAGTCCCGGTGCGGCTCGTTCCGGGCGACGAGAGCCCCCGGCCCGACGCCGCGACGGCGGTTCCACCAGTGCCCGCAGGTAGGCATCCGCCTCCTCCTCGAGCAGCAGAGCGCCGGCGAGGGCATCGAGGACCTCGACGGAGGGGCGGACGTCACGGCCCTGCTCGAGGCGCACGTAGTAGGCCGTGCTGATTCCGGCCAACATCGCGACCTCGTCGCGGCGCAGTCCGGGGGTACGGCGGGGACCGTCGGGCAGCCCGTGCCGCGACGGAGCCACCAACGCACGGCGGGCACGAAGGAACTCACCCAAGCTGGGCATCACCGGTCCGACGGTCATCTCTGCCAAATCCTCTCGTGTCGCGTGCCACCGACGTTAAGTCCGCGCTTCCCTGGCCGGGTAACCCCGCCAGGTGCACCCATGGGCTCGATTGCGTCCACGATTGCCGTCACGAAATCATCTGGCGCCTCGACGGGGGTGAAGTGGCCGCTGTCGATCACGCGGACGTCGACCTCGGCGAAGTAGTCCTGCATGTGGTCGGCCCATTCGCGGCGGACCAACGCGTCCGCGCCGGGCCACAACACGATGGTCGGTGTCGCGATGCGGGCGTCGCGTTCTGGTGGCGTCTCGTGCAGCGCCGTGTTCACTGCTCCGGCCCCGGAGCGGTAGTACTTGATCGATGCCACCAGAGCGCCGGGGGTCGCGTACAACGTTGCCAGCCGGGCGATCTCGGCACCGTCGGGGGTGAACTCCGGTGCCGTCCAGTGGTTCCAGAAGTAGCTCAGGTACGCGTGTACGACATCGGGCCGCCCGTCGATCATGTCCTCGATCAACGGGAGTTGATGGAAGGCCTGGTACCAGTATTCGCCGTGGGTGTCGGGGGCGAGGATGCGGGAGCCGACCCCCGGCAGCGGCGGTGAGAGCACCAGATGACCGACTCGGTCGGGGTGCCGTTCGGCGATCTCGCGAGCCACCCGACCGCCCACGTCGTAGCCGGCGAGCACGGCTCGGCCGATGTCGAGTTCGTCCATCAGGGCGAGGACGGAACGTGCTTGCGCCGCAACACCGTAGTGCTCGACCGGGTCCACGTCGTGCTTGTCGGACTCGCCGAAACCCCTCAGATCGGGCGCGATGACGTCGGCGCGGTCCCGCAGACGATCCGTCACGGCCCGGTAGTCGTGCCGGTCACCGGGCCAGCCGTGCAGCAGCACGACGGGATGCCCGGTGCCTGTTCGCTCATAGGCCAGCCGGAAACCGTCGACGGCACGGACCTGACGTTCACCCATGGACGGCGTCCGCCCGGGTCGATGTGATCATCTCGACCAGCCGCTGAAGGCGGATCGCGTCAGGCGGTGACGGGGCGGTGTGAGTGCCGTCGCGGATGTCATCGCGCAGCGCGGCATAGACGCCGGCCGTGTTGACCGCCTGCGGCGGCAGAGATGCTCGCTCACCGAGGTCCAGTTCGACGGGCTCACCGTCGACCGCCAGCCCGAGAACCCCGGCCTGGAAGCCTGCCGGGCCGCCACCGCTGAGGGAGATCACACCGTCACGCCCGACGACGTCGAGGCGGAACAGAGCTTCGTCGACGGGTCGCCCGCCCACGATCTCGGCGGCGAGCGCGCCGCCCCCGGAGAGCCTGCCCTGGACCAGGATGTGATCGGCGATGGTGCGCGGGTGCGTCGTCGCCGAACCGTCGACGGAGACTGTCGGGTACTGGATGGTCGTCAGGACCGAGCAGGACGCCAGTTCCCCGGCCAGATGCGTGACGATGTCCAGGGTGTGGCCGCCCATGATGGTGGGCAGATTCATTCCGGTGGCGAGATCCTCCAGGTAGAGGGCCGACTCGTCGACAGCGCCGCCGAAGCCGGACACCGCGGAATACACCGTGGCATACAGGATTTCACCGATGTCGCCGCGGCTGATCCGCCTCAGTGCCTCACGCGTGGCCGGGCTCGTCCTGCCCTGCAGCCCGACGGCCACGCGGCACCCGGCCACATCGGCACGACGGGCGATCTCGCCCGTCTCCTCCAGGGTGATGGCCACCGGCCATTCCGTGATGACGTGCTTTCCGGCATCGAGGGCAGCGACGATCAGCTCGTGATGGGACGACACAGTGGACGCCACCGCCACGATGTCGACGTCCTCGTCCCGAACCAGATCGAGCGGGTCCCCGTAGGCCGCGCGGGCGCCGAATGCGGCCGCGGCGGCGTCGGCGGACTCCTGGCGCCTGGTGGCCACCGCCACCAGTTCCAGCCCGGCCAGCGTCTGGATGGCGGGTACATGCGCAGCCCGCGCCCATCCGCGTTCAGCGTTCGCACCGATCAAGCCCACTCCGAGATCGCTCACCGCCCATACCTCCTCAGGCACCGATTACTAAACGATTCGTTCACTATACCGCGTGGGGCGGAATTGCAAAACGGCCCGTTCACTAACGGGCCGGCGTCACGGAATGGGGTGACGATCGCCGAGTCCGCCTCGGCGCTCCAGTGCCTCGCCCAGCCGTAGCAGAGTCACCTCCTCGAACCAGGGACCGGCGAGTTGAACGCCGATCGGAAGTCCCCGCGAGCTGAATCCGAACGGGACCGACAGCGCCGGCAATCCGGTCAGATTGAACGGTGCGGTCGCGGTCATCACGTGGGTCCACGGTGTGCGGACTCCGCCGATCTCGAGCTCGGTCAATCCATGCGGCACGGCAGTGATCGGGTTCACCGGACACAGCAGCACGTCGTAGTTCTCGAAGAACCCGATGAACGCACTACGCAGCGCCTCCAGCCGCGCGTGCGCACCGAGCAGATCGTGGGCGGTGACGTCCTTGATCGCCACGATCCGCGACCCGGTGGGCGACAGCTCGTCGCCACGACCCGACGCCAGCGACCGGATGTACGGGACCAGTTCGGCGTAGTAGAACGTCAAAGCGTCGCCAGCGGCGCAGTGTCTGTCAAGAACGGCAGATCGACCTGCTCGACCTGACACCCGGCGTCGGCGAGCAACGCGCCCGCGTGTGTCACGGCGGCGGTGATCTCGGGATCCACCGGCGCAAAGGCCGGCTCGGACGCCCAGGCGACGCGTAGCCGTCGCTCGCTGTACGCCCGATCGCCGCTGAGCGACCTGGGGAGCACCGCGTACCCGTCGACGCCGTCGGGTCCGTTCAGGACCGAATACGCCAGCGCGATGTCCCGCACGCTGCGCGCCATCGGCCCGACGTGGAACCACCGCGACGCAACGGCGGGAAAGTGACCGGTGTACGGGATGCGCCCGTGCGTCGCCTTGAGTGCTGCCACGCCGGTGAAGGCCGCAGGGCCCCGTACCGAGATCGCGACATCGCTCCCCAGACCGATCGGGGACATCCCGGCCGCGATCGCCGCCGACTCGCCGCCCGACGATCCCCCGGGCGTGAACGCCGTGTTCCACGGATTGTTGGTGCGGCCCGTGACCAGATTGTCGGTCTCGGTCCAACTGGAGAACTCGGGAAGATTCGTTTTCGCCAACGGGATGCCGCCGGCCGCCGTCATCCGCGCCACCGCAGCGGCATCGCGGGCAGGCACGTGGTCTGCGAACAGGCGACTACCGCGCTGCGTCAGCACGCCGGCCGTGTCCAGGGAATCCTTGATCGTGAAGGGGACGCCGTGCAGCGGACCGAGATCGGCGCCCGCCGACACGGCACGATCGGCCTGGTCCGCGGCTGCCAGTGCGGCGTCGCCCAGGAGCGTCACCACGGCGTTGATCGCCGGATTGACGGCTTCGATCCGAGTCAGATGCCATTCGATGAGTTCGCGGGACGATACCTGTTTCCTGGCAATCAGTTTCGCGAGCGCCGTCGCGTCCAGGTGGTGAAAATCGTTGACATCGACCACGTCGCTGCTCCCTACGCCCGGTAGCGCGCCACGAGTTCGGACCATTCGTCGAGCTTTCGCAGCGTCTCGTCGCGCCCGACGGTGGGCAACATCAGGGCGAGATGCCCGAATCCCAGGCGCTCGACGGAACTCCAGTAGCCGGGATCGGCGGGCGTACCGAACTGAGCGAGTGCAACGTCATGGCGTGCACTCTCACGGAGCTGGGCGACGCGATGAGCGAGGTGCTCGACCGGGAGCGGATTGGAGATCCACCCCGCCTCGTGACGGACGATCCGCTTCACGGTGGCGTCGGAGTCGCCGCCGATGAAGATGGGGGGATGCGGTTTGCGGACCGGCTTGGGCCGGCTGTAGGCGGCGTCGAAGTCGACGTATGTGCCGTGATACTCGGCAGGCTCGACGGTCCACAGAGCTTTGACGGCTTCGATGCGTTCATCCAACAGCGCACCTCGCGTCCTGGGATCGGTGCCGTGGTCGCGCATTTCCTCGATGTTCCAACCGGCGCCCACGCCGAAGACGAAGCGACCTCCGGAGATGTGATCGACGCTCGCGGCTTCTTTGGCCGTGATGATCGGATCACGCTGAACCAGCAGTGCGATGCCCGTGACCAGTTCGATCCGGTGGGTCACGGCAGCCGCCGCGGCGAGCGACACGAACGGATCCAGGGTGCGGAACGCGGCCGAGGGCAGCTCGCCTCCCCCCGGATACGGCGTCTCACGGCTCGCCGGGATGTGCGTGTGCTCCGCGACCGCGAGAGAGTCGAAACCCCTCTCCTCGACGGCACGGGCGAGTGACACCGTGTCGATTCCGTCATCACCTGTGTGAGTGGCTATGCCGAATTTCATTCACCGCTCCTGTCTCTTGCCCCTCCACCCCAGTGAGAACGGCGCGGGGCGGGAAGTCATTCGGCGGCGGGCGAAAGCACTGGCAGGGGAGACCGGCAATCCACTGTTGACGTTTCCCGGCGGGCAGGTGAGCATGTCCCCCATGCGCTATGTCGTTACCGGCGGTACCGGGTTCTTGGGACGTCACCTCGTGGACCGGCTGCTGGCCCGTCCCGGCACCGAGTCGGTGCACGTCCTGGTGCGCGGTCGATCGCTGAACCGGTTCGCGATCCTGGCCGCCCACTGGGATGACCGCGTGTCGCCGCTGGTGGGCGACCTGACCGCCCCGGCACTGGGCCTCGACGACGATGAGCTCGCCGCGCTCGGCCGGATCGACCACGTCGTGCACTGCGCCGCGCTCTACGACATCACCGCACCCGAAGACCTGCAGCGGGCCGCCAATGTCGAGGGCACGCGGTCGGTCATCGCTCTCGCTCGCCGCCTCGACGCGACGCTGCACCACGTCTCATCGATCGCCGTGGCGGGCACGTTCCGCGGCGAGTTCACCGAGGACGATCTCGACGTCGGTCAGCACCTGCCGACGCCGTACCACCAGACGAAGTTCGAGGCCGAACTCCTGGTCCGGGCGACGGACGGGCTGCGCTTCCGCATCTACCGGCCCGCAGTCGTCGTGGGCGACTCCCGCACCGGGGAGATGGACAAGATCGACGGGCCCTACTACTTCTTCCCAATCCTCGCGGCGCTGGCGGCGCTGCCCCGATTCACCCCGATGATGGTGCCCGCCATCGGCCGCACCAACCTGGTGCCCGTCGACTACGTCGTCGACGCCATCACCGAGCTGAGCCACCTCGACGGGCGTGACGGGCAGACGTTCCACCTGACGTCGCCGTCGACGATCGGGCTGCGTGGCATCTATCGCGGCGTCACACCCGCAGCGGGGCTGCCCGCCCTGGTGGGCTCCCTGCCGCGCGGTGTGGCCAGTCCTGTGCTTCACGCCCGCGGTCGCGCAAAGGTGTTGCGCGACATGGCAGCCACACAGGTCGGTCTACCCGCCGAGATCCTCGACGTCGTCGAGCTGGAGCCGACCTTCACCCGTACGCGCACTGAGGAGGCGCTGCGCGGCACCGGGATCACGGTGCCCGACTTCGCCGACTACGCGCCACGGTTGTGGCGCTACTGGGCCCAACACCTGGACCCCAACCGAGCGCGCCGCGACGATCCCCTCGTCGGCCGGCACGTGATCATCACCGGCGCCTCGAGCGGGATCGGACGGGCGTCGGCGGTCGCGGTGGCTGCCCGCGGCGCGACGGTGTTCGCGTTGGGCCGCAACACCGCAGCGCTCGAGGAGGTCGTCGCGCAGATCCGCGATGCCGGTGGTGACGCGCACGCCTACTGCTGCGACGTCACCGACTCCGCGGCCGTCGAGCAGACGGTCGCCGCCATCCTCGAACGCTTCGGCCACGTCGACTATCTGGTCAACAACGCCGGGCGATCGATCCGCCGATCGGTGGCCGCCTCCACCGACCGGTTCCACGATTACGAGCGGGTGATGGCGGTCAACTACTTCGGTCCGGTGCGGATGGTGCTGGCACTGCTTCCCCACTGGCGCGAGCGGCAATTCGGGCACGTCGTCAACGTCTCCAGCGCCGGCGTGCAGGCCAACAGTCCCAAGTACAGCGCCTACATCCCGAGCAAGGCCGCCCTCGACGCGTTCTCCGAAGTCGTTGCCACAGAGACTCTTTCGGACCACATCACGTTCACCACCATCCACATGCCGCTGGTGGCCACGCCGATGATCGCGCCGTCGCGTAGGCTCAATCCGATGCCTCCGATCAGCGCCGAACACGCAGCCGCCATGGTGGTGCGCGGGCTGGTCGACAAGCCGCCGCGCATCGACACCCCGGTCGGCACACTCTCGGATTTCGGCACGTACTTCACGCCCCGGCTCTCGCGGCGCGTGCTGCACCAGCTGTATCTGGGCTATCCGGATTCGCCGGCGGCCCGCGGTGTCGCCGACCATCGCCCCGCCCCGGTACGCACGGCGCGGCGATCGCGCCGCACGGTGCCGACGGTGCGGGTGCCGCGACCGGTCAAACAGGCGGTGCGGCTGGTCCCCGGCGTGCACTGGTGAGCGCAGCGCACCTGCCGGTCTTCTGCGACGTCGACACGGGTGTCGACGACGCGATGGCGCTGGTGTACCTGTTCGGCAGTGCGGAGGCCGACATCGTGGGCATCGCCTCGACCGCGGGGAATGTCGGCGTGCAGCAGGTGTGCGAGAACAATCTCGGCCTGCTCGAGCTCTGCGGAGTCGCCGGGGTCCCGGTGTCGAAAGGTGCCGATGCACCACTGGCGATTCCGCTACGCACCGCCGAAGACACCCACGGACCGCAAGGGCTCGGGTACGCGCGGCTCCCGGCGCCGACGGCGAGCCTCACCGACGACGACGCCGCGCAGGCCTGGGTGCGGGCCGCGCACACTCATCCGCGCGAGCTCATCGGGTTGGCCACCGGTCCCCTGACCAATCTGGCATTGGCGGTGCGCGCAGAACCGGAGCTGCCGCGGCTCCTGCGTCGGCTGGTGATCATGGGTGGATCGTTCGACTACCGCGGCAACACCACGCCCGTCGCGGAGTGGAACACGAGCGTCGATCCGGAGGCGGCAGCCGAGGTGTTCGCGGCCTGGAACGGTGCGGAGGACCTGCCGATCGTGTTGGGGCTCAACGTGACCGAGAACATCGCGATGACGCCGGAGTTGTTGAGCCGGCTCGCCGATGCCGCGGGCGCGCCGTCCCCACCGATGTCGGTGCACGACGTGCGCGGCACGGCCTCGAGCGCCGAGAACCCCGTGATCCGGGTTCTCGAGGACGCGATGCGGTTCTACTTCGAGTTCCACCACGATCAAGGCGAAGGCTATCTGGCCCACCTCCACGATCCGCTGGCCGCTGCGGTGGCTCTCGACCCAGCCCTGGTGACCTGCCGCCCCGCCGCCGTCGACGTCGAACTCGCCGGCACACTGACGCGCGGCATGACGATTGCCGACTGGAGCGGGCACTGGGGTCGAGAGCCCAACGCGCTCATCGGTGTTCAGGTCGACGCCGCGGCGTTCTTCGACCACTTCATCGATCGGGTGGGCGCATTCGCCCGCACACTCAGTCGTCGGTGACGGTGAGCTTGACGTCGATGTTGCCGCGCGTCGCATTGGAGTACGGGCACACCTGATGAGCCTTCTCGGTCACCTGACGTGCGGTCTCGGCATCGACGTTCGGCAGGGTGATCTCGAGCTCGACGGCGAGACCGAAGCCGCCGTTGTCCAACTGCCCGATCGACACCTTCGCACCCACCGCGGAATCGGAGACATCGACCTTGTCCTGACGGGCGACCAGACGCAGCGCGGAGTGGAAGCACGCCGCGTAGCCGACGGCGAAGAGCTGCTCGGGGTTGGTGCCGTTGCCGCTGCCACCCATCTCCTTCGGGATGGCCAGGTCGAAGTCGAGGCGACCGTCCGAGGATCGGCCGTGGCCGTCGCGGCCTTCCCCGGTGGCGAGGGCTTCTGCGGTGTAGAGCGTCTTCATACGTCGTCCTTTCGGTGGGGTACCACTGACCTGAACCATAGGACGCAATTGAGTTGTGCGCAATTCAAAGTGGCGCCCTTCATACTTCTCACTCGTACCTGCCTTCGATGTACCACTGCCGTTGCCGGTAGCACAGCAGCAGCGCCTCCTGCCGCTCACCACCGAGCAGTACCTGTGCGCGTGCCGTGCGACCACTGCCCGCGGCCGTGGTGTCCCACCACCGTTCGTCGACCGGCCACGGCCCGGTCCACCACGCCAGCCGGCCGGATCGACCGGGCGCGGCGAGCCGAGCCGGGTCGGCGGAGAACAGCCCCCGCGCGGTGACCCGCACCGGATCGCCCTGGTCGTCGAGCAGTTCCACCGGATCGTCGAGCAGCACCGACGGTGACGGTTCGGGAAGTTGTCCGGGCCACGGCTGCCCGGGATCGGCCCGGGGAACGAGTTCGTCACCGAGCGGGGTGAGGGTGATCCGTTCGGCAGGCCCCCGCCCCCCGCTGAGCACCGGGATCTTCACCGCATCGGGGCCGAGTAGACCCTGCACACGCACCAGCGCCCGTCGCGCGCGCAGCCGATCCTCCTCCCCGATCCCACCCCAGAGCGGCAGCTGCAGCGCCTCGGCAGAGACCACCTCCACCGGCCGCAGGCGCAGCATCGTGATCGGCGCGCCTGGCCTGTCTCCTGCCCGCCGGCGATTCAGCCACCCGTCGAGCTGCCAGCGCACCCGATCGGCGGTGGCGTCTTCGGTGAGGGGCTCGGCACATCGCCAGACCCGTTCGAGCTCAGCACCGTTCGCGGTCACCGCCTGGATGGCCAGCCGGGTGCAGCCCACGCCCGCCGCCTCGAGGCTGCGGTGCAGTTGGCCGGCCAGCGCCCGCCCGGCGAAAGCGGCCGCGTCCACCCTCTCGATGGGTGGATCACAGTCCATCTCGACATCGAGTTCCTGGTCGGGTTCACGCCCCGAGGGGCCTCGGCCGGGCTCACCGCGCGCCAGCTGATGGGCAACCACCGCGTCGGCTCCGAAGCGCGACGCCACATCACTGCGGGACACCTCGGCGAACTGCCCGATCGTCCGAATACCCATGCGCCACAACAGGTCCACCAACTCGGCGCGCGTTCCGGAAGCCAAGCTGGGTTCGGTGGCCAACTGCTTGACGGACAACGGCGACAGGAACTCCGCATCCGTTCCCGGGTCGACGATCCGGCCGGCCCTGGCGGCGAAGACGGCGGTGGGCAGCTGATCGGCGATGCCGACCTGACATTCGGCGCCCACCGCGGCCACGGCGTCGACCAGCCGTTCGGCCGTCACCTGTTCCGAGCCGAAGTACCGGGCCGCTCCGCGCACCGAGAGCGCCAGCAACCCGGGCCGCAGCACCTCTGCCCGGGGGACGAGATCGTCGACGGCTGCCGTCACCCGTTCGAAATGCCGGGCGTCGCGGGCTGGATCGGCGGTGACGACATGCAGATCCGGGCAGCGTGCCTGCGATTCTCGTCGCCGTATCCCACGCCGTACCCCCGCGGCACGGGCCGCGGCCGAGCACGCCACCACCCGGTTGGCGAGCGTGACTGCGACCGGCACCGTGGGCGGGAGACCGGCCGCCGCCGCTGCGGCGACTGCTGGCCAGTCCATGCACCAGAGTGCCAGCACCCTGGAGGCGGCCACCTAACCGTTCACCACCTGGTTGAGCACCCCAGGTCCGGTCAGCCGTCCCCGGGCTCGCATCGCCAGCCGCACCCGACTGATCCGGCCGCAGCCCGGGACGGGTGCCCCATCCCCGGGACCGGCGATGTCGAACCCGCTGACCGTGGCCTCGAGCCGGGCGGAGGCACCCTCCCACCTGCCATCGGTGACCAGCAGCGTGCATCCCCGCTGACGCGCGCGGGCCACCACCGCACGGGCGCGCGACGGTGGCACCGACCGACCGCCCAGGCCGAGCACCACCAGATCCATCCCGTCCATCAGGACCGCGGCCACCTCGACCGGGTCGGCCCCCGGTTCCGGGATCACGGCGATCCGACTCAGATCCGCCCCCATCTCCACCGCCGCGAGCAGGCCCACATCCGGCTGACCGATGATGGCGACGTGGCCCCCCTCGGCCGTCACGGCGGCGACGATCTTCAACTCCAGCGACCGCGCGCCTGACACCACCGCCACGGTTCCCCGTGGCAGCACCCCCGGATCCGATACCTCCAGCAAAGAATCATCCGGCTTCGACACCTCCGCCGGAGCCGCCACCGCAGGCGCCGGCCGACGACTTGGCCCCACCTTTCCCGACACCGACGCCATCTGCCGGCGGAGCTGTTCCAGCTGCTCAGCACGGGTGACAGGGCATCGATTCACCACCTTCACCCCTGTCACAACAGCACCGTGCATCTCACCCGCCTCACCCTGTGTTCGAATGTTTGTTCGACTTCGCCAGTAAACACCCACCCACCGACATCGTCAACCACGTCACGTCGTCACCCGACGCGCTCGAACGCTGCCATCGCCGAATAGTGTCATTGACAAATGTCATCATTCGATGTTGTATCCATCCGTGCTCGCCGAACTCCCCCACCGCGGCTCCCACCGCTCCCGCGGAGCCGCCGCACTGGCCGGTCTGACCCTGCGCCAGGTGAGCCTGGTCCTGCCGCCCGATCAGCCCTGGGGGCTGTGGGCCTCCCGGCAGATCATCGCCCGGGTCATGGACACCTTCGGTCCCTCACTGGCAGGCTCCCGGATCGAACCCGTCGACGTCCGCACCCCCGCCGGTGGACGGGTGGTCGGTGAATGGGTCTGGGGCCGAGGCGTTCCCCGGAACACCGCCCGGGCGATCTACTACATCCACGGCAGCGGATTCGCGCTCTGCTCCACACGCACCCACCGGCGGCTGGTGTCCTGGTTGTCCCGGCTCACCGGGACCGCGGTCTTCAGCATCGACTACCGGCTGGCGCCACACCACCGATTCCCCACCGCGGCCGACGATGTCCGCCGCGGCTGGGAGTGGCTCACCGACTCGTGCGGCATCGCCGCTGACCACATGGTGATCGCCGGCGATTCGGCCGGCGGCCACCTCTGTGTCGACCTACTGCTGCAGCCCGATGTCCGCCACCCCGCGGGCGTGGTGCTGATGTCACCGCTGCTGGACCTCACCTTCGCGCTGGCCCGCTCGCGGGAGCGCACCCGTCCCGACCCCGCCATCCGCGCGCGGGACGCCGCCCGACTGGTCGAGTTGTATTGCCGTGACATCGAATCCACGCACCCTCGGCTGACACTCGACGTCGCCGGCGGGCGGACACTGCCACCGACGTTGATCCAGGCCGGCGGAGCCGAGATGCTCGCCGCCGATGCGATCGCGCTCGCCGAGGGACTGCGGGCCGCCGGCGGGGAGGCGCATCTGCAGATCTGGCCCGACCAGGTGCACGTCTTCCAGGCCCTGCCGCGGCTGACCCCGGAAGCTGCACCTGCGATGAGCGATGTGGCCGGTTTCATCGCAGATGTCCTGGCGGAAGCCTCGTCCGACACGACGATCGGGCAGGCCGGCTGATGGGCATCTTCGGCACCAAACGCAGTCATCACGCCGACGCGGTCATCACCGGCGCAGGCAGCGGTATCGGGAAAGCGTTCGCCACCGAGCTCGCCCGCCGCGGCGGCCGGGTGCTGTGCAGCGACATCGATCTCGACGCGGCATCGGCCACCGCGCAGGCGCTGCGCAGCGCCGGAGCCGAGGCCTCGGCGGTCCGCTGCGACGTCACCGACGTTGACGACGTGCACCGCCTCGCCGGGACGGCGCAGACGTTCTTCGATGGCGCGCCCACCGTCGTCGTCAACAACGCCGGCGTCGGCGCCGGCGGCGCCCCGATCGGTGAGATCGACCTCGCCGACTGGAAATGGGTCCTCGACGTGAACCTGTGGGGGCCGATCCACGGATGCCATGTCTTCGCACCGATCCTGCGCAGTGCCGGCCGTCCCGGCGGGATCATCAACGTGGCCTCGGCGGCCGCGTTCGGCGCCGCGCCCGGGATGGCGGCCTACAACGTGAGCAAGGCGGGCACGCTGTCCCTGTCGGAGACGCTGTCGGCTGAACTAGCCGGCACCGGCGTCACCGTGACCGCACTGTGCCCGACCTTCGTCAAGACCAATATCGTCAGCGCAGGCCGGATCTCGGAGGCATCGACCAATCTCGCCGACAATCTCATGCGGTGGATCGGCTTCTCCCCCGACCGCGTGGCCCGCACCTGCCTGGACACTCTCGACCGTGGCGGCCTGTACTGCATGCCGCAACCCGAGGCCCGGATCGGCTGGGGCATAAAACGTTTCACCCCGACGGTGTACACCCGCGCCGCCGGCCTGATCACCCGCGTCACCACCTAGGAGGAGACACCCATGGCACAAGCCACGATGGACATGGATGCCATGCTGGCGAAGATCAAGGACCGGCAGTGGGCACTGGCCGACATCGACTGGGACGCACCGGGCGCCGAGACGATCACCGACGAGATGCGGCCGAAGCTCAAGGCTTTCATGGCCGATCTGTGCTGGATCGAGAACGTCGGCGCCCGCGGATTCGCCGCGTTGGCCAAAAAGGCTCCCACCCCGACCATCGCCGAGATCTACCGCTACTTCCACGCCGAAGAGCAGCGGCACGCCAATGCCGAACTGGCGCTGATGAAGCGGTGGGGAATGCTCGACGGTTATGAGATGCCGGAACCGAACGTCAACATCCGGCTGGCCATCGACTGGCTGGACACCTATTCCGACGACATGTCGCTGTCGATCCTGGGCACCGTGATCCCGATGCTCGAGGTGGCCCTCGACGGGGCGCTGCTCAAGTTCCTCCTCGAAGAGGTCAAGGACCCCGTCTGCCACCAGGTGTTCGAGAAGATCAACAACGATGAGTCCCGCCACATCGCAGTCGATTTCGCGGTGCTCGACATGATCGGCCACAGCGATCTACGCCGTCTGCTCGTGCAGTTCGTCGGCAACATCGCCTCCCCCGGCCTCATCATGGGCATGATTCTCTACGTCCCGCTGCTCAACCGGATGCGCAACAACATCATCGACATGGGCCTGCAGCCCGAGAAGCTCTACAACGCGATGAAGCGGTTCCAGACACTGGGTGAGCGCGGAGAGAAGACCTGGCGGGTACCGACGTACCAGCTGCTGAAATACCACGGGCGCGCCGTCATCGACCCCCGCCATCCCTACCACTGGCTCGCCAACCCCATGGTGTGGGCGTCGGACTACTACCCGAAGATCCTGCTACGGCCCATCCCGAGCTGGTTCAAGGAGCTCACGCACGAGCCGGCGGCCTGACCGATGGCCCGGACGCGAATCCACGACACCCTGATCGTCGGCGCCGGCTTCACCGGGTTGGGGGCGGCCATCAAGCTAAGGGCGGCCGGCGTCGATGACGTGATCATCGTCGAACGGGCCGGGGACGTCGGCGGAACCTGGCGGGACAACACCTACCCCGGGGTTGCCTGCGACATCCCGACGATGCTGTATTCGTTCTCGTTCGCCCGCAATCCCGCCTGGTCGCGCTTGTACCCCTCCGGCGGCGAGATCCTCGACCACATCCACGATCTCGTCGATCGACACGCGCTGCGGCCGTTGATCCGGTTCGACACCGAGGTGACCGGCCTGAGCTTCGCCGGCGACACGGGTGTGTGGACGGCAACGCTGAACGGACGCAGGAAGATCCAGGCCCGAACCGTCGTGCTCGCTGCCGGCCCCCTGGCCGACCACAGCCTCCCTGACATCCGGGGCATCGACAGCTACACGGGCACCAAGATCCACAACGCCTCGTGGAATCACGACGTCGACGTCGCCGGGAAGAGGATCGGCGTGATCGGCACGGGAGCCAGCGCCGTGCAGATCGTTCCCGAACTGGTCAAGGACGCCGCCTTCGTCAAGGTCTTCCAGCGCACCCCCGGGTGGGTGCTGCCCCGCCCCGATGTGGGTGTTCCGGATGCGGTCCAGCAGTTGTTCGCCAAAGTGCCTGCAGCGCAGGAGATCACCCGGCAGGCATTGTTCTGGGGGCACGAGGCGTGCGCGGCGGCGCTGGTGTGGAACACGCCGTTGACCGGGCTCGTCGCGGCGCTGGGGCGAGCACACCTGCGGCTGCGGGTCAAAGATCCCTGGCTGCGCCGCCAGCTCACTCCCGATTTCACCCCCGGCTGCAAACGCATGCTGATCTCCAACGACTACTACACCGCCCTGCAGAAGGAGAACTGCAAGCTCATCGACTGGCCGATCGCGACGTTGAGTCCCGTCGGCATCCGCACCAGCGACGGTATCGAGCACCATCTCGACGCGATCGTGTTCGCCACCGGTTACGACGTCCACCTGTCGGGCCCGCCGTTTCCCGTCACGGGCCTGGGTGGCCGAGCGCTGCAGCAGGACTGGGCGGACCACGCCGAGGCGTACAAGAGCGCGAGCGTGCACGGCTACCCGAACCTGTTCCTGATGACGGGCCCGAACTCCGGCCC
The DNA here is from genome assembly GCF_007096635.1 of Mycolicibacterium sp. 018/SC-01/001. Lineage (GTDB taxonomy): Bacteria > Actinomycetota > Actinomycetes > Mycobacteriales > Mycobacteriaceae > Mycobacterium. Next base: position 108,589 of record NZ_VKAA01000019.1, read on the forward strand.
CGGTCACAACTCGCTGCTGGTCTACATCGAGGGCCAGATCGACTACGCGGTTGCGGGCATCACCACGATCCTTCGTGAGAACCTGCGGTACCTCGACGTCCGTGCCGACGTGCAGCGCCGGTACAACGCCGGCATCCAGCAGCGACTGGGCGCGACCACCTGGATGTCGGGCTGCCGTAGCTGGTATCTGACCGCCGACGGCTTCAACGCGTCGATGTACCCCGGACTGGCGACGCAGTATCTTCGACAGATGCGCCAGTTCCGGTTCGACGACTATGCCGCGGTGGCACACGATGCGCGTGTGCGAGCCGTGCCCTCCACTGCCTGAGCGTGATGTCGCAGCCGAAGTCCAGCGGACCGATCCCGACGATCCTGCGGCGCATCCGTCGGGGTTCCCGCGACGTGGTCGAAGCCGCGGTGTCCCAACTGTTCGTCGCCGCTGTGCAACCGCACGGCGTCACCGAATCCGGGGAGTACCGCATCGACGAACTCGCGCGGTTGGGGGGCACGACGACCCGTAACGTCCGCGTCTACCGCGACCGTGGACTGCTTCACCCACCTCTGAGGGTCGGCCGGATCGCGCTGTTCAACGACACGCATCTGACCCGGTTGCGGCTCATCACGTCTCTGCTCGACCGCGGATACAACCTGGCCCACGTCAACGAGATGCTGTCGAGCTGGGAACAGGGCAAGGATCTCGGCGACATGCTCGGGCTGGAGTCGGCGATCGCGGGCAGCTGGGCGACCGAGAAACCGCAGCGGATGGCACTCACCCAGGCCCGCACCACGATCGGCGACGACGCCGCCTTCGACCGGCTGGTCGCGCTGGGCATCATCCACGTCGACGGTGAGCAGGCCACGGTGGTGCGGCCGACCCTGGTCGAGGCGTTCACCGAGATCCACCGGTTCGGTGTGGCCTACGACAAGCTCATCGACGTCCACGAGCAGGTGAGCCCGCTGCTCGATCAGATCAGCGCGATCCTGGTGCAGGCCGGCGTCGAGGAGGTCGTCGACAAGATCAATCCCGGCGCAGCGATGCCCGACGACGTCACGGTCGCAGAACTCATCACCACCCTGGTGCGGTTTCGCACCCAGGCCGTCGGCGCTGTCACTGCGACACTGGCGTTTTCGATCGAGTCCGCCGTGGAGACGACCGTCGCCACGTTGCTCGGCGACCTGGTCGAGAAGAGCGCACCCGGCGACTGATCAGACGCCGAGCGCCGGACCGATCGTCGTGTTCCACGACTCCTGCATCTCCGACTCGAACAGGCCCCACGTGTGGGAGCCATCCGGCCGCACGACGTAGGTGACCGGGATGCCGGCGGCATTGGCCGCGTCGGCGAACACCCGGGTGCTGTCGGCGACGATCCGTTCGATGAAGCCGCCGGTGATGTTGGGGCCGAAGCCTTCCGGCAACCGGTCGACCGAACCGACGTTGCCCGAGCCGGACGCGCCGACGTAGACGGCGGTCCCGGCGAGCTTCGTGACGTTCTTGGACGGATCGTGGGCCACCCACAGCGGTCCGCCCTGCGGGCCCCACATCGCGTCGGCGTTGGCGCCGCCGCTCCCCAGCGTCAGCGCGACCTGTCCGGCGTTGTCGGCCGGGGTGAGGAAGCCGCTGTAGGACCCGACCGCCTTGTACAGGCCCGGCACCTGGATCGCGTAGTCGACCGCAGTGCCACCGGTGCTGGACAACCCGCCGACCGCGTTCTTGCCGTTGGTCTTGTACTGGGCGTTGATCAGCGGCGGGAGCTCTTTGGTCATGTAGGTCTGGTACTGCTTGCTCGGGTCGGCGACCCAGTCGGTGTACCAGCTGAACGGCCCGCCCAGCGGGGAAACCACATTCACGTTCTTGTTCGCGAAAAAGCCCTGGATGTCGGTCATTCCGAACCAGCTCTTGGTACCGGGCGCGCGCGGGCCGTCGAGATCGTCGCCGCCGTCGATGCCGGGCAGCAGATAGAACGTGGGCGCACCGGTCTTCGCCGCCGTGAACACGTCGTTGACGACGACCTTGTTCATCGCTGGGGAGAACACCGAGACCTTGTCCCAGCGGTCGTTGACCTTCTCGATACCGGTGATGTGAGCGCCCTCGGGCTGCGCATGCGCCGGGACCGCCAGACCGACCATCGACATGAGCGAAACGACGAACACAGCAAGAATCGCGCCCCCGCGCGCCTGCTTGATCATGACGGAATTATTACAGTATGCGCGTCAAATTTGTCGCTACTCCCATTCGATCGTGCCCGGCGGCTTGCTCGTGATGTCCATGACGACGCGGTTCACTTCCCGCACTTCGTTGGTGATGCGCGTCGAGATCCGCTCCAGCACCTCGTAGGGCACCCGGGTCCAATCCGCGGTCATCGCATCCTCGCTCGACACCGGACGCAGCACGATCGGATGGCCGTAGGTGCGGCCGTCGCCCTGGACCCCGACCGATCGCACGTCAGCGAGCAACACGACCGGGCACTGCCAGATCTGGTGGTCCAGACCCGCCGAGGTGAGCTCCTCCCGGGCGATCGCGTCTGCGCGGCGCAGTGTGTCGAGCCGATCCGCGGTGACCTCGCCGACGATCCGGATACCCAGCCCAGGGCCCGGAAAGGGTTGGCGCGCAACGATCTCCTCGGGCAGACCCAATTCCCGACCGACCGCGCGGACTTCGTCTTTGAACAGCAATCGCAACGGTTCGACCAGCTTGAACTTCAGATCTCCCGGCAGCCCACCGACGTTGTGGTGGCTCTTGATGTTCGCCGTACCCGTCCCACCACCGGACTCCACGACATCGGGATACAGCGTGCCCTGCACGAGGAATTCGACGTCACCTTCGGCCGCCCCCAACGCATCCCGCACAGCACCTTCGAACGCCCGGATGAATTCGCGGCCGATGATCTTGCGTTTGCCTTCGGGATTGGTCACGCCGGACAGCGCCTCCAGGAAACGGTCGGCGACGTCGACGGTGACGAGGTTCGCGCCGGTGGCAGCGACGAAGTCGCGCTGCACCTGGGCCCGCTCACCGGCCCGCAGCAGGCCGTGGTCGACGAAGACGCACGTGAGCCGGTCGCCGATCGCGCGTTGGACGAGTGCGGCAGCGACGGCGGAATCCACGCCGCCCGACAGCCCGCAGATGGCCCGCCCGTCACCGATCTGGGTCCGCACCTGCTCGACGAGCGCATCGGCGATGTTGGCCGGCGTCCACGTCGCGTCGATCCCTGCGAACTCGTGCAGGAAGCGGCTCAGTACCTGCTGCCCGTGCGGGCTGTGCATGACCTCGGGGTGGTACTGGACGCCCGCCAACCCGCGTACGCGGTTCTCGAACGCCGCGACCGGCGCGCCCGAACTGGTCGCCACGACGTCGAAGCCGGCCGGCGCTTCGGTGACCGCGTCCCCGTGGCTCATCCACACCGGCTGTGTCGCAGGCAGATCCGAATGCAGATCACCGCCCACGACGGTGAGCTCGGTGCGGCCGAACTCACTGGTGCCGGTGTGCGCCACGGTGCCGCCGAGCGCCTGCGCCATCGCCTGGAAGCCGTAGCAGATGCCGAACACCGGGATGTCGAGGTCGAACAGTGCCGGATCGAGCTGGGGTGCGCCTTCGGAGTAGACGCTGGCCGGCCCGCCGGACAGCACCACTGCCCGCGGATTGCGGGCCTTGATCTCGTCGACGGTCGCGGTGTGCGGAATGACTTCGGAGAACACTCGCGCCTCGCGCACCCGCCGGGCGATCAGTTGGGCGTACTGGGCACCGAAATCGACCACCAGCACCGGGCGGGGAGCAGCAGAATCCACCCGAACAGTCTAGTGGGACGGCTCCGGGGTCAGGCGCCCTGCGCGTCGGCGGTGGTGGGGTCGCGCCGGTTGACCGTCTCGGCGCTCACCCCCCAGTCCAGAGCCGCGGGCGCATGTGCGGGCACCACCGGATGAGCGGGCTCGATGGGGTCCAGCCGCCGGTAGGGTTCGCCCTGGGCGGGTCGCAGATCCTGCTCACCCTTGTTCGGCCACAGTGACGCCGCACGTTCGGCCTGCGCGGTGATCGAAAGTGACGGGTTGACACCGAGATTGGCCGAGATCGCGGCACCGTCGACGACGGACAGCGTGGGGTAGTTCCACACCCGGTGGTAGGCATCGATGACGCCGTGCTCGGGGCTGTCGCCGATGACCGCGCCCCCGAGGAAGTGCGCGGTGAGCGGGATGTTGAACAGCTCGCCCCAGGTGCCGCCGGCGACGCCGTCGATCTTCTTCGCGATCCGGCGGGTGACCTCGTTGCCCACCGGGATCCACGACGGATTGGGCTCGCCGTGGCCCTGCTTGCTCAGATAGCGGTGGAAGCCGAACCGGGTGCGCTTGGTGAACGTGGTGATGGAGTTGTCCAGGTTCTGCATGACCAGAGCGATCATCGTCCTCTCGCTCCAGCGTCGCGGATTGAGCAGCCGCAGCGTGCCCTTCGGGTCCTCGCGGGCGGTGCGCACCAACTGCTTCCACCGCGGGACGTCGGTGCCCTCGGGCCCGTCGCCGTCGGTCATCAACGTCTGCAGCAGACCCATCGCGTTCGACCCCTTGCCGTACCGGCACGGCTCGACGTGCGTGTCGGACGTCGGATGGATCGAGGACGTGATCGCCACACCGTGGGTGAGATTCAGATCGTCGGACACGCGCAGCCGGCCGGCGCCGACGATCGACTCGGAGTTCGTGCGGGTGAGCATGCCGAGCCGGGCGGAGAGCTTCGGCAACCGTCCGGTGTCACGCATCTTGAACAGCAGCCGCTGCGTGCCGTAGGTGCCGGCGGCGACGATGACATGGTTCGCGGTGAACGTCCGGCGTGTGCGGCGCACCCAGCTCCCGGTGCGCACCGTACGCACCTGCCACGTGCCGTCGGGGCGTTGGCTGAAGTCGGTGACGGTCGTCATCGGCTCGATACGGGCGCCGGCTTTCTCGGCGAGCCCGAGGTAGTTCTTGATCAGGGTGTTCTTGGCGCCGAAGCGGCAGCCTGTCATGCACGATCCGCATTCGATGCACCCGGTACGCGCCGGGCCGGCACCACCGAAGTAGGGATCGGGCAGCAGCTGACCGGGGGCCTTCTTTCCGTCCGGCCCGAAGAAGACGCCGACCGGCGTCGGGACCCAGGTGTCCCGGCAGCCCATGTCCTCGGCGACCTCCTGCATGATGCGGTCGGCGTCGGTGACGGTGGGATTGGTGACCACGCCCAGCATCCGTTGTGCCTGGTCGTAATGCGGCAGGAGCTCGGAGCGCCAATCGGTGATGTCACGCCACTGCGGGTCGTTGAAGAACGGCTCCCTCGGCACGTAGAGGGTGTTCGCATAGTTCAGCGAGCCGCCGCCCACCCCGGCTCCGGCCAGGATCATGACGTTGTTGAGCAAATGGATGCGCTGGATGCCGAACATCCCGAACCGCGGCGCCCACAGGAAGCGGCGCAGGTTCCACGACGTCTTCGCGAAGTCCGGATCGGCGTAGCGCTTGCCGGCCTCCAGGACCAGGACCTTGTAGCCCTTTTCGGTGAGTCGCAGCGCGCTCACGCTGCCACCGAACCCCGAACCGATGATCACGACGTCGTAGTCAGGCTTCATGCCGACCATTATGGACTTACCGACCAGTAGTTTCTAGACAGGTTGGCCTAATTTGTAAAGTGACAGTGTCGGTCACACGCCGACCGTCAAGCCGACCTTCTGGAATTCCTTGAGGTCGCAGTAGCCCGCCTTGGCCATCGACCGCCGCAGACCGCCCACCAGGTTCAGCGCACCGAACGGATCGTCCGACGGGCCGTTCAACACCTGCTCGAGCAAAGGTCGTTCCTCGTCCGCCACCTGCAGCAGCGCCCCGCGGGGCAGCGATGGGTGCGCTGCCGCGGCCGGCCAGAACCAGCCGCCGCCCAGCGCCTCGGCCGCCGACGCGAGCGGGGTGCCGAGCACGACGGCGTCGGCGCCGCAGGCGATGGCCTTGGCCAACTCACCCGAGGTGTGGATGTCACCGTCGGCGAGCACGTGCACGTACCGGCCACCGGTCTCGTCGAGGTACTCCCGCCGCGCAGCTGCGGCATCGGCGATAGCGGTGGCCATCGGGACGCTGATGCCGAGCACCTCGTCGGATGTCGTCACGCCCGCCGTTGAGCCGTACCCGACGATCACGCCGGCCGCCCCGGTCCGCATCAGGTGCAGCGCGGTGCGGTGATCGAGCACGCCGCCGGCGACCACCGGAACGTCGAGCTCGGAGATGAACGTCTTCAGGTTCAGCGGTTCGCCGTTCTGCGCGACGCGCTCGGCCGAGATGATCGTGCCCTGGATGACCAGCAGGTCGATGCCCGCGGCCACCAGTGTCGGCGTCAGCGCCTGCGCGTTCTGCGGCGAGACGCGCACAGCCGTGGTGACCCCCGCCTCCCTGATACGTGCGACGGCAGCGCCGAGCAGATCGAGATCGATTGGCGCGGAATGCAATTGCTGCAGAAGTCGGATCGACATCGACGGATCGGGTTCCTTCGCCGCGGCCTCGACGACCTCGGCGATGCGGGCCTCGACGTCGGCGTGCCGGCCGATCAGGCCCTCGCCGTTGAGGATGCCCAGCCCGCCGAGTCGGCCGAGCTCGATCGCGAACTCCGGAGACACCAGCGCATCGGTCGGGTGGGCGAGCACCGGGATCTCGAACCGATAGGCGTCGAGCTGCCAGGCGGTCGAGACGTCCTTCGACGACCGGGTGCGCCGTGACGGCACGATGTTGATGTCGCCGAGCTCGTAGGTACGGCGCGCGGTTCGGCCCATACCGATCTCGACCATGTCTCGCATGTTGTCCACTCCCCTGTTGATCCCGCGACGACCCTAACGGGTGGTGTAGTTGGGGGCTTCCACCGTCATCGTGATGTCGTGGGGATGGCTCTCCTTCAGCCCGGCCGCCGTGATTTGCACGAACTGCGCCTGCTGAAGCTGCTCGATGGTGGCCGACCCGGTGTAGCCCATGGCCGCACGCAACCCGCCGACGAGCTGGTGGATCACCTGGGACAGCGGCCCGCGGAACGGCACCCGACCCTCGATGCCCTCGGGCACGAGCTTGTCCTCCGAGAGCACGTCGTCCTGGAAGTACCGGTCTTTCGAGTACGAGCCGCGCAGGTTGCCGCCCGCGCCGCGGCCCTGCATGGCACCCAGCGATCCCATGCCGCGGTAGCTCTTGAACTGCTTGCCGTTGACGAAGATCAGCTCGCCGGGAGATTCGGCGGTGCCGGCGAGCAGCGAGCCCAGCATGGCGGTCGACGCACCGGCGGCCAGCGCCTTGGCGATGTCACCGGAGTACTGCAGCCCGCCGTCGGCGATCACCGGGACCCCGTGCGGCGCGCAGGCGGCGACGGCTTCGAGGATCGCCGTGATCTGGGGAGCACCGACGCCGGCGACCACGCGGGTGGTGCAGATCGAGCCGGGACCGACGCCGACCTTGACCGCGTCGGCGCCCGCCTCCACGAGCGCCGCGGCGGCCGCGCGTGTCGCGACGTTGCCGCCGACGATCTCCACGCGATCGCCGATGGTGACCTTGAGCCGGTGCACCATGTCGAGCACCCCACGGTTGTGGGCGTGCGCGGTGTCGACGATCAGCACGTCCACGCCCGCGTCGGCCAGCGTCATCGCCCGCGTCCACGCGTCCTCGCCCACGCCGACGGCCGCCCCGACCAGCAGCCGGCCGTCGCTGTCCTTGGTGGCGAGCGGGAACTGCTCGGTCTTCACGAAGTCCTTGACCGTGATCAGTCCGGTCAGTTTGCCGTTCCCGTCGACGATCGGCAGCTTCTCGATCTTGTTGCGGCGTAACAGCCCCAGCGCCGCCTCAGCCGAGACACCCTCCTGCGCGGTGATCAGCGGGGCCTTGGTCATCACTTCGCGCACGGCCTTGGACTGGTCGACCTCGAAGCGCATGTCGCGGTTGGTGATGATGCCAACGAGCTGGCCGGCGCTGTCGACCACCGGCAGACCGGAGATGCGGAACCGCGCGCACATCGCGTCGACCTCGGCCAGCGTGTTGTCCGGCGAGCACGTGACGGGGTCGGTCACCATGCCGGCCTCGGAGCGCTTGACGGTCTCGACGGCACCAGCCTGCTCGGCGACAGGCAGGTTGCGGTGCAGCACACCCATACCGCCGGCGCGGGCCATCGCGATCGCCATCCGCGATTCGGTGACGGTGTCCATGGCCGAACTGACCAGCGGCACCTTCAGGCGGATCTTTCGGGTCAGCTGACTGGAGGTGTCCGCGGTGGCGGGGATCACATCCGAGGCCGCGGGCAGCAGCAGCACGTCGTCGAACGTCAGGCCCAGCATGGCCACCTTGGTCGGATCGTCACCGCCGGTGGGAACCGGCATGGCCAGGGGAATGCTGCTCTCGGCGATCGACATGGGAGCCTCCAGTAACCAGATGCGTGACAGGCCCTGCGATCGAGTCCCGAACGCGACCTGAAACGCCATCTTATCGGCATCAAGCTCGGTGTTTGTGTTCGCCATGACGTGCCGCGCGAGTGCTGGCGCGATCCCCGCAGGGCTGCGTAGTCTTGTGGCGTGCGAGACCACCTGCCGCCAGGATTGCCGCCTGACCCGTTCGCCGACGACCCGAGTGATCCGTCGGCGGCACTCGACGCGCTCGAGCCGGGGCAGCCGCTGGATCCGCAGGAACGCACCGCGGTGGAGGCCGATCTGGCCGACCTCGCTGTTTATGAAGCGCTGTTGGCGCACAAGGGAATTCGCGGACTCGTGGTCTGCTGTGACGAATGCCAGCAGGACCACTACCACGACTGGGACATGCTGCGCGCCAACCTGCTCCAGCTCCTGGTGGACGGCACGGTTCGCCCGCACGAGCCGGCCTACGATCCCGAGCCCGACTCCTACGTCACCTGGGACTACTGCCGCGGGTACGCCGATGCGTCGATGAACGAGGCGGCCTCGGAGTCCGACGGATATCGCTGAGGGCTGAACTTCTCCCTCGTCAGCGGGGCGCCTCCGGCACGGCCGGCGCTGTCGTCGTGGTCGGAATCGCCGGTTCCGCCGGAGCCGACGGTGCAGCCGCGCTCGACGGGACGGCGATCGCCGGCGCGGTGGTACGCGTGGGTGCTGCTGATGGCGACGCCGCCGATGGCGGTTCGGCCGTGGTCACGCGCGGCGCCACCGTCGTCGTCGACTGTTGGACGACGACCGAGGTCGTCGTTGTCGGCGTGACGGCTGACGTGGTCGCCGCCGTCGAGGACGACGGCACCGTACGCGTCGTCGTCGACGACGGAGTCGGCTGCTGAGTTGTCGTCGCCGTCGTCGACGGCGCCACCGCGCTCGACGGGGTCGCCGCGGCAGATGACGACGGGGTGGTGGTCCCGGCCGGCACCGACGAGGTGGTGGACGAGGTGGCAGACGAGGTCGAGGACGGTGCAGTGGATGAGGTGTCGGTCGGCGCCGATGAGGTCGGCGAAGACGTCCCCGACGTCGTATCCGATGGCGACGACGTCTCCGACGGCGGGGGCAGGACGACGGTGTTCGGATCGATGCTCACCACCGGGAACGTGGGCAGCGGCGCGCCCGGCGGGACCGTCGCGGCGGGGTTCTGCGCTTCGACCTTGACGGTCAGCTCCTGCCACTGGGTCACGAGCTCGGCCTTGCGCTGATCGTCGCCGACCGTGGCGACCGTCGTCGTCACTGCTTGCAGCTTCTGCTGCGCCCCTTGCCAATCCCCCTGGTCGATCAGCTTCTGCACCTGCTGCATCTCGGTCTGCGCGGCCAGGGCGACCGCGTCGTCGCGCGTCTGCACCGAGTCACCGAACAGCACGGTGCGCAGGCCGTACAGCGCATCGCCCGGTCCGGAGCCCGCGATCACGGCACCGAAACCGCCCAGGCAGAGCACCGCGGCCGCGGTCGAGCCGACCACGGCCAGCGACAGCCGCCGGCGGCGCGCCGGAGAGGTCACACGATCCAGCGCCACCGCGGCGTCCTGCAGGGTCACCACGTCGTTCATCGGGGTTTCGCGCACATTGTCGCGCCAGCCCGCCAGCAATTGAGCCAGCTCGGCTTCACCGCGATCGGTGGCGTAGACCGGCTGCTGTCCGGCCAGTGCGTCGAGGAACTGGTCGGTGCGATTGATCTCGTTGAGCGACGGATCCCCGCCGGCGTTGTTCCACCGTCCGAAGTCAGGCATGGCCACGTCCCGTCGCCATGATCTCCGTCTTCAAGCGAGAGAGCGCACGATGCTGGGCGACGCGCACCGCACCCGCGGTGCTCCCCACGGCCTCGGCGGTCTCTTCGGCGCTCATGCCGACGACCACCCGCAGGATCAGGATCTCGCGCTGCTTCTCGGGGAGGATCTGCAGGAGGGCGTTCATCCTGGCCGACGACTCGGAGTCGATCGCCATCTGCTCGGGACCGGCCTCGCCGGAGAATCGCTCCGGCACCACCTCCATCGGGTCGGCCCGGTTACGTCCGGCGGCCCGATGTGCGTCGGCAACCTTGTGCGCTGCGATGCCGTACACGAAGGCCAGGAACGGTCGTCCCTGATCCTTGTACCGCGGCAGCGCGGTGATGGCAGCCAAGCACACCTCCTGAGCAACGTCATCAGCTGACAGACCGCTTCGTTCCGCTGTTCCCACGCGCGCCCGGCAGTAGCGGACGACGAGGGGGCGGATGATCTCCAGCACCTCCCGGAGTGCATCCCGGTTGCCGGCAATGGCTTCTGCCACGACAGCATCGAGACGTTCTCCCGAAATTGTCATCGTGAGCAGGCTCTCCAGCGTTACGTCGGGACACCTGATCGGAGGTGTCAGTTGTGTGGCTCAGCTAAACAATAACGACCACTCGGGGTGCAACCCCGTTAGCGCGAGCGCCACACGCCGCCCCGTCTGGTCACGGTTTCGGCGCAACTGCGACGGATGTCTGTTACCTGCTGTACGGAGTGCTCGCCGCTCCCGATTCCCGCCAGCAGCGCCGCCGCCGCCCAGCGCAGCGGAACCAGGCCCTGCTCGCCCGCCCACGCCAGCACGCGGTCGCCGTCCGCGCGCGCCGCGTCGATGTCCCCCGATGCGCAGTGCGCCGCGGCTCGTACGAGCAACGACTTGACCCGGTGCCGCACCGACGGGGTGTGCGCGGCGAGCTCGACGGCCCGCGCGGCGTGGGTGAGCGCGGCACCGTCACCGCGCGCCATCGCCAGCTCCGCCGACACCCAGGCCAGCCGGATCGGCACGCGGGCGGATGTCGCGGCCGGCGCCAGTCCGGCAGCCCGCCGCAGCGCCCGTTCCGACGCCGCGAACCGGCCGACACCCAGCGCGTCGGCGGCCAGGCCGATCAGCGCGTCCGCGGCGGCGTCCCCGGTGCCACCCGAGCACGCCCACGCTGCGCCGTCGAAGGAACGGGCACGGTCGTGCCAGCCGAGCTGACGCAGGAACGAGCCGCGCGTGCTCAACGCCAGCGACGCGAGCGGTCCGCCCTCGACGCGGCGCAGGAGTCGATCGAGGTCTGCTTCGGCGGCGGCGTAGCGGCCCTGACCGCCGGCCGCGACGGCGCGCAGCCACAGCCCCTCCGGGGTACGCGCGGCCGGCAGTGGCCACGAGCCGGGATCGCTGCCGAACGCTGCCTGATCCGTGTCGGAACCCATGTCGAGCGCCGACGCTATCAACCCGCAACTCTTCTCCGAGACTGTCAGTTAACAGTTCATGGTGTCGATGTTACGAACATGAAAACTGATCAACAGGTGTCGAGTTCAGTTCTCGCACCGGGACATTAACTGACCGGGACAAATGACGCCGAAGTAAGCGGTTGAGCGCGAACGTTTATCACCCTCGTCGTTGCGAACGAGTCGCACCGATGAACGCGATGTTAAATCTCGCTTCGGCCGTATGCACTTTCGCACAGGGGAGGCTATTGACGGAAAATCCGGAGCCCTTCTACGTTGTGTGCACGAGTGGTCATCGGCGACTGTGCTCGGATCTTTTCCACGACTGACGCATCCGTGAGCTTTCGACAAATGGGATGTGCAGAGAGGAGTTTCGCAGTGCCACAGCCGCAGCAGCTTCCCGGTCCGAACGCCGACATCTGGGACTGGCAGATGCAGGGCCTTTGCCGGGGTGTCGATTCCGCGATGTTTTTCCACCCCGACGGCGAGCGCGGCCGCGCTCGCGCACAGCGGGAAATGCGCGCCAAGGAGATGTGCCGTAGCTGCCCCGTGATCACGCAGTGCCGTTCCCACGCGCTTGCTGTGGGTGAGCCCTACGGCATCTGGGGCGGACTCAGCGAGTCCGAGCGTGAACTCCTGCTCAAGCGAGGCATTCGCCGCTCCGCCTGATCGGCCCGAAAAGCCCTCGGGACCCTGCGCCCCGAGGTTAGGCTCCCAGGGAAGGCATTGCCGCCACCCTGGGGGTCTGAGGGATGAGTACCGCCGCCGACCGCGCCGCACAACTCGACCTGGTGGCGCGTCTGCGATCAGCGTTCCCCGAATTGCCCGACGCCCCGCCACCGGATCTCCTCGATTCGGCGCGGATCAAGGCCTACCTGAAGCCGGTTCACGACGTGGGCGGTGAGCCCGACGCCCCCATCAAGTACGAGAACAAGCAGTACGAGCAGTGGGAAGAGCTCACCTACGTCATGTGCGAGGTACTCGCCGCACGTGGCATCTGGCTCTCGGAGGAGCGCCGCCGGATCGGCAACGTCGACGTGGGACGGGCCGAATACCTGGGCCTTCCCTACTACGGCCGCTGGCTGCTGGCGGTGGCCAGAGTGCTCGTCGAGAAGCACCACATCAGCCTCGGTGAGCTGAGTGAGCGCATGGCCGAGGTGGCGGCGCGGTACGCCGGCGGACTCGGCGGACGTGCACCCGAGGCGCAGCCGAAATCGCACGGCGACGGCAGCGGCATCAGCCGCAACGCGCACCACCGGCACGCCGTCGGCAAGGGCGATCCCGGAGTCTATGCGGGGCAGGCCGGCCGACCTCGCTTCTCGGTCGGCGATCCCGTCGTCGTCCGCGACCTCCCGGTGATCTTCTACACCCGCACTCCCGAGTACGTCCGTGGCGCACCCGGACGGATCGCGACGGTGGCCTATGAGAGCCCTGCCGCCGAGGACGAAACCTGGGACCGGCCCGACGCGCGCCCCGAGTGGTTCTATGTCGTCGAATTCGTCCAGAGCGAGCTCTGGGACGGCTACACCGGCACGGAATCCGACACGTTGCGCACCGAGCTACCTGAACGGTGGCTTGCTCCGCGCTGAATCACGCTGTCCGAGAGGGGAATCCACCGTGTCGCATGATCACGACCACGACCATGACCACGACCGCACCGTCAAACCCATGGTCGACGAGATCACCGATTTCGAAGTCCTCGAGATCGCACTACGCGAATTGTGTATCGAGAAGGGCATCTTCACCGCCGAGGATCACCGGCGCTTCACCGAGTTCGCCGAGCAGATCGGTCCGACGCCCGCCGCCCGGCTGGTGGCCCGCGCCTGGCTGGACCCGGAGTTCAAGCAGCTCGCGGTGACCGAACCGATGACGGCGAGCAAGGAGGTCGGCGTCGACTGGATGGAACCGACCGGCTTCGGAACGCCCAGTGACTTCACCGCTTTCGAGATCCTCGAGGACACTCCCGGCGTGCACCACGTGATCGTCTGCGCATTGTGTTCCTGCTATCCACGGCCGATTCTCGGCAATTCACCCGAGTGGTACCGCACCCCGAACTATCGCCGCCGGCTGGTGCGTTGGCCTCGCCAGGTCCTCGCCGAGTTCGGGCTGTATCTGCCCGACGACGTCGAGGTCCGCGTACAGGACTCCAACCAGAAGCACCGCTTCATGGTGATGCCGATGCGCCCGGCGGGCACCGAGGACTGGACCGAAGACCAACTAGCCGAGATCGTCACCCGCGACTGCCTCATCGGGGTGGCACTGCCGAAGCCCGGTGTCACCACCAACGTCGTCACCGACACCCGGCCCGCACTACACCCGATCGCGGACTGACGATGGACGGTGCAGCGCTGAGGGCCCTGATCGACCGCGACCAGGTGTGGCCGCGGGTGGCGGCCAAGTACGGCGTCGAGAATCCGGTGCCGCCGTGGAAGACCAGCCTGGACGGATTGTGCGACGCCTTGGACCGCGCCGACTGCGAGACGGGCGTGCCGACCTTCACCGAGCGCCGCGACGAAGAGGACGCCCTGGTGGCGACCACCTACGCCGATCTTCCCTACCCCGAGAACCAGCTCGTCGCACTGGCGCACTCGCTGCTCGAGCGTGGCGTCATCTCCGAGGCGGATCTGCGTCAGCGGATGGCGGCGGTCCGGGCGCGGTTGGAGGCCACCTAATCCGCTGAGCTCAGCGGCGCGCGGCCGGGCAGCTTCAGGCTCCGGTTGGTGCGGCGCGCTTGGAGACGGCGCCGGCGCACCTTCCACGAACTCCATTCACCCAACGTCACGCCCGCCGCGAGCGCGGTCCCGACGGCGAAGGCGCCCAGCACTGATGCGAAGCCCACGGCGGTCTGGTCGTTGAGGATGGCGTAGATGCCGTGCAGCAACGCCAGACCGGGCAGCAGAGGCACGATGCCGGCGATGGAGACGACCATCGGCGGCGCCAGGTTGCGGCCCTCCATCAGCCGCCCGACCAGGCCGATCGGCACCGCGGCGACGAAGGACGCAACCACCGCACCCAGACCGGCGCCCTGGGCGAGCAGGAACGCGATGGTGCCTGCGGCCCCACCGAAGGCGGCCGCGATGGCCGCCGAGCGTTCGGCGTAGCAGGCCAGCGCGTAGGCCGCCGCGCTCGCAGCGCCGAACGCGACACGGGCCGGGAACTCGGCGATGGCAGGCGGCGAGTGCGCGTCGATGGCGACGAACGGCGCACCGAAACGGTTGGCCAGGTGCAACACGAGTGCCACACCGGCGATCGTCGCTCCGGTCATCATCACCAGCTCGAAGAAACGCCCTGCCGCGGTGACCGGGGCGCCGCTGATGACGTCGCCGACCGATCCCACGAGGGAAAGCCCCGCGAGCAGCACGACCAGGCCGGCGGCGATCGCGATGCTCGGCTCGAAGTCGATGCCCAGCCGAGGACTGAGCCAGTACAGGATGATCGGGGGCGCGGCGGCGATCATCCCGCCGACGGCGTACTGGAAGAAGAACGGCAGTCCGTGCCGGTTCAGGCGCCGATTCACGCGGTCGATGGTCATGGTGCTCAGCGCGCTCACCACGCACGCCAGCCAGCTCGCGCCGAGGGTGCCTGCGGTGGCGAAGGCCAGCGCGCCCCACGCCAGCGTGGCGATCCACCGGCGGTACGGGTGCGGCGCGACGATGATCTCGTCGAGTTCGGCGCGGGCGTCGGTCGGCGATATCTGACCGTCGCGGATCTTGCGGATCAGCCGGTCGACCGCGGCCAGCCGGCTGAAGTCGATGGATCGCGACTGCACGATGTGCAGCGTGCTGACCGGCGACGAGGGGCCGCGGTACGCGGCGAGGTGGATCGTCGTGTTGATGACGTCGACTTCGCACCGTTCGACCCCGTAGGCCGAGGTGATCGCGGTGACCTGATCCATCGTCGCGGTGGCCGGCGTCCCCGACGCCATCAGGATCGCGCCGATGTTGCCGGCCAGGTCGAGTACCTCGCCGACGCGCGCGTAGTACGCCTCGTCGATCTCCGCAGACGACATGGGAAGCCGCGCCATCGCGCCGGTCGGCGGGTCGGTCTCCCGCACGATGCGGCTGATAAGCCCGCGCTGGCGTGACTGCGCGCCCACGGCCGTGCCCTCCTCGTTCACTGGATTGCGCTCAGCCGTACCGGTCATGAGCAAAACCCATTTTACTCATGGCCGCGCTGGTGGCCAGGGCCTGTCGGGGTGAGTGTGGGCACACCGCCTTATCGTTGTCGGGTGGCCACGCGTCTGATCGAGTCGACAGGTGGCC
The DNA here is from genome assembly GCF_007096635.1 of Mycolicibacterium sp. 018/SC-01/001. Taxonomy (GTDB): domain Bacteria; phylum Actinomycetota; class Actinomycetes; order Mycobacteriales; family Mycobacteriaceae; genus Mycobacterium. Next base: position 124,470 of record NZ_VKAA01000019.1, read on the forward strand.
GGCTGCTGGTCGAGGAGGTCGGCGGGCTGCTCCACGCTCGGGGGGTGCGCTACGCGACCGCCGGGCGATTCGCACCGCCGGTCCCCGTCACCGCGGCACGCGACACCGTCGACGCGACGCGCCGCGGGCCGGTCTGCCCGCAGCTGCCGTCACGGCTGGCGTTCGTCACCGGTGCCGTGGTCGAGCACCTCGAGCAGAACGAGCACTGCCAGGTGCTCAGCGTCACCGCTCCTGCCGACGCCGACGGGCTGCCGGTGATGGTGTGGTTCCACGGCGGCGCCTACGTGACGGGTGGTGGCGAGGCACCGAAGTACGACCCCGATGACCTCGTACGTGAGGGTCGTGTGGTCGTCGTGCGGGTCAGCTACCGGCTGGGCATCCTGGGCTACCTCAACCTGGTCGACTCCGACCATCCGAATCTGGGCCTGCGCGATCAGATCGAAGCGCTGCGCTGGGTGCAGGCGAACATCGCCGCGTTCGGCGGCGACCCGCGACGGGTCACCGTGTTCGGTCAGTCCGCGGGTGGCGATTCCGCGCTGGCACTGATGATGTGCCCGGAGACCGACGGCCTGTTCGCCCGCGCGATTCTGCAGAGCGCCCCGCTGGGCGTGCAGGGCGTCGACCGCACTGCTCTGTTCGCCGCGATGCGGGAGGCGGCGCTGGCGCGGCTGTCCGGGGTTTCGCCGGCTGCGGCGGACATCGAGCGTGTACTGGACGCGCAGGTGGTGGCGCTGGCCGTCGCCGCACCCTTCGGCCTGATCGGCAAGATGGCGTTCGCTCCGACGGTCGGTCAGGTACCGATGGTCGGCGCGAGGGACATGACGCGGGCGGCTTCGCGGGTCGAGATCCTCGTCGGGTTCACCCGCGACGACGCGCTGCCGTTCGCCCTGATGGATGCGCGCGGCGCCCGGCTCAGGAGGATGGGGGCGCCCGGCCGAGCCGCCATGTCGCTGGTGGCGCAGGCCGTCACGCGGCGAGTTTTCGGCGCACCTGCGGTGGCCCTCGCCGAGGCGTGGCGGGCGGCCGGGGGGCGGGCCCACACCTACCGTGTCGACTGGACACCGGGACCGTTCGGCGCATGCCACTGCATCGAACTGCCACTGCTTTTCGGCTCACGCGACAGCTGGACCGACGCAGCGATGTTGGGTGACGGCGGCGTCGACGAGGAGTTGGCGGTCCGCGTGCGCGCGCAATGGAGTGCGTTCGCGCACGGCAGGCTCACCGAGGACAACGGTCAGGAAAAGACGTACTCGATATCGCTGAAGGCGTCGGCTGCGAGGACGTAGAAGAAGCGCAACACGTGCCCGCCGGTGTTTCTGATGCCGTGCTCACTGAAGCCGGGAATGAACACCTGCGAACCGGCGCGGACCTGGTGCTCCGCCCCGTCGAGGGTGACGACGCCGGCGCCGGCCAGCACGTGATAGGTCTCCGCCTGCTTGTGGCGGTGCACCGCGAGATATCCGCCATCGGGCAGTTCGGCGACCCCGGTGACGAAACCCTGTGTCGGCGTCGAATCGGCCGAGAACCCCGTGCGAAACGAGAGGCGGCCACGATGGTCGTCCCATGTCGTGATCTGACAGTCGTCCTCGTGCAGCACCATGGGTTCAGTACACCGCATCCACCACGCGAAAGCACCCCCAGCCCAACAGGACTGGGGGTGCTCTGCGTCAGCGATCAGTGGTGGTGGTGACCGTGACCGTGGCTGTGGCCGTGGCCGTCATCCGCCGGCTCTGCCGGCTTGTCGACGACTGCGGTCTCGGTGGTGAGCACCATGCGCGCCACCGACGCGGCGTTGACGACCGCCGAACGCGTCACCTTGACCGGATCGACGACACCGTCGGAGATCAGATCGCCGTACTCCAGCGTCGCGGCGTTGAAGCCCTGTCCCGCAGGCAGTTCGGCAACCTTGCTGACGACGACGGAGCCGTCCAGACCGGCGTTGGTGGCGATCCAGTACAGCGGCGAGGACAGCGCGGCGGCGAACACACCGACGCCGAGCGCCTCGTCACCGCTCAGTTCCGTACGCAGCGAGTCGAGCGCGCTACGAGCCTGGACCAGTGCGGCGCCGCCACCGACGACGATGCCCTCTTCGACAGCGGCCTTGGCTGCGGCCACGGCATCCTCGACGGCTTCTTTGCGCTTCTTCAGATCAGTCTCGGTGGCCGCACCGACCTTGATGACCGCGACGCCGCCGGCCAGCTTGGCCAGCCGCTCCTCGAGCTTCTCGCGGTCCCAGTCGGAATCGGATGCCTCGATCTCCGAACGCAATTGGGCCTTGCGGCCGTCGATGGCCTCCTGCGTGCCACCCCCGTCGACGATGACCGTGCTGTCCTTGTCGACGACGACGCGGCGAGCGGTGCCGAGCACCTCCAGACCCACCTCGCGGAGCATCAGACCCACGTCGGGGTTGACGACCTGGCCGCCGGTGACGACGGCGAGGTCGTCGAGGAATGCCTTGCGGCGATCCCCGAAGAACGGCGCCTTGACCGCAACGGCCTTGAGTGTCTTGCGGATCGCGTTGACCACCAGCGTGGACAACGCCTCGCCCTCGACGTCCTCGGCAACGATCAGCAGAGGCTTGCCGGACTCGGCGACCTTCTCCAGCAGCGGCAGCAGGTCGGGCAGCGAGCTGATCTTCTCGCGGTGCAGCAGCACCAGCGCATCTTCGAGAACCGCTTCCTGGGAATCGAAGTCGGTGACGAAGTAGGCCGAGATGAAGCCCTTGTCGAAGCCGACGCCTTCGGTGATCTCGAGTTCGGTGTTCAGCGTCGAGGACTCCTCGACGGTGACGACGCCGTCGGTGCCGACCTTGGTCATGGCCTCGCCGACCAACTCACCCACCAGCTCGTCACGCGACGACACGGTGGCGACCTGAGCGATCGCCTTCTTGTCGGCGACCGGGGTGGCGGCGGCCAGCAGCGCTTCGGACACCGCGTCGGCGGCCTTGCTGATACCCGAGCCCAGTGCGATCGGGTTGGCGCCGGCCGCCACGTTGCGCAGACCGGCCTTCACCATGGCCTGAGCCAGCACGGTGGCAGTTGTGGTGCCGTCGCCGGCCACGTCGTTGGTCTTCGTCGCGACGGACTTGACGAGCTGGGCACCGAGGTTCTCGAACGGATCCTCGAGGTCGATGTCACGGGCGATGGTCACGCCGTCGTTGGTCACCGTCGGACCACCGAAGGCCTTGGCGAGCACGACGTGGCGGCCGCGGGGGCCCAAGGTCACCTTGACCGCGTCGGCGAGCTTGTCGACGCCGGCTTCCATGGCGCGACGCGCGGTTTCGTTGAATTCGATTTGCTTGCTCATGAATGTCTTTCCCTAGGGACGGGGTAGGAAGCGCACCGCCCCGGACATCACCACGCGCATGCGGGAATGTCCGGGGCGGAACACGATTCGCTTACTTGGAGACGACAGCCAGCACGTCGCGGGCCGACAGGATCAGGTACTCCTCGCCGTTGTACTTGATCTCGGTGCCGCCGTACTTGCTGTAGATGACCACGTCGCCCTCAGACACGTCCAGAGGAATCCGCTTCTCGCCATCCTCATCCCAGCGGCCGGGGCCAACTGCGACGACGGTGCCTTCCTGCGGCTTCTCCTTGGCGGTGTCGGGGATGACCAGACCGGACGCGGTCGTGGTCTCGGCCTCGTTGGCCTGTACGAGGATCTTGTCCTCGAGTGGCTTGATGTTGACTGCCACGATTGGAGCCCCTTCACTCTTGATGTAGGTGTGCGTACACGGCGGTCGGTGACCGCCCTCGCGCCGTCGTCGCGGGTGCCGACACAGGGCTGAACCGACTGCCGCCTAGCACTCTATACATGCGAGTGCTAGCACTCAAGGTGCCCACCCGTTTACGCCGCGGGCGAACGCCGCCCGACGTTGTCCACAGGCTCGGGAGTTATCCACAGGCTGGGGTTTTGGTGGCGCGCACCCACAGGGACGGCTCCTAGGATAGAACATGTGTTCGATACGGTGCGGGTGGCGGAGGCGGATCTGGTCGACGTGATGACCAGCTCCGCGGCCGCGGCCGCGCGTGCCGAGGCGATGAAGCTGGCGGCGATCGCCGAGCTGTGGCGGCGCCGGCGCTGCCCGGAACGGGAACGCTGGGTGTGCGCGGACTGGGACGCGGCGGCCGCCGAGATCGGCGCCGCGCTCGGGATCAGCCCGGGGCGGGCGTCGGCACAGATGGACCTGGCGGTGGCGCTGCGAGACCGGTTCCCGCGGGTGGGAGCGCTGCTCGCCGACGGGCGAGTGTCCCTGGATGTGGTGCGCACGGTCGTGGCGCGCACCGCGCTGGTCCTCGACCCGTCCACCCTGCGGCTGCTCGACAACCAGTTCGCCGACACGGTCACCGGGTGGGGGGTGCTCTCGCAGAAGAAGCTCGAGGCCGCCATCGATGTGTGGATCGACACCTACGATCCCGACGCGGTGCGCCGCGTGCGGGACCGATCACGGGATCGGTCGTTTACCGTCGGGGGCCGCGATGACGGGTCGGGGGTCACCGAGGTGTACGGGCGGCTGGCCACCCCGGATGCGGCGCTGCTGGCGACCCGGTTGGCGATGATGATCGCCTCGGTGTGCGAGTTCGATCCCCGCACCCTGGATCAGAAACGCGCCGACTCGGTCGGGGCGATCGCCGCCGGATCAACGGTACTGGCCTGCCGCTGCGGGCGCGCTGACTGTGCGGCTGCCGCCGTCGATGACGGGCGCGCCTCGTCCATCACCATCACCGTGATCGCCGACCAGACCGCCCTGGATGCGACCCCCGACCCCGCGTTGCACGGTGAAGCGCCC
>NZ_VKAA01000001.1 GCF_007096635.1 Mycolicibacterium sp. 018/SC-01/001
GGCTACGGGCCGCCGCCCGGGTACGGCCCGCCACCCGGCTACGGGCCACCCCCGGGGTTCGGACCGCCGGGGTACGGTGCTCCCCCGGTGCTGCGTCCGGGCATCGTCCCTCTGCGCCCCCTCACGTTGTCCGACATGTTCAACGGGGCGTTCGCCTACATGCGGGCCAACCCGAAGGCCACGCTCGGCCTGACCACGATCGTCGTGGTCGCCGCCCAGGTGGTCGCCCTCATCCTGTCGCTGTGGCCGCTGGCCCTCAGCGGTGACGTCGAGCAGGCCATCGACAGCGCCGCCACCGGCGCGACGATGTTCGAAACCGGTGCGGGCATCGCGTCCCTGCTGTCGAGCCTCACCGCAGGCGTGGCCACCGCGCTGTCGACGATCCTGTTGAGCGGTCTGCTGACCGTTGTCATCGGGCGCGCGATCTTCGGCTCCGGCATCACGATCGCCGAGGCGTGGCACCGGTTGAAGCCCCGCCTGTGGGCGCTGCTCGGATTCACCGTCCTCGAAGCGATCGGCGCATTCGTGGTGATCGGCATCGTCGTCGCGATCGTCGTCTCGGTCGGGGTGTTCGTGAACGGGTGGGCGGCCTTCGCGGTCGCGGTTCCCCTGGGGCTGGCCTTGGTGGCGGGACTGTTCTACGTCGGGACGATGCTGTCGTTCACACCGGCCGCGATCGTGTTGGAGCGCCGGGACATCATGTCGGCCGTGCGTCGGTCGTTCGCGCTGATCCGCGGTGACTTCTGGCGCGTCCTGGGCATCCGTCTGCTCGCGGTCCTGGTCGCGCAACTGGTCGCCGGCGCGGTGGCCATTCCGTTCAGCTTCGGCGGGCAGCTCCTGCTGACCACCGGGGGCACTGTGTCCGCCGCGATGATCGCACTGGTGATCATCGCCGTCGGCGGCGCGATCGGCCAGATCATCACCGGGCCGTTCAACGCGGGAATCGTGGTGTTGCAGTACACCGATCGCCGTATCCGCGCCGAGGCGTTCGACCTGGTGCTGCAGACCGGCGCCGTGCAGATGCCGACCGCGCCGCACTCCACCGACGATCTGTGGCTGACCGACCGGCGGTGACAGTCCCCATCTCCGTACCGATCGACATCGACCGCGACGCAGCTGCAGACGCGGCACGAGACGAACTGTCCAAGGCGATCTATCCGCGGCCGTCGCTGACCGATCAGCTCCTCGACTGGTTCGACAAGCTGCTCTACCGCATCACCGCCGATGCCGCATCACTGCCGGGTGGCTGGGTCACCGTCACGGTGCTGGTGATCCTCGCGGTCGTCGCGATCATGATCGCGGTGCGCATCGCGCGGCGGGCCATGCGCAGCAGCGCAACCGAGGCCGATGTCCTGTTCACCGGTCATTTGCTCAGTGCCGCCGAGCACCGAGCGAGCGCGCAACACCATGCGGCGCAGGCCGAATGGACTCCGGCCATCCAGCACCGCCTGCGGGCCGTGGCACGCCAACTCGAGGAAGACGACGTGCTCAGCGCCGCGCCAGGCCGGACGGCGACCGAACTGGCCTACGACGCCGGCCGCGCGTTGCCCGCGTTGGCCGCCGATTTCGCCTCTGCTGCAGTCGTTTTCAACGACGTCAGTTACGGCAACGTGGCGGGTACCGAAGAGCAGTACCGCAGCGTCAGCGCCCTTGACGACGCGCTGGGCCGGCGAGCACCGGCTGCGGCCGCGGTGGCCTCGCCGGCGTCGTCGCAGACACCCTGGGCGCCGGTGCGATGACCACTGCGCTGGGTCCGACACTCGGACAGCGGTGGAAGACGTGGCGGTGGATCCTGCTCGCGCTGGCGGCGATCGTCGCCGTCGCCGCCGTGAGCACGTGGCTCACCGCCCCCCGACCGGGTGGACCTTTGGACCCCGCGTCGACATCGGCCGACGGCACCCGCGCACTCATTACACTGTTGCGCGACAACGGGATCGACGTCGTCGTCGCCGAATCGATCGCCGACGTCGAGCGCGCCGCCCGCCCCGACACCCTGGTGGTGGCGGGGCAGACTTTCTGGCTCTACGACGACGATCAGTTGCGGCGGCTCGCCGCCGTACCCGGCGATCGTCTGCTGCTCGCGCCGATCGGCAAGACCCGCGAGGCTCTGGCACCGGAGCTGCGCAGTGGCGACGCCACCGACATCGGCGGCCTCGAACCGGACTGCGATCTGCGCGAGGCGCAGCGGGCGGGCACGGTGCAGTTCGGCGTGGCGGACACGTTCACCGCGTCCGGATCAGTGCCGGTGACCCGCTGCTACGACGGGATTCTCGCTCGATACGACGACGCAGGACGCAGCGTCACCGTGGTGGGTGACGCCAGCTTCCTGACGAATTCCCGTCTGGCCGACGAGGGCAACGCCGCACTGGCGATGAATCTGACGGGCACGCGGCCCACGGTGATCTGGTATGCCCCGCAACGGGGTGACGGACCCGCCTCGGCCGGTGACGCCGACATCATGGACCTGATCCCCACTCAGGTCACCTGGGTCGTGGTCCAACTCGCGATCGCGGTGGCGCTGCTGGCGCTGTGGCGGGGTCGACGGGTGGGGCCGCTGGTCGCCGAACCGTTGCCGGTGGTCGTGCGCGCGTCGGAAACCGTCGAGGGCCGCGGCCGGCTGTACCGGTCCCGCAGGGCTCGCGATCGAGCGGCCGACGCGTTGCGCACCTCCACCCGCCAACGCCTGCTGCCCCGGCTGGGCCTGCGACCCGACGCGGCCCCGGCGGCCGTCATCGCCGCCGTCGCGCAGCGCAGTGGTCAGGACCCGCAGTGGGTCACCCATATCCTGTACGGACGCCCACCGGAGAGCGACGACGAGCTCGTGGCCTTGGCCCGCACGCTCGACGACATCGAAAGGCAGGTCACACAGTCGTGACGCACCCCAGCACCGCAGACCACACCGAGCAGGGGGCACGCAGTGCGCTGACGGCGCTGCGCGCCGAGATCGGTAAGGTCGTGGTCGGGCAGGACGCGGTGGTCAGCGGTCTCGTGGTGGCGCTGCTGTGCCGCGGCCACGTGTTGCTCGAAGGTGTTCCAGGAGTGGCGAAAACGCTGCTGGTCCGCACGCTGGCGGCGGCCTTGCAGCTGGACTTCAAGCGGGTGCAGTTCACCCCGGACCTGATGCCCGGTGACGTCACGGGTTCCCTGGTCTACGACGCTCGCACCGCGGAATTCACGTTCCGCGCCGGCCCGGTGTTCACGAACCTGATGCTCGCCGACGAGATCAACCGCACGCCACCCAAGACGCAGGCCGCTCTGCTGGAGGCCATGGAGGAGCGTCAGGTCAGCGTCGACGGCGATCCGCGGGCGCTGCCCGACCCGTTCATCGTGGCCGCCACCCAGAATCCCATCGAGTACGAGGGCACCTACCAGCTGCCCGAGGCCCAGCTCGACCGGTTCCTGCTCAAGCTCGAGATACCGCTGCCACCACGCGATCAGGAGATCGCGATCCTCGATCGGCATGCGCGCGGGTTCGATCCGCGCGATCTGTCCGCGGTTCGCCCGGTGGCGGGGCCCGCCGAGTTGGCGGCGGGCCGTGAGGCGGTCCGGCGCGTGCTGGTCGCCGACGAGGTCCTCGGTTACATCGTCGACATCGTGGGCGCTACACGGCATTCCCCGTCGCTGCGGATGGGTGTGTCTCCGCGCGGGGCGACGGCGCTGCTGTCCACGGCGCGGTCCTGGGCGTGGTTGTCGGGCCGCAACTACGTCACCCCCGACGACGTCAAGGCGATGGCCCGGCCCACGCTGCGACACCGGGTGGCGCTGCGTCCAGAAGCCGAACTGGAGGGCGCGAGCACCGACGCCGTGCTGGACGGCATCCTCTCGGCCGTGCCGGTGCCGCGCTGGTGATCCTGACCCGGCGAACGGGGCTGATCGCGGCGGCGTGCGCGTTGCCGACCGGGGTGTCGCCCAGTCCGGCAATCACTTTCGTCGTTGTCCTGGCGCTGCTGACGCTGGCCGTCGTGGCCGACGTCGTGCTGGCCGGCAGCCCGCGTGCGGTGGAGTTCGAGCGCGGCGGCACGCGGTCGGCCCGGCTGGGTCAGCCGGTCGAGGTCAGCCTGCGTGTGTCCAACCGCGGGCGGTCGCGCGTGCGGGGCGTCGTGCGTGACGCCTGGGCGCCCAGCGCACGTGCAGCTCCGCGTACCCATTCACTCGATCTGGTTGCCGGACAGCACGTTTCGATCGTCACGCAGCTGCATCCGGTTAGGCGCGGTGACCAGGTGGCCGGTCCGGTGACGGTTCGCTCCGTCGGGCCGCTGGGTCTGGCGGGCCGGCAGGCATCGCACCGGGTCGCGGGTGATGTCCGCATCCTTCCGCCGTTCCTGTCGCGCAAGCATCTGCCGTCGAGGCTGGCGCGCCTGCGTGAACTCGACGGTGCGACACCGGCGTTGATTCGCGGGCAGGGCAGTGAATTCGACTCGCTGCGGGAGTACGTGGTCGGAGACGACATCCGCTCGATCGATTGGCGGGCCACGGCCCGGCGTGCCGACGTGGTCGTGCGGACGTGGCGGCCCGAGCGGGATCGGCGGGTGGTGATCGTGCTGGACACCGGGCGGACGTCAGCGGGCCGCGTCGGTGTGGATCCGACGGCCACCGAGCCGGTCGGCTGGCCACGGCTGGACTGGTCGATGGATGCCGCGCTGCTGCTGGCGGCGCTGGCCGCCCGGGCAGGCGATCACGTCGATTTCCTGGCCCACGATCGCGTCACCCGGGCCGGTCTGTTCAACGCGTCCCGCAGCGATCTGCTCGCGCAGCTGGTCGAGGCGATGGCGCCGCTGGAGCCCGCGCTGGTGGAGTCCGACGCGCGCGCGATGGTGGCAGCGGTGCTGCGGCGGGTTCGGCGCCGGGCGCTGGTGGTGGTGCTGACAGACCTGAACGCCACCGCGATCGACGAGGGCCTGATGGGTGTCCTCGGGCTGCTGACGGCCAAGCACCAGGTGCTGCTGGCGGCGGTGTCCGATCCGCGGGTCGACGCGCTCGCCGCGGGCCGGGCCGATGCGGTGCAGGTGTACGACGCCGCGGCCGCGGAGCGCGCGCGGGGTGAGCGCAGGGACATCGCGTCGCGGCTGCGGGGCCGCGGCGTGGACGTCGTCGATGCGCCGCCGGAGGACCTCGCGCCCGCCCTCGCCGACCACTACCTGGCGATGAAAGCCACCGGCCGCCTCTAAGGGGTCACCTTCTTCCCGCGACCAGACATGAACTCGAGCTTTTCCTCGGCGTGCCTGCTCGAGTTCACGTCTGGTCGCGCAACCGAAGTCATCCCCAGAACAGCATTCATCCACAGACGCAGCAACTGGTGCGTCGCACCCCGCTGAGTCGGCACCAGGATTGCGACATGCACTCCGCGCTCGACGAGCTGTTCACCCGTCACGGCGAGTTCCTCGACACCGCAACGCTTCTCACCGTCATGACCCGGGGCCGGCTCGATCACCTGGCCAAGCGCGGTGACCTGATACGGGTCCGGCACGGCATGTACACCAGGACGATTCCAGACCGAATGGGATTGCTGGCGGCGCTGGATCGCCACCTCGGTCAGCCTGCCGTCGCGTGCCTCGGAACCGCGGCGGCGCTTTACGGCTTCGACACCGAGGGCACCACAACGCTGCACGTCCTCGACCCCGGCATCCGGCTGCGGCCGACCGTCGGACTGATGGTGCACCAGCGCCTGGGTGCCCCGCTCAAGCGTGTCGCCGGACGACTCGCGACGGCGCCGGCGTGGACCGCGGCCGAGACCGCTCGCCTGCTGCCCCGGCCCCGGGCACTCGCCACACTCGATGCCGCCCTACGGTCCGGCCACTGCACGCCCGCCGACATCGAGCACGCGATCGCCGAGCAGAAAGGCCGGCGCGGCATCGTCGCGGTGCGCGCGCTGGCACCGCTGGCCGACGGCCGTGCGGAGTCGGCGATGGAGAGCGAGGCACGGTTGGTGATGCTCGACGGCGGACTGCCGCATCCCGAACTGCAGTACGACATCGAGGGCTGGCGCGTCGATTTCGCATGGCCCGACCACGGCGTCGTCGCGGAATACGAGAGCGTCGCGTGGCACGCCGGCCGGCTGGAGATGCTTCGCGATCGCGCGCGTTTCGCCACGATCCAACAGCTCGGGTGGACGGTCATCCCGATCGTGGCCGACGATGTGCGCGTCCGTCCCCGCAGGCTCGTCGACCGCATCGCCACCCATCTCGAGCGCACCAGCCCGGCGAGCAGACGCAAACTCGCGTGAGACACGCCCTAGACAGCTCGAGTTCGCGTCTGGTCGCGCAGAGAACTCAGCCCGTCGGCACGTAGTCGGGGGCATCGTCGATGTCCCCGGTCTCGCCGCGGTGCATCGCTCTGCGGCCGAAATACACCACATAGCCGAGGAAGCAGGCCTCCGCGGCCACGCCGATCGCGATCCGCACGAAGGTCGGCAGCGGCGAGGGCGTGACGAACGCCTCGATCAGCCCCGCGATCGCCAGCACCACGACCAGCCCGATCGCCACGGAGATCATCGCCCGGCCCTGCTCGGCGAGCACCTGCCCGCGCGGCCGATCCCCCGGCGCCACCACCGACCAGCCGAGCCGCATCCCCGCGGCCGCCGCCAGGAACACCGCACTCAGCTCGATCAGCCCGTGCGGTGTGATCAGCCCGAGGAACACGTCGCCCCGCCCGGCTCCGAACATCACCCCCGCGAGCACCCCGACGTTCAGTGCATTCTGAAACAGGATGTACGGGATGGGGATTCCGAGCAGGATGGCCGCCACCACGCACTGCGCGGCGATCCACGCGTTGTTCGTCCACACGCTGAACGCGAACGACGCGGCGGGGTGTTCGCTGTAGTACGAAGCGAATTCGGTGTTGACCAGCTGTTCGATCTCGCGGGGTGTGCCGATGGTGGCCTGCACTGCGGGATTGCCGGCCACCCACACCGCCAACGCCGCCGACACGACGAAGAACACGACCGCCGTGGCCGCCCACCACCGCCAGGTGCGGTACGCCACGACGGGGAACGACACCGTCGCGAACCGGACGAACTCGCGCCACAGCGGGGCGTGCGCACCGGTGACGACGGACCGGGCCCGCGCCACCAGACTCGACAGCTTGCCGACGAGCACGGCGTCCGCCGACGACGACCGCACCATGGACAGATGGGTCGACACCCGCTGGTACAGCTCCACCAGTTCGTCGGCTTCGACGCCGGTGAGCCGCCTGCGTCGTTTCACCAGGTGGTCGAGGCGATCCCAGGCCGGCCGGTGCGCCAGCACGAACGCGTCGACATCCACGTGAGAGATTTTAGTAGCGTGGCGTCATGGTCAGCCCGCAGCAGCCGGTGGTGACCGGTGACGCTGTCGTTCTCGACATCCAGATCGCCCAGTTGCCGGTCCGTGTCGTGTCGACGGTGATCGACGTCGTGGTCGTGGTGATCGCGTACGTACTCGGGGTGCTGCTGTGGGCGCTGACGCTCTCACAATGGGACTCCGCGCTCTCCGACGCGGTGCTGATCGTGTTCACCGTGCTGGCCCTCGTCGGCTACCCCCTGATCTTCGAGACCGCCACGCGTGGGCGATCGCTGGGCAAGATGGCGATGGGGCTGCGCGTGGTGTCCGACGACGGCAGCCCAGAACGGTTCCGCCAAGCACTGTTTCGCGCGCTGTCCGGGGTGCTGGAGATCTGGATGCTGACGGGCGGCCCTGCGGTGATCTGCAGTCTGGTGTCCCCGCAGGGCAAGAGGATCGGTGACGTCTTCGCCGGCACGATCGTGATCACCGAGCGCGGACCGCGAATGGCGCCGCCGCCCGCGATGCCGCCACAGCTCGCACCCTGGGCCTCGGCGCTCGAGCTGTCGGGGCTACGGCCCGAAAGCGCCGAGCTGGCACGGCAATTCCTCGCCCGCGCCCATCAGCTCGATCCGCGCGTACGCGACGAGATGGCCGGCCGGATCACCGGCGAAGTGGTCGCGCAGATCTCCCCGCCGCCCCCGCCGGGCACCCCTGCCGTCGCGGTGCTCGCCGCGGTGCTCGCCGAGCGACACCGGCGGGCGCTGATGCGCCTGCAGCCGCCCGCCCCCTACTGATGCACCACTCCGATCATCGTCACCACCGCGGCCGCCAGGCTCGTGACCGTGCGCACGTGGTTCCACGAGGTCCAGCTCGTCAGATAGGACTGCCACACATCGGGCGTGGCGTTCGCCGCGTCGAGGCCGTCGTTGAGCGGGACGTTGGCCGCGACGGTGACGATCGCACCCGCGACACCGAGGGCGGCGCCGGCCAGGAGCCAACCACGGCCGGGCGCGGACGACCCCGTAGCCGCGAGCACCCCCGTCGCGACTGCCAGCAGCGCAGCCCCGAAGTACGCGAGCAGGAACACGGCGTTGGTCTGCGCGGCGGCGTTGATGCCGCGCATTGCCGCGATGGCCTCGCGGGGACCGGCTCGGTCGAGGCCGGCCATCACGAAGGTCGAGAAGACGAACATCATGCCGCCCGCCGCGGCGCTGGCCAGCGCCGAAGCGGACGAGACGACGGTCAGGGAGCTGTGAGTCATGAGTTCAGTGCACCCTGACCCCGAAAGATGATCCATAGCTGAAAGCCGCAAAACCATCATCGAGCGTCTACGCTGCGGGCCATGGACGCACTTGCCGGCCTCCTGGACGGCGTCCGCGCCCGCGGCGCCTTCGTCTTGCGGATGCGCCTGGACCCGCCATGGTCGATGAGTGTCCGCGACGAGGCGCCGCTGACGGTCATCTGCCAGACGCACGGCAGTGCGTTCCTCGTCTCCGGCGACGGCCGACCGCTCGAACTGAGAGCGGGGCAACTGGCTCTGACCCGCGGCACCGTGCCCTATGTCTTCGCCGACGATCCCCGGACCCGACCGATGGTCGTCATCCATCCCGGTCAGCGCTGCACGACGGTGTCCGGGGAGGACCTGAGTTTCGCGATGTCCCTGGGCGTGCGCACGTGGGGCAACAGCAGCACCGGCGCCTGCCGCTCGGTGATCGGCGCCTACGAGGGCTTCAGCATGGTCGGTGCGCGTCTGCTGGACGCGCTGCCACCGGTGGCAGTGCTTCCTGCGGACGCGTCATTGGTCGCGCTGCTGTCGCACGAGGCCGGCCGCGATGGCCCGGGCCAGGAGGCATACCTGGACCGACTGCTCGATCTGCTGCTGATCACCGCGGTGCGGACGTGGTTCGATCACCACGGCGAGGCGCCGGCATGGTGGCGGGCCGAACACGACGCGGTGATCGGTCCCGCCCTGAAATTGATGTACCGCAACCCTTCCCACCCGTGGACGGTCGGCCGGCTGGCCGACGCCGTCGGGTGCTCGCGAGCGGCGTTCGCCCGGCGGTTCACCGACCTCATCGGCGAGCCACCGATCGCGTTCCTGACCGGATGGCGGCTCGCACTGGCCGCAGACCTGCTGCGGTCCGGCGCAACGGTCGCCGCGGTGGCCCGCCAGGTGGGTTACGGCAGCCCGTTCGCACTGAGCACCGCGTTCAAGCGGGTGCACGGCGTGAGCCCGCAACAGCACCGCAGCGTCGCCGGATGACTCAGCCGGGTATCCAGTTGCCGTGGAATCCGTACGGAACCCGCTGCGGGAGGGCGATTCTGGCGACGGGAGAGCCGGTGAAGTCGGATGCGTCGATGATGACGAGATCGCTGCCGTCGCGCACCGGGTCGTAGACGTAGGCCAAATACCAGCCGCTGCTCTCGTCGGGGGCGCCATCGGCGGGTACGAACACCGCCTCACCGGGGCCGCCGGGCGACGCGTCGGTGCCGAATCGATGCTCCTGCGTCGCACCGGAGTCGAGGTCGTGGCGGATCAGGCTCGCGTCGGCGACCGTCACCGCATAGCGCGCCGGCAGCGTCACGAGCCGGTCGTCGATGCGCGGGAACTCGACCGCCCGGTCGTCGAGCTGCGCCTCGGTCACGGTGCCGCGCGCCATGTCGATGCGCCATGCCCACATCACCGCCTTGGGGCCGAAACCACCGTCCTCACGCCATAATTCGGGATAGCGCACCGCCTGCAGCAGCAGTCCGTCGTCGGTGTCGTAGGCGTTGACGACGTGGAACACGTAGCACGGCTCGATCTCGAGCCAGCGCACCTCCCCGAACGGATCGTCGCGGCGCAGAACGCCGAGCCGCGCCCCGTAGTCGTCCTCCCACCGGAACGGCATCGTGCCGCGCATCGCCGCCTCGAGGTTGAACACGACGGGAAGATCCATGAACACAACGTGATTCGCGGTCAGCGCGAAATCGTGCATCATCGTCATCGCGGGGACGTCGACGGGCCGGTCGATGACCAGCGCCCCGGTTGCGTCGGCGCGATGATAGGTGACATTGGGGCCGAGCAGGTTTCCGTAACCGAAGAAATGCATCTCACCGGTGGTCGGGCAGATCTTGGGATGCGCCGTCATCGCGTCGACGAGCTTGCCGCCGAAATCGTAGGCGCCGACGGTCTGCAGATCGTTGGTGATCTCGTACGGGAGCGAGGATTCCACGAGCGCGAGGGTCTTACCGGCGTGGTTGACGACGTGGGTGTTGGCGACACTGGAACGCAGGTTGCGGGTGCCGTCGGGGTTGTACACCCCGAACGGCTCGTCGAAGCTCTCGGTGCGTACCCACCGATTGCGGTACCAGGCCGCCCGGCCGCCTTCGATGCGCACGCCGTGCACCATCCCGTCACCGGTGAACCAGTGTCCGCCCTCGGCCCGCGGGTTGGGGCCGTTGCGCAGATACCAGCCCAACAGCTCGGTGGGTATCGCGCCCTCGACCGGGAGGTCGAAAGCGGTGAGTTCCTCGGGGACGGGCGCGTAATTGCCGGTGCGGAACACGTCGACGGGCGCAGAGTCGGTGTCGGTCATCACACCAGCCTGACACCTCTGTCCACCATCGACCGTTGCATCTCGATAGTTTCCGATATATCGTCAATGCATCGGAACACATCGAGTGTTCCTACCCACGACGTAAGGACATGACATGAACACCCCTTTCACCCCTCCCGAGCGCGGTTTCGGTTTCGGCTTCGGCCCTCATGGCTTCGGCCCCCACGGCGGCCCCCAGGACCGGCGCGCACTTCACGAACACCGCCGCCAGGCCCGCCGAGACTTCCGTGAGCACGTGCGCGAGCATCGTGGTCAGGCCGGCTTCGGCCCCTTCGCTCCCGGACCGGGCGGTCCCGGGTTCGGCCCCGGCTTCGGCTTCGGACCCGGTCCCTTCGGTTTCGGTGCCGGCGGTCGCGGCGGCGGACGGCGTGGCGGCGGCCGCGGCAAACGCGGCGACGTCCGCGCGGCCATCCTGGCCCTGCTCGCCGAGCGGCCGATGCACGGCTACGAGATGATCCAGGAGATCGATGCCCGCAGCCAGCAGCTCTGGAAGCCCAGCCCCGGCTCGGTGTACCCCACCCTGCAGTTGCTCGTCGACGAAGGCCTGCTCGAGGCGACCGAGACGGAAGGCAGCAAGAAGCTCTTCGCGCTGACCGACGAGGGCCGCGCCGCGGCGGAGAAGATCGAGACCCCGCCGTGGGAGGAGATCACCTCAGGCGCCGATCCGGCGGCCATGGGCTTGCGCAGCGCAGTGGGCCAGCTGATGGGCGCGGTCGCCCAGTCGGCCCACGCCGCGACGAGTGAGCAGCAGCAGCGCATCGTGGAGATCCTCAACACGGCGCGACGCGAGATCTACCAGGTCCTCAGCGAGGACTGATCGGCATCGCCGGCGCGGTTTCTCCCGATTCGGGGATGAAACCGCGCCGGTTCTGCGTCACTAGAGACCATGCAGACTTTCAGCCTCGGCAACCACACTGTCGGCCGTGTCGGATTCGGCGCCATGCAGCTGCCCGGACCGGGCGTGATGGGCCCGCCCCGCGACCACGACCAGGCCATCGCGGTCCTCAAGCGAGCCCTGGAGCTGGGCATCAACCACATCGACACCGCCGAGTTCTACGGCCCCAAAGTCGCCAACGAGCTGATCCGCGAAGCCCTGCACCCCTATCCCGAGAACCTCGCCCTGGTCAGCAAGGTCGGCGCCCGCCGCGACGAGGCCGGCAACTGGAATCCCGCTCAGCAGCCCGACGAGCTGCGCGCCGACATCGAACAGAACCTCGAAACCCTGGGCACCGACCGGATCGCCGCGGTCAACCTGCGCATCCACTCGGGGGATCCCAACAGCGTCGGGCCCGTCGACAAGGACCTGTTCCCCCGCCAGCTCGACGCGATGATCGCCGCGCGCGACGAGGGGCTGATCGAGGGCATCGGCTTGAGCAGCGTGTCCGAAGAACACCTGCGGATCGCGCTGGACAAGACCGAGATCGCCACCGTGCAGAACGCCTACAACCTCGTCGACCGCAGCTCGCAGGCTGTCCTGGACCTGTGCACCGAACACGGCATCTCGTTCGTCCCGTTCTTCCCGCTGGGTTCGGCGTTCACCCCCGACAATCCCGTGCTCGGACATCCGGCCGTGCGCGCCGAAGCGGAGAAGCTGGGCCGCACGCCGGCGCAGATCGCACTGGCGTGGACGCTGACCGTGGCCCCCAACGTGCTGTTGATCCCCGGCACGTCGTCGGTGGCGCACCTGGAGGAGAACACCGCGGTCGCCGAGATCGAACTCGACGAGCACACGAAGCAGGCCCTCGACGCTGCGGCGTAGACGCGGCGATTCTTCGTTGCACCGTCGGCGGCAATACCATTGACGGCATCATGACGACTTCCACCGCCGGCTCTCGGCCGGACCAGTTGTCGGCCGAGGCGCAGCGCAGACGGACGTTCGCCGTCATCAGCCACCCCGACGCCGGCAAGTCCACGCTGACCGAGGCGCTGGTGCTGCACGCCAAGGCCATCACCGAGGCCGGCGCGATCCACGGCAAGGCCGGGCGCCGCTCGACCGTGTCGGACTGGATGGAGATGGAGAAGGCACGCGGCATCTCGATCACCTCGACCGCGCTGCAGTTCCCGTACGTCACCAAGACCGGCAACACCTGTGTGATCAACCTGCTCGACACCCCGGGCCACGCCGATTTCTCCGAGGACACCTACCGCGTGCTGACCGCCGTGGATTCGGCGGTGATGCTCATCGACGCGGCCAAGGGTCTGGAACCGCAGACACTCAAGCTGTTCCAGGTGTGCCGCCACCGCCGCATCCCGATCATCACGGTGATCAACAAGTGGGACCGGCCGGGTCGGCACGCACTCGAGTTGATCGACGAGATCCAGACGCGCATCGGGCTCAAGCCGACGCCGTTGACGTGGCCGGTCGGGATTGCCGGCGACTTCAAAGGCGTGCTGGACCGCCGCACCGGAACCTACATCCGCTTCACCCGCACCGCGGGCGGTGCTACCGCCGCTCCCGAAGAACACATCCCCGCCGACAAGGCGCAC
Source organism: Mycolicibacterium sp. 018/SC-01/001 (assembly GCF_007096635.1). Classification (GTDB taxonomy): domain Bacteria; phylum Actinomycetota; class Actinomycetes; order Mycobacteriales; family Mycobacteriaceae; genus Mycobacterium. Next base: position 13,346 of record NZ_VKAA01000001.1, read on the forward strand.
GACGCCGCGGGCGTGGACTGGGACACCGCTGTCGAGGAGTCGGAGCTGCTCAGCGCCGACGACGCCGATTTCGACCCCGAGACGTTCCGTGACTGCACCTCCAGCCCGGTGCTGTTCACCTCCGCAGCACTGAACTTCGGGGTCAACCAGCTTCTCGACGTGCTCGCCGAGCTCGCACCACCGCCGGCCGGAGCGCTCGACGCCGACGGCCACCGGCGCGAGGCGACCGCGCCGTTCAGCGCGTTCGTGTTCAAGGTGCAAGCGGGGATGGATTCGGCGCACCGAGACCGAATCGCCTACGCGCGTGTGTGTTCGGGCACCTTCGAGCGCGGCGATGTGCTGACCCATGCGGCGACGGGCAAGCCGTTCGTCACCAAGTACGCGCAGACGGTGTTCGGTCAGCAGCGCTCCACGTTGGACACGGCGTGGCCCGGCGACGTCATCGGCCTGGCGAACGCACAAGCCCTGCGTCCGGGGGACACGCTGTATTCCGATGTGCCCGTGGTGTATCCGCCGATTCCGAGCTTCTCCCCCGAGTACTTCTCGGTCGCCCGGGGCAAGGATCCGAGCAAGCACAAGCAGTTCCGCAAAGGCATCGAGCAGTTGGACCAGGAAGGTGTGGTGCAGGTGCTGCGCTCGGATCGGCGCGGTGAGCAGGCGCCGGTACTGGCCGCGGTCGGGCCGATGCAGTTCGAGGTGGCCAGCCATCGGATGGCAGGAGAGTTCGGCGCCGCGATCTCGCTGGAACCGTTGTCCTACACCGTCGCTCGGATCACCGACGCCGAGGGCGCCGAGGTGCTGCAGAAGCTGGCCTCGGTCGAGGTGTTCACCCGCACCGACGGTGTGCTGCTCGCCGTGTTCTCCACAAAGTGGCGGCTGGAGAACGTGGCGCGGGAGAACCCCGACGTCACGCTGCGCTCGCTGGTCGCCGCCGGCGACAACTAGCGATTTCGGCGTGCTTGTCGTCGCTGAGCGACGACAAACACGCCGAAATCACTCCACGTCGACCCAGTCGAGCGTGCGCGACACCGCCTTCTGCCAGCCTGCGTATCCTTCGGTGCGCTGCTCGTCGGACCAGTCCGGCGACCAGCGTTTGTCCTCTTGCCAATTCGCGCGCAGATCGTCGGCGCCCTCCCAGAACCCGACGCCGAGACCGGCGGCATAGGCCGCGCCCAGCGCGGTGGTCTCCGCGACGACGGGCTTGACGACGTCGACACCGAGCACGTCGGCCTGGATCTGCATGCACAGGTCGTTGGCGGTGATGCCGCCGTCGACCTTGAGCACCTCGAGGTGCACGCCGGAGTCGGCCTCCATGGCGTCGACGACGTCGCGGCTCTGGTAGCAGATCGCCTCGAGCGTCGCGCGTGCCACGTGCGCATTGGTGTTGTAGCGGGACAACCCGACGATCGCGCCGCGAGCATCCGAACGCCAGTACGGCGCAAAGAGTCCCGAGAACGCGGGTACGAAGTAGACGCCGCCGTTGTCCTCGACCTGGCGGGCCAGCGACTCGCTCTGGGAGGCGCCGCTGATGATGCCGAGCTGGTCGCGCAGCCACTGCACGGCCGAGCCCGTCACCGCGATCGACCCCTCCAGCGCGTACACGGGTTTCGACTCCCCGAACTGGTAGCAGACGGTCGTCAGCAGCCCGTTGTCGGAGCGGACGATCTTCTCCCCGGTGTTGAGCAGCAGGAAATTGCCTGTGCCGTAGGTGTTCTTGGCCTCGCCTTCGGAGAGGCAGACCTGACCGACCATCGCCGCCTGCTGGTCACCGAGGATGCCGGTGATCGGGATCTCGCCGTCGGCAGGTCCGGTGTCCAGTGTCATTCCGAACGGTTCGGTCACCGACGACGGCCGGATCTCGGGCAACATCTGGCGCGGAATCCCGAAGAACGACAACAGTTCGTCGTCCCAGTCGAGCGTCTCCAGGTTCATCAGCATCGTGCGGCTGGCGTTCGTCACGTCGGTGACGTGCACACCCCCGCGGTGCCCCCCGGTGAGGTTCCACAGCACCCAGGTATCGGTGGTGCCGAAGATCGCGTCGCCCTTCTCGGCGTCGGCGCGTACACCGTCGACGTTGTCGAGAATCCACTGCACCTTGCCGCCGGCGAAGTAGGTGGCGGGTGGCAGTCCCGCCTTCCGGCGGATGATGTCGCCGCGCTCGTCGCGGTCGAGCGCCGAGGCGATGCGATCGGTGCGGGTGTCCTGCCACACGATGGCATTGTGGTATGGGCGTCCTGTTTTGCGGTTCCACACGAGCGACGTCTCGCGCTGATTGGTGATGCCCAGCGCCGCGAGATCGCCGGCGGACAGATTCGTCTTGTTCAGCGCCGTCGCCACCACCGAGCCGGTGCGCTCCCAGATCTCCACGGGGTTGTGCTCGACCCAGCCCGCGCGCGGCAGGATCTGCTCGTGTTCGAGTTGGTGCCGGCCCACTTCGGCGCCGTCGTGGTCGAAGATCATGCACCGGGTGCTGGTCGTGCCCTGGTCGATTGCAGCGACGAAGTCGGCCATTCGTCCATGATGGACTACGGGCCCCGGCTGATCGCCCGAACGCCGCGCCGGGGCAGGCTAGAGTGCGCGATAGCCGCGACGGAAAGGTGCCGCTCATCATCGCTGGACCTCGCCGCTTCACACTCGCCGCGATCGCAGCCTGCGCGGCCGCACCGCTGCTGTTCAGTGCAGCCGCCTCCGCCCAGCCCGCGCCCCCACCCGTCGATCCCCGGGCCGGATGCGAGTCCCCCGACTTCGGCGGTCTTTTCGTGGCCGTCACGGCGACGCACGCCGAATGCCGGTACATCGTGTCCGGCAGCTTCTACTGGGACAACTACGACGACGGCGTCTACACCGGGACCCTCGTCTACCGCGACGGGGCGAAGGTTCCGACCGAGCGCCCGCAGATCCCGGAGCAGTTCACGATGCCCGGCGGCGGGCCGCCGCCGGTGATCCCGTTCCAGGTGGCGCCCTGATCACCGCGGCCCGGTCCGCGGGCGTCGAAGACATGCCGCGCGGCGGGCCGACGGCGTCCTGCCTGGACCGGCTGCTGGAAACGGACCGCCAGGAGTACCTGGACCGCGACGACGTCGACCCGAAGGTCAAGCGCAGCGTGATCCGCGCGCTCGACTGGACCGGCGACGTGTTCGGCAACCACGACCGGTTCGCGACGCTGGCGCTCGACCAGGTCGCCGACATCCCGGACCCGCGAATCCTCGAGCTCGGTGCCGGTCACGGCGCACTGTCGCGCCGGCTTCTCGAGTGGCACCCGTCGGCCCGGGTCACGGTCACCGACGTCGCCCCGGAATCCGTCGCGGCCATCGACGCCGAGCTCGGCGCGCATCCTCGCGCCACCGTCACGCAGATGGACGCCACCGCTCTGGACGCCGACGACGGCGCATTCGACCTCGCCGTGTTCGCGCTGTCGTTTCACCACCTACCCCCGGAGCCGGCGGCGATGGTGCTCGCCGAGGGCACCCGGGTGGCCACCACGCTGCTGATCATCGACCTGCCCCGCCCGCCGGCGCCGCTGCACCTGGCACGCCTGGCGACCATGCTCCCGCTGGCGCTGTTCCTGCCGTTCGCCCATGACGGCGTGATCAGCTCGCTGCGTGCGTACAGTCCCTCGGCGCTGCGTGCGTTGGCCCGGCATGCCGACCCGGCGATGCGGGTCGAGTTGCGCGGCGGGTGCTTCAGCCCGCAGGTGATGCTGGCGACGCGGGTGTCGTCGGCAGGCGACTGATCGCGGGATAGATCGTCTCGCGGCTCTGCCGGCCCTTCACCGTGACGTCCTCGGGAACACCCCACAGGTAGTGGGCGGCGACGGCGTCGTGGACCCGACCGGTGACCACCACCGCTGCGCGCCCGTCCCGGCCCGCGATGCTCGCCAGCCGGAAGGCCAGATTCGTCGAGTCCCCGAGGACCGTGGCCTGCGCCCGCGCCATCGACGTCTGCGCGGCCGAACCCTGCACCACGCTCCACCCCATCCGGATCGGCCCGCCCCGCGGGTCGCGCAGCGCCAGCGACGGCCCGAGCACGGTGACTGCCCGGTGGGCGGCGAGCGCGAAGTCGACGGCCAGCGCGTGGGCGCCGGCCTGGGTCTGCACGTTCCACACCGCATAGATCGCGTCGCCGGCGTAGTGGCTGAGCGTGCCGTGGTGCGCACCGAGGATCTCGTCGAGCCGGGACCACAGTGTGGACATGTTCTCGGCGAGCACGCGGCTGTCGGTGACCTCGGAGATCGTCGAATAGGACACGATGTCACCGACGACCATCACCATGTCGGTCTGGCTGATCTCGGCCTGGGTGAGGGTCGGCAGGTTGTGGTTCTTGGTGGTGAACCGGTCCGAGTGGAACGTCATCGCGATGTCGCCGACGGTGATCCGGTCACCGGGGGCGATGGGCGCAGCGACGGTCCGGGCGAGCGGCATGCCGTTGAGGAACGTGCCGTTGGTGCTGGTGTCGATGACGACGGCGTGGTCCAGATCGGCGATCAGCCGGATCTCGAAGTGGTTGCGAGAAATGTGCTTGTCGGACAAAACGAGCCTGCGGTGCTCACTGATGCCCGCACACTCCCGGCCCACGAACAACTGATCGAAGATCGGGACCGTCATCTCGTCGCGCGCGTGGACCACCAGGTAACCCAGTGCCTCACCCTCCACAGCGCGAGTTTAGGAGCCCTGACCCCGGGCAATGTCGGCTTTGACGCGACCGCGTCGATTCCCGGCCGTGTCCCAGAGCTGGGAAACTAGTGTGAAAATGTCACGGGGGTTGCTGGTTCTGCAGGGGGAGGGGCGATGGAGGGGACTCCGTTCGGGCGGTACCGCCTGATCGAGCTGCTCGGTCGCGGAGGTATGGGCGAGGTGTGGCGTGCCCATGACACCGAGACCGACCGGGTCGTGGCGCTCAAGCTGTTGCCGGTCCAGTGGTCTCAGGACGAGCTCTATCTCCAGCGCTTCCGCCGGGAGGCGCACGCTGCCGCCCGGCTCACCGAGCCGCATGTGGTGCCGATCCACAGTTGGGGCGAGGTGGACGGCAGGCTCTATGTCGACATGCGGCTGATCGACGGCTGTGATCTACAGACCCTGCTCGGCAAGGGTGCGCTCGTTCCCAGCCGCGCGGTGGTCATCGTCGAGCAGATCGCCATGGCGTTGGATGCGGCCCATCAGGCCGGTCTGGTGCATCGCGATGTCAAACCGTCCAACATCCTCATCGCCCGCTACGACTTCGCCTATCTGATCGATTTCGGTGTGGCCCGGGCCGTCACCGACACCGGTCTGACGAATTCGGCGCACATCGTCGGCACCTTGCTCTACATGGCACCGGAACGGTTCCGCAACGGGGCCATCGATGTGCGGTCCGATGTGTACTCGCTGGCATGCGTTCTGGCGCAATGCCTCACCGCGATGACGCCGTTCCCCGGCCAGAGTGTCGAGGAACAGATGATGGCCCACCTGACCGCGCCACCGCCGCGGCCGTCGACCGTCAATCCCTACATTCCCGCCGCTTTCGACGCCGTCATCGCCAAGGGTATGGCGAAGAACCCGGACGACCGCTACCAGAGCGCGCTCGAGCTCGCCGAGGCGGCGAGCCGCGCACTCGACGGCGAGATCTCGCCGCCGGCGCGGGTGTCGGTGACATCGACGCTGCCGGGTGCCGGCGGCGATCTGGCCGCGACGCTGTTGGGTGGCGGGGACACGCCGGCCGACGGCACCGCCGGGGGTGAGAACGATCTGTCGCGCACCGGCGATTCGATCGATGATCTCCTCGACCGGGCGGTTTCTGCCATCAACAGTGGGGACCGGGCGAAGGCCTCGGCTCTGGCCGAAGAAGTACTGGCCGTCGACCATCGCAATGCCGAGGCAGAGGATCTGCTGCGTGTCCCGACCGATCGGGGCGAGATCCGCCGTCTGACACTGGTTTCGGCCGACCTCGTCGATGCCACCGATCTGGCGCTGCACGTCGAACCGGAGACCCACCGCCTCTTGATCAGCCGCTTCCGCGACGTCGTCCGCCAGGTCGCCGACCGCTACGAGGGCCACGTCGCCTCGTCGAAGGCCGACGGGCTGCTGGTGGTGTTCGGCTATCCCAATGCGCACGACGACGACGTGCGGCGCGCTGTGCAGGCTGGCCTGGACATCGCCCGCGACGTGGAGCGCCTCAGTGAGCAGGCGCGGCGCCGCTTCGGGGCGGCCGTCGACGTCCGCATCGGCGTGCACCGCGGTCCCGTCTACCTGGACAGCGACTCCGACGATGTGTACGGCCTGGCGGTCAGCCTGGCCGCACAGGTGTCTGCGCTGGCACCGACCGGTGGGGTCGCGGTATCGCATTCGGTGGAACCGTTGGTACGCAACGCTTTCGACCTGGAACGCATGCCGTCGACCGCGATGCCCGGTTCGGCGGAGGTGATCAATCCGTTCCGTGTCCTCGGTGAGCGCGTCTACACCGCCACCGCCCCGATGGGTCCGCTCATCGGACGCGACCGGGAGTTCAGCCGGCTGGAGAAGAGTTGGCGGCGGGCCCAGGCGGGGACGCTGACGGTGCCGGCGATCGTGTTCCGCGGTGAGGCAGGCATCGGCAAGAGCCGCCTCGTCGCGGCGGCCACCGAGTTGGTCCACCGCGACAACGGCACCGTGCTCGAACTCGTCGGATCGCCGGTGCACGCCGACGCGGGTCTGCACCCGGCCCGGCTGCTGCTGGAGAGGCGCTGCGGTATCACCCGGGTCACCGAACCGGTCCGCCGCCTGCACCTGCTGGACGCCGAGCTGCGCGCGCTCGGACTCGATCCCGACACCGAGATGCCGCTGCTGGCACCGATTCTGGGGCTCGACGCCGCCCTCGGCTATGCGCCGCCGCAGGCCGAGGGACGCAAGCTCGCCGAGCTCATCGCCGCGGCCATGAAGAACTATCTGTTCGCCGCGTTCGGTGGTCGGCCCGGCCTCCTGCTCGCCGAGGATGCCCATTGGTTCGACACCGCGACACTGAATCTGCTCGGCAGCGTGCTCGGCGGGACGGGCGGCCGGCTGCTGGTCGTGATCACGGGTCGCGAAGGCAATTGGCTCAGCGAGCAGTGGCCGGCCAAGGTGTTCGACCTGTCGCCCCTGTCCGACGACCAGACCGATGAGCTGGTCCTCGCCCTGGACCCGCGCCTCGCGCCGGAGCAGTGCGCCGCCGTGCGAGCGCGCTGCGGCGGCGTGCCGTTCTACATCGAACAGGTGGTCAGCGGTCTGGAATCCGATTCCGGGACAGTGCATTCCACGGTTCCCGACTCCCTCTACGAACCGCTGTTCGCGCGCTTGCTCGCCGTTCCCGACGTGGTTCCGGTGGTCGAAGCAGCCGCGGTGATCGGTCGGCACGTGGACCGCGGATTGCTGATCGCGGTGTCGTCGCTGAGCGAGGACACCGTCGACGATGTCATCGACGAGCTCGAGGACGCGAAGGTGTTCGAACCGCACGGGCCTGACGTGTGGAAGTTCCGCCACGAACTGCTGCGTGAGGTGGCCGCCGAACTGGCCCCACCGAGCCTGCGTCGAGCGTTGCACGGCAAGACCGCCGACGTGTTGGTCGCGGGTGCCGCCGGAGAGCCGGACTGGCGTCTGGTCGCCGCGCACTACGAGCAGGCCGAGCGGCATGCCGACGCCGCCGGGGCGTACCGCGAGGCCTCGGCGACCGCGCGGCGGCGCGGCGCCCTCGAGGAAGCCCGCGCCTACCTGACGCGGTCGCTGGAGCAACTCGACCTCTGCCCGGCCGGCCGGGACCGCGACCGGCTGGAGATCGAGCCGCGGCTCGAGCGCGGCTTCCTCACCTCGACCGCCGAAGGCTACCAAAGCCCCTCGGTGGCAGAGGATCTGGAGCGGAGTCTGCAGATCGTCGGCTCGGATCTGCACGACGATCAGGTGATCGGGACGCTGCTGGCGGTCAGTAGTTACTACATCAACAAAGCGGACCTGCGGCGCGCGCACCAGCTGGCCGAGGCGCTGCAGGACACCCCCGATGAGCGGCGCCGGGTCTGGAACCCCGCCATCGCCTGCGTGCACGGCATGGTGGCCTTCCTGCGCGGCGAATTCGAGCGCGCGAGAGGATATTTCGAAGAAGCCAGCGCCGGTTTCGACGCCGAGGGACAGCACAGCATGCAGGAGCTGTGGTTCATCCCCTGGGACGTGGTCGCGCTCGCCTACGAACATCTGGCGATCTATCACGTGCTGCGCGGCGAACAGGCGGCGGCGGAGGATGCGATGGCCAAGGCGGGCGCTCGCGGGGAAGAACTGTCCTTTCCCTGGGGGCCCTACAACCAGGCCTACGCCAATCACATCGAGATCTGGTTGCGCCGTGAGAGTGACGACCTGGATCGCGCCGAACAGGTGGTGAATCACATGGTCGAACAGGCCGAGCGATACGGCATCGATTTCTGGCAGGCACTGGGCTCGACCATCGGGCAGGCCACCGTCGCCGCGGAGATCTCTCTGCGGGGCCCCACCCCCGCCGACGATCTGTCGGGGCAGATCGATGCGCTCACCGGGTTCACCGACTTCTGGCGATCGCTCGGTCTCTACGCGTATCAGACCCAGTACGACTGCGTGGTCGGCCGGCTGCTGATCGCCGCAGGGCGTCTGGACGAGGCCCGCGATCGCATCGATGGCGCGTTGCAAATCGCCGAGGACACCCAGATGCACTTCTTCGACGCAGAGCTGCTGAGGGCCCGGGCCAAGACGCACACCGATCCCGACACCAGCGCCGCGGACCTGGGCGTGGCGATCGCGCTGGCCCGCCATCAGGGTGCGCCGCTGTACGAGCTGCGCGCTGCGCTCGACGATGTCGAGCTGCGCGGCGCGCAGGCGGTGCCGCAGATCGCCGACGCGCTCACGCGGCTGCCGGCCGAGTGCACGCTGAGCGACGTGGTACGCGCCCGGGCGCTGCTCGACTGACGGGTGGCCGGATCCGGGGTCCCGGCGCGAAAGGCGCACCGGGAGTCCCCGGACCCGACCGGTCGGCCGCCGGAGTCCCCTCGCATCCGCGGCCTGCTCGTCGGGCACCGGTCTGACCGTCCCCCGATCGGTGGCTCGGCCGTGTCGGCCGCGCCGTCCCGGTGTCCGCGACGAGTGAGACAACGATGTCGAAGCGGCCTTGGAGAATTCTTGGATGCTCACCCGCCTCTCCAGGAGGAGGATTCCGCTGCTGGCCGGCCCGTGGTGTCGGAATTCACCAGTCGGGTCGATTTATCTGGAGGTGTGTCGATTCGCGGACCACCATGGCACCGCATGAAGACACCGCATCTGGGCAAGATCCTGCTGACGCTGACGGCGACCTGGTCGGCGGTCGGTAGCTATGTGTTCGACTGGAACGACACACACATCCACAACCCGGAGTGGACGCCCCACGCCAAGTTCCACAACGCGCAGAGCATGAGTATGGGCGTGTTCCTCGGCGTCCCTGCCGTGCGTGCACTGTGGGGGCGCGGTCCCTGGGACAGACGGGCACTCGACGCCGCGGCTCTCGGCGCATCCGGGTACTGGCTCACGCAACTCAGCGCGACGGCCTATCCCGGAACCGCGCTGTTCGACCACGCCCGGAAACCGCGGTCGGCGCCGGGAAATGCCGTCACCCAGGACGATTCGAGCGAACCGCCATCCGGGCGGCCACCACGCCTGTGCGGTCCGCAACCGCTGATCTCGGTTGCCGCCCTGACCGTCAACGCCGTGGCCTACGCACTCGAGCGGAAACGCTTGGCGCGTCTGCGCTGACACCGCGTGCGTTTCACACCGTCTTCAACGTCCGGATCACCGGAGCGGTCTCGACCGCCTGCAGTGACGGCACGGCGGCGACCTTCGAGGTGAGGTAGGCGAAGAGCTCCGGCGCACCGGCGCACAGCACGCTGGCGTACAGGTTCGTCGCCCCCGTCGTCGCGGCGACGAAGGCGACTTCGGAATGCTCGGCGAGTTGTCGTCCCGCCGCCATCAGATCTCGCGGGCTGACGGTCATCCACAGCAGTGCCTGAGTCATCAGTCGCAGACGACGGTGATCCACGTCCACGTCGAAGTAGAGCACTCCGCTGTCGCGGAGCTCGGCGAGCCGCCGCCTGATGGTGGTCGGCGGGATGCCGGCGGTCCTGGCGAGGTCGGTGATCTCGGCACGGCCGTCGACCGCCAACAGCGCCAGGATGCGACGGTCGACGGCATCGAGTTCGACAGTGGTCGTGCCGCCGCGCGCCGGGATGCCCAGCGCGGCGATCTGATCGTCGCCGAGCACGTGCACGGGGCCATCGGGGCCGCCGAAGAACATGTGCAGCATGCAGTTCGCCGTGACCTCGATGACGTGACGAGTCCGCGGCAACTCTTGCAGGAGCAACGTCTGGCTGTCCTGATCGACCGGTGCCCGCACCACCGCGACGATCTCGGTACCGCCAGAGGTCAGTTTGACCCACGACGCCTCGGGCCGGCGCGCGATCGCCCGCCCGATGTGCTCGGTTTCCTGTGGGCTGCAGCGTATCCGGACGAACCACGACGTCTCGCCCACGGCACCGGGATACGTTCTGCCCACCACCCGGATCGCGTCGAGAGCACGGAGCCGGCTGTATCGGCGGGCCACAGTCTGGTCGGAGACCCCCAGTACGCCGGCGATTTTCGTGAACGGTGCCCGACCGTCGACATGCAGCGCATGGATCAGTTCGAGATCCACGCGGTCGAAGCCCTCGGCCGGCGCCACGGTCCTACCCTCCGTCGTGTTCGAAGACGAACTCGCCGTCGCCGATGCCGATCCGGTCGCCGTCGTGCAGCTCCGCGCTGCCGTGAACCCGGTTGTCGCGCAGATGGATTCCGTTGGCTGATCCGGCGTCGATGATGACGTACCCGGTGCCGGATGCGATGACGACCGCGTGATGGCGGCTCACGCGAGGGTCGCCGAGCACGATGTCGTTGCCGGAATGCCGTCCGATCCGGGTGACGGCGCCGGTGAGCGGATGTGTCCGGCCCGCCGGGGTGCGTAAGCGCGCGGCCCCGACGTGGGACTCGGACATCAGCCGGTTCACCGTCGCGGCCATGGTGTCCGCGGCCGTCTTCTTGGTCGCCGGCCCGATGTTCAGGGGCGCCTGCCGCAGGACGAGCGCGTGCAGGTCACGCAATTCGGGCGCCGGATCGATGCCGAGGTCATCGGCGAGCACGTCCTTGACCCGGCGATAGACATCCAGGGCATCGGATTGGCGATGCGCGAGGTAGTAGGCCGTCATCAGTTGGGCCCACAGCGGCTCACGGTAGGGGTATCGCGCGACCAACTCCTCGAGTTCGCCGATCACCGTGTCCGCCCGCCCGCAGGCGATCTCGGCCTGCGCTCGGACGGTGTGCGCGGAGATCCTGTCCTCGGTGAGTGCGACCTCGAAGGTCTGCACGAACGGGAAGCCGCGCAGATCGGCGAGGAAGTCCCCCTGCCACTGCGCGAGCGCGCTGCTCAGGTGTGCTGCGGCGTCGTCGAACCGGCCCTCCGCCGCTGCCTCGAGCCCCGCGGCCCGGGCCGCGACGAAGCGGTCCAGATCCACGTCCTTCTCGTCGACGAGCACGCGGTAACCGCCGGACGCCGTCTCCAGGAGATGGTCCACCTCGGCGGTGCGCAGCAGGCGTCGCAGGTTGGACACGTAGGCATGCAGGCTGGCGCGGGCTTCGGCCGGAGGCTGGTCACCCCACACCGCATCGATGAGCGTGTCGGCGGGCACGGCGCGATTGTGGTTGAGCACGAGCACCGCCAGCACAGCTCGCTGTTTGGGCGTGCCCAGCGGCAACGCGGCGCCACCCACGGTCATGCGGAACGGTCCGAGCAGCGTGACGCTGACACTCGTACTCATCGGACGCGTTTTCCTCCCCCCTGTGGGATGGACAGACCTTACCGGCCATCTGCCCCGCCCGATCGCCGGCAATGGCGTTGAATGTTTCCTGTGGGCGAGGAACTGACACAGACCGAGTTCACTCGCGCGCACCGCCGCGAGTACCGGCGCAAGGTGCAGCTGTGTCTCGATGTGTTCGAGACGATGCTGGCGCAGTCCAGCTTCGAGTTCGAGAAGCCGCTCACCGGTATGGAGATCGAGTGCAACCTGGTCGACGGTGACTATCAGCCGGCGATGACCAACTCCGAGGTTCTGGCGGCGATCGCCGACCCCGCGTTCCAGACCGAGCTCGGCGCCTACAACATCGAGTTCAACGTGCCACCGCGCCGGCTGCCCGGCCGCGCCGCCCTCGACCTCGAGGGCGAGGTGCGCGCCAGCCTGAACGCCGCCGAGAAGAAGGCGAACAGCGACGGGTCCCACATCGTGATGGTCGGCATCCTGCCCACCCTGATGCCCGAGCACCTGTCCGGGCACTGGATGAGTGAGTCGACCCGATACCAGGCGCTCAACGATTCGATCTTCACCGCGCGCGGCGAGGACATCGACATCGACATCCACGGTCCGGAACGGCTGAGTCTGCAGACCGCCTCGATCGCCCCCGAATCCGCCTGCACCAGCATGCAATTGCACCTTCAGGTGTCTCCCGGTGACTTCGCGAACAACTGGAACGCCGCCCAGGTCCTGGCCGGGCCGCAACTCGCCCTCGGCGCGAACTCGCCGTTCTTCTACGGGCACCGGCTGTGGGCCGAAACGCGGATCGAGCTGTTCGCCCAGGCCACCGACACGCGCCCCGACGAGTTGAAGACCCAGGGCGTGCGCCCGCGGGTGTGGTTCGGGGAGCGCTGGATCACGTCGATCTTCGATCTGTTCGAGGAGAACGTGCGGTACTTCCCGTCGCTGCTGCCCGAGCTGTCCGACGAGGATCCGGTGGCCGAACTCGCCGCCGGCCGCACACCGGCACTGTCGGAACTGCGGCTGCACAACGGCACGATCTACCGGTGGAACCGGCCGGTGTACGACGTCGTGGAGGGCCGACCTCATCTTCGGGTGGAGAACCGCGTGCTGCCCGCGGGACCCACGGTGGTCGACATGATGGCCAATGCGGCGTTCTACTACGGCGCGTTGCGGGCGCTGTCCGAGGAGGACCGTCCGCTGTGGACGAAGCTGAGTTTCGCTACCGCGCAGGCGAACTTCGAGGCGGCCGCTCAGCACGGCCTCGACGCCCGCCTGTACTGGCCCGGCGCCGGGGAGGTCACTCCCGACGAGTTGGTCCTGCGCCACCTGCTACCGCTGGCCGACGAGGGCTTGCGCCGGTGGGAGGTGGCCGCCGACGTGCGGGACCGCTACCTCGGGGTCATCGAGGGCCGGGCCAAGTCCGGCCGCAACGGCGCGGTGTGGCAGACCGCGGCGGTCGCGGCGCTGCAGGAACGGGGTCTGAGCCGGCCCGCGGCCCTGGCCGAGATGCTGCGCCTGTACTGCGAACACATGCACGCCAACGATCCGGTGCACACCTGGGACATACCGACCTGAGCCGTGCCGTATTAATCTCGGCCGCAACGGTTCTCACGCTCGCGGCGGCAGGTACTCCTGGTAGAAGTCGGCCAGGCGGTCGACGGCCTGGTCCACGTACTCCGGCACGTCGTACATCTCGTAATGCCCGGCGCCCTCGACGATCATGAGGTCGATCGGATTCGGCGCGAGCTCCCAGAGTTTCATGCCTGCTTCGTAGGACTTCGTCACCCCTCGGCGTCCGGCGAGGATCACCTGCAGGGGCTGCGTGAGCAACTGATCCACGAGATGGAACGCGTCGTACCCGATCAGCAGGGAATCCCCTCTGGCCACTCGCCGGTTCGTCGAGCGGGGGTGGCCGCCCCGCGGTGTCCGGTAGTACTCGATCGCCTGGGTGTTGTCGATGTCGGTGATGCCCGCGGCGACTGCGTCGTCCGGGGTGTCGGGCAGCCAGTTGAGGCGCTCCAGGTCACCGGTCTGCACCTCACGTGTCCGGTCGGCAGCCAGGCGCTCCAGGGCCGCGACGGGGCCGTCGGGCGCGAAGGCTTCCGACCGCCAGCTGTCCCCCATGTTGCCGGCGACGACGGTGCCGACGGCGCGGATGCGGTGGTCGGTCCGTGCGGTGTGCACGGCGTAGCCGCCGCCGGCGCAGATCCCGAGCACCCCGATGCGGTCGGGATCGATGCCCGGCACCTGCTGGAGCGCGTCGATGGCATAGGAGATGTCCTCGCCCCGACGGTAGGGGTCTTCCAGATCCCTCGGCGTGCCGCCGCTGGCCCCCTGGTAGGCCGGATCGAACACCAGGGCCGCGATACCGCGGGCGGCGAGCCGCGACGCGTAGTTGGCGCCGATCTGCTCTTTGACGCTGCTTCCGGGTGTCGACAGGACGACGGCCGGGAACGAGCGCTGGTCGTCGGGCAGGTGGAGCAGGCCCGCGAGATCGAAAGATCCGCGCGGGATGGTCAGCGGCGTGATCGCCATGGTGAGTCCCCTTTCGCCGAGTTCAGCTGTTCCCCTTGTCAAGGCGCGGACGCGCCAGAATCATCCCGGTGGGCGCGTAGCGTGATGCCATGACCGACCCCCTGCAGAATCTGGACTGGGACAGCGCGTACAGCGACGGCGCCGAGCCGCCGTGGAGTATCGGCGAACCGCAGCCCGAGCTGGCCGCGTTGATCGACGCCGGCCGGGTGCGCAGTGACGTACTCGACGCCGGCTGCGGTCACGCCGAGCTGTCGCTGACGCTGGCGGCCCAGGGATACACCGTGACGGGGATCGACCTGTCCCCGAGCGCGATCGCGGCGGCGACGGCGGCGGCGCAGGACAGGGGACTGACCAGCGCCACGTTCGTCGCCGCGGACATCACGACATTCACGGGGTTCGACGGGCGGTTCTCGACGGTGATGGATTCGACGCTGTTCCATTCGCTGCCCCTGGACGGCCGCGACGGCTATCTGCGGGCGGTCCACCGCGCCGCGGCACCGGGCGCGGCTTTCTACATCCTGGTGTTCGCCGCCGGGGCGTTCCCGCCCGAACTGCAGGAGAAGCCCAACGAGGTCACCGAGCACGAACTGCGGGAGATCGTCGGCACGTATTGGGCCGTCGACGATGTGCACCCGGCGTTCATCCACGCCAACATGCCGGCCGAGGCGCCGTTCGCGGCGCACGCGCGCGACGTGAAGGGCCGGGTGAAGATCCCTGCGTTCCTGCTCGCCGCCCACAAAGCGGACTAGGACGCCCCGAGGTCGCGTCGGAAGCCCTGGGGCATGATCACATTCGCCGGATCGAGGTCGTGGACCGACGACAGGCCCAGCCCCAGCAGCGCGGAATCGATACCGCCGCGCAGGATATCGAGCACGTTCTCGACGCCGGCCTGTCCGCCGGCGGCCAGGCCCCACAGGTAGGCGCGGCCGATCATGACCGCGCGGGCGCCCAGCGCGATCGCCTTGACGACGTCGGACCCGCGCCGGACGCCGCCGTCGAGCACGATCTCGATCTGATCGCCGACGGCCTCGGCGACGGCAGGGAGCGCGCGGATCGGCGCGGGGGTGCCGTCGAGGTTGTTGCCGCCGTGGTTGGACACCGAGATCGCGGTGACACCCGCGTCGACGGCGCGCTTCGCGTCGTCGACGCGCATCACGCCTTTGAGCATGAAGGGTCCGCCCCACTGCTCGCGCAGCCAGGCGATGTCCTCCCAGGTCGGCAGTGGGGTCTGCATCCACTCGCCGTAGGCGCCGAAGAAGGTCGGGGCGGCTCCGCCGTCAGCGAGGTTGGGCGCGGTCAGGTCGGGTACCCGACCGGTCTTCGCGAAGTCGAGAAGCCAACGCGGCCTGCGGATTCCCTCGGGTGCGAAGCGCATCATCGCCTTGAGATCCATCCGCTCGGGGATGGCCGGGCTGCCCCAGTCCCTGCCGTTGGAGAACGACCAGTCGGTGGTGATGATCAAGCCGACGGCACCGGCGCGCCGGGCCCGTTCCATCCGGGCGAGGAGTTTGTCCCGTCCACCGGTCCAGTACATCTGGAAGAACGTGGCCGGATTGGCGAGCGTCACCTCTTCGATCGCCTTGCTCGCGAACGACGAGAGGCCGATCGCGGTGCCCCTGGCCGCGGCGGCGCGGGCCACCGCCACCTCCCCGTCAGGGTGCACAGCCTGCACTCCGGTCGGTGAGATCAGCACCGGCAGCGAAATCGACTGGCCCATCACGGTGGTGGCCATGTCCCGCTTGGCGGACAGACCCGCGACGTGCGGGGCGAAGCCGAGCTCGGCGAAGGCCGACATGTTGTCCGAGACGCTGATGCCCTTCTCCGATCCCGCGACCAGCGCACTGTAGACGCTGGGTGGCAGCCGCTTTCGGGCGCGCCGCTGTGCATCGGCAACGGTTTCGAACGAGGCGGACATGGCGACTCCTCTACGTCTCGTCGAATCCACGGTAGGAGCACGCCGCGCACGGCAGTACTCGCCGATCGGGCAGGACCGACCCGCCCGCCCGGACTCCGCATCGCGACCGATCGGATCATGCGAACGGTACCGCCACCCTCCTAGCGTCATCGACTATGCAAGCAGCGCAGCTGGATCCGCTGGCACCGTCCCCGCGCGGAATGTGGAGCGGCCACGGTGTCCGGGTCAGCCGCCGTCGGGGTCCGCACGGTCCGCACCGTGGTGCAGCCACGGTGTGCTCGGGCAGGTTCTGTGTGCAGCGGCGCGACGGCCTGCTGCGCGTCGAGCACGATCTGCATCCCGCCGAGCTGTCCGACGCGCTGACCGCGCTGCTGACCGAGCAGCTGATCGACACCGCTGTACTCACGGGACAAGCAGAATTCGAGCTGGTCTTCACCGGAGTGGTGCGCTCGACCGTCGACGGCAGCCTGCCATCGTGGCTGCGGTTCTACCGCAACTCGCTGGCTGCGCTCGAACACGGCGCCACCGCGTTCGGCCCGATCCACGCCGAGGCGGCCGCGCAGGTGGTCGGTGCCCGGTTGCTCGACCTGGGGTCGTGCTTCGGGTTCTTCCCGCTGCGGATGGCGCGTCACATCGACGTGGTCGCAACGGATCTCAACCCGTCGACGATGCGGTTGCTGACCGCCGTGAGCGCCCGGTTGCAGCGCCGGGTGACCACACTGGCTTGCGACGCGACCAACGTTCCGCTGCCCGCAGGCGCCGCCGACACGGTGACCGCACTGCACCTGATCGAGCATCTGCCCACCGACGTGATGGCCGCGGTGTGCGACGAGGCGCTGCGGCTGGCACGCCGCCGGGTCGTGATCGCCGTACCGTTCGAAGACGAGCCGCGCGCGTGCTACGGGCACGTGCAGCAGTTCGACATGCTGCGGATGCACCATCTCGCTGACGAGCTGATGCGGCGCCACCCCGGGGTTCGCGCACAGACCTTCGAACACCACGGCGGCTGGCTGATCCTCGACCGCTAGATCAACCCTCGCTTGCTCGCGGCGTACACCGCTTCGGCGCGCCGGCTCACCTCCAGCTTGCGCATGATGTTGCTGACGTGGAACTTCGCGGTGGTTGCGGAGATGTAGAGCTTCTCGCCGATCTTGTTGTTGGACAACCCCGCTGCCAGCAGGCGCAGTACCTCCACCTCACGGTCGGTCAGCTGTGCTCTGGGCTCGCCACGCCCGGACATCGAGCGCACCACCGCCGCAGCGCTGCGCGAATCGAAGGCGCTTTCCCCTGCCGAGATCGCGCGGATCGCGCGCACCAGTTCCGTGGTGTCGACGTCCTTGACGACGTATCCGCGCGCGCCGGCATGGACTGCCCGGACCACGAGATCCTCGTCGAGGAAGGTGGTGAGGATCAGCAGTCCCAATCCGGGGTAGGCGGCAGAAAGCCTGCCGCACAGGGTCAGTCCCTCGAACTCCGAGCCCGCCGAGAGCTTGAGGTCCAGCAGCACGACGTCGGGCGAGGTGGCGCGCACCACCGCCTCAGCCTCGGCCTCCGAAGCGGCCTCGCCGACCACCACCAGGTCGTCGGCGCGCTCCAGGACCGACCGCAGGCCCTGGCGCAGGATCGCGTGATCGTCGACGAGGACCAGCCGGATGGGTGTCATGGCGCCTGGCTTTCTGCGAGTTGTGCTGCACGGTAAGGGATACGGGCCACGACCCGCACGCCGCCGATACGCGATCGGTACACGTCGAAGGTCCCGCCGTGCCCGGTGGCCCGCGCGGCCATGTTGGCCAGACCGCGGTGTCGGCCGTCCACGTCGGCGGCCTCGGCCATGCGCAACATCAAGCGCAACTTGTCCGGATCGCCGGTTCCGTCGTCGGCGATCGACAGCGCCACCGCGTCCTGCCGATAGGAGAGGCGCACGATGGCACGGGCCGCGTGGCCGTGCATCGCGGTGTTGAACAACGCTTCGCCGGCGATCCGGAGCAGAGCGTGTTCGACGTCGCTGGGGAGTTCGACGGCATGTCCGTCGACGCGCAGCGTGACTCGCAGGTCTTCGGGCATGTGCACCGTCGCGAGCTGCCCGAGCATCGCGGCCAGCCCGGTGCGCTGCGCGTCGGCGGGCTGGTTCAGCGCGTAGATCGCCGAGCGGAGCTGCTCGGTCGCCGAGCGGGTGAGCTCTTTGGCCAGGTCCAGGCGCGTGGTGAGATCCCCGGACTGCCCGGCCACTTCGCTGCGGCAGACCTCGATCTGCATGCCCGCCGACAGGACCGTCTGCGCGACGCTGTCGTGCAGCTCGCGAGCGATGCGGCGCCGCTCGGAGTCCAGTACCTGATGGCGTTGCACGGCACCGAGTTCCCGCTGGGTGGCCAGCAGTTCGGCATTCCGCGCCTCGGACTGTGCGAGCAGGGACACCGATTTGGTGAACAGTGCCGAATTCTGCAAAGCCACAGCGGTTTGGCCGGCGAGGATACGCATCACCATCGCATCGGTGCCGTCGAGCGCCCGGTGCGGCGGCGTCCACGCCGCGAACGCCCCGATCACGACGCCGTCCAGTTCGATCGGGACGTGCGCGTGCTGCTTCTCGATCACCGGCAACCGGAACTGGGCGAGCTGACCGCGCAGAATGTCGTTGAGCCGGTTGAGAACTGCGTCGGGTAGCGCAGTTCCCGGATCGGTGGCATCGCGAAGTCCTTCGAACGCATAGGCTGACCCCGCGGCGTCGAGGATCAGATGCCGCACGCTCGCCTCGGGCAGTGCGCCGTCGGCGAGGGCGAGCAGCACCCAGTCGGCGTCCAGGGTGGCCCGCGCGGCCTCGGCCACCGCCCGCACCAGCTTCTCCGGACCTTCGATGGTCTGCACCAGTGCGCGGGAGATCGTGTCCAGCGCGGCGATCACACGATCCAAACGGGCTGCGGTCAGGCGCAATTCGGAATAGAAACGACCCTTACCGGAACGGAGCCCGGTGAGCCTGGCCAGGTCCGGCGGGCCGGCATCGGCGGCCGTCATCTCACATCACACCGTCTCACATCGCCGCCTCAAACAACGCGTGCATCTGCGCCACGTCGGCGGGCCGCGGATTGGTGCTCATGCAGGCATCCGACAGTGCGGTCCTCGCCAGCCGTGGCAGGTCCTCGGGCCGCACGCCCAGTTCGGCCAGCCCGCGGGGAACGCCGACGTCGCGGGCCAGCGTGTCGATGCGATCGGCCAGCGCCAGTGCGGCTTCCATGGCGGGCGTGCCCGGGTCGGCCACCCCGAGGAACGTCGCGATGGTCTTGTACGGCTCGGGATCGGCTTCGGCGTTGAACCGGATCACATGCGGGAGCAGGACGCCGTTGACGACACCGTGCGGCAGGTCGAGCAGCCCGCCCACCTGATGGCTCATCGCGTGGGTGGCGCCGAGGATCGCGTTGGTGAACGCCAGCCCGGCCTCGAGCGCGGCCTGGGCCATCAACACGCGCGCCGGCATCGCGTCCGGCCGTTCGAGAGTGGCGGCCAGGTTGTCGGTCACCATCTGCACGGCGCGCAGCGCGTGATGGTCGGTGAGCTGGTTGTGGCCCAGCGAGACGAACGCCTCGATGCCGTGGGTCAGGGCGTCCAGTCCGGTGGCGGCGTTGAGCCAGTCCGGCATCGTGGTCAGCAGCCGGGGGTCGATGACGGTGATGTCGGGCACCAGGGCTCTGCCGAGGATCGTCATCTTGGTGTTGCGGGTGGTGTCGGTGACGATGCAGAACTGCGAGACGTCGGCGCCGGTGCCCGACGTGGACGGCACGACCACCAGCGGCGGGATCGGCATCTCGGCTTTGTCGACGCCCTCGTAATCTCCGATGTCGCCGCCGTTGGCCGCCAGGATCGCCACGCCCTTGGCGGCGTCGATCACCGATCCGCCGCCGACGGCCACCAGCACGTCGCAGCCGTGCTCGGCGTAGCGCTCGAACCCTTCGGCGATCTCGTGGTCTTTCGGGTTGGGCGTGAGGTCATGCCACAGCCGGACTGCGATGCCCTGGTCGGCCAGGTGGCCCACCATCTCGTCGGCCCAGCCGGCCTCGATGAGTCCGGGGTCGGTCACCAGCATCGGCCGCATCGCCCCGAGGCGCATCGCCGCGTGCGCGGCTTCGACCATCGAGGCCACGCCGAACACGATCTCCGGGGCGTGGAATTTCAGCAGCCGTGACTCCAGCGCCGTGTGCGTGTGTCCTGTCGTCATCTCGCCTCGCCAGCCCCGGGCCGCGGCCACGTCGTGTGACCGGGCCGACATTCCGGGCTCCAGCCTACGACCCGCCATCTCACCGGCCGACCGCTTCCGCGGCGAAATCATGGGCCGCGCTCTCCAGGCCCGTGAGGTCGGCCACCACCCGCACCCGGTCGCAGAATTCGGCGTAGCGGGGCAGATCGCAGCTGCCCAGGCCCCAGGAGTAGCGCGGTTCGGGCGTGAGCCACACGGTTTCGCGCGCGCGGCGGGTGATCTCCTCGAACGCGGCGAGGTTGGGATCGCGCCCATTGGTACGACCGTCACCGAGCACCAGCACCGTGGTGCGCCGCGTCACCGCCGACGAATGCTCGGCCAGGAACTCGCCGAACACGCGGCCGTAGTCCGAGTTCGCGGCGACGTCGACGACGTCGCCGCCGAAGATCTGTCCCAGTGCGCGTTCCCCGGGCTGGTCACGGAACAGCTCGGTCGTCTCGGCGATGTCGGCGACGAAGACGAACGAGCGCACCTGCGTGAACAGGTCCTGCAGGCCGTGCACGAGGCTGAGGGTGAACCGCGAGGTCGCCCGGACCGAGAGGCTCACGTCGGCGAGCACCACCAACCGAGGCCGGTCCTCGGCGCGCCGGACGGTGACGGGCATGAACGGCACGCCGTCGAAGCGCATGTTGCGGCGCATCGTCTGCCCGGAGTCGACGCGCCCCGCGGCGGCGACGCGGCGCCGGTGGGTCAGCGCGCCGTGCAGCGTGCGGGCGAGCCGGCGCAGGGAGTCCTCGAGGTCGGCGCGTTCGGCCTCACCGATGCGGTCGACCGAGGCCTCGCGCCGCTCCCGCGTCTCGACGATCGCGGTCTCCAGCGCCAGCAGCGCCTCGAGGTGGCGGGCCAGCGCCTGCGGCAGGTTCTCCAGCACGCCTGCCAGCCGCCGGCGCAGCGCAGCGGCATCGTCGCCGTCGCCCCGGGTGTCGCCGAGCTCCCCGTCCAGCCAGCCCAGCAGCGCCTCCTGCTGCGCGATGCTCAGCTCGGCGTCGACGGCGGCGCCCGCCGACGTCGCGAGGCTGCCCGCGGCGGCTGCGCCGCGCAGCCGGTCGGTGGACAGCTGCACCCGGTAGGCATCCTCGGCGCCGGCACGGGTCTGGTCGCTGAACGCGATCTCGTCGGTCAACGCGGCCAGGTCGATCTTGTTGGCCTCCTGGTGCAGGTTGTAGCGCTGCGCGAGGTCCTCCTGCTTGAAATAGTCGCGGATGCTCGACGGCTTGCCGTGCTCGTGTCCCTGTTCCGGGGTGTCGCTGGGTTGATCGGAGAGCGTGAAGGATTCGAGTTCACCGGTGTCGACGAGGTCGTCGTGGGCGTGCGAGTGGCCGTGGCCGGCGGCGTCCTCACCGACCCGGACGAGGCGGAAGAACGCATCGAAGATCTCGTCGAACACGGGCCCGTCGCGCTCGTCTTTGACCAACGCGACCCGTAGCGCCGTGCGCAACAGGGTCCGCGATGCCAGCACCCCGGGTTGCCCGGCGCACCGCATCGCATCGGTCACCTCGGGGATCGAGACCCGCACCCCGCCGAGGCGCAGGAGCCGGACGAAGCGGTGCAGCGTGGCTTCCATCGCTACAGCGCCCGGCGCCGGCCCAATGTCGCGGCCTGCTGGGCTTTCTTCGGGGTGCCGTAGTAGCCGTCGCTGAACCGACCGGGTTTGTCCTTGGCCAGCCGGGCCACCCGTCCGCCGTCCCCATGATCGTGATCGTGACTGTGGCCGTGGTCGTGACTGTGTCCGTGATCGTGATCGTGATCGTGCGAATGATGTTTGTGCTCAGGAACAATCGCGTTCGGATCGGCCAGACGAGGAAGCGCGTCGAGTGCTTTGCGCACGTCCTTGTCGTACTTGACCACCACCGACACCGTGTCCGATAGCACCTGCGCCGACAGCTCGTCGACGCCGAGGACGGCCAGTGTGCGCGCCCAGTCGATGGTCTCGGAGATGCTGGGGGCTTTGCGCAGATCGAGATCCCGGAGGCCGCGCACGATGTCGATGAGCTGGGTGGCCAGCGCCTCGGTCAGACCGGTCTTCTTCGACCGGACGATCTCCAGTTCACGTTCGGCGGCCGGGTAGTCGAGGAACAGGTGCAGGCACCGTCTCTTCAGCGCCGCGGCGAGATCGCGGGTGTTGTTCGACGTCAGGATCACATACGGCGCGTGGGTTGCGGTGAACGTGCCCAGCTCGGGTACCGAGACCTGGTACTCCCCAAGTAGTTCCAGTAGTACCGCCTCCAACGCCTCGTCCGCGCGGTCGATCTCGTCGATCAGCAGCACCACCGGCTCCTGGGACCGCACCGCCTCGAGGAGAGGTCGCGGCGCCAGGAAGCGGTCGGAGAAGAACACGCTCTCCTGGGTGCCGATCCGCTCGACGGCCTCGTCGAGGTCTATCGCATCGGCCACCAGCTGCCCGATCTTCTCCCGCAGGATCTGGGTGTACAGCAGCTGCTTGCCGTAGTCCCACTCGTAGAGCGCCTTGGTCTCGTCCTGCCCTTCATAGCACTGCAGGCGCAGCAGCCGGCGGCCGGTCGCCGCGGCGAGAACCTTGGCCAGTTCGGTCTTCCCGACGCCGGCCGGTCCTTCGATCAGCAGCGGCTTGTCCAAGCGGGTCTGCAGGAACACTGTGGTGGCCAGGCGCTCGTCGGCGATGTACCCCTGCCCGGCGAGCGCCTCGCGCACCTGTTCGACAGTCGCGAACATCGTTATGGCAGCAGCTCGTCGAGGCTGCCGTTCATGCAGTGCTCGACCACCGGGCGCACGGTGTCGAACGTGCACTCCTTGGCGTTGCCGGGCGTGCAGGCATCACCGAGGACGTGGTTGGTGATGCGGTCGACGTCGGCCTTGTCGCCCTTGATCACCGGTGCGTTCTCGTAGAACTTGGTGGGGCCCTTGCCCAGCCGGTTCTTCGAGTAGCTGTCCTGCTTGACGTCGACGAAGCGCTCGATGATGTTGACATCGCGCAGCAGGCGGATCGCCGCGGCCAGCGCGGCGTCGGCGGCCTGCACATCGGTCATGCCGTAGGTGTCCACCCCCATCGCCTGGGCGATGTCGGCGAAGCGCTTGTAGGCCACCGGCATGTTGAACGCCCACACGCGGGGAAGCGCGATCGCGTTGTTCAGGCCGTGGTGGGTGTCGTAGAACGCGCTGACCGCGTGCGAGATCGAGTGGATGATGCCGAGGCCACCGGAGTTGAAGGCCTGCGCGGCGATGTACTGCGCGTACATCATGCCCTCCCGGCCCTTGAGATCGGTTCCGTTCCAGGTGGCTTCGCGCAGGTTCTCCGCGGTCAGCTTGATCGCGCGGATCGCGTTGCCCAGCGACGGTTCGAAGTTCAGCCGCGACACGTAGGGCTCGGAGGCATGCGCGAGCACGTCGAAGCCGCACTGCGCGGTGTAGTCGGTGGGGCATTCGTAGTACAGCACCGGGTCGTCGACCGCCAGCGTCGCGACCGAGGCGTCGTCGAACGCGACGTATTTGTGCGGGTTGTCGGGGTCGGTGGTGGTGTCGGTGATGACGTAGGCCCACGACGTCTCCGACCCGGTGCCCGCGGTGGTGGAGATCGCGATATGTGGTGGGTTCTTGGGGTTCTCGCTCTTGTTGAAACCCTCGAAGTCGTTGACGTTGCGGCCGTCATGGGCGATCGAGATGCGGGCGCCCTTGCACGCGTCGTGAGTGGAACCGCCGCCGATGGAGATGAAGCTGTCGCACTCGTTCTCCTGGTAGAGCTTCACCGAGTCCATCACGTTGTAGTCCTTGGGGTTGGACTCCACCTTGTCGTAGACCACGACCTCGAGGCCGTGCCACTTCAGCGACTCGGCCATGTTGTGCACGATGTCAGTGCCGCGCAGACCCGAGCTCATCAGCAGCACGCGTTTGAAGCCCATCTTCAGCGCTTCCGGGCCGACCATCTCGTGCGCGCCGGGGCCCATCATGGCGCGGGGGAACGGGTGAAATTCCTTGATGGGGAACGGCTTCAGAAGATCTTCGACCTTCATGGCGGGGTCCTCTCTGCGGTGCGTGTGGTGGTGTCGGGGACCACCATGGCACGGCAGATGTGAGCTGGAGAACAGCTTCGAGGCGCAACCGAATCGTCGGGCAGCGCAAGTGCGGACGGGCGGGCAGGGCCCTACCTACCCGGTCGGAGAGGTCTCCTTCGGCCGCTCACTGGTGCCGTGGTCGTCGACCATCGTGGATTCGTCGAACGGCCGGTTCCCGTCGAGCACCTCGCGCAGCCGATCCTCGTCGACGCTGCGCGTCCAGTGCCCGATCAGCAGCGTGGCGACGGCGTTGCCGGAGAAGTTGGTCAGCGCCCGCGCCTCCGACATGAACCGGTCGATGCCGACGATCAACCCGACACCGTCGAGCAGTTCGGGCCGGTGGCTCTGCAGTCCGGCGGCCAGGGTGGCCAGCCCGGCGCCGCTGACCCCGGCCGCACCCTTGGAGGCGACGATCATGAACGCCAGCAAACCCAGCTGCTCCGGGATGGACAGCGGGTCGCCCAGCGCGTCGGCGATGAACAGCGAGGCCATCGTCAGGTAGATCGCGGTGCCGTCGAGGTTGAACGAGTAGCCGGTGGGCACGACGATGCCGACGGTCGCAGGCTTCACCCCGGCGTGCTCCATCTTCGCAATGAGCCGCGGCAGCGCCGATTCCGACGACGACGTCGCGACGATCAGCAGGTATTCCCGGGCCAGGTAGCGGGCGAGCTTGAACACCGACACCCGGGCCACGGACCACAGCAGGGCCCCGAGCACGCCGAACACGAAGATCACGCACGTCAGATAGAACGCCACCATCAGGACGCCGAGCTGGATTACCGCCTCGAAGCCGGTGTCGCCGACCACCTCGGCGATCGCGCCGAACGCACCGATCGGCGCGAGCCACAGCACCCCGATCAGGATCTTGAACACCAGCTTCTGCAGCGCTTCGATACCGCGCAGCAGCGGTTCCCCGGCGGCACCCATCGACTGGATGCCGAACCCGACGAGCAGTGCCACGAACAGCGCCTGCAGCACGTTGCCCTCGGTGACCGACGAGAACAGCGTGGACGGGATGATGTTGGCGATGAAGTCCATTGTGCCGCCGGCTGATTCGGCCTGACCGGCGAGTTCGGCACCCTTGCCCGGATCGTTGGGCACGTTCAATCCGGTGCCGGGGCTGATGAGGTTGCCCACCACCAGGCCGATGGCCAGCGCCACGGTCGACATCACCAGGAAGTACGCGATCGCCAGACCGCCGACCTTGCCGACGGAGGCCGCTGCTTTCACCTTGCCGATGCCGAGAACCACGGTGCAGAAGATGACCGGGACGATCATCATCTTGATGAGCTTGACGAAGAGCTCCCCCAGCACGCCGAGCGAGCCCGCGACCTCGGGTGCCACCAGGCCGACGACGATGCCGGCCACCACTGCGACGATCACCAGGATGTAGAGCCAGTGCGTCCGGTCGCGCTTCTTCTCCGGCTTCTGCGTCGTGTCCGGCGTCGAATCGTCAGCGTCGGTCGCGGTCATGGGCAGCGTCCCTTCACGGTCCCTCCAAGGTGGTGCTGCAGGGATAACCAGAAGTGCGCCGCGTCACACTCGCGTGACGGTCGCCAACGCGGTCGTGAGGGTTTCGAGATCGTCGGCGGTCACGTCGACGTGCGGTGAGACGCGCAAGGCGGGGCGGGTCAGCTCGTTCGGTGCGCGCTCGACGCCGATGAACGTGGTGAGGATGCCGTGGTCGACGATGAGGTTCGCGCGCACTGCCGCGGCGTCGACGCCGTCGGGCGGGGTGAGCGTGGTGATGGCGCTCGGTTCGTCGATGTGCTCCCGCACGTGCCACCCCGCGACGTCAGCCAGCGCGCGACGGGTCTGCGCCCCGACGTCGCGGAGGCGGGCTTGGATGTTCGCCGGCCCGGCGGCGATGTGCTCGCCGATCGCGACGGAGAACCCGACGTGGGAAGCGACGCTGGTTTCGGCGTGCGCGATCCGCAGCCGGGTGGCCTCGGACAACAGTCCATGGCGCGTGGCCAGTACCCCGACACCGCGCGGGCCGGCAGACCACTTCCGCGACGACGAGTAGATCGCGTCCGCGCCGATGCCCGTGCAATCGAGGTGTGCGAAAGCCTGCGCCGCGTCGACGATCAGCGGCAGGCCGAGGCTGCGGCACGCTCCGGCCAGCTCGCGCGCCGGCTGCACGACCCCGCTGTGGCTGCCCAGCATCGTCAGGTGCACCAGCGCAGGCGGATCGTTCGACAGCGCCGCACCGACCGCGTCGAGGTCCAATCGGCCGAAAGCGTCGATCGGCAGGTCGCGGGTCTCGAAGCCGTGGCGGCCCATGATCGCCAGATTGGGACCGTACTCACCGGTGAGACAGGCGATCACACGGTCCCCCGACCAGTCGGCGAGCAGCATGTCGAGGGCGTGGTTGGAGCCGGTGGTGAAGAACACCTCGGCGTCGGCCATCCCGGTGAGCGCCTGCACCGCGCCGCGGCCCGCGTCGAGCACCGGCGCCGCCGCGACCGCGGCGACGTAACCGCCCACCTCCGCCTCATGCCGGGCATGCTGGGCCGCGGCCTCGAGCGCCGCAAAACCCTGGCGTGCGCACGCGGCGCTGTCGAGGTGCACGCCGGCCGCCGGCGGGCGCGCGGCCCGCCACGCCTCGGCGAGCGTCACTTCACCGCCAACGACAACCCAAAGTCGCCCGCCTCGTCGGTCCACCACTGCGTGCGGGTCAGCCCGGCCGCCCGCAATTCGGCGTCCACCCCGTCGGGACGGAATTTGCACGACACCTCGGTGAGCATCTCCTCGCCGTCGGTGAAGTCGACGGTCAGGTCGAGCGCCGGGATCTGTACGCGCTGAGGGCCCGTGGCGCGCAGCCACATCTCGATGCGCTCCTCGTCGGCGTTCCATCGGGCGACGTGCGCGAACGCGGCGGTGTCGAAGTCCGCCCCCAACTCACGGTTGACGACGGCGAGCACGTTGAGGTTGAACCGCGCCGTCACTCCGGCGCTGTCGTCGTAGGCGCGGACCAGACGCTCGGTGTCCTTGACCAGATCGGTGCCCAGGAGCAGGGTGTCGCCCGGCTGCATCATCGCCGCGACCGATGCCAGGAACTCCGCGCGGGGACCCGCGGTGAGGTTGCCGATCGTCGAGCCGAGGAACGCGACCAGCCGCCGCCCGACGGCCGGGACCTTGCCCAGATGCTCCTCGAAATCGCCGCACACCGCGGCGATCTCGATGCCCGGGTACTCATCGGCGATCGCTGCGCCGGCGGCGGTGAGCACCGTGGCGTCCACGTCGAACGGGATGAATCTGCGCAGCGCGCCCCGGTCGCGCATCGCGTCGAGCAGCCGGCGCGTCTTCTCCGAGGTGCCGCTGCCCAGCTCGACGAGCGTGTCCGCGCCGGACGCGGCGGCGATCTCACCGGCGTGCGCGGCGAGGATCTGCGCTTCCGCCCGCGTGGGGTAGTACTCGGGCAACCGGGTGATCTGGTCGAACAGATCGCTACCGACGGAATCGTAGAACCACTTGGGCGGCAACGACTTCGGAGTCACGGTCAGCCCGTCGTGGACGTCTCGGCGCAAGGCCGCCTCGGCGGCGTCGGCGGCCAGGTAGTTCTCCAGCGAGAACGTCATCACGATCCTTTCAGCGGGGTGAGGTCGATCCGCGCGTCGATTCCGGTACCGACCACCTCGACGAGATGGCGGTCCGGGACCTCCTGCCACGCGGGATCGTCGTCGTAGGGTTCACTCGCGAGCACCACGCCGTCGGGCCGGCGCAACACGGACAGAGAATCCCCCCAGGTTGTCGCCAGCAGTCGAGAACCGTTGCCGGCCACGATGTTCAGCCGGGCATTGGGGTCATCGGCAGCCACCGCGGCCACGGTGTCACCGAGCGCGTCCAGGCCGTGATCGAAGATGAGCGCGGCCAGCAGCGCGCTGTCGTTGGTCGACTCGGCGTGCGGTGACAGCGGCAGCACGGCCCGGTCGACGAGCCCGTTGTGCGACAGCAGCCATGTCCCGTCGGTGAACGGCGCGGACGCCGAGGCCTCGATCGGCATCCCGACGCTGGCCGAGCGCACCGCGGCCACCACGCAGCCACTGCTCAGCGCCGGGGCCACCGAAGCGAACGATGCGTCACCCCACAGTGGTGCAGCGCTGCGCCAGCGCCGTGGCTGCCCACCGTCGAAAAAGCCTGCGCCCCAGCCGTCGGCGTTCATCAGCCCGTGCTTCTGCCGGCGCGGGGCGTACGACTGGACGAGCAGACCCGACGGCGGATCGAGCATCAACGACGCCAGCGACACGGGCGCGCCGAGCCACGCCAGATGCCTACACATCTCTACACATCCTGGGCCAGCCGCACACCCGAGAAGATCTGCCTGCGGATGGGGTGATCCCAATTGCGGAAACTCGGCCGCAGAATCCCCGGCGCCACCGCCCACGACCCGCCGCGCAGCACGCGGTAGTCGCCGGTCGTGACACCGTCGAAGAACGGGCTCGAGTACTGCTCGTAGACCATCGGTGTGAAGCCCGGCCACGGCCGCAGGGTCGAGGTCGTCCACTCCCATACGTCGCCGAGCATCTGTTCGGCGCCGTAGGCCGAGGCACCGTCGGGGTAGGCGCCGACGGGAGCGGGCCGCAACGCACCGCCCCCGAGGTTGACCCGCTGCGCGGTCGGCGCCTCAGAACCCCACGGATAGCGCCTGCGCCGGCCGCCCGCGGGATCCCACGCGCACGCCTTCTCCCACTCGACCTCGGTGGGTAGCCGCGCGCCGGCCCACTTCGCATAGGCCTGCGCCTCGAAGAAGTCGACGTGTTGCACGGGCTCGTCGGCGGGGATGTCCTCGACGTGGCCGAAGCGGGTGCGGGTACCGGCCAGCGCCCCGGCGTTCCAGAACTGAGGTGCGGTCTGGCCGGTCTGCTGCCGGTGGGCCCATCCCGCCTCAGACCACCATCGGCGCTCGTCGTAACCGCCGTCGTCGATGAACTGCTGCCACTCGCCGTTGGTGACGGGAACCCGGCCGATCCGGAACGCCGGCACGTGCACGGTGTGCGCCGGCCGCTCGTTGTCGAGTGAGAAGGGCTCGGCGACCGCGTCCACCCCGAGCTGGAACTCCCCTGCCGGCACCTCGACCCACGTACCCGCCAGCCCCGCCCGGCCGGTCGGCAGGGCGGTGCCGCAGTCCAGCAGCGGCGCACCCGAGCGCAGGTTCAGGGCCTGCAGCATGGTCTCGTCGTGCTGGTTCTCGTGGCTCGCGACCATCCCGAACGTGAAGGCCTCGGGGTGGTCGTCGGGCAAAGCGTCGAGCACGTCGAGCACCTTGTTGCGCACGGTCGCGCAGTAGGCACGTGCATCGGCGGGCGGCAGCAGCGGCAGGTTGACCCTGCTGGCCCGCGAGTGCACGAACGCGTCGTAGAGCTGATCCACCTCACGGGTCAGCATCCCGGGCCTGTCGGGGTTGCCACCGCGGAGCAGCCAGAGTTCCTCCTGCTGCCCGATGTGCGCGAGGTCCCACACCAGCGGGCTCATCAGCGGGTCGTACTGTCTCTTGACCTCGGCGTCGTCGAAGCCGACCAGCCGCAGAGTGCGGTCCCGGGCCGCGGTCAGCTCATCGGCGAGTAGCTCGCGCGTCGTCACGATTCCCCTTCTGCCAGGTGGGTGATGGCGCCGGCGATGCCCGTGGCCACCACGCGGTCGGCAAACTCGTCGGCGGCGCAGCGGCCCGACTCGACCGAACGCACCAGCCTGTCCATCGATTCCGTCAGCTCTGAAGGCGCCCGCTCCGCGGCGGCCGTCACGCAGGTCAGCGCCGCGGCCTGCAGATGCCGGTCGGCCAGACCGACCCGGGCGGCACGATCCCACGCGGTCGCGACCTCCTCGGTGGCCTCCGCCGCGACGTCGGCGGCGGCGGGATCGTCCAGCAGCGTCGACAGCGTCCAGGCCACAGCGGGCCACAGCGTGTCGGGCAGGCTGTCGAGATAACGGATCTCGAGGAAGCCGCGCGGGCGTACGGGCGGGAACAGCGTGGTCAGGTGGTAGTCGAGGTCTGCCCTCGTCGGCCGCCGGCCACCGAGCAGCACCCGGCCGTCGGCCCAGTCGGCGAACGGCACCCATTCGGCGACCGGCTCGGGGTCCGGCGTGTGCACCAGCATGACGGGCGCCCGCAGCGCGTAGCGCGCCCAGTCGCTGGCCGGATCGTCGCCGCTGGCGCCGAGCACGGGACCGCAGCGCGCCGAGTCGAGCTGTCCCCACACCCGCTGACGGCTGGATTGCCAGCCGGTGAAGCCGCCCGAGAGCACCGGCGAATTCGCGGCCACCGCGATCATCGTCGGGCCGAGCGCATGCGCCAGCCGGACTCGGTCGGCCCACTGCGAGTGCCGACCCGCCTCGAGGTTGACCTGGATCGACGCGGTGGACGTCATCATCGCTGCGCCGGCATCGCCGGTGCCGCTGGTCTGAAAGAACCGCTCCATCGCCTGATAGCGCCCACCCGGATTGACGCGAGCCGGTGGGCGCAGTGGATCGGCACCGAGCAAGACCAGGCCCAGGCCTGCCTCGCGGAACACCGACCGCAGTTCAGCGCGGTCGGCCCGCATCGCCGCGATGGCGGCTGCGGGGTCGGCGGCCGGCGGCCCGGACAGTTCGACCGCACCCCCGGGCTCGACGGTGACCAGGCTGCCGCCGGGCAGCGGAGGCAGCGAGGCAATGGTCGCCGTCAGCTCGTCCCACCCGGGACGACGGGACGGGTCCGCCAGGACGAAGCAGTGCGCCTCGACCTCGAGACCGACCCCGCCGACGGGTCCGTCGGTCAAGCAGCTGGCGACGAGTCGTTCGGCGGCGGCTTCGGCGCTGGCGAGGGTGTCGCCGGCGGAGACGTCGCACGGCATGGTGCGGGCCATGGATCAGCCGCCCTCTTTCCGTCGTTGGTCGCTGCCCGAGAAGTCTTCTCCTTTATCTTCCAGAGCGCACCGACAATTCCCCGTCCGACGCCATGACACACCTATGACGTGGTCCGTCCGACGCGCAGCGTTACTGACCGAGGGTGTTCTGCATCGCGCCGGCCAGCACGTTGACCGCGGGCCCGCCGTTGCCCGATTGGCACACCTTGGCCTGGAGCAGCACGTTCTCCCGCAGGCGGGTCGTGACGAAACATCGGCGGTCGGTCGAGGCTTCCTGCTTGACCCAGTCGGCCTGATCGGGGCCCGCGGGGCCGCCGGTGAAGCTCCACACCTGGTTGGTGCCGTCGTTCAGGTGCATCGCTGTGGTCTGACCGCTGCAGCCGACGGTGCGGTCGACGACCCGGTGATACGCACGCCGAGCGGCATCGGGCGTGGCGAACACGCCGATCGCCTGTTTGACGAAGTGGGTCATGTCGGTGGGTGATTCCTGCGCCGTCGCGCCGTTGAAGGCAGCGAGGTCCGGATCGAGGTACACCTCGGGCAACCCGATGTCGGCCCAGTTGTTGCACACCGGGATGTCGACCGAATAGGCCTGGAACGGAGCGCTGAACGTCGACTCGGTGGTCAACCGGGCGCCGACGATGTTGCCGACAGAGCCCTTGTTCAGCACGGCGTAGTTCACCACGCCGGGATCCGATGGCCGGGCTGCGGCAGGCGCCGCCAGCGCGACACCCACGCTGATTCCCGAAAGGGCAACAGCAGCGATCATCCGCGCGGTGCTCATCGAGCCGATCATGCCAGGCTCGACGGAGCCCGCCCGACGACGCTGAGCAGCCGCAGGTTCTCCAGCGCCGCGGACCCGGGCGGTGGCGTGAGCACGACCAGCTTCTGCCCGTGCGTCGCCGCCAGGACCTCGCAATCCAGGGTCAGCGGTCCCACCGCCGTGACGAACGTCTTGCGCTGCATCCGCCGGACGGCCACCTCGTGGCGCTCCCACAGCGCGGCGAACTCGGAACTCTCGTGCAGCAGTGCGCCGATCAGCTCCTGCATGTCCGGATCAGCGCGCCGGCGCGCCCACGCCGCGCGCAGATCGGCCACCAGGATCCGACTGTGCTCGTCGTGCTCGTGCGGCGGTACGCGCTCCCGCATTCCCGGCTCGGTGAACCACTGGTAACTCATGCTGGCCGCGAGCCCGGTCTTCCCGTGCACGTCGAGATCGCCCATCAGCACCCTGGCGAGCTCGTTCTGGGCCAGCACGACGTAGGTATCGGAGGTCACGAAGGCCGCGGCGTCGCGCATCTGATCGAGGACGAACAGCAACGCCGGCCCGACGTACTTCGAGCGGCTGCACCGGTCGGGGGCCGCGTGACCCGCGAGGCGGTAGAGGTGGTCGGTCTCGTCGTCGGAGAGCCTCAGCGCCCGTGCCATCGCCCGCACCATCTGAGTGGACGGTTGCGTGCTCCTGGCCTGCTCCAACCGGCCGTAGTAGTCGGCCGACATCCCCGCCAGCTGCGCCACCTCTTCGCGCCGCAACCCCGTGGTGCGTCGACGTGCTCCGTCGGGGAGCCCGACCTCGGCCGGCGTGATCGCCTCGCGACGCCGGCGCAGGAAGCCGGCCAGCGCGTCACGGTCCATTCGGCGGATCCATCCAGCCATCCATACGAACAATTGTGATCGCGGGGTCCCCGTGCTGCCAGGGACTCCGAGTCCCCGGCTGAACGTGCCGTGGTTGCGCCGCCCTGTTCCGTCGACAGTGGGGTCATGCGAACCACGACACTGGGAACACTGACCACATCGGCGCTCGGGCTCGGGTGCATGGGCATGTCGGGGGCCTACGGTCACGCCGATCGAGCGGAGAGCATCGCCACCGTCCGCGCGGCCCTGGATGCCGGAATCACCCTGCTGGACACCGGCGATTTCTACGGCATGGGACACAACGAACTGCTGCTGGCCGAGGCGCTGCGGTCCGTCCCGCGCGACTCCTATGACCTCAGCGTGAAATTCGGCGGACAGGTCGGCCCCGACGGCTCCTTGGCCGGATTCGATGCGCGCCCCGCGTCGGTCAAAGCAGCCGCGGCGTATTCGTTGCAGCGGCTGGGCACCGACCACATCGACATCTACCGGCCCGCCCGGCTGGACCCTGCCGTGCCGATCGAGGACACCGTCGGCGCCATCGGTGAACTCGTCGACGCCGGGTACGTCCGGCACATCGGACTCTCCGAGGTCGGTGCAGACACGCTGCGGCGTGCCGCCGCGGTACGGCCGATCTCGGATCTGCAGATCGAGTACTCCCTCGCGTCCCGCGGAGTGGAACGCGACATCCTGTCGACGTGCCGAGAACTCGGCATCGGTATCACCGCCTACGGCGTACTGGCACGCGGTCTGCTCGGTGGCCACTGGACAGCGTCGGGCGAGAGCGACGGCGACACGCGAGCGTTCAGCCCGAGATTCTCCGGTGAAAACCTCACGCACAACCTGACTCTCGTCGACGCTCTGCGGGAGGTGGCCGACGAACTCGGCATCTCGGTGGCGCAGGCCGCCATCGCCTGGGTCATCGCCCGCGGCACCGACGTCGTCGCGCTCGTCGGCGCGCGCACCCGCGTCCGGTTGCAGGAGGCACTCGGGGCGGTCACCGTCGAGCTGACCGACGAGCAACTCCGCCGCATCGAGGCTGCGGTGCCTGCGGAACAGGTTGCCGGACAACGGTATCCCGCGGCGCACATGGCATCGCTGGATTCGGAACGCTGAGCCGTCGGACCAGTCAGTCCTCGGCGCGGCCGTCGCGATCCGAGGGCACCGCGGACACCGCCTCACCGCACGGGTCGTCGTGCCAGGCACCGAACGGATCGTCGTAACCCGACCAGTCTGCGGGATCGGCCCTCTCGTCGTCGGTGAGCAGTGCCTGCCCCAGTGTTGTCGTGACCGATTCCCGGCTCGCGCCGCACAGGAGGATCACCAGAGAGCTGTGCCGGTCACCGTACTCGGGGTCCCACATCGCGTCGGCCATCGCGCGCCGTTCCGGATCGACATAGGCCAGCTCGCGAGACGCCATGGCCGACAACCACTTTCCGATCTGCGCAAGCCGTAGCCCGCCGCCTGCCGATTCCACCCACATCACCCGGTCGGGTCGGTTGGCCAGCCACAGCCTGCCCCGGCTGCGCACCACGCCGTCGAGTAGCACGTCCAGCGCGTCGTGCAGTCGCCCGGGATGAAAGGGCCGGCGGGAGGAGAACTCGACGAGACCCACTCCGGAATCGGTGTCCAGCGGCGGCTGTCCGCGCAGCAGCGACGCGTACGGGTCGTCGGGCAGTCCCCGGCGCGGATGGGGATCGACGTGGGCCAGCGCGAGTTCGAGCCGATCCGTTCCGACGGTGATACGCGCCCGCGGGGCCAGTCTGCGCAGCACGCAGAGGGTGCGCGGATGCGGCGCGGAGAGGACGACGACATCTGCCCGTTCCGCCTGCCCGACGACCACCTGCGCCACGGTGCGACCGTCGGCGAGCTCACCGTCGCCGAGTGCGTCGGCGAGCCAGGTGTCCGCGTCGACAGCGGTGATCACCGCTGTCAGCGATATCTCCCGCGCCGCAGCCGACTGCGTGATCGCGACGCTGACGGGCTCCGGTTCCAGCCACGGAGCCAGCTGGACGACGATACGTCCGACACCACCGCGGCGGTGCAGGTGACACAGGTGCGCGAGCAGGTCCTCGCGCACGGTGCAGGCCAGGCAGCAGTTCTTGAGCTCGAGGACGGCGTCGGCTGTGACGACGACACCGCGTTGCCGTGACGCAGTGACGCGGTGCACGACGTGCCCG
Source organism: Mycolicibacterium sp. 018/SC-01/001 (assembly GCF_007096635.1). Lineage (GTDB taxonomy): Bacteria > Actinomycetota > Actinomycetes > Mycobacteriales > Mycobacteriaceae > Mycobacterium. The sequence goes on from NZ_VKAA01000001.1 coordinate 48,542, forward strand.
TCGACGTAGTGCTCCACCACCGTCGTCCCGGGACCTTCGAGCAGGACTCGGGCGATGTCGGCGGTGCCGTTCTGGCCGGCCACGACGATGACGGGGGTGCGCATCCACTGACTCCTTGTTGGGAATGATTTTCAATAACGATGCGTTCACGCTACAGTGCGATTCGACGCTTGTCGAAAATCATTTTCAATAAGGAGGCGCTGTGTCCGCGCACTGCCAGGTCACCGGCCGCGCACCCAGCTTCGGTAACTCGGTGTCGCACTCCCACCGCCGAACCCGTCGGCGCTGGGACCCCAACATCCAACGCAAGACCTATTACCTGCCGTCCGAGGGTCGCCGAATCACGCTGAGCGTCAGCGCCAAAGGCATCAAGACCATCGACCGGGACGGCATCGACGTGGTGGTGGCTCGCCTCCGCCGGGAAGGACGACTCTGATGGCACGCACAACTGACATCCGCCCCGTGGTGAAGCTGCGCTCCACCGCGGGTACCGGCTACACCTACGTGACACGCAAGAACCGGCGTAACGATCCGGATCGGATCGTGCTGCGCAAGTACGACCCCGTCGCTCGCCGGCACGTCGAGTTCCGCGAAGAGCGCTGATGGCGAAGAAGTCCAAGATCGTCGCGGACGCGCGGCGCCGTGAGACGGTAGCCCGCTACGCCGCGCGGCGCGCCGAACTGAAGGAGATCCTGCGCACGGGTGGGGTGCAGGAGCGCGCGGTGGCACAGGCGGAACTCAACCGGCAACCGCGCGACGCCAGCCCCGTACGGCTCCGCAACCGGGACGCCGTCGACGGCCGCCCCCGCGGCCACCTCCGCAAATTCGGGCTCTCACGGGTGCGAATGCGTGAACTCGCCCACCGCGGTGAGCTGCCCGGTATCCGGAAGTCGAGCTGGTGAAGCGATCGCGACGGGCGCTCGAGCCCGCCAAGAGACGCCGAAATCTGCTGTCGTCGCTAAAGGTCGACGTGATCGACTACAAAGACACCGCACTGCTACGGCAGTTCCTGTCCGAGCGCGGCAAGATACGCTCGCGCACCGTCACCGGTGTCACGGTCCAGCAGCAGAAGCAGGTGGCCGCGGCGATCAAGAACGCGCGAGAGATGGCGCTCCTGCCCTACCCCGGCCAGCGCTGAGAACGCGGAGTGCACGGTTTCTGACGGGCCCTCTCGGGCGGGATTCTCGTCAGAATCCGTGTACTCGCGACGGGTTCAGAGGGACTCGGAGGGACTAGGCCCCACGCACTCCTTCTTCGATCTTCTTACCCAGGTCGGGGTCGACGTTGCGCCAGTATTCGAACACCCGCGACAGCACCGGCTCCTTCACTCCGTCGGAGACATGCCCGACGATGTTGTGTACCAGGCGATCTCGCGCCTCGTCATCGAGAACCTCCCGCACGAGCGTGCCGGCCTGGCTCCAGTCGTCGTCCTCGGCGCGCAACGCATAGGCCGCCCGCACCATGTCGCCGTCAGACGCCCAGTGCACCTCCGATGCCCGACGCGGATCGGCCTCGGGCCCACCCATCGAGTTCGGCGCGTACACCGGATCAGTGACATTGTGGATACGCATCGGCCCGTCCTTGGAGTAGGCGCGCACCTCGACCTTGGGCTCGTTCACCGGAATCTGTTTGTAGTTCACGCCGAGCCGGTGGCGATGCGCGTCGGCGTAGGAGAAGCCACGCGCCAGCAACATCTTGTCCGGTGACAGGCCGGTGCCCGGCACGATGTTGTTCGGCTCGAACGCGGCCTGCTCGATCTGCGCGTGATAGTCGACGACGTTGCGGTTCAACGTCATCTTGCCGACCTCCTGCAGCGGATAGTCGCTGTGCGGCCACACCTTCGTCAGATCGAACGGGTTGATGCGGTAGGTCTTCGCGTCCTCGAACGGCATGATCTGCACGTGCAGCGTCCAGGACGGGAAGTTGCCGTCCTCGATGGAGGTGAACAGATCCCGCTGGTGATAGTCGCCGTCCTCGCCCGCCAGCCGGTCGGCGTCCTCCTGGGTCAGGTAGTCGATGCCCTGGTCGGTCTTGAAGTGGTACTTCACCCAGAACAGTTCGTCGCTGGCGTTGACCCAGCTGTAGGTGTGGCTGGAGTAGCCGTTCATGTGTCGCCACGTCTTGGGGATGCCGCGGTCACCCATCAGCCACGTCACCTGGTGCGCCGACTCCGGCGACAGCGTCCAGAAATCCCACTGCATGTGGTGGTCGCGAACATTCGACGCCTGCAGCCGCTTCTGGCTGCGAATGAAGTTCTGGAACTTCATCGGGTCGCGGATGAAGAACACCGGCGTGTTGTTGCCGACCATGTCGAAGTTGCCCTCCGACGTATAGAACTTCAGCGCGAACCCGCGCGGGTCCCGCCAGGTGTCCGGGCTGCCCCGCTCACCGGCGACCGTGGAGAATCTCGCGACCATCTCCGTCTTGACGCCGGGCTGCAGGAACGCTGCCTTGGTGAAGGCGCTGACGTCGTGGGTGACCTCGAACTCGCCGAACGCACCGCCACCCTTGGCGTGGGGCTGGCGCTCGGGGATGCGTTCCCGGTTGAAGTTGGCCATCTGCTCGAGCAGATAGTGGTCCTGCAACAGGATCGGCCCGTCCGGGCCGACGGTCAGCGAGTGCTCGAGGCTGGGAACGGGCGCCCCACCGTCGGTGGTCGCGTACTTGTCAGACATCTACTCTCCTGGGGAAGAATCGGCGGCTACCGGGCTGCACCGCCGTCTACGCGCCGCATACCCCAAAGCGGCTCAAACAATCCGCCGTCAGCGGGGCGGAGTCGGCGTGTCCGGGGACGAGGGGCCGCTGCCCGGCGGCCGCGGGATCTCGATGATCTGCCCAGGTCCGAACGGTCCCGGGAAGTCGGGGCCACGCTGGAATCCTCCGGGCGGGCCGATCGGGAACATCGCCGGGCCCGGACGCATCATCATCTCGTGGCCGCGGTCGTGGTCCCGGTGGTTGCCGACGGCTTTGCCGGTGAAGAACCCGGCACCGAAGATCACGACGACGACGAACAGCGACCCGGCGACGATGCCCACCCACGCCGCGACCTTGGTGAGCCGGCTGGACCGCTCGACGTACACGGTCTGCGGCTGCGGTGGCAGAGGCGGCTGCTCCATGTAGTGGGGCGGCTGAGCGAACACGGGACCCGTCGCGGGCTCGTTCTGGTCCGGCGGGGGCGAGGACGGAGAGGGGGTCGACGGCGGGTTCGACGGAGGCGGGTTCTCGGTCATGCGGGTGATCCTGCTCCACGACGCACAATGCCGGTTATGCGGCGCCTGTGAATTGCTTATGAGAGTGCGAGCGGCGCCGTCACCGTCGTCGCCGGCCCAGGACGAAAACGCAGACGGTGACGGCCAGCACGCCCGCCGCGATCCAGACCGCGCCGGCCGACCACCGATCGGTCGCGATCGCCCCGATCAACGCGCCGGTGATGAACGCCGCGATCAGGGCGCCGTACACACCGGAGGCCCGGCGCTGTTCGGGCTTGCGGTCGACGAACCCGTCGTAGGTGGCCTCCATGAAGCGCATCAGGTTCCCCGTCGTGGCCACCGGCAGGTAGGCGAGGTCACCGACCTTCCGGAACAGCCCCATCTGCATCGCGGCGAGGAACGAGATCGGGATGGTCACGTAGTTGTGCGGCGCCGAGGCAGGCACGAAGCCGATCACCGCCAGGGCGCTGCTCTGCACGGCCATGGTCCACAGCAGCGGGCGCCGAATGTGGCGCTCGGCGCGTCCGGTTCGAATGTGCGAGGCGACCAGCATGCCGGTCACGAAAGCCAGCAGCGGCCAGACGTGGGCCAGTGCCGCCGACGCTTTGCGCTCGGAGGCGTCGATTGCGAAGAAGATCACGTTGGCGGTCTGCACGTTGGCGAAGACCCCACCTCGCGCCAGGTAGGTGTAGGCGTCGATGAAGCCGTTGACCAACGTCAACAGCAGCGCGAACCACAGGGCCGCCGTGTGGTCGGCGTCGGTGCGCGTCGTCGTCATGACGGCTTGTAGGGGTTGACCGCGAACTGGATCACCCGGTACGGGCTGCCCCCACGCGGGGTGGTGTTCCACTGGCTGACGAAGACGCGCACGGCGTCCGGTGTCGAAGCCGGCGAGAGGTAGCCGCCATAAGGCTGGGCGAGTCGATTGTCCTGCGGCGCAGGCAGATCGTCGGCCTGCTCGGGCCAGGGTGCCGCGACGACGACGGTCGTGACCGGTGCGGTGCCCAACTGGGTCGGGTCGTCGGCCACTCGGATCTCCATGTTGCCGGTGCTGGCGTTGAAGTACGACAGCACCGTCCGCCCGTCGATCTGACGCACACTCATCTCGCCGATCCGATCTGCCCACAGCGGGGCCGGCTGTGTGCCCCAGCCGGCCGGAGACCACGCCTGCCAGTGGGCGCGATCGGTGAAGTCCTGCGGTGGCGTCCGGTACAGCGTCAAAGTGCCTGTGCGGTCGAAGTTGTCGGCCACGATGTAGACCCACCCTCGGGGTGAGTCCGCGGTCGGGATGGGGTCGTAGTACCCGCTGATCTGTGACTGCCCTCCCCCGGCGTAGGTGGCATCCCGTCGCGATCCGGGCACCGTGGCCCAGTTGCCCTTTCCTGCTTCGGCTTTCACCAGACGCGACGACTGTGGCCGCAGATCCTTGGTGGTGGTCACGAGAAGATAGTTCTCACGGTTGATCTCGACGATGCCCGCCGGCAGCTGCGACGAACCCGGTGGCGTCGGGTCGGCGAGCAGTGGTGTGCCGACTCCCGTCACCCCGTCGTAGCGGACGCCGCCGGGGTCCTCGAGAGAACCGTCGACGACGTGCAACGCGATCGGCGAATACCATCCGCCGAATCCGACACCCTGGCCGGCGAAGCTGTCACCGCACACCTGCAGGATGCCCGACGGGAACTGCATGAACTCACAGAGGTCGGTCGCACCGATGCCGTAATCGGCTGTTGGAGTGCCGGTTCCGGCCACCGGTCCGACCCGCAGGACCTGGCCAGGCTGTAGCAGTGGCAGCTCGACCGGGGTGGCGTGTGCGCCCGCCGGAACGACGAGTGCGAGCAGCAGCGCCGAGATTGACGAAATGGCGCCCGTTACTCGCACGTATCCGCCCAAACGTTGGTTTCGGCGTACTAGAGCTGCGCGGCCAGCAGCTCGGCGATCTGAATGGTGTTCAGCGCCGCGCCTTTTCGCAAGTTGTCTCCGGAGACGAAGAGCGCGAGGCCGCGGCCGTCGGTCACGCCCGGGTCCTGCCGAATCCGGCCCACCAGGGAGTCGTCGACACCCGCGGCGGCCAGCGGAGTGGGGACGTCGACCAGCGTGACGCCCGGTGCCCCGGACAGGATCTCGGTCGCTTCGGCCGGCGACAACGGCTGTGCGAACTCGACATTCAGCGACAGCGAATGTCCGGTGTAGACGGGCACGCGCACGCAGGTGCCCGACACGGCGAGGTCGGGGATACCGAGGATCTTGCGACTCTCGTTGCGCAGCTTCTGGTCTTCGTCGGTCTCGCCGGAGCCGTCGTCGACGAGCGACCCCGCCAGCGGAACGACATTGAACGCGATCGGCGCGACGTACTTGTTCGGCGCGGGGAATGCCACCGCACTCCCGTCGTGCACGAGTGCCTGGCTGTCGGCCACGACCGCGCTCGCCTGGCCGAAGAGCTCGTCGACACCGGCCAACCCGCTGCCCGACACCGCCTGATAGGTCGAGGCGATCATGCGCACCAGCCCGGCCTTCTCGTGCAGCGGCTTGAGCACCGGCATCGCGGCCATCGTCGTGCAGTTCGGGTTGGCGATGATGCCTTTGGGCCGGTTCCCGGCGTCGCGCGTGAAGTTCACCTCGGAGACGACCAGCGGCACCTCGGGGTCTTTGCGCCATGCCGAGGAGTTGTCGATGACGACTGCGCCCGCGGCGGCGAATCGCGGTGCCTGGACCCGCGACATCGTCGCGCCGGCCGAGAACAGCGCGATGTCCAGACCGGACGGATCAGCCGTCTCGGAGTCCTCGACCTCGATCTCCTGGCCGCGGAACTCCAGCTTCTTACCCGCCGAGCGGGCCGAGGCGAAGAACCGCACCTCGGTGGCGGGAAAGTCGCGCTCCGCCAACAGGGTTCGCATGACCTGGCCGACCTGGCCGGTCGCGCCGACAACGCCTATCCGCACCATCGCTATCGCCCCGTTCCCGCGTAGACGACCGCTTCCTCGTCGCCGCCGAGCCCGAAGGCCTCATGCAGGGCGGCAACGGCCCGATCGAGTTCGGTGTCCTTGATCAGCACCGAGATCCGGATCTCGGAGGTGGAGATGAGGTCGATGTTGATGCCCGCGTTGGCCAGCGCCTCGCAGAACGTCGCCGTCACGCCCGGATGCGACCGCATGCCGGCCCCGATCAGCGAGACCTTGCCGATGTGGTCGTCGTAGAGCACCCGGGTGAAGCCGATCTCGTCCTGCAAGGAGGTGAGCTTCTCCACCGCGCCCGGTCCGCTGTCCCGCGAGCACGTGAACGTGATGTCGGTCTTGCCGTCCTCGACCTTGGAGATGTTCTGCAGCACCATGTCGATGTTGACGTCGGTGTCGGCGATCGCGCGGAACACCTGGGCGGCGTACCCGGGGACGTCGGGCAGGCCGACGACGGTCACCTTCGCCTCGCCGCGGTCGTGGGCTACTCCGGTGAGGATGGCGTCTTCCATGGGGATGTCCTCGATCGATCCTTTGACGATGGTGCCCGGCCGGTCGGAGTACGACGAGCGGACGTGGATGGGCAGGTCGAAGCGACGTGCGTACTCGACGCACCGCAGCATCAGCACCTTGGCGCCGGCGGCGGCCATCTCGAGCATCTCCTCGAAGGAGACGGTGTCGAGGCGTTTGGCGTTGGGCACGATGCGCGGGTCGGCGGTGAAGATGCCGTCGACGTCGGTGTAGATCTCGCAGACGTCAGCATTCAGTGCGGCCGCCACCGCGACGGCGGTGGTGTCGGACCCACCACGTCCGAGCGTCGTGACGTCCTTGGTGTCCTGGCTCACACCCTGGAACCCGGCGACGAGCACGATCTGCCCCTCGTCCAGTGCGGAACGCAGACGGGTGGGAGTGACGTCGATGATCTTGGCGTTGCCGTGGGTGCCGGTGGTGACCACGCCTGCCTGGGAGCCCGTGAACGAGCGGGCCTGCGCACCGAGCGACTCGATGGCCATGGCCACCAACGCGTTGGAGATGCGCTCGCCGGCGGTCAGGAGCATGTCGAGTTCCCGCGCCGGCGGCGCCGGGCAGACCTGTTTGGCCAGGTCGAGCAGTTCGTCGGTGGTATCGCCCATCGCCGAGACCACGACGACGACGTCGTTACCGGCCTTTTTGGTTTCGACGATGCGCTCGGCCACACGGCGGATGCGCTCGGCGTCGGACACCGAGGATCCGCCGTACTTCTGTACGACGAGCGCCACTGATCAACCTTTCGCACGCGTGGGAATCCCGAACAAGGATAAAGGCTGCGCGCACCCGATTTATTCGCCCCAGTAGCGTCGCCGCTGTGACGCCCGATGCCCGGTCGGCCCAGACCTCGGTTCCCATCCACCCGCCCATCGCCGCTCGCTGGAGCCCGCGGGCCTTCGACCCGAGCGCGGAGATCAGCGACCATGACCTGGTCGCGCTCATCGAGGCGGCCCGCTGGGCGCCGACCTGGGGACGGCGCCAGCCGGTACGTTTCATCGTCGGACGACGGGGTGACGAGGCCTTCGCCACGATGGCCGACCTGCTCAAGCGTGGTAACAGCTGGGCTCGGGTGGCGAGCGCGCTGATCCTGCTGTGCGCCGACGACGGCGACGACGAGAACACCGCTCTGTATGCGGGTGTCGACGCGGGCGCGGCTCTGGGGATGCTCTCGGTCGAGGCTGTCGCGCGCGGATTGATCGTGCACCCGATGGCGGGCTTCTATCCCGACCGCGCCGTCGGGGCATTCGGCCTGCCCGACGGGCTGCGCCCGCTGATGGTGATCGCGGTCGGTCGCCTCGGCGACTACGCCGACGTCGAGCCGGAGGTTGCCGATCGCGACCACGCGCCCCGTGAGCGGCGTCCGCTCGACGAGATCGTCCTCAACTGGCCGTTGGCCTGATCAGAGCCCGTCGATGCGCCGAGTGTGCGTCCCGATACACCACTCACGGCGTGTTGCGGATGAATCCACACACTCGCGGCAGCTGATCAGCGCGGGTCCGGGACAGCCCGAATGGCCAGGAATCCGGTCGGTTCGGTGGTCAGCTGGCGATATTTGTCCGGGTCGATGGCGGCCGCCTCGGGCGCAGGGCGCGGTTCCGTCAGCCGCTCGATGAGGAAGCCGGCGGTCCGCAGTTCGTCACAGGTCTGCTGGAGTGGCGCCAACCAGTAGCGCACCTGCCATCCGCGGCTCCACGTCTCCTCGATCACCCGGGGTTCGAAGTAATTGCCGCCATGACGGAGCCAGTCGCCGGTCGGATGCTGACGCGAGAGCACCAGCGCACCGTCGGGGCGCAGCACCCGCCGGAACTCCGAGAGCGCGGCGACCCTGTCGTCGAGGTACTCCAGTGCCAACGCGAACAGCACCAGGTCGACCGAATCGTCGGGGAGCCACCGCAGAGGTTCGCCGAGATCGTGGACGCGAAAGTCTGCGGCCGGCGTCTGACGGCGCGCCAGTTCGACCATCCGCAGGCTCTGATCGCATCCGATGACGACGGCGCCACGCCGAATCAGCTCGCCGGCGTAGAGCCCCGGGCCGCAGGCCGCGTCGAGCACGGTCCTTCCTGCCACGTCACCGAGCAGAGCAAGGCAGGCCGGCCGGTCGTAGTGCGCATTGAACAGCCCGTCGCGCGCGTGCTCGAGGAACTCGTCGGCGAACACGTCGTACTGCGGGTCACGTCCCACGGCGTCAGGCATGTTTGCCATCAAAGCGCACTCGCGCAATTCCGTTACGCGGACGAAACCTGAGGAAACAGTCCACGTAACAGAGACATCGGTAACTGTCGGTGAACGGCTCCGCAGCGGGAGCCGCCCATCGCAGGAGAATCAATGGATACAGGGACGACCGCGTTCATGCTGTGTTGCATCATCGGCCTCACGCTGATGATCCCGGGCCTCGCGTTGTTCTACGGCGGCATGGTGTCCGTCAAGAGCTCGACCAACATGATGATGATGACCTTCGGCGCTGTCGCGATCGTCGGCGTGCTGTGGGTGTTGTTCGGCTTTTCGATGGTCTTCGGCACCTCCTACGGCGGGTTCCTCGGCAACCTCACCGAATTCGCCGGTATGAAGGACCTTCTCGAGACACAGACCACGATCTCGGGTCTGCCGGTCAGCTTGTTCTCGATCTTTCAGGCGCTGTTCGCCGCCATCACCGTCGCGCTGATCTCCGGTGCGGTGGCCGACCGGATGAAGTTCGGCGCGTGGATGGGCTTTGCGACGCTGTGGGCGGTGCTGGTCTACTTCCCGGTCGCCCATTGGGTTTTCGCCTTCGACGGGGTCGTCACGGAGAATTCCACCGGCGGCTGGATCGCGAACAAGCTCAAAGCCATCGACTTCGCCGGTGGCACCGCGGTGCACATCAACGCGGGCGCGGCCGCGCTCGCCGTGGCCATCGTGCTGGGCAAGTCGGCGAGCTGGGGGCAGCTCCGGAAGCCGCACAACGTGCCGCTGACACTGCTGGGCGCCGGGCTGCTGTGGGCCGGCTGGTATGCCTTCAACGGCGGTTCGGCTCTGGCAGCGGGCAATTCGGCCGCGATCGTCATGGTCACCACGTTCGTCGCCACCTGCGCGGCGACGCTGGCATGGATCGCCGTGGAGAAGATCAAGGACGGCCACGTGACCGGTGTCGGCGCGGCGTCGGGCGCCATCACCGGCCTGGTCGCGATCACTCCCGCCTGCGGTGCGGTGACCCCGGTCGGCGCCATCATCCTCGGTGCGATCGCCGGCGTGGCGTGCATCTACGCGGTCGGCCTCAAGGAGCGTTTCGGCTATGACGATTCGCTCGACGTCGTCGGCGTGCACCTCGTCGGTGGTGTCATCGGCACCCTGCTGATCGGCCTGCTGGCCAGCGACTCGATGCCCAACGCCACCAACGGTCTGTTCTACGGCGGGGGCTTCGACCAGCTGTGGCGGCAGGCCGTGGCCGCAGGCGCGGTGATGGTGTACTCGTTCGTCGTCGCCGGCATCATCGCCTTCGCGCTCAAGAAGACTGTGGGCATTCGTATTTCGCCCGATGACGAGGAGAAGGGCATCGACGCGGCATTCCACCGCGAGGCGTCCTACGAACTCGCTTCCGTCTAACGGACCACTGCGACGGCCGGTGCGGACCAACGTGTCCGCACCGGCCGCTCCACATGCGGGGTGTTTCCGCTACTGATACAGTGATTCACAACAAGAGACTCAAGGTGGACCACATGACCCAGGACCTCGCGGTCGCGGCCGAGCGGGCCGGCACGAAATTCATCCTCGCGCTGTTCGTCGATCTTCGCGGAAAGCCCTGCGCCAAACTCGTTCCCGTCGAGGCGATCGACCTGCTGACCACCGAGGGCGTCGGCTTCGCCGGCTACGCGGTGGGAGCCATGGGCCAGGAACCCAGAGATCCCGATCTGATGGCACTGCCCGATCCGGCGTCGTTCACACCGGTCCCCTTCCTCAAAGAGGGCCTGGCGATCGTGCACTGCGATCCCCACGTCGACGGCGCACCGTGGCCCTATGCGCCGCGGGTGATCCTCAAGAACCTCGTACAGCGTTGCGCGGACGCCGGTTTCGAGCCGTGGGTGGGGGCGGAGGTCGAGTACTTCCTTCTCCGCCGCACCGACGACGGCGGTGTTGCGGTCGCCGATGCCGCCGACACCGCTTCCCAACCCTGCTACGACGCGCGCGGGGTGACGCGGATGTACGACCACCTGACGACTGTGTCGGCCGCGATGAACGGTCTCGGCTGGTCCAACTACGCCAACGACCACGAAGACGGCAACGGCCAGTTCGAGCAGAACTTCACCTTCGCCGACGCGATCACCACCGCCGATCGTGTCGTCACGCTGCGATACCTGTTGTCGATGATCGCCGCGGAGCGCGGCATGATCGCGACGTTCATGCCCAAGCCGTTCTCCGACAAGACCGGCAGCGGCCTGCACCTGCACCTGTCGCTGACCAGCGCCGGCAACGCCGTGTTCCCGGTGCAGGGTGACGACAGCAGGGGCCTCGGATTGTCGGACACCGCCTACGGTTTCATCGGCGGAATCCTCGACCACGCCTGCGCCCTGCAGGCGGTGATCGCACCGACGGTCAACTCTTACAAGAGGACCGGCGCAGTGTCGACGCGCTCGGGTGCGTCCTGGGCGCCCCGCCTGCCCACCTACGGCGGCAACGACCGCACCCACTACATCCGGGTGCCCGACAACCAACGCGTCGAATTGCGCGGCGGCGACGGATCGGCCAACCCCTACCTGGCGATCGCCGCGGCGCTGGGCGCCGGCATCGACGGCATCAAGCGCAGCACCGACCCCGGTGCCGTCGGGTCGGGGATCAGCACCCGCCCGCTGCCGCCGACGCTGCTGCACGCCGTCGACGAATTGGAGAACGACCCCGTCGTCGCCGGGGTTCTCGACGCCGCCGGCGACGGGGTCGCCGCGTACTTCGCCGGCCTCAAACGCGAGGAGTTCTTCGACTACCACAGCGCGGTCAGCCCGTGGGAGATCGACCAGTACCTGACCGCCTTCTGACAGCTCTGAACACGGAGGACACATGTGCGGAATCGTCGGTTTGCACCTGCGCACACCTGAGCTCTACTCCCACCTGGGCACCCTACTGAGCGGCATGCTCTGCGAAATGGGCGACCGGGGAAGCGATTCGGCCGGCGTCGCCGTCTACGGCGACCCCACGTGGGCCCCGCCGGGGCAGGGCTGCGTGTCGGTGGCCGACCTGGGCACCGGCCGGGCCGAGGACGCCGGGCTCGTCCGGCGCACCGTGGCCACCGCCCTCGACGAGGATGTCGACGGCGTCGACGTGGTCGCCGTTGGCGACAGTCACCTGCTGTCCTGCGACACCTCGTCGGAGACGCTGTTGGCGGCGGTGCGGTCGTGCTACCCACAGGCGATCATCGCTGGCTTCGGTTCCGACGTCGCGGTCCTCAAGGGCGTCGGCCACCCCCGTGCACTGACCGAGCAGTGGGGGCTCGCCGGCGCCCAGGGCTGGCAGGGCGTCGGCCACACCCGCATGGCGACCGAGTCCGCGGTCACCCCGTCGGGCTGTCACCCCTACGCCGTCGGACCGGGCCAGTGCATGGTGCACAACGGCTCGTTCGCCAATCACGCCACCATCCGCCGCGAACTACGTTCGCGCGGTGTGGTCTTCGACAGTGAGAACGACACCGAGGTCGGGGCCCGCTTCATCGCTGCGCAGCTGTCGGAGGGGCGCGACGTCGAGGGCGCCCTCAAAGAATTGTGCGCGACCTTCGACGGTTTCTACACGCTGCTGGTGTCCAATCGCGATTCCTTCGCGGTGGTTCGGGACGCCATCGCGTGCAAACCCGCAGTCATCGCCGAAACCCCCGACTGGGTGGCGATGGCCAGCGAGTACCGCGCACTGTCCGGCCTTCCCGGCGTCGAGAGCGCGCGCATCTGGGAACCCGAACCCGAGGTCGTCTACGCATGGAGCCGATAGTGACCCGATACGACCTGGCCACGACCCCGCTGCGCGAGGTCAACGCCGCCCTGCACGCCCCGAACCTGCAGGGCGAGTTCGTCATCGACAACCCCGCCGGTGCACACAACGTCGCCGTCGGCCTCGACGCGCCGGTCAGCGTGACCGTCAACGGCCACGTCGGGTACTACGCGGCGGGCATGAACCAGCACGCCGATGTCGTCATCAACGGCAACGCGGGCACCGGTGTCGCGGAGAACATGATGAGCGGCTCGGTGTGGGTGAAGGGCAGCGCCTCCCAATCCGCCGGTGCGACGGCACACGGCGGCCTGCTCGTGGTCGAGGGCGATGCCGCGGCACGGTGCGGGATCTCGATGAAGGGCGTCGACATCGTGGTGGGCGGCAACGTCGGGCACATGAGCGCGTTCATGGCGCAGGCCGGCCGGCTCGTGGTGCGCGGCGACGCCGGCGAGGCACTCGGCGACTCGCTCTACGAGGCACGCATCTACGTGCGCGGTGAGGTGGCCTCACTCGGTGCCGACTGCGCGGCCAAGCCGATGCGCTCCGAGCACCACGAGGAGCTCGAACAGCTACTGAAGGCAGCGGGATTCGAGGACGACGACACCGCCGCCTACACCCGCTACGGCTCTGCCCGATCGCTGTACCACTTCCACGTCGACAACTCTGCGAGCTACTGATGACCGACACCGACGACCGCGCGCGCCTGGGCCTGCGCGAGTCCGCGACCTTCGACCGTGCGACGATCGCGGCGATTCAGCGTGCCGCCGACACCGGCGTCTACGACATCCGCGGGTGGGGTGCCAAACGCCGGCTCCCCCACTTCGACGATCTGCTGTTCCTCGGCGCGTCGATGTCTCGGTATCCGCTCGAGGGCTACCGTGAGCGCTGTGCCACCGACGTGGTGCTCGGCGACCGGCACGCCAAACACCCTCTGCACCTTGCCATCCCGGTCACGATCGCCGGCATGAGCTTCGGCGCGCTGTCCGGACCGGCCAAGGAGGCACTCGGTCGGGGCGCCAGTGAGGTCGGCACGTCGACCACCACCGGCGACGGCGGCATGACCCCGGAAGAGCGCGGCCAGAGCAAGCACCTGGTGTACCAGTACCTACCGTCGCGATACGGGATGAACCCCGACGATCTGCGCAAGGCCGATGCGATCGAAGTGGTTCTCGGTCAGGGCGCCAAACCTGGTGGCGGCGGAATGCTGCTCGGCCAGAAGATCTCCGAACGGGTCGCCGCGATGCGCACTCTCCCGCAGGGTATCGACCAGCGGTCGGCGTGCCGCCATCCCGACTGGACCGGGCCCGACGATCTGACCATCAAGATCAACGAGCTGCGGGAGATCACCGACTGGGAGAAGCCGATCTACGTCAAGGTCGGCGCCACCCGCACCTACTACGACGTGAAGCTCGCGGTGCACGCCGGGGCGGACGTCGTCGTCGTCGATGGCATGCAGGGCGGTACCGCGGCCACCCAGGAGGTGTTCATCGAGCACGTGGGCATCCCGACGCTCGCCGCGATCCCCGAAGCGGTACGGGCGCTTCAGGAACTCGGCGTGCACAGACGAGTCCAACTGATCGTCTCAGGTGGCATCCGCAACGGCGCCGACGTCGCCAAGGCTCTCGCGCTGGGTGCCGACGCCGTGGCGATCGGCACCGCGGCCCTGATCGCGCTGGGCGACAACCATCCGCGGTATGCCAGCGAATACGAAAAGCTCGGCAGCGCAGCGGGTTTCTACGACGACTACCAGGACGGCAACGATCCGGCGGGCATCAGCACGCAGGACCCTGAGCTGGCGGCCCGACTCGACCCGGTGGCTGCCGGTCGCCGGCTGGCGAACTATCTGCGGGTGCTGACGATGGAGGCGCAGACCATCGCACGCGCGTGCGGCAAGTCCCACGTCTGCCACCTCGAGCCCGACGATCTGGTCGCGGTCAGCATCGAGGCCGCCGCGATGGCGAAGGTCCCGCTGGCCGGCACGTCGTGGATACCGGGGCTGTGAACACGGCCGACGTCGTCATCGTCGGCGGCGGGCTGGAGGGTTGTGCCACCGCCTGGGCCCTGGCCGAGCGCGGCGTGACCGATGTCGTCGTCGTCGAACGCGGCACCGTCGGATCCGGCATGACCGGCAAGTCGAGCGGCATCGTGCGCTGCCATTACGGTGTCAGCTCACTGGCCGCAATGGCCGCCGTCGGTCTGGAGGTCTTCGAGCAGGCCGACGACATCTTCGGCAGCGACATCGGATTCCGCCAGACCGGATATGTCGTCGGCGTGGGCGAACCCAACGTCGATGCCCTACGCAAAAGCCTCGCTGCGCAACGTGCGGTCGGGGTGGACACCGAGGAGATCGACCGCGACGAAGTCGCGAGGATGTGGCCGTTCGCCGACCTGGAGCCGTTCGCCGCGTTCGGCTACGAGTCGCGCGGCGGCTACGGAGACGCCTACCAGACCGCTCAGGCGTTCGCCACGACGGCGCGCGCGGCTGGTGTGCGCATCCGGCAGGGTTGCGCGGCAACAGGATTGACCATCGACGGAGATCGGGTGACCGGTGTGACGCTGGCCGACGGCGACACGGTCTCCACGGACACCGTCGTCGTCGCGACCGGGGTCTGGACGCAACCGTTCCTGGCGCCCTACGGCATCGACGTACCGATCCGCGTCGTCCGCGAACAGATCGTGCTGATCGACCCCGGTGTCGATACCGGTCCGGTCCCCGTGTTCTCCGACCTGGTGTCGCTGCAGTACGTCCGACCGGAGGTGGGCGGTGAGATCCTCTTCGGCAACAGCGATCTCAGCGATGCCACGACCGCCGATCCGGACAGCTATCTCAACCGCGCGACCGAGGAGTTCGTCGACATCACCGTCGACAAGGTCGGCACCCGGTTCCCCGGTTTCGCCGACGCGAGGATCACGAGCAGCTACGCAGGCTGCTACGACGTGACGCCCGACTGGAACCCGGTGATCTCCCGCACGGACGTCGACGGCCTTCTCGTCGCCGCCGGGTTCTCGGGGCACGGGTTCAAGATCGCGCCGGCCGTCGGCAAGCTCGTCGCCGATCTGGTGACCGACGACCGCAGCCGTGACCCACGCATCCCTGCAGCGGATTTCCGGCTGTCCCGATTCGACGACGGGGACCTGCTGAAGACGCCCTATCCGTACGTCGGCGCCGGAGAGATGCGCTAGACAGGTGAGCTGTGTCCCCCGCTGACGATCCGCTGCTGCGCAACAAGTCCGGTACCGCGCGCGACCGCGATCCCGCCGAACCGGTCGACGAACTCGAAATCGAGTCCGCGATCGGGCGCAACGTGCGGTTGCTGCGCCTGCAGCACGGGCTCACGGTCGCCGAGACCGCCGCACGGATCGGCATCTCGAAGGCCATGATGAGCAAGATCGAGAATGCGCAGACATCGTGCAGCCTGTCGACGCTCGCGCTGCTGGCCAAGGGCTTCGACGTGCCGGTGACCAGCCTGTTCCGCGGCGCCGACGTCGAGCGTCCGGCGGCCTTCGTCGCCGCGGGCACGGGTGCGCGGATCGTGCGGGAGGGCACCCGCGAGGGACACGAATACGAGCTGCTCGGATCGCTGCGCGGCGAGCACAAGAGGCTGGAATGCCTGCAGGTCACGCTGTCGGAGAAGAGCCAGACCTACCCGTTGTTCCAGCATCCGGGCACCGAGTTCATCTACATGTTCGAAGGCGTCATGGACTACAGCCACAGCCGCTCGGTCTACCGACTTCGCCCCGGGGATTCACTGCAGTTCGACGGCGAGGGTGCGCACGGTCCCGTCGACCTGGTCGAGGTGCCGATCCGCTTCCTGTCGGTCATCGCGTTCCCCGACTCCCACGTCTGAGGCTCCCCACCAGCGAGTGTGCGTCCCTGTACGCCCTTCGCGGATGAATCCGCACACCCGCGGCCCGTTTTGTCCGGCGCGCCCTGCGGAGTACAGTCATCCGCGTGCAGCGGGTGCTCCTTCTCGGACGCCGCGACGGGGTCTGATCCAGACTGGCCTCCCGTCGCGGGTATTCGCGATGCGCCGGTCTGAGATTCCCAAGACCAACCCGGAGCCCACCATCATGACCGAGAACTTCACCCCCGACGCCTTCCATTCGGTACGCACCATCACCACGCCCGCCGGCCCCCGCCGCGACGGCCAACCCGCCTGGAACACCCAGCGTGCCTCCGCGATGCCCGTGAGCCGGTATCGCAGCTTCGCCGCCGAGGTCGAGCCCGTCACGCTGCCCGACCGCACCTGGCCCGACAAGGTCATCGACACCGCACCGCTGTGGTGTGCGGTGGACCTGCGCGACGGCAACCAGGCCCTGATCGACCCGATGAGCCCGCAGCGCAAACGCCGGATGTTCGACCTGCTGGTGCGCATGGGCTACAAGGAGATCGAGGTCGGGTTCCCGTCCGCGAGCCAGACGGACTTCGACTTCGTCCGGGAGATCATCGAGCAGGGCGCGATTCCCGACGACGTGACGATCCAGGTGCTGACGCAGTGCCGTCCCGAGCTGATCGAGAAGACCTTCAAGGCCTGTGAGGGTGCGCCCCGCGCGATCGTGCACTTCTACAACTCGACGTCGATCCTGCAGCGCCGCGTCGTGTTCCGCGCCGACCGCGACGCCGTCAAGAAGATCGCCACCGATGGGGCGCGCATGTGCGTCGAGGAGGCGAAGAAGTACCCGGGCACCCAGTGGCGCTTCGAGTACTCGCCGGAGTCTTACACCGGTACCGAACTGGAGTACGCGGTCGAGGTCTGCAACGCCGTGGCCGAGATCGTGGCGCCGACGCCCGACGTACCCCTGATCGTGAACCTGCCCGCGACGGTCGAGATGGCGACGCCCAACGTGTACGCCGACTCGATCGAGTGGATGAACCGGCACCTCACCCCGCGCGACTCGATCATCCTGAGCCTGCATCCGCACAACGATCGCGGAACTGCCGTCGCCGCAGCCGAATTGGGCTACCAGGCCGGCGCGGACCGCATCGAGGGATGCCTGTTCGGCAACGGCGAGCGCACCGGCAACGTCTGCCTGGTGACGCTGGGGCTGAACATGTTCTCCCGCGGCGTCGACCCGCAGATCGACTTCTCCAACATCGACGAGATCCGCCGCACCGTCGAGTACTGCAACCAGTTGCCCGTCCACGAACGGCATCCCTACGGCGGCGATCTGGTGTACACCGCGTTCTCGGGCAGCCATCAGGATGCGATCAACAAGGGCCTGGACGCGATGAAAGTCGCTGCCGACGAAGCGGATTCAGACGTCGATGACATCCTGTGGCAGGTCCCCTACCTGCCGATCGACCCGAAGGACGTCGGACGCACGTACGAGGCCGTGATTCGCGTGAACTCGCAGTCCGGCAAGGGTGGCGTGGCTTACATCATGAAAGCCGATCACGGGCTGGCGCTGCCGCGACGGCTGCAGATCGAGTTCTCGCAAGCCATTCAGGCCATCACCGACGGCGAGGGCGGCGAAGTGTCGCCCAAGGAGATGTGGGACGCGTTCTACGACGAGTACCTGGCGCCGATCAGCCCGTTGGAGCGCATGCGGCAGCGTGTCGACGCAGCCGAGGTGGACGGCGGCACCGACACCATCACCGCGGTGGTCAAGATCAACGGGGTGGAGCGGGAGATCGTCGGCGCCGGCAACGGTCCGTTGGCCGCGTTCTGCGACGCCCTGGGGGCGATCGGCTACGACGTGAACGTCTTGGACTATTCCGAGCACGCGATGTCTGCCGGCGAGGAGGCCCAAGCCGCGGCCTACGTCGAGGCATCCATCGACGGCACGACCGTGTGGGGTGTGGGTATCGCGACGTCGATCACGACGGCTTCGCTACGCGCCGTGGTATCCGCAGTCAACAGGGCGGCCCGGCGCTGAGGCGAAGCCGTCGAGCCATTTCACGAACCCGAAAAGTGATCGAGAAATGACTTGTGCTGATTGGGGTTTCGCGTACGGATAGCGGGGCAATCCGGACCGCATGAAGCTCAAGGTCATCTCTGGTTCCGTTCTCACTCTTGCCGCAGCTGCAGCCATTTCGTTTGCTCCCGCGGCGGGGGCACAGCCCGCTTGTGCGACACCCCATGGCGCCGCTGACGGCACACCGTGCACCAACGTGTCGCCCGGCGGTGGGACGACAGGGACCGGTCCGGGGTCCAGCCAGGGCGGGGAGAACCCGTACATCGGCGGCGCGGGCTGCATTCCGGGACGGGTGTGCAACAACGGCGACGACTGACCGAAATATGACACCTGACAGACGCTGACAATTCAGTCGTTTCGAAGCTCAGCCCCCTGGTAACCCCCAGGGACATGAAACTCTTCACCTTCGGAACAGCCCTGCTGACCGGCGCAGCAGCGACGGTGATCGCTTTGGCCCCCGTCGCCGGTGCCCAGCCCAACGTGCCGTGTGACGATCCAGGCGGCGCCGCTCGCGGCGCCGCCTGTGACGCCTCGGCCCCCGACGGCGGGCCGCCGCCTATCGTCGGGGAGATCCCGCCCGGCCAGGACGGTATGCCGGACGTCGCCGGATGTACCCCTGGCCGCGTCTGCGAAGCGCCTTAGATCAGAACAGCGACAGTTGATCGTCGCCCGGGTCGGAGCCGACGAAGTCTTCGACCCGGGTGCCTCCCACAACGGACCCGACAGCGCGCAGGAAATCTGCCGACGACATCACCGGCACGCGCAGCTCCTTGGCTTGAAAACCCTTGCCCTGCTGCGTGTCCAGCACGTCACTGACCACCAGTGACGTATTCGGGTCGATGGACTCGGTGAACGCGAGGCCCGCAGCCATCATGCGCTCGATCAGTTCTTCGTAGGTCCGTTCCACTTCGGCGGCCAACGCGATCCGCATCCCCTGCACCAAGGGCCGACCCACAACCCACCGGCCCGGATTGGCGTATCGGCACGGCATCCGGGCAGCCACCGCCTTCAGCGGCCGCAACTCGTCATGCGTGACTCGGCCGTTCGGCCACGTGCGCCGCGTGACCGGATGCACCGGCAGCCATCGCCTCATCTCCTGCGCGCGAACAAGGACGGGTTTGAGGATCTGCGCGAGGACCATGGCGTCGTCGAGGGCGTCGTGCGGGCGCATCTGTGTCACACCCCAGTGCGCCGCCAGAGTCTCCAGCCGCAGGTTCTCCAGGCCCAGATCCAGCCGCCGGGCGAGTTCCACGGTGCACATCACGGCCTCCACCGGCAGCGCGGCCCCGACCAATTCGGCCTCGGCAGCGAGGAACGAGTAATCGAAGCCCACGTTGTGGGCCACCAAGGTTCTGCCCTGCAGCACCTCACACAGATCGTCGACCACGTCGCCGAACGCCGGCTGACCGGCCAGCATCTCCGCCGTCAACCCGTGGATGTGGGTGGGGCCGGGATCGACGCCCGGATCGAGCAGCGAGTACAGGCTCTTCTCGACGTTGCCGTCGTCACTGAGCGCGAGCGCGGCGACGCTGACCACACGGGCCTGCCCGGGCCGGAACCCCGAGGTCTCGACGTCGACGACCGCCCACCCGGCGCCCGCCTGATCGGCGGGCCGGCCCCAGGTGCACACGGCGGTTGAACTCACCTCCCGAGGATGGCACGCAGGCCCGACAAGCCTTGCTCCCCACGCCGCGTGTCGGCCCCTTCTCTAAACTGCCGGGAATGGTCTCGGTACGTGGACGGGCTGCGCTGGCAGCCGGTGCAGGCGCGCGGTGGGCGTCGCGGGTCACCGGCCGCGGCGCCGGGGCGATGATCGGCGGTCTCGTCGCGATGACCATCGACCGGTCGATCCTGCAGCAGCTCGGGCGGGGCCGCCGCACCGTCGTCGTCACCGGCACCAACGGCAAATCGACCACCACCCGGATGACGGCCGCAGCGCTGGCCACCCTCGGTCCCGTGGCCACGAATGCCGAAGGCGCCAACATGGACGCCGGCCTGGTGGCCGCACTCGCCGCCGCTCCGCATGCACCGCTGGCGGCGCTCGAGGTCGACGAGATGCACGTCCCGCATGTCAGCGACGCCGTCACCCCGTCGGTGATCGTGCTGCTCAACCTGTCCCGCGACCAGCTCGACCGCGTGGGTGAGATCAACCACATCGAGCGGACGCTGCGCGGTGGGCTGGCTCGCCACCCCGCCGCGGTGGTCGTCGCCAACTGCGACGACGTGCTGATGACCTCGGCCGCCTATGACCACCCGCACGTGGTGTGGGTGGCCGCCGGCGGCGGCTGGGCCAGCGATTCGGTCAGCTGCCCCCGCTCCGGCGAGGTGATCGTGCGCGAGGGCGCGCACTGGCAGTCGA
Organism: Mycolicibacterium sp. 018/SC-01/001; assembly: GCF_007096635.1. Taxonomy (GTDB): domain Bacteria; phylum Actinomycetota; class Actinomycetes; order Mycobacteriales; family Mycobacteriaceae; genus Mycobacterium. The sequence goes on from NZ_VKAA01000001.1 coordinate 69,448, forward strand.
CCGGCTGCGACTTCCATCGTCCGACGCCGGACTGGTGGTATGACGACACCCACATCCACGGTCCCGACGGTCTGACCCTGCCGATGTCGCTCACCCTGCCCGGAACCGTCAACCGCGGCAATGCCACCCAGGCCGTCGCGGCGGCGGTCACCCTGGGCGCCGACCCGGCAGCTGCCGTCACGGCTGTCGCCGCCGTCGACGAAGTGGCCGGCCGCTACCGCACCGTCGCCGTCGGACCGTCGCACACCGCCCGCCTCCTGCTGGCCAAGAACCCCGCCGGGTGGCAGGAGGCGCTGTCCATGCTCGACCGCGACGCGGCGGGAGTGGTGATCTCGGTCAACGGGCAGGTACCCGACGGTGAGGACCTGTCGTGGTTGTGGGACGTGCGCTTCGAGCACTTCGAGGACGTACCGGTGGTGGCCGCCGGCGAACGCGGCACCGACCTCGCGGTGCGCCTCGGATACGCCGGCGTCGAGCACACTCTCGTACACGACACGATGGCGGCGATCCGCAGCTGCCCGCCCGGACATGTCGAGGTCCTCGCGAACTACACGGCGTTCCTCCAGTTGAACAGGAGGCTGCCATGAGCGAATCCGCGGTCCGCATCGGCCTGGTCCTGCCCGACGTCATGGGCACCTACGGCGACGGCGGCAACTCACTGGTGCTGCGGCAGCGGTTGCGGATGCGGGGCATCGACGCCGAGATCGTCGAGATCACGCTCGAGGATCCGGTGCCCGCCGAACTCGACGTCTACACCCTCGGCGGCGCCGAGGACTACGCGCAGCGCCTCGCCACCAAACATCTGGTGCGTTATCCCGGTCTGCAGCAGGCGGTCTCGCGCGGCGCCCCGGTCTTGGCGATCTGCGCGGCCATCCAGGTGCTGGGTCACTGGTACGAGACCTCGGCGGGGGAACGGGTGTCCGGGGTGGGCCTGCTCGACGTCACGACCTCGCCACAGCCCGAACGGACGATCGGCGAGGTCGCATCGACGCCCCTGATCGACGGGCTCACCCAACCGTTGACCGGGTTCGAGAACCACCGGGGCGGAACGGATTTGGGTACTGACGCACGGCCGCTGGCTGCGGTCACCAAAGGCGCGGGCAACCGGGCCGGTTCCGGCTTCGACGGCGCGGTGCAGGGCAGCATCGTGGCGACGTATCTGCACGGCTGCTGCCTCGCCCGCAACCCCGAGCTCGCTGACCATTTGCTCACCGAGGTCGTGGGACCGCTTGCCCCACTGCACATTGCAGAGGTCGACACGCTGCGTCGGGAGCGTTTGGCCGCCCCCCGACGCGTGTAGATCATCTGGTCGCGACGATCCCGTGGCGGTAGGCGTAGACGATCGCCGCCGGTCGATCCCGCAGCCCCAGCTTGCCGAAGATGCGCCCGATGTGGCTCTTCACGGTGACCCCGGAGATCACCAGCTCCGCGGCGATCTCACTGTTGGAGCAGCCCTTCGCCACCAGCGTCAGGACGTCGAGTTCACGGGGCGTCAGCTCGCTCACCGCGTCGGGTGCGGGATCGGCGGCCGCGGTGCGATACGTCGTCAACACCCGGGCCGTCACGGCCGGGTCGAGGTACCCGTCGCCGCGCGCGACGGCGTGCACGGCACGGATCAGCTCCTCTGCCGGGGAATCCTTCAGCACGAAACCCGCTGCACCGGCGCGCAATACACCTGAGAGCAGCTCGTCGTCGCTGAACGTCGTCAGCGCCAGCACCGGTGGCCCACCGCTGCCGGCCACCGCGCGGGTCGCCTCGATCCCGTTGACGCGCTTCATCCGCAGATCCATCACGACCACGTCAGGACGGTGCTGGGCCACCGCATCGGGCACCTCGTCACCGTCGGCGCATTCCCCGACCACGACGATCCCGTCGCGGCGGCGCAGGATCCGGCGCAACCCCGACCGGACCAGCTCCTGATCGTCGACGAGCAATGCGGTGACCGGTTCGCCGGTCACTGCCCACCACCCCGCAGGAGGCAGCCGGACCGGCCGTCGACCGGTATCTGGGCGCGCACCGACCAGAGCTGACCATCGGGACCCGCGTCGAAGGTGCCGCCGAGCAACTCGATCCGCTGACGCATTCCGCGCATGCCCCGGCCCTCGAGTCCTTCGCGCCCCACTCCCCCGCCCGCGACGAGCACCGGCACCCGGTTCGCGATCGTCAGCACCGCGGCAGCGCCGCCGACGTCGAGCGACACCGACGTCGCCGCCTCGGGCGCATGTTTGGCGACGTTGGCCAGCGACTCCTGCGCGATCCGGTAGAGCGCGAGCCCCTCGGCGGCGGATATGCGGCCGGTCCCCCCGGTGATCCGCAGCGACACCTGCAGTCCGGCCCGCACGAAGTCCTCGACCAGCGCGGCCAGGTCATCGACGCCGGGTTCGGGAGCGGTGGCGCCGGTCGCGTCATCGAGCAGACCGACGGTGCGCCGGATGTCCGCCATGGCCTGACGACCGAGCCGCTCCGCCTGCTCGAGCGATGTGACCGCCTCGTCCACGTCGCGGTCGACCTGCAGATCGCGACGGGCACCGGTCACGTGCAACAGCGTGACGCTCAGCGAGTGCGCGATGACATCGTGCACCTCGCGGGCGATCCGGCGGCGCTCGTCGGCGGCGGCGTGCTGGGCGAGCTTGGCCTGCGCCCGCCGCTGTTCCAGCAGCAACTCCTGCTGGATTCGCATCAGCCACCCCACGAGAAGTCCGATCGCGATGAACGTCAGATACAGCCACGGGGTGTCGATCTGGCCGGCCCACACCGCAGCACCGACCAGAGCCGCCGCGGACAGCGCCACGGCCAGACTGGTCCGCGCCGAGGTGAACGCGCCGATCATCCCGGTCAGCAGGCTGAGCAGCAGGGGTGCGAAATCTCCGCTGATCGGCGTCGGAAAACCGAACAGGAACAGCGCGGTGCTCGCCAGCCACGCGAGCCACGTCGTGGCGGCCTCCACGGCGACGGGCACCCGCTCGTCGGTGAAGAAGAACGCGATGTCGGGCAGGACGGCGAGCAGAATCGCGATGACGGCGAGCCACCAGTGCGAGCCGGGTCGCTGCAGCGCGGCGATCACCGAGACCACCACCATGGTTCCCTCGACGCTGATGACGAACGGCCACGTGTAGCCACCGGGCATGTCCTCGGCCTTGCGTGCGGCGTACACGCGCACGCGTTGCCGCAGCGCATCGACCATCGGCCCAGTGTAGGAGCGGCGGGGATGCCGCGGAACCGCCCGCGGTAGGCACGACGTCTCCTACCCCGGTAGGAGGCGAGAATCCTTTTCGGGGACGATGCGCCCGCGTGCGGCCCTGCCTACCGTCGAGGTATGGCACACGGATTGGCGACCTGGATGCGCTGGACAGCGCTGCACGGCATTCCCCGCGCCGTCCTGTCGGCTCGCGCCCGCCGCGGCGAACCGATGGCGACGCTGACCCTGGGTGGCGACGATCCGGCCGGACGGTTGCGCCGGATCGAGGAGATCCGCGCCGCCGGCCCACTGGCCCGCACTCCCCTGGTGTTCGTCAGCGCCGACCACGAGGTGTGCCGAAACGTGCTGCGCGACAACGACTTCGTTGTCGCCGATCCCGCCGAGACAGGTCTGCCCGAAACCATCGCGCGCGTCGTGCGCCGCCTCGACCCCGGGCTGCCGAATCCCGTCGAGTCCCCGTCGATGCTGATGACCGATCCGCCCGAGCACACCGGCTACCGCAAGATGGTGGCGCGGAGCTTCACCCCCCGCGCCATCGCGACACTCGACTCCCGCATCGACGAGCTGACGCTGGCACTGCTGGATCGGCTCGACGGCCGCGACGAGGTCGACCTGATCTCCGACTACGCCGCGCAGGTGCCTGCCGCGGTGATCAGCGACCTCCTCGGTGTGCCGGTCGCCGATCGCCAGCGAATTCTGCGGTGGGGCAGCACGATCGCCCCGCTCCTCGACATCGGCATCACCTGGTCGGCATACCGTGGCGCGATCACCGAACTGCGCGACGTGGAGGCCTACCTGCTGGAGCACTTCCGCCGGCTCCGCGCGGGGGGCTCCGACGGCACGCCGTTCAGCACGATGGCCCTCGAAGGCGGCCTGTCCGACCGCGTGCTGCGCGCGAACGCGGCGCTGCTGGTGGGAGCGGGGGTCGAGACGACGGTCAACCTCATCGGCAACGGCATCGTCGCGCTGATGAACCACCCCGATCAGCTCGCACTCCTGCGCGACGATCCCGACCTGTGGCCCTCGGCCATCGAGGAGATGCTGCGCTTCGACAGCCCGGTGCAGATGACCGCGCGCGAAGCCAGCCGCGACACCGCACTCGCCGGGGTGAGAATCCCGCGCGGCGCCGCGGTCGTTCTGCTGCTCGGTGGCGCCAACAGGGACCCGAAGGTCTTCGAGCACCCGGACCGTTTCGACATCACCCGGCCCAACGCTCGCGAGCATCTCGCGTTCGGCAGCGGCATCCACGTCTGCCTGGGCGCCGCGCTCGCCCGCAACGAGGCGGTGACGGCGTTGCGCGCGCTGTTCGGGCGCTACCCGGACCTGCATCTGCGTGGCGCACCCGAGCACCGCGGTCTGGTCAACCTGAACGGATACCGCCGGCTCACCGCGCGGCTGCAGCAGAAGGCCGTCACGCGGAGAGCGTCGTGACCGGACCTGACTGCAGCGGGCAGCCTCGCGCCCGCAACGCGGCCGCGACGCGGGACAACCACGCGGCCGGCTGGTCCTCGGCGATCACCCGAACCACGATCCAGCCCCGCTGCTCGAGCATCCGCAACCGCGCGATGTCCTTGACGTAGGTCGTCCGGTCCTTGCGGTGGTGGTCACCGTCGTATTCGACGGCCACCCCGTACTCCACGTAGGCGAGGTCGAGGAACGCGACCGGCCGAGTCCCGTCGAGCACGGGGTACTGCGTCTCGGGCCGCGGAAAACCGTTGTCGTGCAGCGCAAGCCGGAGCGCGCTCTCCCGAGGGGACGCTGCGCCGCCGTCGACCAGCGGCAGCAGTTCCCGCAGTTGCGCGATGCCCCGCACCCGCGGATATCGCTGCGTCAGCGCGGCCACCGCCTCGATGTCGAAGCGCTGATTCCACATCAGCGCGTCCAGCCGGGCCAGGGCCTCGGTGCGTTCGAGGTGGCGGCCGAGATCGAATGCGGTGCGCACCCGGCTGGTGACGGGCAGGCCACCGACACGGGTGATCTCGTCGGCCGCGAGGCGTTCGGTCCGCAACAGCAGACCGTCCTGCGGCCGGCCTTTGACCCCGGTCACCTCGATCGGACACCGCGCGTCCACCCACGGCGCACCGTGCAGTGCCGACGCGCTGACCCCGGCGATCACCCCCCGCCGCCCGGTCGCCAACCACGCACCGATCGCACGATCCTTCACCGAGATCTCCCCACCCCCTCGGACGAAGACACCCCGGTGGAGCTTGGTGTAATCGCGGCGCAGTTCGTGCCGGGTCGCCACACCCGCCCGCACAGCCTCACCGCCGAGGATGACCCTGTTCATGCCGCCATGGTGTCAGCAGCCACCGACACGTCACGATCCACTTTTGGTGGCGAAAGTGCGGGTGAACGTCTGCAGAACGTGGTTCTCGTGCTCAGGCCATTGCCCGGCGGCCCGCCAGCGCTCGGCCCAGCGTGAGCTCGTCGGCGAACTCCAGGTCACCACCCATCGGCAGACCGGACGCGATGCGCGTCACGGTCAGCCCCGGGATGTCGCGCAGCATCCGCACCAGATACGTCGCGGTCGCCTCACCCTCGGTGTTGGGATCGGTCGCGATGATCACCTCGGCGACCTCGACCCCGTCCACGCGTTCGCCGATCCGGTTGAGCAGCTCCCGAATCCGCAGCTGATCGGGACCGATGCCCGACAGCGGGTCCAACGCGCCACCCAGCACGTGATAGCGCCCGCGGAACTCCCGCGTCCGCTCGACGGCCTGCACGTCCTTGGGCTCCTCGACCACGCACACCAGCGACGCGTCCCGGCGCGGGTCGGCGCAGATCCGGCAGCGCTCCTCGTCGCTGACGTTGCCGCACACCGCACAGAACGTCACACCGTCACGAACCTTGTTCAGCACGGCGGTCAACCGATCGATGTCCGGCGGCTCGACGGACAGCAGGTGAAAGGCGATCCGCTGCGCGCTCTTCGGACCGATCCCGGGCAGCTTGCCGAGCTCGTCGATCAGGTCCTGGACGGGTCCTTCGAACAAGTCACATCCCCGGCAGTCCGGGGAAGCCCCCGCCCAGGCCGCCGGCCAGTGGACCCAGCCGATCGTGAGCCAGGATCGTGACCTGCTTGGCGGCGTCGGCGATCGCGCCGACGATGAGGTCCTGCAGCGTCTCCACGTCCGACGGGTCGACGACCTTCGGATCGATGGCCACGCCGACCACCTCTCCACTGCCCCGCATGGTCACCTGCACGAGACCGCCCCCGGCCTGCCCGTGCACCTCGGAAGCGGCCAGCGATTCCTGGGCTTGCATCAGCTGCTGCTGCATCTGTTGGGCCTGGGCGAGCAATGCGGACATATCGGGTTGACCACCGGGCTGCATGCTGATCCTCTTGCGGGTTGATTGCGTGTCGGTCTCGACTTGGTTGCGCTGCGCCGAATGGGGCGCTCAGGCCTTTCAGCGTAGTCCGCGGGCGGGCTACCGTGGCGCGGTGCTAGTCCGAGCCACCCGCCGTGTCGGCGCCCTGATCGCCACAGGACTCGTCGTCGCGGCGTCGACGCTGGCCGCGCCCGCGCACGCCGCACCCTCGAACATCGCCGGGACGATCGTGTTCCTCGATCCCGGCCACCAGGCGTCGATGGCCGGGTTGAGCCGCCAGGTCCCCAACGGCCGCGGCGGCACCAAGGACTGTCAGGCCAGCGGGACGGCGACCGAGGACGGCTACCCCGAGCACACCTTCACCTGGGACACGACGCTGCGGGTCAGGCAGGCGCTGACGGCCCTCGGGGTACGCACGGCGATGTCGCGCGGGGACGACACCGGGCCCGGGCCCTGCGTCGACGAGCGCGCGGCGATGGCGAACGCGATCCGGCCGAACGCGATCGTGTCGATCCACGCCGACGGTGGTCCGCCGACCGGGCGCGGCTTCCACGTGCTGTACTCCTCGCCGCCGCTCAACGCGGCGCAGGCCGGACCTGCGGTGCAGTTCGCCCAGGTCATGCGCGACACGATGGCGGGTTCGGGTATCCCGCCGGCGACCTACATCGGCTCGTCGGGCCTCAATCCCCGCGCGGACATCGCCGGGCTGAACCTGGCGCAGTATCCGTCGATCCTCGTCGAATGCGGGAACATGAAGAACCCCATCGACTCCGGACTGATGAAGACCCCCGAGGGCCGGCAGAAGTACGCCGACGCGATCGTCCGTGGCGTGGTGGCCTTCCTGGGCGCCCAGCGTGGTTAGACGTCGGCGAACCGCCTAGGTCTCCTCGACCGCGATGGTGCCCTCCACCTCACGCTTGAGGTTGCCGAGGACTTCGGCCTGGATCTTGCGCAGACCGATGGGTGCGAACGTCTTCTCAAAGAAGCCCCCGATGCCGCCCGCACCCTGCCAGGACGTCTTCACCGTGACGGACGAGCCCGGGCCTGCGGGTGCGACGGTCCAATTGGTCACCATCGAGGAGTTGGCGTCCTTCTCGATCACCGTGCGGCCGGCCACGTCGACGGTGGCCTTGACCTCGCGTGAGCGCGACTTGGTGGCCTGCAGTTTCCACTCGGCGACGGTTCCAGCGCCCTGACCGCCGTCGAGCACGCGGTAACCGCTGTAGTGCTCCGAGAGGATCTTCGGCCGCATCGCCTGGTAGTCGGAGACAGCGCCGAGAACTGTCGCGGGGTCGGCGTCGATCAGAACCGTGCTGGACGCGCTGACCTGTCCCATGGGTGGAACTCCTTGTTCGTGGACTCGGGGTGCGGTCGCACAGGGTGCGACTGCGGACTAGCGTATATGTGTGATCGACGCGTGGGCCGCGCACGCCGAGGGTGTGCAGCGGCTTCTGGACAGCTACCGGGCCATTCCGGCCGGTGCGACGGTACGGCTGGCCAAACCCACATCGAATCTCTTCCGCGCCCGCGTCAAGAACTCCGCGCCCGGGCTGGACGTTTCGGGCCTGACCGGGGTAATCGCCGTGGATCCCGAGGCGCGCACCGCCGATGTGGCCGGTATGTGCACCTACGAGGATCTCGTCGCCGCCACTCTGCCCTACGGCCTCTCACCGCTGGTCGTTCCGCAGTTGAAGACGATCACGCTCGGCGGCGCGGTCACGGGACTGGGCATCGAGTCGACATCGTTCCGTAACGGCCTGCCGCACGAGTCGGTGCTCGAGATGGACATCCTCACCGGCACAGGCGAAATCGTGCGCACGTCCCCGACCGAACATCCCGATCTGTTCACAGCTTTCCCCAATTCCTACGGCACGCTTGGCTATTCGGTCCGGCTGAAGATCGAGCTGGAACCGGTCAAGCCGTTCGTGGCGCTGCGGCATCTGCGCTTTCACACCGTCGCCGAACTCGTCGATGCGATGGAGCGCATCATCGACACCGGCGGGTGGAACGGTGAGCGGGTCGACTACCTCGACGGCGTGGTGTTCAGCGCCGACGAGAGCTACCTGTGCCTGGGCACGCAGTCCGCCAGCCCGGGACCGGTCAGCGACTACACGGGCCAACAGATCTACTACCGGTCGATCCAGCACCCCGCCGGGGAGAAGCACGACCGATTGACGATCCACGACTATCTGTGGCGCTGGGACACCGACTGGTTCTGGTGCTCACGGGCTTTCGGTGCGCAGAACCCGCGGATCCGGCGCTTCTGGCCGCGGCGCTACCGCCGCAGCAGCTTCTACTGGAAGCTGATCGGCTACGACCAGCGCTTCGACATCGCCGACCGCATCGAGAAGCGCAATGGCCGACCGCCGCGGGAGCGGGTGGTGCAGGACATCGAGGTGCCCATCGAGCGCACGGCCGAATTCGTCGACTGGTTCCTGGCCACCGTCCCGATCGAACCGATCTGGCTGTGCCCGTTGCGCCTTCGCGAAGCGGCGAGTTCAGCCGGCGGCTGGCCCCTGTACCCGATCCGGCCGCATCACAGTTACGTCAACGTCGGATTCTGGTCCTCGGTGCCTATCGGCCCAGAGGAGGGGTACACGAACAAGATGATCGAGCGCAAGGTCAGCGATCTCGCCGGACACAAGTCGCTGTACTCGGATGCCTTCTACTCACGCGAGGAGTTCGACGAACTCTACGGCGGGGAGATCTACCCGACGGTGAAGAAAACCTACGACCCGGACTCACGGTTCCTGGACCTGTATGCGAAGGCGGTGCGCCGACAATGACGACTCTGCGAGACACCTCGGAAGCCCCGAAGCTGACCCTGGCCGAGATCCTGGAGATCTTCGCCGCAGGCACGCAGCCGCTGAAGTTCACCGCCTACGACGGCAGCAGTGCCGGGCCGCAGGACGCCGAACTTGGTCTGGATCTGCTGACCCCGCGCGGCACCACGTATCTGGCCACCGCGCCAGGGGATCTCGGATTGGCGCGTGCCTACATCTCGGGCAACCTCGACATGCGCGGGGTGCATCCGGGAGACCCGTACCCGCTGCTCAACGCGCTGACCGAGAAGCTCGACTTCAAACGACCTCCGGCCCGGGTGCTGGCCCAGATCGTCCGCTCGATCGGTATCGAACACCTCAAGCCGATCTCACCGCCGCCGCAGGAGGCCCTGCCGCGCTGGCGTCGAGTGGCAGAAGGGCTGCGGCACAGCAAGACTCGCGACGCCGAGGCCATCCATCACCACTACGACGTGTCGAACACCTTCTACGAGTGGGTGCTCGGACCGTCGATGACCTACACCTGCGCGTGCTACCCAGGCCCGGACGCGTCGCTGGAGGAGGCGCAGGAGAACAAGTACCGCCTCGTGTTCGAGAAGTTGCGCCTGTCGCCCGGCGACCGGTTGCTCGACGTCGGGTGCGGCTGGGGCGGCATGGTGCGCTACGCCGCCCGGCACGGCGTCCAGGCGGTGGGTGTCACGCTGTCGCGTCAGCAGGCCGAGTGGGCCCAAAAGGCCATCGCTGACGAAGGATTGGGCGATCTGGCGCAGGTGCGTCACAGCGACTACCGGGATGTGCGGGAGTCGCAGTTCGACGCCGTGTCGTCGATCGGGCTCACCGAACACATCGGCGTCGCGAACTATCCGGCCTACTTCCGGTTCCTGAAGACCAAGCTGCGCACCGGCGGGCTGCTGCTCAACCACTGCATCACCCGCCACGACAACAAGACCGGAGCGGCGGCCGGCGGGTTCATCGACCGGTACGTGTTCCCCGACGGCGAGCTGACCGGATCCGGCCGCATCATCACCGAGATCCAGGATGTGGGCCTGGAAGTGCTGCACGAGGAGAACCTGCGGCACCATTACGCGATGACGCTGCGCGACTGGTGCCGCAACCTCGTCGATAACTGGGACCAGGCGGTCGCCGAGGTGGGGCTGCCCACCGCCAAGGTGTGGGGTCTGTACATGGCGGCCTCGCGAGTCGGCTTCGAGCAGAACGCGATTCAGCTGCATCAGGTGCTGGCGGCCAAGCTCGACGAGCACGGTGGCGACAACGGCTTGCCGCTGCGACCCTGGTGGACTCCCTAGCGGTCGTCGATCACGCCGTCGAACGGTCGTAGCGCACCGAACACCGACCGCCGCCGGCCCGCTTCGCCTCGTACATGGCGCTGTCGGCGTGCCTGACCAGGTCTTCGACGAGGAAGTGCGGCGCGTCGGTCCGCCCGGAGGCCAGTCCGATGCTCACCGACACATCACTGTCGCCGATCCGGGTCAGCGGCGTCAGCCTGCGCATCAGGCCGGCGAGGTCGTCGCCGTCGGGGTAGAAGCCCACCAGCACGAGCTCGTCACCGCCGATACGGGCCGCGATCTCGCCCGGTTGTGTCATCGCCTCGAGGCCGCGCGCCAGTGTGATCAGCGCGTCATCCCCGGCGGTGTGCCCGTGGGTGTCGTTGAGCTGTTTGAACCTGTCGATGTCGAAGACGGCGACGGCGACGGTCATGGGGTCCTGTGCATCACGCAGCGCGCGACCGAACGCGACGAGCATCCCGCGCCTGTTCCGCAGACCGGTGAGCGGATCACGCTCGGCGGACTTCACCGTGGCCCGCAGGGCACGACGACCGCTGACGATGAGGACGCAACCCCCCAGCGGCACGGCGACCACCCAGGCCAGCGCCGGGCCGGCGAACACGAACAGCTCGGACGGGCTGGTCCCGGCCCGGATGCCGGCCACCGTGATGGCCGCGATCACGACGGCGCCGAAGGTGCAGTGAGCGAACAGGATTCGGGGACCGAGGATGAAGGCCGCGAAGACGCCCGTGAGGCCCATGTACAGCGTCGCGCTCAGCCGGGCCTGCGGGGTGGACATCAGTGTCGCGAAGATCAGCAGCGCGATGTCGGCCCAGACCACGAACGCGACGGCTGACGGGTACCGGGGCCACGGGACCCACAGCCACCGCATCCCGACCGCTATCGCCGACAGCGCCACGGCCGCGAGCACCATTCGTCCCGACAGCGTCTGCGGACCGGGCGGGGTGCAGGCGGCCACGACGCACAGCACCGCCAGCAGAACGCACGCGACCGCGATGAACTGTGTGAACGCGCGCATCATCCGGCCCTCGCGCAGAGCGCGTGTCGCGAACGCGAACTCCGGACTGCTCACGCGCTAACCACCGTCGATACGGCGCGCACCCAGCTCGCTCTGCAGCAGCTCCAACGCGGCTTCCTCCGGGTCACGCCGCGGCGCGGCCGGGTCGATGGCGCCCGCCTCGGCGAGCATGCTCTCCTCGTCGTCTCCGTCCGGCGGCGGCGGGGGCTCATCGGGCATTCGGCGCGGCGCGGCAGCGGGCGTGGGCGCGGCAGCGGGTGCGGACCCGACCTCGCAGCGCACCGCCCAGTTCACGCCCAGGGCGTCCTTGAGCGCCTCGCGGATGACGTCGGCGTTGCGCTGCTCGGTCAGCCGTTTGGCCAGCGGCGCCGACTCGTGGCTCAGGATGAGTGTGCCGTCCTCCACCGCGCGCACGATCGCCCCGGCGAGCATCACCTCGGTGGTGCGGCTGCGCTCCCTGACCTTCTCCCGCACCGTGGTCCACATGCTGCGCACGGCGGCCGCGTTCGGTTCGCCGGCGGCGACCGTCGCGGCGGGAGTCACAGGCGGAGCCTCGACCACGGGCGCAGCGGGCGGACGCACCGGCGGCGGTGACGACACCGGCTCGGCCGCAACGGGTTTCGGTGCAACGGGCGGTGGTTGGGCAGGAGCGGGCGCCGGCGTTGTCGCCGGTGGGGCGGGAGCCGGAGCCGGAGCGGCCGACGGCGGTGCCGGCGTCTCGGCGGCCTTGGTCTTGCGCACGTACTGCTTGGCCGGCGCCGCGGCGGGGGCGGCGCCGGTCTCGTCGGCCGGTATCGACATGTCCAGACGGGTCTCGATGCGTTCGATCCGCTGCAGCAGCGCAGCCTCGGTGTCACTGGCGGACGGCAGCAGCAGACGCGCGCAGACCACCTCGAGCAGCAGCCGCGGCGCGGTCGCGCCGCGCATCTCCCCCAGCCCGGCGTGCACGACCTCGGCGTAGCGGGTCAGCGTGGCCGTCCCGATCTTCGCCGCCTGCTCCCGCATCCTGTCCAGTTCGTCCTCGGCGCCGTCGACCACGCCGCGGGCGACCGCGCCGGGCACCGCCTGCAGCACGATCAGGTCGCGGAACCGCTCCAGCAGATCCGTCGCGAACCGGCGCGGGTCGTGTCCCGCATCGACCACGCCCTCCACCGCACCGAACAGCGCCGCCGCGTCACCCGCGGCGAGCGCGTCGATCGCGTCGTCGATCAGCGCGACGTCGGTCGCGCCGAGCAGTGCCAGCGCCCGCTGGTAGGCCACGTGATTGCCTTCGGCGCCGGCGAGGAGTTGGTCGAGAACCGACAGCGTGTCACGCGGTGATCCGCCGCCTGCCCGGATGACGAGCGGGTAAACCGCGTCGTCGACGTCGACGCTCTCCGAGGCGACGATCTTCTCGATCAGCGACCGCATGGTGCGGGGCGCGAGCAGCCGGAACGGATAGTGGTGGGTACGCGAACGAATGGTCGGCAGCACCTTCTCCGGTTCGGTGGTGGCGAACACGAAGATCAGGTGGTCGGGCGGCTCCTCGACGATCTTGAGCAGCGCGTTGAAGCCCGCGGTGGTCACCATGTGCGCTTCGTCGACGATGAAGATCCGGTACCGCGACTGTGCGGGCGCGTAGAACGCGCGGTCACGCAGCTCACGGGTGTCGTCGACACCGCCGTGGCTGGCGGCGTCGAGTTCGACCACGTCGACGTTGCCCGGGCCGTTGGGGGCCAGCGCCACACAGGAATCGCAGAGACCGCACGGGGTGGCAGTGGGTCCCTCGACGCAGTTCAGCGAGCGGGCCAGGATGCGCGCCGAGGACGTCTTCCCGCACCCGCGGGGCCCGGAGAACAGGTACGCATGGTTGATGCGGTTCGAGTTGAGCGCGGTGGACAACGGCTCGGTGACGTGTTCCTGGCCGACGACTTCGGCGAAGGTCGCCGGACGGTACTTACGGTAGAGAGCCACGGAAAGCAGGCTACCGATCGGGCCCGACGACTTCGCGGCCTACTTGTCGGCCAGCAGTGACTCGGTGGCCGAGAGCAGCGCGCACGTGGCGAGCCCGTCGATGGCCTCCCGCAGATCGGCCATGCCGGGGAACGTCGGCGCGATCCGGATGTTGCTGTCGTCCGGGTCTTTTCGGTACGGGAACGACGCGCCGGCCTCGGTCACCGCGATCCCCGCGTCCTTGGCCAGTGCCACGGTGCGCTTGGCGGTACCGGGCAGGACGTCGAGGCTGACGAAATAGCCGCCCTTGGGCTCGGTCCACGACGCGATCTTCGACTCGCCCAGCCGGTCCTCGAGGATCTCCTGGACCAGAGCGAATTTCGGCGCGAGCAGTTCCTGATGGCGCTGCATGTGCAGTCGCACCCCGTCGGCGTCGCCGAAGAACCGCAGGTGCCGCAGCTGATTGACCTTGTCCGGACCGATCGACTTCTTGCCTGCGTGCTGCAGATACCACGCGATGTTGCCCAGCGACCCGCCGAAGAAGCTGACCCCCGCGCCGGCGAAGGTGATCTTCGACGTCGAGGCGAACACCAGCGGCCGGTTCGCATGGTTGGCCGCCGCGGCCAGGCCCAGCACGTCGACCTGCTTGACGAACTCGTGGGTCAGCGTGTGAACCGCGTAGGCGTTGTCCCACATCAGACGGAAATCGTTTGCCGCCGTGGGCATTTGCACCAACCGGCGGACCTTCTCCCAGGAGTAGGTGGCGCCCGTGGGGTTGGCGTACACCGGCACGCACCACATGCCCTTGATGGCCGGATCGGCGGCGACGAGTTCCTCGATGAGGTCGACGTCGGGCCCGTCCTCGGCCATGGGCACGGTGATCATCTCGATGCCGAGGCTCTCCGTGATCGCGAAGTGCCGGTCGTAACCGGGCGCGGGGCACAGGAACTTCACCCCGGTGCCGTCGCGCAGGTCCTCGATCCACGGCCGGGGCGAGTCGACGCCGCCGTGCAGCAGCGAATAGACGACGACGTCGTGCATGAACTCCAGGCTGGCGTTGTTGCCGGCGATCAGGTTCGGTACCGCGATGCCGAGCAACTCGCCGAAGACGGCGCGCAGTGCGGGCAGTCCGTGCAGTCCGCCGTAGTTGCGCGTGTCGGTGCCGTCGGGGTCACGGAAGGACTCCGCGCCCTCGCCCGGCAGGGCCAGCAGCCCGTTGGACAGGTCGAGCTGCGCGGGCGACGGCTTACCGCGGGTGAGATCGAGCGAGAGCTTCTTGGCCTGCAGCTCGGCGTAGTTGCGCTGCTGCAGTGCGTGCTGGTGAGCCAGCTCCTCGCGGCCCAGCGACTGAAACGACACCCGCTCGCCTTTCCCGTCGTGGGGGCATGTCATGAAGGGGACCCCGCGCACCCGCCAGAGCCCGTTGACCCTTGCTGCCTTCCGGCCCTGGGGGAGTTCACAGGATGGACGCCGCGCGGGGTCCACGGCGAGTCTAACGGGTGGCGGATTTTCGGAGCCACCATGGCGGCGGTTACCATTGCCGACGGAGGATTCGCCTAGTGGCCTATGGCGCTCGCCTGGAACGCGGGTTGGGTTAACAGCCCTCGCGGGTTCAAATCCCGCATCCTCCGCACTCGCCCGGGGTGCGATCGACCGGCCGACGCCGTCATCGCACCTCGGGCACCACGATCGAGGAGGAGTATGGGCCGCACCGTCGCGGTGGTCTGGCACGTGTCGTTCGCCGTTGCCGCCGGTGTCCTCTACTTCTTCTTCGTCATCCCTCGTACCTACGAACTGCTCGGCGACACCTCGCACACGCTGGGCACGGCGCTGCGCATCGTCACCGGCGCGCTGATCGGCCTCGCCGCGCTGCCCGTGGTGTTCACGCTGCTGCGCACCCGGCGGCCGGAGTTCGGTGTGCCGAAGGTGGCCCTGCGCCTGCGCACCGCGTCGATCGTGCTGCACGTGCTGGCCGCGGTCCTGATCATCGGGACGGCGATCGCCGAGATCTGGCTCTCCCTCGACAGCGCCGGGCAGTGGCTGTTCGGTGTCTACGGCGCGGCCGCGGCGGTCGCGCTGCTGGGGTTCCTGTCGTTTCACCTGGCCTTCGTCGCCGAACTGCCGCCTCCGCCGCCGAAACCGGTGAAGGTCAAGCAGCGCACGTCGCGGCGCCGCCGCACGGGCGACGACGGTGAGCACACCGAGACCACCGACGACACCGAAAGCGCCGCAGAGTCCGAACGTGCCGAGGAGTCCGAGGCCGCCGACGGCACTCCCGACGACGAGGACGAGACGGCCGGCGAGCTCACCCCGACCGCCGAGGACGAGGCGGAAGCGGAAGCCTCTGAGGACTCCGACGACGTCGACGCCTCCGGGAAGCTGCAGAACAAGCGACCGAGCGGCAAGGGAACGCTGCTCAACAGGCGCCGCCGCACCCGCGGTTCCGTGGCCGTCGAGGACTGAGCTCCCACTATCGCGTTCGACAGCAGCTCCACGTGCAGACACTATTGACGGTATGGGTTCGTTTCCCCGGCTGAGGTTCGTCCTGGCCGCAATGACCGCAGTCGCGGCCTTCGTCGTCCCGGCGGCGCCGGCTGCCGCCGCCCCCACCGATCTCGTTGCGGTCTCGGCGCAGGTGGAGCCGTCGGTGGTTCGCATCGACACCCAGGTCGACTATCAGGGCGTCATCGGCGCAGGCACCGGCTTCGTGATCGACCCCGGCGGCCAGGTGCTGACCAACTTCCACGTCGTCCAGGGCGCCGACCGGATCACGGGCACGGTGAACGGGCGGGCCTACCCCGCGACGCTGGTCGGCTACGACCGCAAGCGCGACGTCGCGGTGCTCCAGTTGCAGGGTGCCGGCGGCCTCCCGCCGGCACGCATCGGTGACTCCAACGTGCTGGTGCCGGGCGAACCCGTCGTCGCCCTGGGCAACGCGTCCGGCACGCAGAGCCCGCTCACCCGTGAGGTGGGTACGTTCACGGCGTTCGGCCAGACGGTCAACGCCGAGGACACGCTCACCGGCTCCAGCGACGAGATCACCGGTCTGATCGAATTCGCCGCACCCGTGCGCGCGGGAGATTCGGGCGGCCCCGTCATCAACGCCAACGGCGAGGTCGTCGGCATCACCACGGCGGCGTCGGTCAACTTCCGCATGGGTCCGGGTGGCAAGGGCTTCGCGATCCCGATCAACGACGCGATGTCGATCGCCAACCAGATCCGTGCGGGTGCGGCGTCGGACAACGTGCACATCGGGCCGCCGGTGCTGCTGGGTGTCGGTATCCGCGCCGCCGATCGCGGTGAATCGGGCGTCGTCATCCAGGAGGTGTTGCGCGGCGGCCCGGCCGAGCAGGCAGGACTCGCCGACGGCGATCTGCTGATCGCGGTCGACGGGGTTCGGCTGGACTCGTCGAAGTCGCTGCCTGCCCTGCTGGACCGGCACTACCCGGGCGACGTCGTCGACCTGACGTGGATCGACCGCAGCGGTGCGACGCGCACCGGCAAGGCGACGCTCACCCCCGGTTCCTGACCCTTTTTCCCCGCGAGCAGACACAATCTCGAGCTGTCACCGGCGTGTCGCGCTCGAGTTCGCGTCTGCTCGCGGCAGAGAGGTGACCGCGGTCAGCCCGGCAGCGCGCGCAACGTCGTGGCGATCAGGTCGATCACCTGCTGCGGCTGCTTCTCCAGGAAGAAGTGGCCACCGGTGAACGTGTGCACGGATCCGCCCGCGGAGGTGTGCTCGTGCCATGCCGAGGCGTCGGCGACGCTGGTCTTGGGATCGTCGGTCGCGGTCATCACGACGACGGGCGCGTGGATCCCGATGTCGGTGCCGCGGTGGTAGGCCTGCAGCGCGCGATAGTCATTGCGGAACGCCGGCAGGAACGTGTCGAGCATCTCCTGGTTCTCCAGCACCCGCGGGTCGGTGCCCCCCAGCTGACGCATCACATCGATCAGCTCCCGGTCGTCCTTGTACTCGCGTTCGTCGCCGTACCGGCTGGGGGCGCGAGAGCCGGAGGCGAAGAGCATCACGGGCGTGCGCCCCTGTGACGTCTCCAGCCTGCGGGTCACCTCGAAGGCCAGCACGGCGCCCATGCTGTGCCCGAAGAACGCCACCGGCCCATCGGGCACCCCCGCGAGTTCCACGGTGATCTGATCCGCCAGGGCGTCGATGCTGTCGACGAACGGCTCTTTGTAGCGGTCCTGCCGCCCCGGGTACTGCAGGGCGAAGACGTCGAACTCCGGGGAGAGCGCCCGGGCCAGCGGGAAGTAGTAGCTGGCGGACCCTCCCGCGTGCGGGAAGCACACCAGGCGAAGAGCCGCCGCCGGCGCGGGGGTGAAGTTGCGGACCCAGGGGCTGCGGTGCGGTTCGGTCACGGTTGCGGCGCCTCGGGGCCGGGTGGCGGCGGCGCACCGGGCGGCGGCGGTGGCGGCGGGGGCTCCTCGACGACACGCAGGACGTTCACCGACAACCGAGCCCCCGGCGGCCCCTCGAGCTGGACGTCTTTGAAGATCTCGGCTTTCTCGCCCTGCACGGTGAATTTGCCGGGCTGCGGCGCGGTGCCGCCGGTGACCTCGTACTCGACGCGGAACGGGGTCTCCGGGAACGGATGCAGCCCAACGTATTTGGGTTCGATCGTGTAGGTGTACACGCAGGGTCCGTTGGGTTGGCACGCCGTGTTGGTGACGGTGACGCCGATCAGGAACTCCTTGGCCGTGGGTGCCGACGGCGGGGGCGGTGCGGGCGGCGTGCGACGCGGCACCGCGGCCTGCTCGTCGGACCTGGCGACCAGCACCAGCGACGCGATACCCACGCCACTGGCGAGTACCCCGACGATCGCCAGCGCGGCGAGGAGTTTGCGGAAGGCCACGAGGGCAGGGTAGCCGTCCGGCGGCCTCGATGCCGGACGATAGACAGTTGAGACTGTTCAGTTTAGACTGAATACATGCAGCAGTTCAGCGAGTCCGCGGTGCAGGCCGCCCAGGAGCTGCGGGTGCTCTTCACCCGGCTGCGCAGGCGGTTGCGCGAGGTCGCGACGTCCGCCGATCTCACGCCGCCGCAGACCGCCGCCCTGCTGCGGCTGGCCAAAGACGGACCCGCATCGACCAGTCAGCTCGCCGGAGCCGAACGGGTCCGGCCGCAATCCATGGCAGCCACCCTGGCGGGCCTGGACCGGCACGGGCTGATCGAACGCACCGCGGACCCCGACGACGGTCGCCGGCTCGTCATCACCTTGACCGCCGAAGGCCGCCGTCGCGCCGAGAACGACCGGAAGGTGCGTGACGAGTGGCTGGTCCGCACCCTGCAGGACCGCTACACCGAATCCGAACGCCGGGTGATCACCGAGGCTCTCGCCCTGCTGACCCGGCTCGACGACTGACGAGAGGACCATCGTGAAACTGGCTGTGCACTACATCGACTTCCTGCCCGGGTCCGCCGAGACGCTCGCTCCCACCCTGGCCGCCACTGCCCGGGCGGCCGAGGAGGTGGGCGCCGAGATGTTCACGCTCGCCGACCACTTCTTCCAGATGGAGAACGTCGGCCGCGCCGAGGACCCGTTCCTCGAGGGATACACCTCGCTGGGATACCTGGCCGGCGTCACCGAACGCATCACCCTCGCGATGCTCGTGACCGGCGTGACCTACCGCCGTCCCGGGCTGCTCGCCAAGACCATGACGACGCTCGACGTGCTCGCCGGCGGGCGGACGATGTTCGGGATCGGCGCGGCGTGGTACGAGCGGGAACATCTCGCGCTCGGGGTGCCGTACCCGCCGACGGCGCGGCGCTTCGAGATGCTCGAGGAGACACTGCAGATCTGCCTGCAGATGTGGAGCGACGACGACGGGCCCTACCACGGCGAGCATTTCGAGCTGGCCGAGACGCTGTGCCGGCCGCAGCCGATCCGCCGCCCACCGGTGCTGATCGGAGGCGGCGGGGAGAAGAAGACGCTGCGCCTGGTCGCGCAGTACGCCGAGGTGTGGAACAACACGGCGCCCCTGGAGGAGATCCCGCACAAGCTGGACGTGCTACGCCGCCACTGTGACGACGTCGGCCGTGACTTCCGCGAGATCCGGCTCAGCGCAGGCCTTTTCGACGATCCGTTCACCGATGTCGACGGCTACCTGCGTACCTTGGACCGCTACTCCGCACTCGGCTTCGACCTGATCAGCACCGGGCCCGTGCCCGGCACCCCGGACCCGCAGGGCTGGGTGCGACGCCTCGGCGACGAGATCATCCCGCGGCTGAGTGCGTGATTCGCAACGCGCTCGTCAGAGCGGGAAGGGCGGCCGCCCGACTCCGCTGATCATCAGGTGCCCGCCCGCGGTGCGCTCGACCAGGCGTGCGGCCACGTCGACCTCGGCCACGCACAGTCTGGCCGCCGTGCTGCCGGACCGGACTTCGGCAGGGGCGTCGTAGACGGTGCCCTGCCAGTGGTAGTGCCCGTCGAACGGATTGATCGAGCCCGTCAGTCGGACCCGCACATCATGACGAGCGTCGCCGATGACCAGGCTGGCCGGTCCGGCATATCCGGGCTTGCCGTCGTCGATCACAGGAAATGCCTGCGCTTCCACATCCGGCGGGCGATCGGCCCCATCAGGCCGACCTCGTCGAGGAACTCGCCCAATGATGCGAAACCGGTTCGCTGCACGGCGTGGAAGTGCTCGTTGGCGCGCGCTTGTCGCTGCGCTTCAGCGGCGTCGAGACCCACGCGCTCGTAGAGGCTGCGGCGGGTGAAGTTCTGGAAGTAGAGCCGAGCGCCGAGGCCGTGCAGGTTGGCCAGCAGCCGGCGCATGCGCGGCGACAGCGTGACCACGTCGCGGCGGATGCCGTCGCGGGCGAACTGGATGTGGCGCGCCTCCTCGGTGACGTGGATGCGCATCACCCGCTGCACGAGCGGCTGTACGTCCTCGCCGTCCTCGAGGATTCTGCGCTGCAGCGCATCGAAGATCTCCTCACCGACGAGGGCCGCGATCCACAGCATCGGTCCGCGGAACACGAAGGCCATCGCGTTGACGCGGCGCGCTGCATTGCCCGTGGGCCAGAAGGGCTCCACGCCCACCCGCTCGATGGCTCTGCCGAACATCAGCATGTGGCGCGCTTCATCACCCAGTTCGGTCAGCTCGTAGAACGTGCTATGTGCCGTCGGCGAGGAGTGGATCATGCCGCGCAACAACGACTGATTGAGCATGTTCTCGAACCAGATGCCCATCGACAGGTAGTTCACGAACTCCTGTCGCGACAGTTCGAACCGCTGCTGCTGGGTCATCTGCTCCCACAGCGGCGTGCCGTAGAGCGACGACATCTGCGGCGGGACGAAGTATTTGTCCTCGGCCAGTGGGGCGTCCCAGTCGATGTCGACGACGGGTTCGTAGGACTTCTTGGCCGAGCCTTTGAGGAGGCGCAGCGAGATGTCCTCGCGGCTGGTCCCATTTCCGGGCATGGTCGACGAGATGGTCATGGCACTGATTCTTATTCACCTCTGTGGGCTGTTTCTCGCCCTTCCCGGCTAGTCTTTTGGGCCGAAACTGTCCGACGCAGTCAATGTAGGGGCACTCGATTCCGTACAGTCGTCGACATGTCCGAGCTGCCGACCCCGGGAACGCGCATCGTCGGACTGCCGCCGCACACGCTGGACGCCATGCGGGCGGGGTTGCCGGACCTCATCGACCGCATGGTGCTGGCAGTGATCGCCGAGGTCCCCGCACTCGCCGCGGCCGCCGAGGAATCCTGGCGGCCCGTCATCGATGCGTCGGCCGACCAGCTGTTGGGCGCCCTACTCGACCAGTTGCACGCATCGACGGAACCACTGACGGCCGTGCCGATGCAGGAGGTGTTGGACACCGCCTACCGCTTCGGCCGGCGCGAAGCCCGCAACGGCCGGCCCACCGAGGTGCAACTGGCGGCCTACCGGGTGGGGGCGCGCGAACTGTGGCGCGACTGGAGTTCTCTGGCCGTCCGCGACGGCATCGACCGAGACCAGATCAGCGCATTCGCCGAGATGTTCTTCGCCTACCTGGACCAGATCTCGGCGGCCGGGGTGGCCGGTTACGCCGAGGAGCAGGCCAAGTCGGGGCTCGACCGCGAGCGGCAGCGGGAGCGCTTGGTACGCCTCGTCTTGACCGGCGCGCCTACCGAGGAGCTGGAACGCGCTGCGGCCGATGCTAATTGGCTCGCTCCCCGCACGCTCACGGCGGTGGTGCTGCCCAGCCAGCGGCACACCGCGATCGTCGCCGATCCGCGCACGCTGAACGTGCCCGAGGATGCCATCGAGGTGGCCGCGGGGCAGCGCGTCGTCCTGGTCTGCGATGTCGGCGGCACGGCCCGCCCACCGTTCCTCGCGTCGCTGGCGGCCACCAATGCCGTTGTCGGGCCTGCGTTGTCGTGGCAGACCGCGCGGTCGTCGGTACGGCGAGCGGTCCGGGCCGCGGCGCTGCGCGGACCTGACGCCGAGGGCGTCCTCGACACCGACGAGTTCCTCCCGGAATTGGTCGTCGGTGCCGACGCCGAAGCGCTCGCGGATCTGCGGGACCGGGTGCTGGCGCCGTTGGCGGGAATGCCCAATCGAACCCGGGATCGGCTCGTCGAGACGCTACGGTCCTGGTTGCTGCATCACGGCCACCGCGACGACGTGGCAGCCGACCTGTTCGTCTCGCCGTCGACGATCCGGTATCGGCTGCGCCAGCTGCGGGACGCCTACGGGGAGCGCCTCCAGGATCCGCGATGGATCGCCGAACTCACTGTGGCCCTTGCGGTTAGGTGACCGGGTTTCCCTTATCGTGGTGGCGCATGAGAAGCCCTTCGACCGTCAAGACGCCGATCAGAACCTCAGCGTCCACGGTCGGCCACACCGGCGTTCTGGCAGAGAAGAGCCGGCAACGTGCCTCGTTGTCAGCCTGTTGGTCACCCACTCATTCAGCCTAAAGTTGGGGGCGAGAGGTAGTCAAAGTCGAGGTCAACTGATCGCAGATATCGGTCGTAAGAGAATTCGTCCGTTCGCAACACCTCGACATCAACGCTCTCAACGAAATCCTGTGAGTCGCTTGCGACTCCGTCTCGGAGCAACTGCAAAAGTGCAGCGCCGAAGGCTTGCCACAGATCCACTACCGCTGGGTCGTTCGAATCTACCGCAAGCAGCGCCTCCGCAGACTTTGTTAGGTCGACGGACTGCGTTTCGGTGTACTTGACTTGGTCAATCTGAGCGTAGGCGTCAACGGACGGCAGGTGCTCGGGGTCAACAAGGACCAATAGAGTAATCGCGACATCGCCATCAGCGTCCCACCCCGGCTCGCATTCCAATCGCATCGTCTCGACCCGGCGCAATACCTTACCTATCGCACCGTCCTTGGGCGCTTTACTGCGAATTTTGTTGCGCAGGGGTCCAAGTACCTCATACATCGGCTCCGGATATCCGAATCTGCTGTATCGCCGAGAGATTCGAGAAGCAAATAGCTTTCGGCTCTCAGTATCCATACGCGACTCAACACGAAGGCTTTCGGCGAACTCTCGAGAGATGACGGTGGATATCGCAAGATCCGCATAGTACCTATCCGCAATGTGGGCGTAGCGAGTGTTGCGGCCACCGCTGGCGTCTGCGGCGGTGCCCCTGTCCAGTTCGACTACCAAAGCGACGCCGACAGTGCCTGAGTGGTCTTGAGCGAGATCACAGCACTGGGTCACTACTGCAACGCCATGGGGTGTCAATTCGGCGCGGTCGCCGCTAGAGGTCGCCAACGTAAGGCCATTGATACCCCTCAACCAGTCCCCCTGCCGCAGTTCGTTATTCGGCATGAATCATCTGCTCATGTTCGACTGCTACCAGATTAGTTCGCGATACCGAGGCGTTCCGCAAGCGCAACTCCGGCAGGCTGTCCAGGCTTTCGGGCAGCGGATACAAGCTGATCAAAGATATTGGCCGATCCCGGGCGGGGTTCGAAAATGGACTGCCGACGTTCAGAAGGCGAGGAAGCAGAGATCTCGCTTATGACGCGGTAGACGGAGCTAAGCCGTTCAAGGTTTCGGCCGCTGATGCGCTGACCGCCCGCCCATGCATGAATCGAGCGCCTCGAGACGCCCAACATCCTCGCGAGTTGGTCCCAAGTGAGACCGGATTCTTTGTAGAGCCAATGAACCATAGCTTCCGATGCCTGCACAGCATCAGCCGAACAACTGGGACTTCGTTCCTCGACGACTGGCCGCGACGACACTGAGGTGACGCCTTCAGCAACTGACCATCGCTCAGAGCTGTTGAAGACGTTTCCGGAAGCAGTGTTTGCCCCCTGACACAGGGCCAAGCCATACCAACCAGTGGTGGAACGCAGGTAACCCGCAACGATCATGCCGATGCTGGCGGAATCCAGCTCAGCCGACGTTCCGATCAGCGGCATCCCTGCCGGGCAAATATGGAAGCTGAGCGGCTCCGCCAAGGGTGCTTTTGTCCAGTACTGGCCGGTACTCGCGCTTATTCGGTCTGAAATCGTGCCACCATGTCCGGCCAGCGCATCAACCATTGACCACCTCAAAATTGGAAAGAGCATCCGGCGTACATACCCAACGGAAGTAACGATATGCCCGCTCCGCTAGACCCGCTAAGGTTTCGACAAGAGTGTCGGCTGCAAAATCGCGGGGCGCCTCGTCGAATGAATCGATGTCAAGAATCCACGAAGGGCCATCGTGGAACGGGGAAAGCGACCCATCAACCACTTGCCCTGCAGGTAGCATTCCACAGCGCGCTTGGAGCTTGTTCATGGAACCGCTCCAAGAGAAGAGCATGTCAGCCATTGAGTGCTGCATACTTTGCAGTTTAGAGAACGAGAACTGTTGCAATGGTTTCAGTTCCTCAGCCAAGCCATCGATGACACTCTCCGCGAGAGTCATGTCTGTAATTCTATTCAAATACCGAATACCAACGCGAGCGACGCGGGGCGGCGCCGCCGCATTCTGCAGCGCCGAAAATATGACTGAAGCACGGTTCAGCAAGTCAGCCCGATTCGCGTACTCAGTAGATGTCAACGCAACTGCGTCTCGAGTGATGTTTAGCGTCCATTTCTGAGATTCGTCTGCCATCGACAACGCCTTCGAACCTGAAGACATTGGCTGCGGGTCGCGGCCCGGCTGAATCATTATGTCGAAAACGTCTTGCAATTCCGCATATGGGAAACTTTTGCTCAATTCGCGCTGTACTGCACCACTCTGGATTGCATCTTGCAGCGGTGTATATGCGCGAGGAAGTCGAACTTGGAAAAGAACAACCTCAAGCGGGCTTCTCATCAGCGGCACTTCGACAACCGGTTCGAGAGCGAACGGGTCGTCTATCCTACTCAAGGTCACACTTCACAGTCTACTTCACACACGATGGAAGTAAAGGTTCCCGCGAGGCCTGTTAACAACCGACGCGCTGCTCGCAGCCACTCTGTCACAAAATGCTCCGTCGGGGGGCCGCCAGCACCTTCGCTGTCGGCCCGCAGCTGGGCTAATGCGATGTAGCTACTGGCCCATTCGCTCAGTGTTTGTCGTCTTGGAGGAGCAGCCTCTGACGGCACAACGTGGACACCGACGTGCGCGATGAAAGGGCCCGAGGAGGTGTACAAGCCTGCCCTCTCCGTAAGAGTCTCCGAGACGTTCGCGGATTCGGTGGCATACACGAGGCTTACGCGGTCCCCTCTTTGCAAGCTGGGCGCGGCATTGCAAGGCCCGTGATGCGCAGCAGTCGCGCGGTACTCGAACACGCG
Organism: Mycolicibacterium sp. 018/SC-01/001; assembly: GCF_007096635.1. Taxonomy (GTDB): domain Bacteria; phylum Actinomycetota; class Actinomycetes; order Mycobacteriales; family Mycobacteriaceae; genus Mycobacterium. The sequence continues at coordinate 94,738 of NZ_VKAA01000001.1, forward strand.
ATCCCAAGGTTCCAGTTCTCGCTCAAACGCGCCCGCAAAAGGACATTTTCGACGCCATGTTTAGGTAAAAGTGCTACCCAAGCGTCATGCGAATGGGCGTCACCGGCGTTTCCCATCATCGTCCCAGTGCGCCGCGACCTTCTTGCTCGGCTGCACGCGGGGTGGTTCGCCCGGCATCTTCGGGTAACTCGGCGGGTAGGGCAGATCCCCCAAGCCGCGTTCCTCGTCGGCGGCCACCATCTCCAGCAGCGTGTCGATGCGCTGCGCCACGGTGTCGATGTCGGCCCACGGATCAGGCCGGCCGGCAACGAAATCGGGCACGGTGCGCATCGTGTAGTCGTCGGGATCAGCGGTGCGCAGCTCGTCCCACGTCAACGGTGTCGACACCGTGGCGATCGGCGTCTTGCGCACCGAGTACGCCGAGGCGAACGTGCGGTCGCGGGCGTTCTGGTTGTAGTCGATGAACAGCCGCTCGCCTCGCTCCTCCTTCCACCACGACGTCGTCACCGCATCGGGCGCGCGCCGCTCCACCTCGCGAGCCAGCGCGATCCCGGCCCGGCGCACCGCGATGAAGTCCCATTCGGTCGCGATCCGCAGGAACACGTGCACGCCTCGCCCGCCCGAGGTTTTCGGGTAGCCCACCAATCCGAGCTCATCGAGTAGCGGCTTGAGCACATCGACCGCCACGGCGCGCGCCTCGGCGAAGCCGGTGCCCGGCTGCGGATCCAGGTCGATGCGCAGCTCGTCGGGATGTTCGGTGTCGGGGCATCGCACCTGCCATGGGTGCAGCGTCACCGAACCCATCTGCGCGGCCCACGCGATGGCCGACGGATGGGTGATCTTCAGCGCGTCGGCGGTGCGGCCGGACGGGAAAGTGACCGTGCAGGTCTCGAGGTAGTCGGGATGCTTCTGCGGCACCCGTTTCTGATAGATCTCCTCACCGTCGATGCCGTCGGGGAAGCGCTGCAGGTGCACCGGGCGATCCCGCAGCAACGTCACCATCCGGTCGGCCACCGACAGGTAGTACTCGACCAGCTTGCCCTTGGTGCCGTCGGCGCCCAGCTGCGGGAAGTACGGCTTGTCCGGGTTGGTCAGCCGGACCTTCACCCCGTCGACGTCGATTTCGGTTGCGGGACTGGGCATCAATTCCCCTCCCCCGTCGCTTCGCTCGCCCCGGAGGACTCCAAGACGTCGTAGAGGTCGTACGTCGCCGGCACGTCGAGTTGGTCGAACGTGCAGCTGGCCGGGTCGCGATCGGGCCGCCAGCGGCGAAAGGTCACGGCATGGCGGAACCGATCCCCTTCCATCTGGTCGTAGGCGACCTCGCAGACCCGCTCGGGCCGCACCGGGATCCAGCGCTTGTCCGCCGCGGAGTTCCACCGGCTGGGCTCCCCGTCGCGTACGTCGTCGCCGATGCGCAGCGGCTCGAGGTCGGCCAGCAGCGACAGCCGTGCCTTCGCGGTGAACGACGCCGCGCCGCCCACCATCTGCAGCTCCCCGTCGTCGCGGTAGAGGCCCAGCAGTATCGAGCCGATTCCTTCGCCGCTCTTGTGAATTCGATAGCCGATCGCCACGCAGTCCGCATCGCGGGCGTGTTTGACCTTCACCATGTCGCGCTTACCGGGCAGGTAGACGCCATCGAGGCGTTTGGCGATCACCCCGTCCAGACCGGCGCCCTCGAAGTCTTCCAGCCAGCGGGTGCCCAGCTCGGGGTCCTCAGTCGTGCGGGTGACGTGACACCACTGCTTTTCGTCGACCGCCTCGATCAGGGCTTCTCGCCGGGTCCGGAACGGTTCTTTCAGCAGGGAGGTGTCACCGACGGCCAAGGCGTCGAATCCGATGAAATGCGCCGGCGTCTGCTCCGACAACATCCGGACGCGCGACTCGGCGGGATGGATCCGCTGGCTCAACGACTCCCAGTCCAGCCTCACGCGGCCGCCAACGTCGCGCGGCACCACGATCTCTCCGTCCAGCACGCAGCGCGGCGCCAGCTCGTCGCGCACGGCGTCGAGAACCTCAGGGAAGTAGCGGGCCAGGTCCTTACCGCTGCGCGAGAGCAGCACCACCTCGTCGCCGTCACGGAACACCAACGCCCGGAACCCGTCCCATTTGGGCTCATACGACCACACGCCTGCCTCAGCAGGGACCGCCTTCTGCGCCTTCGCGAGCATCGGCTCCAGCGGTGGCATCACGGGCAGGTCCATGGCATTCATAGTCACGTAGACCCGAGTACCCAGACAATCGCATCGCTCTCGCGCTCAGTTCGCGATCCCGACTCCGACTCCACCCAGGCCACCCTCGATCCAGACGCCGTCGTCGTGGTCATTGGGAAACGACACGTCGACGTCTGCGTGTTCGACGCCCGCCTCCGCGAGACTCCGAATCCACAGCGTTTGCGCGGACGTGGGAAGGGCCGCCGCCGGGGTCGGTGAACGCGAGGACCAGTACTGCCGTACCGTCCGGCAGGTGTGCTTCGTGCACCATTCACTTGTTCGGTTTCGAAGAACACGCCTGTGCTGCCAACCTGAGTCCGCCGGTGAATCCTGTTCCCGCAGAACGCGCGACACGGAGACCTCCGGTGAATGAGTGCGTGCCTATGCAGCTCGAACGTCACTTTGAGGTCTTCGTCTAATCAACCACGCCACGCTATCGGTCGTACCTCATGCCTGTATCAGTACAGGTAGCCCAGGGCGCAGTGTCAGTGGTTGTGGTGTTTTGAGGTCGACGATCACCAAGCAACCTCGGACAGCGCGGTCAATAGTTGCGCTTAAGACACTCCGCCAAGTCAGACGGAAAGCGTCTTCCATCGGGCCGTGGTTAGCCTCCGGAGAAAGCCTAAACTCCTGTCGGTGCATTGTCTTTGGGCTTTGTTGCACGCCGAGCTGGCTTCGATGAGTGAGGCGAGTCGGCGTCCGCGACTGGGTCGGGGGTTGGCCGGGCGTCGGAAGACGGTGTAGGTGACTTTTTAGTCCTCGTATCGGGTTTTGTCGACTTCGCTGCGGCGGCGCCACTCTTGCTCACGGGAACCGGCCGGGAGAGGAGCGCCGTGTCCTCCGCTAGGTCCGCTTGCAACTTCCTGAGATTGGCAGCTCTCCGACTGCGGGCCTCCTCGAATAGGAGGTAAAGTCCGTGGCGAACGAGTTCGGACTCGTTACGGGCAGTCCACTCGCCGATAGTGGCCAGCATCCTGTGCATGACCACGTCGACCTCGGCCTGAACCATCATCGCGCTCCCCGCCGGGACCTCTTCGCGCTCTGCTTCACGCCGTGCTTCTGCAGCTGAGGCGGCGGCACGGGGGGCCGACAGGCTGCCCGCGTTCATGATCTCGGACTGCTTCCGCTTTTTGTACGCCGCCTTGAGCTTCGCCTCGTTCCGCTTTCCTGAGTTGATAACCAGTGTCAAGGCATCCTTAGCCACTTGGCGTTCGGGCTTGTTTCCGGGAGCGAGTTTTTGGATCAGTCGAACCCACGCGGCGGAGTCCTCACCTACGCGCGCCGAGTAGACCTTTCCCTTGGCAGCCATTCAGACCCTCTCAATCACGGCTACTCGCACCGGGCGCCGCCGGTGGGCCGCCAACCGAACCCCGGCAATCCACGGGCGCTCCACCATTGGTCGCGCGTTGTGTGTGCGTCGTTCCCCATTCGTTGTCTGCAACACAGACGTACGGTAATGTAGCACTATCCTGTTTTAGGTAAACATTATCTCACCATCAGCACGCCGTGAGTGGAGCGACCGATCAGTCCGCGTTCACCTAAACCGCTACTCGCAAATCCAGCTGCCCGCGTCATTGGCATCACCGATACGCGCTGCAAGGCCTTGGCGTGCACAGTAATTCGCCACGTCGACACCGAGGTCCGTGATCACCCCACCATTCGGCGTAAGCGACTGCCGTTGGCAGCGCCATGAGTAAGCGTCTCCCGGTGCGACCACGTACGGTGTAGCGGCCCGGAACAAATTGTTCTGCGGGTACTGGTGACTGCATTGGTCGTACATCGCTCCGACATCTACAGCAAACGGCTCCGCCGCCGCGGTTGGGGACGCTCCGAGCAGCCAGACCGCACAGCCCGTCGTCGCGATCACCAGCCTGCACACTGCCCTGAACACCCGAATCCATTCCCTCTCCTGGTGAGCCGCCTGTCGCCTTTGGCTGCGGTCACGAACGACGGGCCGTGTTATGCACGGTAGATCAACGGAAGTCTAGGCCGTTGGGGCTGTGCCGACCTAAGTAACCGAGTCGACCCCACGCTTAGGGTCCGCACTCTCTAATATTGCCTGGTGGCACTGGGGGAAGATGGTGACCGGCGGCTCGAGTACCCGGCATCGCACGTTGATCTCATTCAACTCGCCAAGACCGTACTCGTCGATCGAGCCGCCGATTACTCGAATTTCCCAGACGACGGGATGGGCGTCTGGCTCGACTTCGTACTCGAGCCGCTAATCGGGGAAGCTCTGGAACACTCGACACACGGGCGTCGCGACGCTGATGACGCTCCCGATCAACATGCACAGGGATACCGGCTCGCGGCTAGCATCGCCTACCTTTTGGTGAGTCAATGGCCCCACCAGGTCGAGATTCTCGGGACCGCACCTCGGTGCCGTACCGACTTTCAGGAACTCCTGGGGGACCACGCCCTTCCCCTCGACAACGACCGCGAGGATCGCTCGCGTCCTGATCATCACGACAGGACCGGCGACGAGCTCACCTATGTGGTCGTGTGCGCGATGGATATTGCCGAGACGGTGATCAAGGCGTATGACGGCGTCGACATCGGGGCGTCGCTCCGCAACGCTGGCCCTGCGATTCGGTTCGCGGATTCGCTCACCGAGATCGGCGACCACTCTGACGAGTCCACGATCCGCAGCCTGCAGCGTCAGCTGGAGACGATGGGCGAGATCGCCGACGCGGTCCGATCAGAAGCCGATCTCGATACGCCCGAAGCCGTCCGGGTGCGGAAGCCGGCGCTGTGGGGGCAGCGTCCCGCGCTCATTGGAACAGGTCTCTTAGCTAGCGCACTCGTCGTGGCCACCGTCTTTCTCATCACCTTCGCCGGGTCTTCGAAGGAAACGAACGCACAGTCTGTGACGTCAACGGTCACTACTCAGGTTACATCGACACTTCCACCACCGACGATTGAAAAACCCAGGGAGGTTAGCGCCGGCTCCACGAAGGGCGTCGTCTATAACGTCCTCGAGCTGGTTTCGGCGGAGACCGCCGACGGCAGCCAGTCGACTGCGGCATCACCGTGGGGAACCACCGCAACCCCGATCGTTCTCTACCCATACGACAGTCAAAGGCGCACATTCCGGATCAGAGTGGCGTTGCGGGTTGAACGCCCTCAGCCCTACGACGTGAAGGTGAACGTCACGTTCAGTAAGCCGGGTGGTCTCATTTTCGCAGCTAATAGCACGTTCCTGTCCGACCGAAGGGGCAAGGATGTTGAGCAGGACGAACCCAAAGGGCAACCGATCGTCCTGACCCTAGCCGGCAACGGCACCCCAACCATCTACTCCACCGATGTCTATGTGCGGGAGACTGAAAATGTCGTCGTCTCCGACCCCGACAAACCGCAGGAGCTCGCGGTCTTCACCTGCGGCGTCAACGTACTTCGCTTTGGTGTTCTCCTTGCTGCTGACCAGAAAGACGCCGTCAATTTAACCGTCGAGATGCCGCTGTTCGTCGTCAAGAACTGCGGGTGACGGCCGGACCTCGCAAGACGACTTACCCCGGGACCGGCGAACGCGTCCGACACTCGGCACGAGATACCCGCTCGCATAAAGAAGGCCCGATGGAGGCCCGTAGCGAGCCTCCATCGGGCGCTGTGACGTCAACAGTCGCTCAGAAGTTCGCCGAATCGATGAAGCACCGCCAACTGTACGGATTGTTGAAGTCCAGGTAGTCGGCGTAGGCGCTGGCCCCGTAATTCCGCCGGCACTCGCGGCTCATGTCGACGCTGCGGTGATCGGTCGCCTTCCATTCATTCGAAATGCACTGCCAACCATTGGCATTCTGCTCGTACAGGGTCGCCCAAGTTGCGGTCCTGTACTGATAGACGCACGCTGCGTCGACGACGATATCGCCGACTACGGCGCGAGCCTCCGCCGTCGCGGAGGACACTCCGAGCAATGCCGCGGCTCCGAGAACTGCCGCGCTCGACGTGCACGCCATCCTTGTCATCAATTTCCGTCGCACCGTCAACCTCCTACATTGGCATTGGAACTATCAGGTCTGCGAATCTACTAGATGTCTTGTTTCCAGACAAGACGTATTTCAGTCATGATGTTTTCCTAAGCTAGAGGTACACCCGTGACCGACCCCACGAAGGAGGCCCCGAAGGCGTGCCGATTTCGAAGTCTGACAGCAGAATTCCTGGAGAGCGCCTGGGTTTATCTGAGCGGAATCGCGTTGACTCGCTGCGGGATTCGAACGCCACGATCAGTCTGGTTAGTTAAGGAGAGATGACTGCGATCGAAGGCTAGTAGATTCAGGATCGGTCGATCTGACGTCACTGATCTAGCGGATCCAGGTGCCAGTTAGGTGCGGAATGGGCTAGGTCCGCGGCGGGAATGCGTGCCGCACCGAAGATTCGAGGTCGATATCGAGATCTCGGAGTCCGAACCAGCCAGCCGAAGCCAGGATCGACACGAGGCCATCATCGCAGTTCGGGCAACGACTGCTGCCGGACTACAGACGTGAAGGTTTGCGCGCAATGCGTTCTGCGCAATCCGACCAGCCGCATGGATACGCCGACGGGCTGTTCAAAGACGATGTCAGTGCTGGGCGTGTGCGATGTATCCGAGGTGTTCGCCGCAGGTATCGCAGAGGGTTATGACGCGGATGCGGAGGCTGTCGTGCGGAATGCCGGGTGCTCCGCATCGTTCGCATCTTAGGGCGGGGGTGCGTTCGGCGTCTTCGTTGACAGCGTCCATGGCGTCGAGCACCCAGGATCGGAATCGCCGCGTGCCGGGCCGACAGTAGGAAGCGCAGGCTGCGGCACTTTTTCTTGATCTGCAGCACCAGTTAGCGCGCTCCGAGCCTGGCCAGCCGTTGGTCGGTGTCGTTCCAGAGGGAGTCCCAGCCGGCGTAGAAACTCAAATAGCGGCAGTGCTCGTCGGGGATTGGTTGCAGGATGGCCTCGATTTGGCCCCGCGTACTCTCCGGCGTCAGGTAGGACGCGCAGGGCTCAGCTCCCGACGCCGATCCCGACACCACCCAGGCCGCCGTCGATCCGGACACCGCCGTCGTCGTGGTCGTTCGGGCAGGAGACGTCGACGTAGACCGTGGTGAACGTCGTCGGCGGCGGTCCGGTGAGATCCGGATTGTGCACACCCAGTGAGCGGCATTCCGACAGCGGACGACTACTGACGCCGCTCACCCAGTTGATCGCGACGTCATACCCCTGATTCTCGAGTTCGTCGATGACGGCCTTGGCTGAACCCGGATCTGCCGCCGCCGTCGGTGCGAGCAGGACGGCCACCGACACGCCGAGTGCGATTCGGAGCATGCCTCCATCATGCGCGTCATCGCACCGCGTCTTTGAGCAGATACAGAAATGGGCGGTGGCTGGCCCGGCCGTCGCGGCGCAGCGGCATGCTGTCGATCGCCGCGGCATACCAGTCCGTACGGTCGATCCCCGTCAAGTCGAGCCGCCGACCGCAGCGCGCCGCGACACCCAGCAGCAGCAGCGCGCCGGCACGCCCGTTGCCCTCCCGGAACGGGTGAATCTGGTTGTAGTCGGCGTAGATTCGGGCCAGCTCGTAGGCAAGTCGTGCCTCGTCCTCGACGCCGCCCAGCTGCTGCGCGCGGTCGTGTATCGCCGTCATCGCATCGCCGATCCCCGACACCGAGCCGAACGCCTGCCTGCCCCTTCTCAAGTCGACGGTCCGGTACCGGCCCGCCCAGGCGTACACCCCGCCGAACAGGTGCCGGTGCATGTCGCGGACGTCGAGCGGAACGGCGCCGGGCGGCCGGCACAGCCACTCCGCCATCCGCGCCGCCGACGTCATGTACTCGAGATCGGCGAGTGCGTCGGCCGTGGTGACCCCGAATTCGTTGCGCAGCACCTGTGTTCCCGGGATCAGGTATGGCGCCGGTCGACCCAGACGCATCCTGCGACGCGGCCGGCTCGACGGCGGATGGCGCTCCCGATACGACGCCAGATGGTCCTCGCAGCGGAGCTCACCACGCGCGATCGCGGTGAGGGCGTCGAGATGCTCGGAGTCCGGTCGCCATCCCTCGATGCGGTGCACCGCCACCGTCGTCGCGACGACGTGCTCCCGGGCATCCATCTACTGGTCGGCGAACGCCGAAATCGACGCCAGATAGGACAGTTTGCGCATCACCCCGGACACTTCCCGGGCGACACTGCGCAGTCCCGCCCGGTCCTGCGGGGAGAGGTCCCCCAGCGACACGACGTCCCCGGCCCGCACCGGCGTCACGCGGCTCCGCCATCGGAACCGCACCAACCACTGGTGACATTCGCTCAACGACGCCGCGTCGTCGATGTCCAGCACACCGCCGGCCGCACCGTCAGTGAGACGCTCCAGGGTGGCCAGCGTGGTCGAGCCGGCCGACAGTGCCGCCCAGCGCGCGATCTTGACCACGGGATCGATGACGGCGCGTTTGACGTCGACGGAATCGCCGGCGCTGACGAGCACCCGCAATCGGGATGGCACCGATGCCCGCACCGCGGTGGCGTCCTGCAGCATGGCTCGGCGCACCGCGTAGTGACGGTCCGCCGCCGTCGCCGCCGTCATCCGCAAGGCGTCCTCCGGCCCCGCCACCGCCGACGCATCCGCCAGCAGCCCGGTCATCACCACGCCGCGGTCCTTCTCGGGGTCACTCGCCCACCGCTCGATGCCCTCGACCCAGCTGCGCCGCCGGCGGCAGAACCGGGTCCTGCTGGCCAGCACGCCGTTGGCGTCTCCGCCGACCCCGCTGCGCTCGAGCAGCGCGTGCACCTCGGCCGCGCGCATCAGCAGGGCGTCCTTCTCGTCGTCGGTCACCCCGTCGCCGAGCAGCACCATCGTCTCGACGTCGGACCCTGGGACGGCCTCGCCACGGGCCACGCTGCCCGAGACGAACCACGTCCAGTCCGCCGGTTCGACCAGGCGCACCCCCGCGGCCACGGCGTGGCGCAGCACCGCCGACCACGCCGCGGTGCGTTCGGGCTGTCGGGTCAGGCTCGCCGTCGCCTGGTCCACAGCGGCGCGCAGACCCGCCTCGTCGGCGCACTCGTCGAGCGCAGCGACGCTCTGCGCGAGATCATGAGCGGACGGCATGGAGTCGATTGTGACCCGTCCAGGCTCCGGTCACACAGCCGTGACATCACCGAAACGACCAGCACACGATCGCTTCGTACATTCCTGTCACACGACAGGAATGTTTCATCGAGGAGCACCATGACCGCCGGCTACGACCCCGCCATCTCCTCCGCGGAGGATGCCTCCACTCTGGAGGAACTCGGCTACACCCAGGAATTGCACCGCGGCATCGGCGGCTACGCCTCGTTCGCGTCCGGCTTCTCCTTCGTGTCGATCCTGACGACGGTCTTCGCGTTCTTCCCGCTCGGTTTCGCACTCGGCGGCCCGTCGTTCTTCTTCACCTGGCCCATCGTGTTCGTCTGCCAGTTCTGCGTGTGCCTGGTCTTCGCCGAACTGTCCGGCAAGTTCCCCGTCGCCGGCGCGATCTACCAGTGGTCACGCCGGTTGGCCGGGAATGCGATCGGCTGGTTCGCCGGGTGGTTCATGCTCATCGGCTACATCGTCTCGATCGCGGCGCTGGCGATCGCCATGCAGACCGTGTTGCCGCCGATCTGGAGCGGATTCCAACTGGTCGGCACCGACATGGATCCGCTGTCCGTCGACGGCGCCACCAACGGCATCATCCTGGGTGCCGTCACGATCGTGCTGTGCACGATCATCAGCGCAGCGGGCGTGCGGTTCATGGCCCGGATCACCGTCACGGGGGTGACGCTGGAGATCATCGGCGTCGTGCTGATCATCGGTGCGATGTTCCTGACCGCCGAACGCGGCCCCGTGCAGGCCGTCGCCGACACCGGCGGCCACGGCAGCGGCGTGCACTACCTACCCGCGTTCCTCGCCTCGATGCTGATGGCCGCGTACGTCATGTACGGATTCGACAGCGCCGCAGAGCTTTCCGAGGAGACCCGCGACCCGCGGCGCACCGCGCCGAAGGCGATCGTCATGGCCCTGCTGGTGTCTTTCGTCGGCGGCGGCCTGATGATCCTCGCCGCGCTGATGTCGGCACCCGAGCTCGGCGACGACCTCGCCCACGGCGGGATGGCGTGGGTGATCGAGAGCCAGCTCGACACGTGGCTCGGCAAGACGCTGCTGGGTCTGGTGGCCGTCGCGATCTTCTCGGCGACCCTGGCGATCCAGGCGTCGGCGTCGCGAGTGATGTTCTCGATGGCCCGCGACAACCGTCTGCCGTTCGGCTCGTTCCTGGCGCGGGTGAACAAGCGGACCGGCACCCCGGTCATCACCGGCATCTCGGTCAGCCTGCTGGCGATCCTCGTGCTGCTCGTCAACCTCGGTCAGGCCAGTGTGTTCGCCGCGATCGCGTCGGTCTCGGTGGTGATCGTCTACCTGGCCTACCTGATGGTCACGGTCCCCGCTCTGGTGCATCGGCTGCGGGGAACGAGCCTGTCGCACGGCAAACCGATCATGGACCTGGGTCGCTGGGGCATCCCGGTCAACCTGATCGCGGTCGTGATGGGCGGACTTCTGGTGATCAACATCGGCTGGCCGCGCCAGGAGGTCTACAACCCCGACGGCGACTCGCTGTTCCTGCAGTACTTCGCGCTGATCTTCGTGGTGCTCACCCTGGTCGTCGGACTCGTCGCCTACCGGGTGGTCAAGGATCGCGACGGCGCGCCCGACCCGGTCGACGCACTGGTCGGCAAGAAGCGCTGAGCCACCGGGTCAGAATGGGAGTCGATGAGACTCCCCGTGCTGCCGCCCGTCTCGCCGATGCTGGCGAAGTCAGTCCCCGAGATCCCGCCGGGCGCGTGGTACGAGCCGAAGTGGGACGGGTTCCGATCGATCCTGTTCCGGGACGGCGACGAGGTCGAACTGGGCAGCCGCAACGGGCGGCCGATGACCCGCTACTTCCCCGAGATCGCCGACGCCGCGCGGGTCGAACTCCCGCCGCGCTGCGTGATCGACGGCGAGATCGTCATCGCCACCGGCGACGGACTGCATTTCGAGGCGCTGCAATTGCGCCTGCATCCGGCCGCCTCGCGGGTGCGGATGCTTGCCGAGCAGACGCCGGCCGCGTTCATCGCGTTCGACGTGCTGGCGCTGGGTGACGAGGACGTGACGGGGCGACCGTTCGCGGAGCGGCGCGCCGTGCTCGTCGACGCGCTGTCCGGGGCGGGCCCGGTGTTTCACGTGACACCGGCGACCACGGATCCGGACACCGCCCGAGTGTGGTTCTCGACGTTCGAGGGCGCCGGCCTCGACGGCGTCATCGCCAAACCACCTGAGATCACCTACCAGCCCGACAAGCGCGTGATGTTCAAGATCAAGCATCAGCGCACCGCGGACTGCGTGGTGGCCGGCTACCGGTTACACAAATCCGGGCCGGATGCGGTGGGCTCGCTTCTGCTCGGGCTGTACGCCGCCGACGGATCACTGGCCTCGGTCGGTGTCATCGGCGCGTTCCCGATGGCGCGACGGCGTGCTCTGTTCACCGAGCTGCAGCCGCTGGTGACCACGTTCGACGATCATCCGTGGAACTGGGCCGCGCACGTCGACCCCGATGTGGTGCGCCGCCACGGCGGCGGCTCGCGGTGGAACGCGGGCAAGGACCTGTCGTTCGTGCCGCTGCGTCCCGAGCGAGTCGTCGAAGTGCGCTACGAACACATGGAGGGGACGCGGTTTCGGCACATGGCGCAGTTCAACCGGTGGCGGCCCGACCGCGATCCCCGCTCGTGCACCTTCGACCAGATCGACCGTCCCGTCGATTTCCACCTCGACGACATCGTCCCGGGGCTCGGCGGACGCTGACCGTCCTTCCCGCGAGTCTTCCTTCCCGCGAGCAGACAGGAACTCGAGCTGTTCGGCGGCGTGTCGCGCGAGTTCATGCCTGGCTCGCGGTGCGGCGATGTGGCAGTTCCCACCCTCGTGGTTGAGTTGCTGCCAGACGGGAATGGTGACCCTCGGCACAGCCTTGTAGCCGAACATGGACCTCGGACTCAGCATTCCCATCCTGGACATCGACGGCGGCACCACAGCGATCGGGCCGGAACTCGCCAGCGTCGGCGAGGCCGCGGAGGCGGTCGGCGCGAACTCGCTGTGGTTCATGGACCACTTCTTCCAGATCGAGCCCACCGGCCTGCCCGCAGAGGCCAACATGCTGGAGGGTTACACGCTGCTCGGCTACCTCGCCGCCCACACGTCCCAGATCGACCTGGGCCTGCTCGTCACCGGCGTGACCTATCGCCACCCGGGATTGCTCGCCAAAACGGTGACGACCGTCGACGTGCTCTCGGGCGGCCGCGCGGTGCTGGGCATCGGCGCGGCGTGGTTCGAGCGGGAGCACCTCGGCCTCGGTGTGCCGTACCCGCCGCTGAAGGAGCGGTTCGAACGCCTCGAGGAAGCGATCCAGATCTGCAACCAGATGTGGGACCCCGACAACAACGGGGAGTACCACGGCAAGCACTACCACCTGCAGGAAACGCTGTGCAATCCGCAGCCGATCAACAAGCCGAAGGTGCTCATCGGTGGCAGCGGTGAGCGCAAGACCCTGCGCCTGGTGGCCCAGTACGGCGACGCCTGCAATCTGATCGCGCCGTCGACCGACGAGGTGGCCCACAAGTTGGAGGTGCTGCGTGGGCACTGCGACGACGTCGGCCGCGACTACGACACCATTCGCAAGACCATCATGGTCAACGACCTGAGCCCGGCGTCGGACACCCGCGACGAGTTCGTCTCCGCCATGGCTGATTTCGCGAAGCTGGGTGTCGACGAGGTGATCGTGTTCCCGCCGACCGGCTCGCCGGCGGCGTGGATCGAGGGTATCGGACCGGCGGTCGAGCAGCTCGCCGAGCTCTAGATTCCTTTCCGCGAAGAGACGCGAACTCGAGTGTTTCGGCCGGCGATTCACTCGAGTTCGCGTCTGCTCGCCAGGGGTCCACCGCCGCGGGCCCCACCGCCGGATTAGGTGACGGCCCTTCCGGAGTAGAGGGCGACCAGGCCGCGGGCGACCGCGAAACGCGGGCCGTGCACACCGTCGATGTGCGCGCGCCCGACGACGACACGCGCGGGCCGTAGCGCTTCGGCGACGGTGCGCATCAGCTCGTCGTCCAGCGCCCCGCCGCCGGCAAGCACCAGGGCACGCGGCGGCTCGTCGAATGCCGCCAGACACCTCGCGATGTTCGCCGCGACGGTCTCCTGCTTGACCGCCAATCGCAAACTGCGCCATTCCTCGGCGGCCAGCCGGTTGGAGAACGGCACCAAACCCGCACTGCCGCGGGTGCACAACCGGCCGATCGCATCGGAGGACGCCGGGGCGTCGAGGAACACCCGCCTGCCGTCCTCCTCGTGCGCGACGTGTGGACCCTCCACCCGCACCGCGGGTGTACGCTTCACCGTCTCGGCCAGCGCCTGCGGGATACCGAGCACCTGGGCGATCGCGACCGTGATCGACTCCCCCGCCCCGGCGGCCACCACGGTGCGCTCGGCGCCGATGAGATCGACTGTGCCGCCGCCGATATCGCAGACCATCGCATCGGGCGGGAAGCCCGGCGTGGTGCGCGCACCCCAGGCAGCCGCCTCGGGCTCCGACGCCAGCGTGCGGGCCGGGCGACCGGTCAGCTCGCTCAGCCGCTCGGCGGCGTCGGCCGCCTCCTCGGCAGCCAGCAGCGCGACCACGGTACCGGTGGCGTCGACGACGCCACGACGCAGCCAGGCACCGTTGTCGATCGTCGCCAGATCGGTGAAGAACGCATCGTGCACCGCGAGGCCCTCGGCCGCCGACGGAATCGATTGCAGACGAACGCGTCTCACCGTCCCTGGCACAGATCGACGCAGCACCGCGTGCGCCTCCGCCGGTGTGCACCGTAACCGTGCGCCGCCGTCAAGGATCTCGACGTAGTCGTCGTCTTCCGCAGGAGGGGCAGGCGGTTCGGTGCGGGCGGTGACCGCGATCGCCGCCGCATCGGCCAACTCGCGACAGAACTCGGCGACATCGGGCAGCCGCTCGACGGGTAACTCCAGCGCGGCCGAGAGCGCGATCGGATCGGCCATCGCCCGATACGCGCGTCCCTGCTCCACGACCTCGACGGCGACCAGGGCGCCGGGAGCGAGTCCGGCGAGGTCACATTCGTCGACGACGGGCACCTCGACAGGTATGCGATTGCGGATCAACACCGCGTCGTCCTGCGCCGCCACCACTCCGACGATGTGCCACCCCTGAACCGCCGCCGCGCTGATCTCGCGCGCCGCCACCTCGAAGTCGGTGTCCGCGTCGACGGAGACGACCACCGGCCCGTCCGTCACGGCTGAACCCAGGTCGGCGAGCCGAACATGCTGTCCCACAGCGTGTCCCGCACCGGCCGGGGTACTGGCGTCAGGCCGGCGCAGGCTGCGCACCGGCGCCGACGGCGAGTAGGCAGGCGGGATCGGTGCGGTCGCGGTGTCCACCGGCCGCAGCGCCGAGAGCAACAGCTCATCGGCGCGTACGCCGGCGTCCACCTCGATCTTGTGGAGCAGGGCCGCTGCGCCCTGCAGCGAATCGTGACTGCCCTTGCGGCCGCGGGTGGGTGCCTGCCCGTGCGCGAGCGTGGTGGTCGCACCGCCGAGCACACGCGCCAGCACGATCTCGGTGGTGTGGTTGCCGATGTCGATACCGGCCACCGTGCGGCTCAACGCAGCAGGCCCCGCCGGGCATAGGCGGCCGCCGCCTGCTCGACCAGAGCTGCGCACCGCGGCGCACCACGTTCGACGAGCGAGCTGCGCAGCTGCTCCAACTCCTCGGCCGTCGACCGGTGGGGACGCAGCGCCTCGTAGAGCGCCATCACGTCTTCGTCGTCGATCGTCGCCAGTTCTGCTGCGCGCCGGAAGTTCTCGGCGAGCTGCGGATTGCCGCCCTGCTCTGCGACGGCGGCCTGGTGCGCCAGGGCGGCCGGAGCCATGCGCAGATCGGCCAGTCCGAGCTTCCCGTCGACCGCGTGCTCCACGGTGATGTCGCTCATGGTCGCTCCACCTTCACCGTGATCGGCGCCGCCCCGGGTTCGCACGCCTGACGTTCCAGCGCGACCAGCGCCACCGCCCGCGCGTGATAGCGCGCGGAGATCGACTCGTCGGTGCCTCCGGTGAAGATCGGCACCGGCGCCATGCCTTTCGCGTGCCGGGCCGCGTTGCGGCCCAGCTCCCGGTACATCTTCGCGGTGAGCAGTGGTGCCACGCTGAACAGCTCCAGGTTCGCCAGCGGTGCCAGATCGCGACGATGGATCAGCGCGGTCCCCTTGCCCTGCAGTCCTATTCCGATCCCCGAACCGGACAGCCGGGCCGCGGTGAGCCCGATGAGGCCGACATCGATCGTGGAGCGCACCTGCACGGTGCGGGCCACACAGCCCTCCTCCTCCAATCCCGCGGCCAGCTGCCGAAGCACCTCACCGATCGTCAAGCCGCACAGGCTCAACCACACGCTGTGTCCCCAGGCCGGCGACAGGCCGATACATACCTCCCGCGGATCACTGCCCTGCCGGGCCGGCTCGATGTCGACGACCGTCACGTGGCCGCGGTGCTCGTCCTGATCGGCGGTCAGCTCGTCGCTGGTGCGGGCCTGCCTGATCGCGTCGATCTCGGCGCGCCGCGCTGCGGTGGGCGCGTATCCGGTTGCGGGGCCCGTGTAGTCGTTGGGATCGGTGAGCTTCGACAGCACCCCGAACTCGTCGTCGAAGATCGCCGACGTCTGCAGCTGGTCGCCTTTGAGCCGCTCACGGGTCAGCGTCGTGATCGCCTCGGCTTCGTCGGTGTAACCGGTGCGGTGCAGGGAGGCGATCACGTCGAACACCGTGAGCTGCCTGGCTTCGATCGAGGCGGCGGCTTCGGCGACCATCTTCGGGTGCCCGGGAGGCAGATCGCGGGACCCGTTGGCGGCCACCACCTGCTCGACGCGGGCGTCGTCGTAGTCGGCCAGGCCGAGGTCGCGGTACACGGCCTGCACGGCTTTCGCCGCCCGCCGCCGGACCGCTTCGAGCCGCTCGGGGGTGACCGTGCGCAGCCCGCCGTCGGCGCCCCAGTCGCGCTGCAGCACCAGGAAGTCGTCCATGTCGTCGGAGTTGAAGTTCGACAGCGCAAAGGCGTTGTCGTAGCGAGGAATCGACCCGAAGCCGGAGAAGATGAAGTCCGCGCCCGCGAGCAGCACCGGTAGCGTGTGCGCGCTGCGGCGGATATCGGATTCCGAGATCAGGTTGTCGTTGCCGGCGCACGACTCCAAGTCGCGCATCATCACCATCAGATTCTCGGCGAGCAGCTCCTTCATGCCCTCCGGGACCGACGCCACGACGCCGACACCGTCGATGCCGCCGTTCTGCACGCCCTGGGAACCGAGCGCGCGAGCCAGCGACACGCACCGCGATTCGAGATACAGGATCGAGCACTGCTCGGCCGCACCCATCAGCACCTCGGCGCCGCCGCCGCTGGTCACCCGCATCTTGAGCCCACGCGAGGCATACGCCGAGGTGAGAATCGCCTTGCTGAACGGGGTGTCATCCCCGTCGACGAAGACCTGCTCGGTCCCGTAGATCGAGATGGTCTCCGCGTAGCTGGTCAACCCGCGCAGCCCCAGCCGCAGTTCGAGCGCCTCTTCGATCGAGCACTGCGCCATCGCACCCGGCGTGCCGACCTGCGAACCGATCAGCAACGCAACGGCATTGGACGGTGCATCGCCGAGCACCGGCACCGTGGTCTCGACCTCGCGGAACCCGTAGGCGACGGCGCTGGCCGCGTCGGCGGCGATCAGCAGCGGGTCGTCGAGCTGGTTGGTGACGTGCGCCTGGTTGCTCGGCGTCCGCCGGGCCCGCATCTTGGCCATCGCCATCTGCATCTCGACCGGAGACATCAGCGCGATCACCCGCGCCAGCTTGGCCGGTGTGGTGCCGCCGATCAGCCGAACCACCTCGGCACGGGGGACGTTGATGTCGACCGCCATCCGCGCCAGCGTCACGTCGTCGAGCGCCATCGCCTCCTCGGCCACGTCGAGGTCGATGCCGTAGCGGGCGATGAATTCGTCGATGACGTCGAACTCGCCGGCGCCTTTGCCGTCGAGTTCGACCACCTCCCCGTCCCGAATGGTCAGGGACGGGGAGGGGTCATGGGGACTGCTCATCGCGGACAGACCGAGCCGGGGGTCCGGGACGCTGAACCCGTCGAGATTGACGGGCTTGGCGTTCAGTACCCGGAACCGGCCCAACTCGTCTGCCACCAGAGCCTCCTTGCCGGACTCCTCTTCGGAACCGTCAGTCGCGGACTTCGTTGTCCTCGTAGACGATCCGGCCGATGAGTTCGTAGCGTTCCTTGTCGGCGAACTTGAAGTACAGCGCCAACGCGGCACCGAGGACGAACAGGCCGACCACGATCCATGGTGTCAGCTTGAACAGCAACGTGCCTGATGCGGCACCGGCGGCTGCATCTTTGTGTTCCCACAGCAGGTACACCACGTAGAGCATGCCGATGCCACCGAGCAGCGGTGCGAGGAACGTCTTGAACCAGTGCGCGCTGGAGGGATGGTTCTTGTGGAAGTGGAAGTACGCCACCACCGAGAACGCGCACAGCGCCTGCACGATCAGGATCGCCATCGTGCCGAGGATCGCCAGCAGCGTGTACATGTGCACGTAGGGGTCCATGCCCGCGAAGAAGAACGCGAGGATCAGCACGAGCGTGATGCCGGTCTGCACGAACGACGCGATGTGCGGCGATCCGTGGTGCGGATGCGTGGCGCCCAGTGTCTTCTGCAGGCCGGCGTGCAGGCCCTCACGGCTCATCGCGTAGAGGTAGCGGGAGGCACAGTTGTGGAAGGCCATGCCGCAGGCGAAGGAGCCCGTCACCAGCAGGATGTTGAACATCGTGATGGCCCACTCGCCGTAGGTGCTGCGCACCGGTCCGAAGAAGATCTCCGAGCTGGTGTTGGGATCCTGGGCGAGCTCGATGGACTGCTGCGGGCCGGTGCCGGCGATCGCCATCCAGGAGACGAAGATGTAGAAGATACCGACGCCGAGCACGGCGATCATCGTGGCGCGCGGGATGATTCGCTTGGGGTCCTTGGATTCCTCGCCGTACATCGCAGTGGATTCGAAACCCACCCACGACCAGAACGCGAAGAACAGGCCCAGGCCGGCGCTGGCACCGGCGATCGCTGCGGGCTGGAACGCCCCGATCGGGTTGAGGATCTGGCCGACGGCGAAACCGTCCGGGCCGCCACCCTTGATCAGCACGCCGATCGCGCCGAGGGACAGCATGACGATCTCGGTGACCAGGAAGACGCCGAGCACCTTGGCGGTCAGGTTGACGTCGAAGTAGGTCAGGATGCAGTTGAGCGCGAGCATCAGCAGCGCGGGTATCAGCCAGTGCACCTCGATGCCGAGCTGACTGGAGAACAGGTTCTTGAAGAAGAACGCGAAGATGCCGATCAGGGAGCCCTCGAACACGACGTAGGCCATCGTGATGATCAGGCCGCTCGCCATCCCGATCACGCGGCCGAGGCCGTGGGAGATGTAGCCGTAGAACGCGCCGGTGGACGTGATGTGCTTGGCCATCGTCGCGTATCCGATCGCGAACAGGCCCAGCACGATCGTGGCGACCAAATAGCCGGCCGGGGCGTGGCTGCCGTTGCCGAAGCCGACCGCGATCGGCACGTTGCCGACCATCGCGGTGATCGGCGCGGCGGTGGCGACGGCCATGAAGATCACCCCGACGGTGCCCACGGCGTTGCGTTTGAGCTTTTGCACCGAATCGGTCGATGTCTGGCGGGGCACGACGTCTTCTGTCATGGAAACGAACACCTCTCAGGCCGGGCGATGAGCGGTCCCACTCGACATCGAGCGACTCCGTGGTCTAGACCACAGAGGCGGACCTGAGCAATATTGGCACTACCAATTCCGTCCCGCAAGAGGAAGATCCTCGGCATTGACAGAAATGGTCCTACCATTTAGTTTGAGGCTCGTGTACGACTACGGCACATTCTCTTTCGAGTCCAAGGCCCAGGTGCTGGAGCTGGCCAAGAAGTACTGGAATCCCGACAAGACCCAATTCTGGACCGATACCGGCGTCGATCTGGTGATCGACCGCCGGGAGGGTTACTTCCTGTGGGACATGAGCGGACGACGCCTCATCGACATGCACCTCAACGGCGGCACCTACAACCTCGGCCACCGCAACCCCGAGATCATGGCGGCGCTGATCGACGGTATGGGTCATTTCGACGTCGGCAATCATCACTTCCCGTCGGTGGCCCGAACGGCGTTGGCGCAGAGGCTGATCGAGTCTGCTCCCGCGTCGCTGACCAAAGTGGCGTTCGGCTCCGGCGGCGGAGAGGCGATCGACATCGCACTCAAGAGCGCCCGCCATGCCACCCAGCGGCGCAAGATCGTCTCGATCGTCAAGGCCTACCACGGTCACACGGGCTTGGCGGTCGCCACCGGTGACGACCGATTCGCCAAGCTGTTCCTCGCCGACCGCCCCGACGAATTCGTCCAGGTGCCGTTCGGCGACGTCGACGCGATGGACCGGGCGTTGCACTCCGGCGATGTGGCCGCCGTCATCATGGAGACGATTCCGGCGACCTACGGATTTCCGCTGCCGCCGGCGGGCTATCTCGAAGCGGTCAAGGGTCTGTGCGAACAGTACGACGCGCTCTACATCGCCGACGAGGTGCAGACCGGCCTGATGCGCACCGGCGAGATGTGGGGCATCACCAAGCACGGAATCGAGCCGGACATCATGGTCACCGGCAAGGGTCTGTCCGGCGGCATGTATCCGATCACGGCGACGCTGCTCAGCGAACGGGCGGCGCAGTGGCTCTATCAGGATGGCTTCGGCCACATCTCGACCTTCGGCGGCGCCGAGCTCGGGTGCGTCGCAGCACTCAAGACACTGGAGATCACCGGCCGGCCCGAGGTGCGTGAATCGGTGCACCAGCTCACCGATCTGTTCGCCGAGGGACTGGCCAAGATCCGGGCCGCCCATCCGGACTGGTTCGTCGGCATCCGGCAGAACGGCGTGGTCATCGGGCTGGAGTTCGACCATCCCGAGGGAGCGAAGTTCGTCATGCGCGAGCTCTACGAGAACGGCGTGTGGGCGATCTTCTCGACGCTGGATCCCCGAGTGCTGCAATTCAAACCGGGCCTGCTGCTGGATCGCGAACTCGCCGAGGACGTGCTCGACCGCGTTCGGTCCGCGGTGGGGCGGGCCGAACGTGCCGCTGCCGAAGCCGTCGCGGCGCAGTAGTCTCCGACGATGGCTGTGACCGAGGACATCGGCGAGGACCGGGCGGTCGCGGAGAAGGCGCTCGAAGAGTTCGACCTGCCCGCAGGTTCCGTGCTGCGGCTGCTGAACCTGTCGGAGAATGCGACTTACGCGGTGGAGGAACCCGGCTGCGGACACCGCTCGATCCTGCGGGTGCATCGCAAGAACTACCACCGTGCCGATCAGATCGAGTCCGAGCTCGCGTGGCTCGATGCGCTGCGCCGCGACAGCGACATCACGGTGCCGACGGTGATCCCGACGCGCGACGGCCGCCGGATCGTCACCGTCGAGCACGACGGGGCCCAGCGGCACGTCGTGCACTTCGAAATGGTGCCGGGCGCGGAGCCCGACGAGACTGCCCTCACCAGTTCCGACTTCCACACGCTGGGATGCATCACCGCAGCGCTGCACGACCACGCCCGCAGCTGGCAGCGCCCAGCGGCGTTCAGCCGGTTCGCCTGGGACTGGGAGCACAGCCTGGGCGCCTCGCCGCGCTGGGGTCGCTGGCGCGATGCGACCGGCGTCGGCGACCACGAGGCGCAGATCCTGGGCCGGGCCGAGACGTTGCTGAACCAGCGCCTGGCCGAATACGGCACGGGCAGTGACACATTCGGACTGGTGCACGCCGATCTGCGGCTGGCCAACCTGCTCGTCGACGGCGACACCATCACCGTGATCGATTTCGACGACTGCGGATTCGGCTGGTACTTCTACGATTTCGGTACCGCGGTGTCCTTCTTCGAGGATCATCCGTCGGTCCCGGACTGGCAGGAAGCCTGGGTCAGCGGCTACCGCACCCGCCGGGAACTCACCGCAGCCGACGAGGACATGCTCGCCTCGTTCATCCTGCTGCGCCGCCTGCTGCTGCTCGCGTGGATGGGTACGCACAGCCATTCCCGCGAATCACAGGCGATCTCCGTCACCTACGCCGCCGGCAGCTGCGCGCTCGCCGAGAAGTACCTGTCCTCGTCCGGCCGCTCCCTCACCTGACTCATCGAAAGGTCATCCATGTTCACCTCCCTGCAGGGCCGTACGGCCATCGTGACCGGTGGCAGCAAGGGCATCGGCCGCGGCATCGTCGAGACGTTCGCCCGCGCCGGTGTCAACGTCGTACTCACCGCGCGCAGCCAAGCCGACATCGACCGTACCGTGGCTGATTTCGCCGATCTGCCGGGAGCGGTCAGCGGGCTGGCCGGCGACGTGGCCAGTCCCGACGATTGCCGCGCGGCGGTGGCCGCCGCCGTCGAACGCCATGGCGGTCTCGACATCGTGTGCGCCAACGCCGGGATCTTCCCGTCGGCATCGCTTGCCGACATGACGCCCGAGGATCTCGGCACCGTGCTCGACACCAATGTCAAAGGCACCTTCTACATCGTGCAGGCCGCGTTGGAGCCGCTGACCGCGAGCGGCCACGGCCGCATCGTGCTCACCTCGTCGATCACCGGACCCGTCACGGGTTTTCCCGGCTGGTCCCACTACGGCGCCAGCAAGGCCGCGCAGCTCGGCTTCCTGCGCACGGCGGCGATCGAGTTGGCGCGCAAGAAGATCACGGTGAACGCGGTGCTGCCCGGCAACATCCTCACCGAGGGGCTCGTCGAGATGGGCGAGGAGTACATGGACCAGATGAAGGCCGCCATCCCCACCGGCACGCTGGGCACTGTCGCCGACATCGGCAACGCCGCGCTGTTTTTCGCCACCGACGAAGCCGCCTACATCACGGGCCAGACGCTGATCGTCGACGGTGGGCAGATCCTTCCCGAATCGGCTGAGGCGCTCGCCGACCTGTAGACACCACGTATCCTGAATTTGGTCAGACCAAATTCCGGCGGGAGGGGCGCGGTGGCAACGCATACCGAGGAGCTTCGGCGCCGGATCGTGGCCGATATCAACGCCGGCGTGCCGGGCACCAAGCTCGGCAGCGAACGTGAGCTCGCCGAGAGGTACGACACCAGCCGCTCCAGCTTGCGGCAGGTCCTCGCCGCGCTGGAGGAGGCCGGCCTGGTCGACCGCGTGATCGGGCGGGCCGGCGGGATCTTCATCAGCCACGCCCAGGTGCAGCGCAGCCTCGGCGACGTCGTCGGCGTGCCCGCGTTCCTCGCCAGCCAGGGTTACGTTGCCGGCACCCGGGTGCTGTCGACCAGGATCTGCCCCGCCGACGCGACATCGCAGAAGGCGCTGGGGCTGTCCGCCGACGATTTCGTCATCGAGATCCAGCGCGTGCGCCTGGCGGACGGGTCGCCGATCTCCTTGGAGCTGGCACAGTTTCCCGCCGACGCGTTTCCCGGCCTGCTGGAGCAGCAGCTCGGCGGCTCGCTCTACGAGATCCTGGAGAGCACCTACGGGCTGGTCGCCGCCCGCGCCGACGAACGCATCGAGGCGGTCAACGCCACCGGCGACGAGGCCAACCTGCTGGGCATCAAACCGGAGTCGGCCCTGCTGCTCATCACCCGGATCACCTACGACCAGCACGACAATCCGTGCGAATTCTCCCGAGACCTGTTCCGCGGAGACCGGACCCGACTCGCGGTCACTGCTCAAGGTCGCGGTGTCGGCGTCGCGCCGGAGGTGGCGGCGGCGTCTGTCGCACTGCAGAGCCGGGACAGGCGAGCCGTCTGAGACAGTGAGACGGTGAGCGCCGGCCGATTCGCCCCCAGCCCGTCGGCCGACCTGCACCTGGGCAATCTGCGCACCGCGGTGCTGGCGTGGCTGTTCGCGCGCTCCACCGGGCGCCGGTTCCTGATGCGCGTCGAGGACCTCGACGACCGGACGCACACCGACATCGCCGAGCGCCAACTGGCCGATCTGGCCGCCCTTGGCCTGGAATGGGACGGCCCGGCCACCCGGCAGTCCGATCACCCGCAGCGCTACGACGCGGTCGTCGAGGACCTGGACACTCGCGGCCTGCTCTACGAGTGCTATTGCAGCCGAAGGGACATCGCGCAGGCACCCCGCGCACCGCACGCGCCGGATGGAGCGTACCCGGGAACCTGCCGCGACCTCACCGCCGCCGAGCGGGCGCAGCGGGCCGCCGAGACCGGCCGGCCACCGGCCCTGCGGCTGCGCACCGACACGACCACGGCGACCGTGCACGACGTGCTCCACGGGGACTACACCGGCGTGGTCGACGACTTCGTCGTCCGCCGCGGCGACGGCGTGCCCGCCTACAACCTGGCGGTTGTCGTCGACGACGCCGAGGCCGGCATCGACCAGGTGGTCCGCGGAGACGACCTGCTGGCCTCGTCACCCCGGCAGGCCTACCTGGCCCGGCTGCTCGGCCATCCCGAACCGGTCTACGCGCATGTCCCACTGGTCCTCAACGCCGACGGCGCCCGGCTGGCCAAACGCGACGGCGCGGTCACCCTCGCCGAGATCGGCGTCGAGCCGGCGCTGCGCCTCATCGCGGACTCCCTCGGTTTCGCGTCCGCCACGGTGGACGGCATGCTCGAGGAATTCGATCCGGCGCGTCTACCCCGCGCACCGTGGGTATATCTGCCCGGATGAGCCGAACTCTTTCGCACGACGCGCGGTGTTGCTAGCGTGCGCCCGATGCACCGACCACACCGCGCGCTGCTCGCGGTTCTGCTCCTCGCGGCTCTGATTCTTGCGGGGTGCGCCGGCTCGTCCGGCGGTGGCGACACCCCGATCGCGTCGGCCGGGGTGCTGCGGGTGGGGACCGAAGGGGTGTACGCCCCGTTCTCCTATCACAACGCCGCCACCGGTGAATTGGTCGGATATGACGTCGACGTGGCGCGTGCCGTCGGCGAGAAGCTCGGCGTCCGCGTCGAGTTCGTCGAGACGCCGTGGGATTCGATGTTCGCTGCGTTGGAGGCCAACCGGTTCGACGTCGTCGCCAACGAGGTCACGATCAATCCGGAGCGGCAGGCCAAATACGATCTGTCACAACCTTATTCGGTGGGTGAGGGGGTCATCGTCACCCGAGCCGACGACGCCTCCATCACGTCGACGGCGGATCTGAAGGGCAAGGTCGCGGCCGAGAACGCGACGAGCAACTGGTCGGAGGTCGCCCGCAAGGCGGGTGCCCGGGTCGAGTCCGTCGAGGGCTTCACCCAGGCCATCACGCTGCTCAGCCAGGGCCGCGTCGACGTGGTGATCAACGACAGCATCGCGGTCTACGCCTATCTGGCCGAGACCAAGGACGCCTCGGTGAAGATCGCCGGCACAGTCGGCGAGAAGAGCGAACAGGGTTTCGCGGCGCGCAAGGACAGCGGGCTGCTGCCCGAGCTCAACACCGCGCTGGATGAACTGCGCGCCGACGGCACGCTGGCGCGGATCTCGCAGAAGTACCTCAACGCCAACGCCTCTGGCGCGCCGGCTGCTGCGGGCGAGACGCCCGCGGCACGCTCCACCTGGCAACTGGTGCGGGAGAACCTGTGGCCGCTCGCGCGCGCCGCACTGACGATGACGATCCCGTTGACCGCGATCAGCTTCGCGATCGGGTTGGTGATCGCCCTCGCGGTCGCGCTGGCCCGGCTGTCGTCGAATGTCGTGGCCAGCAACGTGGCCCGGTTCTACATCTCCGTGATCCGCGGAACCCCGCTGCTGGTGCAGTTGTTCATCGTGTTCTTCGCGCTCCCGCAGTTCGGCGTCAAGATCGATCCGTTCCCCGCGGCGGTGATCGCGTTCTCGCTCAACGTCGGCGGGTACGCCGCCGAGATCATCCGGTCGGCGATCCAGAGCATTCCGAAGGGCCAGTGGGAAGCGGCGCAGACCATCGGGCTCGACTACACGAAGACCCTGCGCCGGATCATCCTGCCCCAGGCCACCCGCGTCGCCGTTCCGCCGCTGTCGAACACGTTGATCTCGCTGGTGAAGGACACGTCGCTGGCGTCGACCATCCTGGTCACCGAACTCCTGCGGCAGGCGCAGATCATCGCGGCGCCGACGTTCGAGTTCTTCGCGCTCTACGGCACCGCGGCGGTTTACTACTGGGTGATCTGTCTGGTGCTGTCGTTCGGCCAGGCCAGGATCGAGCATCGACTGGAGAGGTACGTGGCGAGATGAGCGAAGACCGGATCGTCGCCACCGGTGTGCGGAAGTCCTTCGGCCCGCTGGAGGTGCTCAAGGACGTGTCGTTCACCGTGGCCCGCGGCTCGGCGACGACGATCATCGGACCGTCCGGCTCGGGCAAGACCACGTTGCTGCGGACACTCAACGCACTCGACGCACCCGACGCCGGCGTGATCCGGGTCGGCGACGTCGAGATCGACTTCAGCGCGCCGGTGGCGAAGAACCGCCTGAAGGAGTACCGGGCCCAGAGCGGCTTCGTGTTCCAGTCGCACAACCTGTTTCCGCACAAGACGGTGCTCGACAACGTCACCGAGGGCCCGATCGTCGCGCAGAAGCGGCCGCCCGAGGAGGCCCGGGCCGAGGCGGTGACGCTGCTGGAGCAGGTCGGGCTGGCCGACAAGCGGGACCAGTATCCGTTCCAGCTCTCCGGCGGGCAGCAGCAGCGGGTCGGGATCGCCCGCGCGCTCGCGCTGAAACCTAAGGTGGTGCTGTTCGACGAACCCACCTCGGCGTTGGACCCCGAACTCGTCGGCGAGGTGCTCGCGGTGATCCGCGATCTCGCGGTCGAGGGCTGGACCCTGGTCATCGTCACCCACGAAATCCAGTTCGCCAAGCAGGTTTCCGATCAGGTGCTGTTCACCGATGCCGGCGTGATCCTCGAGCAGGGCCCACCCGCCGCGGTGATCGGCGACCCGCAGCACGACCGCACCAGGCAGTTCCTGCAGCGAATTCTCAACCCGCTCTAGACCGCCGTGAGAGGCTGTCGGCATGGCAGCACTCGAGGCCGACGTCGTCATCGTCGGCGCAGGTATCTCCGGCCTGATCGCGGCGCGAACGGCTCTCGCCGCCGGTCTGACCCCGCTGATCCTGGAGGCCGACGAGCGGGTCGGCGGCCGCGTGCTCACCGAGGAGGTGGCGCCCGGGTTGCCGGTGGACCTCGGCGCCCAGTGGATCGGCGACACGCACCACCGGATGTTCGCGCTGGCCGCCGAACTCGGTGTGCAGACCTTCACCCAGTACGACGAGGGTGAGACGTCGTATGAGTTGGTCGGCTCGGGAGTTTTGCGCGAGAACGAGTTCCACCGCCGGTTCGGAGCCGAACTCGCCGAGCTCGAGAAGGTGCTGCGCCTGCTCGACGAGTTGGCGGCCGACGTTCCTCCCGAGGCGCCGTGGACTGCGCCCCGCGCCGCGGAGTGGGACGCGATCACCGCAGGAGCCTGGTACGACGGTCAGGGCCTCTCGCCGGTGGCGCGCACGCTGCTCGAGATCTGCACGGTCGGCATCCTCGCGGTCCCGACCGTCGAAGTGTCGTTCCTGCATCTGCTCTTCACGATCCAGACGTGTGGTGTGACCGCGGAGCTGTTCGCCGAATCCGAGGGCGGGGCCCAGACCACCCGCTTCATCGGTGGGACGGCCGAGATCCCGAATCGGTTGGCCGCGTTGGTCGAAAGCCACCTCGTTCTGCGGGCGCCGGTGCAACTGATCGAGCACACCGCCGACAGCGTCACCGTGCATTGCCGCGGCGGACGCATCGCACGCGCGCGCCGGGTGATCGTCGCGATCTCGCCGATGCTCGCCGGCCGCATCTCCTACGACCCGCCGCTGTCGGGTTACCGTGACCAGCTGACCCAACGCATGCCGAATTCCGCTGCGATGAAAGCATTTTTCGTCTACGACGAGCCGTTCTGGCGCGCCGACGGCTGCAACGGTCAGCTGATCTCCGACATCGGGCCCGCCCGCATGTCCAACGACAGCTGCATCCCGGGGGATGACCGCGGGGTGATCCTGCTGTTCCTCGAAGGCGAGCAGGCGCGCACCCATCTGCACTGGTCGGAGGAGGAGCGGCGCGCGGCGCTCACCGCGGAACTGGTGCGCCACTTCGGAGACCGGGCGGCGCATCCCGAGTTCTACGTCGACGGCGAATGGGGCAGCCGGCAGTGGACGCGCGGCTGCTACAACGCCAACTGCGGGCCGCTCGTGTGGACCACCTACGGGTCGGCTCTGGCCGAGCCGATCGGTGTGATCCACTGGGCCTCCACCGACACCGCGACGCACTGGAGCGCCTACATGGAGGGTGCGGTCGAAGCCGGCGAACGAGCAGCCCACGAGGTCATCGCAGCGCTCGGTTGACCTGCATCACAGCGTGATCGACAGCTCCTCCATGCCCCGCAGCGTGACATTCGGTTTGTAGGCCGGCTCGGCGGCCAACCGCGCCCCGGGGAAGCGCGCGGTCAGCGCGGTCAGTGCGGCGGTCGCCTCCAGACGAGCCAGCGGAGCCCCGATGCAGAAGTGCGGCCCCTTACCGAACCCGAGGTGACGAATCGTCGCGCGGTCCGGATCGAACTCGTCCGGCCGCTCCGTTGCCGCCGGATCGCGATGCGCAGCTGCCAGCAGGAGCAGGATGTTGTCTCCGCGCGGTATGTGCACCCCGGCGCCGATCGTCATGTCCTCCCCCGCGACGCGACCGATCAGCTGCACCGGCGGGTCGTAGCGCAGCGTCTCCTCGATCACCGCGGCGGCGCGGCTCGGATCGCGGCCCAGCGCGGCCCACTGGTCCGGATGACGCAGCAGCGCCAGCGTCGCGTTGGCGATCAGGTTCACCGTCGTCTCGTGCCCGGCGATCAGCAGCAGGTTGCAGGTCGCGACGATCTCGTCCTCGGTGAGCACGTCACCGGCCTCTTCGACCGCAACCAGCGCCGACATCAGGTCCTCCCCAGGATCGCGGCGCCGGTCGGCGACCAGCCCACGCAGGTACTCGCGCAGCCACTGCCCCGCGCGCAACCGCTCCGCGAATCCGTCACCGGCTGCCCCGGTGATCGACACGAACGGATCCAGCCCCTGGGCCAGCAGAGCCGAGGCGTCCCGGAACCGCGGCTCGTCCTCGACCGGCACGCCGAGCAACCGGCAGATCACCGCGACCGGCAGCGGATGCGCCAGCCCGCCGATCGCGTCGAACGTGCCCTGCGCCGCGTCGAGCAGTTCGTCCACAATGCGGACGATGTCGGGTTCGAGTGCACGCACCACCTTGGGTACGAACGCCTTGCTGACCAGACGGCGCAGCCGCGTGTGATCGGGAGGGTCGAGGAACAGGAAGCCGGGCGGGCCGAACGGGCGGGCCTGCGCACCGTCGGCGATGGCGCGCTGGGCCACCGTCGATTTCAGGCGATCGCTGCACGCCGCCGGGTGTCGCAGCACCTCGTCACAGTCGGCGTAGGACGAGAACACCGCGAGGTTGTGGTCGGGCAGCAGGAGCGGACCGTGCGCGCGCACCGCGTCGTAGAGCGGGTACGGGTCGGCCCGGTGGACCGGGTCGAGGAGTTCGCGCAACAGCGGCTGCGGCGACGCGTCAGCCGTACCGGGGGTCATGCCCTAGTGTGCACGCGCGGCGTAGTAGCGGCCCAGCACATGGTCGCGCAGTTCCTCGAAGCGGCCGGTGAGGATGGCCGCGCGGATGTCGTCGACCAGCCGGACCACGAAGCGCTCGTTGTGGATCGTCGCCAGCGTCGAGGCCAGGATTTCCTTGGCCTTGAACAGGTGGTGCAGGTAGGCCCGCGTGTAGTGCGAGCAGGTGTAGCAGTCGCACTCGGCATCCAGCGGCGTGAAGTCACGGCGGTAGCGCGACCCGGTGATGTTGTATCGACCGTCCGCAGAGTAGATCGCCGCGTTGCGCGCCACCCGCGACGGCGAGACGCAGTCGAACGTGTCCGCCCCGGCCTCCACGGCGGCGAACAGGTCGTCGGGTTCGCTGATGCCGAGCAGGTGCCGTGGCTTGTCTTCGGGAAGTTCGCTGGTGACCCAGCCGACGATCGTGGCCAGGTTCTGCTTCTCCAGGGCGCCGCCGATCCCGTACCCGGCGAAGCCCGCGCCGTCGTCGTCGACGATCTCGGTCAATCCGCGCGCGGCCTGCCGGCGCAGGTCTTCGTACTGGGCGCCCTGCACCACACCGAACAGCGCCTGCGGCGGCTTGTGGGCGCGCACCGCTGTCAACCGTCGGTGTTCGGCCAGGCAGCGCTGGGCCCAGCGGTGCGTGCGATCCACCGACTGTTCCTGATAGGCGCGGGTGTTCACCAACGTGGTGAGCTCGTCGAACGCGAAGATGATGTCGGCGCCGAGCTGATGCTGGATGCCGATCGAGACCTCCGGGGTGAAGCGGTGTGTCGAGCCGTTGAGGTGCGAGCGAAACGTCACACCGTCGTCGTCGACGTGGGCTAACCGCTGCTTTCCCTCGGCGATGACATCGTCGGTCTGCACTCGCGTGGCGTCCATCGCGAGGACCTTCTTGAAGCCGACACCCAGCGACATGACCTGGAACCCGCCGCTGTCGGTGAATGTCGGGCCCGGCCAGTTCATGAAGGCGCCCAGCCCGCCGGCCTCGTCGACGATGTCCGCGCCGGGTTGCAGGTAGAGGTGATAGGCGTTCGCCAGAATAGCCTGCGCACCAAGGCTTTTCATGGCCTCGGGCAGGACGGCCTTGACCGTGGCCTGGGTGCCGACCGCGATGAATGCAGGGGTGCGGATGTCACCGTGGGGGGTGTGGATCACCCCGGCCCGGCCCGGACGCCCCGGCAACTCCGCGTCGATGGAGAAGTAGGGGGCGCAGGTGTTCTGAGACGACACGGACGTCGATTCTTCCATTGCCGGGACTCAGGGCTCCGGGGGCCGAAGCTGAGTATCGGCCGGCTCGCAGCTGTGTCACATTTTCGCCATACGGCGAATCCGAGACGGGTCTCCAATCCATACTGACCGCGGTGCTCCGACGATGGGTCACCACGACACATGAAGGAGAACCAAGGTGAAGCGTGAAATCCTCGTCGCCGTCGGCGGCGCAGCGATCCTCGTCGCCGGCCTGTCAGGCTGTTCCTCCGAGAAGAAGTCCGAGACATCGGGAGAGACCTCGTCCGTCGCGGCGGCCGAGGGCAAGTCCACCGTCACCATCGACGGCAAGGACCAGCAGATCCAGGGCAACGTGGTGTGCACCGACGCGGGCGGCAACACCAACATCGCGATCGGCAACCCCACCGGTGGCGTCGGCGCGGTGGTCAGCACCGGGGACAACCCGTCGGTCGTGTCGGTTGCGCTGGGCAACGTGAACGGTGTCACGCTGGGATGGGCGCAGGGCGGCCAGGGTGAGGCCAAAGTGGAGAAGGACGACAAGACCTACAAGATCTCCGGCACCGCCACGGGCATGGACATGGCCAACCCGCTGCAGCCGGTCACCAAGCCGTTCGAGATCGAGGTCAGCTGCCCCTGACGCCTCGGCTGGGCTGAATCGGAGCCAATGCCGGCGAAGTCCGCTCGGGAGCGCGGCCAGACCACCTAGGCTGCAAGGCATGAGAAGTCTGCTCGCAGTTGCCGGTGGTCTGCTCGTCGCTCCCGTGCTGGGGCTCGGTGCCGGATCGGCCGCGGCGTCGCCCGGCGCGTGCGACGCCGCCGCGTGTGTTCCGTACGTGGATCGCGGCGTGCATGTCGGTGGCGAGTGCAATCAGACCACCCGATACAACTTCGGTCTCGACGCCGGCGGGAACACGCTGGCGTGCAGTTCGAACCGTGTGTGGGTGTCGTATCCCCCGCTCGTCGGCGTCCGGCTGTT
This sequence comes from Mycolicibacterium sp. 018/SC-01/001, assembly GCF_007096635.1. GTDB lineage: Bacteria > Actinomycetota > Actinomycetes > Mycobacteriales > Mycobacteriaceae > Mycobacterium. The sequence goes on from NZ_VKAA01000001.1 coordinate 125,846, forward strand.
GCGTTCACCGTGCGGCACCTCGACCGGCGTCGCCCAGTCGCCCGACGGGGTGCCGTTGAAGTGCGCCGGGGGCGCATGGAGCGCCGACTATTCGGTGATGTTCTACGGCTGAGGCAGACTCTTGGCTATGGACCGCGACGGCGACTACGACGACGCAGGGCCCGAGAACACGCTCGGGCCGAGCGAATCCCTCGATTCCGACGAGGTGCGCAACGACGACGGTGACATCGTCGTCGATCCGCCGGACCGCTGGATCGAGGCCGAGGACGACGAGAGCCTCGACGAGCGCCTCGCAGCGGAGGAGCCGGACGTGCTGTCTCCGGGCGACGACGCGGAGGTGCGCACCGACCGCCGCACCTACGGCCAGATCGACGGGACGCCGGAAGACGGTGACTCGTTCTACACCGTCGTGGACAACGACAATTGATCCACCGTCGTCGACGACGACGAGTGACTAGGCGCGAATCACCACGGGCCCGAGTGCCTCGTAGCGGCGCGCGGTTGCCGTGTCGAGTTCGGCTCCGCTGACGATCGATTCGAAGTCGGCGACCTTGGCGAAGCGACAGAAGCTGCTCTCGCCGAACTTCGAGTGGGCCGCCACCAGAATCGGCCGACGCGCCACCTGCACGGCGGTGCTCTTCACTGCGGCCACGGCCGGATCGGGCGTGGTCAGTCCGTGCTCGAGAGAGATGCCGTTGGTGCCGAGGAAGGCCACGTCGATCACCAAGGACGAGAGCATGTCGACGGCCCAGTGATCGACGGTGGCCAGTGTCCTGCCGCGCATGCGGCCCCCGAGGAGCAGCACGGTCACGGTGCGGCTGTGGGCCAGCGCCTCGGCCGCCAGTAGCGATGACGTCACCACCGTCAGCTCCTGCTCGGCCAGCCGCTCGGCGATCAGTCGGGGCGTGAATCCCTCGTCGAGATAGACGGTTTCGGCACCGTGCAGGAGTTCGGCGGCCGCGATCGCGATGCGGTGCTTCTGCGCCTGATCGACCTGGCTGCGATACTCGACACCCGATTCGAACGCCGCTGTCTCCAACGGCACCGCTCCCCCGTGCACCCGCTTGAGCAGCCGCCGGCCGGCGAGCACCTTGAGATCGCGGCGGATGGTCTCGCTCGCGACGTCCAACTCTGTCGCGAGCGAGGCCACCTCGACCCGCCCGCGGGTGCGGGCGAATTCGACGATCCGGCTTTGGCGGGTGTCGGAATCCACCGACGTCACGCTAGTCGGCGGCGGTGAGGATCGCCTTGATCTCCTCGGCCGTCGTCGCCGACCGCAGCCGGGCGACATCCTCGGATTTGAGGAACACCTGCGCGATCTTGGTCAGCAGTGCCATGTGATCCTTTCCGGCCCCGGCGATTCCGACGACGAACTCGGCGGGTTTGCCGTTCCAGTCGATCGGTTCGGGATAGCGCACGAACGACAGACCGGTGCGCCGGATCGCGTCCTTGGCTTCGTTCGTGCCGTGCGGGATCGCCAGACCGTTGCCCATGTAGGTCGAGATCGAACTCTCGCGGTCGTGCATCGCCGTGACGTAGGCCTGCTCGACTGCGCCCGCGGCGACCAGCAAGTGACCGGCCTCGTCGATGGCATCCGCCGCGCTGCGCGCGGTACCGGCGAGCACGATCGACTCCAATGCGAGGACGTCACCGTCAGTCGTCGGGGCCGACTCCTCGGCCGGCGCCTCGGCAGGCGCCGTGCCTGCACCCCCGTTCGTCTGGCCCAGCGTTTCGACGATCTCGTCGTACCGCGGGCTGCCCATGAAGTCGTCGACGGAGACGTGCAACGCCGACGGTGTGCGCTGCTTGGCCCGATCGGTCAGATCGCGATGGGACACGACGAGGTCGTAGGTGTCGGTCAGGTTGGAGATCGCCGAGTTCGACACCTTGACGTCGCCGAAACCCGCACTCTGGATCTTCCTGCGCAGCACCGAGGCACCCATGGCCGAGGAGCCCATACCGGCGTCGCAGGCGAACACGATCGTGTGGATGGGACCGGCTTTCGTGGCGACACCACCGCCACCGACGAGAGCCGACGCGATGCTGGACTTCTTGCCCTTCATCGACTCCATGCTCGCCGTTGCGGCCGCGAGGTCGGGCTCGTCGGTCTCCTTGTCCGTCTTGAGGAGGAACGCCGCGACGGCGAAGGACACCGCGGTGGCGCCCAACACGGCCAGCGTCACCCCGACGAAGCTGTTGCCCGGCGTCTGGGCGTAGATCGCGATGATCGAACCCGGAGCGGCGGGAGCGCGCAGCCCCGAGCCGAACAGCACGTTGATGAACACGCCGGTCATGCCGCCGAGGATGGTGGCGGCGAGCAGCTTGGGCTTCATCAGCACGTAGGGGAAGTAGATCTCGTGGATGCCGCCGAAGAACTGGATGATCGCGGCGCCGGGGGCAGAAGCCCGAGCCGCCCCGCGACCGAAGAACATGAAGGCCAACAGCACACCGAGCCCGGGGCCGGGGTTGGTCTCCAGCAGGAACAGGATGGACTTGCCGGATTCCAGGGCCTGCGTGGTGCCCAGCGGGGTCAGCACGCCGTGGTTGATGGCGTTGTTGAGGAACAGCACCTTCGCCGGCTCGATGAGGATCGAGGTGAGCGGCAGGAGGTCGTTGTCGACGAGGAAGTCGACGGCGTTCCCGGCGCCGCGGGTGAACCCCGAGACGATCGGGCCGACACCGAAGAAGCCGACGATGGCGAGCAGCATGCCGAGGATGCCGGCGGAGAAGTTGTCGACGAGCATCTCGAAACCGGGCCGGACCTTGCCCTCCCACAACGCGTCGAGCTTCTTCATGCACCAGCCGCCGAGCGGACCCATGAGCATCGCGCCCATGAACATCGGCACGTCGGAGCCCGTCACGACGCCGATCGTGGCGATGGCACCCACGACGGCGCCACGGTTGCCGTGGATCATCCGGCCGCCGGTGTAGCCGATCAGGATCGGCAGCAGATAGGTGATCATCGGGCCGACGATGCCGCCGCCGTCGTAGGAGCCCCACCCGCCGATGTGGGCGACCCAGCCGTCCGGGTTCTTGAGCGCGGAGAAGATGCCCTGCAGCCAGCCCTGCTCGATGAACAGGGCGGTGATCAAACCCCACGCGATGAACGCGCCGATGTTGGGCATGACCATGTTCGACAGGGCGGTGCCGAACTTCTGGACCCGTACCCGCGCGCCGACGCGGGGCGGTGTGTCCTGTGTTGCTGTTGACATGGAGCTCCTCCGATTCTCGCCGGTGACGCCGGTCACAGCGTCAAGTAGACCGCATAAACGGGCAGTGACGCAAGCATTCGGGCATATTCGGTCAGCCTTTTCGGTGGTTTTATGCCCGTATGCCGGATAGAGTGCTGTAGAGCACACCGACCCGCAGCCGAGAGGACACCACGATGAAGGCACTGCGCTTCTACGCCCCCGAAGACGTCCGACTGGAGGACGTGCCGGAGCCGACCTGTGCGCCCGACGAGGTGAAGCTGCGTGTGCGCAACTGCTCGACCTGCGGCACCGACGTCAAGATCTTCTACAACGGCCACCAGAACCTGACACCCCCGCGCACCATCGGCCACGAGATCGCCGGCGAGATCGTCGAGGTGGGCTCCGAGGTCAATGCGACCTACGGCAGCAGCTGGGAGATCGGCGACCGCGTGCAGGTGATCGCCGCGGTGCCGTGCGGCGAGTGTCACGAGTGCCGCAAGGGCTGGATGGCGGTGTGCCAGAACCAGACCTCGATGGGCTACCAGTACGACGGCGGCTTCGCCGAGTTCATGATCGTGCCGCGCCAGGTGCTCAAAGTCGATGGGCTGAACCGCATTCCGGACAATGTGGGCTTCGACGAGGCATCGGCCGCCGAGCCGTTCGCATGTGCGATCAACGCCCAGGAACTGCTCGGGATCGAAGAGGGTGACACCGTCGTCGTGTTCGGCGCCGGGCCCATCGGGTGCATGCACATCCGCATCGCGCGTGGCGTGCACAACTGCGGCCCGGTCTATCTCGTCGACGTGAACGCTGCCCGCCTGCAGATGTCGGCCGATGCCGTCGCCCCCGACGAGATCATCAACGGCGCCGAGGTCGACGTCGTCGAACGCGTCATGGAGCTGACCGGCGGCCGCGGCGCCGACGTGGTGATCACCGCAACCGCCGCCAATGTTGCTCAGGAGCAGGCGATTTCGATGGCTGCGCGCAACGGCCGGATCTCGTTCTTCGGAGGGTTGCCGAAGACGGACCCGACGATCACCTGCGACTCCAACCTGGTCCACTACCGTCAGCTGCACATCCACGGCGCCAACGGGTCGGCGCCCGAGCACAACAAGCGGGCGCTGGAGTACATCTCGACGGGGCAGGTACCGGTCAAGGACCTGATCACCCGTCACATCCCGCTGGACAACGTGCTCGACGCATTCCAGATCGTCAAGAACGGCGAAGCCATCAAGGTCACGGTCGAGCCCGTTCCGGCCGAGGTGCCTGCCGGAGTGTGACGGCGTGTTTCAAAACCAGGTCGTTCAGGTATCCCCCTCGCAACGGCCCGACCCCCGGGCTGGACACAGGAGAGCGAAGGGACCACGCACATGGGCGCCGACGACAAAGCCAGCAACAAGATCGATGACCTCGGCGGCAAGGCCAAGGAAGGTCTCGGCAAGCTGACCGGCGACAAGAGCACCGAGAACGAGGGCAAGCTGGATCAGGCCAAAGCCAGCGTCAAGGACGCCGTGGAGAACGTGAAGGACGCCTTCAAGAAGTAACGCGCTCGTCGTTTCGGGCCCGCCACCCATGCGGTGGCGGGCCCGACTCGTATCAGCAGCGGCTAACTCGCCCGTCTTTGCCACCGCTGCCGCGATCAGCCGTTAGACTCAGCCACGGCCGATGGCGCTGCGCAGCTCGCGTGCCGCCGCAGGGGGCGAAGGGTGGGGCCATGGGACGACACAGCGCAGCGTATCTGGCGGCACAGCAGCAGGTTTCGAAGCGCACGACAGAACCGTCGGCCGTCCACGTCGGACGTGTCGGACTGCTCGCCTTCGCGCTCGGGGTCGGCGCAGCCGTCGTCGGAGGCACGGCCGTCGCCCACGCTGATGATTCCCCAGGCAACGACACGGGCGCTGCGGCGGCCACGTCCGTCGCTTCGAAGCCCAACACGAGGGCGGTCCACGCCGGCCCTTCGGTTCGCGCGTCGCGGCGCACCGAGGCCGCCCGTGATCCCGAGCACGCCGACGAGAAGGCAACGTCCGACTCCGACGTGACCGACGGGCCGACGAACCGGCCGCGCTCGCTCTTCCGGCCCGCGGTCGCCGCGGGCACCGACGACGACCGGCCCGTGCTGAAGCTGGTCAACGTCGTGCGGCAGGAGTTCGAGGCCGCCGCCGACCGTCGAGCCGAGCGCGCCGCGACCGCTGCTGCCACGACCGCGGCCGAGCCCGTCACGCCGGCGCCGACCGACCAGGTGAGCACACCGTACGGCGACATCGGAAAGTGGATGATCGAGCCCAGCGGTCAGATCTCGGACTACGGCGGCCAACTCGAGGACGGGAAGACTCTGCTCGAGCCGGTCAACGTCGTCATCGTGGACACCAAGTCCAAGAACACTTTCCAGGCCAGGATCCGCCTCAATCAGGCGATGCGGGCGTCGGGCTTCCCTCCTCAGGCCATCCACAGCGGCGGCTTCCGCGGCATCATCAACGGCAAGACCTATCGCCAGCAGCCCAGCGGTCTCCTGCAGGGCTACTCGGACAACTTCTTCCTCGAGACCAACAACCACGGCCGGATCTTCGGACCCGCGCCGGTGGCCACGCCCGGCGGTTACGTGTGGAGCGGGACGTTCAGCGAGGAGGAGTGGGGCACCTACAACGGCCGGCCGGCGCACCTCTACGTCTCGTCGAACGTCGCCCGTGAGGCGCTGGCCGCGAAGATGGTCGCCAGCGGGCGGGCCACCTCGGGCGGGCAGATCGCCCTCGACAACGCCTACAACACGGACACCGTCACCACCGGCGACCACGACGGCGCGGCCGCGGTGCTGATCCTGACCTGACGATCCGAGCCAAAAGGCCTGATCAAAGGTACAATTGACGGTAGTTCGGGCGTCGCTATGACCCCGCCCGGCTGACCACATCACGGCGCGTGCGCGCCGCGATGCCGGTGGCGAGAAACGGCCCGAGACCCCATCGATGTCTCACGGCGTGGCCGTCCGCACATGAACACCGGGACGCTTCCTCGCGACCGCATGAAAGGCGTGTGATGACCGATTCCGCAAAGACCCTGATCGCTGCGCTACTCGACCGTTCGGGGTCGATGGAGACCTCGAAGGCAGCCACGGAGGATGGCTGGCGAGAGCTGATCAACGAGCAGCGGGCGCTGCCCGGTCAGTGTCTGATGACGCTGGCCCAGTTCGACACCGAGTACGAGATCGTCTACGGCCCGACGCCCATCGTCGACGTGCCGGACCTGGTCGTGGAGCCGCGAGGCATGACCGCGCTGCTCGACGCCGTCGGGAAGTTCGTCACCGACGTCGGTGCCGACCTCGCTTCATTGCCCGAGGATCAGCGCCCCGGCCGGGTGATCTGCCTGATCATGACCGACGGCATGGAGAATGCCAGCCGGGAGTGGACCCTGGATTCGGTCAGGGCGCTGGTTGAGCAGCAGCGCAATCAGTGGCAGTGGAAGTTCATCTTCCTCGGAGCGAACATGGACGCTGTTGCCGTCGCCGGCACGATGGGGTTCAGCGGCGACGATTCCATCACCTATGACGACTCGAACTACGAGTCCACGGTCGCAGTCATGGCCTCGGCGCGGGAGATGGTCCGGCGTACGCGCATCGGCGAGGACGTGGCCTTCACGCCCGATGACCGGCGGGGTGCTGTCGGCCGGACCACCCACTGACGAACAATCGCCCTCACCTGCCGAGACAGGGAGGGCGACGTTGGCGGTGGCGGAGGGATTTGAACCCTCGGACGGGGGTTACCCGTCACACGCTTTCGAGGCGTGCTCCTTAGGCCGCTCGGACACGCCACCGTGTGGCAGCTTACCGAGCCGGGGCCCGCCGCCCAAACCGGCCGCCGAGCGTGCACTTTTGACACGGGATCGTGCCGAGATCGTGCAGAAGTGTCACGTTCGACGTGCTGGGTCAGCGCTGACCCGCGAAGAACTCCTCGAGCGGCGCCGCACACAACTCGGCGAGCACCCCGCCGCGCACCTGCGGCCGGTGCGTCAGCCGGCGATCACGCACCACATCCCACAGCGAGCCGACCGCCCCGGTCTTGGGTTCCCACGCGCCGAACACCACCCGCGCCACCCGCGCCATCACCAGAGCGCCCGCGCACATCGTGCACGGCTCGACGGTCACCGCGAGCGTCGCACCCTCGAGCCGCCACCCGTCGCCGTGCACCCCGGCCGCCGCCCGTAGCGCGAGGATCTCCGCATGTGCCGTCGGATCGCCGAGTTCTTCTCGCGCGTTCGCCGCCCGAGCCAGCTCGGTACCGTCGGCCGCCACGACGACCGCACCGATCGGCACGTCACGCGGTCCCGCCGCGGCGGCGGCAGCCAGGGCAGCCCGGATCAGCTGCTCGTCGGTCACCGGCCCAATTTGTCCAGCACAGCCGCAAGCTCGTCGGCGAACCCCATCTCCCGCGCGATCCGGCCCACCTGCTCGTCGGCGTAGAGGTCGTCGCTTTCGTCGAGGATCACCCCGAGCACGGCTTCGGGCAGGCCGATGTCGGACAAGACGCCCAGATCGCCCTCCTCGAACGGGTCGGCGCTCTCGAGCTCCTCGTCGTCGAACTCAGCGTCGAGCTTCTCCAGGACCTCGGCCGCGATGTCGTAATCCAGCGCCGCGGTCGCGTCGGACAGCAGCAGGCGGGTGCCCGACGGCGCGGGCCGGACGATCACGAAGAACTCGTCGTCGATGTCCAGAATCCCGAAAACCGCACCTGCGCTACGCAACTCGCGCAGTTCCGTCTCGGCTGCTGACAGGCTGGTCAGTGCCCCCGCGCGCATCGCGGTGCACCGCCACTTGCCCTCTTCACGCACCACCGCCACGCCGAAGCCGTCCGGTTCGTCGACCGAACGCTCCTGAGCCTGTGCACGCTGCGCTCCCATGGGTGCTAACCGTAGTCCCCCGACATGGCCTTGACCATGCGCTATGCCAACCTGAACAGGTGGAGAAGACACCGGTCTGCGTCCTGGGTCTCGGGTTGATCGGCGGCTCGCTGATGCGCGCGGCCCGCGCCGCCGGGCGTCCCGTGTTCGGGTACAACCGGTCGACCGATGGGGTCGAGGCCGCCCGATTCGACGGCTACGACGCGACCGCCGACGTCGACGAGGCCCTCACCCGAGCGGCCGAGCTCGGTGCGGTCGTCGTGCTGGCCGTACCCGTGCCGGCCCTGCCGGCGATGCTCGCGCACGTCCGCGCGACCGCGCCCGCCTGCCCGCTGACCGATGTGACGAGCGTCAAGGGTGCGGTCCTCGCCGAGGTGCGCGCGGCCGGTCTGCTCGAGAAGTTCGTCGGCGGTCATCCGATGACCGGCACCGCCCACTCGGGCTGGGCAGCCGGCGACGGCGACCTCTTCGTCGGGACGCCGTGGGTGATCAGCGTCGACGACCACGTCGACCCGCAGGTCTGGACCGAGGTGATGACGCTCGCGCTGGACTGCCGTGCGTTCGTCGTACCCGCCCGCTCCGACGAGCACGACAGGGCCGCAGCCACGATCTCCCACCTGCCGCACCTGCTCGCCGAGGCGCTGGCGACGACGGCCGGGCAGGTTCCGCTGGCCTTCGCGCTGGCGGCGGGCTCGTTCCGCGACGGCACTCGGGTGGCGGCGACAGCGCCGGAACTGGTGCGCGCGATGTGCGAAGCCAACGCCGCTGAGCTGCTGCCGCTCCTGGACGAGACCCTGCAGTTGCTCAGCCGCGCACGGGAGCAGCTGGCCGAGCGTGGATCGGTCGCCGAACTGGTCGCGGCGGGACACTCCGCGCGGCTGCGCTATGACAGCGTCAGCCGGCCCGACATCGTCGGCACCGTGATCGGCGACCCCGGCTGGCGCGAGGAGCTCGCCGCGGCAGGCCGGGCCGGCGGCGTGATCAGATCCGTTCTGCCAAGCCGGGATAGTCGAGGATGAACCCGTTGGCGTCGACCGTGACGGTGGTGTCCGCGACGGGCGAGTTCAGGGCGATGCAGTCGGGTTTCGCCGCATAGGTGATGTGCGCGACGTCGACTGACAGGTCCGGCACCCGCATATAGACGACCGGAACCGTGACCGACTCCCCGCTGCCGGGCATGACCCCGGCGCGTCGGATCGGCAAGGCGTTGAAGAACGGGCTGAACACGACGTCGACATCGAGCGCGCCCTCGTAGGACGACCGGCTGGTCTGGCCGGAATGCTCCTGGACGAGCCACATGTTCTCTTCGTCGCGCGCGACCGAGAGCTGTCGCTCGCGCTCGGCCAGCGTGACGGTCATCGACAACCGCTTGGTGGCGCCGGACTCGTCGGTGACCAGGTCGTAGGAGGCGCTGAACGCCGGGTGCGCCGATGTGGCGGCCGCCACCACGCGGCCGTAAGCCTTGATGCGGTTGCCGGACAGCTGCACGCGCACCGACTCCATCCGCGCCACATCGGGGGCGCGCCACGTCAGCACAGCGGGGAAGGCAGTTGTCTCAGAGCGGTCGGCTTCACTCATGGGTCTACCGTAGGCGACGGCCCCACCCGTTCGTGGCGGGCTGCCGAACTGGGTCGAGATTCGAGTGCCACCTCATCGGAGAGCAACGGCGACGGCAGCGACTGGCTGCCGCGCAACCGCCCGGTCCCGGGCACGGACAGCCAGACCGCGAACGCCAGCGCGGCGTCCAGGATCAATGCCAGCAGCGTCACCATCAGCGCCCCGACCAGCGCGATGTGGAACTCGCGGATCTTGATGCCGTCGATCAGGTAGCGGCCCAGCCCGCCGAGGCTGGCGTATGCCGCGACGGTGGCCGTCGCGACGATCTGAAGAGTCGCGGTCCGCAGGCCGCCGAGAATCAGCGGCATCGCGTTGGGCGTTTCGACGCGCAGCAGGATGCGTCGCTCGGTCATGCCCATCGACCGCGCTGCGTCGACCACGGCCCGGTCCACGTTGGCGATACCGGCATAGGTTCCGGCCAGCAGCGGCGGGATGCCGAGCAGCATCAGCGCCACGGTCGGCGGCACGAGCCCCAGCCCCCACAGCAGCACGCCGAGCAGCAGCACGCCCAGAGTCGGCAGGGCGCGCAGCGCGTTGACGCCGGTGACGACGAGGAAGGTGCCGCGTCCGGTGTGGCCGATCAGCATGCCGATCGGAATGGCGATCAGCGCGGAGAAGAACGTCGCCACGGCGGTGTACTCGAGGTGCTCGACGATTCGCATGCCCAACCCCGAGGGGCCGGACCAGTTGGCCGCGGTGAAGATGAAGGACAGCGCCTGCTGGAGGAAGTTCACGCGGCCGCTCCCGCTTTCGGTGCGGTCTTCGCCGAACCGGCCTGCGCCCTGGTCCATGGGGTGAGGGCCTTGCCCGCCAGCATGATCAGCGTGTCGATGACGAGCGCGAGGACGAAGATCGCGATGATGCCGGCCACGATCTGGTCGCTCTTGTTCGACTGATATCCCTCGGTGAACCACGTGCCAAGGCCGCCGATGCCGATCACCGAGCCGACCGAGACCATCGAGATGTTGGTCACGGCCACCACGCGCAGGCTGGCGACGAGAACGGGAACCGCAAGCGGCAGTTCGACTTTCAGCATCCTGGTCAGCGGTTTGTAGCCGACCGCGGTGGCCGCGTCGAGCACCGCGGGCGACACCGCGTCGAGCGCCTCGGGCACGGCGCGCACCAGCAGCGCCACCGTGTAGAGCGTGAGCGCGACGATGACGTTGGCCTCGTCGAGGATGCGGGTGGGGATGATCAGCGGCAGTACCACGAACAGCGCCAGCGACGGGATCGTGAAGATGATGCTGGCGGTCACGGTGGTGAGCCGGCGCAGCGCCGTCGTGCGCTGCACCAGTGCGCCCAGCGGAACCGCGATCACCAGCCCCAGCACGATCGGGATCAACGAGAGCCGCAGGTGGATCACCGTCAGCGCCCACAGATCGTCGAGATGGGTGAACAGGTAACGCATTACTGTGACTCTCTCCCCGAGCCGCTGCGCTCCTGCCCCGCCTCATCTCCCCTCGAGTCGCTGCGCTCCTGCCCCGCCGGGACCTGCCGCGCGGAGCGTTGGGTTTCCAGCGCCTCGAGCACGTCGTCGGCGCGCACACCGCCGATGACCTGACTGTTCTCGTCGACGGCGACGCCGAGTCCGGCCGGTGAGGACAGCGCCGCATCCATGGCCAACCGCAACGTGCCGTCGGGACGGAACAGCGACCCACCGGCGATCGTGCTGTCGTACAGCGAGCGGCCCTCCCGGTGGAGATCGACACCCTCGGCGTCGATCCAGGCGTACGGGGTGCCGTCGGGATGGGTGATCAGCACCCAGTCACCGGGGGCCAGATCCAGAGCGTCGATCTCGGGCTCACCGACGTGGCGGATGTCGTGCAACGGAAGACCTGTCGCGTGGAAGAACTGCAGGCCCCGGTAGCCGCGGTCGGCACCGACGAAGCCGGCGACCGCATCGTTGGCGGGGTTGGACAGCAGGCGGGCGGGTGCGTCGTATTGCAGCAGTTTGCCGCCCCTGCCGAACACGGCGACCTTGTCGCCGAGTTTGATCGCCTCGTCGATGTCGTGGGTGACGAACACGATGGTCTTGCGCAATTCCTTTTGCAGCCGGACGATCTCGTTCTGCAGATCGTCGCGCACCACCGGGTCGACGGCGCTGAACGGTTCGTCCATCAACAGGATCGGCGGATCGGCCGCCAAGGCACGCGCCACTCCGACGCGCTGCTGCTGACCGCCGGAGAGCTGCGCCGGGTACCGGTTGGCCAGCGCCGGGTCCAGCCCCACCCGCTCCAACACACCCAACGCGGATTTTCTTGCGCTGCGCCGTGATTCGCCCCTGAGCACGGGTACGGTGGCCACGTTGTCGATGACCCGCAGATGTGGCATCAGGCCCGCGCTCTGGATGACATACCCGATGCCCAACCGGAGCTTGACCGGATCGACCTTCGTCACGTCGTCACCGTCGACCGTCAGCGTGCCCGACGTCGGGTCGATCATCCGGTTGATCATCCGCATGGACGTCGTCTTGCCGCACCCGGACGGGCCGACGAACACGGTCAGCGTGCCTTCGGGGACCTCGAGGCTCAGGTCGTCGACGGCGACGGTGCCGTCCGGGTACTTTTTGGTGACGTTGGTGAAGGTGATCATCGGGCCTACTTCCCCACCGGCTTGTCGAAACCGTTGTCGGCGATCCACTTTCCCGCGGCCTCGTCCGGGTCGACGCCCTGATTGCCCTCGACGGCCGTGTTCAGCTGGATCAGCGCCTCGGTGGTGAGCTTCGCGCTGACCGCGTCGAGGACCGTCTTGAGATCGCTCGACATCTTCTGCGACGCGACCAGTGGCACCACATTGGCGGCCAGGAAGACGTTCTTGGGATCCTCAAGGACCACCAGCTTGCTCTGCTGGATGGCCGGGGAGGTGGAGAAGATGTTCGCGGCGGTGACGGTGCCGCCGGTGAGTGCCTGCACCGTCGCGGGTCCGCCGCCATCGCTGATCGCCACGAAGTTGGCCGGGGCGACGTCGAGTCCGTATTCGTCCTTGAGCCCCACGAGACCGGTCCGTCGCGTCTGGAATTCGGACGGGCCGCCGACTTTCACTTCCGCCGAATGCGTCGCGAGGTCCGCGATCGACTTCAGGTTCCAGCGCTGCGCTGTCGCCTCCGACACCGCCAAGGTGTCCTTGTCCTCCGCGGGCGACGGAACGAGGATCGACAGGTCGCCGGGCAGCGCCTTGAACAGCGCCAGCAGCACGGCGTCCGGTGTGGTCGCCGTGCTCTTCTCGTCGAAGTACTGCAGCAGGTTGCCGGTGTACTCGGGGATCAGGTCGATCGAATGGTCCTGGACGGCCGGGATGTAGGTCTCACGGCTGCCGATCCCGAACTGGCGCGAGACGGTGAACCCGTTGGCTTCCAGCGCCTGAGCGTAGATCTCGGCGATGATCTTGGATTCGGTGAAATCCGCCGAGCCGACCTTGATGGTCTTCAGATCGCCGGACACCTCTCCCCCGCCGAGCGGATTAGAGCTGCCGCACGCCGCCACGGAGAAGGCCAGTGCCAGGGCGAGCACGACGCGCAACGGCGACCACCCGGATTTTCGAGAGTGCTTTCGGAAACGGATCACGCCGGATCGTCCTCTCCAGGTCGCGGAAGCTGTCGTGACCCTAACGCGACAGCATCCGATGTTTCATTCGAAGCGCGAAAGGGCAAGAATGGAGCCATGTCCAGCGAACCGTTCGCCCCGGCCGATCCGCCGCCCACGCATGACGTGCCGGCGACGCCGGCAAAAGGCAACCAGCCGCCGCAGTCGGCGGTGCACCGCACCCGTGCCGCGGCGCTGTGGTCGGCGCTGGCGCTGGGGTTCCTGATCCTCATCGTGCTGCTGATCTTCATCGCGCAGAACACGGAGTCGGCCCAATTCGAGTTCCTGGGCTGGAGCTGGAGCCTGCCGCTGGGCGTGGCCATCCTCGCCGCGGCGGTCGCGGGCGGCCTGCTCACCGTGGCCGTCGGGGCCGTGCGAATCTTCCAGCTGCGCCGGGCGGCGAAGAAGAACCTCAAAGCCGGGCTGTGAGCCGGCTTCACCGGATCGACACCACCTGATCGACCGAATCCTTCGGTAGCTCGCCGTCGACGGTGGCGGTCACGGACATGTTGTTCACCGTGATCGACCCTTTGTGATTGTCCAACCATGCGGTGTCCGCGGCGTCACGCCCCGTCGCGATGCGCAGCATCGACTGACGCGGCGCCAGGCATGTTGCATCCACCACCCGCCACTGCCCGTCGACGAAGGCTTCGGCCACAGCGTGGAAGTCCATGGGCTGACACCCCGGCGCGTACACCGACACCAGGCGCGCGGGCACGTTGACCGCCCGTAGCAGCGCGATCACCAGGTGGGCATAGTCGCGGCACACTCCGGATCCCGCAAGCAACGTGTCGGCCGCGCCGTCGATCGGATCGCTGGAGCCCGGCACGTACTGCAGCCGTGCCCCCACCCACGACGACACCTTCTCCAGCAACGCGACCGAGTCGGTGTAGTCGCCGAACTCGGTGGCGGCGAAGCCGAAGAACTTGTCGGCCTCGGCGTAGCGACTGGGACGCAGATACGTCGTCACGTCGAGCTCGGTCACCGGCGCCGGGTCGGCCTGACCTCGTACCGTCGCCGAGTAACTGACCTTCAGGTTGCCCTTCTCGACGTCGAACTTGTGGATGCGATTGCCGTGGTCGCCGGAGATCTCACGGATACTTGCAAGCGGAATTTCCTTGCCGTTCAACACGAATGACAGCGACTCGCTGACCTCGGCACCGGGTTGCGGCGCGACCGCTATCTGGAACTCCAGCGTCGTCGGCTCGGTGATCTCGATGTCCAGTTCGGCACCGACGTCACGCTTCATCTCTGAGGAGGGCACGCGCTTCTCTACCCACCCGCTCGACGGAGGAAACCTCCGATCAGGACAGCGCGCGCAAGCCTTCGGCGATCAGCGGGCCGACGGCCTCCTCCACGCGGTCGCCGTCGTCGGTCACGCCGGCCTCCCGCGCACGGTAGGCGATGCCGGCGCCGATGATCGCGAGCTTGAAATAGGCCAGTGCCATGTAGAAGTCCCAGTCGTGCAGGTCGACGCCGGCCGCCCGCGCGTACTTCTCGGCCAGCGCGTCGGGATCGGGCACCAACTCCGATGCCCACGCCGCGTCGGCGTGCACGAAGTGGAACGTCGGGTGCCGGTAGACGCACATCAGGGCTGCGTCGCTGAGCGGATCGCCCAGGGTGGACATCTCCCAGTCGAGCACGGCCACGACCTTGGTCGCGTCCTCGGCATCGAGGATCGTGTTGTCGATGCGGTAGTCGCCGTGCACGATCGCCGAGCGGCTCTGCGTGGGCACCGATTCCGTCAACCGCTCGTGCAGCGTCCTGACATCGGCATCGCACGGGTCGTCCGGCCGCTTGACCAGGTCCCACTGCGACCCCCAGCGACGCACCTGTCGGTCGAGGTAGCCGGTGGGCTTGCCGAAGTCGCCGAGACCGACCGCCTCCGGATCGACTGCATGCAAGTCGGCCAGCACGCCGATCAGCGCGTCGACAGACGCCTCGATGGCGGCCTCGTCGCCGAGCGCCTCGAGCTGGTGGGTGTAGCGCACGACCCGGCCGGGGACGAACTCCACCATCTGGAACGGCGCACCGAGCACTGAGTCGTCGTCACGCATCGTCACCGCACGGGCGACGGGCACCGCGGTGTCGGCCAACGCGGCCACGACGCGGTACTCGCGGGCCATGTCGTGCGCGGACGGCGTCAGCCCGTGCAACGGGGGCCGACGCAGCACCCACTGCGAGGCGTCGTCGGCCACCAGGAACGTCAGATTGGACCGGCCGCCGGAGACCAACTCGGCGCGCAGATCGCCGGCGCGGGGCACTCCGACCTCACGGAGGTGACGGTCGAGAGCGGTGAGATCGAGGCCTTCGAGATCGGTCACGGCGTTCTGTCTACCACTTGGTGTTGCGCGGCAGCAGGTCCCATACGTGTTCGGTGCCGTTGACAGCGGCGACCGACAGCCGGCCGGTCCGCGAGGACAGCACCCGGGTGACGGACGTGTAGTCGACGTGGAAGTTCAGCAGACGCGGAGTGCGCAGGATCGTGTGCAGCAGCACGTTGATCACACCGCCGTGGCTGAACACCGCGACCGTGTCCTCGTGGTCGGCGGTGCTCACGATGTCGTCGATCCCGGCGGTGATGCGGGCCCGGAACGCGTCCTCGTCGACGCTGCTCGGCAGGTGGCCGTCGATCAGCCGCTTCAGCTCCTCCGGGTTTTCCTTCGCGATCTGCTCGATGGGGATGTAATGCTCCAGATCGCGGTCGTATTCGGCGAGGCGGTCGTCGACCTCGATCGGCAGCCCGAGCGCGTCGGCCACCGGCTGACCGGTCTCGATGGCCCGCACCTGCGGGCTGCTGACCAGCCGGGTGATCGAGAATCGGGCCAGCGCGTCGGGCAGCCGGGCCGCCTGCGCGAGCCCTTCGGGCGACAAACGGGGATCCGAACCCTCCCCCGGATCGCTGCGCAGCGGGAGTGCGTGTCGGACGAGAAGCAGTTGCACCGTGCCACCATAGGGCTCGTGACCGGGTACGCCGATGCGCTGTTCGACCTGACCGACCGCGTGGTGCTGGTGACCGGTGGCAGCCGCGGGCTGGGCCGGGAGATGGCGTTCGCCGCGGCCCGCTGCGGTGCCGACGTCGTGATCGCCAGCCGCACCTACGAGACGTGCGTCGCGACGGCCGAGGAGATCACCGCCGAGACGGGGCGCGCGGCGCTGCCCTACGCGGTACACGTGGGCCGGTGGGATCAGCTCGACGGACTCGTCGACGCCGCTTACGACCGGTTCGGGCGGGTGGATGTGCTGGTGAACAACGCCGGCATGTCCCCGCTGTACGACTCACTCTCCGACGTCACAGAGAAGCTCTTCGATGCCGTGCTCAATCTGAACGTGAAGGGTCCGTTCAGGTTGTCGGCCCTGGTGGGTGAGCGCATGGTGGCCGCGGGCGGCGGATCGATCATCAACGTCAGCACGAGCGGGTCACTGCGCCCGGACCCGACGTTCCTGCCCTACGCTGCAGCCAAAGCGGGCCTGAATGCGACGACGGAAGCACTGGCCAAAGCGTTCGGGCCGACGGTGCGGGTGAACACGTTGATGCCGGGACCGTTTCTCACCGACATCGCCGACGCATGGACGTTCGACCCTGACCGGGCGTTCGGCCACCTCGCCTTGCAGCGCGCCGGTCAGCCGCGCGAAATCATCGGAGCTGCATTGTTTTTGATGTCCGACGCGAGCAGCTTCACCACGGGGTCGATCATCCGGGCCGACGGCGGTCAGCCCTAGGGCGTCACGATGTCGAAGGCCGGGTCGGGCTTGTCCAGCACCTCGACGAGCCGGGCCAGCACCGCACCGTCTCCGGATATCTCGACACCGGGCGAGTCGCTGTCACCGGCGGCCAACGCCAACAACCGCACCTTGGTCGCCAGCCGCAGTGTCGCCTGCGCGGTCGCCTCGTCGGCGTCCGTCTTGCGGTAGACCAGCACGCCGTTGCGGAGAGTGAGCCGGTAATTCGTGGCGATGTCGACGAACGTGAAATCGATCGCCAGGTCGAGATCCCATGCGCGCGGCCCGTTCACGCTGATCGCCAGTACGTCGAACATCTGCTCCGGCGAGAGCTGGGCCGCCATCGTCGTCGACGTCGCCGTCGGGGTGCCGAAGTTGCCGTCGCGCAGCTCGGTGGCTCCTGCCAGGAAAAAGTTGCGCCACGTGGCGGTCTCCGCTCCGTACGCCAACTGCTCGAGGGTGTCAGCGTACAGCTGCCGGGCACCCGCGTGATTTTCGTCGGTGAAGATGGCGTGGTCGAGAAGAGTTGCCGCCCAACGGAAATCACCGTCGTCGAAGGCCTGCTGAGCGATCTCGACCACGCGGTCCAGCCCGCCCATCGCCGCGACGTAGCGGGGCCCGATCGCTTCGGGCGGATGGGGCCACAGCCGGCCCGGGTTGCCGTCGAACCACCCCATGTAGCGCTGGTAGACCGCCTTGACGTTGTGGCTCACCGACCCGTAGTAACCGCGCGCATGCCAAGCGTTCTCGAGAGCGGGCGGCATCGCGAAGGTCTCGGCGATCTCGATCCCCGTGTAGCCCTGGTTGAGCTGACGCAGGGTCTGATCGTGCAGGTAGGCGTACAGATCCCGTTGCAGTGACAGGAATTCGACGATGTTGTCCTTGCCCCACGTGGGCCAGTGGTGGGAGGCGAACACCACGTCGGCACGGTCGGCGAAGGTGTCGATCGCCTCGGTGAGGTAGCCGGCCCACCCGTGCGGATCGCGCACCAGCGCGCCGCGCAGCGTCAGCAGGTTGTGCAGGTTGTGGGTGGCGTTCTCGGCCATGCACAGCGCGCGGAACTGCGGGAAGTAGAAATGCATCTCGGCCGGGGCTTCGGTGCCGGGTGCCATCTGGAATTCGATCTCGACACCGTCGACGGTGTGGGTCTCACCTGTCTCGCGGATGTCGATGGTGGGCACGATGATCGCGACCTCGCCCTGCGACGGAGTCTGGCCGAGCCCGCACCCCACCTGACCCTGCGGCCCCCGCTCGAGAACGGCCCCGTACATGTAGCCGGCGCGCCGAGCCATCGCCGTACCCGCGTAGACGTTCTCCTGCACGGCGTGCGCGGTGAAGCCCTCCGGCGCCAGCACCGCCACGGTGCCCGCGTCGACGTCCTCCTGGGTGGTCACGCCGAGGACCCCGCCGAAGTGGTCGACGTGGCTGTGGGTGTAGATCACCGCGGTGACGGGGCGCTCTCCGCGGTGTTCGCGGTACAGCGCCAGAGCAGCCGCAGCGACCTCGGTCGAGACCAGTGGGTCGATGACGATGATCCCGGTGTCGCCCTCGACGAACGTGATGTTGGACAGGTCGAAGCCGCGGACCTGATAGATCCCCTCGACGACCTCGTAGAGACCTTGCTTGGCGGCCAGCTGGGATTGCCGCCACAGGCTGGGGTGCACCGAGGTGGGCGCGTCCCCCTG
This sequence comes from Mycolicibacterium sp. 018/SC-01/001, assembly GCF_007096635.1. GTDB lineage: Bacteria > Actinomycetota > Actinomycetes > Mycobacteriales > Mycobacteriaceae > Mycobacterium. Next base: position 144,530 of record NZ_VKAA01000001.1, read on the forward strand.
AAGGAAGTCGTAGACGTCGTTGTCCCACACCACCCGTCCGTCGGCGGCCGTGATGACGCAGGGCGTCTTCGCGGCGATGAAGCCGCGGTCGGCGTCGGCGAAATCCCGGGTGTCGTCGAACGGCAGGGAGGTCAGGTGCTCGCGATGCAGTGCTTCGATGGTGCTGGTCGGCGGCTTGTGCTCCATTCCGCTGAGACTGCCACTTTCAGCGCCGTCGCGGTGGTTGACTGCACCAATGGATGTCCGTCGAGTGGTCACAGGTCACGATGCCGCCGGCAAGTCGGTGTTCGTCAGCGACGAGGCCGTCGCGCCGCGCACACCGGTGCTGCTTCCGGGGTCGGAGTTCACGATGCTGTGGGGCGGTGATCAGACACCACACTTCCCCGATGACGGGTCGATGCCGAACTGGCGCACCTACTTCCCGCCGATCGGCGGGTTCCGGTTCTCGATGTTCACGCTGCCGCCGGGTACCGCCACCGCGCGGACGGACGACCTCACCACCGAGGAGGCGATCGCCGACGGCGAGGAGAAGCTGCCGGGCCTGCTGGCGTACATGGAGCTCGACGATCCGGGCATGCACACCACCGACACCATCGACTTCGAAGTGGTGCTGGAGGGCAGCGTGATCCTCGAACTCGACGACGGTGCCGAGGTGACGCTGAGCCCTGGGGACACCGTGGTGCAGAACGGAACTCGGCACCGCTGGCGCAACCCCGGCGACGTCCCGGCGCGGCTCGCCCTGTTCTGCTGCGGAGCCGAGCACGACAAGGTCAGTCGGCCCGGCTGAGCCACTGCTCCGCGCGACGTCTCGACGCGCGGGAGAGCCACGCGTCCTGGATCAACTCCTGCAGTTCGCTCAGAGTGACCTCGCCGAGTCGGCTTGCGCGCACCAGCACGGACAGGTGCCCGTCGAAGTGCGGGGTGGTGAAGAACGGCGACTCAGGATCCTGGGTGAGCGCGAGCTTGTCGGCCTCGGATTCGACCCAGATGACGATGACATCCGGATACTTCTCGCCGGTCTCGGGGTCGACGGCGTCGGGCCGCGGAGTCCGGAAGAACACGAACGACTTTCCGCCGACCTGATAGATCGGGTTGCCGGCCTTCGGGCCCTCGACGCGCGTCACGTGCGGCATGCCCGCGGCGATGCGGTGCACGTCGTCGACGGTGGCGGGCCGGTCAGTCACGGCGGGGAATCCGATGCAGTTCGACGTCGGTTAGCGTTCCGTCTGCCGCCGTCGCGGTCATGTACGTGCAGTGGGGCTGGCGGCGGCGGTCGGTCGGTGAGCCGGGGTTGAGCAGCCGCAGGCCGGTCTCGGCCGTCGTGTCCCACGGGATGTGGCTGTGCCCGAACACCAGCACGTCGGTGTCGGGGTAGGCCTTGGCCATGCGCGTCTCGCGGCCGGCGGAGCCGCCGGTCTCGTGGGTGACGGTGAAGCGCAACCCACCCAGCTCCACGTCGGCGCGTTCGGGCAGCCGGCGGCGCAGCTCGTCACCGTCGTTGTTGCCCCAACACGCCACCAGACGTCGGGAGCGCCGCTCCAGTGCGTCCAGCAGATCCGGTTCCACCCAGTCACCCGCGTGGATGACGACGTCGGCGTCGTCAACCGCATCCCACACCTGCGGAGGGAGGTCCTTGGCCCTTTTCGGCACGTGCGTGTCGGCGATCAGGAGAAGGCGCACGCCCCCACCCTAGAACCAGCAGAGGCGGGAAATTGGCGCATGGACCCCCTCGCGGGGACCCATAGGCTCTGTGCCGTGGAGCGTTCGGTCGAGGTGGTGGTGTCGGAGCTGCAGGCGGCATCCGAGCGGCTGCGCGACGCCGGACAGCGGCTGCAGGACGGATTGTCCAGCGTGGATCTGGAGACGCAGCAGTTGCTGGGTTCCGGCTGGAAAGGCGGCGCAGCCTCGGCATACGGGCCCGCGTGGAATCAATGGCACGACGGAGCCGGCCAGGTGGTCCGCGGCCTCCAGACCATGGCGGATCTGCTGAGCCTCGCGGGCAAGGAGTACGCGAAGACGGACCAGCAGTCCGGCGAGGCGCTGAACGCGACCATGCAGGGTGGCGGCGGTCGCGCGCCTGCCGGAGGTGGGGGCGGCGGTGCTCCGAGTGCGGCGCCGGCGGCTGCTGCGCCGGCGTCCGAGCCGTTGACAGGGTTGGCCAAGGCGATGAACCTCGATCAGCTGGGGTCGGTCGCCGAGTCTGCACAGTCGGCGCCGCAGCAGCTCGGCGGCGTCCTGCAGCAGGGGGCACAGATCGCCGGCGGATTCGTCGAACAGGTGACGTCGATGGTCGAGGGCGCGGCGCAGGGTGGCGAAACCCAGGGCGGCGAGGCTCCGACCCCCGAGACGCAACCCGACACCGACTGCAAGCCGCAGCCGAAGGACGAGCGATGAGCGAGCTGATCGTCGACTTCGACGCGCTGCGCGCCGCGATCACCCACATGCAGGAGTTCGGCCGAGAGGTCACCGAATGCCTCGACGACATCGAGCACACGATGACGATGCTGCGCGGGTCGTGGGAGGGCGCTGCGTCGGATGCGCAGACGCAAGCCCAGAAACAGTGGGAGACCGGCGCCGAGCAGATGAAAGAGGCGCTCGCCGCGCTGCAGAAAGTCGCCGACACCGCACACAAGAACTACAGCGACGCCGTCGCCAAGAACGGTCAGATGTGGCAGGCATGACCATCGGGGGATCACGCGGTGCGGATCGAGGTTGACCCGGAGGCGCTGATCGCCGCGGGTCAACAGACCGGTGCGATCGGCGCGCAGTTGGCTCGGCTGTCCGATGCACTGGGCGCGGCGCTCGGTGGCGGCATCTCGTCCGGCATGGACCCGGCGGGGATGAACTTCGGACTCAAGTACGGACACCAAGCAGGTGAGTTCACCTCGGCCGTCGCTGATGCCGCCAACGCCTTCAACGCCGTGGGCATGCTGTTGCAGGCCACCGGTTACAACTACCGCAACGCCGATGCCGCAGCGACGATCGGCGGTGCCGGCCCGTCGGGGGGCGTCGGCGCCGAGCCCGGAAAGGCACTGCCTGCCCATGTGCCCGCGGGCCCCAACGGCGTCACCGTCCCGCCGCCGGACAAGTGGTACCTGATCCAGCCGTTCCTGCAGGTGCTGCCCGGCATCGGCTTCTTCGCCGGGGCGGCGATGACATGGCCGTCGGGCAACGCGCCGATCATGGGCGTGACCGCGACGCAGTGGCGCAACTTCGCCACCGGGTTCGCGTTGATCGAGCCGCAGCTGACGGGCATCAAGAATGCCGTTGCCGCGCAACAAATTCCCGAGGTCGGTGCGATGAAAACCGCGCTGGAGAGCCTGGGCACTGCGATCTCGTCGCTCGCGGATGTGTCGACATCCGTCGCACAATCGATCACGGATTTTGCGAACGGCGTCCAGGAAACCCAGGACGCGATCCGCCGGATACTCGACCGGCTGTCGCTCGACGGGCTGTGGGACACCGTGAAGGGCATCTTCACCGGGGAAGCCGACGACATCCTGCGCGAGGTCGCCCACGACATCGGCACAGTGCTGCACAACTTCCAGAGTCAGGTGAAGGGCATCGTCGGCCTGCTCGACGAGCTGACGGGGCTGATCGGCGACGCAGCGACGGCTTTCCAGAAATGGATCCGGCCCATCCTGGTGGAGACGTTCGGCGACCGGGTGGGCAACGATCTGGCCAACGCCGTGACGCTGTACACCGACATTCAGGTAGGCGCGCTGACCGGGTTGATCGGCACCGTGTCCGGCGTCGTGGCCATGGCCGATCCTGACACCTGGAAGGGCATGGCCGAGATGGCCCTGTCGGTGGCCAAGGACCCGTCGAGTCTGCCCGGCGTGCTGGCCAACATGGGCAAGGAGTTCGTCGCCTGGGACAAGTGGTCCGGTGACCATCCGGGCCGTGCCGCGGGCGAGGCCGCGTTCAACATCGGCTCGCTGTTCGTGCCGGGCGGGGCGCTGTCGAAGACCGGCAGTGTCGCCAAGGGCTTGAATCTCAGCAGGCGCGTACTCGAAGAGGGACGCCTGCCGAAGGTCGGCGAGCTGGGCAGCTGGACCCGCGGAACACCGAGTCGCATCGAGGCGCCGCATGTTCCGGAATTCAATCCCTCGGGCGCGGGTGGTGTGCCACCGCTGCGACCCGACGGGATTCCGGGGGGCGCGGGGCCGGGGTCTGCTGGCGCTGGTCCGGCGCCGGGCGGGTCGACGCCGCATGGTGGTGCGCCGTCGGGCAGCGGTCCGTCGGGTGGCGGCCCTCGCATTGGTGAGCCGTCGGCTCCCCCTGGCCGGCCGTCCGGATCTGGCGCCGAGGGCGGGTCCGGGCCGCGGGCACCCGTGGATGCGGGACGCGGTGGTGGTGGTCCGGCGGCTTCGCCGCATGGGACGCCGGGCGGGGCGCCGGAGACAACAGCACAAGCCCCCGCTCACTCCACTCCTTCGCATACGTCGTCGCCCGGCGGGGGATCGGAAGCAGGCCCGCACAGTGGTGGTTCTGCAGATCCCGGCGGAACCCACGATCCGGGGACGCACTCCAACGGCAGCGAGCCGTCCCCGGGCGACGATCACCACACGCCGGCTGGCGACCACGCTCCGCACGACGAGCACGCGCGTGTCTACTCGATGATGGATGACAGCGAACACACCACGAAGTTCGCGCCGGAACAACTCCTCGACAACCATCGAGTAGACGAGGCTCTCGCAGCACACGGCGTGAGTAAGAGCGACCTCGTCGACCTGATCAACACCCCGACTGACGCCCTGACAGCAGATCAACGTCACTTGTTGACAGCGGTTCGCGATGCGTTACCAGCGCCGACGGTGGACACCGTGATGCAGAAAGTCATTCCGCCCGGATTCTTCAACGGTGACGGCGATTTCGTGCGAGGCCGAGCTGACGACTACATCATGGGCGGCAACTTCGACGTCGACCAGATCAAGGGATCGGTCACCGTCGCCGATGACACCGCCCATCTTTCGGACCCCTCGAGAATTCATGACGGTCTGCGTCTGGACTATGACGGCTCACACTTCGACCCAACAGATGCGGGCACACATATCATTCGCTTCCAGGCCGATCCGGAATCGCTTGGGAACTACGAGGTGCCAAGGAACTCAACGATGGGCGGCGACGCTTCCTACGATGGATGGTCAGACCCCTTCACAGGTAATGGCTTCACGAAGTCGGCCGACGATGTCATCCCTGAGTACGTGGCCAATGACATCACTATGAGGGACGGAGCCGAGATGTGGGAAGTGCTTGACAACGGCAACCAACGTTTGGTGGCCGTGCTGCGGGGCAAAGAGTGGATACCGCAGGGCAACTGATGGAACAGACACCTGTGAGTGCTGCATTAGCGGAGTACCGCGGCAAGCAGTTCCCCATAGTATTCAGCGACACTGATTGGGTGGCTCTCGGAATTGACCGTGACACCGAGATACCCGACGCGTTCGCGTTCGGGGACTACCCGTCCGGCTCCGGGCGCAGACAGAAGTGGGCCAAGGTTCCTCGCACGAGCCTGGACGGAATTGTTCATCGGCGTGTTCGGGGAACGATTCGAGGTCATCGCCTGACACTGCAGAAGCAGTTGCCGGATGGGCGAATCAGCGTGGACTTCATCGGTCCACCGGCCGTGGCTCGCGAACTGGGTCTCGACGGTGACCAGTACATGGGATGGACCGGATTGTTCAATCCAGAAGACTTCGACAGCATCGAGGTGGAGGAGACACGACGTGGCTGACCGATTGATTCTCCAGAAACTCCTCAACTCAGCCCTCGCAACGGCCATCGTGGAGACTGGGGACGATCAGGTGGGGGGTTATGTCGCTGACGCCGCAGCTGTCGCCAATTTACGGATCCCACAACACCTTCTGGCCGCATACGGGGTAGACGGGGCTCCGCAGTTCGTCGACGTGGTCCGCTTCGAACAACCCCGCCTTGCGTCGTTGCGACCGCCCGACGATGCACCGCGCCCATGGCCCACCTTCCCGAACGGCTTCCTCCGTGGCGACTCGCTCGCTCGAGTCTGGTCCATGAGCCGCACCCGGTACCCTTACGGATCGGAATACTGGCGACTTCGCTCCGACGGTGAGCAGAAGGTCCTCTCCCGCTACGAGGGGGTTGCTCGAGGCTGGCTCAATGCGAAGCAGTGGCGCCCGCCGAGTTCGATGGTCGGCACGTTCGCGAGGTGGCGCGGCAACGAATTCTTCGCCGATGTCGTCGCAGAGATCGTTCATCTAACAGCCATCACCACCGACGGACCGACGGGGTTTCAGCCGGTCCGTGCCAATGTGTGGTCAGCGAGCGTCCCGCTTGCCGAGACCGAAATTTTCGAGCGCGTCTACACCGCGCAGCTCGACGGTGTGCCAGTGCGCATTCTGCGAACATCGGGAAGAACCGCCGAGTTACTCCTGCTCACTGATGACCCTGAGAGCGCCCGACGGGTCGGCGCCGGCATGGTCGAGTCCGGCGTCTACGAAATCGTCGTCGACACTGGCAAGTTGAGCAATGTGCGCGGGGTGGAGAACCAATTGGCGCCGGAAGCACCGTGACCCGACCTCGTCATCGGCGTTGACCGCCAGACACAGAGAGCTTTCATGCCGCACCTCACAATCGACAGCATCGACTGGGACCAGTCGGGAGGTGGCCTGCCGTACGCCATCACGGAGCTGCAGAGCCAACTTCCGGTAGCCGGGCGCGTAGCGCGACAGATGGCGGGACCAGATCGAAACGACTACTTTCTTGTCGTCGTCGACACGCCTCTGCGCTTCCACCCCTCGCCGACCTTCGACTGGTCGCGAACCCAACCTGAGTTCCACGGCCGCGACGGTGCGGGCGCATTTCTCTGGGTGTACGCGGTGGTGGTGTGCAGCCTCTTCGCGGGCACGCAACTTCACAACGGCATGAGAAGCTTCCCCGTGCGGGTCGCTCTGGTCGTCGACAACACCCTCGGCAACGATGAGCGGCTCTTTTTCGAGAAGTGTGAGTACGCAGCACAGGGCTTCGTGAGTGACCTCCCCGGGCGGGAGCCTGTCTCGGAGCCTCTCCAGGACTGACATTGCACAGCAGGTTGGACGGCTACGCATCGCAGCCGAACGGGGATTTATGCCTCGATGAGTCGGTGCAGCCATGTCAGAGTGCTGAACCTCGGCAGAGCCCCATCGAACTCAGACAGCTGGCCCATTCTGCGTGGGAGTGGACCCTGTACACCACAGCCGACGGAGTAAACGTTCTTAGGGTGATGTTCAGTGTCGGTCCGTACAAGATCGACATTGAATGCTTTTTCGCCCTGCCATAGCATTGCAGGACTGACGATCCAGCCGAAATCGCCTCGTGCATCCGGCGCGCGTACCCACACACCAGTTACATCGAGATCCCAAGAGCCAATGCCCGAAGGGAAGGCAATGAAGGCTGAAGAACTGGCGCGCTTTCTCGATCCAGACATGGCGGCAGAAGGTCTTGTGATCGACGAGATCCTAGACCCGTGGTCCTACGGTGATCGACCAGCCTGGGCGCTCTTCTATCGTCGGCGGGATTGCAAAGTCCAAGTGTGCTGGTCAGAACGAGACGGCGGAATCGACTTTATGCTGGCACCGCCGGGCGCGGACAACACCTTCGGCCTGTCGGACCGCACTGGCACGTGGCACTTCATGCTTCTGCTGTCCCGAGCTAAGGACAACCTGATCACTCCACCTTTTGGGGCAAAGGACGACGTAGTGATGGCCTGGCTGCGCGACCTCTTCCGAATTCATTTCAAATCGGCATGCGAGGCGGTGAATTCGATCGCACAGGGCACATCGAATGATGTTGATTGATCATGCCGCCGGCGATCTGAAGATGAAGTCGTGGGGCGTCGATAGACGAGTCACAGCCGCTGGAAAACAATCCCAGCACGTGTTCGATGCGCATCTGCCCAAGAACTAGCCGAAATACACATCGGCACTCACTGCCAGCTCCTACGAGCCCGTCACGAATCCCAGCACCGTCACACCGAATACCCCGAACAGCAGCAACGTTCCCGCGACATCGGACACCGGGTTCGACCCCACCGCCGCCGTCAATACGCCCAGCAGCACCGCCAACGCCACGAAGGCCAGTCTCACACCCAATAGAAACCGTTGCCGCGCAACAGCACTGAGCACAGCACCGGGGACGGTACGTACCACCCACACCAGTGGCACGACCAACGCCACCCCTAGCACACCGGCTGCAATCCGCGGCAGCACCGTCGGCATCCCGTCGTCATCTGCGGCCATCACCACGATCAGCGCCACGGCTAGGAACACCACAGAGGCGGTCGCCATCCGCAGTACCCGCGTCATCGCCAGCCCGATGTTGTCGATCACCAACGGCCGCAATGCCGGATTCATGCGGTCGGCCGCGAGCAGTCCCCGCACCGCCTGCGTCAACGACCCCCACCGCAGCCTGCTGACCGCGAGATTGTGTTGCGCCACCGCGTTATCGGGCGCGATCCGCAACGCCTCCACGTATTGCTGCTCCGCGGCCTTCTGGCCACACATGGTGCGAAAGATGTCGCCACGCAACACCAGAGCGTCCGGATTGGTCGGGTCCAACCGCAACGCCTCGTCAAGCACCGGCATCGCCTGTTGATCCTGCCGCGACTCGTGCAGCAGGCTGGCATACGTGTACAGCGCGAGCGCCGACCGCGGGTGCTCGGTGACCAGCCGCCACGCCACCGACAGCGCATCGGCGCCGCGGCCCAGCCCGTGCAGCGCGAGCGCATACAACCGCATCGCGTGCTCGTTCGACGGCTCGACATTCAGCACGGCCCACGCCGCCGACGCCGCCGATGCGAAGTCCTTCGCGCCCAGGTTCGCCTGCGCGGACTGCGTCATCATGGCAACGTCGGAGATCACCGGTGAATTTTATCGACGCGCGCAGGGTGCTCCGCGCACGTCTTCGGCGGGCGCAGCCGGATCCATGCGTTAATTGAGGGCACCAGAGACCACGGGGCAGAGGTGAGGGCACATGGCAGGCCGCTGCGGTAAGGCTGCCACCGGCGAAGATGCCCGCGTCATCCGCACCCGCGCCGACGTCGGCCGCACCGCACTCGACGTTCTGGTCACGGAAGGCTCCGAGGCCGTCACCCACGCCCGCGTCGCAGAGCTCGCCGGCTACTCCAAGACCACGCTCTACACCCATTGGCCGTCGCGGGTGGACCTGCTGCGGATCGCCGTCGACGCCATCGGCGAGCTGCCCCACACCGAGCCCTCCGGAGACCTGCGGGCCGACCTGATCGGCGAGCTGCGGTCGTTCCGCACCGCCGTGGTCGACCTACACCTGGACAAGGTGCTCTACGCGATGGCGCAGTGGGCGTCGATCGAGACGATGGCCGAGATCCGCGAATCCCTGAACACCGAGGCGCAGCGCCCGGTGCGCACGATGTTGGAGAGCGTGTTCGAGGGTCCGCGGCTGGAAGCGGCGATCTCGATGCTGGCCGGTGTGGTGGCGTGCCCGTCACTGATGTTCGGGACGTTGCCCGACGACGATGTCATCGAGGCTGCGGTCGACATGGTGCTGGCCAACCGGAAATCGAAGCGCGCCCGAAGGGATTCGAACCCCTAACCTTCTGATCCGTAGTCAGATGCTCTATCCGTTGAGCTACGGGCGCTCGGGTGGTGCATGTTCAGTTGTTGGCGGAGGCGAGAGGATTTGAACCTCCGGCCCGCTTTAAGGCGGGCAACTCATTAGCAGTGAGTCCCATTCGGCCGCTCTGGCACGCCTCCTGACGTTGACCGCCGAAAGGAGAGAGTACACAGGCCCTGCCGCGGGAAGCAAAGCAGATCGACCGCACCCCTAAACTGGTTCGGTGCCCGCTCGTCTCCGCCCCGAACTGACCGATCTGCCCGCCTACACGCCGGGCAAGACCGTGCCGGGCGCCATCAAGATCGCCAGCAACGAAACGGTGCACGGTCCGCTGCCCAGCGTGCGCGCCGCCGTCGCCGCCGCGATGGACGGCATCAACCGCTACCCCGACAACGGCTACGTCGAGCTCAAAGAGCGCCTTGCCAAGCACGTGAACTTCGCTCCTGAGCACATCTCGGTGGGCTGCGGCTCGGTGAGCCTGTGTCAGCAGCTGATCCAGATCACCTCGACCGTCGGCGACGAGGTGCTGTTCGGCTGGCGGAGCTTCGAGATCTACCCGCTGCAGGTCCGCACCGCGGGCGCCACCCCGATCCAGGTACCGCTGACCGACCACACCTTCGACCTCGACGCGATGCTGGCCGCGATCACCGACCGCACCCGGCTGATCTTCGTGTGCAACCCGAACAACCCGACCAGCACAGTCGTCGACCCCGGGAAGCTCGCCGCGTTCGTCGAGGCCGTCCCGTCGCACATCATGGTGGTGCTCGACGAGGCATACATCGAATACATCCGCGACGACCTCGTGCCCGACAGCTTCGGTCTGGTCCGCGCCCACTCCAACGTCGTCGTGCTGCGGACCTTCTCGAAGGCGTACGGCCTGGCGGGCCTGCGCGTCGGCTACGCCGTCGCCGACCCCGACATCGTCAGCGCGCTGTCCAAGGTCTACGTCCCGTTCACCGCGACCACCGTCTCGCAGGCCGCGGCCATCGCCTCACTGGACGCGGCCGACGAACTGCTCGAGCGCACCGACGCCGTGGTGGCCGAGCGCACCCGGGTGTCGGCCGCTCTTCGCGACGCCGGGTACGAGCTGCCGCCATCGCAGGCCAACTTCGTCTGGCTGCCACTGACCGGTCGGGCCCAGCAGTTCGCCGCCGACGCCGCCAACAGCCGCATCATCGTGCGCCCCTACGGGGACGACGGCGTGCGGGTCACCGTGGCGGCCCCGCACGAGAACGACGCCTTCCTCGACTTCGCCCGCACCTGGACAGGACGACCATGACCGACCCCCGCAAGACTTTCACCGAGCTGACCGCGCGCACCGGCCGCATCGACGACGCGGAACTCGACGCCTTCTGGGCGACGCTGGCGCCCGCCACCATCGAGTTCATGCTCGGCGAATGGAAGGGCGGTGAATTCGACACCGGCCACAAAGCCAACGGTTTCATGAAGCGGCTCAACTGGTTCGGCAAGACGTTCCACTCCGCCGCCGACGCGAAGCCGCTCGTGTGCCTGGACGCCGAGGGCAACACGTTCTCCAACACCGAGGCGATGAACGGCGAAGCCAGCCTGTGGATGGAGGAGTTCCGCGGTGAGATCGTCGCGTCGATGGTCTACGACGGAAAGCCCGTGCACGACCACTTCAAGATCGTCGACGACAACGCCGTGATCGGCATCATGAACGGCAAGGGCGCCATGGACACCAGCTCCGGCACGCCGCGTCACCTGTATTTCTATCTCGAGCGGATCTAGCGCCCTATCGTGGCGGAGATGACGACGCGCACGCGGGTGACGACGGCGGCCATGGTCGGCTTGGCGATCGTGCTCGGTGCGACGACGGCCTGCTCGCGCAGCACCGAGGGTGCTGTCGCGCAGACCACCGAGCCGGGCCCGCCGCTGACCACCCAACCCAGCTCGCCGAGCATTCCCGGACTACCGAGCATTCCCGGGCTGCCGAGCATCCCCGGGCTGCCCGAGATCACGATCCCGAACCTGCCGCTGCCGACGCGGGGGTCGAACGTCCCCGAGGTACCGCCGCCCCCGAACGCGACCAGCATGTCGTGCGAGGAGTACTCGAAACTCGACGAGGCGACCCGGCTCGCGGTGGTCAAGGCGATCCTCGCCCAGGGCAACAATCCGATCGGCGCCAACGGCGAGACGGTGGGCCAGCTCCTCGCCGACGCCGCGTGCCAGATCGTGCCCGGCGCGAAGGTCAGCGACGTCCTGATGGGCTGACGGCTGCCGCCACGCGGCGGCGGCTAGCCTTCTGGTCCATGGGCAGCAGCTACGAATCACTGACGGTCGACATCGCTGACCGCATCGCACAGGTCACGTTGGTCGGCCCCGGCAAGGGCAACGCGATGGGACCGGCGTTCTGGGCGGAACTCCCCCAGGTGTTCGCCGAATTGGACGCCGACCCCGAGGTACGCGCGATCGTGCTGACCGGCTCCGGCAAGAACTTCAGCTACGGCCTCGATCTCGCTGCGATGGGCGGCACGCTCGCGCCGATGATGGAGCAGGGCGCGCTGGCCAAGCCCCGCGCCGAGTTCCACGCCCGCCTCAAGACCATGCAGCAGTCGATCACCGCCGTGGCGGACTGCCGGACGCCGGTGATCGCCTCGGTGCACGGCTGGTGCATCGGAGGCGGGGTCGACCTGATCTCGGCCGTCGACATCCGGTACGCCAGTGCCGACGCGAAGTTCTCGGTGCGTGAGGTCAAGCTCGCGATCGTCGCCGACGTCGGCTCGCTGGCCCGGCTGCCCCTGATCCTCTCCGACGGGCACCTGCGCGAATTGGCGTTGACGGGCAAGGACATCGACGCCTCGCGGGCCGAGAAGATCGGCTTGGTCAACGACGTGTTCCCCGACGCGGACGCCTCGCTGGCCGCGGCTCGGGCCACCGCCGCCGAGATCGCCGCGAACCCGCCCCTCGTCGTCGCCGGGATCAAGGACGTGCTCGACGAGCAGCGCACCGCCGATGTGTCGGCGAGCCTGCGCTACGTGGCGGCGTGGAACTCAGCGTTCATGGCGTCGAAGGACCTGACCGAGGGCGTCACCGCGATGTTCGAGAAGCGCCCGCCGAACTTCACCGGCGAGTGATCCTCTAGATCTTGCGCCCGGCCGTCTCCGGCAGCGCCAGCACGCACGCCAGGCTGACCAGACCGAGGGCACCCATCATCACCGACACCGCCCAGCCGCCGTAGGTGGCCAGCAGCATCGGCGACACAACAGGCGGCAGCGCGCCGCCGATGATCGCGCCCAGCGTGTGCGACAGCGCGGCGCCGGTGTAGCGGTACTCCGGAGCGAAGATCTCCGGCAGGAGTGCAGCGAGCGGTCCCATGCACCAGCCGATCAGGCAGTACGTCACCACGATCGTCACGCCGAACAGCATCTTGTCGCCGGTCTCGATCAACGGGAACACCACGAACGCCCACGGCGCGGTCAGCGCGAACCCCCACGACACGATGCGACGACGGCCATGGGTGTCGCTGAGCACGGCCGACACCGCGGCGAAGCCCACTGCACACAGCCCGCCGATCACGCCGGTCATCAGCACCAGGTCGTAGGAGAAGTCGAGCCGGTCGGCGGCGTAGTGGACGAAGAACGTGCCCGCCTGGAACACCAGCATCGGCGCGCAGACCGCGACACCGGCGGCCAGCAGCACCTGTCGGCCCTGCCTGCGGAACAGCGCGACGAGCGGGGCGCCCTGATGTCCGGCGTCCTCGTCGTGCACCGGTGAGTCTTTGACGTGCATGCGGATGTAGAGCGCCACCAGGATCAGAATTCCGCTGAGCAGGAACGGGATTCGCCACGCCCAGCCGAAGAACGCCGAACCCGGGTCCTCCCCGAAGATGGCCTGCACCACCCAGAACACCAGGTTGGCCAGCACCAGGGCGGTGCCGAGGCCGAGCTGGGTGAACATGCCGTAGAAGCCCCGTCGGTCCGTGGGTGAGTTCTCGGCGCTGAGCAGTACCGCGCCCGCCCACTCCCCACCCACGGCGAAGCCCTGGACCAGCCGCAGACCGAGCAGCAACAGCGGAGCGGCGACGCCGATGGTTGCTGTGCTGGGGATGAGGCCCACCCCGACGGTGGCGACGCCCATCAGCAGCAGCGTCACGACGAGGGTCTGCTTGCGGCTGATGCGATCACCGAAGTGACCGAACACCGCGGCACCCACCGGACGCGCCAGGAACGCGGCGGCGAACGCGCCCAGCGAGGCCGTCGTGGCCATCATCGGGCTCAACTCCGGGAAGAACACCGTCGGGAACACCAGCGCCGCTGCGGTGCCGTAGATGAAGAAGTCGTAGAACTCGATCGCCGAGCCCACGTAGCTGGACAGCGCGATCCGCCAGAGCGGTTGAGTGGATGCAGAGGCGGTCGAGGCCGTGTCCATCGTCATGCGTCGATATTGACGGCTTTGCCGGATATTTACATCCGCTATTGGGTGGAATGCTCCGGAGGAAATTCCTGTCCCCCGATCGGGGGAACGTGCACATGTGGCAGTGTTTGGTATTCGACGTTGCTGTAAATGTTTGTATTTCTGGACCCCGTGCAACCCGCCACAGCATGAAACTACAAGCTATTGCGAGCGTAATGACCAGTGCGGCAACTATATGCGCAATATCGGCTGCGGGAGCAGGATCTCCGACAGCAGCGGCGCAGACGTGCAGCGATGTGGACATCGTGTTCGCTAGGGGTACCACTGAGCCGCCGGGCGTGGGGTGGCTCGGCACCGCGTTCATCAACTCGGTGCGCAGCAAGGTCGGCAGCAAGTCCGTGTCGACCTATGCGGTGAACTATCCCGCGAACTGGGATCTGTACTCCTCGGTGCGCGCAGGCGGTACCGACGCGCTCGCGCACGTGCACGCTACGGCGGCCAATTGTCCCAACACTCGCATCGTGCTGGGCGGCTACTCCCAGGGCGCCGGCGTTGTCGATGTCATCACGATCGGCCAGCGGGTGGGCCTGTTCACGCCGATGCCCATTCCCGCCGAGGACGAGCCGCACGTCGCGGCGATCGCGGTGTTCGGCAACCCGATGCGCACGATGAACGGCGGCGGCTCACTGGTCGACAAGAGCCCGGTCTACGGCGGCCGGACCATCGACCAGTGCGCCACCGGCGACCAGTACTGCGACCCAGGACCCTCCGACAACACGGCGCACTATGCCTACGTGCAGAACGGCATGCTCGACCAGGCGGCAGCCTTCGTCGCCGGCCGGGTCTAGGTCACTCCACCAGCCGCGGCGACCATCAGCAGGGGTCTCCGGGCGGGGTGTAGTAGGGCACCCCTTCGACCGTGTAGCAGGGGATCTCGCCGGGCACGTACGGAACGGCCGACGAGGCGATGGCCGCCGCCGTCACGCCGGCCTCGATGCCGTTGGCGATCGGGGCGCCACAGCCTTCGACACCGACGAAGCGGCCGTGAACACCGGCGCAGATGTCGGCAGCCGCGGTGGGCGCGTTCAGCAGTGATGCGGTGGCCAGCGGTGCGGCGACCAGTGACGCGGCGGCCAGCAGCGCGGCGGTGTGTCGGTTCACGGCACCAACTGTGCACCATCGCGCGAACTCTCGCCGCGAATTTGACGGACACGTCAGCGGAACTGGTCGTCGTTGGCGGTGGCGGAGGGATTTGAACCCCCGGACGGTGTTAGCCGTCTCTCGCTTTCAAGGCGAGTGCATTAGGCCGCTCTGCCACGCCACCGCGGGTCAGTCTAGACGCGGCCGACCTTGGCCGACGCCGCCCCCGATTGCAACGCGATGCTGATCCGGCGGCAGTTCTCCCCCATCGCCGTGACCTGTGGCCGCGACAACCGATCCACGAAATGTTCGCGTACGGCCGCGCCGTAGGTCTGCTGCGCCGACGACAGCGCCTCGCGGCCCTGGGGCGTGATCGACGCGAGCACCCCGCGACCGTCGTCGGGGCTGGCCTCACGCGACACCAGGTTCTGTTTCTCCAGCCGGTTGATCTGCCGTGTCACACGGCTCGGCAGCGACATCAACGACTCCGCCAGGTCGCCCATGCGGGCCGCTCCGGCCGGTGAGCCGGCCAGCAGGTCCAGCAAACGGACGTCGTTGAGCGTCAGCTTGTGCTGGTCGACCAACGCACGATTCATCGTGCCGTACAAGCGCAGCGCAGCGTCCAGAAAGTTCTGCCATGCGCGTTGCTCAGACATGTCCAGATATGGCGTATCGCTCGCGCTACGCCCCCCCGAGGTCCCCTCCATGGGCACATATTAGAGGTATGTACCTATCGCCACCGGGCAAAATGACACCTGTTTTCCCTGCGTAGTAGCGTTGTCCGCATGCTGGCTATCGTGGCCGACTCCGGCCGACTGACCTGGCAAGCCGTCCCCGACGTCACACCCGGTCCGGGCGAGGTTCTGCTGCGGGTCACCGCCGCCGGGGTCAACCGGGCCGACCTCTTGCAGGCCGCCGGCCACTACCCGCCCCCGCCGGGCGCCAGCGACATCATCGGACTCGAGGCATCGGGCGTGATCGAGGCACTGGGGCCCGGCCTGGAGGCGACTGAGTGGGCTCCGGGGCAACAGGTCTGTGCTTTGCTGGCAGGCGGCGGCTACGCCGAATTCGTGGTGGTGCCCGCCGGCCAGTTGCTGCCGGCGCCGGACGGTGTGCCGCTCGAGTACGCCGCCGGGTTGCCCGAGGTCGCGTGCACCGTCTGGTCGAACGTGGTGATGACCGCCGGACTGCGACCCGGCCAGCTCCTGCTGGTCCACGGGGGCGCGAGCGGCATCGGCACCCACGCGATCCAGGTCGCCGGCGCGCTCGGCTGCCGGGTCGCCGTGACGGCGGGTTCGGCGAACAAACTCGAGCTGTGCGCCGAGCTCGGCGCCGAAGTGACCATCGACTACCACTCCGAGGACTTCGTCGAGGTGATTCGGGAGGCGGGCGGTGCCGACGTCATCCTCGACATCATGGGAGCCGCCTACCTGGCCCGCAACGTCGACGCCCTGGCCGCCGACGGCAGACTCGTGATCATCGGTATGCAAGGTGGCGTCACGGGCGAGCTGAACATCGGCGCGTTGCTCGCCAAGCGCGGCGGCGTGTTCGCCACGGGTCTGCGCGGACGACCGCTCGACGGGCCCGCAGGCAAGGCCGAGATCGTGACTCAGGTGCGCGAGCGGGTGTGGCCGCTGATCGCCGACGGCGAGGTCCGGCCGGTGATCGGCGCGGAATTCCCGATCGCGCAGGCCCAGGCCGCCCACGAACTCCTGGACTCGGGCGACGTGTCAGGGAAAGTGATTCTGCGCGTGCAGGATTGACGCTTCAGCCGAGCGAGGCCAGCGCCCGCACCAGCTGATCGACCTCGGCGGCGGTGCTGTAGTGCGCCAGGCCGACCGTCACCGCACCGCCCACGTCGTTGACGCCGATGACGTCGAGCACCCGGGAGT
The DNA here is from genome assembly GCF_007096635.1 of Mycolicibacterium sp. 018/SC-01/001. Taxonomy (GTDB): domain Bacteria; phylum Actinomycetota; class Actinomycetes; order Mycobacteriales; family Mycobacteriaceae; genus Mycobacterium. The sequence goes on from NZ_VKAA01000001.1 coordinate 161,539, forward strand.
TCGCGTTCGCGATCGCGAGGATGCCGTTGTCGGCGAGCCGCTGCACGACCCGCTCGGCGGGCACGTTCTCGACCGCGAAGCTGAGCACGGGGATGCGCTGCTCGGGGCTGCCGATGACGATGACGGTCGGCAGGACCCGCAGCGCGGACAGCAGGTACTCGAAGAGTCCGTCGAGGTAACCCGACGCGGAACGCATCGACACCGCCAGCCGTTCGCGACGGCTCCCCTGGGCTGAATCCTCAAGGCCGGCAAGGTATTCGATGCTGGCGACCAGTCCAGCGAGGTAGCCGAACTGGTGCGATCCCAGCTCCAGCCGGGCCGGCCCCGTCGCATCCGGATCCAGCGACACCGATCCGAACGCGTCGATGAGCGACGGATCGCGGAACACGAGCGCACCGATCGGCGGCCCACCCCAGGCCAGCGCGTTGAGCGCCACCACGTCGGCTTCCACCTCGTCGATGTCGATGAGACGGTAGGGAGCCGCAGCGGAGTGGTCGACGACCACCAGACCGCCCACTTCGTGCACGAGCTTGGTCACCTCGCGCAGCTCGGTCACGGTGCCCAAAGTGCTTGACGCGGAGGTCAATGCGACCAGTCGGGTGGCCCGGCTCACCAGGCCCTCCCACTGCCAGGTGGGCAACTCTGCGGTCTCGATGTCGACTTCGGCCCATTTGACCTGGGCGCCGTAACGGTTTGCCGCGCGCAGCCACGGGGCGATGTTGGCCTCGTCGTCGAGGCGAGAGACCACGACCTCGTAGCCGAGCCCGACGCGGCCCGATGCCGCGTCGGCGAGTGAGGTCAACAGCAGGGCACGGTCGGCGCCCAGAACCACGCCGGCGGGGTCGGCGTTGACGAGGTCGGCGACGGCCTGACGGGCGGCCGCGAGAACGGCCGCACTGCGCCGTGCCGACGGGTGCGCGCTGGCCACCGTCGGCATCGAACCGCGGAACGCGGTGGAGACCGCACGGCTGACGGTGTCGGGCAGCAGCATGCCGTGCTGCGCATCCAGGTGCACCCAGCCATCGCCCAACGACGGGTGCAGACCCCGCACCCGGGCGACGTCGTATGCCATGTCAGCCCACCTTAGTGCGTCTAGGGAATCTCGCCGTACCGCCCGATCACGGACGGTGAGCGATTGCCCGACCTCGCTCCTGCTGCCCATGCCGTGGCCGGTACGGGTCATCTGGGCAGCCATACTAGTCCAGTGAGCTTCGGGTACGGAGTGCTACTCGCGTGGGCGTTGCTGGTGGTCCCCGGGGCAATCATCGCCCGGTGCGGCGGCCTGCACTGGGCTGCCGCAGTGGCCGTCGGACCCGCCCTGACCTACGGCGCCGTGGCCATGGCAATCGTGCCGTTCGGCGCCCTCGGTGTGCCCTGGAACGCCGGCACCGCGCTGCTCACCCTCGCTGTCGTCGCCGCCGTGATCGTCGGTTTGCGGGTGCTGGCGCGACGGGTCTGGCGGGGTGCCGAAACACCCGAGCGACCACACCCTCCGCGGGGTGCCCCGCTGCTCACCGCCGGCGGCGTCGTGGCGGGAGCGGCGCTGATCTGGTTCGCCGCCGCGCGCGGTTTGGCGGACTGGCAGTCGATTCCCAGCACCTGGGACGCGGTCTGGCACGCCAACACCATCCGGTTCATCCTCGACACCGGCCAAGCCTCTCCCACCCACATGGGCGAACTCCGCAACATCGAGACGCACGAGGCGCTCTACTACCCGTCCACGTTCCATGCGCTGGCCGCGGTGTTCGCCCAGGTGGCCGGCGACGCGCCCGCGACGGCCTACACCGTGGTCTCCGTCGCCCTCTCCAGCTGGTTGTTCCCAGCCAGCGCCGCAATGCTGACCTGGCAGCTCATGCACCGCTGGGCCGCGCCGTGGCCCACGTTCGGGGCCGCCGCCACCTCGGCGGTGCTGGCAGCGTCGTTCACCGCCGTCCCGTACGTCGAGTTCGATACGGCCTCGATCGCCAACCTCGCTGCCTACGGCATCGCCGTGCCGGTGTTCGTGCTCGTTACGACGACCCTGACGCACCGCGACCGCATCCCGATGGCTGTGCTGGCCGTGGTCGGCGTGTTCTCCGTCCACATCACCGGCGGGGTGGTCGCCGTCCTGCTGGTGGCCGCATGGTGGCTCGTCGACGTCGTGCGCCACCCTGTCCGTGGCCGGGTGGCCGACGCCATCACCCTGGTCGCCGTCGGCGCTCCGTCGGTGGCACTACTGCTCCCGCAGTTCCTCGGCGTCCTGCAACAGGCCGAGATCATCGAGGGCCACTCGTTCGTCACCCACCAGGGCAAGAAGCGGGCCCTGTTCGACGCCGTCGTGCAGCACACCAGGCACCTCAACGACTTCCCGATCCAGTGGTGGTTGATAGCCCTCGCGGCAGCCGGAGGAATTCTGCTCGTCGTCAAGCGGGTGTGGTGGCCGGTCCCGGTGTGGCTGCTGCTGGTCGTCGCGATCGTGCACTCCTCGGCACCGTTCGGGGGACCCTTCGGTGCGGTCGTCGGCAAGTTCAGCGACCTCTTCTACAGCGACCCGCGTCGCCTGTCCGCGGTCATCACGTTGCTGCTCGGCGCGCTGGCGGGAATCGCGGCGACGACGGCGGCCTGCTGGCTGGCTGATCGCGCGGGATCGCTACCGGCCCGGGTGCGCCACGGCACGGTCGCCGCCGTGTTGGCGGTGGCCGCCGTCGCCTCCGCCGTCCACTACCTTCCACGTCACGAGTTCCTGTTCGGTGAGAAGTACGACTCGGTGATCATCGACCGCAAGGACCTCGAGGCCTTCGCCCACCTCGCCACCCTGCCCGGCGCGCGCGACACGCTGATCGCGAACGCCAACACCGACGGCACCGCCTGGATGTACGCCGTCGCCGACCTGCACCCGCTGTGGACCCATTACGACTACCCGGTGCAGCAGGGCCCGGGCTACAACAGGTTCATCATCTGGGCCTACGCCGACGACGCCGACACCGATCCGCGGGTGGCCGCGGCGGTCAAGGCGCTGAACATCCGCTACCTTCTCGTCAGCACGCCGGTGGTGCGGGGGTTCGTGATCCCGGACGGCCTGGCGTCGCTGGACAAATCCCGCTCCTGGGAGAAGATCTACGACAATGGTGAGACGCGCATCTACCAGTGGCGCGGAGCCCAACCACAATGACGACGCGACGCTGGGGCACTCTTAGACCATGAGTTCGGACAACGACGACAACATCGAGATCATCGGCGAGGGGACGTCCGACGCCGAGCAGAGCTCCGACGGCAAGTCGCTGAGCGACCTCGTCGAGCAGCCGGCCAAGGTCATGCGGATCGGCACGATGATCAAGCAGCTGCTCGAGGAGGTGCGCGCCGCACCGCTGGACGAGGCCAGCCGCGGCCGGCTGCGCGACATCCACCGCACCAGCATCGCCGAGCTCGAGGACGGTCTGGCGCCGGAGCTGCGCGCCGAACTCGAGCGGCTCACACTGCCGTTCACCGAGGACGCGGTCCCCTCCGATGCCGAGCTCCGGATCGCGCAGGCGCAGCTGGTGGGTTGGCTGGAGGGCCTGTTCCACGGCATCCAGACCGCGCTGTTCGCCCAGCAGATGGCGGCCCGTCAGCAGCTGGAGCAGATGCGCCAGGGTGCCTTGCCGCCCGGTGTCAGCATTCCGGCGCAGCGCGGCGGGCCCCAGCATCCCGGTACCGGCCAGTACCTGTGAGACGTCGGTGAGCAGTTCCCTCTCGTCGGAACCGGGTTCGCCGGAACCGTTCATCGAGACACACAACGCCTGGGTCGAGTTCCCGATCTTCGACGCCAAGGCGCGCTCGCTGAAGAAGGCCTTCCTCGGCAAGGCCGGCGGCGCGATCGGACGCAACGACTCCAACGTCGTCGTGATCGAGGCGCTGCGCGACATCACGATGTCGCTGAAGATGGGCGACCGGGTGGGCCTGGTCGGGCACAACGGCGCGGGTAAGTCGACGCTGCTGCGCCTGCTGTCCGGCATCTACGAGCCCACCCGCGGGGTGGCCACCGTCTCGGGCCGCGTGGCCCCCGTGTTCGACCTCGGTGTCGGGATGGATCCCGAGATCTCGGGCTTCGAGAACATCATCATCCGCGGCCTCTTCCTCGGGCAGACGCGCAAGCAGATGCTGGCCAAGGTCGACGAGATCGCCGAATTCACCGAGCTGGGCGACTACCTGTCCATGCCACTGCGGACGTACTCGACCGGTATGCGGGTCCGGCTGGCGATGGGCGTGGTGACGAGCATCGATCCCGAGATCCTGCTGCTCGATGAGGGTATCGGTGCCGTCGACGCGGACTTCCTGCGCAAGGCCCAGACCCGGCTGGCCGATCTCGTGGCGCGGTCGGGAATCCTGGTGTTCGCCAGCCATTCCAACGAATTCCTGGCCCGGCTGTGCAACACGGCGATGTGGATCGACCACGGCACCGTGAAGATGGAGGGCGGCATCGAGGACGTGGTGCGGGCCTACGAGGGCGAGGACGCCGCACGGCACGTGCGGGAGGTCCTCGAGGAGACCGCGCGTGGGTGAACTGGTGTGCGCGGTCGTCGTGACCCATCGCCGTCCCGACGAACTCGCGAAATCCCTCGATGTTGTGACGGCGCAGAGCCGACGCCCCGACCACCTCATCGTGATCGACAACGACGACGACGACACGGTCCGCGATATCGTTGCCGGACAACCGCTTCCGACGACCTACCTGGGTTCGCGGCGCAACCTCGGCGGGGCGGGCGGGTTCGCCCTCGGCATGCTGCACGCGCTGGCACTGGGCGCGGACTGGGTGTGGCTGGCCGACGACGACGGCCGCCCCCAGGACAGCGACGTGCTGGGCACGCTGCTGCGGTGCGCCGAACGGCACGGACTGGCCGAGGTGTCCCCGATGGTGTGCAATCTCGAGCATCCCGATCGGCTGGCGTTCCCGTTGCGTCGGGGCCTCGCGTGGCGCCGGCTGGTCAGCGAACTGCGCACCGACGGCAGCGGAGACCTGCTACCGGGAATCGCCTCGCTGTTCAACGGTGCCCTGTTCCGGGCGTCGACGATCGAGGCGGTGGGCGTACCGGATCTGCGACTGTTCATCCGCGGTGACGAGACCGAACTGCACCGGCGGCTGGTCCGCACCGGTCTGCCGTTCGGCACCTGCCTGGACGCGATCTATCTCCATCCCTGTGGGACAGAGGAATTCAAGCCGATCCTGGGCGGCCGCATGCACACCCAGTACCCGGACAACGAGACCAAGCGTTTCTACACCTACCGCAACCGCGGCTATCTGCAATCGCTGCCGGGGATGCGCAAACTCATCCCCCAGGAATGGCTGCGGTTCGGCTGGTACTTCCTGGTGTCGGCGCGCGATCCTCGCGGCTTCGCCGAGTGGATCCGGTTGCGGCGGTTGGGACGACGAGAGAGGTTCACCCGCCGATGACGTTCACCGATGCCGCGGCGCAGTCGCGGACCTTCAGCCGCGCGTGGGCGGACCTGGTCGGCGGGTTCGGCAAGCGCGAACTGTGGCTGCACCTGGGCTGGCAGGACATCAAGCAGCGCTACCGGCGGTCGGTGCTCGGCCCGTTCTGGATCACGATCGCGACCGGGACGACCGCGGTCGCGATGGGCGCGCTGTATTCGAAGCTGTTCAAACTCGAACTGTCCGAACACCTTCCCTACGTGACTCTCGGGTTGATCATCTGGAACCTGATCAACGCCTCGATCCTCGAGGGCGCCGAGGTCTTCATCGCCAACGAGGGCCTGATCAAACAACTTCCGACACCGCTGTCGGTGCACGTCTACCGGCTGGTGTGGCGGCAGATGATCCTGTTCGCGCACAACATCATCATCTTCGTGATCATCGCGATCATCTATCCCAAGCCGTGGACGTGGACCGATCTCGCCGTCATCCCGGCGCTGGGCCTGATCGCGCTCAACTGTGTCTGGGTGTCACTGTGTTTCGGCATTCTCGCGACGCGGTACCGCGACATCAGTCCGCTGTTGAACAGCCTGGTGCAGCTGCTGTTCTTCATGACCCCGATCATCTGGAACGAGTCCACGCTGCAAGCTCAGGGCGCCGGACAGTGGGCGAAGATCGTCGAACTCAACCCGCTGCTGCACTATCTGGACATCGTGCGGGCACCTCTACTGGGCGCCGATCAGGAGCTGCGGCACTGGCTGGTGGTGTTGGTGCTCACCGCTTTCGGCTGGCTGTTCGCCGCACTGGCGATGCGTCAGTATCGGGCGCGGGTGCCGTACTGGGTGTGATCCTCAGCTGACGAGCGAAGTGGCATCCGGCTCGGGACCGAAGACGAACCTGCGGCCGGTGACCGTGCCCGGGGTGATGCGCACGAACCGTGACTTGCGGGTCGCGATCCACGGATACAGCCCGGCGCCTTCGGCTTTGACGATCTCGGCGGAGGTGTGCAGGAGTTTGGCCCTACCGCGCACCACCACACTCCATCCGTCGACGACGGTGTGGTCGTCCGCCTCGAACACGACGTTCTCGTTCAGCACCGCCGTGAGCAGTTTGGTGCCCTCGGCGGTGCGGAACAGCAGCGTCTTGTTCTGGACGACGTAGTTGACCGGGAAGATCTCCGTCCAGCCGCCGACCGTTGTCACCAACCTGCCGAGGGTGAGTCCGGACAGCAGCTGCCAGCTCTGCGATTCGGACAACTCGGTGACCGGGGTGGATGTCGTGTCCATGCACCCCATGCTGGTCGACTTCGGTGAGTGTCCGTAGGGTCCAAGGCCCCTTCTTCAGCGTCGCGCAGGCGGCGTGTGAACGGCGGCGTTGATCCGGTTCCAGGCGTTGATCGTGACGGCCATGGCGATGACCTGTCCGAGCTCCCGCTCGGTGAAGGCCTCCGCGGCGGCGGCGTAGACGTCGTCGGGCACGCCGTGATCGCCGAGCACCGTGATGGATTCGGTGATGGCGAGCGCGGCCTGTTCGCGTTCGGTGAAGAGGTCACCTGCCTCCGTCCACGCCGCGAGCACGTCGATCTTCTGTTCGCTGACGCCGAGCTTGCGGGCATCGCGGGTGTGCATGTCGAGGCAGAACGCACACCGATTCATCTGGGAAGCGCGGATCTTGATCAGCTCGCCGAGCTCGGGTTCCACATCCTTGGCAGCGGCGGTGGACAGCGCCATCATCGCGTCGTACAGCTCGGGAGAGCTCTTGTAGATCTTCAGGCGGGACGTCGTGAGTGTCTGTGTCATGCCGACAACGCTATGCCGCAGAAGCCCACGTCGGTGGTTCAATTGCATCGTGGTTTCTTGGGCCAATTCTGGTGCGCGTGATCTTCACCTGGAGCTGCGACACGCCCTGACGCCCGGTGCACGCGGAGCCAAAGACGCGGTGATGGCGGCTCTGCGGGACGCCGCACGGTCCGGCCGGTTGCCGCCGGGCACCATGCTGCCCGCTTCCCGCACATTGGCCGCCGACCTGGGAGTCGCCCGCAACACCGTCGCCGACGCGTACGCCGAACTCGTCGCCGAAGGATGGTTCGGGTCCCGTCAGGGGGCGGGCACCTGGGTGCTCAACACGTCCCAGCCGCATCCGCGCACCCGTCCGCGCGGGCGCTCGGTGACCCCGGTGCACAACCTGATGCCCGGGTCGCCGGATGTGTCGGAGTTCCCCCGGAGCCAATGGATCGCGTGCACGCGCCGCGCGCTCACCGCCGCGCCGAACGAGGCGTTGCACATGAGCGATCCGCGGGGGCGCATTGAATTGCGTTCGGCGCTGGCCGATTACCTGGCCCGGGCGCGCGGCGTCCGCACCTCAGCCGAGTCGATCGTGATATGTGCCGGCGTCCGCCAGGGGGTGGAGCTGCTGACACGGGTTCTGGGTGGGCCGATCGCAGTCGAGGCCTACGGGCTCCATCTGTTCCGGCACGCGATCGCGGCGGCGGGCGGAACCACGGTGCCGATCGCGGTCGACGACCACGGCGCGGTGGTCGACGACCTGGCCGGCCTGGACGTGGGCGGGGTCCTCCTGACGCCGGCTCACCACAATCCGCTCGGGATGTCCCTGCATCCGTCGCGGCGAGCCGCGGTGGCCGAATGGGCGCGTCGGACGTCAGGTTTCGTGCTCGACGACGACTACGACGGGGAGTTCCGCTTCGACCGCCAGCCCGTGGGGGCGCTCCAGGCCCTGGATCCCAGCCGGATCGCCTATCTCGGCTCGGTCAGCAAGAGCCTGTCACCGGCTCTGCGCCTGGGTTGGCTGGCCCTGCCGGAGCAGCTCGTCGATCGGGTCGTAGACGCCGCCGGCGGGCAGCAGTTCTCGGTCGATGTGATCAACCAGCTCACTCTGGCCGATTTCATCGCACGCGGCTACTACGACCGCCACATCCGGCGCATGCGTGGACGCTACCGACGCCGCCGTGACGCGCTCGTCGACGCACTGGCCCCGTTCGACGTCGGCACGCAGGGGCTGGCCGCCGGGCTCAACCTCCTGGTGGACCTGCCCGACGGAACGGAGGCCGAAGTGCTGCGCCGCGCCGGCGAGGCCGGAATCGCACTGACGGGACTGTCGATCCTGCGCCACCCCGACGCCGACGTCGACACCCGTGACGGCATCGTCGTCGGCTACGCCGCACCGTCGGAACATGCCTTCGACGCGGCGATCTCGGCGCTTTCTGACGTGCTGGCCGCCTGCCGGTTGTAGCTTCGCACCATGCGGCGTCACATGACTGCGTACGAGCGCGTGCTCGAACGCTTCGCGCGGACACCGCCGGGCTACTGGTATGTCACTCGGCTGGCTCCCCGAATCGATCCGCCTCTGCTGCGCCTCACGGGAGGTCGCATCAGCAGCGTGTTCCCGGTGCCGGTCATGCTGGCGACGACCATCGGGGCCAAGACCGGACTGCGCCGCACCCTTCCGCTTCTTTATGTGGCCGACGGTGACTCGATGATTCTGATCGCGTCCAACTACGGCCGGCCGGGCAACCCGTCGTGGTATCGCAACATGAAAGCCAACCCGCGGGTCGAGGTCCTCGCCGGGCGCCGCAGCGGCACCTACACCGCGTCGGAGATCACCGACTCCGCAGAGCGCTCCGCGGCATGGGAGGCAGCGCTGGACCTGTATGCCGGCTACGCGGATTACGAAGTGCGCGCGGGCAACCGAACGATTCCGCTGGTCCGCTTGCGGCGGACGATCACGTCCTAGCTCGCGATGACGCGGCGGGCATCGCTGCGACGTCGTCGACCTGGCCAGCCTGGTCGACCTCTCGCTCGCCTCGACGCAGGAACGAGGCTGCGATGCTCGAGACCACCGCGACGCCCACACAGTAGAAGATCACGTAGCCCCAGTTCCCGCCGTTGGCGGCGAGCAATGCGGTACCGATCATGGGCGAAAGTCCCCCGCCGAGTGTCGCGCCGATCTGCTGAGTCATCGACAGCCCGGTGTAGCGGACGTTGACCGGGTACAAGTTGCTGAAGAGTGCGCCCTGCACCCCGTACATGGACCCGTGCCCGATCGCCAGTCCCAACGTCATCGCCGCCGTCATCAGCGCGAATTCACCCGTCTGCAGCAAGAGAAAGAACGGAATGGAGAACGCAGCCTGGAAGAGTGCCCCGGCGATGTAGACCCGACGACGACCGATCCGGTCAGACAGCGCGCCGAACAGCGGCAACGTCAAACACTCGACGGCACAGGCAATCAGCACCGCCATCAGGACGGGCCCGCGCGGTTGTCCGAGTTCGGTTGTCACGTAGGCGATCGCGACGACGTAATAGATGTTGAACAAACCCGATTCCGCGATCTTGGCCAGCACCGAGGTGAACAAGGTGCCCCCATAACGCGTCACCACCTCACGGGCGGGCAGGCTCTGCACCGCCTTGCGTTCGCGCATCTGCACGAACTCGGGGCTTTCAGTGACCCGCAACCGGATGAACACCCCGACCCCGATGAGCACGATGCTCGCCAGGAACGGCAACCGCCATGCCCACTCGGCATAGGCCCCTTCGGGCAGCCACGCGTCGAGCATCGCGACGAGGCCAACCGGGATTAGCACGCCCGCAGGCGTACCGATGTGCACGAACGACGTGAAGAAGCCCTGCCGGTCGCGCGGGCTGTGTTCGAGCGCCATCAGCACGCCACCGCCGTACTCTCCGCCCATGCCCAAGCCCTGAATCAGACGAATGAGCACGAGCAGGATCGGCGCAGCGATGCCGATGGTGTCGTAAGAGGGCAGCAATCCGATCGAGAAGGTGCCGAATCCCATCAACAGCATGGTCACGATCAACACGTTCTTGCGACCCAGCTTGTCACCGAAATGGCCGAAGAGAATGCCGCCCAAGGGCCGCGCCAGGTAGCCGACGAAGTACGTGGCGAATGCGGCCAGCGTGCCGATCAGCGGAGATGCCGACGGAAAGAACACCTTGTCGAAGACCAGGGCCGCCGTGGTCGCGTACAGCGTGAAGTCGTAGTACTCGACTGTGGTGCCCAACGCACTCGCAGTGACCACCCTCTTCAGCGGTGCCCGTTGTGGCGTCGCCACGTCGCGTTCCGACATCATCACCCCTTTGGTCTATTGATATGTGATGCATCAGATACTAGCAACACGACAGTGACGCACACAACACCACGCTCACCGCAACTCGGGTGGCAATGCCGCCGCGGGCATGTTCTGGTACGCCACAGGTCGGCGGAACCGTGAGATGGCAGCGGTGCCCACGGAGGTGCTCTGGGCAGCTGTCGTCGCCGGGTAGGGACCGCCGTGTTGCTGAGCGCTCGCGACTGTGACGCCGGTGGGCCATTGGTTCCACAGCACTCGACCGACCCGTTCCGCGAGACGCGGAATGAGCTCCAACGCTTGCCCGTCGGGCTCGCTGCCGCCGATCACGGTGCCGGTCAGCTGCCCCGGTGATGCGTCGACCACGGCAAGCGCCTGCTCGTGGTCGAGGTACTCGACGACAAGAGCGGCCGGCCCGAACACCTCGAGTTCGAGAATCGTCGGATTCTCCAGAACATGCGCCGCGGTCGTGCAGAACAGGGGGATGGGCCCGTCAAAGGGCTCCGCGGACGGGACTGCGGTCGGGTCTCCGACGAGGTCGGCGAGTTCTCGGGCTGCGACCAGGAAGCCCTGCGCGATCCGGTCGTTGAGCATGGGGCCCACAGAGGCGGTCGGCACACGGGCGGCGAAGTCCCCAGCGTCGGGCACGATCAACACGCCTGGCTTCGTGCAGAACTGCCCCGAGCCCAACGTCACGGATTGTGCGAATTCCCGGGCGATTTCGTCGGCTCGGCTGCGCCAACCGTCCTGCGTCACCACCACGGGATTGGTGGAACCCAGCTCGCCGAAGAACGGAATCGGTTGCGGACGGCGCGATGCGACGTCGAACAGGATGCGACCGACTCTGGTGGATCCGGTGAAGGCGCCCGCTTTGATCCGTGGGTCTGCAAGCGCAGTCGTTCCGTCCTCGTCGGAGGAGATCGTGGCGAAGGCTCCGGTGGGCGCGATGTCGGTCAGCGCTGTGACGACGATCCGCGCGGTCAGATCAGAGAGTCGGGGATGCCCGGGATGGGTTTTGAGGATCACGGGGCAACCCGCAGCCAGCGCGCTGACGGTATCGCCGCCGAACACAGAGAACGCGAACGGAAAGTTGCTCGCAGCGAAGACGACGACGGGCCCCAGGGGGACGGTGGTGCGTCGCAGATCGGGCCGCGGACCCATGGGCCACTCGGGATCTGCTGCGTCGACACGGACATCGCTCTCCCAGCCCTGCTCGACCGCGTCACCGAGCAGTCTGGCCTGAAAGGTGGTGCGCACCAACTCACCTCGCAACCGCGCCTCCGGTAGGTGAGTCTCGGCCATCGCGATCGGGATGAGTTCATCCGCGGCGGCGTCGAGTGCGTCTGCGACGACCCGGAGCCAGGTGGCGCGCTCGCTCGGGCTGGCACCCGCCATCGGCCTGGCCGCTTTTGTTGCTGCTGAGATCGCGGTGTCTACGGTGCTCGTGGTGGTCATGGATGGATAACCTTTCGTGTCGGCCACCCACCATGTGTCAACTCGAGGTGGCGGTCGTCATGTCCTCGGTCGTCCACGCTTCGACTTCGTCGAGGTGCACGGCCGCATGGTGTTGTGCGGATGCGACGTCCCTGGCGGCCATGGCATCCAGGATCTGGAAGTGCCGCATCGTCGAACCCTCGGCGCGGTGCGGTCCCGTCGCGCCGAGCACCCGCAGCCAGGCGATGAACGGTTCGACCGAGCCGCGCGCCCGCACCATCCGCTCGTTGCCGGTTTCGGCGACGATTTCCCGATGCAACCGCATGTCGCTGTGAAAGAACGGCTCGTAGTTGCCTTTTCGAAGAGCTTGGAGCGCCTCTTCGGCTTCGGCGCGCAGGTCGGCGATCTTGGTGAGCGGCATCGAGGCGGCCGCCACACCGGTGGCGACCCACTCGATGCCCTTACGCAACTGGCAGACCTCACGGACATCCTTGACACCCGGCTTGGCGACGAATGTCCCTGACCGTGGGCGGGTTTCGACCAGTTGATCGTGATCCAGGTGCGTGATCGCGTCACGCACGGGGGTGCGGGAGACCCCGAATTCCTTGGCCACCGCCTGGGGATCCAGCCGGTCGCCCGGGCTGTAGTACCCGTTGGTGATGCGGTCACGGAGTACCCGGTACAACTGGTCGGCGATGGACTCGACCATGACGTGGCTATGCACAGTCGCTCCAATCGCCGCATCTGATGTCTAATCGATCAGATTAGCAGCGCGCAGGGCCTTTTCGATCCGAGCGCTGTCGTCGGGTGTCGCGGGGGCGAACGGCTTCCTGGGCAACCCGCCGTTTCTCCCCTGCAGCCGGAGTGCCTCCTTGAGCAGCGCCGGCAGATTCGGGCCGTCGATGGCGCGCCACACGGTGAGCACCCGGCGATGGAGCTCGCGCGCGAGTTCGTGGTCACCCTTCTGCGTGGCGTCCCAGAGCTCGACCGACAGGTGCGGGGTCACGGTGGGGATGGCAGCGAGCGCGCCGTGAGCACCGAGAACGAACGCGGGATAGTGCAGGTTGTCCAGTGCCGCGAGGATGACGAAGCGGTCGCTGACATCGGCGAGGAGATCCACCAGCAGGTGCATGTTGCCGCCGCTTTGTTTGATGGCCACCACCTGGGGCACGTCGGCGATCATCTTGATGGTCTCGAGACCGACGAGCGCCCAGGGGACGACGTTGTAGAGGATGATCGGGAGATCGGCAGCCTCGCCGACCAGTCGATAGTGCTCCACGGTCTCCTCCGCCGAGGGAGCGAAGACGTAGTGAACCGGGGTGACTTGCAGAGCATCGACGCCAACCTCCTTGAGCGCCAGCGAGTATCGGATCGCCTGCGCCGTCGAGTTCTGGATCACGCCGCCGATCACGGGGACTGTGCCTGCCACCTCGTCGACGACGACCTCGCAGATGGCGCGACTCTCCTCCAGCGACAGCGTCTGCCCTTCCCCGGTGCTCCCGCACGCGCAGATCGCGGTGACGCCTGCACCGAGCAGGTAGCGGACCTCGGCGCGAAGCAGATCCAGGTCGATCGTGTCGTCGTCACGAAAAGGCGTCACGACGGTCGAGATCATGCCGCCCAAGGGGATGTTCTTCACTATCTGTCCTCACTTCCACTGAACCGTCCGATTTACTGATATCTGATACATTAGATGACCAGACCGACTTTGGCGAGGAGCTTGGCAACGTGAATTCCGCACTGCAGCGCGAATACACAGGGCATTTCCACCCCGAGGACGGCGACCCTGTTCCGGTCGCTCTGCGCGGATTCGCCAGAGCGAACCACGGGCTCGTCGAACTCCACGAGGACCCCACCTTCCTGACCGCGCGACACCGCGCACCGCAACGCGTGGTGGGATTGGTGTCCGGGGGCGGTTCCGGACATGAGCCGCTTCACGCCGGATTCCTCGGTCGGGGCATGCTCGACGCCGTCGCACCCGGGAAGGTCTTCGCCTCACCACACAATCGGCAGGTGTACGCGGCCAGTCGCCATGCAGCCGGCCCCGGTGGTGTCGTCCACATCGTGAAGAACTACACCGGAGACCGCATCAACTTCGGTATCGCGGCGGAGCGATTGCGTTTCGATGAGATCGAGGTGCGACGGGTGCTGGTCGACGACGACGTTGCGACCGACCTCGCCGACACAGGCACCGGCCGTCGGGGGACCGCCGGCACCGTCATCGTCGAGAAGATCCTCGGCGCGGCATCCGATGAGGGCGCCGGCATCGCCGAACTCGAGCATCTCGGCAACCGCGTCGCGGCGGTGACGCGCAGTATCGCCGTCGCATCACGGGCACAGACCGTCATGCAGACAGGCCAGCCGGCCTTCGAGTTGAATTCCAGCGCAATCGAATACGGCGTCGGTATCCACGGCGAACGTTCATCGACCACCGTCGCTCGGCCCGACACTCGTGGGCTCGTACGGCGGATGGTCGACCATGTCGTCGGCGCGCTGCCCGGCACCGGGCGGGCCATCGTGATCGTCAATGGGCTGGGCGGAGTGACACTGCTAGAGCTCAACGTCCTCTTCGAATACGCCGCAGCAGAATTGGAAGACAGCGGCACAAAGGTGGTGGGCAGTCTCGTGGGCACCTACGTACCGGCCCTCGACATGCGGGGGTTCTCGATCACCGTCACCCGGACCGACGACGAGATGCTCCGATGGTGGAACGCCCCCGCGTACACTCCGGCATTCCCGAACATGGCGCCAACTGCACCCCAGGAGATCCGATGAGCAGCGACGACGTGGAACGGCGCATCGTCATGGGGTTCGTCGACGCGGTGGAACAGGCGCACCCCGCGCTGACTCGTTTCGACCAGCGCAGCGGCGACGGCGATTTCGGTGACAACCTGCGCGGCGGTATGCGCGCAGTGGTTCATCGCCTCGACCAGTCCGAGGAGTCACCGCTGAGCGTGCTGGGTTCGGTGTTCCTCGACGAGGTGGGTGGCACCTCGGGCCCGTTGCTCGGGCTGTTGTTCACCGAAATCGCCGTGGCAGTTCGGGACAGGCCGTCGGTTGCCGCGGCGTGGGCGACAGGGTTGTCTGCTGGCCTGCGCGCGATCACGCGTGTGGGTGAGGCGGCCCCGGGCGACCGCACCATGATCGACGCGATTGCTCCGGCCGTCGAAACACTCTCGGAATCCAGTGACATGAGCGCGGCTGCCCAGGCTGCGGAGGACGGCGCACGCAGGACCGCCGATATGCGTGCCCGGATGGGCCGCGCGAGTTACCTCGGGGACAGAGCCAAGGGCGAGCCCGACCCCGGGGCCGCCGGATTCGCGCTGTTCCTCTGGGCAGTCTCGTCCGTCGTCGACGGAACGACAACGCCCGCACCTTTCATCTGACACAACGAAGGGCGCCCCTTGTGGGGGCGCCCTTCGCACTTTCCGAGGGGGGAACTCGGAGGCTTACTTGACGGTGACGTAGATCGTCTGGCTGACCGTCGAGCGGTTCGAGTCGCCATTCGAGGTGCCGAACGGCTCAGCGCCGCGCTGGATGGGTCCGCGGGTCACAGAGACAACCGAGGCCTGGTCGAGCGGAGCGCTCGACTGGCGGGTCACGACGACCCGGTTTCCCTGCGCCTCAAGCGAACTGATCGTCTGCTCGGCGTCGCCCCCGGTGGGAGCGGCGAATGCGGGGGCGGCCAGGCCCAGTACTCCGGCAGTCAGGGCGGCGGCGGTAGCGGTGGTGATGGTGAATGTCTTCATTGTCTTGCCCTTTTCTGGTTTTCGATCGTGGTGATCTGATAGGTGGAACCCGCCGGTGCCGCAAAACATTTCGGGTGGCAGAAATTCGATCATCGGTGGCAGAAACACACGGCTGAAAGTTGTCGGTGGACTGCATTATCATCGAACACATGTTCGATGGTCCGGATCTGAGCCGGCTGGGTGCCGCCGATCTGATTGATGCGGCCCGGCAGTGGTCACGCGAGGAGAATGCCGCCGCGGCGCGCAAGATGGCGGTGATGGCCGAGCTGTTCACCCGGCGCACCGGCGTCGACGCCGAGGACCGCTCCGGATGGTGGCTCGATCCCGAGGCCGCGGTCGCCGCCGAGGTGGCCGCCGCCGTCAATGTCACGCAGGGGCTCGCGCTGAACCAGATCCAGCGCGCGGTGGTGCTCAGGGATCGTCTTCCGCGGGTGGCAGCGCTGTTCGCGGACGGGCTGATCAGCGATCTGCTGATCCGCAAGATCGTCTACCGCACCGGGCTGGTGACCGATCCCGCGGTGATGGCCGAGGTCGACGCCACGATCGCCGACCGCGTCGGCCGCTGGGGTCTGCTGTCGGAGAAGAAGCTCGAGCAGGCGATCGACGCGACCGTGTTGGCCCATGATCCGGTCGCCGTGCGCCAGGTGATCGAATCGCCGACGCGGCAGAGGGTCGAGTTCGGCTCCCCGTCCGACGCACCGGGGTTCACGAGTGTGTGGGCTTTGCTGCCGGCCGCCGACGCCACCGCGCTGCAGGATCGCCTGGAGACGGTGGCACAAACCGTCTGCGCCGCCGACCCCCGCACGCTGGAGAACCGACGCGCCGCCGCGCTCGCTGCCATCGGTGCCGGACTCGACGCGCTGGCGTGCCAGTGCGACCTCGAGGACTGTGATGCAGGCGTCAGACCGGCACCGGCCCGCAACACGACGATCTACGTCATCGCCGACAGTGCGACCATCGATGAGACGGCCACCCACGAACCCGCCCGCAAGAACAAGCCCGCGCTCGTCATCGGCTCCGGGGTCACGTCAGTGGAGGCGTTGGACGTCACCCGGGCGCGCCTGCGGCAGATCGTGCATCCGGGCGACGCTCCCGCCGAAGACCACTACGTCCCGTCACGCGCGCTCGCAGAGTACGTCCGCTGCCGGGATGTCACCTGCCGCTTTCCCGGCTGTGACGTACCCGCCACCGGGGCCGACATCGACCACACCGTCCCCTATCCCGCCGGACCCACCCACGCGTCGAACCTGAAGGCGCTGTGCCGTTTTCATCATCTCCTGAAGACGTTCTGGTCCGGCGTCGAGGGCTGGCAGGACCGCCAGCTACCCGACGGCACCGTGATCTGGACCAGCCCGACCGGCCACGCGTACACGACGTACCCGGGCAGCCGCGATCTGTTCCCGTCACTGTGCCGCCCGACCGGCATCCTGTGGGACGCCGAGCCGCCCAGGGCGCCGGCGTGCGAGGCACGCGGTGCGATGATGCCCCGACGCCGTCACACCCGCGCCCAGAACCGGACCCGCGCCGTCACCGCGGCCCGTCGCCTCAACCGCCAGCGCGGCGCCGAACCCCAGGGTCCTCCCCCGTTCTAAGCTGCCCGGGTGGCCGAGCCCCCGATGTCACCCCAGCTGCCGTTGACGACGCAGATCTGGCGCTTCGTCGTGACCGGCGGGCTGTCCGCTGTCGTGGACTTCGGTTTGTACGTCGCGCTGCTCGCCACGGGGTTGCACGTCAACGTCGCGAAGACGCTGAGCTTCATCGCCGGAACGACGACGGCATACCTGATCAACCGGCGATGGACGTTCCAGGCGCCGCCGAGCCGGGCGCGCTTCATCGCAGTGGTCGTGCTCTACGCCGTCACCTACGCCGTCCAGGTCGGCATCAACTATGTCTTCTACATGCAGTTCGAGAACCAGCCCTGGCGGGTGCCGATCGCCTTCGTCATAGCCCAGGGCACGGCGACGGTCATCAACTTCATCGTCCAGCGCGCCGTCATCTTCCGGCTGCGATGACGGCCGGCCCGGCGGCACGCACGGCGCTCGTCACCGACGGCTGGCACGCCGTGGTGCGCCGGTCCGCGCCGGCGCTGGCCGCCTGGGCCACGCTGATGCTGCTCGAGCTCTACGTTCTCGTCGCCTCCGGTGACCGAGACATCGACATCAGCGCCTCGCCCACGGTCGCCGACTGGTCGGTGCTCGTGGTGCTGGCGCTGCTGCTACCCCTGATGGCCGCCGTCGCGTTCGCTGTCAGCCGCATCCCGAACCCACGAGTGCGCACGGCGATCGCCTGGGGATCGATCGTGGCGGGCCTCGCCTCGGACACGTACGAAACCGCCGGGTGGGCGGTGGTGCGCACCGAAGTCGTCGACATCGTCGTCATCCTGCTGATCCTGACCGCGACGGGAACGGGGTTGGGCGCGATCCTGGGCTGGGCGCTGCGCACGACCTTCACCCACCTGCGGTCGGCCGGTCAACTCCTGGCCCGGGCGCTCCCGGTGGTGCTGCTCACGCTGCTGGTGTTCTTCAACAACACGGTCTGGTACATCGCCGCCAACCTGGAGACCGGCCGCATCTGGCTCCTCGTCGCCGGCATGGCCGCCATCGCGCTGGCGTTCACGGTGACCGAGTCGGTCCACGCGTGCCGCCCGCTGCTGGCCGACGCCGAACCTCCGCGGCGACGCTCGGAACGGGTCAAGGTCGTCGCGGTGGTGTCACTGGCCCAGAGCATCCAGGCACTGGTCCTCGCGCTGGTCACAGGCGTGATCTTCTTCGCGATGGGGCTGATCGTGCTCAACGCCGCGGTGCTCGACCACCTGACCGACGGGAATCCCGCCTCCACCCACTGGCTGGACATCGCCCTGCCCGTCGACCAGGCCCTGGCGCACATCACGGCGATCCTGATCGCGATGACGTTCATGTACCTGAGCGCCCGCGCGGCCACCGATGCCAAACACCGCGCCGAGTTCGTCGACCCGCTGCTCGACGACCTCCGCGCCACGCTCGCGGTGCACGGACCGGCCGATCAGAGGCGGTACCCTCTGTGACGATGTTCCGCACCGATTTCCCGACCACCGCCAAGCGCCTGACCGGCTGGGGCCGCACCGCCCCGTCCGTCGCGCAGGTGCTGACGACGCCGGATCCCGAGGTGATCGTCAAGGCCGTCACCCGCGCCGCCGAGGACCCCGATCGTGGCGTTCTCGCCCGTGGCCTCGGCCGCTCCTACGGTGACAACGCCCAGAACGGCGGCGGCCTGGTCATCGACATGAACGCGCTCAACCGCATCCACGCGATCAACACCGACGACGCGATCGTCGACGTCGACGCCGGGGTCAACCTCGACCAGCTCATGCGCGCGGCGCTCCCGCTCGGCCTGTGGGTTCCGGTGCTTCCCGGCACCCGCCAGGTCACCATCGGCGGCGCGATCGCCTGCGACATCCACGGCAAGAACCACCACAGCGCGGGGAGCTTCGGTAACCACGTGCGCTCGATGGAGCTGCTGACCGCCGACGGCCAGGTCCGCACGCTCACGCCCGAGGGTCCCGAGCGCGACCTGTTCTGGGCGACCGTCGGCGGCAACGGGCTGACCGGCATCATCCTGCGCGCCACCATCGCGATGACGCCCACCGAGACCGCCTACTTCATCGCCGACGGCGACGTGACCGCGAGCCTCGACGAGACGATCGCCTTCCACAGCGACGGCACCGAGGACAACTACACCTATTCCAGCGCCTGGTTCGACGCGATCAGCGCACCGCCGAAACTCGGCCGCGCAGCCATCTCCCGCGGCTCGCTGGCGACCCTCGACCAGCTGCCCACGAAGCTGCAGAAGAACCCGCTGAAATTCGATGCGCCGCAACTGCTCACGCTGCCAGACGTGTTCCCCAACGGGTTGGCGAACAAGTACACGTTCATGCCGATCGGCGAGCTCTGGTACCGCAAGTCGGGCACCTACCGCGGCAAGGTGCAGAACCTGACGCAGTTCTACCACCCGCTCGACATGTTCGGAGAGTGGAACCGCGCCTACGGCTCACTGGGTTTCGGGCAGTACCAGTTCGTCGTGCCCACCGACGCCGTCGAGGAGTTCAAGGCGATCCTCGTCGACATCCAGCGCTCGGGTTTCTACTCGTTCCTCAACGTGTTCAAATTGTTCGGCCCGGGAAACGAAGCGCCGCTGAGCTTTCCGATCCCCGGCTGGAACGTGTGCGTGGATTTCCCGATCAAGCCGGGCCTCAACGAGTTCCTCAACGGCCTCGACAAGCGGGTCCTCGAGTTCGGCGGCCGGCTCTACACCGCCAAGGATTCGCGCACCACGGCCGAGACCTTCCACGCCATGTACCCCCGTATCGACGAGTGGATCGCGCTGCGCCGCAAGGTCGATCCCACCGGGGTCTTCGCCTCCGACATGGCTCGACGACTGGAGCTCCTCTAAATGGTGTTTGATGCCACCGGCAACCCCCAGGCCATCCTGCTGCTGGGAGGCACGTCGGAGATCGGCCTGGCGATCTGCGCCCGCTACCTGCGCAACGCGGCGGCCCGGGTGATCCTGGCGTGCATGCCCGGCGATCCGCTGCGCGACGCCGCCGCGGCGCAGATGCGCGACGCAGGCGCCAAAGACGTCGAGATCGTCGACTTCGACGCGCTGAACACCGACAGCCACCCCGCGGTGATCGATAAGGCCTGGGGCAACGGTGATATCGATGTCGCCATTGTCGCGTTCGGTCTCCTCGGCGACGCTGAGGAGCTGTGGCAGAACCAGCGCAAGGCCGTACAGATCGCGGACATCAACTACACCGCCGCCGTCTCGGTGGGTGTGCTCGTCGGGGAGAAGATGCGCGCGCAGGGCTCCGGGCAGATCATCGCGATGAGCTCCGCGGCCGGTGAACGCGTGCGGCGCTCGAACTTCGTCTACGGCTCCACCAAGGCCGGGTTGGACGGCTTCTACCTCGGCTTGGGAGAGGCGTTGCGCGAGTACGGCGTTCGCGTTCTCGTCATCCGGCCCGGCCAGGTCCGCACCCGAATGAGTGCGCATGTCAAGGAAGCGCCGCTGACCGTCGACAAGGAGTACGTCGCCGAGCTCGCGGTCACCGCCTCGGCCAAGGGCAAGGATCTGGTGTGGGCGCCCGGCGCGTTCCGCTACGTGATGATGGTGCTGCGCCACATCCCGCGCCCGATCTTCCGCAAGCTGCCCATCTGATGCCCAGCGCGCTGGCCGCGCCGGTTCGAGTGGCCGGCCAGATGGCCGTCGCGGGCGCCATCGCCGCCGTGGTCACCGTCGTGAGCCTGGCCGCGATCGCCCGCGTCGAATGGCCTGCGTACAACTCCTCCAATCAACTGCACGCACTGACGACAGTCGGCCAAGTCGTCTGTCTGACAGGGCTTCTCGCCGCCGGTCTGCTGTGGCGGCGCGGCCGCCGCACGCTGGCCCGCCTCGGCGCGGTGCTGTTCCTCGCCGCCTTCTCCGTCGTGACCCTGGCCATGCCGCTGGGCGCCACCAAGCTGTACCTGTTCGGCATCTCCGTCGACCAGCAGTTCCGCACCGAATACCTGACCCGGCTGACGGATTCGGCGCATCTGCACGACATGACCTACATCGGGCTGCCGCCGTTCTACCCGCCCGGCTGGTTCTGGCTCGGCGGCCGCCTCGCCGCGCTGACGGGCACGCCCGCGTGGGAGATGTTCAAGCCGTGGTCGGTGCTGTCGATCACGATCGCCATCGTGCTCGCCTGCGCGCTGTGGGCGGCGATGATCCGGTTCGAGTACGCGCTCGTGGTCGGCACCGCCACGGCCGCCGCCGCGCTGGCGTACACCCCCGCCGAGCCCTACGCCGCGATCATCACCGTGCTGCTGCCGCCGATCTTCGTGCTGGCGTGGTCGGGGCTGCGCGCGGGGGGGAAGAAGGCGAGCGGGTGGGCCGCCGTCGTCGCCGTCGGGATCTTTCTCGGCGGTGCCGCGCTGTTCTACACGCTGCTCCTCGCCTACGCGGCGTTCACGTTGACGATCATGGCCGTGCTGCTCGCCGTCACCCGCCGGCACTGGGACCCGCTGGCCCGCCTGGCGGTCATCGCCGTCATCTCCGGGCTGATCGCGCTGATCGGCTGGGGCCCCTACCTCGTCGCCGCCGCCAAGGGCACGCCGGCCGACAAGGGCACCGCGCAGCATTACCTGCCGGTCGACGGCGCGCAGCTGTCGTTCCCGATGCTGCAGTTCACGCTGCTGGGAGCGCTGTGTCTCCTCGGCACGTTCTGGCTGGTGGTCCGGGCGCGCAGCTCCACTCGTGCCGGCGCTCTCGCGGTCGCCGTGCTCGCCGTTTACGCCTGGTCGCTGCTGTCGATGCTGACCACGCTTCTCGGCACCACGCTGCTCTCGTTCCGGCTCCAGTCCACGCTGACCGTACTGCTGACCGCCGCCGGCGCCTTCGGCTTCCTGGAAGCCGCGCAGGCGCTCGCCGCTCGCGTCAGCACCGCCAACTCCCACCGCGTCATCGCCGTCGCCACCGCGGTCGGCGCGCTCGGCGCGGTCACGTTCAGCCAGGACATCCCCGACGTGCTCCGGTCCGACATCGTCGTCGCCTACACCGACACCGACGGTTCCGGTCAGCGGGCCGACCGCAGACCACCCGGCGCCGAGCAGTACTACCGCGAAGTCGATGCCAAAATCCGCGAGGTGACCGGCCGGCCCCGCAACGAGACCGTCGTCATGACCGCCGACTACAGCTTCCTGTCCTACTACCCCTATTACGGGTTCCAGGGGCTGACGTCGCACTACGCCAACCCGCTCGCCCAGTTCACCGAGCGCGCCGGCGCCATCGAGGGGTGGTCGCTGCTGACCGACGCCGATCAGTTCGTCAAGGCCCTCGACGCGTTGCCATGGCCCCCACCCACGGTGTTCCTGATGCGTCGCGGCGCGAACGACACCTACACGCTGCGCCTGGCGCAGGACGTCTACCCCAATCAGCCCAACGTCCGCCGGTACCACGTCGCCCTCGACGACGCACTGTTCGACGATTCCCGCTTCGACGTGTCCACGATCGGGCCGTTCGTGCTGGCCATCCGCAAGCCCTCTACGATCTAGCCCCGTGGCAGAGCAGCGCGCGACAGGAGGCAACCACCGCACCGCGCGTCTGATCGCGATCGTCGCAGGGCTGCTCGGCACCCTCCTGGCCGTCGCCACCCCGCTGCTACCGGTCGAGCAGACCACCGCTGCGCTGAACTGGCCGCAGAACGGCGCGCTCGCCAGCGTCGACGCCCCGCTGATCGGTTACGTCGCCACCGATCTGGAGATCACCATCCCGTGCCAGGCCGCCGCGGGCCTGGACCGGCCCGGCCGCTCCGTGCTGCTGTCCACCGTGCCCAAGCAGGCCCCCAAGGCCGTCGACCGCGGGCTGCTGATCGAGCGGGTCAACAACGACCTGCTGGTGATCGTCCGCAACACCCCGGTCGTCACCGCACCGCTGGACCAGGTGCTCAGCCCCGCCTGCCGGGAGCTGCGGTTCACCGCGCACGCCGACAAGGTGACCGGGGAGTTCGTCGGTCTCACCCAGCCACCCGACTCGTCCGACGCCGGTCAACCGCTGCGCGGCGAGCGTGGCGGCTACGACTTCCGCCCGCAGATCGTCGGTGTGTTCACCGACCTGTCCGGACCCGCGCCGCCGGGCCTGCAGTTCTCGGCGACCGTCGACTCCCGCTACAGCACCTCGCCGACCGTTCTCAAGCTCGTCGCGATGATCGTCGGTGTCGCGTTGACGATCATCGCGCTGGGCGCCCTGCACGTGCTCGACAGTGCCGACGGCCGCAGGCACAAGCGGTTCCTGCCACCGCGCTGGTGGTCGCTGTCACCGCTCGACGGCCTCGTCACTGTGGTGATGGTGTGGTGGCACTTCGTCGGCGCCAACACCTCCGACGACGGCTACATCCTGACCATGGCGCGGGTGTCGGAGAACGCCGGCTACATGGCCAACTACTACCGCTGGTTCGGCACGCCGGAGTCGCCGTTCGGCTGGTACTACGACCTGCTCGCGCTGTGGGCGCACGTGAGCACCACCAGCGTGTGGATGCGGCTGCCCACGCTGCTGATGGGCCTGGCGTGCTGGTGGGTGATCAGCCGCGAGGTGATCCCCCGCCTCGGCGACGCCGTCAAGCACAGCCGCGCCGCCGCCTGGACCGCAGCGGGTCTGTTCCTGGCCTTCTGGCTGCCGCTGAACAACGGGCTTCGGCCGGAACCGATCATCGCGCTGGGCATCCTGCTGACGTGGTGTTCGGTCGAGCGCGGCGTGGCGACCAGCCGGCTGCTGCCCGTCGCGATCGCCCTCATCATCGGCGCACTGACCCTGTTCTCCGGACCCACCGGCATCGCCGCCGTCGGTGCCCTGCTGGTCGCCATCGGCCCACTGAAAACCATTGTCGCCGCTCATGTCTCGCGGTTCGGCTATTGGGCGCTACTGGCCCCGATCGCCGCGGCGGGCACCGTCACGATCTTCCTGATCTTCCGCGATCAGACGCTCGCCGCAGAACTGCAGGCCAGCACCTTCAAGTCCGCCGTCGGCCCGAGCCTGGCCTGGTTCGACGAGCACATCCGCTACTCGCGACTGTTCACCACCAGCCCCGACGGCTCGGTGGCGCGCCGCTTCGCGGTGCTCACCCTGCTGCTCGCACTGGCGGTGTCGGTGGCGATGTCGCTGCGCAAGGGCCGTATCCCCGGCACCGCACTGGGCCCGAGCCGGCGCATCGTCGGCATCACGATCATCGCGTTCCTCGCGATGATGTTCACCCCGACGAAGTGGACCCACCACTTCGGCGTGTTCGCCGGGCTGGCCGGCTCACTGGGCGCCCTCGCGGCGGTCGCGATCTCCACGGCCGCGATGCGTTCGCGACGCAACCGCACGGTGTTCACCGCGGCGGTGCTGTTCCTGACCGCTCTGTCGTTCGCAACGGTCAACGGCTGGTGGTACGTCTCGAATTTCGGTGTGCCGTGGTCGAATTCGTTCCCGGAGTGGCACTTCGGGTTCACCACGATACTGCTGGGGCTCTCCGTGCTGGCCCTGCTCGTCGCGGCATGGATCCATTTCTCCGGCCGCGACAGCCGGCCCGCGCCCGAGCACGAGAAGCGCTGGCGAGCCGTGGCGAGAGCCCCGCTGGCGATCGCCACCTGGGCGCTCATCGTGTTCGAGGTGGGCTCCCTGACCCTGGCGATGACGGGGCAGTACCCCGCCTGGACGGTCGGCCGGTCCAACCTCGAGGCGCTGACGGGCAAGACGTGCGGCATGGCCGAAGACGTGATGGTGGAGCAGGACCCGAATGCCGGTTTCCTCACCCCGATCAACGCGACAGTCGCGACCGCGCTCGGTGCACAACGATCAGAAGGATTCAGCCCCAACGGAATCCCGGCTGACGTCTCGGCGGACCCGGTCTCCGAGCAACCCGGTTCGGACAACTTCGCCGACTCCGACAGCAGTGCGGTCACCGACGGCGAGGCCGGCACCGAGGGTGGCACGACCGCTGCCGCCGGCATCAACGGCTCACGCGCCCGGCTGCCCTACAACCTCAACCCGGCCCGCACCCCGGTGCTGGGCAGCTGGCGCGGCGGCACCCAGGCGCCGGCATTCCTGCGTTCGGCCTGGTACCGCCTGCCCGCGGGCTGGAGCGACGGTGACCGCTCCGACTCGCTGCTGGTGGTCTCCGCCGCGGGCCGGTTCGACCCCGACGACCTGATCGTGCAGTGGGCCCGCGACAGCGACCCCGACGACACCCCCGGCGGCAGCCTCGGCTTCGGCGACGTCGGCGCCGCACCGGCGTGGCGCAACCTGCGCGCACCGCTGTCGGCCATTCCGTCCGATGCGACGCGGATCCGGTTGGTCGCCACCGACGACGACCTGAGCCCGACCCACTGGATCGCGCTCACCCCGCCCCGCATCCCGGCGCTGCGCACACTCCAGGACGTCGTCGGCTCCACCGACCCCGTCCTCCTGGACTGGCTCGTCGGGCTCGCGTTCCCGTGCCAGCGCCCGTTCGGGCATCGCAACGGCGTCATCGAGGTGCCCCAGTGGCGCATCCTGCCGGACCGCTTCGGCGCCGAGGCCAACTCGCCGGTGATGGACTACCTCGGCGGCGGCCCGCTGGGCATCACCGAACTGCTGCTGCGCGCCACGACCGTGCCGACCTATCTGAAGTACGACTGGTTCCGTGACTGGGGCGCGCTGCAGCAGCTCACGCCGTACTACCCGGGCGCGGAGGTGGCTCGGCTGGATCTCGGTTCGGCAACGCGTAGCGGGCTGTGGAGCCCGGCGCCGCTGCGTCTGTCCTAGACACGTCTACCATCGAGCCTCGTGCCTGCCCGCAGTTCCCGACTCGTCGCGATCCTCGCGGGAGCCCTGGGACTTCTCGGCATCCTGTGCTGCGCGGTCACTCCGCTGCTGCCGGTGACCCAGCAGACCGCCACCATCCTCTGGCCGCAGGGTGCCGGCGCCGACGGCACCGTCAGCGACGTCACCGCCCCGCTGGTCTCGGGCGCCCCCAAGTCGCTCGACGTCACGATCCCGTGCACTGCGGTGGCGAGCCTGCCCGCCGCCGGCGGTGTGGTGTTCTCCACGATCCCGGCCGACGGCATCGACGCCGGCCGTAACGGCCTGTTCGTGCGCGCCAACGCCGACGTCGTCTACGTCGCGTTCCGCGACACCGTCGCCGCCGTCGCACCCCGCCAGGACGTCGACCGCGGTGCGTGCAGCGCGCTACGGCTGTGGGCGAACGTCGGTGCGGTGGGTGCCGACTTCGTCGGCATCCCCGGCGCGACGGGCACCCTGAGCGTCGACAAGCGCCCGCAGGTGGCCGGGGTGTTCACCGACCTGCGCGTCCCCGTGAACGCGGGCCTGAACGCCCGCATCGACGTCGACACCCGATTCATCACCAGCCCGACAGCACTGAAGACCCTTGTCATGGCGCTCGGCGTCTTATGTGTGGCCG
This sequence comes from Mycolicibacterium sp. 018/SC-01/001, assembly GCF_007096635.1. Taxonomy (GTDB): domain Bacteria; phylum Actinomycetota; class Actinomycetes; order Mycobacteriales; family Mycobacteriaceae; genus Mycobacterium. The sequence continues at coordinate 188,163 of NZ_VKAA01000001.1, forward strand.
GGTCGATCGGCGCGCTCGCGCTGCTCGACCGGGTGTCCGGACGACGCCCGCCGCGCACCCGTCACCGCGCCGGCTGGGCCACCTGGGTGGCCGACGCCGGAGTGATCGGCGGCCTGCTGGTCTGGCACGTCGTCGGCCCGCAGTCGTCCGACGACGGCTACAACCTGACGATGGCGCGGGTGGCCGGCGAGGCCGGGTATTCGACCAACTACTACCGGTACTTCGGTGCGTCGGAGGCGCCGTTCGACTGGTACCAGAGCGTGCTGGCTCACCTGGCGTCGTTCAGCGCCGACGGGGTGTGGATGCGGCTGCCGGCGACGCTCGCCGGCATCGGCACCTGGTTGATCGTCAGCCGCTGCCTGCTGCCGCGGCTCGGTCGCCGGGTGGCCGCGAACCGGGTGGCCACGTGGACCGCCGCGGCCGTCTTCCTGGCGGCCTGGCTGCCTTTCAACAACGGTCTGCGCCCCGAACCGCTGATCGCGTTCGCGGTGGTCGCGGTCCTGATGCTGGTCGAGTGGACGCTCGGGACCCGCCGGTTGTGGCCGGCGGCCGTCGCCGTCGTCATCGCGATGTTCTCGGTGACGCTGGCGCCGCAGGGTCTGGTCGCGGTGGCACCGCTGCTGGTCGGCGCCCGCGGTATCACGCGGATCGTCTCCGCCCGCCGCCGCGCCGACGGACTTCTCCCCACGTTGATGCCGCTGGCGGCGGCGTTCTCGCTGGTCGCGGTCATCGTGTTCCGCGACCAGACGCTGGCGACCGTCGCAGAGTCGGTGCGTATCAAGTACGTCGTCGGACCGACCATCCCCTGGTACCAGGAATTCCTGCGCTACTACTTCCTGACCGTCGAGGACAGCGTCGACGGCTCGCTGACCCGCCGTTTTGCGGTGCTGGTGCTGCTGCTGTGCCTGTTCGGGCTGATCATGGTGCTGCTGCGACGCGGCCGCGTGCCCGGTGCCATCAGCGGGCCGGTGTGGCGGCTGTCCGGCACCACGGCGATCGGCCTGCTGCTGCTGACCCTGACCCCGACGAAGTGGGCGGTGCAGTTCGGCGCGTTCGCGGGGCTCGCCGGTGCGCTCGGCGGCGTGACCGCGTTCGCGTTCGCCCGCGTCGGCCTGCACAGCCGCCGCAACCTGGCGCTGTACGTGACGGCGCTGCTGTTCGTGCTGGCCTGGGCGACCTCCGGCATCAACGGCTGGTTCTACGTCGGCAACTACGGCGTGCCATGGTTCGACAAGCAGCCGGTGATCGCCCACTTCCCGGTGACCACGATCTTCCTCGTGCTGGCGATCGCCGGCGGCCTGCTCACGGCGTGGCTGCACTTCCGCATCGACTACGCGGGCCACACCCAGGTCGCCGACACCGGCCGCAACCGAGCGCTCGCCTCCACACCGCTGCTCGTCGTGGCGGTCATCATGGTCGTCCTCGAGCTCGGATCCATGCTCAAGGCGACCGCGGGACGCTATCCCGTCTACACCACGGGCGCGGCCAACATCGCCGCCCTGCGCTCGGGTCTGGGCAAGGACAGCTGCGCGATGGCCGACGACGTCCTGGTCGAGGCGGACACCAATGCCGGCATGCTGCAACCGGTTCCGGGTCAGCGGTGGGGACAGTACGGCCCGCTCGGCGGCGAGGACCCGGTCGGCTTCACGCCGAACGGCATCAGCGACACGCTCGAGCCCGCCGAGCCCGTCGCCGCCAACCCCGGCACCGTCAACACCGACGGCCCCGTCGACAAACCGAACATCGGCATCGGGTACGCCGCGGGCACCGGCGGCGGCTACGGGCCCGAAGGCGTCAACGGGTCCCGCGTGTTCCTGCCGTTCGGACTGGACCCGCAGCGCACGCCGGTGATGGGCAGCTATGGCGAGAATGCCGTCGCGGCGAAGGCCACCTCGGCCTGGTATCAGCTGCCACCCCGCACCCCCGACCGGCCGCTGGTGAGCGTCGCCGCCGCCGGCGCGATCTGGTACTACAACGAGGACGGATCCTTCAACTACGGCCAGTCGCTGAAGCTGCAGTGGGGAGTGCACCGGCCCGACGGCTCGTACCAGGCGCTGAACGAAGTCCAGCCCATCGACATCTTCCAGCAGAAGGCCTGGCGCAACCTGCGGTTCCCGTTGTCGACGGCACCGCCCGAGGCCAACGTCGCGCGCATCGTCGCCGACGACCCGAACCTGTCCGACGACCAGTGGTTCGGGTTCACCCCGCCGCGGGTGCCCGTGCTGCAGACCGCTCAGCAGTTCCTCGGCAGCGACACCCCGGTGCTGATGGACATCGCGACGGCCGCGAACTTCCCGTGCCAGCGCCCCTTCGCCGAGCACCTCGGGATCGCCGAGCTGCCGCAGTACCGCATCATCCCGAACTTCAAGCAGATGGTGGTGTCGTCGAACCAGTGGCAGTCCGCAGAGGACGGCGGACCCTTCCTGTTCATCCAGGCCCTGCTGCGCACCGCGGCGATCCCGACCTACCTGCGCAACGACTGGTACCGCGACTGGGGCTCGCTGGAGCGCTACATCCGCGTCGTGCCGCGCGACGAGGCGCCCGACGCCGTCGTCGAGGAAGGATCGACCCGAGTGTTCGGCTGGAGTCGCGGCGGACCGATCAGGGCCCTGCCGTGAACGGAGTGAACGGCAGCATGGATGTAGCCGTGAACGACGTGAAGGTGGCGCGCTGGGTCGCGACGATCGCCGGGCTGCTGGGCTTCGTGCTGGCCGTGGCGACGCCGCTGCTGCCCGTCACCCAGACCACGGCCACGCTGAACTGGCCGCAGCAGAACCGGGTGGACGACGTCACCGCGCCGCTGATCTCCCAGGCCCCGGTGACGCTCACCGCATCGGTTCCGTGCCCCTTGCTGGCCGGTATGCCGGCCCGGGGTGGTCTGGTGCTGGGCACCGCGCCCGCCCAGGGCCGCGACGCCGCGCTGAACGCGATGCTCGTCAACGTCACCGCGTCTCGGGTCGACGTGATCGTCCGCAACGTCGTCGTCGCCAGCGTCAACCGCAACCGTGTCGGCGGCTGCGAACGCCTGGACATCACCTCCTCGCACGACGGCACGTTCGCCGAGTTCGTCGGGTTGAAGAAGTCCGACGGTTCGCCGCAGCGCACCGGCTACGCCGACCCGAACCTGCGGCCGGCCATCGTGGGCGTGTTCACCGATCTGGTCGGCCCGGCGCCGCCCGGTCTGACGTTCTCCGCGACGATCGACACCCGCTTCACCTCGCATCCGAGCGCGCTGAAACTGACCGCGATGCTGCTCGCGATCGTGTCGACGGTGATCGCGCTGCTCGCCCTGTGGCGGCTGGACCGCGTCGACGGGCACCGCATGCACCGGCTGATCCCCACCCGGTGGCGCACGGTCACCGTGGTCGACGGGGCCGTCGTCGGGGGGTTCCTGCTCTGGTACGTGATCGGCGCCAACAGCAGCGACGACGGCTACATCCTCGGGATGGCCCGGGTCGCCGACCACGCGGGCTACATGTCGAACTACTTCCGGTGGTTCGGCAGCCCCGAGGACCCGTTCGGCTGGTACTACAACCTGCTGGCCCTGATGACCCACATCAGCGACGCCAGCATCTGGATCCGACTGCCCGACCTGGTCTGTTCGCTGGTCTGCTGGCTTCTGCTGTCCCGCGAGGTGCTGCCGCGCCTGGGCCCCGCGGTGTCGAGCAGCAAGGCCGCGATGTGGGCTGCGGGCCTCGTGTTGCTCGCCGCGTGGATGCCGTTCAACAACGGGCTGCGCCCCGAAGGGCAGATCGCCACCGGCGCGCTGGTCACCTACGTGCTGATCGAGCGGGCCATCACCTCGGGCCGGCTCACCCCCGCCGCGCTGGCGGTCACCACCGCGGCGTTCACGCTCGGCATCCAGCCGACCGGGCTGATCGCGGTGGCCGCACTCGTCGCCGGCGGCCGGCCCATCCTGCGCATCCTGATGCGGCGCCGCGCCCTGGTGGGTACCTGGCCGCTGGTGGCCCCGCTGCTGGCGGCGGGAACCGTGGTACTGACCGTGGTGTTCGCCGACCAGACGCTGGCAACGGTGTTGGAGGCCACCAGGATTCGCACCGCGATCGGGCCGAGCCAGGAGTGGTACACCGAGAACCTGCGGTACTACTACCTGATTTTGCCGACGACCGACGGCGCGATCGAACGCCGGGTGGCGTTCCTGTTCACCGCGATGTGCCTGTTCCCGTCGCTGTTCATCATGTTGCGGCGCAAGCGGGTTCCCGGGGTGGCCCGGGGGCCGGCCTGGCGACTGATGGGCGTGATCTTCGCGACGATCTTCTTCCTGATGTTCACCCCGACGAAGTGGATTCATCACTTCGGGCTGTTCGCCGCCGTGGGTGGCGCGATGGCCGCGCTCGCCACAGTGTTGGTGTCCCCCATCGTGCTCCGCTCGGCCCGCAATCGCATGACGTTCCTGTCGCTGGTGTTCTTCGTGCTGGCACTGTGTTTCGCCTCCACCAACGGCTGGTGGTACGTGTCGAATTTCGGTGTGCCGTTCAACACCGCAGTACCCAAGATCGGCGGGGTGTCCGTCAGCACGGTGTTCTTCGCGCTGTTCGCGCTGACCGCCGTGTGGGCGTTCTGGCTGCATCTGCGCCCGCAGCGGGAATCGCGGGCGGTCGGGTTGCTGACGACGGCACCGATCCCGATCGCCGCGGCGCTGATGGTGGTGGTGTCGATCGCCTCGATGGTCGTCGGGGTGATCCACCAGTACCCGACCTACTCCAACGGGTGGGCCAACGTGCGCGCCCTCGCCGGCGGCTGCGGGCTGGCCGACGACGTTCTGGTCGAACCGGATTCGAACGCCGGATTCCTCGCCCCGTTGCCCGGCAACTACGGTCCGCTCGGTCCGCTGGGTGGCGCGACCCCGACGGGCTTCTCCCCCAATGGAGTTCCGGAGAAGATCATCGCCGAGGCCATCCGGCTGAACAATCCGCAACCGGGCACCGACTACGACTGGAACCGGCCGATCAAGCTCGCGCGACCGGGCGTCAACGGCTCGACCGTGCCGCTGCCCTACGGCCTCGATCCCGCTCGCGTGCCCGTCGCCGGTTCGTATTCGACTGCAGCGCAACAGGAGAGCCGCCTCGCTTCGGCCTGGTACGCGCTGCCCGCACCCGACGACGCACACCCACTCGTGGTGATCACCGCGGCGGGCACGATCGCCGGCACCAGCGTTGCCGAGGGTGAGACCTCAGGTCAGACCGTCGAACTCGAGTACGCGACGAAGGGCCCCGACGGTGCGCCGGTACCGGCCGGGCGCGTGCGGCCCTACGACATCGGCCCGACGCCGTCATGGCGCAACCTGCGCTATCCCCGCTCGCAGATCCCCGCCGACGCCGTCGCCGTCCGGGTGATCGCCGACGATCTGTCGCTCGGCCAGGGCGACTGGGTCGCGGTGACACCGCCGCGGGTGCCGGAGCTGCGTTCGGTGCAGGAGTACATCGGCTCCACGCAGCCGGTGCTGATGGACTGGGCGGTCGGCCTGGCCTTCCCGTGCCAGCAGCCAATGCTGCACTCCAACGGCGTCACCGATGTGCCGAAGTTCCGGATCTCGCCCGACTACTACGCCAAACTGCAGAGCACCGACACCTGGCAGGACGGCAAGAACGGCGGCCTGCTCGGGATCACCGATCTGCTGCTGCGCGCCTCGGTGATGTCGACCTACCTGTCGCACGACTGGGGGCAGGACTGGGGTTCGCTGCGCCGGTTCGACACGATCGTCGACGCCCAGCCGGCGCGGATCGACCTCGGCGAGGCCACGCACTCCGGGCTGTGGTCGCCCGGGCCGATGCGCATCGAACCGTGACCGATCGGACCGCACTCGGCCGGGCCGAGCTGATCCGGGTCGTCGAGTTGCGGGTCCAGATGCGCACCGATCTGTTCGGCCAGACCCCGGCACACGCGTGGACCGACAACGCCGGGCTGCTCGACCCGCTGTTCTGGGACCGGGCCGCCGATCAGTGGAAGATCGCGATGCAGACGTGGGTCCTGCGGGTCGACGGATTGACCGTGCTGATCGACACCGGCGTCGGCAACGACCGGCACCGGCCGCACTTCCCGCCACTGCACCAGCTGCAGACCGGGTATCTGGACGCCCTCGCCGGTGCCGGTGTGACCCCCGAGTCGGTCGACGTCGTCGTCAACACGCACCTGCACACCGATCACGTCGGCTGGAACACCCGCCGCGTCGACGGGACGTGGGCGCCGACGTTTCCCAACGCCCGGTACCTGATGCCCGAAATGGACTACCGTCACTTCGCGCCCGACGGCGACAGCACGAACGAAGGCATGCGAATCGTGTACGCGGACAGCGTGCTTCCCGTCGCCGACCAGACGCAGCTGTACTCCGGCGACTTCCAGCTCAGCGACGCCCTGTGGCTGCGACCTGCGGGCGGACACACCCCGGGATCATCGGTGGTGTGGCTCGACGCCGGTGTGCCCGCGGTGTTCGTCGGCGACCTGACGCACTGCCCGATCCAGTTGGTTCGCCCCGAGGATCCCTGCGCGTTCGACGAAGATCCGGCCGCGGCAGCGCGGGCCCGCCACCGCGTGCTGACCGAGGCGGCACAGTGGGGCGCCACGGTGATTCCGGCGCACTATCCGGGCCGCGGCGGCGCCACGCTCGCCGCCCGGGGAGACGGTTTCGCGGTCGACACGTGGCTCGGGCTCTCGCCGATCTAGGGTCGTCGGTAGCCCGCCAGGAAGACCTGCACCCCGGCCGCTGCCTGGGCGTCCACGTCGAGCGATGCGAGCACCGCGGGACCGCCGCGGAACAGCGCCTCGTCGATGCACCGGCCGACGATGAGGAACGCGAAATGCTCTGCGGCCACGTTCTTTTCCGGAACATCGAGCAACCCGCGGCCAGTCAGCGCCTCGAAGCAGTCGGCGAAGGCGGCGAGCATTCGGCTCGGCGCCCGCTGCAGATACGCTTCGGCGAGATCGGGCACGCGGTTGGCCTCGCCGATCACCAGGCGCCGTAGTTGCACCACCGGCTCGGACAGCACGGCGCGCAGATAGTCCCGGGCCAGAATCGTCAGGTCGCGGTCCAGCTCATCCGTGCCGGCGAGCTCTGCGACGCGCGCCTCGAAACTGCCCACCGTGCCGGCCAGGGCCTCGTCCACGATCGCCAACAGCAGCGCGTGCTTGTCGCCGAAATGCTTGTAGACGGTCTGCTTCGACACCGCTGCGGCAGCGGCGACCATGTCCATGCTGGTGCCCTGGTATCCGTGGGCGAGAAAGAGGCGCTGCCCGTGGGCGAGGATCGCCGCGCGCTTCTGGGCCGATCGGCCCCCCGGCTCAGGCATCATCCCCCTCAGTACTGGACAGTCCAGTTTTGAGTACTGTACGGTCTAGTTCGATTCTGGCACGGAGCCTGACACCCGGGGGGCATGTTGACCACCACCGACTGTCCGCCGTTGGCGGACCGGATCACGAAGTCACTGCTCGGCTACGGCGTGATCGCCGGACCGATCTACGTGCTGTCGGTCGCCGCGCAGGAGGCCACCCGCGACGGCTTCGACCCGACGCGCCACGCCGCGAGCCAACTCACCAACGGCGACCTCGGCTGGATCCAGGTCGCCACCTTCGGCGTCTGCGGCGCGATGACGATCGCCGCGGCGGTCGGATTCGGGCGCGCGCTGGCAGGCAGGCGCGGCACGGCGACCGCCGCACTCCTGGGCGTCTACGGTGCGGGCCTGATGGCCGCGGGACTGTTCCGGGCCGATCCCTCGGACGGCTTCCCGCCGGGAACACCGGCCGGACCCGGCGAGTTGACGTGGCACGGTCTGGCCCACTTCGCCTGCGCTGGAATCGGTTTCGCCTGCCTGGTGGCGGCGTGCATCGTGATCGGCGGCTGGCCGTCGCGCATCGTCGGGCTGGTGTTCGCGGCCAGCTTCCTCGTGCTGTCCTCCGGCCAGGGCGGCACCGCGGCGCTGCTGGCATTCACCGGCGCCGTCGTCCTGAGCTGGGTGTGGCTCAGCGTCACGTCGGTTCGGCTGTACCGCCGCGTCGGCACCTGATGAGCACCTAATTGGTCGGTGCGGGAGTGTCATTCGCCAGGGTGTCGTTCGCACTCGGGTCTGCGTTCTCCCGCGCGATGTCACCCTGGCAGTCGTCCTGCGACAGCTTGGTCTGCGAAACGCACACCTGCACCGGCACGTCTCCGGTACCGGTGGGTTTGGCGATGTCCGACGAATACAGCGACCACAGCATCTGATCCGACCCGCTCACCCGCGCGCAGAACGCCTGCGCCCCCTGCTCGGTGACACCCGCGGCGCCCAGCGTCGCACAGTCCGCACCGACCACCACCACGGGCACCGCCACCGTCGCCGTCTTCGTCGGTTCGTCGCGCAACACCACGAACAGCGCCACGGCGACCGCGAGCACCGACAGCACGAGCGCAGACACCGTCAGCATGCGCCCCCGGGACCGCGTGGCAGCTCGCCCCGCCCGCGCGTGTCGCGGGCCGGCCGCCGCCGCCTGCGCCGGCATCGTCGCGTGCGGATCACCACCGAGCGTCGGTGCCGGGAGCCCGGACCTGTTGGCCAGCGCCCGCGCGAAGTCGACGCAGCGCTCGAACCGGTCGGCCGGCGACTTGGCCAGAGCTTTCTCCAGCGCCCCGCCCAGCCCCGACAGATCGGGCCGCGCCTCCGCGATCGACGGAGGCCGCGCCGACAGGTGGGAACTGATCACGATCGCCGGATTGGAATGCTGGAACGGCGGCGACCCCGTCAACAGTTGGTACGCCGTCGCCGCCAACGCGTACTGATCGGCCCGGCCGTCGATGTGCTTGTCGGCGGTCAGCTGCTCGGGCGCCGAGTACGCGACCGTGCCGACCGTCATGTCCGTGGCGGTGAGCGCGCTGACCTCGCCGACGCGGCGGGCAATACCGAAGTCCGCCAGCATGATCCGCTCGTCGTCGGTGCCAGGATCGGAGATCAGGATGTTGGCGGGTTTGACGTCGCGGTGCAGCAGTCCGCGCGCATGCGCGTAGTCCAGCGCCTCCCCCACCGCGGTGACGATGCGGACCACCAGCTCCGGCGGCATGCCGTCGGGGTAACGCTCGGCGAGCAGCCGGGCCGCGTCGGTGCCCTCGACGTGGTCCATCGACAGCCACAGCCGCCCGTCGAAGTCCCCGCGGTCGTGCACCGAGACGATGTGCGGATGCCACAGCGTGGCCGCGATGTCGGCCTCCCGGTTGAAGCGCTCCCGGTACTCGTCGTCGGCGCACACCGCGGCCGAGAGCACCTTCAGCGCGTCGTTGCGTGGCAGCCGCGGGTGCCGCGCCAGATACACCTCGCCCATACCGCCCGAGCCCAACAGCCGCAGCACGGTGTAGCCCGCGATCACGTCTCCATCGGTCAGCGGCATCGCGACGGCCCTACGGCGCGCAGAGGTAGGGGAAGTCGGGCAGGAAGTCCTGCCGCGGCGTGAAGTCGGTCAATGGGGTCCGCCCCTTCGTCAGGAACCGCGACCGGTAGTCGGCGACGTCGTCGCCCAGCGTGCGCCCGTTCGGATAGCGGGCGGGCTTACGCGGGTTGTAGGTCAGCACATCGGGCAGCGTGCCCTCGGCGGTGATCGCGTCGATCGCCTCGCTGCGGCTGTAGCCACCGGTCTCACCCATCAGTTCGATCAGGTGGCCCATCCAGCGACCCTGGTCCCGATTGGGTTCGTCGGCGTTGAACTCGGCGCGGTCGGCGTCGTCGGGGAAGAATCCGCTGACCCACGGGTGGCCGGCACGGTCGACGTGCTGGAACCGGCCGTCGACGTTGACGCTGCAGCGCGCCCAGATGCGCACATCCGGTGCCGCGCCGAGATACGCCGTCGGCAACTCCACCGCCATCGCGATGACCGTCGAGTCGGGGAACGCCGCATCGGTGCGTGCCCCGGCGAAGAACGAGAACGAGCCGGACCGAGACCGCCACAGGTGCGGCTCGTCGGAGAAGGACACGTCGAGCCCGCCGAAGATCTCCGACCCCACCGCGGCGTCGACGCGCGCCTCGGACTGCAGGGCGAGCCGCACGTCGACCTTCTGTCGCCCGTTCACGGGCTCGCTGAAGGTGAAGTTGAACGCGATGTCGTTGCGCAGGTCACCGTCGTTGTCGATCGCGATGCGGTACACCGCGTCGGGATGCATCGGGCTCGCATCCGGGTTCGCGGTCAGGATCAGTGCGGTACGGCCCGGGTCCTTCGGGGACGGGAACACGTACAGATCGCACAGGTCAAGACGCGGATCGCCCAGCGGCGCACCCCGACGCAGCCCGGTGAAGTCAGTCGACACAGGCTCTATCCAACCGCACCGCAGTTCTAGATGGGCGTCAGGCCGTGTTTGCGCAGCACCTTGGGGAACGGTTGCTTGTCGCGCAGCAGCTTGAGCGACTTGCGCAGCAGCAGGCGCGTCTCGTGCGGCTCGATCACTCCGTCGATGTAGCCGCGTTCGGCCGCGATCCACGGGGTGGCCATGTTGAGGTTGTAGCCCTCGATGAAGTCCTTGCGGATCTTCTGCACCTCGGGGGCGGTCGGATCCGGGAAACGCTTCACCAACAGCTGCGCCGCACCCTCGGCGCCGATCACCGCGATGCGGGCCGTCGGCCACGCGAAGTTCAGGTCGGCTGAGAGCTGCTTGGAGCCCATCACCGCGTAGCCACCGCCGTAGGCCTTGCGGACCACGATGGTGACTTTCGGCACATCCGCCTCGACGATCGCGTTGAAGAACCGGCCGCCGCGCTTGATGATGCCGTTCTTCTCCTCCTCGACACCCGGCATCGCGCCCGGGGTGTCGACGACGAACACCAGCGGCAGGTTGAACGAATCGCAGAACCGGATGAAGCTCGACGCCTTGTCCGACGCCTCGCTGTCCACCGCCCCGGAGAGCACCATCGGCTGGTTGGCGATGACGCCGACGGGCCGGCCGTCCACGCGGGCGAACGCGGTGATCATCGCGCGGCCACGCTGATCGGCGACCTCGAACACATCGCCGTCGTCGAAGATCCGCAGCAGGATCTCCATCATGTCGTAGGCCTGGTTGTCCGAGTCCGGCACGATCGTGTCGAGCTCCAGATCGTGCGGCGTGATCTCCGGTTCCAGACCCGGATTGACGATCGGCGCGTCGTCGAAGTGGTTGGCGGGTAAAAAGCTCAGGTAGTCCCGCACGTACTGGTATGCGGCAGCTTCGGATTCGACGACCTTGTGGATGTTGCCGCGCTGCGCCTGCACGTCGGCGCCGCCGAGTTCGTCGAACGTGACGTCCTCACCCGTGACGTCCTTGATGACGTCGGGACCGGTGATGAACATGTAGCCCTGGTCGCGCACCGCGACGATCAGATCGGTCTGGATCGGCGAGTACACCGCGCCGCCGGCGCACTTGCCGAAGATCAGCGAGATCTCGGGCACCAGGCCACGCAGCATCTCGTGGCGACGGCCGAGCTCGGCGTACCAGGCCAGCGACGTCACCGCGTCCTGGATGCGTGCGCCCGCCGAGTCGTTGATGCCGATGATCGGGCAGCCGACCATCGCCACCCACTCCATCAGCCGGGCGACCTTGCGGCCGAACATCTCTCCGACCGAGCCCTGGAACACCGTCTGATCGTGGCTGAACACACCCACCGGGCGGCCGTCGATCGTGCCGTGACCGGTGACCACGCCGTCGCCGTAGAGCGCATCGGGATCACCGGGCGTCTTCGCCAGCGCGCCGATCTCGAGGAAGCTGCCCGGATCCAGCAACTCGTGGATGCGCTCCCGCGCGCTGGGGATGCCCTTCTTCGCGCGCTTCGCGACGGCTTTCTCGCCGCCCGGCTCCTTGGCGAGCTCCAGCTTCTCGCGGAGCTCGGTCAGCAGTTCCGCCGTCGTTTTCGTCGTCACTTGCTCTCGCTCTCGATGACGTTGATCGCCTCACTCAGGTGAGCCCCGACCTTGGCAATGTACGGCTCGTCGATGACCTGGATGTGCTCGCCCCCGACCGGCACGATCTCGAGATCCTCGACGAACTCGCCCCACCCGCCGTCGGGCTGGCGGATCGCATAGCGCGGCTCGAAGAAGATCGCGTCGTCGTGATACCGGTCGGCCATGTACAGCGTGACGTGACCGTCGTAGGGCTGGATCTCCGCGGTCTCGAGCAGCCGGTTGTCCAGGTAGGACGTGCGCTGGTGCTCGATGATGCCGCCCGGGATGTCCACTCCGGCCTGCTGGACGGCGTCCAGGACATAGCGGACCTGGCCCTCGTCGTCGAGCGCCTCGAGGTCCTCGTAGGGGATCTCGGGGATCTCGACGTTGAAGGTGCGCTGCGCGAACAGCGCGTAGCGGTCCCAGCGAGCGCGGGTCTCCTCCTTGGTCTGCGGGATCTCCTCGCCGGGGCGGACCATGTCGATCAGCCCGACGAAGCGCACATCGGCGCCTTCCCGCTTCAGCCCGATCGCGCAGGCGTAGGCCAGCGCCCCGCCCAGCGACCAGCCCACCAGGATGTAGGGGCCGTCGCCCTGGATCTCCCGCAGCTTCGGCAGGTATTCGGCGGCCCGCTCCTCGACCGAACCCTCGACGCGCTCGAACCCGTACATCGGAGTGTCCGGCGGCAACCGCTTGAGCAGCGGCTCGTAGACCACGGTCGACCCGCCTGCCGGATGGAAGACGAACACCGGGATGCGCGTCGAGCCTTCGGGCCGAGCCCGGATCGTGCGGACGAACCCGTCGACCTCACCGGCGTCCATCAGGTCCCGCACGACGGTCGACAAGTCCTGGATGGTCGCGGCGGCCTTGACCTGCTCGGCGGTCACCTCGCCGTCGGCGCGCTCGGAGAGCCGCTCGGCGAGCTTCTGCGCGGTCGCATCGTCGATCGACGGCAGCTCGTTGAAGATGCCGCCCGGCGACTTGCCGGTCACGATCGCCCACGTGGCGAACGTGACGCGCTCGGCCGCATCGCGCGGCGGCACGTCGGCGCCGAGCGCCTCGGTCACCGCTTCCTGCGTCAGCACCTTCGCAGCAAGGCTTGCGGCACTGGGCTTGTCGGCTGACGGGCCGCTCGGATCGGTGGGCGGGGGCGGGATGGCCGGGCCCGACGGATCGGTCGGCGGAGCGGGGACCGCGACATCAGACGCCGGAGCGGGGACCGTCAGATCCTTCTGGGCCTCGACGCTGTCGGTGGCGATCTGCTCGGCCGGGGACTGCTCGGCGGGCGCAGCGATGGGGTGACCCGCCTCGGCGAGCTTGGCCTCGAGTTCGGCGACCGTGCTCGCCCCGCCCATCATCTCGGCCTGCTCGGCCGCGATCTCCTCGGCCGTCTTTCCCTTCTGCGCCTCCGCGAGCTGATCCACCTCGTCGCGGTGCTCGATCGCGTATGCGATCAGCTTCTCCACCGCATAGAGATTCGCGTCACGCACCGCGGTCAGCTGGATCGGCGGCAGGTCGAAGTCGTACTCGACACGGTTCTTGATGCGTACCGCCATCAGCGAATCGAGACCGAGCTCGATCAGCGGCACCTCCCACGGCAGGTCCTCGGGCTCGTAACCCATGGCGCTGCCGACGATCGTGCCGAGCCGCTCGCCGATCGTCTCACCCGACTCCGGGGACCACTTGGCGAAGTTGGCCGCCAGACCTGCGCCGGCAGTCAGGTTGTCCTGCAGGATCGCGGCCTGCTCCTCGGGCTCGGGTTCGGGCTCCGGTGCTGTGGCGGTGACGGTTTCAGCGACAGTGCCCGCGCCGACGGCCGTCGGCAGGACGGTCTGCGCACCGCCTCTGCTGACGATCGCGTCGTAGACGAGGGTGAAGGATTCCTCGATGCGGGCGTGCACCTGCACGCTCGCCCCACCCGGATGGCGGGTCAGCGTCGTGACGAGGCGCGAGCCCTCGGCGGGCACCGCGCGCTGCTCGGAGGCGACCAGCTTGGCATCCGGAAGAACCATCGCCGCAGCACTTTTCACCAACGCTGCCAGATCCGCCTCACCGCGTGGCGAGAACTCCCACACGTGCCGGCCGTCCGGGGTCGCGACATGGCTGCCCGGCATCACCGACGAGCTGTCACCAGTGAAGTGCGCGTCCAGCCAGTGCGGCTTGCGCTTGAACCGGGTGGGCGGGATGTTCGCGAAGTCCAGCGCACCGCCCAGGCCCCGGGACTTCCGCGGGAACAGCGTGCGGAAGTCGAGATCGTGGCCGTGCACGAACAGGTGCGCCATGGCCGTGGTCATCGAATCGACCTCGTCCTGCTTGCGCGCCAGCGTCGGAATCAGCTGCGCGTCATGCAAACCCGCATCGGCCGTGGTCAGCCCCGCCTGCATCAGCGCCACCGGGTTGGGTGCCAGCTCCAGGAACGTGGTGTGTCCGTTGTCCACGGCGTTGCGGATGCCGTGGGTGAAGTAGACGCTGTGGCGCAGCCCCTTCTTCCAGTAGTCGACATCGTGGATCGGCTCGGCGCCGGCGCGAATCAGGTTGCCCTCGTGCACCGTCGAGTAGTAGGCGACCTGCAGCGGACGCGCTTCGATGCCCTGCAGTTCCGCGGCCAGCTCACCGAGCAGCGGGTCCATCTGCGAGGTGTGGCTGGCGCCCTTGGTCTGGAACTTACGGGCGAACTTGCCTTCGGATTCGGCGCGGGCGATGATCGCGTCCACCTCGTCGGGCGGGCCGCCGATCACCGTCTGCGTCGGCGCGGCGTACACGCACACTTCGAGGTTCTTGAAATCCGAAAACACGGTCTCGATCTCGGCTGCCGAGTACTCCACCAGCGCCATCAGCCGGATGTACTCGCCGAACAGCATCGCCTCGCCCTCGCCCATCAGGTGGCTGCGCGAGCAGATGGTCCGAGTGGCGTCCTCCAGCGACAGGCCGCCGGAGAAGTAGGCCGCGGCAGCCTCGCCGAGCGACTGCCCTACCAGCGCACCGGGTTTCGCGCCGTGGGACTTGAGCAGCTCCCCGAGCGCGATCTGGATCGCGAAGATCACCAGCTGCACCTTCTCGATCGGCAGCTCGGTGGTCTCGTCGGTGTAGTCGATCGCGTCGTCGAGAATCAGCTCCAGCACCGAGAAGCCACGCTCGTCCTGGATCAGGCTGTCCACCTTGTTGATCCACTCGGCGAACGTCTCGTCCCGCAGGTAGAGGCTCTTGCCCATCTTGCGGTGCTGAGCGCCGAAGCCGGCGAGCACCCACACCGGGCCGTTGGTGACCGGACCGTCGGCACTGATGACGAGCGGGGTGGGCTTGCCGTCGGCGATCGCGCGCAGACCCTTGACCGCCTCGTCGTGGTCGTGCGCCAGCACCACGGCGCGCGAGCGGCCGTGGTTGCGCCGCGACAGCGACCGGCCGATCGACTCCAGAGACGACGCACGGCCCTCCGGGCTGTCGATCCAGTCCGCCAACTCCGCGGCGGTCGCCTTCTTGCGCGAGGTCAGGAAGCCCGACACCGCCAACGGCACGATCGGAGTCGGGGGATTCCCGGCGTCGGCGGCCGCGAGTTGCTCACGTGCGGCCTCCAGCAGCTCCTGTGCCCGCTCGGTCAGGCCTGGCAGCTCGTACTCCCCCTCGGCGGCCGCGGCCGGAGTGTCCAGCGGCTCATCGTCGAGAAACTCGCCGTACTCGTCCATCCGAACACCGCCCACGTACACGGCTTTCGCGTCGTCGTTGGCGGGCGTCACGACCGCGACGTCGGGTTCGGGTTCGGGTTCGACCAGGTCGCTGGCCAGCACCTCGCGCACCACCAGATGGGCGTTGGCACCGCCGAAGCCGAAGCCGGAGACACCGGCGATGGCGTGGCCGCTGTAGCGCGGCCAGTCGGTCGCCGTATCGGCCACCTTCAGGTGTTCGGCGTCGAAGTCGATGTAGGGGTTGGGTCCGGCGTAGTTGATCGACGGCGGGATCTTGTTGTTGCGAAGCGCCAGCGCGACCTTGGCCAGGCTCGCCGCACCTGCAGCCGATTCGAGGTGTCCCACATTGGATTTCACCGCGCCCAGCAGGGCGGGCTTGTCGGCGGCGCGGCCGCGGCCGATGACCCGGCCCAGCGCGTCGGCCTCGATCGGATCACCGAGGATGGTGCCGGTGCCGTGGGCTTCCACGTAGTCGACGGACCTCGGGTCGATGCCCGCGTCCTTGTAGGCCTTGCGCAGCACGGCTTCCTGCGCGTCGGGGTTCGGCGCGAGCATGCCGTTGGAGCGGCCGTCGTGGTTCACCGCGCCGCCGGCGATCACCGCGAGGATGTCGTCCCCGTCGCGGCGCGCATCCTCGAGACGCTTGAGCACGATCATGCCGCCGCCCTCGGACCGGGCATAGCCGTCGGCGTCGGACGAGAACGACTTGATCCGGCCATCGGAGGCCAGCACTCCACCGACCTCGTCGAAGCCGAGCGTGACCAGCGGGGTGATCAGGGCATTGACCCCACCGGCGAGCACGACGTCCGCGTCCCCGGCGCGCAGCGCCTTCATGCCTTCGTGGACGGCGACCAGCGCCGACGAGCACGCCGTGTCGATGGCCATCGACGGCCCGCGGAAATCGAAGAAGTAGGACACCCGGTTGGCGATCACCGCGCTCGAGTTACCGGTGATCGCATAGGGATGCGCCACGGTCGGATCGGCGACCGACATGAACATGTAGTCGTTGACCGAGCTGCCGATGAACACGCCGACGTTGCCGCCGCGCAGGCTCGACGCCGGAATCCTGGCGTGCTCCAACGCTTCCCACGTTAGCTCGAGCGCCATCCGCTGCTGGGGGTCGATGTTGTCGGCTTCCATCTTCGACAGCGCGAAGAACTCGGCGTCGAAGCCCTTGATGTCGGACAGATAGCCGCCGCGGGTACGCGCCTTGGCCACCCGCTCGGCGATGCGGGGCTCGGACAGGAACTCCGACCAGCGTCCCTCGGGCAGATCGGTGATCGCGTCGCGGCCCTCGAGCAGCGCCTCCCACGTCTGGTCGGGGGTGTTCATGTCGCCCGGGAAGCGGGTGCCCACACCCACGATGGCGATGTTGAGCCTGCCCTCGTCGCCGTCGCGCGACCAGTCCTCGGCGTCGAGCGCCGCGAGGTCCTCTTCGGGCTCGCCCTCGATGATCACCGTGGCCAGCGACTCGATCGTGGGGTGGCGGAACGCGACGGTGGCGGTGAGCGTGACACCGGTGAGGTCCTCGATGTCGCTGGCCATCGCCACCGCATCGCGCGACGACAGGCCCAACTCGACCATCGGCGTCGACTCGCTGATGGAGTCCGGCGACTGCCCGGTGGCGTTGCCGATCCAGCTCCGCAGCCATTCCCGCATCTCGTTCACGGTCATGTCCGGGACGCGTGAATTGTTCTGCGAATCAGCCATGTTCACTTACCTCACGATCGGCAGGCGGCCGGTGGGCCGCCTGTGCCGTTGCTGTCGGTGGACGTCAGTCCGTCTCGTCGGGGAATGCGTTGGCCAGCTTCCCGCTGCGCAGGCTGCCGTCCAGGTAGGCCGACCGGCAGGCGCGGCGACCGATCTTGCCGCTGGACGTGCGGGGGATCGCACCGGCCGGGGTGAGCAGCACGTCGCGCACCGTCACACCGTGACGCACGGCGATCGCCGCGCGGATGTCGTCGGCGATCGGTCCCATCTCCAGCTTGTGCGCGCCGGGTGCCCGCTCCCCGACGATGACGAGTTGTTCGGACGTGTCACTCGGATCGCGCTTGAGACCGGAGTGCGCGTCGGCGAACACGTCGTCGGGAAGCTGATTGGCAGGCACCGAGAACGCCGCGACGAAACCGGTGCGCAGCGCCTTGGTCGCTTCCTGTGCGGAGTACTCGAGGTCCTGCGGGTAGTGGTTGCGGCCGTCGATGATCACCAGGTCCTTGACGCGTCCGGTGATGTAGAGCTGGCCGTCGTGGTACGCGCCGAGGTCACCGGTACGCACCCAGGTCGCGCTGTCGGTCGCGCCCTCGGCGTGCGATGGCGTCGTGCGCGACTTCAGCGTGTTCTGGAACGTCGCCGCCGTCTCCTCGGGCTTGTTCCAGTAGCCGGTACCCATGTTCTGGCCGCTGATCCAGATCTCGCCGATCTGGCCGTCGGGCAGCTCCGAGGCGGTCTCCTTGTCGACGATGACCGCCCACTCCGCGATGCCGACCACGCCGGCGCCGGCTTGGGCGACAGCTTTGTCCGAGTCGTCGGGCACCGGCACGAAGCGGCCGGCATTGAGCTCGTCGCGGTCGACCGAGACGATCGTCGGCGGCTGGTCCATCGGCGTCGTCGACACGAACAGCGTCGCCTCGGCCAGCCCGTAGGACGGCTTGATGGCCTGCGGCCGGAATCCGTATTCGCCGAACGCCTCGTTGAACCGTGTCACCGTGGCAGCCGAGATCGGCTCGCTGCCGTTGAGGATCGCCTTGACGTTCGACAGATCCAGCGGCGGCTCACCGTCTTTGGGCAGTCCGCGGGCCGCGGCGTGGTCGAAGGCGAAGTTCGGCGCGACGGAGTACACCTCGCCGGTCTCGCCCTCCTTGCGCGCCATCTCGCGGATCCACCGACCGGGTCGCCGCACGAACGCCGCCGGGGTCATGAACGTCACATAGTGGCCGATCATCGGCGAGAGCAACACGGTGATCAGGCCCATGTCGTGGAAGAACGGCAGCCAGGACACGCCGCGATCGCCTTCTTCACCCTGCAGCGCCTCGATCACCTGGACCACGTTGGTGGCCAGGTTCAGGTAGGTGATCTGCACGCCGGTGGGGATGCGGGTCGACCCGGACGTGTACTGCAGGTACGCGATGGTGTCCGGTTGGACGTCGATCGGCTCCCAGGTGGCACCCACCTCGTCGGGCACCGCGTCGACCGCGATGACGCGGGGCCGCTGGTTGGCCGGGCGGCTGCGGAAGAACTTGCGCACACCCTCGGCCGCGTCGGTGGTGGTCAGGATCGCCGTGGGGTGGCAGTTGTCCAGAACGGCGTGCAGGCGGCCGACGTGGCCCGGCTCGGACGGATCGAACAGCGGCACCGCGATGCGGCCGGAGTACAGCGTGCCGAAGAACGCCACCAGGTACTCGAGGTTCTGCGGGCATAGGATCGCCACCCGGTCACCGGGCTCGGTGACCTGCTGCAGGCGTGCCCCGACGGCGCGGTTGCGCGCACCGAAATCCGCCCAATTCAGGTCCCGCTCGACACCGTCACGCTCGGTGGAGAAGTCGACGAAGCGGTAGGCCAGCTTGTCGCCCCGCACCCGGGCCCATCGTTCGACGTGCTTGACCAGGTTCCCGTTGTCGGGGAATTTGATCAAACCGTCCTTGATGAACGGGTTGTGGAACGCCATCTCAACTCCAATCACATGGGATAGATCCCAAACCCCGAAATCGTACCGGGGTGACGGCCCCCCGCCCCTGAACCGCCATCCGCGTGGTCTTAGGTGGTCTTAGATTTCCCTTAATGTTAGGCGACGGCCCGACGGCCGCCAAATTCCCGGGGTCACGTCTCAGCCATGTTTCGGCTGCGGAGCGTTATTGATCAGCTGCCGCGCCCAGTTCAGCGTCCAGTCGGTGGCCGGCTGACCGTCGAGGGCCCAGAACTGCGTCGTGGCGTACATCGCGTGGACCGGCTGACCGGCGCCGCCGCTGAGCACCTCGAGCGTCTTGGGCAACTGGGTGATGTTGAACGCCGACGTCGGGGCCGCGCAGATCAGGTCGCCCCGGGCGCAGATCTCGTTGGTGCGGTCGTTGAGCGCACCGAAGCCGCCCGGACGCGGGCCCGTCATCGTCAGGCCCAGCGCGGACAGCGTGGGCACCTCGTGCAGCGTGATCTCCGCGCCCTGACCGTCGGGGTTGGGACCGATGTCCTGCCCGACGCCGTCCTGACGTCGGCCATCGGCGACCAGCGTCACCCCCAGGACCAGATCCTGGTCCACCGGACCCCGGCCGTTGCCGATGTCGCTGGCGATGTCCCCGGCGATCACCGCGCCCTGCGAGAACCCGATCAGCACGTAGCTGGTCAGCGGGCACCGGTTGTTCATGTCGGTCATCGCCTGCACCGCGGCTCGGGTGCCTTCGGCCCGGCTGTCGTTGTAGGACATCTGCTGATCGGCCGACAGCGGATTGTGGAACTGCGCGGTGTAGGGAACCGTGAACACCTCCACGCGGTCGGTGCCGAACTCGGCCCGGATCGGGTTCGTGACGCGCAGCAGCAGCGCGGCGGGGAACTGCACGGGGTTGAACGGATCCAGGGCCCGCGACGACTCCCACGTCCCGGGGATCGAGATCACCTGGACGTCGGGGCAGCTCGCATCCTGGAACTCCGGCCGCGGCTTGCTCGGCGTACCCGGGGAGCCGGACGGCGCGCCCGTCGGCGGCAGCGCGGTGGGCGGAATCGCCGTCGAACCGCTGTCGGGCCGGCGCAGCACGACGATCACGACGGCGACGATCAGCACGACGGCGAGGCCGACCGCGCCGGCAGCGAAGAGCGCCAGCAGGCGGTGGCGTTTACGCCTGTTCGTTTTGGCCATGGGTTGAAACGCTCCTAGCAGAGTTGATCGGTCGCGATGCGAATGTAGTCGGCGGTCTCGGCATGCAGCCGACTCGCCGACGGCAGCGCGGCGCCAGAACTCATCACACCCTCGGACGCCGGCTCCTCGGCGTCGTTGCGGACCAGCGGCGCGACGAACTCCCAGACCGCCTGGTCGGTCTGTTTCGCTGCCCGCGCCTGGCACACGTAGGAGCCGATGCTCAGAGCGGCCAGATCGCTGGAGGGCATCACGCCGGCGTCGCGCAGAGCGTCCAGGAAGGAGCGCTGCCGCGGCGTGACCATCAGCGCGTTGGGGTCCTCCGCGGGAGGAGCCTCGACAGACTGCTGTTCACGCGCGGGCGCCGGCTCGCCGGTCGAGGCCGGTCCAGCGACCACGTCGTCGCCGGGCCCGCACCCGGCCAGCCACGTCGAGGACGCAACCAGCAAGCACCCCGCCACTCCTGCACCCGCCAGAGCGGACCGTGACCTGTGCTGCACGAAATCCAACGTACCGGGGTCCGGCGGTGGCCAGTGCCTACCGGATCGTCGTGACGAGCTCGCCGCTCATCGCCGCCAGCTGTGCGCTCCACGTGCCCCAGTCATGGTTGCCGGACGGGGGGAAGTCGAAGTGCCCGTTGCCTCCGCCGGTCGCGCGGTAGTGCTGATAGAACGCCCTGTTGCTGCCTTGGGCCTGATCGCAGTAGCCGATCATCGCCGGGACGTCCGTGCACGTCAGCGTCGACGGGCTGAAGACCCACAGCCGTGTGTTGTTCGCCACCAGCAGCTGTACGTGGACATCCGGGTCGTGCCACTTCCACCGCCCCAGCTGTGGCAGACCCCACATGTTGCGGGTGTCGACGCCACCGAACTGCGCCAGGCCGGCGGTGATCGCGCCGTTCATCGTCGTGTTGGAGGGGGTCAGAAAGCCCGACAGCGAACCCGCGAAGCGGTAGCGGTCCGGGTGGAAGGCCGCCATCGTCATCGCGCCGGTACCGCCCATCGCCGCTCCCACGATCCCGTGTCCGCCCGGCGCCAGACCCTTGTTGGCGGCCAGCCAGTTCGGCAGCTCGTCGGCGAGGAACGTCTCCCACTGCTTGCTGCCGTCCTGCTCCCAGTTGGTGTACATGCTCCAGGCGCCACCGGCGGGAGCGACGACCGAGATGCCCTTGCCGGCCAGGGTGTTCATCGCGTTGCCCGCCGTCACCCAGTTGCTGACGTCGGGTGCGCCGTTGAAGGCGTCGAGCAGCACGACCGCGTGCGGGCCGCCGCCCTGAAAAGCGACGGGGATGTC
The DNA here is from genome assembly GCF_007096635.1 of Mycolicibacterium sp. 018/SC-01/001. Classification (GTDB taxonomy): domain Bacteria; phylum Actinomycetota; class Actinomycetes; order Mycobacteriales; family Mycobacteriaceae; genus Mycobacterium. Next base: position 209,865 of record NZ_VKAA01000001.1, read on the forward strand.
GCGCCCCATCGCCGCCGACGGCACCATGAGCATCTCGACGCCTTGGGCGTGCGCAGTGCCCACGCCGCCGAGCAAGCCTGCCGTGGCGGCCAGCACTACAGCCATCAACGTCCGGATCAGCCCACGCATCAACCCCACCTCTCGAATCGCCCGACCGCAGACGTAGTGAACCACATCACCCTCTCGGGCCGCGGCGGAGAACGACAGACGGCGGTGCCCCCGGATGGGAACACCGCCGTCTGTGACGCGCGTGGCGCTGGTTATCCGCCGTTGGCCGGGGCCGCGGCGTCGACCGGCACTGCCGGAGCCGACGGCTGCGGCACGGCGCCGAGCACCCGCTGCAGGTCGGGCTTCATCTGCTGCAGCTGCTGGCCCCAGTAACCCCAGTCATGGGCACCGGAGGACGGGAAGTTGAACACACCGTTGGTGCCACCGGCCTTCAGGTACTCCTCCTGGAACGTCCGGTTGGTGCGGATCGTCAGGCCCTCGAGGAACTTGGCGGGCAGGTTGTTGCCACCGAGCTCCGACGGCGTGCCGTTGCCGCAGTACACCCAGATGCGGGTGTTGTTGGCGACGAGCTTGCCGATGTTGACCATCGGGTCGTTGCGCTTCCATGCGCTGTTGGGGTCCTCGGTGGGGCCCCACATGTCGTTGGCCTTGTAGCCGCCGGCGTCACCCATCGAGATGTTGACCAGCCCGGGCCACCAGCCCTCGGAGAGATTCAGGAAGCCCGACAGCGATCCGGCGTACTGGAACTGATTCGGGTGGTAGATCGCCAGAGTGAGCGCGGCCGAACCCGCCATCGACAGGCCGACGGCCGCGTTGCGGTTCGGGTTCACGCCCTTGTTGGCGGCCAGATACGCGGGCAGCTCCTGAGTGAGGAATGTCTCCCACTTGTAGGTCTGGCAACCGGACTTACCGCAGGCCGGCTTGTACCAGTCGCTGTAGAAGCTGGACTGACCGCCGACCGGCATGATCGTGGCCAGACCCGAGTCGAGGTACCACTCGAACGCCTGGGTGTTGATGTCCCAGCCGTTGAAGTCGTCCTGCGCGCGCAGACCGTCGAGCAGGTAGAGACCGGGGGCGTTGGGCCCACCGCTCTGGAACTGCACCTTGATGTCGCGGCCCATGCCGGCAGAGGGCACCATCAGGTACTCCACCGGCAGACCCGGGCGCGAGAACGCGCCCGCCGTCGCGGAGCCGCCCACGACGCCGATCACGGCGGGCAACACGGCTGCCACCAGGGCTGCGATCGTGAGCCGTCGCGCGTTGGCGCGCAGCCTTACACCGAACTTCATGCTGTTTTGTGTCCCATCTTGTCGTCCAGCAGCAGCGAGCCGCCGATCCCCGACCCGGCCTCGTGCCCGTGTAGTCAACCACACCTTTGTGGCCGGCTCCTGTCGCCGGGAGGCGCGCTCACGGCGATCGTCGAGGGCACAGCGGAGCGATTCCGAGCGCCCTGTCAGACATATCTGATGCGGGGATCTCTCACGTTACGAAAGCAGATCGCACCGTGCCCAGCCAAATCGAGCGGCTCACGGCCCGGTCGGCGGGAGCCCCGTGTACTGCGGATCGACCGGTGCCGGGATCGGCAGGCCGCACCGCTGCAGTTCGTAGAGCGGCACGCGATCGATGCGGTAGCGGGTGTACTCAGCGGCGTGCACGACGTTGGACAGGAACCGCCTGATGCCCATCGGCGCCCGGATCGCATCCAGCACCTTCACGGTTTCGGGGCACTTCAGCGCGGCCTCGGCCTGACGGATCCAGTCCTCGTCCAGATAGGGCGGAATCCACGGTGGTTCCTTGAGGAACGGGCCCTCGGCCACAGCCCAGTCGGGAAAGAGGTTCTTGTCGTGGCCGATCCGACCGTCGGTCAGCCGCGCGGTGTGGGCGGCCAGCGGGTTGGCCAACCCGATCTGGTCGATGACCCGCACGTCGAGGCCGACGTTCATGCCGACCATGCCGAGATTGGTGAAGAACACGGTGTGCGGCCCGATGTAACCGCCGGCGGCCGCCGCGCGGACCTCGGGGGGCGGCGGCAGCGCCGGCACCACGTCCCAGCGGTCGTAGTTGCCCGACGGCAGCAGCAGCGCCCCGTCGGGCGTGTTGGCGATGGCGGTCAGCACCGCCCGCATGCGCGGATAGTCGAGGTAGTCGGCCGCGGTCAGCGGATGCGCATGCCCGGTGGCCTGGGAGTAGAACCGGCGCTCGTCGACGATGCCGCTGTAGGTGACGCGGGTGGCGTCGGCCCCCAGCCCCGGCGAATTGGCCGCCCACAGCGCCCATCCCGCCACGGCGAGCCACAGCACTGCCGTCGCGCCGGCGTAGAGATACCCGGCGCCGCGCGCCATCCGGGTGCGGTCGGGCAGCAGCAGCGGAATCACTGCCACCGGAGCGAGCAGGCAGAACATCGGCGTCAGCAGCACCCGGCCGTGCATGAAGTCACCGCCCTGCCGGATCCAGTACACCGCCTGCAGCAGACCGGACACCAGGATGAAAGCCACGACCGCCGGCGGGCTCTGCACGGCGCGTGCCACCCAGCCGGATTCCCTGCGGGCGTTGCCTGCCGGGGCGCGCTGCGCCCACTTGGGACGGCCGCGCAGCAGCAGCACCATCAGGCCCAACCCGATCAACAGGATCGCCGGCGCCCACAGCAGATACGGGCGGTTGAAATTGGCCAGGTACACGAAACCCTGATCCCACTTGGAGCCGGAGGCGTCCTTGGCCAACGCAGTGCCCGGCACCAGCAGCCCGTAGTAACCCATGCGAAAGATCTGATAGGCCACGGGGATCAGGCCGCCGGCGACAACGAGCACCGCCCGGGCGGCCCAGCCGCGCGTCGCGACGAGCATCATCACCAGCGCCAGTCCGCCGATCAGCGCGAGTTCGGGACGCACGAGGACGGAGAATCCCGCCACGAACGCCAGCGCGAGCTGGAATGCGCGTGAGGCGCCGTGTCCGCGCGGGGCCTGCGACCAGCACACCATCATCCACCACAGCAGCCCGAGATAGGCCAGCACCAAACCGTTTTCGAGGCCGGAGGTGGCGAAGTCGCGCGCCGGCGGCACGGCGATGTACACCAGCGCGCCGGCGGGCAGGAAGATCGCGCGCCGCCCGCCGAGACCGGGGGCGTAGAGCCGCGCGGTGCCCAGCATCACCAGCACGACGCCCAGCACGCTGAGCACGAGAGCGAACACCAGCGCGACGTATTCGAGCCGGGCCGATCCGGAGACGAACCCGCCGAGCGTCACCAGATAGGACCACGCGGTCGAGGTGTTGGCCTCCACCCGCTCACCGGCATTGAAGACCGGGCCGTTGCCCGCCAACAGGTTTCGCACCGTCCGCAACACGATCAGGCCGTCGTCGGCGATCCAGCGGCGCTGCCACGCGCCCCATCCGAACAGCAGGGCCACCGCGGACACACTGACCCACAGGCTGATCCGCACCCACGCGTGGTACGGGAAGGCGGGCCACCGGTTGAGGCGATCCGCCGCGACGGACGTGATGCGCTCAGCTGAAGAAGATTGCGGCACCGATGGTCCCGATCCACGCCAGCAGCAGCAGCTGCAGAACCCGGTCCTTCAGCGCGATCTCCTCGGGTTCACCGGCCAGACCCCCGTCGACGTCGACGGCGTAGCGCAGGATCGCGATCGTGATGGGGATGATCGTGATCGCGTACCACGAGGCGTTGGCGCCGTCGCGCTCGAAGGCCCACAGGCTGTAGCAGACCACCATCGCGGTGGCCGCGACCGTCCACACGAACCTCAGATAGGACGCGGTGTAGCTCTCCAGCGACTTGCGGATCTTGGCGCCGGTGCGTTCAGCCAGTTGCAGTTCCGCATAGCGCTTGCCGGCCACCATGAACAGCGAGCCGAACGTCATCACCAGCAGGAACCATTGCGACAGCGGGATGCCCGCGGCGGCGCCACCGGCGATCGCGCGGATCAGGTACGCCGACGAGACGATGCAGATGTCCAGCACCGCTTGGTGTTTGAGGCCGAAGCAGTAGGCCAGCTGCATCGCGATGTACACGGCGATGACCGCGACCAGATTGGGTGAGGCCAGTAGCGCGATCCCCAACGAGGCGACCCCGAGAATCACGGCCAGCGTGTACGCCAGCCATTCCGGCACCACCCCGGCCGCGATGGGCCGAAATCTCTTCGTCGGATGCTGCCGGTCGGCCTCGACGTCGCGCGAATCGTTGACCAGGTAGATGCACGAGGCCGCCATCGAGAACGCCACGAACGCGATCACGATGTTGATCGCCATCTCGTCGTAGTCGTACCGGGCCGTGCCACCGAACGCGGCGATCGGGGCGGCCAGCACGAGGAGGTTCTTGACCCACTGCCGCGGCCGGATCGCCTTGATGATGCCCGCGGGCAGGCTCTTGGGCGGCCCGGCAGACGATCCCGTCTCGCGCACCTGGGATGTACTCATCGCGCTCCTCCTTCGAGCACCTCGGCGGCCTTGGTGACCACACCGGCGACGGCCGTGCCGACCGCGACGCCGGCGAGCACGTCGCTCGGGTAGTGCACGCCCAGAACCAAGCGCGACAACGCCATCGGCGGGACCAGCAGAGCAGGCAACGGCAGCCCGGTCGGACGCGCGAGCAACGCCGCGGCCGCGGCGGTCGACGTGGCATGCGCCGACGGGAAACTGAGCCGGCTGGGCGTGCCGACGTTCACCGCGATCGCCGGATGATGCGGGCGCGCACGGCGGACCACCCGCTTGATCAGGACCGCGGCGGCGTGCGCGGCGAAGGCACCGACCCCGGCGGCCACGTACTGACGCCGCCGGGCCGGGACCAGCCACGCACCGAGCGCGGCGACGACGAGCCAGCCGAGGCTGTGCTCTCCGAAGTGCGACAGCGTCCGCGCCGCGGGCAGCACGCCCGGCCTGTTCGCCACCGCCGACTGCACGGCCACCAGCACGGCATCCTCGCCGCGCGGGGTGTCAGGCATGGCTGGCTTCTGGACTGGAGTCCAGCAGTACGCTCTCCCACTTCTGCGTGCTGGTCAGCATCGGCAGCGCGGAGCGGTACACCTTGCGCATCTTGTTGAACTTCCGGGCGATCAGCGCCTGCCGCTTGAGCGACTCGCGCAGCAGCTCGAACATCTTCTCGCGGTCGCGCTGGCGGTAGACCACACCCCGACCGTCGGCGGTGGTGACGGTGACCCCGTCGACGTTGCACAGCGAGAACCACCGTGCGTCCTGAGTGGCGACGTTGACCTGCGGACGCTGATGATGTTCGGGATCGTGCGGCTTGAGCTGGTGCACGACGCCGCGGCCGAGGCGCAGCGAGATCGACAGCGGGTTGGTAGGGATCTCCACCTTTTTGCGCCAGCGCTTGTCGGACGGGGTCGGCAGCGTGGTGGCGCTGGGGAGCACCACCGCGTCGGGGTACTCCTGACGCAGAGCGCGCACGTCGGGCAGGGAGGACTCGAGGATCGAGAACAGGCGCTCGGGCCCGGCGAGGAAGTCGTCCATCGCCTTGTTCTGAATCGCGACGGTCGAATACTCAAGGCACAGAAGGTGTTTCAGGGTCGCCTTGAGATGGCTGCGCAGCAGCCCTCGGATGTTGCCGTCCCAGTGCAGGGCTGCCACGATCAGCCGGTTACGCAGGTGGAAATACGCCTGCCAGTCGATCGCGTCGTCCTTGTCGCTCCACGCCATGTGCCAGATCGCCGCCCCCGGCAGTGTCACCGTGGGGTAGCCGTGTTCACCGGCGCGCAGGCCGTAGTCGGCGTCGTCCCACTTGATGAACAGCGGCAGCGGCTGCCCCAGCTCCTCGGCGACCTGGCGCGGGATCATGCACATCCACCAGCCGTTGTAGTCGACGTCGATGCGGCGGTGCAGCAGCCGGCTGCGGAACTCGTCCTCGTCGTTGAGCGGGTACTTCGCGAAGTTGTGGTCGTACTCGGTGTTGATCGCCCCGGTCCACATGAAGTTCTCGGGATCGACCATCTCGCCCATCACGTGCAGGTGGCTGGGCTCCTGCAGGTTGAGCATCTGGCCGCCGACGAGGGTGGGCACCTTCGCGAACCGGTTCATCGCCAGCGCCCGCAGGATCGAGTCGGGTTCGATCCGGATGTCGTCGTCCATGAACAGGATCTGTTCGCAGTCGGTGTTCTTCAGCGCCTCGTACATCACGCGGCTGTAGCCGCCCGACCCGCCGAGGTTGGGCTGATTGTGAATCGAGAGCCGGTTGCCCAGCCCGGCGGCGGCCTCGGCGAATCCGGGATGGTCCTTGGCCTTCTTCGTGCCCTGATCGGAGACGATGACGGCGCTGATCACCTCGTCGACCAGCGGATCGGAGGTCAAGGCCGCCAGGGCGCTGACGCAGTCCGACGGCCGGTTGAACGTCGGGATGCCGACGGCGACGTTCGCACGGCCCGGCGCCGGGATCGGGGCGTACCAGCCCGCGTGATGCAAAGTCGTCGCGGAGTCGGTGGTGATGTCGAACCAGATCCAGCCGCCGTCCTCGAACGGGGTGAGGTCGATCTCGAACTCGGCGACCGCCGGCTCGTCGCCCGTGCTCACGACGGGGGCGCCACCGACGGTGATGCGGGCACCGGTGGCCTTGCTGCGGTAGACGTCCACGCGGGCGCTGCCGGTGAGCTCCACCTTCAACACCACGCTCTCCAGCACCGACCAGCGCCGCCAGTAGCTGGCCGGGAACGCGTTGAAGTACGTCGCGAACGACACCTCGGATTCGGTGCCGATCTCCAGCGTGGTGCGGGTGGGCGCATGCGCACGCCGGGCGTTGGTGTCCGACTCCTCGATGTAGAGCTTGCGGACGTCGAGCGGCTCGCCGGGCCGCGGCAGGATCACTCGGGCCAGCGGGCTCACCGCCTGAGACTGACCCGGTGCGAGCGCGCCGGACGGAATGTCGCTGGTTGTCATGACTGTGTCTCCTCGACCAGCGGCGCACCGTCGCGCAGGTGCGGCGCCAGCGTGTTGTCGTACATGTTGAGCGCGCTGGCGATCGCCATGTGCATGTCCAGGTACTGGTAGGTGCCCAGTCGCCCACCGAAAAGCACCTTCGCCGAGGCGGTCTCGGCCTTGGCCCGGGCGCGGTAGGCCGCCAGCAACGCTCGGTCGGTCTCGGTGTTGATCGGGTAGTAGGGCTCGTCGTCGGCCTCGGCGAAACGGGAGTACTCCCGCATGATGACGGTCTTGTCGTCCGGGTACGCCCGCTCCGGGTGGAAGTGGCGGAACTCGTGGATGCGGGTGAACGGCACGTCGGCGTCGTTGTAGTTCATCACCGGGGTGCCCTGGAAATCCCCGGTCGGCAGGACCTCGAGATCGAAGTCCAGCGTGCGCCAGCCCAGTCGACCTTCGCTGTAGTCGAAGTAGCGGTCCAGCGGGCCGGTGTAGACCACCGGCGCCTCGGGGTTGGCGGCGCGCAACTGATCGCGCACGTCGAACCAGTCGGTGTCCAGGCGGACCTCGATGCGCTCGTCGGCGGCCATGTTCTCCAGCCACGCTGTGTAACCCTCGACCGGGAGTCCTTCATAGGTGTCGTTGAAGTAGCGGTTGTCGAAGGTGTAGCGCACCGGCAGCCGGTTGATGGTCGAGGCGGGCAGCTCCTTCGGATCGGTCTGCCACTGCTTGGCGGTGTAGTCCTTGACGAACGCCTCGTACAGGGGACGGCCGATCAGCGAGATCGCCTTCTCCTCGAGGTTCTGCGCATCGGCGGTCTCGATCTCGCCCGCCTGCTCGGCGATCAGCGCGCGCGCCTCGTCGGGGGTGAAGTAGCGGCCGAAGAACTGGCTGACCAGGCCCAGCCCCATCGGGAACTGATAGGCCTGCCCGTTGTGCAGCGCGAACACCCGGTGCTGGTAACCGGTGAAGTCGGTGAACTGCCGCACGTAGTCCCACACGCGCTGGTTGGAGGTGTGGAAGAGGTGGGCGCCGTAGCGGTGCACCTCGATACCGGTCTGCGGCTCCGGTTCGGAGTAGGCGTTGCCGCCGAGATGCGAGCGCCGCTCGAGGACCAGGACCCGCTTGTCGAGCTGGGTGGCCACCCGCTCGGCGATCGTCAGGCCGAAGAACCCGGAGCCGACGACATAGAGGTCGAAGGCACCTTCGGGCAGGCCGGAATCAGAGGAGAACATCGGCAGCAAGGGTATCTGACGGAGGGTGTGGCTCCCGCGGTGGCGCAGCGGCGCAGGTCGCGATTAGCTCACGATTCCATATCGTCACTCTGGTCTCACTAGTCACATCAGTACCATCAATCGCGTAGCACACATCCGCGATCTACCGCCTGTAGTCCATGTATTGAGGAGACTTCCGTGCCGAACCGACGTCGCCGCCGGCTCTCGACAGCCCTGAGCACAGTCGCCGCTCTGGCCGTCGCAGGTCCCGTTGCAGTTGTCGCCACCACCCAGCTGACCTCGCCGTCCCCGCAGCAGCCACAGCACCGCGAATTCCGGCAGGCCGCCACGATCACCGACCTCCCCGGCGAACTGATCTCCGCGCTGTCGCAGGGCCTTTCGCAGTTCGGCATCAACCTGCCCCCGCTGCCCACGGGCCTGCTGACCGGCACCGGAGCCGGCTCACCCACCACCCTGTCCCCGGGTCTCGGCACGGGCTTGGGCACCGGCCTCGGCGCGCCGTCGCTCACCGACCCCGGGCTCGCCAACCCCGCCCTGACCAGCCCGATCGGCGCGACCCCGTCGCTGACCGACCCGGCACTCAGCTCGCCCGGTCTGACCACGCCCGGTCTGACGACGCCGTCGCTGACCGACCCGGCGCTCAGCGCCCCCGGCCTGACGACCCCGTCACTGACCACACCGTCACTGACCACGCCCGCGGGGCTCACCACGCCGTCGCTCACCACCCCCGGGCTGAGCACGCCGCCGGCGCTCACCGACCCCGTCCTCGGTGCGGCCCCGATCTCGACGTCCGGACTGGGCGCGGGCGAGGTGCCGATCTCGGCCCCCGTCGGCCTCGACCCGGCGCTGGGCACCGGCTATCCGATCCTGGGTGATCCGTCGCTGGCCGCCACCCAGCCGGTGGCCTCCGGCAGCGGTGGCCTGCTCGGCGATCTGACCAGCGCAGCCAACTCCCTGGGCGCGGGCGAGGCGATCGACCTGCTCAAGGGCGTGCTGATGCCGGCGATCATGTCGGCGGTCAAACCGCCGGCAGCAGCAGCGGCCGCCGCCCCGGCAGCAGCCGCCGACGCAGCCGGCGCCGCCGCGGCCCCGGCCCAGGCCGGCCTCGGTGCAGCGGAGGCGGCGCTCGACTCCGGCGCCTGACCTCCAGAACCACCCACGGCTCCAGTACCACCCACGACCCAGAACCACCCACGACGATGGCACCGCAGACGCCTCGCGCTCTGCGGTGCCGTCGGCGCGTTCCGCGTGTCGGAACATCAGTAACAGCTGACACATACGTAACATCAGCCCGTGCTGTGTCGTCGCCCGAGGTCGACACTGATCGCCGCGCTGGCGGGGACGGTGTTGCTCACCGCGCTGCTCGTGCACGCGATCACCAGCGCACCACCGCCACCGCCTTCCCCGGGTCCTGTGCAGATGGCCTCCCAACCGCTGGCCCAGCTCGGCGGCGGCCGTACCGTTCGTGAGATCCACCAGGACACGCCCTTCTCGATGGTTGCGCTGACCTCGGGGGACCTCACGGGCACGACCGCCCGGGTACGGGCCCAGAAAACCGACGGCAGCTGGGGACCGTGGTACGACGCCGAGACGCTCGAAGGCGTCGGTCCGACCGGTCACGACGCCCCGCGCGGCACCGAACCCGTCTTCGTCGGACGCACCACGACGGTGCAGATCGAGGTCACCCGCCCGCCCCATGCCCCCGTGACCGGCAGCGCGCCGCCCGCACAGGCACCCCGCGTAGGCCTCGGCTACATCCCCGCCACCGTCGAGCAACCCTTCGCCGAGAACATCAACGCCGTGCTGATCAGCCCGCCGCAGGCGCCGATCGACATGCTGCCCCTACCCAACGCCGCCACCCCGCCGGGGCAGCCCCCGGCGATCATCAGCCGCGCCGCATGGGGCGCCGACGAGTCGATGCGCTGCGGAGAACCGCGCTACGACAACAAGATCCAGGCCGGCGTCGTCCACCACTCCGCCGGCAGCAACGACTATGCACCGGAGGACTCCGCGGGAATCGTCCGGTCGATCTACGAGTACCACACCCGCACGCTGGGCTGGTGCGACATCGCCTACAACGCTCTGGTCGACAAGTACGGGCAGGTGTTCGAGGGCCGCGCAGGCGGTATGACGCGGCCGGTCGAGGGCAGCCACACCGGTGGCTTCAACCACAACACGTGGGGCGTGGCGATGCTCGGCAACTTCACCGACGTCCCGCCCACTCCCATCCAATTGCGCACCACGGCAAGGCTTCTCGGCTGGGTGCTCGGCCAGGCCGGGGTCGATCCACTCGGCACCGTGGTGCTGCCCTCCGAGGGCGGTGCATTCACCAAGTTCCCCTTCGGCTCCTCGCCGACGCTACCGACCATCTTCACCCACCGCGACGTCGGCAACACCGAATGCCCGGGAAACGCCGCCTACGCCCTGATGCCCCAGATCCGGCAGATGGCAGCGCAATTCAATGAGCCACCGGGGGCGGACCAGCTCATCGAACAGATGCGCGGTGGCGCGATCCTGACCGCGTGGGAGAAGCTCGGCGGGGTGAACAGCTATCTCGGGAAGCCGACATCGCCCGAGGCATCCGGTGAAGGCGCCGCCCGCTACGCCACCTTCGAGCACGGCGCGGTCTACTGGTCGCCGTCATCGGGCGCGCAGCCCATCACCGGTGAGCTCTACAACGCATGGGGCACTTTGGGATTCGAGCGCGGAGCGTTGGGCCTGCCCACCAGCGCGGAAATCCCCGAGCCGCTGTGGATCGTGCAGAACTTCCAGCACGGCACACTGAACTTCGACCGCGAGAAGGGCACGGTGACCCGCGTGACCGACGGTGTCCCGGTGGAGCTGATCCGGCGCGGCGCGGCTCCCGTTCAGCTCGAACGCTTCACTCCCCCGATCAATCCGGCCTGAACCACTAGCCCCATTGCCGAACTCTCCCCCGCAAGCGGGAGGTGCCCCCACAACGCGGCTCGTGCCTCGCCGCTTGATCGTCGTCCGGCCAGCCTCATTGCCGAACTCTCCCCCGCAAGCGGGAGGTGCCCCCACATCGCGGCTCGTGCCTCGCCGCTTGATCGTCGTCCGGCTAGCCCCAGAATCGCTCCAGCACCCGCGCGACCCCGTCCTCGGCATTGGTCACCGTCACCTCGTCGGCGGCGGCGACAGCGTCGGGATGCGCGTTGCCCATGGCGACGCCCAGTCCCGCCCACGCGAGCATCGGCACGTCGTTGGGCATGTCGCCGAACGTGACGATGCGTGCGGCGTCGATACCCTGCGGCACAGTCAATTCCGCGATACCGGTCGCCTTGCTGATGCCGGTCGGGACGATCTCGATCAGTCCGTTGTTGGTCGAGTACGTGATGTCGCCCGCAGCAGCACGCACGTGGTCGATCAGGGCCGCCGCCATGTCCGCGCTGCGCGCACCGGCCTTGCGGATCAACAGCTTGACCGCGGGCGCGCTGAGCAGATCCTCCAGCGACACCTCGGTGTTGTCCGGGTTGAGCCACGCGTGTTCGTACCCCGGTGAGCTGACGAACTGCGGGGTCGCGGCGTCATGAGCGCTCTCCCCGACCCGTTCCACCGCGAGGCCCGCGCCGGGAATGACCCGAGCCGCGATGTCGGCGAGCTCGCCGAGCTCGTCGGAGGACAGCGTGCGCGCGCTGACGATGCGGTCCGCCGACGGGTCGTAGATCACCGCGCCGTTGGCGCACACCGCCATCGGCGCGAACCCCAGCTGGTCGACGATCGGCGTGATCCACCGCGGCGGCCTGCCGGTGGCCAGCACGAACTGGGCACCGGAGTCGACAACCGCCCGCACGGCATCGCGGGTGCGCGGGCTGACCCTCTCGTCGTCGTCGAGCAGTGTGCCGTCGACATCGGTCGCGACCAGTTCAGGTGTCACGCGGACTCTCCCCGTCTACGGGCCCGCTCGGCGAGCTCCGCCTCCTCCAGCCGGGCGGCTTCGACCGGTGTGGGTGCACTTCCCCCGAGTCGGCTCGGCAACCATGGCGCGCCGGGCGGGGCCGGATAGTCGCGCTGCGCATCATGCAGCAGCCCGGTCATCGCTTCCCGCATCCGGCCGCTCAGCTCGTCGACGCCACCATCTGGAGGAATCGGCGCACCCACCGCGACGGTCACAGGAATCTTGTTGCGGCCCAACGCCCGCGGTTGATCTTTGGTCCAGATGCGCTGCGCGCCCCAGACGATCAGCGGGACGATCGGCACGTGCGCCTCCTGAGCCATGCGGGCCGCACCGCTCTTGAACTCCTTGAGTTCGAAGCTGCGGCTGATGGTGGCCTCGGGATACACCCCGACGATCTCCCCCGCGCGCAGCGCCGTGACGGCATGGACATAGGCCTCGGCGCCGGCCTTTCGGTCGACCGGAATGGTCTTGGTGTGCTTGATGAGGTAAGCGACGACCTTCACCTCGTTCATCTCTGCCTTGATCATGAACCGCATCCGGCGATGCCGGTGCATCGCGGCCAGCGCGGCAGGCACCCAGTCGACATAGCTCGTGTGGTTGATGGCGATGACGGCGCCACCGGACGCGGGTATGTTCTCCACCCCGCGGAATGTGATCGTCGTCCCGGTGGCCCGGACCGCCAGCATCGCCGCGATCTCGAGCGAGCGGAAGACCGGCTCCACGGCTTATCCCGGCGCCTCGGTGGACGGCCCCGCCCGGCGCGCAGCCTTCGCCGCTGCCTCCTCGGCGTCCATCCTGTTGGCCTCGGCCAGTGTCGGCGCGCCACCGCCGAGGCGGTGCGGCACCCAGAACTCACCGGGCGGATGCGGCCCGTATGCGTCCTGCACCTCGGTCAGCAGATGCTGCATCCGCGAATGCAGCAGCGCGGTCAACTCGGTGGCCGGCAGGGTCGGGTAGATGGGTGCGCCCACCGCGATCGAAATGGGCACCTTCGGCCGCCACATCTTCTTCGGATGCCCCTTGGTCCAGATGCGCTGGGCGCCCCAGACGATGTGCGGGACGATCGGCACGTCGGCGTCGATGGCCATCCGCGCAGCCCCGGACTTGAAGTCCTTGATCTCGAAGCTGCGGCTGATCGTGGCCTCCGGGTAGACCCCGACGAACTCGCCGTCCCTGAGCTTCTGCACCGCTTCGGCGTAGGACGCCGCGCCGCTGTCGCGGTCGACCGCGATGTGGCGCAGGCTGCGCATGATCGGCCCGGTGATCTTGTGGTCGAAGACCTCTTTCTTGGCCATGAAGCGGACCTTGCGGCCCAGGTGCTGCTGGTAGGCGGGCAGCCCGGCGAACGTGAAGTCGAAGTAGCTGGTGTGGTTGATCGCGATCACCGCACCGCCGGTCCGGGGCAGGTTCTCGACGCCGGTGACGGTGAAGTGCAGACCCTGCACTCGCCAGACGAGTCGGGCGAGCTGGATGACTGTGCCGTAAACCGGTTCCACAGGCGTCAGCGTAGTGCGTGGCACAGTGGTGACCGCCGTGAGTACGCCCAGCCAACCGCCGCCCGTACCTGCCGTCGTCTCCGAGATCGCGGACGGGCGGTCGGTGACCGCGGTCTGGGTGAACGAGCTCGGCGGGGTCACGTTCGCCGTCGGCGGACCGCCACCGGTCGAGTTCGTCAAGACCCACCCCGATCCGAACGCCCGGTTGCTCGACGACGAAGCGAAGCGGCTGCGATGGGCACGCCGGTACGCCACGGTGCCCGAGGTGCTGGCCACCGGTCCCGGCTGGTTGCACACCGCGGCCCTGGCCGGCCGCTCTGCGGTCGACGCGGCATGGACCGCACGGCCCCGGGACGCCGCGCGGGCCATCGGCGCCGGACTGCGCGCGCTGCACGACGCACTGCCCGTCACCGACTGCCCGTTCGGTCCGCCGTCCTGGATCGGCTGCGCGCCACCGCAGCCCGACCGGCTGGTGGTGTGTCACGGCGACGCCTGCGCCCCCAACACCCTGATGGCCGATGACGGTTCCTTCGCCGGTCACGTCGACCTCGGGGATCTCGGTGTCGCCGACCGGTGGGCCGACCTCGCCATCGCCACGATGTCGCTGGACTGGAACTACGCGGGCGGTGACTGGCAGGACCTTCTGCTGGACACCTACGGGGTGCGTCCCGATGTCGAACGCATCGCCTTCTACCGGCGGCGGTGGGACGACGAGCCCTCCGCGCCGGGCTAAGCTGCAAGGCGAGCAAGCAGTCGTCAGAGGGGTATTTGTGCAGGTCACCAGTGTCGGGCACGCCGGCTTCCGCATCGACACCACCGCCGGGAGCATCTTGTGTGATCCGTGGGTGAACCCGGCATATTTCGCCTCGTGGTTCCCGTTCCCGGACAACAGCGAGTTGGACTGGTCGGCGCTGGGCGACGTCGACTACCTCTACGTCTCACACCTGCACAAGGACCATTTCGATCCGGTGACCCTGCGTGAGCACGTGAACAAGGACGCCGTGGTCCTGCTCCCCGACTACCCGGTGCCGGATCTGCGCCGCGAGCTGGAGAAGCTCGGCTTTCACGAGTTCTTCGAGACCACCGACTCGGTCACACACCGCGTCAGCGGTCCGAAGGGCGACCTCGACGTGATGATCATCGCGCTGCGTGCGCCGGCGGACGGCCCGATCGGCGACTCCGGTCTCGTGGTGTCGGACGGGGAGACCACCGCGTTCAACATGAACGATGCACGCCCGGTCGACCTCGACGTGCTCGCCGCGGATTTCGGCCAGATCGACGTGCACATGCTGCAGTACTCCGGGGCGATCTGGTATCCGATGGTCTACGACATGCCCGAGCGGGCCAAACACGCCTTCGGCGTGCAGAAGCGGCAACGGCAGATGGACCGATGCCGGCAGTACATCGCCCAGGTCGGCGCCACGTGGGTGGTGCCGTCGGCGGGACCGCCCTGTTTCCTCGATCCGGAGCTGCGTGACCTCAACGACGACCACGGCGATCCGGCCAACATCTTCCCCGACCAGGTGGTGTTCCTGGATCAGATGACCGCCCACGGACACACCGGCGGACTGCTGATGATCCCCGGCTCGACGGCGGATTTCACAGGCTCGCAGCTCGATTCGCTGCGGCATCCCATTCCCGACGACGACGTGCGGGCGATCTTCACCACCGGTAAAGCCGACTACATCGCCGCCTACGCGCAGCGGAAGGCCCCGGTCCTGGCTGCCGAGAAGGCGTCGTGGGCGCCTGCGGCCGGCGAGGCGCTGCTGGAGCCGCTACGGGAGTTGTTCGAGCCGATCATGTCGGCATCCGACCAGATCTGCGACGGCATCGGCTATCCGGTGGAGCTGCGACTCTCATCGCCGAGCCACCAGGAAACAGTGGTGCTGGACTTCCCCAAACGTGCTGTGCGCGAACCGGTCTCAGATGAGAAATTCCGGTACGGCTTCGAGATCCCGGCCGAGTTGGTGCGCACGGTCGTCCGCGATCGCGAACCGGACTGGGTGAACACGATCTTCCTGAGCACCCGGTTCCGGGCCTGGCGGGTGGGTGGCTACAACGAGTACCTGTACACGTTCTTCAAGTGCCTCACCGACGAGCGCATCGCGTACGCGGACGGCTGGTTCGCCGAGGCGCACGACGACACCGCCTCGGTCACGCTGGCCGGATACGAGATCCAGCGCCGCTGCCCCCACCTCAAGGCAGACTTGTCGAAATTCGGTGTGGTGGAGGGCAACACGCTGACCTGCAATCTGCACGGCTGGCAGTGGAACCTGGACAGCGGTAAGTGCCTGACCACCCGGGGCCACGAACTCCGGTCGCAGAAGCTGTGAGCACCGGCGCCGCCACGAGCCCGTTCTACGACGACGGGCTGATCCAGCTCGACCGTGAAGCCTTGACGCTGCGCCGCTATCACTTCCCGTCGGGCACGTCGAAGATCATCCCGCTGCGCGACATCCGCGGTTACCACGTCAGCCCGCTGGGTCTGTTCATGTCCCGATTCCGGCTGTGGGGCACCGACTTGAGGTGCTGGCTGCCGCTGGATGTGAACAGGCCCCGCAAGTCCACGCTGGTCACCCTCGACGTCCGCGGCGCCTTCCCCAGGCCCGCCTGCACGCCGGTGCAACCCGACGCGTTCGTGACACTGCTCGACACGTTGCTCTCGGAACGCTAACGCGGGCTGAGCACCTCGACGCCGAGGTAGGGCACCAGCGCCGCGGGCACCCGCACGCTGCCGTCGGGCTGCTGGTGGTTCTCCAGGATGGCGACCAGCCACCGGGTGGTCGCCAACGTTCCGTTCAGCGTCGCGGCGACCTGGGGCCTGCCGTTGTCGTCGCGGTAACGCACCGCCAACCGCCGGGCCTGGAACGTGGTGCAGTTCGAGGTCGAGGTCAGCTCGCGGTACGTCTGCTGGGTGGGCACCCAGGCTTCGCAGTCGAACTTGCGGGCCGCCGAGGACCCGAGGTCGCCGGCGGCGATGTCGATCACGCGGTAGGGCACCTCGATGTGGCCGAGCATCTGCCGCTGCCAGCCCAGCAGCCGCTCGTGCTCGGCCTCGGCGTCCTCGGGCTTGCAGTAGACGAAGCCCTCGATCTTGTCGAACTGGTGCACCCGGATGATGCCGCGCGTGTCCTTGCCGTAGCTGCCGGCTTCGCGCCGGAAGCAGGACGACCACCCGGCGTATCGGCGCGGACCGCCCGACAGATCGAGGATCTCGTCGGCGTGGTAGCCGGCCAGCGGCACCTCGGACGTGCCGACGAGGTAGAGGTCGTCGTCGGCGAGGTGGTAGACCTCGTCGGCGTGGGCGCCGAGGAACCCGGTGCCCGCCATGACCTCGGGCCGCACCAGCACCGGCGGGATCATCAGCGTGAAGCCGTTCTCGGTGGCGGTGCGGACCGCGAGCTGGAACAGCGCCAGCTGCAGCAGCGCGCCGTACCCGGTGAGGAAGTAGAACCGCGAGCCCGACACCTTCGCGCCGCGGTCCATGTCGATGAGCCCCAGCGATTCGCCGAGGTCCAGGTGATCCTTGGGGTTCTCCAGTGCGGGGGGTTCGCCCACCGTGTCCAGCACCACGAACGCGTCCTCGCCGCCGGCAGGCACGCCGTCGATGATCACGTTCGCGATCGCCATGTGCGCCGCGGTGAAGGCCTCCTCGGCCCGGTTCTGGGCGGCCTCGGCGGCGCGCACACGCTCGGCGAGCTCCTTGGCCGCGGCCAGCAGCGCCGGGCGCTCGTCGGGGGACGCCTTGCCGACGGCCTTGCTCGCGGTCTTCTGTTCGGCGCGCAGCGTGTCCGCTTCGGAGATGGCGGCGCGGCGGGCGGCATCGGCCTCGGCCAGCGCGTCGACGAGGCCGGGATCGTCACCGCGAGCCCGCTGGGATGCCCGCACCGCGTCGGGGTTGTCTCTCAGCACTTTCAGGTCGATCACATCGCGCCACCCTACGGGCCTGGGCGTCAGCCGCATAACGTTACAGCTGCATCACTTGTCACAGCACCTGACCCGCCTGCCACAATGGTGGGCAATGTTTTCGTCGTCCCCGCCGCCTGCGCCGCCCGATCAGCCCGAGCTGCCCCCTCACTCCCCGCAGCCTCGTGCCGCCCGCTGGTGGCACAGCCTGCAGGCCGAGGGAACCCGCCGGGCCCTGCTGCTGACCGCATTGGGCGGCCTCCTGATCGCCGGCGTCATCACCGCGCTCCCGCAGGCCGATCCGGCCGGCAGCCTCACCGCGAACTCGATCTCGCTGGGCTCACGCGGCAACGACACGTTCGATCATGCGAAGAGCGGCGACTGCCTGAACTGGCCGGAACGCACCCCGGATGCCGCCGAGGTCGTCGACTGCACGGCTGAACACCGCTTCGAGGTGGCCGAGTCGGTCGACATGCGCACGTTCCCCGGCAGCGAGTACGGCCCCGACGCGGCGCCGCCGTCGACGGCACGCATCCAGCAGATCAGCCAGGAACAATGCACGGCAGCGGTGCGGCGCTACCTCGGCGCGAACTTCGACCCCAACAGCAAGTTCACGATCAGCATGCTGTGGTCCGGTGACAAGGCCTGGAAGCAGTCCGGCGAACGCCGCATGCTGTGCGGTCTGCAGCTGCCCGGACCGAACAACCAGCAGCTCGCGTTCAGCGGCAAGGTGGCCGACATCGACCAGTCCAAGGTGTGGGCCGCCGGCACGTGCCTGGGCATCGATCCGACGACCAACCAGCCCACCGACATTCCCGTCGACTGTGCCGCCCCGCACTCGATGGAGGTCACCGGGTCGGTGAACCTCGCCGAGCGGTTCCCCGGAGCGCTTCCGCCGGAGCCCGACCAGGACGCGTTCATCAAGGACACCTGCACCAAGATGACCGACGCCTATCTGGCGCCGATCCCGTTGCGCAACACCACGCTGACCCTGATCTACAGCACGATCTCGCTGCCGAGCTGGTCGGCCGGCAGCCGGCAGGTGTCGTGCAGCATCGGCGCCACACTCGGTAACGGCGGTTGGTCGACACTGCTCAACAGTGCCAAGGGCCCGCTGATGATCAACGGGCAGCCGCCGGTTCCGCCGCCGGACATCCCCGAGGAACGGCTGAACCTGCCGCCGATCGAGGTGCCGCAGGTGCCGGACACGTCGTCGCAATCCAGCAGTTCGAGCAGCTCCGGCAGCTCCAGCTCCAGCTCGAGCTCCCAGTCCACGCAGTCCGACGACAGCGGCCAGCAGACCCAGCACATGCCTCAGCTGACGCAGACCGCCGCGCCGACGGCCACTCAACAAACGCCGGCTCCCGATGTGCCGCCGGCGCAGGGCAACACGTTCCTCGGCGGACCGCCACCTCCGCCCGCCGCGCCCCCCGCCGACCAGGCGCCCCCGGCCGCACCCGCACCTGCACCCCCACCGGTCCTGCCGGGACCGGCGCTGCCGCCTCCGCCCAGCCCGTGATGGCCGTGCGGATGACTCCGCAGCGGTTCGACGAGCTGGTCGGCGATGCGCTCGACCTGATCCCCGCAGAGTTGGCCGCGGCGATCGACAACGTCGTGATCCTGGTGGAAGACCGCCATCCCGACGAGCCCGAGTTGCTCGGACTCTACGAGGGGGTGGCCCTCACGGAGCGTGACTCCTGGTATGCGGGTGCGCTGCCCGACACCATCACGATCTACCGCGACGCGTTGCTGGACATGTGCCACACCGACGCCGAGGTGGTCGACGAGGTCGCGATCACGGTGATCCACGAGATCGCGCACCACTTCGGCATCGACGACGACCGGCTGCACGAACTCGGCTGGGGCTGAACGTCACTCGGGCGCGGCAACCCGATCATGTCGGCGAACGGTGTTATGAACTACTGCATGAGCGATCAGTGCCGTGCCTGCGCGGCGGGTCTCGAGCACTGCCACGGTGCGCTGATCCACCACGCCTACCGTCGCGAGGAATGCACCGAGGACGGCTGCCTCGCCCCGCCGGCCGCCCACGACATGCACCTGGACTGCACCGCGGTCGGGTGCGCATGCGAGAACGTGGGTGCGGTGTCAGCCCATCGGGTCGGCTGACGCGTCGACCGTCGTCACCGCAGCGTCCGGGCCGAACGGCGGCGTCAGCGCGCCCCACTGCAGGCAGCTCCACCGCCCATCGGTGACGGGTGCGAGCACCACCGTCTCGGTGTTGGCGAGGTGATGGTCGATCGCGAAGGTGCTGTCGACGCCCGCGAGCACCGCCGCCACCAGCCGGATGGCTGCACCGTGGCTGACGACGACGATGTCGCCGCCCCAGGCGTCGTCGTCGAGGTAGCGCATGCGCAGGTCGTCGAGCACCGGGACGTACCGATCCAGCACCTGGTGGCCGGATTCCCCGCCGGGCAGGCGCACGTCGAGTTCGCCGTCGTGCCAGCGCCGATAGATCGCGTTGAACTCCTCGTGAGCGGCCTCATCGGCACGGTCTTCGAGGTCCCCGACCTGCACCTCGTGCAGACCGTCGAACTCCGCCGGTGGTTGCGGCGTCCCGATCGCGGTGCTGATGAGCTGCGCGGTCTGCACCGCGCGCGTCGCGATCGAATGCGCGATCAGACCTGGCGGCCGAACCAGCGAATCCGCGAACCCGCGGGCCTGCTCGCGACCCAACTCGGTCAGTTCGGCGCCCGGTGGCCGGGTGTCGAGACGCCGGGCCACGTTGCTGTGCGTCTGTCCGTGCCGCACCAGCACCAGCCGACCGCTCACAGCGTGCCCTCCCGCAGTCGAGCCAACCAAGCCGTTGCCTCGTCGGTCGTCGGCGGCGGCGCCCCGACCGGCTCGCCGGTGGGCCACGACCCCAGGTAGCGCACGTCCGCGCACCGGCGGTGCAGCGCACGCAAGGCCTCGGCCACCGGGGCGTCGTCGATGTGCCCCACGAAGTCCAGGAAGAACATGTAGGTGCCCAATTCCGTTCTGGTGGGCCGTGATTCGATACGAGTGAGGTCGATGTCGCGGACGGCCAGTTCGGTCATCGCCATCACCAGCGAGCCCGGCTCGTTCGCGAGTCGGAGCACGACTGACGTCCGATCGGCGCCGGTGCGCGACGGCGGCACGGCGGGCGCGCCCACGAGGACGAAGCGGGTGCGGGCGTTCGGTTCGTCGACGACACCGGCAGCCAGCGCGGCCAGTCCGTTCCGCTGGGCGGCCAGCGCCGTGGTGACAGCGGCATCGGCGCGGCCGGCGGCGACCTCGGCGGCGGCGGCGGCGTTGGAGAGCGCCGGCAGCAGCGTCGCGTCGGGCAGGTTGTCGGCCAACCACTTCCGGACTTGGGCGGTGGCGATCGGGAACGCCGCCACGGTGCGCACCGCGGCCGGTGCGACGCCGGGCTGCACGGCAACCGTGAAGGAGATGTCGAGGGTGGCTTCGGCGAAGATCTGCACCGGCGGCCCGTCGGCGAGGCTGTCCAGCGTCGGCAGGACCGATCCCTCGATGGAGTTCTCGATCGGGACGCACGCGAAATCCGCGTCCCGCGAGCGCACGGCGGCGACCGCTGCGGGCGTGCTGTCGGTGGCGATGCGGGTCACGGAGCCCGGGACCGGGACCAGGCCCCCGGTTTCGAGCGCACGTAATGCCGCCTCGCTGAACGTGCCCTCAGGGCCGAGATAAGCGATGCGGGACACGCGGTCAGCCTATCGGGTGGTCCTGGTTGGCCTGGTCGGCGGCGGAAAGCCTTGCGGATGCCACCGACCTTGATTAAGTTAGCCTCACCTAACTTGGGAGGCGTGATGGCAGTGCAGGCAGCGACAAAGACACCGACGACGGCCGAGCGGATTCGCAGCGCGTGTGCGCGCGGCACCGCGGCGATGGTTGCCACCGACGGCCTCGACCCCACCCCCACCCCGATGATCCACCTCCTGTGCGACGGGTCGGTCGCCCTGACCGTCCCCGCTACGGGGGCGCTGGCGTCGACCGTCACCACCGCCGGTGCGGCCGGGGTCCACGCGGTGCTCGAACTCACCGACTATGCGCCGCTGGCGCTGCGTGAACCCGTCCGCTCGCTGGTGTGGATCCAGGGCCGGTTGTGGACGATCCCGGATCGCGACGTGCCCGCGATGCTCGATCTGATCGCCGCGTCGAACCCCCATCCCGCCTTGCTCGAGGTGAACAGCGCCACCGACCAGGACGTGTTGATGCGCCTCGACATCGAATCGGTGGTCGCCGCGGATTCGACCGGCGCCGAGTCGATTCCGGTGAGCAGCCTGCTGGGCGCGCGCCCGGATCCGTTCTGCACGATGGAAGCGGCGTGGCTGCAGCATCTGGAGGCGCAACACCGCGACGTGGTCGACAGACTGGCGAGCCGGTTGCCCGGCGCGCTGCGCAACGGCCACGTGCGCCCCCTCGGGCTGGATCGCTACGGCGTCGCCCTGCGCGTCGAATCCGCCGACGGTGACCACGACGTCCGACTGCCCTTTCCGCAGCCCGTCGACGACGTGACCGGACTGAGCCGGGCCATCCGCATCCTGATGGGCTGCCCGTTCCTCAACGGTCTGCGGGCCCGCCGCATCTGACACCCTCACCGGCAGCACCGCTACCGTAGCTGCGGTGAGCGAACCGCCGACCGAAGCGCAGCGGCGCGCCCTGCGCATCGAGATCGCGGTGGTGCTCGCCGTGACGTTCGGGCTCAGCGGCTACACGGCGCTGCTGCGGTTGATCGAGGCCGTCCTGCTCGGCCTGTCGGGGCAGACGGTCGCGCTGAATCCCCGGCGCTCGCCGTTCAGCCTGATCGACCTCGGCCTCAACCTGGCCGGCCTGTTCCAGCTGCTGGCCTGGGGCGGGCTCGCGATCTACCTGCTGTGGCGCACCGGGGAGGGCCCCGCACGCATCGGCCTGACCCGGTTCCGTTGGCGCACAGACTTTCTCGGCGGCATCGGACTCGCTCTGGCGATCGGGGTGCCCGGGCTGGCGCTCTACCAGCTCGCCCGCATCCTGGGAATCAACGCGTCGGTGGAACCGGCCGAGCTCAACGACACGTGGTGGCGCATCCCGGTCCTGCTGCTGCTGTCGTTCGGCAACGGCTGGGCCGAGGAGGTGGTGGTCGTGGGCTTTCTGCTGACGCGGCTACGCCAACTGCAGGTCAACCCCTGGATCGCGCTCGCCCTGTCGAGCGTGCTGCGCGGCATCTACCACCTGTACCAGGGCTTCGGGGCGGGACTCGGCAACGTCGCGATGGGACTGGTCTTCGGCTACGCATGGCAGCGGACCGGTCGGCTCTGGCCCCTCATCGTGGCCCACACGCTGATCGACGCCGTCGCATTCGTCGGGTACTCGCTGTTGGCCGGTCGATTGACCTGGCTGCAGTAGGTTCTTGCTGTGACCGACGAGCGGCCGCCGCGTCGCGTCGGGCGCTGGCTACGCCTGATCCCGGTCGTGCTGCTGGTGGCGGTCGTCGCGCTGATCGGTGCCGGTGTCTGGATCGACACCTCACTGCACCGCGTCCCCGCCCTGGCCGACTACGCGGACCGGCCCGCGCAGGGCGCCGGAACGACGTGGCTGCTGCTGGGGTCGGACAGCCGCTCCGACCTGACCCCTGAACAGCAGGCCGACCTGTCGACGGGCGGCGACCTCGGTAACAGCCGCACCGACACGATCCTTCTCGTTCACGTGCCCGGCCTCGGCTCGAGCACCCCTGCGACGATGGTGTCCATCCCCCGCGATTCCTACGTACCGATCCCGGGTCACGACAGCGACAAGATCAACGCCGCCTTCGCCCTCGGCGGCCCGTCGTTGCTGACCCAGACCGTCGAAGAAGCCACGGGGCTGCGCATCGACCACTACGCGGAGATCGGTTTCGGCGGCTTCGCCGGTCTCGTCGACGCGGTCGGTGGTGTCACCGTCTGCCCGCCGGAGCCGATCGACGATCCGCTGGCCGGTATCGACTTGCCCGCCGGCTGCCAGCACGTGGACGGTCAGCAGGCGCTCGGGTTCGTCCGCAGCCGCGCCACGCCGCGCGCCGACCTCGACAGGATGGCCAATCAGCGGGCGTTCATGTCCACGCTGGTGCACCGCGCCGTCAGCCCGTCGGTGCTGCTCAACCCGCTGCGCTGGTATCCGATGATCACCGCGGCGGCCGACACCGTCACCGTCGACGACGGTGACCACGTCTGGGATCTCGCGCGGCTGGGCTGGGCCTTGCGCGGCGACCTGCAGACCATCACGGTGCCGATCGGCGAGTTCACCGAGAACGGCTCGGGCTCGATCGTCGTGTGGGACACCGACGCCGCGCAGCAGTTGTTCTCGGCGTTGGCCTCGGATGCGCAGATACCTCAGGACGTGCTGGACGCCCCATCCTGACGATCAGTCGCGGCCCGCGCCTGTCAACCCGTTCTGCAGCCAGTCCTTGGTCCGGCCGGGATGGTTGGTCGCGATCCACGCCACCCCGAGGTCACGGCAGTACTGCACGTCCTCGTAGTGGTCGACGGTCCAGCAGTACAGCGCCCGGCCTTGCGCAGCAGCCCGATCCACCAGCTCCGGATGCTCACGCAGCGTCGCGATCGAGGGTCCGACCGCGGTCGCACCCACGGTCGTCGCCGCGCTGCCCCCGAGGAACCGCGACGCCTCGCCCAGCAGCACCGTCGGCAGCAGCGGCGCCGCGCGGCGAATCCGCCACACCGCCGCCGCGGAGAACGACATCACCACGGCGCGGGACAGATCCGCCGACGCGGGCGACGCAATGCCGTACCGGTGCAGCAGCGCCAGCACCTTGCTCTCCACCAGCGCGCCGTAGCGGACGGGGTGTTTGGTTTCGATGAACATCTTCACCGGCCGGTTCCAGTCGAGGACCAGCGCCACCAGGTCGTCGAGGGTGAGCAAGCCGGTGTCGCCCTGGCTGCCGTCCGCGCGCCAGCTCGGATGCCACGAGCCGTAGTCCAACTCGCGCAGTTGCGCCAGAGTCATCTCGCTGACCAGTCCGTTGCCGGTCGAGGTGCGGTCCAGCTTGCGGTCGTGCACGCAGACCAGGTGCCCGTCGCGGGTCAGCCGGACATCGCATTCCACCGCGTCGGCACCCTCGTCCAGCGCCCGCTCGTAGGCCGCCCTGGTGTGCTCGGGAAGGTCGGCCGAGGCGCCACGGTGAGCCACCACGAACGGGTGGCCGTCGGACACCCCGCCGGAACTCATACCGCTATGCTGCCGGGTTCTGCCCTTCGGGCTCAACCGCACGCGCCTGATCGCCGGCTGAATCTTCGTCGGGGCCCTTCTGCTCGTCCTCCTGCACGGGCGCCGTGACCATCAGCCACCGCTTGGACGGCCGTTCGACCGGCTGCCTCTCGAAGCCGAGGAACACCTGCAGCGCCAGCAGCATCGCGGCCGCCGCGAACAGGTACGCGACGATCGTGGTGACCGTGTTGTCGGCGATGCCCTGCGGGTCGGTGGTGAAGCTGGTCGCGATCGAGAAGACCGACACCGCCGTGCTGGCCACCCAGACCACCCACCAGACCGTGATGGGGCGGCGCAACCAGGTCTGCCGGTCCTCGACCTGCGCCAGCTCGAGGACGAACACCGGGGCCCAGAAGAGGTTCACCACCGGGAGCAGGCAGCACAGCCGCAGCATCCACGCCGGTCGGGGGTCCTCCTGCCCACGGTGTGCGTAGGCCGCCGCGCGGCGGGTCACCAGCCACTGGGTCAGCAACAGCACGCTGGCGACGGTGATGAACAGCGCGACCACGCTCACTGCGACTCCACCCCAGGTCGCGATGCCCGCCACCCACGGATTGAGCAGCACCGTGCGGTTGATGATCAACAGGACGTAGCGGACCAGGTGGACGAATGCGGCGGCGCCGAGCACGGCGGCCGTGGTCACCAGGGTCATCTGGACCGCCGTCAGCGACGGACCGGTGCGCGCCGGCTTCTCGTCCACGGCAGCGGTGTCGAAGTGCTCGACGAGTCCCCAGCGCGGGATCGCGCTGTACCGGGGGGTCGGGCCCAGCTCGCGGCGGGGACGACGGGGAGGCGGAGGCGCGCCGGGCCGCACGGCCACCCATCGGAATCCGGCAGGCAGTCCGGGAACCGGGCGCCGCGCAGCGGGTGGAGCGTCCCGCCGGCCCCACTCCGGTGCCGGGGCCGGGCTCCCGGGAGCGAGCAACGTGCCCCGGCAGCGCGGACACCAGACCCGCTGCCGGTCGCGCACGTTCCACCGCGTCCCGCACTGGGAGCAGACCTGGATCATCCGACCAGCTTAATGTCGCCGCCTGGCACCCGAACCAGGCGGCGATCAGACAGAGCCGGGCCGGCCGTCGTCGGTCACGACCGGACGACCGGCACCCGCCCAGGCCGACATGCCACCCGTGACGTTGACCGGCTGATAGCCGTTGCGTGCGAGGTACTCGGCGACGCGCTGCGATCGCCCCCCGAGATGGCAGATGACGAACAGATCGGCGTCGGTGGGGATCTCGGCCAGCCGGGCGGGCACCTCGCCCATGGGGATGTGCCGTGCCCCCGGCGCGTGCCCGAGCTGCCACTCGTCGTCCTCGCGAACGTCGAGCAGCACGGGGCCACTCGATGTTGCGTCGAACTCGGCCGGTATCTCCGCGACACCCGCCTGCCTCACGGTGGAGTCGTCCATGTGGCCATGCTGACACGGCGACGCCGTGCGGCACCACCGCACCGGGGCGGCAGCGAAATCGTCCGCGGCCCGACCTATCCACAGTTTCCACAGGTTCATCCACAGGCTGTGTGGCCGGTTGATCAGTGCCGTATCGGCGTGCTGTGGATACTCGCCGCGAAAAGCACTCAAGAAACTCACAGCCGGCGGCAGTCCGGGAAACGAACGGAGCGAAATCTCTCGGTGGCCTAACGATTTCGGCCGCTCGACCAGGACCGCCGCACCGATTTTTCCGCGTAGGACAAATGAGGTTATGATCGCGATCACATGGTTCGTTTGTGACAGATGTCACTGGGGAATGCACGTGGGGAGAGAGCACAACGTGCAGGTGAGGAGCGTCTGATGGCCCGATCGTCCACCTCGGGGTCGGCCTTCCCGCCGTCGGAGTGGCAGTCGTCGTCGCGTGCCTACACCCGTAGTCAGCTGATGTCGTTCATGCGGGCCGGCGTGATCGCGCTGGTGCTGCTCGTCGTCCTGGCGTTCATCGTTCTGTTCTGACCCGCCGTCGCACCGTCCAGACCACCCGATAGCTGCTCTCGGCGGGAACCCAGCCGAAGACGCGAGAATCCACGACTCCCGGTGCACTCGCATTGTCCGACACCGCCTCGAAGGTGAGCCCGGTCGTGTCCCGGCGCACGCGGCCCACCCGCTTGACGAGATAGCGCGATGACCGGGAGGGGTCGGCGAACACCCGCAACTGCCCGGATCGCAGGCGCCCGCACCGAACCGCGAACAGGCCGTCACCCGGGCGCAGAGTGGGCCGCATCGAGTCCTCCACGACGAGGAAGCGCCGTACCGGCGGGCCGTGGGGAAATACCGACCGTCCGGGGTTAGGCCTCATGATCTTGAGGGTAAGTTAAAGCCATGCTGCATCGACTCTTTGACTCCGTGTTCTCCAACGCCACCCCCGCCCACGCACACTGCGATCTGTACTGCGGCGTCTACGACCCCGCGCAGGCCAAGATCGAGGCGCTGTCATGCCTGAAAACCCTTCAGAAATACCATGATTCGGATGACGAGCACTTCAAGACCCGTGCGATCATCATCAAGGAACGCCAGGCCGAGGAGGTCAAGCACCACCTGATGGTGCTGTGGGCCGACTTCTTCACCAAGGATCACTTCGAGCAGTTCCCGAACCTGCACCAGCTGTTCTGGGACGGCATCCACGGCGCCGGCGACGTCAAGAAGTCGCTCGACACCGCCGTTGCCGAGAAGCTGCTGAAGACGATCGACGAGATCGCCGACATCTTCTGGCAGACCGACAAGGGCAAGCAGATGGGTGTCTACCCGCCTGCGTGAGCCTCCCGCACCACTTCTCCACCGGCCCGGTCACCAGAGACCGGGCCGGTTTTGTGTCTGCCTCGTATCGAAGTGCCGTGTCCGCTTGCGTGGCCGCCGGAGGTTGTCGCATCCTGAGCGAATCGACCCACAGACGTGTCTGGCTGTTGCTCACCGATGCCGGGAGGCGAGATGGATTTCGGGTCCGGTCGGGCGATCGAGATCGCACCATTTCATTCGCGTGGGTCCTTGAAGGGCTTCGTCGTCTCCGGACGATGGCCTGACTCCACGAAGGAATGGGCGCAGCTGCTGATGGTCGCGGTGCGGGTGGCCTCCCTGCCGGGCCTGCTGTCCACCACGACGATCTTCGGGGCGCGCGAGGAACTGCCGGACGAGCCGGCGCCGGGGACGGTGGGCCTGGTCGTGGCCGAGGGCACCGTCGTCGGCGACGCCGCGGTGGCTCCCGGGCATTTCGCCGAGCGCCAGCCGCCCGCCCTGCTGATGCTGCATCCCCCCTCCGAGACCACCCCGTCGTTACCCGAGTGCACCGGGGCCGCCTCCGGGTGCGTCCTGCTGCCCGGGTTGCCGCACCTCGGGCTCGAACACCGCGCAGCGTGGGTGGAGGCGGAGTCCGACGGCACGGTCACGTCGATGGTGAGCCGCGTCGGTCTGGACCCGATCAGCCACCCCGACACCGCGATTCTCGCGATGCTGTTGGCCGCCTGACCCCTCGAAACCTCTTCCCACCCGTTGCCATTGGCTACTGACAGCGTGGTGGGCTTCGTGGCGCCCTCATTCGCCTCGAGTTTGCGTACAACCGGGCGTGCAGTTCGGCTCGCCCGCCCGCGCGCAGAGTGAGCCGCCGATGCGCCAGCAAATTCCCCACGGTTCGCCTGCTCGGTGACCAGGCGTTGCCGGCCACCTGCAGGACACCCCCGGTGCGAGCACTTCGGCAAAAGCCGCGCGTATGCTCGCTACGGAGGCGTTATTATTTGCCTAGCTGCACCGTGCCACGCCCGTGGCAGATGCCCCGTCAGCGCCGTTCACACCAGGAGCGGTGGCCGACAGAGCAGGCTCCGGTTCACTTTTCCGTGGTTTGCACTTGGTCGGGGACACATCTGTCGCTACGATGATCAGCAAATACGCCGCCCTGGAACAACGCTCGTCTGTATGTGGAGGTCAATCCGATGAGCAACACGTTTGCCGCTCGCCTGAACCGCTTGTTCGACACCGTTTACCCGCCCGGACGTGGGCCCCACACGTCGGCGGAGGTCATCGCGGCCCTCAAGGCCGAGGGCGTCACCATGTCTGCGCCCTACCTGTCTCAGTTGCGTTCTGGCAACCGGACCAACCCGTCCGTCGCAACGATGGCGGCGCTTGCCAACTTCTTCCGCATCAAGCCCGCGTACTTCACCGACGACGAGTACTACGAGAAGCTCGACAAGGAGCTGACCCTGCTCGCCGGCATGCGGGACGAGGGTGTTCGCCGCATCGCGGCCCGCACGGTGGGACTGTCCGCCGAAGCGAAGCAGGACATCGTGCAGAAGGTCGATGAACTGCGACGCAAAGAGAACCTCGACGTTTAGCCTTCGTCACTCCTGGGCTTCGGACCGGCGAAGCGGCGCCTCCGACGCGCGGGACGCCACCGCCCGGAACTGCCGGGCGATCTCGAGGATCCACTCGCGGTCGGAGTGACTCGCGGGCTGCCGCAACCAGGACAGACCGGGGAACTCCTCGCGGTCGGCAATCCACGCTGCGATAGCAGTGGCCTGCTCTGTCGGCGTCACGTCGGGGGGCTCCAACTCCGCCACTTTCTCGTGCATCTCCTGCTGATCCACGTCGGCTGCGTCGGATCCACCCGTGCCCGCGTCCACGCGGCGCAGTGCGCCCGCAGCGGCCGTCGCCTCCAGGAACAGCGCATCCGAGATCAACGACATGCGCTCGGCGACCCGGAACACCAGGGGCCCACGCGGGCGGACCCCGATGCCGACGTCAGGATGACGGCGGCCGAGCTCATCCGAGATGGGCCCGATGATGCGGAGCTCACGGCGCGCGCCGAACCAGTCCTCCAGACTGGGCAGCAGTGAGCCCGCCGCGACGATCAGCATCGCTGCGCCGAGGAGCGTGGCCGCCGCGCCCACCCCGATCGCACCGCTGGTGCCGACCGCCCGCAGCAGGAAGAACGCCGACGCTGCGACGATCAGCACGATGCCGACGGTGAACACGAACAAGGCACGCCCGCGGCGGGTCCGGTTGCTGTGTCGTAGCCCCGCCCAGGCGACCAGACTGAGCGCCAGCATCACGTAGAGCAGCGGCAGGAGCCACGGCAACGACGCCCCGTCGGCGCTGAGACTGCGTCGCAGGTATTCCTGCGGCGCCATCTCGGTGCCACGGCCTGCGGCGAAGAACACCGCGAGGCTGGCGGCCGCGATCAGCGCGGCGATCCCGTACTGCACCATCGCGATCTTCTTCGCGGCCATGGGCGAACGAGTGCTCGACACCGTGGTGATCATCACGCAACTGCCCGCGGCGCAGGCGATCAACGCCACTTGGCTGAGCCCCATCGCGATGTTGGGCCAGTGCAGCAGCGTGTCGATCAGGAGCGCCAACGGCTGCCAGTTCAGCGCAGCCACCACACCCAGGCTGCCCAGCGCGAGGATCATCGCCGTGCTGACCAATGATTGCTTGTTGACCAGCGCCCAGCCGATACGGAGGCCGGTCGCCAACCCCAGAAGTCCGGCGATGACCCAGACGATCAACCAAACGCCTCTCCGAGACGCACCTGCACGATCGACGACCGATCCGACGGCAGCCGGCCCAGCCGGTAGATCAGCAGAGCGGCGAAGTCCTCGGCCTCCTGCTCGGCGTCCTCGCCGGCGGGCCCCATGCACCCCGTCCGCTGGTTGAGCATGTAGCCGATCAGTTCTGAGCTGGCCACTTCGGTGCTGTTCCGAGCGGCCTGCGTGACGGGAATGCCCTCGTGACCGAGAACGAGATGGCCGAGCTCGTGGGCGAGGGTCCGGTCCCATGCGGGCAGACCCTGCTGGATGAGGAACACGTCGTGGTCGGCGTACTGGCGCCACTGGCCGCACACACCGGGCGGAAGTTCAGCCGTGGTCAGCTCGATGGTGCGGCCTCGGTGCTCGCTGACCGCCTGGACCAGCCGCGGCAATGTGATCTCCCCGCGACGCGGAGCCAGGTCGAGCACCTCCCCCACCGCACGGGTGACTTGCCGGCTCGCAGGCATCGCTCCCCCCTTTCCGGTTCGATCCGACCGGTCGGATCTCCCATTCCGACACCTTCAACTATGCGCCGCCTACCGGGACCAGGCACGCATATCGTCTCAGTTCATGAATCGCGCTGTGCCACGAGCACGAACCGTCTGCCCGGCTTTGGCCTGTCGGTAACCGACCACGCCGCCCGCGGCGGTCAGGATCAGGATGCCGACGACGCCGGGCAATGCCAGCGCGGCCAGCTGTGACGTACCGGCGGTGCGCAGCGGTTCTCCGTAACCCAACCGCGTCGGCACCGGCGGCTGGCCGGCGAGGATGTTCTCCACCGGCTGCGTCTGCCGGACGGGCGGCGACTCAGAGGCGGGCCTGGCCGGCGCCGCGGGTGACGGCGCGGCGGGGGGCCGCGGGCCGGCCGCTGCGGGTCCGGTTGCCATGGCCGGCGCGGGGACGGGCAGCACCGGCACGCTGATCGGGGCGCCCGCCCCGGTGGCCGGCAGCCCGGCGCCGGGCACGACGTCGAGGACACCGGGGTCGAAGGGCAGATCGGCGGGTGGTCGAGTCTCGGGTGCGCCGACACCTGTTCCGCCGCTGAGCCCGGGCCTCGGCGCTTTGACGGGTCGATCGCTGACGCCACCGTGGGCCTGCGGCGGTTCCGGGGCCGGGATGCCGGGCGGTTCCGGGTCACCCGGCCACGGCCATCCCGGTCCGCAGTCCTCACCGCCGTCGTCACAGCAGGGGTCGGCGGGACCGCGATCGCGCTGGTGCGCCGCTCGCTGCGAGCGGCGCCATTTCTTGACGGCGTCGCGGCGTCCAGGCGTCGCGGCGGCCGACGGAGGCGGGTTGACGTGTGGCCGGCCCTCGGGCCGTTCGTCGCCGGCGGTGTTGCCGGAGTCGGCGGGTGTCGCCGACGCGGTCGCGTCGACACCGCCGAGCCAGAGTCCGGCGGCCGCCAGGCAGACTGCTGTGGCACTGCGCGCTCGCGGACCCACGTCGGCACCCCCTTCCCGGCGTCTGGCGGGAGGACGCACCCGGGTGAGGCTCGATTCTCGCACAGCGGTGCTGCCCCTCCAGCCGGTTCGTCCGCCGGGAGCGAACGATAGTGTGGGTCAGCGCCCGCCGTCGAGCGGTGATCGCGTGGTGATCCGGAAGTGATCGAGAGTGAGGCCCAGGGATGAGTCTGTTCAAGCGACGTAAGTCCCGCGCGACCCGCCGTGCCGAGCGACGGGCCATCAAGACCAAGGCCAAGCTGGAGGCCAAGCTCTCCGCCAAGAACGAGGTGCGCCGCTTCAAGGCCGAACAGAAGGCCGCGACGAAGGCACTGCGTTCCCAGCTGCGTGCCCAGCGGGACAGCGACCGGACCGCTCTGAAGGTCGCCGAAACCCAGCTGAAGGCCGCGCGCGAAGGAAAGTTGTTCACGCCCACCAAGATTCGTCGTGCGCTGACCGTGTCGCGCCTGCTCGCACCGGTCGTCATCCCGCTGGTCTATCGTGCGTCCATCTCCGTCCGCGGGCTGATCGACGAGCGCCGGGCCGACCGCCTCGGTATCCCCGTCAGCCAACTCGGCCAGTTCTCCGGGCACGGCGCACAGCTGTCGGCGCGGATCGCCGGGGCCGAGCAGTCGCTGCGACAGCTGACCGAGAAGAAGCCCAAGGACGCCGAGACCAAGCAGTTCGCCGCGGCGATCAGCGAGCGCCTCACCGATCTGGCGGCCGCCGTCACCGCGGCCGAGACCATGCCGCCCGCGCGTCGCAAGCCGGCGCACGCCGCGATCGCCCAGCAACTCGACGGGATCGACGCCGACCTGCTGGCCCGCCTCGGCGTGGCCTGACGAGTCGAGAAGGCCGACACCGAACACCCATGTCCGAGGCGTCCGTCCGGCAACCGGTCCTGCTGCGCGGTGCGGCCGCAGGACTGGTGACGACGGCTCTCGCGCTGGCCGCGCACGCTACCGGCGGTGGCCACCTCGCGGTCGGGCCCGCCGTGGTCGAGTTGCTGCTCGTCGGAGCGACGGTCGGCGCGATCGCCACGGCCCTCCCGCGCGCCCGGGGAATCGGGGTGCTGGCGCTGCTGCTGGCGGCGGGGCAGCTCGTCGGCCACGCGGTGCTCGCGGTCGCTCACCCCGCGGTGGGGACGCCGGGCGGGGTGATGGTCGTCGCGCACGTGGCCGCGGTACTGCTGGGTGCCCTGCTGATCAGTGCCGGCGAGCGCCTGTGCCGCGCGCTCGTCCGCGTCGTCCGCCGCACGGCTGCACCGACGAGTGCCACGGTGTTCGCCCCGCCGGCGCGTCGGCTCACCCCCGGCGATCAACCCCTGGTGGCAGAACTGCTGCTCGCTGCGTCGATGTCGCATCGAGGTCCGCCCGTCGCGGGCTGACCCGACCTCGACCGACCGACACAGAAAGCAGACAACAGAATGCACACTCTTCACCGTGGGCGGCTCCGGCGCGCCCACCTCCTGGCGATCGCCGGCACAGCGCTTGCCTTCGTGCTGACCGCGCTGATCGGCGCCGGTCCGGCGTGGGCGCATGCGGCCCGCCTGTCCAACGACCCCGCCGACAATGCCACGCTGGCGCAGGCCCCCGCCAGGGTCAGCGCGACGTTCAACGAGGCAATGCAACCCGAGTTCGCGGCGATGACGGTCGTCGGCCCGGACGGGACACAGTGGGCCGCCGGCGATCCCGTCGTCGACGGTGCCGTGATCAGCGTCGCGGTCCGGCCCGGCGCTCCCGCAGGCACCTACACCGTCAACTACCGAGCGACGTCGGCCGACGGGCACGTCGTGACCGGCTCGTGGCCGTTCCAGGTCACGACCGGAGCCACCGCGACCCCGGGCCCCGCGACACCCGCCGGTTCCTCGGCTCCAGCGGCGTCCCAATCGGCGCCGGCTCCCGCTCCGGCGGGCGTGCCTGCCTGGCCGTTCGCGGTCGCCGCGGTCGCCGTCGTGGCCGTGGGCGCGGTGTGGGCGGTTCGCCGCCGGTCGTGACGCACGCGCGTGCGGTGGCGGGCGGTCTGCTCGTCACCGCGGCGGCGTGTGTCCTGGCCTGGGCGCTGGCCTTCCCGGGCGCCTCGCTGTCGGCAGCGCTGGTGCGGGCGATGGCCGACGCTGCTGCGGTGGTCACCGTCGGGTTGGCCGCCGTGCCTGCACTCGACGGGCCGCGGTACCGCGACGAGTTGCTGCGCCGCGCCACCGCGCCGCTGCTGGCGGCGTCGGCAGTCTGGCTGGCGGCCGAGCTCGTGCGGCTCGTGCTGGCCACCGCGGAGGCAGCGGGTCGCGGCGTGGCTCAGGTGGGCCTGCGCACCGTATGGGATTTCAGCGTGCTCACCGCGCCCGGCAGGGCCGCGCTGGTGACCATTGCGGCCGCGGCAGCCGTCTGCCTGGCGGCAGGGCTGGCGCCGAGGACGGTGCCGGCTGCGGCGGTCACCGTGGGAACAGCGGCGATCGGTGTGGTGGGCCATCCGCTGACGGGACACCTCGGTGAGGACGCCCTGGGCGGGGTGGCCGTCGCGGTGCACACGCTGGCCGCTGCGCTGTGGTGTGGAGTGCTGGCGGCGCTGGTCCTGACCGTGACGCATCGCGGTCAGTGGGCCCGGGTGCTCCCGCGGTTCTCCGCGCTGTCGCTGGCCAGCGTCGGCGTGCTGCTGGTCGGCGGTGTCGCCGCGAGCATGGCCATGCTTGCGTCACCCGGGCAACTGGTCACCACCGACTGGGGCAGAGTGCTGTGCGCCAAGCTGGCGCTGACGGCTGCTCTGCTCGTGCTGGCCTGGCGCAACCGCGCGTCCTGGTTGCCCGACGCGCGCGCCCACCGGTCCAGCGCGGGGTTCTCCCGTGCCCGCGCCTACACCGAACTCGCCCTGATGGCGACGACGCTGGCCGCGGCGGCGACGCTAGCGGTGACCGGCTGACACAGCAGGAACACGCGGTAGCGGGCCTGGCATGATGAATTGACGCTTGACGCCAGGACAGTCGAAGGAGCGGTGACATGGAGCAGTCGGATCGGCCCGACGACCGGCCGGAAGCTGCGTCCCCCGACGGTGGTCCCGAGGCTGTCCCTGCCGAGAACGCGCCCGCGAAGAAGACGCCGGCCAAGAAGGCCACCGTGAAGAAGGCCGCCGACAACGCGCCGGCGAAGAAGGTGCCCGCCAAGAAAACCCCCGCGAAGAAAACAGCCGCCAAGAAAGCCCCCGCCAAGAAAACAGCCGCCAAAAAGGCGCCTGCGAAGAAGGCGCCCGCCAAGAAAGCGGCTCCACCACCGAATGTCGACGCCATGACGTCAGCCGCCAAAGAGGTTGCTGCGCAGGCAAAGTCAACGGTCGCCACCGCGAGTTCCGCGATCATCGACTCTGCTCCGGCAGCCCGTGAGGAGTCCCGCTCGGCACGCCTGCCGCTGGCTGCCGCGGCTGTCACCGGCATCCTCGCGCTCGTCGTGGTGCTGCTCGCCGCGCGGCGCAACCGGGACTGACGCCGCCCTTCTGCACGCCATCGTCACGGGCATAATGGCGCGGTGACTGTGACTCCGCGCCCCACCGCTGACCTGGTCGACGAGATCGGACCCGATGTGCGCAGCTGCGATCTGCAGATGCGTCAGTTCGGCGGACGCGCCGAGTTCGCCGGTCCGATCGCGACGGTCCGGTGCTTTCAGGACAACGCGCTGCTCAAGTCGGTGCTGTCCGAACCCGGCGAGGGTCGGGTTCTGGTCATCGACGGATCGGGCTCCGTGCACACCGCTCTGGTCGGCGATGTGATCGCCGAATTGGGCCGCGCGAACGGCTGGTCCGGGCTGATCATCCACGGCGCGGTGCGCGACGCAACGACACTGCGCACGCTCGACATCGGCATCAAGGCGCTGGGCACCAATCCCCGCAAGAGCACGAAGACCGGCGAGGGCGTGCGCGAAGAACCCGTCGAGTTCGGCGGCGTCGTCTTCACTCCGGGCGACATCGCCTACAGCGACGACGACGGGATCGTCGTCACCGCTTCATAGTCCGTGGCGCCTGATCACACCGAACTGCGCACCGGCGCACGGTGTCTGGTGAACTCCAGCGCCGAGTCGTCCACCTTCCCGCGCCGGATCAGCTGCAGGTCGAGGAGATAGTTCTGCTTGAGTCGCCACGGGGTACGAGAGCCGGACTTCGGCAGGTAGTCCAGTGCGCGCAACACGTATCCTGGCGTGAAATCCATCAGGGGCGCCTCGTCGACACTGGCCCCGGGGTGCCGGGGTTCGACGGCGTCGTAACCCTTGTCGGCCATGTAGTTGATGACCCGGCAGAAGAATTCGGACACCAGGTCCGCCTTGAGGGTCCACGACGCGTTGGTGTAGCCGATGGTGAACGCCATGTTCGGCATGTTCGTCAGCATCATGCCCTTGTAGGCCATCGACTCGTTGAGCACCAGCGGCCGGCCGTTGCGGGATATCGTCGCGCCGCCGAACAGCTGGAGGTTCAATCCCGTTGCTGTGACGATGATGTCGGCGTCGAGGTGTCGACCCGACGACAGCGCGATACCGGTCTCGGTGAAGCGCTCGATGGTGTCGGTGACGATGTCGGCCTTGCCGGCGCGGATCGTCTTGAACAGATCTCCGTTGGGAGCCAGGCACACTCGCTCGTCCCACGGGTTGTAGCGGGGATTGAAGTGCTTGTCGACGTCGAAGCCCTCGGGCAGTCGATGCCGGGCCATCGTCAGGAGTTGCTTGCGGAAGAAGTCGGGAAACCTGCGCGCGATCTGGTACTGCGCCGACTGGGCCAGAATGCTCTTCCAGCGATTCAGCACGTATGCCGCCTTGGCGGGCAATCGCTTGTTGGTCGCGACGGTGAAGGGGTCGACGTCGGGCAGCGCGGCGATGAACGTCGGTGACCGCTGCAGCATGGTCAAGTGCCCGGCCCCCGAATTGGCAAGGGCGGGAATCAATGTCACGGCGGTGGCACCGCTGCCGATCACGACGATGCGCTTGCCGGCGTAGTCGAGGTCGGCCGGCCAGTGCTGCGGGTGCACGATCGGTCCGGTGAAGTCGGCCGCGCCGGGGAATTCCGGAGCGTAGCCCTGGTCGTAGTCGTAATAGCCGCTGCACGCCATGAGATAGCGGGCAGAGATCTCGACCTGTTGGCCGTCACGCTCGACGGTGACCGTCCAGCGGCCCTCGTCGTCGGACCAGTCGGCGCCAATCACCGTGTTCCCGTACCGGATGTGCTTGTCGATCCCGAACTCGGCGACGGTCTCTTCGAGGTAGGCCATGATCGACGGTCCATCGGCGATGGCCTTGTTCGAGGTCCACGGTTTGAACCGGAATCCGAGCGTGAACATGTCCGAGTCGGACCGGATGCCGGGGTACTGGAACAGGTCCCAGGTGCCGCCCAGGTGAGCCCGTCGTTCGAGGATCACGTAGCTGGTGCCCGGGCAGCGATCCTGCAGATGCCACGCGGCGCTGATGCCGGAGATGCCGGCTCCCACGATGACGACGTCGACGAACTCGGTCATAGGAGGCAAGCTATCAACGCCGCGTCGAGCCAGTCAACAGTGCGTCGATAATATCAACAGGGTGTAAAGTGCCGGAGGTGAGCACCATCAGCCACGCGCGTGCCGGCCGCGGTCGGCGCAGTTCGCGCCCGTCCGGTGACGACCGGGAGCTCGCGATCCTCGAGACCGCGGAGCGCCTGCTGGAGGACCGGCCGCTGGCCGAGATCTCCGTCGACGACCTCGCCAAGGGCGCCGGGATCTCACGTCCCACGTTCTACTTCTACTTCCCCTCCAAGGATGCGGTGCTGCTCACGTTGCTGGAGCGCGTCATCGCCGAGGCGGACGCCGCACTGGCCGAGATCATCGCGACCCGGCCCGCGGATCGCCGGGCGTTCTGGCGGCGCGGCATCGACGTGTTCGTCAGCACCTTCGGCGCACACCGCGCGGTGTGCGCGGCGACAGTCGGAGTTCGCATGACGGACTCGGCGGCTCGCGAGATGTGGGCGCAATCGATGCAGCGCTGGATCGATCATTCCGCGGCGGTGATCGAGGCAGAGCGGGCGGCCGGCGCTGCGCCGGTGACGGTGCCCGCGATCGAGTTGGCGACCGCGCTGAACCTGATGAACGAGTCGGTGATGGCCGCGACGTTCGCCGGTCAGCAGCCGGCGATCCCCGATCACCGGGTGCTCGACAATCTCGTGCACATCTGGACCACCAGCATCTACGGCGCCTCGAACTAGCTTCTCTTCCGTCGTGTCGGTCGGTGATGCGAACATGTGTTCGTGTCCGGGGAAGCGAGCATCCTCCACGCGGATCTCGATTCGTTCTATGCGTCGGTCGAGCAGCGGGACAATCCTGCGCTGCGCGGTGAGCCGGTGATCGTGGGCGCCGGGGTGGTGTTGGCCGCGAGCTACGAGGCCAAGGCATTCGGCGTGCGCACCGCCATGGGCGGCCGCCAGGCGCGGGCGCTGTGCCCGCAGGCCATCGTCGTGCCACCCCGCATGTCGGCGTATTCGCGGGCCAGCCAGGCCGTGTTCGAGGTGTTCCGCGATACCACGCCGGCTGTCGAGCCCCTGTCGATCGACGAGGCCTTCCTCGACGTGTCCGGATTGCGCCGTGTCTCGGGCACCCCGGTCCAAGTCGGCGCCCGGCTGCGGGAACGGGTGCGCGACGAGGTCGGACTGCCGATCACCGTGGGGATCGCGCGCACCAAGTTCCTCGCCAAGGTGGCCAGTCAGGAGGCCAAACCCGACGGGCTCCTCCTGGTTCCGCCCGACCGCGAACTCGCGTTCCTGCACCCGCTGCCCGTACGTCGGCTCTGGGGCGTCGGCGCCAAGACCGCGGCCAAACTGCGCGAGCACGGCATCGAGACGGTCGCCGATGTGGCCGAGCTCAACGAGGCCACGCTGCGGTCGATGGTCGGTGGCGCGATGGGGCGTCAGCTGTACGCGCTCGCACACAACCAGGACCGCCGTAGGGTGGTGACGGGGCAGCGCCGACGATCCGTGGGTGCCCAACGGGCGCTCGGGCGTGCGGGCAATTCGATGTCGGCGGCCGAGGTGGACGCGGTAGTCGTCAACCTGATCGACCGGATCACCCGCCGCATGCGCACCGCCGATCGCACGGGACGCACCGTGGTGCTGCGGCTGCGGTTCGACGATTTCGGCCGGGTCACCCGATCGCACACGCTGCCGCGGGCCACTGCATCGACGGACGCCATTCTGCAGGCGGCGCGGGGGCTGGTGGCCGGTGCGGCGCCGTTGATCGCAGAGCGCGGACTGACGTTGGTGGGTTTCGCGGTGTGCAACATCGATCGCGACGGTGCGCAGCAGATGGAGCTGCCCTTCTCGCACCGCGACATCACCGCGGACAGCTCCAGCATCGACGCGGCGATCGACCGGGTGCGTGGTCGCTACGGCAACGCGGCGGTCACGCGGGGCGTGTTGGTCGGCCGGGACACGGGATGGGAGATGCCGATGCTGCCCGATTGAGGCCTCAGGAGCGGGTCCACGCGAGCAGCGTGTCCGCGTCCCACGTGTTGACGATGCGCTCGGGAGCCAGCCCTGCGTCGAGGGCGCGTTGGGCGCCGTAACCCAGGAAGTCGAGCTGGCCCGGCGCGTGGGAGTCGGTGTCGATGGAGAACACGCAGCCGATCTCCATGGCGAGGGTGAGCAGCCGGGTGGGTGGGTCACGGCGCTCCGGGCGCGAGTTGATCTCGACGGCGGTGCCGGCGTCGCGGCACGCCGCGAACACGGCGTCGGCATCGAAGGTGCTCTCGGGTCGCATGCCCCGACCGCCGGTGACCAGCCGACCGGTGCAGTGCCCGAGGATGTCGGTGTGCGGATTGGTGACAGCCTTGATCATGCGCCGGGTCATCGCTGGGGCATCCATCGCGAGCTTGGAGTGAACGCTCGCCACGACGACGTCGAGCCGCTCGAGCAGTTGGGGCTCCTGATCCAGTGAGCCGTCCTCGAGGATGTCGACTTCGATACCGGTGAGAATGCGCATGGGAGCTACTGTTTCGCGAATCTCGTCGATGAAGTCGAGCTGCTGGCGGAGCCGGTCGGGTGACAAACCGTTGGCGATCTTGAGCCGGGGCGAGTGATCGGTCAACGCGCAGTACTCGTGTCCCAGATCGCGGGCGGCGAGCATCATCTCCTCGATGGGCGCCGAGCCGTCCGACCAGTTCGAGTGCACGTGCAGATCGCCGCGTAGCGCCGCCCGTATTTCGCCGCCGCCGAGATCCTGTGCAGACTCTCGCAACTCGACCAGCACGTCGGGCTCCTGGCCGGCCCACGCCTGGGCGATGACCTTGGCTGTCTTGGGGCCGATCCGGGGCAGGGACTGCCAGCTGTTGGCTGCGCCGTGCTTCTCCCGCTGAGCGTCGGTGAGTGACTCGACGACGTCGGCGGCGTTGCGGTAGGCCATCACTCGGCGCGAATCCTCCCGCGCGCGATCCTTGTAGTAGGCGATCTGGCGCAGAGCAGTGACCGGATCCATGCCACCAGTGTGCCCGCATACCGATGAAGAAATTCGTGTCAAGACCCGTCCTGGCCAGTTGTTAGTGTTTTTCCGACGGAAGGGGGTGTCGTGGGGCTGTTCGAGGATCTCTTCCAGATCGGCGATGGGCTACGCAGCGGCGTGACAGACGCACCGAGCTTCGTCGTGAATCTGCTCAGCGGTGACGTGCACGGGGCCAGCACCGACGGCCGGAATCTCATCGGCGATGTCGTCGGCATCCTCGATGGCGTCGAGGGGCTCGGGGTCAGCCTGGGCGAGATACCCAAGCGATACCTCGGCTCAGCCGCGAAGCTTGCCGACTCGAAGATCCTGGCCGCCGCGCAACTCGCGATCGAAGGCCAGAAAGCCCTGACCGGCTCGGGCGATCCTGACGAGGGCAACGG
This sequence comes from Mycolicibacterium sp. 018/SC-01/001, assembly GCF_007096635.1. Taxonomy (GTDB): domain Bacteria; phylum Actinomycetota; class Actinomycetes; order Mycobacteriales; family Mycobacteriaceae; genus Mycobacterium. The sequence continues at coordinate 250,348 of NZ_VKAA01000001.1, forward strand.
CTATCGCGACTCGGCGCGCCGATTGGAAGGCACTGTGGAGACGCTGATCGATGCCGCACCCAAGGACGATCGGTGGGATGGCGCGGCGGCGGAGGCCTACGCCGAGATGAACGCGGCCCACCGGCGGTTGACGTCCGACATCAGCGTTGCCGACAGAGCGATCGGCGACGTCATCGCAACGCAGGCAGCCCAGGTGCGTCGCACTCGGCACACGTTGGATGAGGCGTCACAGGGCCTGTACGACTTCGGACTCGCGACATCGTGGATGAACTTCATTCCGGGTATGGCTGCCGCAAAGGTGGCAGCAGATCTCGCCAGTGCCAGTGCTGCTCTGGCCACCACGCAAACTGAGTTGGCGCTTCTGATGACGAGCTCGGCGGAGAACGCAGAGCGAATCGGGTGTATCCAACGCGAGTACACGTTGTCCGCAGAGGCGATGAGCGACCAAGAGAGCGCGGCCGCTCGAACACCTGAGCTTGCGGGTCCGTGCGGAAGCCTTGTCGGACAGAAGGATGACCTCGCCAACCTGCCTCGACGAATCCGCGAGGCCACCGATTACGAGATCCCTCACAGCGAGCCCCAATGGGGTCCTCCTGCAACACCTTACAGCGCTTTCCAGCCCGCCCCCGTGGCCCCGCCGAGATCTCCCAGCTCCCCTGCGCTTCCCGCACCGAAGCGATTCGTCGCCTCTCCGGCGGCGGGGACAGCGCCTCATTCTCAACGCGACCCTTCGCTTGGAGGTGCGGCCCGTGGACAGTTCGCGAGGTCCGGCCGCGCGCCAGTGATCACAGGCAAGGACAACACAGACAAGGCAGCGACCAGTGACCAACCCTGAGCTCAACGTGAAGGTCTTGACCGACCACATCCACCAGTTGGCAGATGCACAGTCGCGGGCAGCGGACCAGTTCACGGGGGCGAACCGCGCGATAGCCGGAGTCTCGGACCGGGTTCGTGAGACACATGGAATCATCTGCGCGCTGGCGAGTACCGCGTTGGCAACTGCGGACGAGACGCGAGCATCCCTGGGCTCGAGCCTGTTTCAGAAGTCGACGGAGCTTTCCGGAAAACTGACCACCGCCGCATCGAACTACGGAGACACCGACTACCTCGCAGGCCGAGCGATCGGCAGCGAGTGTCGTTGGTAGCTCAGTGAACTCGCCACGCAAACGAGTGCCCCCGCGGTGGGCCACATGGGAGCGCGGTGTCGACCAGCAGCCGCCTCCCGTGAGCCGTTCTCGTTGGCCACTCGTGGCCGGGGTGTTCGTGGCCGTGTGCGTTCTCGTCGCCACGGCGGCCTTCTTCCTGAGAGGCGATCGCGGCGACATCTCGCCAGAACTCCGCGTCAGTTGGCAGCCGACGGGTCAACACTTTCTCAGTGCACCGATGCGGTCGCGGCCGATTCCCGGCTGGCGGCTCCGCCTCGGAGACCTGGGCCTGCCCGAAGGCAGCCAGCTCTCGACCACCGATATGCCGATTCACTCCCGTTCTCTCATCGGGAATGTCGGCGATCGAGCATATTTTCTCGCGCGGACTCTAGGGGAACCCACACAGTGGTGGCTCGCCGGGGTCGATGTCTCACGTGGAAGCTCCTTGTTCCCAGCGGTGAAGCTCAATAAAGGGTGGAGTCCAAGGTGCGTACTGAACGGTCCTGATGCCCTTCTCTGTGTGACGAGCGAGGTCTCCGATCGCACGGCATTGGTCATCGACTCGCACTCCGGCGCAGTCACATTCGACGGATCGACGGACCTCGACGTCCGGCCCAACGATCTCAATGTCGAGCAGGTCGGCATCTACGCCGTGGCCGAGTCTGTGGACGAGGGGGTCTACGGCATCGGCCCCACTGCGAAAACTACGTGGTTCGTGCCCGGCGCGGGCGACATCAGGCCGACGTATCTTGGGGGTGTCGACATCGACCCTCCGGCGATGGCTTATCAAACCACCTCTGGCAGAGGTTCCTTCGGGAAAGTCGTGTTCTCGCTGTTGGATGGACGAGTACTCCGACCTCAGGTTCCGCGGGGTGCTGAGCAACAGGACACCCTGCTGTTCCCCGGCGGCTTCGCATCACGGATCGAGACCAGCGACGGTCAGGATCATATCGAGCTCTTCGACGCCAACGGCAACCGTGCTACTCCACGAACCTTCACGGGCGGGTGGCCGCAGCTTCTCCAGTATTTCGATGTACCCGTCGTCTCCTCTCCCGTTCACGGGGACAGCTGGGCATTGGTGACTCCAACCGGCGGCCTCGTCTTTTCTGCACCAACGGGGTCTGGTGAGCCAGTCCGCCTCGTCGGTTCACGACTGATCATCAGTGCTAGTGAGTTCTCGACTCGCGGCTGGGCGCAATACAACGTCCAGACCGGAACGTGGGGGAAGCGGTGCACCAATCTCGACATGGATGGTGGCTACATCGGTTCCGACGGACGCATCGCGGTGACGAGCGACGGCAATCCGACCATCGGGTTGGACACCGAAGCCACAGATCTCGATACCTGCGAGCGATTGTGGGTGATCAGTTCCGCGCCGGGGTCGTGGCGTGACGTTTGGCGCATCAACAACACACTCGTCCAATTGTCCGACAACGGAACGGAATTGATGTCGCTTGTCGCCCCCTAGCGTGTCCAGGCGGGGTCCCGTCCGGTCAGTGCGATCACCCGATCCAGCAGTGGCGCATCATCCTTCACCGGGACTGCCGCGGCGAAGAGTCCCTCGACCGGCGGCCCCGACGCGAACTCCGTCACGTGCGGCAGCACCGCGCGCAAGACATCGTCGTCCACCGCATACGGTCGGCCGGTGGCGCGCGCCAGATCCCATCCGTGCACCACGACCTCGGTGAGCGCGATCCTGCCGCCGACCTCGGCCGGGAAGTCCACCCCGCCGGCACGCGACATCCCGTCCCACGCTGCCGGGTCAGCCCACGCCGCCGCCATCGCCTCGAGCCGCTGCGGGTACGACGTCCGCCAGTCGACGTCGAGTTGCTCGCTGACCTCCGGGGGAGTGTCGGTCAGCTCGCAGAAGTCCTTCCGCGCCGCCGCAGTGAACGCCGCCGCGAGCCCGCCCAGATGCGACACCAACGCCGCCACGCTCATCTCCGAACAGGGCGTCGGCCCCGTCAATTCGTCGTTACCCACGGTCCGCACCAGATCCGCGGTGCCCGCGCACGCTGAGGTCATATCGATCATGTGCATGCTGACTCGGATCGTCTGCCGAACTCATTGCCGCATCCCCAGGTTTTCGTCCTAGAGTCGGCATAGTGAGATTCGCTTTCAAGACTTCCCCGCAGAACACCTCCTGGTCCGACATGCTCGCGGTCTGGCGGGCCGCCGACGAGATCGACGTCTTCGAGTCGGGCTGGACCTTCGACCACTTCTATCCGATCTTCTCCGACTCGACCGGCCCCTGCCTGGAGGGGTGGATCACCCTCACCGCACTGGCCCAGGCCACCACCCGATTGCGCGTCGGTGTGCTCGTCACCGGCATCCATTACCGGCACCCGGCCGTGCTCGCGAACATGGCCTCGGCGCTCGACATCGTGTCCAACGGCCGGCTCGAGCTCGGCATCGGGGCGGGCTGGAACGAGGAGGAGTCCGGCGCCTACGGCATCGAACTCGGCAGCATCAAGGAGCGCTTCGACCGCTTCGAGGAGGCCTGCCAGGTCCTCAAGGGTCTGCTGACGCAGGAGAGCACCACCTTCGACGGCCGGTTCTATCAGCTCAAGGACGCGCGTAACGAGCCCAAGGGGCCGCAGCAGCCGAACCCGCCGATCTGCATCGGCGGCAACGGCGAGAAGCGCACCCTGCGTATCACCGCGCAGTACGCCGACCACTGGAACTACGTGGGCGGGACACCGGAGGAATTCGCGCGCAAGCGCGATGTACTCAAGCGGCACTGCGCGGACGTGGGGCGCGACCCCCAGGAGATCATGCTGTCATCGCACGTTCGGCTGGAGGAGCGCAACTATCGCAAGCTGATCGAGGATTGCATCGCGCTCGGCGCGGAAGGCCTCGACCTGGCGATCATCTACCTGCCGCCGCCGTACGATCCGGCGGTGCTCGAGCCGCTCGCCGAGGCGATCCGCGACTCGGGACTGATCAGCAAAGATCAGTGACGGGTCACGATTCGGTAACGACGAGCCGCATGGCGAACGATGCCGTCGCCGACACTATCGACGGACCCGACAAAATTCGCTAGAAGCCGTACCGAACGAGCTCGTCGGGGGTGATCAGGCGCTCTGCTTTGGCCGGAAATTCGCGGCTCTTGACGGGGTGGCGGAACAGTGACCAGGTAATACGACTGATCCGAGTGCGGGTAACCGGGTTGATGGACACGGTGATCACTCCTGCGGTGTACGTCTAGCTGAACCGGGGAGCCACACTACCGCAGCGCCCTCACCAAGTCATTAGATACCCGACTGCTGGCAAACTCCCGAAGCCACGCCGAAGAAAAATATGCTGTTTCTGGTGTGACTGGAGTGACTCGTGTTAATACAGCGACATCGCTCTGGGACCGTCTCGTGCACCGAGCGTGCCGTGGTGGTTGTGAAATCGATGCGAACACAACCGCCCGTGCACGCTCGGCGCAGAGGCCACAAACACTCGGCCGATCGACTAACGCTGCGGTACCGCGGTCGGCTTGATGGGCGCCGGCAGGGCGGTGTGCCCCATCAGGTACGTGTCCACCGCGGAGGCGGCTGCACGGCCCTCCGCGATCGCCCACACGATCAGGGACTGGCCGCGGCCCATGTCGCCCGCGACGTAGACGCCGGGGACGGACGTGGCGAACTTCGAGTCCCGCCCGACGTTGCCGCGCTCGTTGATCTCGACCTTCAGGTCGGTCAGCAGACCCTCGCGCTGCGGACCGGTGAAGCCCATGGCCAGCAGCACCAGATCGGCGGCCATCTCGAACTCGGTGCCGTCGACCTTCTCGAACTTGCCGGCCTTCATCTCGACCTCGTAACCACGCAGACCCGTCACGCGGCCGTCCTCACCGAAGAACTCCTCGGTGTTGACGGAGTAGACGCGTTCACCACCCTCCTCGTGCGCGGAGGTGACCCGGTACATCAGCGGATAGGTCGGCCACGGTGTCGAATCCGCGCGGGTCTCCGGCGGGCGCGGCATGATCTCGAACTGATGCACGTGCTCGGCGCCCTGTCGGTGCGCGGTGCCCAGGCAGTCGGCACCGGTGTCACCACCGCCGATGATGATGACCTTCTTGCCTTTCGCCGTGATCGGCGGCTGGTCGTCCTCGTCGACGACGGGATCGCCGAGCTGGACGCGGTTGGCCCAGGGCAGATACTCCATGGCCTGGTGGATACCGTCGAGCTCACGCCCGGGAATCGGTAGATCGCGGCGCGCTGTCGCGCCACCTGCCAACACCACTGCGTCGAACTGCGAACGCAGTTGCGCAGCAGTGATGTCGACGCCCACGTTGACGCCGGTGCGGAACGTCGTCCCCTCAGCCTCCATCTGCTCGAGGCGGCGGTCGATGTGGCGCTTCTCCATCTTGAATTCGGGGATGCCGTAGCGCAGCAGTCCGCCGATGCGGTCGTCGCGCTCGAACACCGTCACGTCATGACCGGCGCGTGTGAGCTGTTGCGCTGCAGCGAGACCCGCCGGGCCCGAGCCGACGACGGCCACCTTCTTGCCGGTGAGGCGGTCCGGCGGCAGCGGCACCACCCAGCCCTCGTCGAAGGCTCTGTCGATGATCTCGACCTCGACCTGCTTGATGGTCACCGGGTCCTGGTTGATGCCGAGAACGCAGGAGCCCTCACACGGCGCCGGGCACAGCCGGCCGGTGAACTCGGGGAAGTTGTTGGTCGCGTGCAGCCGCTCGATGGCCTCTCGCCAGCGGTCGGTACGCACCAGGTCGTTCCACTCCGGGATGAGGTTGCCCAGCGGGCACCCGTTGTGGCAGAACGGGATACCGCAGTCCATACACCGCGACGCCTGAACCTTCAGGTGGTCGGACGGGAACTCCTCGTAGACCTCTTTCCAGTCCCGCAACCGCAGGTCGACTGGGCGACGCTGCGGGGTCTCCCGCTGCGTGTACTTCATGAAACCGCGCGGATCAGCCACTTGCAGCCGCCATGATCGCCTCGTTCACATCATCTCCGTTGCGTTCCGCGTCGGCGATTGCCTGCAACACACGCTTGTAATCGCGAGGCATCACCTTGGTGAAAGAACCGATCTGGGTGTCCCAGTCGGCCAGAATCCGTTGTCCGACAGCCGAATCGGTCGCGTCGACGTGCGCTTCGATCATGCCGCGCAGGAATTCGACGTCGTCGCCGTCGAGACTCTCCAGGGCCACCATCTCCCCGTTGAGGTTGTCGGCCAGAACATTGTCGGGGTCGTAGACGTAACTGATGCCACCGGACATGCCTGCCGCGAAGTTGCGGCCGGTCGGGCCGAGGATGACGACCCGTCCGCCGGTCATGTACTCGCAGCCGTGATCACCCACGCCTTCGACGACGGCGTGGGCACCGGAGTTGCGCACCGCGAAGCGCTCGCCGACCTGCCCTCGCAGGAACATCTGCCCGCTGGTGGCACCGAACAGCACCACGTTGCCGGCGATGATGTTGTCCTCGGCGACATAACCCTCGGGCGCGGCCTCGGGCGGGCGCACCACGATCCGTCCGCCCGAAAGACCCTTACCGACGTAGTCGTTGGCGTCGCCGTAGACACGCAGCGTGATGCCCTGGGGGACAAACGCGCCGAAGCTGTTACCGGCCGAGCCCTCGAACGTGATGTCGATCGTGCCGTCCGGCAGACCCTGTCCTCCATAGGCCTTCGTCACCTCGTGGCCGAGCATGGTGCCGACGGTGCGGTTGACATTGGCGATCGTCGTCGAGAACCGCACGGGCGCACCGCCGTCGAGCGCCTCCCGGCACTGCACGATCAGCTGCTGGTCCAGCGCCTTGTCGAGCCCGTGGTCCTGCCGTGAACTGCAGTACAGGTCCTGGTTCATGAACGCCGACTCGGGCTCGTGCAGCACCGGAGCCAGATCCAGCTTGTGCGCCTTCCAGTGCTCGGCGGCCTTGGCGGTGTCCAGCGCGCCGACCTGCCCGACCATCTCGTTGACGGTGCGGAAGCCCAACTGCGCCATCAGTTCCCGCACTTCTTCGGCGATGAACATGAAGAAGTTCTCGACGAATTCGGGCTTGCCGTTGAACCGCTGACGCAGCAGCGGATTCTGCGTGGCCACGCCGACCGGGCAGGTGTCGAGGTGGCAGACGCGCATCATGATGCAGCCCGACACCACCAGCGGAGCGGTGGCGAAGCCGAACTCCTCGGCGCCGAGCAGTGCGGCGACCACCACGTCGCGGCCCGTCTTGAGCTGACCGTCGACCTGGACCACGATGCGATCGCGAAGACCGTTGAGCAGCAACGTCTGCTGCGTCTCGGCGAGCCCCAGCTCCCACGGTGCGCCCGCGTGCTTCATCGACGTCAGCGGCGTCGCCCCGGTGCCGCCGTCGTGCCCGGAGATCAGCACCACGTCGGCGTGGGCCTTGGACACGCCCGCGGCGACGGTGCCGACTCCGTTCTCCGACACCAACTTCACGTGCACCCGCGCCTGCGGGTTCGCGTTCTTCAGGTCGTGGATCAGCTGCGCCAGATCCTCGATCGAGTAGATGTCGTGGTGCGGAGGCGGGGAGATCAGCCCCACGCCGGGCGTGGAGTGCCGGACCTCGGCCACCCACGGGTACACCTTGTGGCCCGGAAGCTGGCCCCCCTCACCGGGTTTGGCGCCCTGGGCCATCTTGATCTGGATGTCGGTGCAGTTGGACAGGTAGTGCGAGGTGACGCCGAAGCGGCCCGAGGCGACCTGCTTGATCGCACTGCGCCGCCAGTCACCGTTCTCGTCGCGGTCGAACCGGGAGACAGCCTCGCCGCCCTCGCCTGAATTCGACCGGCCGCCGAGCCGGTTCATCGCGATCGCCAGCGTCTCGTGCGCCTCGGCCGAGATGGAGCCGTAGCTCATCGCGCCCGTCGAGAAGCGCTTGACGATCTCGCTGGCCGGCTCGACGTCCTCCAAAGGAATCGACGGACGGTCGCCCGTACGGAACTTCAGGAGCCCACGCAGCGACGCCATGCGCTCGCTCTGGTCGTCGACCAGCTTGGTGTACTCCTTGAACACCTCGTACTGCCCGGTGCGCGTGGAGTGCTGCAGCTTGAACACCGTGTCGGGATTGAACAGGTGGTACTCGCCCTCGCGGCGCCACTGGTACTCGCCGCCCACCTCGAGTTCCCGGTGCGCCCACTCGTCGGGGCGGTCCAGGTAGGCCAGGGCGTGGCGGGTGGAGACGTCGCCGGCGATGTCGTCGAGGTCGATGCCGCCCACCGGACACGACAGTCCGGTGAAGTACTCGTCGAGCAACTTCTGGCTGATGCCGATCGCCTGGAACAGCTGGGCGCCGGTGTAGGAGGCCAGGGTGGAGATGCCCATCTTGGACATCACCTTGAGGACGCCCTTGCCGGCGGCCTTGACGTAGTTGGCCTTGGCCTGGTCGCTGCTGATGCCGCTGATCACGCCGCGGTCGACCATGTCCTCGATCGACTCGAACGCCATGTAGGGGTTGATCGCGGCGGCGCCGAAGCCGACCAGGCACGCCATGTGGTGCACCTCGCGGGCATCGCCGGCCTCGACGACGAGACCGACCTTGGTGCGGGTCCGGTCGCGGACCAGGTGGTGGTGCACGGCGGCCACCGACAGCAGCGACGGGATCGGCGCCATCTGTTCGTTGGACTCGCGGTCGGAGAGCACGATGATGCGGGCGCCGTCGCGGATCGCGGCCGACACCTTGGCGCGCACGTTGTCCAGCGCCTCCTTGAGCCCCCGCCCACCGCGGTTGACCGGGTAGAGGCAGCGGATCACCGCAGCGCGCATACCGTGCTTGTGGCCGCGGATCTCGTGGTCGGGGTCGACGCAGATCAGCTTCGACAGCTCGGCGTTGCGCAGGATCGGCTGGGACAGCGCGATCTGGCGGCACGACTCGGCGTCGGGGTTGAGCAGGTCACCCTCGGGACCGACCGTGCCGGCCAGGCTGGTGACCACCTCTTCGCGGATGGCGTCCAGCGGCGGGTTGGTGACCTGGGCGAACAGCTGCTGGAAGTAGTCGAACAGCACCCGGGGCCGCGCAGAGAGCACCGCGATCGGGGTGTCGGTACCCATCGACCCGAGCGCCTCGGCGCCGGTGCGGGCCATCGGCGCGACCAGCAGGTTGAGCTCTTCGTAGGTGTAGCCGAAGATCTGCTGGCGCAGCACGACGCGGTGGTGCGGCATCCGCACGTAGTCACCGGGCGGCAGTTCTTCGAGCTTGAACAGGCCGGCGTCGAGCCATTCCTGGTAGGGAACCCCGGCGGCCAGCTCGGACTTTATTTCTTCGTCGGAGACGATGCGCCCCTGCGCGGTGTCGACCAGGAACATGCGGCCGGGCTGCAGGCGCATCTTCTGCACGACGGTGGCGGGGTCGACGTCGAGCACGCCGGCCTCGGACGCCATGACGACGAGCCCGTCGCTGGTCACCCAGATGCGGGAAGGCCGCAGGCCGTTGCGGTCCAGCACGGCGCCGATCACGGTGCCGTCGGTGAAGCAGACCGCGGCCGGGCCGTCCCAGGGCTCCATCAGCGAGGAGTGGTACTGGTAGAACGCCCGGCGGGCGGGGTCCATCGACTCGTGGCGCTCCCAGGCCTCCGGGATCATCATCAGCACCGCGTGCGGCAGGCTGCGCCCGCCCAGGTGCAGGAGCTCGAGCACCTCGTCGAAGCGCGCGGTGTCGGAGGCTCCGGGCGTACAGACGGGCACGATCTTGTCGAGGTCCTGCCCCGACCCGAACACATCGGTGTTGATGAGCGCCTCGCGGGCCCGCATCCAGTTCTCGTTGCCGGTGACGGTGTTGATCTCGCCGTTGTGGGCGACGCGCCGGAACGGATGCGCCAGCGGCCACGACGGGAACGTGTTGGTCGAGAACCGGGAGTGCACGATGCCGAGCGCGCTGGTGAGCCGCTCGTCCTGCAGGTCGAGGTAGAACGCCTTGAGCTGAGGCGTGGTCAACATGCCCTTGTAGACGAACGTCTGGCCGGACAGGCTCGGGAAGTAGACGGTCTCGCGGCCGGGTCCGTCCTGTCCGGGCCCCTTGGTGCCGAGCTCGTGCTCGGCCCGTTTGCGCACGACATAGGCGCGCCGTTCGAGATCCATCCCGGAGGCGCCGGCGAGGAACACCTGACGGAAGGTCGGCATCGCGTCGCGGGCGAGCGCGCCGAGCGACGACTCGTCGGTCGGCACGTCGCGCCAGCCGAGCACCGTCAGACCCTCGGCTTCGGCGATCTTGCCGACAGCTTCGCAGGCGGTCGCCGCGTCTTTGGACGACTGCGGCAGGAAGGCGATGCCGGTGGCGTAGCTCCCCGGCTCGGGCAGGTCGAACTCAACGATCGCCTGGAAGTACTCGTGCGGTACCTGCAGCAGGATTCCGGCGCCGTCACCGGTGTTCGGCTCGGCGCCCTGGGCGCCTCGGTGTTCGAGGTTGAGCAGCGCCGTGATGGCCTTTTCGACGATGTCGCGGCTGCGGCGGCCGTGCATATCGGCCACCATGGCCACGCCACACGCATCGTGTTCGAATGCGGGGTTGTACAGGCCCTGAGTTCTGGGCGCCATTCCCACCTACCTTATTTCTGCAGATACCTCGGCGCGAGAACGTTAGCCGGGGCGGCGGCGGAGGGGCCTTCGTGCAGCACTGAACGCCGGCCCTTTTTCCACGCGCCACAAGTGCTCAAAACGATATGACAAAGGGCCCCTGACATGCCAACTTAGTGCAGCCTAACGAGGTCCGGCCGCCGAAGATCCGCGTCGCGGCCTTCTCGGCCAGGTCACAGGCGAATAACGTTGCCATGGAAGATCTTTCACCGCCGCAAAGACCGGACTCCGCCGACGAGGGCAAGATCACACGACGCGGCGACCATGCCCATCAATTTGCTGAACTGTGAGCAGGATGATCGCCATCAGTGGTTATGTGCCATGGAATGTTTGCCCAAAGCCTCGCGAGATTCTTAGAGTTGGCTTTCTGGCACCTGCCGGCCCGGCAGGCACCCACATGACTCGCCCCGTCGACGAAAAGACCAGCGCTGCAACGCCATGTGACGCATCACGACCCCGGCACAGGGAGCTGGCGGAGCAACCGTCAGGCTGGCTGGGTGCGCTACCCACTGAACCATCCGCTCGGCCGTTTCGGAATCGAAACCGACGACCGGGATCCCGACCTCGCCACGGCGTCCATTCCGACCGCCGGTCTGGTCAATCCGATCACCGGGTTGCCCACCATCGCGCCGCTGGCGATGCTGGTCGACCACATCGGTGGCGCGGCGAATCACGTCCGGCGAGGGGCTGACGAGTGGACGGTGTCCAGCGAGCTCACACTGGATGTCGCACCCCGGGCGCTCGACACGATCGCCGCTCTGCCCGATCGGCCTGTGATCGGCGCGGCACGGCCCGTCGGGCCGAAGGGCACCACGGCGCTCGCGCTGTGTGAGCTGTCGCTCGACGGGACCGTGATCGCCACGGCGACCGTCCGCTCGTTCTACATCCCCGCACCCGCGACGTTCACGACGTGGCCCGACGACGGGACGGATGCGCCGACGGTGGGTCCACAGCTCGCCGATCGGATGGCCGTGGAGGTCGGCGAGACCGGCGGTGCGGCGACAGTGCTCGTCCAGCGCGACGACCGCGCGGTGTACAACGGCGTCGGCGCTGTGCACGGTGGAGTGTCCTCGATGGGGCTCGAGCTCGTCGGATCAGCGGCGCTGAACAGCGGCACCGCCCCTGAGTTCGTCACCGCGTCGTTGCGGGTCAACTTCTTTCGTCCGATGCACGGGGGCGCCGGTGCGCACTACGGCGCCACACCCGCGCGCACCGGCCGGCGCAGCGCCACGGCCGACGTCGTCGCGGTCGGTTCGGACGGCCGACCAGCGCTGGTCGGTCGTCTGTCCGCCTACCGCTGACCTGGATCAATCTCGTGTTGCCAAACCGCATCAGTTCGGACACAGCACATCCCGCGTAGCACGTGCTCATGCCACCGTTGAACTCTCGACGGCGGAAAGAGGCCCAATGATGCGCACTCCGACGATGCTGCATCGGCTCGCAGCAGAGTTCATCGGTACGTTCTGGCTGGTGTTCGGCGGATGCGGCAGCGCAGTCTTCGCCGCCACGTTTCTCTCCGGTGACGGAGTATCCCTGGGAATCGGATTCGTCGGTGTTTCACTGGCCTTCGGTCTGACGGTGCTCACCGGCGTGTACGCATTCGGCACGATCTCCGGTGGCCACTTCAACCCGGCTGTCACACTGGGCGCTGCGCTGGCCAAGCGCGTGGAGTGGAAAGCGCTACCGGCCTACTGGATCACGCAGATCATCGCCGGCGTGGTGGCCGGCGGCGCGATCTACGCGATCGCCAGCGGCCGTCAGGGTTTCAGTGCGACGGGAGGCATGGCGGCCAATGGTTACGGAACCCATTCTCCCGGCGGCTATTCCCTGGCGGCGGTGATCATCGCCGAGGTCCTGTTGACGTTCGTCTTCCTGTTGGTGATCCTCGGATCGACCGACGATCGCGCACCGAAAGGCTTCGCGGGCTTGGCGATCGGTCTGTCGTTGACGTTGATCCACCTGATCTCGATCCCGATTTCCAACACGTCGGTCAATCCGGCGCGGTCCACCGGGGTGGCGTTCTTCAACGGCGACGGTGCGCCGGCTCAACTCTGGGTGTTCTGGCTTGCACCCCTCGTCGGCGCCGCCATCGCCGGTGTGGCCTACCCGTATCTGTTCGGAACCGCCGAGGAGCTCGCCGATCGTCCTGTCCGCGACGACGCGCTCCCCGGCGGCAGCCCGGATCTCCCGGGCGACTGATCAGCTGTTCTTGGCGGCGTCGGCCGCACCCTTCTCGGTCTTCTGCCCGTTGTTGGCCAGCTGGCCCCCGGAGTTCTCCAGGTGAGCGCGGACGAACCACTGGAACTTCTCCAGTTCGCCGGCGTGGCCGATCAACATGTCCTCGGTGACCGGGTCGAGCTCGCCCGAGCGCTCGATGCTCTTGCGCGTGTCCTCGATGACGCCGGTGTACACGAGATCCAGCGCCGCCAGGTGCGCCTGCACCGTGTCGCGACCCACCGAGTAGTCGTCCCAGGTGCGGTCCTTCTGGATGGCCCCGGGAGTGCCCTGCGGGGATGCGCCGAGGGCGGCGATGCGTTCGGCGACCTCGTCGGCGTATCCGCGGACCAGTTCGACCTGCGGGTCGATCATCTCGTGGACCCCGATGAAGTTGGGCCCCACGACATTCCAGTGCACGTGCTTGAGCGTCAGGTGCAGATCGTTGTAGCGGCTCAGCGCCTTCTGCAGCAACTCCGCGACCTCGGCGCCCGCCTTGTCGGACAGTCCGGGAACGGTGAACGTAGTCATGTGTTGGCTCCTCCTTGTGACCCGCTACCTGTACCCGGCCTGTGGGGGCGATAATCACCTGCGCCCGACGTCACAGTTCGGCAAGATTCGGGATCGCCGCGCGCGGCCCGAACCGCGGATTCACCGCGAGCCCACTGGCTTCCAGTAGTCGGACGGCGCGGTGGCGGTGGGGCGACAGCGGTGCCAGCAGGGTGACCATCTCGTCGTCGTCGATGGGATGTCCGAGCAGGCTCCACCCCACCATCGTCGACAGGTGGTAGTCCCCGATCGACAGCGCGTCGGCGTCTCCCATGGCTCGTTGCGCGACCTCGGCGGCCGTCCAGACACCGACGCCGGGCAGCGACATCAGCGCGGTACGCGCCGCCTCGCAGGACCGATGGACCAGACGTTCGAGCGCATCTGCGCGCTGTGCGCAGCCGACCACGGTCCGAGCCCGGCCGGGGTCGACGTTGGCGAGATGGAACTCCCACGACGGCACGCGTCGCCACGCCTCGGCGGTCGGGGGCACCCGCATGTGCGCCGGCGCCGGGCCGGGGGCCGGCGAACCGTACTTGCCCACCAGCGTGCGCCACGCGCGACGCGCGTCCTTGCCGTACACCCGCTGTTCGAGAATGGCGGGCACCAGTGCCTCGAGCACCCGTCCGGTTCGACCCAACCGCAGGTGCGGTACGCGGGTGGCCGCACGAGCGATCGTCGGCTCCTGCGGGTCGAAGCCACTGCGGTCGTCCTCGGCGCCGAGCAGAGCGGGCAACGTGTCGGTGAACTCCGCGGCCCCTGGCCCCCACGCTTCGCAGCCGACGGTGTTCACGGCGTCGCGGGCGATCCGCGCGGTGACGGGGCCGCTGCTCAGCAGGCTGGTCCGCCAGATCGCGCCGTCGGGTGCGTCGTGATAGCACGGATCGGCCCGGCCCCGGCGCAGCGGTGACAGCGTCAGCCCTGGACTCGCCGGCCCGGCGAAGACCACGCTGGCCGTGCTGCTCACCCCCATCAGTTAGGGGTCCACCACGATGTCGGCCTTGGTCGGGTAGAACGCGACGTGGCCGGCGATTTCCGCCACCGCAGGGTAGGGCTGCTCGTAGGTCCACAGCGCGTCGGCGACGGTGTCGGTCCCGGTCCGGACGTGGTAGTAGCCCGCGTCGCCCTTGAACGGGCAGTAGGTGGCGGTGTCGCTGGGCTGCAACTTGTCGGCAGCCACATCGGACATCGGAATGTACTGCACCGCAGGATAAGTGCTCTCCTGCAGCGTCAGCGCCGCGTCGGATTCGGCGATGATCTCGCCACCGATGCGGACGACGACGTGGTGTCCGGTCGGTGCGACGGTGATCGGGTGTTCGCTCGACGGCTCGAGTACAGGTCGGTCGGTCATGACTCCATTGAACGCCTCTGCCGCGCTCAGTGCTGCCGGCCCGCGATCTTGTCCGCGACGACGGCGATCGGGGAGGTGTGTGCACGACCGCGCGCCTCGTGCCGATCGGCGGCCCTGTAGGCCAGGTACATGCCGCGCACCCCGAGCCAGCGCAGCGGTTCGGGCTCCCACTGTTTCGACCGGTGCCCCACCCATGGCAGGCGGGTCAGCGGTGTCGCGCGGCCGAGCACCAGGTCGGTCAGCGTCCGTCCGGCGAGGTTGGTCGCGGTGACACCGTGTCCGACATAGCCGCCCGCCCAGCCCAGCCCGCTCGCCCGGTCGAAGTCCACGGTCGCCTCCCAGTCCCGGGGGACCGCGAGCACTCCGCACCAGCCGTGCGAGATGCTGATGTCCGAGACCTGCGGCAGTACGGTGCGCAGCGTGGCGGTCAGTGCCGTGATCGTGCGCTCGGGCACCCGTCCGTCGCGGTCGGTGCGGGAACCGAACCGGTAGGGCACGCTGCGCCCGCCGATCGCGATGCGGTCGTCGACGGTGCGCTGCGCATAGAAGAAGTCGTGGGCGGTGTCACCGAGCGTTTCCCTGCCTTGCCAACCGATCTCGTCCCACACGTGCACCGGAATCGGGTCGGTGGCGATCATCGAGCTGTTCATCGGCAGCCAGCGGCGTTTCAACCCCGGTAGCACCGCGGTGAAGCCCTCGGTCGCGCGGAGCACGACCGGGGCGGTGACGGTGCCGCGCGGGGTGACGGCGCGGCCGGCCGCGATCTCGAGCACCGGCGAGCGTTCGTAGATGTCCACGCCGAGCGCGGCGACGGTATCGGCCAGCCCGCGGGCCAGCTGCGCCGGCTGGATTCGTGCACAGTGCGGGTTGTGATAGGCGGCCACCACATCGCTGAGCCGAATGCGCTGCCGCGCTTCGTCTCTGGAGAGTTCCTCGATGCCGTCGACCTGCCAGCTGCGTTCGGCTGCCGCGGCCGCGGCCAGCCGGGTGGCTTGGGCGCGGTTGCGCGCCACCTTGAGCGTGCCACCTTTGACGATGCCCGCCTCGATGCCTTCTGTGGCCGCGACGCCGATGACCTCGTCGACCGCCTCGTTGAGGGCCCGCTGCCAGGCCACCACGCCGTCACGGCCGTACTGTCGTGCCATGCGCTCGCGGTCGCCGGGCACCAGACCCGACAGCCAACCGCCGTTGCGCCCCGACGCGCCGAAGCCGGCGAACCGCGCTTCGAGGATCACGATGCGCAGGCTCGGATCAGCCTTCTTCAGGTAGTACGCGGTCCACAATCCGGTGTAGCCGGCGCCGACGATGCAGACGTCGGCGTCCCGGCTGCCGGGCAGCGCAGCCCGGGGGGTGGGAAGTTCGTCGTACCAGTGCGAGATGTAGCCGTTGAGCATCCGACGAATTGTGGCAGCCGCTATCGCTTGGCGGCGCGAAGGCCGACCCAGAATTTCGCGGCCTCCCGGATCGACTCCTCGACCGGCCTGGGGCGCCACCCCAACTCGCGTCTGGCCTTGCTGCAGTCGACCGGCGCCTCGGCACGCATCAGCCGGACCGAATCCAGCGAGAGCCGCTGATCGGTTCCGGTCAGTCGCGCCTTCACGCTGCCGAGTGCCGCCATCGCATAGGTCAGGGGCAGCGGGATCGTCCTGCTCGGTACGGGCGCCCCGACCGCTTCGGCAGCGATGCGCACCACCTCGGCGTTCGAGATCATCTTCTCCGAGATCAGGTAGCGCTCGCCGATCCGGCCCTTCTCCGCGGCCAGCAGCAGCGCCGCTGCGGCATCGTCGATGCCGACGGCCTCCAACTCGATGCTGCCCAGCACGAACGGCAACTTGCCGAACGCGGCGCCGGCGATGATCGCGCCGTGCGGAGTACGACCCCAGTCCCCCGCGCCGTAGGTGGTGGACACGCACATCGCCACGGCGGGCAAACCGCGGGTGCGCGCGTACTCCAGGACGAGCCGCTCGGCCTGTACGCGCGACTGCACGTACGGGGTCAGCCCGCGCTCGTCGGTGATCACGTCGTCCTCGGTCGCGGTGTGGCCGCGTCGCCGCGCGACCGTGGCATAGCTGCTGGTGAAGACGAACTTCGTGAGCGAGGCGGCGATCTCGGGCTCGACGGCGACGTCGAGCACGTGTCGGGTGCCCTCGACGTTGGTGCGGAACAGCGGCGCCGGATCGCGCAGCCACCCGCGGGTGTCGACGACGCAGTAGTAGACGACGTCGCAGCCCGTCATCGCCTCGCGCAGGACGCCCGCGTCGAAGATGTCGCCGACGAACCGGGTCACCGTCAGATCGTCGATGATGTCCTGGATCGCAACGGTGTTGGCCTTCTCGCGCACCATCACGCGGACGTCTTCGCCTGCCTCGACGAGCTGCCGGGTCACGTGGCTGCCGAGGTAGCCGCTGGCGCCGATCACCAGGGCACTCATCGCGTCACCTTCGTCATCCACTCGGCGGCCTCGTCGGGCAGAGTGCCGAGCTCCCGGGCCTTACGGCACCACGTCAGGGTTGCCTTGACGAAGCGCAGCGGGTTGTAGACGTCCTCCTGCCGGCACCACTTTCCGTCACCGGCGTAGGTGACGATCGAGATGTTGGTTGCGCTGATGATCGTGCCGTCCCCGGGATCGCGCATCGGGTTGTCGAGTTCGCAGATCACCCGCCCGGTCTCGTCGTCGAAGACCTTCCACAGTGACGGGAACGACGTCATGTGACTGCCGGGGAAGGTCTCCATGGTGTTCCAAATCCACGGCCGCACCTCCTCGCGGCCACGCATCGTGCCCGCGGCGTGCTCGATGTACAGGACGTCGTCGGTGTACTGCGCGACCCACGGGTCCCAGTCGCGCGTGCGTGCGGCGTCGTCGACCGTCTTCTCGAACTCGGCGAACGCCGCGGCCAGCTCGTCTCGGGAAAAAGTGCCCGTCACACACAGAACTAGAACACGTTCTACCGAGCTTGTCGAGGGTCCCGGGCGGATTAAACGCGCTGTCCAGACGGTTATAGATGCACCATGTCGAAGACCTATCACAAGAATCCGCACGCGCTCGGTGCGCTGTCCCCCGAGCAATACCACGTCACTCAGGAGAACGGCACCGAGCGCCCGTTCACCGGCGAGTACTGGGACAACCACGAACCAGGCCTGTACGTGGACGTCGTGTCCGGCGAGCCGCTGTTCGCATCGGTCGACAAGTTCGAGAGTGGTTCCGGCTGGCCGAGCTTCACCCGGCCCGTCGACCCGGACAACGTCATCTCCAAGCGCGATTTCTCGCATCTGATGATCCGCACCGAGGTCCGTTCCGCGCATGGCGACAGCCACCTCGGCCACGTGTTCACCGACGGCCCACGCGATCAGGGCGGCCTGCGCTACTGCATCAACTCGGCGGCGCTGCGCTTCGTCCACCTCGACGACCTCGAGGCGCAGGGCTACGGGCAGTACCGTGAATTGTTCACCGAATCCAACGAGGAGCGCGCATGAGCGACTACAAGCGGGCCGTGCTGGCCGGCGGCTGCTTCTGGGGCATGCAGGACCTGATTCGCCGTCAACCGGGCGTGGTGTCCACCCGCGTCGGTTACACCGGCGGGCAGAACGACCACCCGACGTATCGCAACCATCCCGGGCATGCCGAGGCCGTCGAGATCGTCTACGACCCGGCGCAGACCGATTACCGGGCGCTGCTCGAGTTCTTCTTCCAGATCCACGATCCGACGACGAAGAACCGCCAGGGCAATGACGTCGGCAGCAGCTACCGCTCGGAGATCTTCTACGTCGACGACGAACAGCGCGAGGTCGCGCTCGACACGATCGCCGACGTGGATGCCTCCGGCCTGTGGCCCGGGAAGGTGGTCACGGAGGTGAGTCCGGCTCCGGAATTCTGGGAGGCCGAGCCCGAGCACCAGGACTACCTGCTGCACTACCCCAACGGGTACACGTGCCACTTCCCCCGGCCCGGCTGGACGTTGCCGAAGCGCACACAGGTGTAGCTAGCGAGGTCGCACCACGATGCGCCCGCCCAGCTTGGGCGTGTGGGCGACCCCGCGGAAGTGCTGCTTCTCTGCCGGCTCGGTGGTGGGCTCGATCGTGAAGTGCCGCAACACCGTTCGTAACACCACGTCCATCTCGACGTTGGCGAAGGTGGCCCCGACACAACGTCGGGTGCCACCGCCGAACGGAATGTGGGCGAACGTCGAGGGCCGCTGACCGACGAAGCGGTCGGGATCGAACCGCGAAGGGTTCGGGAACTCTTCCCCGCGCCGGTGAATCTGGTTGATGGCCACGAGAATCGAATAGCCTTGCGGCACCACCCAATCCCCGAGCTCGAACGACGGCGCGTAGACGTGCCGCCCGGCGAAGTCGATGATCGTGCGTGTGCGCTGGACCTCGAGAACGGCCGCCTGCCGATAGGTGTTGTCGTCGGTGTCGGCCTCGGCGGCCAACCGGTCGAGGACCTCAGGGTGGCGGCTGAACCGTTCGAAGGCCCACCCGAGTGTCGCGGCGGTGGTCTCGTGACCGGCGGCCAGCAACGTCAGCAATTCGTCGCCGACGTCCTCGCGCGACATCGACGAGCCGTCGTCGTAGGTGCTGCGCAGCAGCAGTGAGAGCACATCGTCGCGGGCATCGAGGTTCGGATCGGCGGCGACCGCGTCGATCAGCCGGCCGATGATCCGGTCATAGGTCTTGCGGTAGTTGGCGAGCCGACCCCACGGCGTGAACCGCCCGTACGTGTGCGACGGCATCGGGAGAACCGCCAGCCGCGATCCCAACGTGACCCACGGTGGGATGTTGCGGCGCAGCTCGTCCAGATGAGCCCCGTCCGCGCCGAAGACCGCGCGGAGGATGACATTGAGCGTGATCCGCATCATCGGCTCGAGTGTCTCGACCGGTTTCCCCTGCGGCCACGTGCGGATCTCGCGCAGCGTCTCCTCTTCGAAGATGCGCTCGTAGTTCTTGATGCTCCTGCCGTGCAGCGGCGGGGTCAGCAACTTGCGGCGGCGGCGGTGGTCGGCGCCGTCGAGCGCGAACACCGAACCGGGGCCGAGCACACGGGACAGATTGGGTGAGATGTTGCCGACCTCGTCGGGATCGGCCATGAACACGTGCTTGGCCAACACGGGGTCGGCCACGATGACCGATTCGCCGAACACCGGGAGGCTCAGAGTGAAGACGTCGCCGCACTGCCGGGTGGCCTGACGGACTGTCCATTTCCTGGCCAGGGCGAAACCCATTCCCTGCATCGCGTGGGGGATTCGCGGCCCCGGCGGCAGTCGATCGCGGTCCGACGTTTTGGTACTACCGTGTACCACAGCCATGTCGGGTACGGTACCGGTTGGTACCACGGGACCGCAAGAGGTGACCATGACGGACGGCGCGATGCTGACAGTGGATCGGCTACTCGACGGGCTGACCGTGTCGATCGGCGAACGCGGCTACCGGGAGAGCACCGTCGCCGACATCGTCCGGCACGCACGGACGTCGAAGCGCACCTTCTACGAACACTTCGCGGGCAAGGAGCAGTGCCTGATCGAACTGCTCCGACGCAACAATGCCGATCTGATCGCGCGCATCCGCAGCGCTGTCGCGCCGGATGACGACTGGGAGCGCCAGATCCGGCAGGCCGTCGACGCGTACGTGGCACACATCGGAGCCCGGCCGGCCATCACGCTGTGCTGGATTCGGGAGGCGCCCGCGCTGGGCGCCGCGTCACGACCGCTGCACCGCCAGGTGATGGGCGATCTCACCGAGCTGTTGACGACGCTGACGGCGAGCCCCGGCTTCCGGCGCGCCGGCGTGCGCCCTCTGGGAGACACGACCGCGCTGATCCTGCTGGGCGGGCTCCGCGAGCTCACCGCGTTCGTCGTGGAGGACGGTCGCGACGTCGCCGAGATCGCCGGGCCCGCGGTCGCTGCCGCGACCGCGTTGACGTCCCAGTGAGCTCGCAGGAAAGTCGCCATCCGTTCAACTGGTGAGAACCTGCGCGTGGCAACGTGTTCCGGCTGACCATGCGCGCTTCCCGTACATTTCCGTCCGTCCTGGCACCCCTATGAAGGCGACGGTATGCACTCGTCCATTGGCAAACCCCTCGTGGCATTCGTCTCAGCCGCCTGCCTGGCGGCCCCGACGATGGTCTCGACCACCACCCCCGACTCCGTGCGCGACACCGCGACGATTCCCGTCGAGCTGTCCGCCGCAGTCACCACCTTCGATCCGGTACCGCCGTCGATCCGGTCACTGAACTCCGCTCCCGCACCGGCGAGCGACGCCGCGCTGGTCGACGCCGTCGACACGATGGCCGAGCTGTCCGGTGTCGACAGGGCCACGCTGTTGCTGGAGTTGCTCACCGCGCCGTACCACAATTTCCTCGGCGTGTCGAAGGCCGTCGGTAGCGCCGTCAACGCCGTCCTGCAGGTGGCCTCACTGCCCTTCTCGGTGGTCACCTACGTTCTGACCAATCGCACCAACGAGATTCCCGACTACATCGCCAGTGTCCGCAAGAACCTCGACGGCGCCCTTCCTGGCATCTCGTCCGCGATCAAGACGGAGGTCCAGTACGACCTCGACCTGCTGTCACAGGTGTTCGGCTCGACCCAACAGTCTTCCGCCACCGCGACCAAAGCGATCACCGCAGCGGCCGATCCGGTGGACCAGGGCACACTGCTGCTGCAACTGCTGACGATTCCGTACCACAACTTCCTCGGTGTCTCGAAGGCTGTCGGCAGCGCGGCCAACGCCTACCTGCAGCTGGCCTCGCTGCCCTTCTCGGTGGTCACCTACGTTCTCACCAACCGCACCAACGAGATCCCCGCCTACGTCGACACGGTCAAGGCCAACGTGAAGGGAGCCCTGCCGGGCATCTCCTCCGCGGTCAAGAGTGAGCTCGCCTACAACAAGAGCATCATCGACCAGGTCTTCGGCGGCAACGATGCCACGGTTGCACTGCAGTCGCGGCACGCCCCGAACCTGCTCGCCGGGGACGACACGGCAACGACTGTCCTCGACAGCCCGCACCCGTTCCTGGCTCGGCTCGAAGCCACCGAAGAGAAGGCACCGGAGAGCACCGGCGGTAAGCATCGCGCCCCGGAGGCCGAGGCCGAACCCACCGTGACACCACCGTCGGATCACGAGTCGGACGACACGTCGGACACCAAGTCCGACAACAAGTCCGACAACAAGTTCGACACGAAGTCGGACACGAAGTCCGACACCAAGGCTGATCCCACCGGTGAGCCGAAGGCGGAGACCGAGACGAAGTCGGAGACCGAGTCCAAGACCGACAGCAAGGCCGGATCGACGCCCAAGTCGACGACCGGGTCTCTCGGGGGCAAGCACCGCAAGAAGGAAGCAGACGCCGCCTGAGCGCTGACGCGATCGGCCCCTACCATCTTCGGTGGGGGCCGATTCTCGTTGCGGCGGCGCGAAAGTGCACACAGGGTAGCTGCGAGCGACGAACTACAGCGCTGAGAGCACTCTCGCGCAGACGGTCAGGGTGGCGGCGGCGGTGCCGCCGGGTCCGGCAGGAACTGCACCAACCCCGGCGGGATGTTCGTCCCGGGAGGCGGAGCGGTACCGGGCAGGGGTTCACCGAGCTGCTGCTGCGGCAGCTGGCCCAGCAGCGAACCCCGAAGTCGCCCATCGCGATACAGATCGATGTAGCGGCCCAGCCACGTGCGCCCGTTGACGTCGGCGTTCTCGTCCCCTGGCGCAACGTCGAACTGCTGACCCTGCCCCGGTGCGGACGGCACCTCGTTCTGCGGCACCCCGTAGGCATTGTTGAAGGCGCGCAGGTTCGGCACGACACCCGGACCGGCTCCCGGTGCCGACGGCACCGCATTCTGGCCCAACACGGTGGTCCGATCGATGCCGGAAATCGGCGGTGCGCCGAGCATTCCGGGGACGGAGGGTTCGCCCGCCTGGGCGAGCATGTTCCACCCCTGCGGGCCCAGTGGTGCACCGATCACCGGGATGGTGGGACCCTGCGGCGCCGGCGCGGGCGGTGGGGGCTGCGGTGGCTCCGGCGGCGCCGGCGGCTGGGCATTGGCCACAGCTGCGAAGACGACAGCGGCACCGGCGGCGATGAGCGCCGCCGGTGCCTGCCGGATCACACGTGTCATACGGACTTCGTGACGCCGTAGTACGCCACGATGTCGTCGGTGTCTGTCGTGGAGCTCGTCAGGGTCGCGTAGGAGCGCAGGAACGACTGTCCCGCACAGCCATCCACCTTGATGTGGACGTCCTTGAGCGTCACGCGGGCGGGCGCGGCCTTGAACGACTTCTTGTCCACTGACACCTGGTTCACCGTGCCGGGCTTGAGGTGGATCTCGAGCGTGCCCGAGATCGGGAAGTTCACACCGGTCGGCACGAGCCCGCCGGTGAGCGTCGAACCCGACGTGCCGACACCCACCGAACCGATGAGGCGGACCTGACCGAGCTCGATACCACAGCCGATCTGGTAGCCGGCCTCCAGGACACCACCGTTGAGCTTTGTCTTGCCATTACCGGTCACCGTGCCGACAAACGTTCCGCCCACCAGGTATTCACGGGAGGACACCGCGGTGGTCAACGGGGCGATGGGCAACTGCGTCTCACCGGTGGCTGCGACGCTGAGCTGCCATCCGTCCGGAGACATGACCACTCCGGGGGGTGCGGACGCGACGACACCGTTGTCCGGCGGCGGACCGGCGTCCGGCGGCGGCGCACCGTCGACCGGCGGCGGCAAGGGAGCCGGCGGAGCCGGCTGCGCGAGCGCGGTGGGTACCGCGAAAGCCGGGAGAACGAGGCTGGTGGCAGCCAGCGCGAGCAACTTCTTGTTCATCGGTGCAAAGGCCTCTCAGAGTGAATCGATCAGCGAAGTCTGTTGTGTCGAACGAGGATTCGGCCGGGACCTACACGGCCTTCGTCACGCCGAGGTAGGTCACCACATCGTCGGTGTTGTCTGTCGAACTGGTCAGCGTCGCATACGACCGAATGAAGGACTGACCGGCGCACTGGTCGGTCTTGACTCGCACGCCCGTGAGCGTGATACGGGTCGAGGTGCCCTTGAACGACTTCTTGTCCAGCGCCACGGTGGTCACCGTGCCGGGCTTCAGGTAGACCTTGCCCTGCAAGCTCAGCGACGCACCGAACGCCGGGTTACCGGTGAACGGGATGCCGATGCTGGGCGTGATGCTCGCACCCGGGTTGATCTCCGTTTCGTCGGAGATGATGCCACAGCCGATCTGCTCGCCTGCCTCCATCGAGCCGCCGGCCAGCGTGGTCTTGCCTTTTCCGGTGATCTTGCCCGTGAACGTGCCGCTCACCAGGTACTCGCGAGAGGAGATAGCCGTCGTCAACGGGGCGACCGGGAGCTGAGTTTCATTGCTGCCCACCACTTCCAGGTGCCAGCCGTCAGGCGTGTCCAGGATTCCGGGCGGACCGGACGGGACCGCTCCGTCGGGCGGCGGCGGGACGGGCGCCGCGTCCGCGACGGGCTGTACACCTGGATTGGGAGGAGCCGGCTCCGCCGCGACGAGCGGCGCGGTCCACACCGGTGCCGCCAGGCAGACAGCGGCGAGCGTGACATAGCGGTTAAACATGGGTTCGACGACGCCTCTCGTGGATGCGGGGAACGGGATATCGCCATTGACCCGCAGAGCGTCCACTGGCCGGGTGTCATCCTGGTGAACGCAGGGCATCCACTTCAGGCCTCCATCCTTTCGACTACACTTCTTTGCTGAAAGTGCGCTGTGAGGTTCCCTGTGAGCTTGCCACCAACCTCTGGATAGTTCATTACCGGCCAACTGCGGGTCGCCGTCCGTTCATCTTCGCGGCATTGAGTGCAGCGACCGTGCTGTGGGAAGCGTTGTGTGCGAACATGTCCC
Organism: Mycolicibacterium sp. 018/SC-01/001; assembly: GCF_007096635.1. Lineage (GTDB taxonomy): Bacteria > Actinomycetota > Actinomycetes > Mycobacteriales > Mycobacteriaceae > Mycobacterium. The sequence continues at coordinate 274,996 of NZ_VKAA01000001.1, forward strand.
GACTGGCAATCGGCACCGCGAAGAAATTAGGAGAACAGCGTGACTATCGAACGCTTCGTCGCGAAGGCCCTCCTCACCGCCTGTGTGAGCATCTCCACGGTTCTGTTGCTGTCATCGCCTGCCAATGCGCAACCCGCTGACGCGATAGCCGATCCGGGTGCGCCGGCGATTCAAGTGGCCGCCCCGGGCTCGGACGGCGCGGACCCCGCCGCGGTTGCCGCGTGTAGCCAATTCGCCCAGGTTCTCGACTCGACCGCGTCGTACTACGGTGATTTCGCCGACTCCCTGGATGCCTTCGCCGCAGTCGACTACTCCGATCCCGCGGTGGAGAGCAGCAACGTCCTGGGCCGCACGGCGTTACGGCAGGGTGCAGCCGGCGCGATGTCCGCCGCGAACACGCCCGGTGTGCCGCCGGCGGTGGCGGATCCGATGCGCCAGTGGTCGGTGGACGCCACCAAGCTGCTGATCAAGATGGGCCTGCGCGGCGGCCGGGACACCCTCAACGTCACCGCCGACGAGCTGAACAACGACGCCGTCGCAGCCCAACAGGCCTGCGCTGCCGCCGGCACGCACGCATGAGGCGTGGGCGGCGACGCTGGGCAACTCTGGGAATCACCGCCGCCGCCACGCTCGCTGCGGGCTGCGGCAATGCTCAGGAGTCCGCCAATTCAGCTGCGCTTGTGCCAGAGTCAGCGTTGGGCGATCTTCTGCTGAGCGCACGTGACGTTCAGTCCATGATGAACGGTGCGCCGCTGATTCCTCAGCCAGTGGACTCGGGTATGGACGACAACAGGAACCTGTTGCCGAACCTGAACTGCCTCGGTGTCTGGCATCCGGGGGAATCGGCCATCTACGGCGGTTCCGACGCCGGCACGTGGCAGGCAGTGCGCCGCCAGTTGCTCCGCGCGCCGGGTAACGATCAATGGCGCTCCTCGGTGGTGCAGTCCGTGGCAACGTACACGAGCCCCGACACCGCACGCGACTTCATCGCCCAATCCGCCGACCGCTGGGCCAAGTGCACCAACCACACGGTCAACATCACGCTGAATGATCAGCGGTTACCTCGTTGGCGCAGTGGAGATCTGGATATCAGCCCCGACCATCTCCGGATGCCGATCAGTCGATCCGCAGGCGCCGCAACGTCGTCGTGCGAGCACGTGATCTCCGCGCGAGCGAATGTGGTCATCGACGTGCTGGCCTGCGCCCCGGGCACCCTCGAGGTACGCCAGGCAAGCCAGATGGCCGATCTGATCGCCTCGCACGTCCCCAGCGCTGGATAGTGAACCCAGAACCCGGCGACGCGCAGGCGGCGTACTACCTGACGGTGCTCGCGGCGCGGTGGCAGGAGCTGGAAGCGGAGATCGCCGAACGATGCACCGAGTTGCGGAAGCTCTCGCCGGCTGCGCGAAAGGCCGAGCGAGGCCGAAACATTCGCCGACTCATCAAGCTCCGCCAAGCCGAGGCCGACTCCGTGCGCGCGATGTGCGCCGCCTTGGTGGACAGGGAGACGACCTAGCCGAGCAGCAGGCGCGCCGCGGTCGCCAACCGGCGCGAGATGTCGTCGTACGAGGAGTAGCCCATTCCGGCGCTCACCAGCGCTCCCGAGTACAACAGCTCGAGCGTGTCGACGACACCCGGATCGGCGTCGGCGCCGACGGCCTCCGTCAGTCGGTCCCGGATGTCGAGGGCGATGCGCAGACGTAGCACCTCGACGTCGGGGTCACGGCCGAGCAGCGCGGCGGTCACCGCGCCGGCGAACTCCGGTTCGTCGGCGACCGGCTTGGAGATGTGTCCGAAAACCTCGATGACGCGCTCCGCCGGATCATCGGATTGGTGCGCAACGCAGGGCGATCCGACGAGTCGGCGCCAGAACACCTCTGCCACGAGATGTTCCTTGGACGAGAAGTACGTGTAGGCGGTTGCCGCTCCGACTCCGGCTTCGGTCGCAACGCGCCGCACCGTCAACCCTGCGAAGCCTTCCCGGCCGAGCACCGTGACGGCGGCCTGCCCGAGCCGCTCCACGGTGTCGGCTTGCTTGGCCGTCAGGCGCCGCCGAGTCGACTCGCGGGCCGGATCGGACACATGTCCGGACGCTACTACAACGCCCTTGGACCAGCAACGGTAAGTTGGCTGTCATGACGATGCCGCCTGCCGCCGCAACGCTGTTCGACCTCGCGGAGAAGGTCACCGGCTTCATGCCCGCCGACGAAGGCCGCGCCCTCTACGACACCGCGGTCAAGTACCTGGGCGACGGCGTCGCAGTCGAGATCGGCACCTACTGCGGCAAGTCCACGGTGATGCTGGGTGCTGCTGCCCAAGAGACGGGGGGCGTGGTCTTCACCGTCGATCATCACCACGGCTCCGAAGAGCACCAGGCGGGGTGGGAGTATCACGATTCGTCGCTGGTCGACCCGGTCACCGGCTTGTTCGACACCCTCCCGACGCTGCGGCACACGCTCGACTCCGCGGGCCTCGACGACCACGTCGTCGCGGTGGTCGGCCGTTCCCCCGTCGTCGCGCGCGGATGGCGAACACCGTTGCGGCTGTTGTTCATCGACGGCGGCCACACCGAGGAGGCTGCTCAGCGCGACTTCGACGGGTGGGCACCGTGGGTCGACGTGGGCGGCGCGCTGGTGATCCACGACGTGTTCCCCGACCCGGCCGACGGCGGTCAGGCACCGTTCCACATCTACCGGCGGGCCCTGGACACCGGTGACTTCCGAGAGGTCAGCGCCACCGGTTCGATGCGGGTGTTGCAACGGGTCAACGGCGCAGCCGGAACGCTCAGCGCGCCCTAGCGTTCACTGGTCGCGCACTCACAGTCGTATTCGCCTTCGAGGCCGCGCGGCAGATCGTCGCCACGGAAGATGGCGCTGCCCGGCGTCGTCGACGACAGCGCATCTGCCGCCAGGATCACCGCCGCCCCCGTCCACGTCGTGCGCTCCACCGGCCATCGCTTGCCGTCGTCGTAGACCAGGCCCGTCCAGTACGAACCGTCGTCTTCACGCAGGTGGTGCATCGCGGAGAACTGCTCGTGCGCCCGGCTGCGATCCCCCATGGCGTCGAGTGCCAGTACCAATTCACAGGTTTCGGCGCCCGTGACCCACGGCCGGTCGTCGACGCACCGGATGCCGAGACCCGGGACGACGAAATCGTGCCAGCGGGCGTCGATGCGCGCCCGTGCCCGGGCACCGCGTACGGCGCCGCCCAACACCGGGTAGTACCACTCCATCGACCAGCGGTCCTTGACGGTGAAACCCTCCGGATGCTCGGCGATGGCGTGCCCGAGGCGTCCCACCGCGATCTCCCATTCCGGCTGGGTTTCGCCGACGTGGTCGGCCAACGCCAACGCGCACCGGATGCTGTGGTGAATGCTCGAGCAGCCCGTCAGCAGCGCCTCCTCGGCGCGACCGGAAGGCCCTGCCGCCCAGGCGATCTCGCCCGTGCTCTTCTGAAGACTCAGGACGAAGTCGATGGCCTTGGCCACCACGGGCCACATCCTGCCGGCGAACGCGTGATCTCCGGTGACGAGGACGTGGTGCCATACCCCGGTGGCGATGTAGGCGCAGAAATTGCTGTCGCTGTTGGGATCTTCAACGATGCCGTTGCGCAGCTGGATCGGCCATGTGCCGTCGGCACGCTGCGTCACCCGCGACCACTCGAAGGCCGCTCGCGCGTTGTCCAGCAGCCCGGCGGCGGTCAGCGCCATCGCGTTCTCGATGTGATCCCACGGGTCCGTGTGGCCGCCGACCGACCAGGGAATCGCACCCGAGGACTCCTGCGTCGCGGCGATGGATGCCGCCGTCTGCAGACATTGTTCCGGCGTGAACACGCCCGGCACGTGCGGGATGTCGGCCATCAGCTCGGCTTGGCGAAGTACAGAGCGACGCTCTTGCCGATGACGGGATTGAGCACGGCCTCCGCGGTTCTGGTCACCCAGGGACGACTCATCATGTCCCACACCAACAGCTTGTGATAGGCCGCCACGGCAGGGTGTCCGTCACGTTCGGTACCGACAGCGCACTTGAGCCACCAGTAGGGCGAGTGGAGTGCGTGCGCGTGGTGAGTGTGCGTCAACGTCATACCGTGCGCGACGACCTTGTCCCGCAACTCGTCGGCCCGGTAGATCCGGATGTGTCCGCCCTCGTTGGCGTGATAGGAGTCCGAGAGCGCCCAGCAGACACGTTCGGGTAGCCAGCGGGGAACGGTGATCGCCAGCGCACCACCGGGTTTGAGGACGCGGACGAGCTCGGCGATGGCCCGCTCGTCCTCGGGGACGTGCTCGAGGATCTCCGAGGCGATCACGCAGTCGAAGGTGGCGTCGGGGTAGGGCAGGTCGAGTGCATCGCCCTTGACGGCCTCGCCCTTGGCCGTTGCCGGCGCCTCACCCTGCTCCTTCATCGCCTGCAGGATCTCGTCGACATCGTTGAGATCGGCTGCGTTCTGGTCGAATCCGATCACGTCGGCACCCCGGCGGAAAGCCTCGAACGTGTGCCGGCCGGCCCCGCAGCCGACGTCGATGACCTTGGTACCCGAACCGACACCGAGGCGGTCGAAATCCACAGTCAGCATGCGGCGACCCTATCGCGAGCTTGTTGGTACACCGCAACGGTCTGTGCGGCAACGGATTCCCAGCTGAACACTTCGAGGGCACGACGCCGGCCGTTGTCGCCGAGCCGGCGGAGTTCGCGCGGCGAATCGAGCAGTTCGCCGAGCACCGCGGTGAGTTCGTCGACGTCGGCCGGGGTCACGAGGCGCGCGCAGTCTCCGTCGGGGCCGACGACCTCGGGCAGCGCACCGGCCCGGCTGGCGACGATCGGCGTACCGCTGGCCATCGCTTCGACGGCAGGTAGTGAAAAGCCTTCGTAGAGCGAGGGAATGCAGGCGACTTCGGCTGAGGCGAGCAAGTCCGCCAATTCGGTGTCGGACAACCCGCTGGAGCTGTGCACGATGTCGGAGATGCCCAGTTCCGCGATCAGCTTCTCGGTCGGCCCGTTGGGTTCGAGCTTCGCGACGAGCTGCAACTCCAGATCCCGCTCCACGCGCAGTCGCGCCACCGCGTGCAGGAGGTGGCTCACACCCTTGAGCGGAACGTCGGCACTGGCGATCGCGATGATCCGGTTGCGCACGCGGTGCTCGGCGGGACCGAACAACTCGGTGTCCACTCCGAGCGGCACGACGTGCAGCTGGCGCGGGTCCACGGCGAAGTCCTCGGCGATGTCGGTCGCCGACGTCGACGAGACCGTCACGAGTTCGGGGATACGGCGCGCGACGGCCTTCTGCATCTCAGCGAAGGCGTACCAGCGGCGCACCAGCGGCTTGCGCCACCACGGCGCAGCGGCAACCTCGACGATGCGGTCGCGCGTGATCGGGTGGTGCACGGTGGCGACCACAGGCATGCCCGACGCGGCGATGTCGAGAAGTCCGGTGCCGAGGCACTGGTTGTCGTGCACGACGTCGAAATCGTCGAGCCGATCGGCGAGCAACCGGGCCACCCGCTTGCTGAAGGTCTTGGGTTCCGGGAACCCTGCCGTCCAGGTCGTGAGCAGTTCCTCGAGATCGATGCTGGTCCTGATCTCGGTGGGCCGCGGGACGCGGAAGGGATCGGGTTCGCGATACAGGTCGAGGCTGGGCACTTTGGTCAGGCGCACCCGGGGATCCAGCCCCTCGGGATACGGCTGGCCGGAGAACAGTTCCACCTCGTGGCCCAGCTCGACCAGGCCGCGGCTGAGGTGGCGCACATAGACGCCCTGCCCGCCACAATGTGTCTTGCTCCGATAGGACAGCAAGGCGATACGCATCGTCACCTCACCTATCCTGCGCGTCGCAGATGAGCGCGAGTCCAGCGCGAGAAGTCGCTCCGAGCTGGTCGAATCGTGTGGCGCAAGGAATCCGAACCCCTCCTGGACATGTGTCCAGACTATAGTTTGACGTGCTAGCTGATGCAACGCGTCTGCTAGCTCTGACTACCACACTCGATCGGGATCGGCCTGGCAGGTCTCGCGGTGCACCGCTGATCAGGGCGGCGGAAAACCGCCCGTGGCGACCGGCCCCCACCGCTGTGGCGTGACCCTGATCAGGCACTTGCCCTGCTCTCTCATCGCCTGCCGGTACTCCTCCCAGTCGGGGTGTTCGCCGGCGATCGCCCGGTAGTAATCCACCAGTGGCTCGACGGCCTCGGGCAGCCGGATCACCTCAGCCGGACCGTCGACCTGGACGTACGGGCCGTTGAACTCATCGCTGAGGACCAGCACGCTGGCCCGCGGATCGCGCCCGACGTTGACCGCCTTCGCCCGCTGCGGATAGCTGGCCACCACGATGCGCCCGTGGGCGTCGAGACCACCGGTGACCGGTGAGGTCTGCAGCGATCCGTCGGCCCGGAAGGTGGTCAGCACCATGTTGTGGCGCGGCCGGATGAAGTCGAGTAGTTCGGGGGCGTCGACGGTGTCGGCCGTCGCATACTTTCGGGCCATGACCTGAGCCTAAGCGACCTGTCGGTGGGGCGACGTACGGTGTCGAACATGAGTTCGAACGATGTTTTCGCCGCCCTGGACGCCCTCGACACCGGTTATCGCGCGCTGGCCGACCTGCCACTGCATCAACTCCGCCCCACCGATCTGCGCGCGCTGACGGTGCGGCTGGAGGAGCTGGACAAGGCGGTCGTCGCCCTCCAACGCCGAATGATCCGCCGGCTGGTGAGCGGGCCGCCGCCGGCGGAGCTCGGCGGCGGATCGTGGGCGCAAGTGCTGTCCCGTCGATTGCGCATCTCCGTCGGTGAGGCGCAGCGGCGGATCGTCGAGGCCGGCGGCCCACCGGAAGTGTTATCGGCGTGACCGGTGGATTTCGCCCCGCACGTGGGTATTCGCCCTGCCGTAGCGACGCGAGGAGGCGGTGGTGCATATGTCCGGACTGATCGACGCGGCGATGTATGCGGAGGTGGCCTCGTGAGCTTCGACATCACGCCGACCGCCGCGCAGCACGATCTGGCGCGGCGCACCCATGAATTCGCCGAAGAGGTGGTCCGTCCCGTCGCCGCGGAGTTCGACCAGCGCCAGGAGTTCCCCTGGCCGGTTCTGGAGGAAGCCGCGAAGCGGGGGTTCTACAGCCCCCTGTTCTACCGCGATCTGATCGGCGACCCGACGGGGTTGTCCCTGCCGATGTTCATGGAGGAACTGTTCTGGGGATGCGCCGGCATCGGGCTGGCCGTGGTCATGCCCGCGCTGGCACTCTCGGCGATCGGTCAGGCCGCCTCACCCGAGCAGATGCTGCAGTGGGCGCCCGAATGCTTCGGGTCGCCCGGTGACCTCAAGCTCGCGGCGCTCGCCATCTCCGAACCGGAGGGCGGCAGCGACGTGCGCAATCTGCGTACGACGGCCCGACGCGACGGCGACGGTCCCGATGCGGACTGGATCATCGACGGCCACAAGATGTGGATCGGCAACGGCGGCATCGCCAACGTGCACGTCGTCAACGCCGTGGTCGACCAGGAGCTGGGACACAAGGGCCAGGCACTGTTCATCGTTCCCGGCGGCACCCCGGGACTCGAGATGGTCCGCAAACTCGACAAGCTCGGCTGCCGTGCCTCGCACACCGCCGAACTGAAATTCAACAGCGTCCGCGTGCCCGCCGAGAACCTGCTGGGCGGGCAGGAAAAGTTGGAACACAAGCTGGCCCGGGCGCGTGAAGCGGTCGAGGGCGCCAAGCACTCGGGCTCGGCCACCCTGGGGACCTTCGAGCAGACGCGGCCGATGGTCGCCGCGCAAGCGCTCGGGATCACCAGGGCCGCTCTGGAATACGTCACCGAGTACGCCAACCGGCGGGAAGCGTTCGGCGCGCCCATCATCGACAACCAGGGCATCGCGTTCCCGTTGGCCGACCTCGCGACCGGGCTCGACGCAGCGCGATTGCTCACCTGGCGAGCGTCGTGGATGGCCGCGACCGGCGTGCCGTTCGAACGGGGCGAGGGCTCGATGTCCAAGCTCGCGGCCAGCGAGTTGGCAGTGCGAACCACCGAGCGGGCGATCCAGACGATGGGCGGATGGGGCTACATCAAGGACCATCCCGTCGAGAAGTGGTACCGGGACGCCAAGCTGTACACCATCTTCGAAGGCACCAGTGAGATCCAGCGCATCGTGATCTCCAACGCGCTGGGAGCAGCTGACGGCAGGCCACCGCTTCATGTCGACCTCGAACCCACCGGCGGTCCGCTCAACCGCATGTTCGGTCGGGGCACCCCGGCACGGACACAGGCCGGGAACACCGCCCTGCAGATGAAGGACCGCCTGCCGGCACCGGTCATGAACGCGGCGATGAAGGTATTGCGTCCGCCGAAGAAATGACTCCGCGCCACCTGCGGGCGTGTGTGCCAGCAACGGAATCGCCACTGGATCGCGCAGCGCTGCCTGTGAGGCGGCGTGGACGCCGGGGTGGACACGGAGGTTCGCTCGGCGCGGCACGGGTCGCCACAGATCGTGGCGGCGGGTGCGGTGACAGCGACGCGAACAGGGCACCTGAGCTGCGACGGGCTTCGGTCTGACCCGATTCTCGGTGACGTCGGGTCCGCGACGAACTGTGATCGCTGCGCGCAGAACACGAATCAGTGACGGTCGACGAAAAAACCCGATACCCCTGGTTTCGCCTCGGCTGCTCGTGGCAACATTACCGCCCAGTAGGGACTCCATCGGCTCGGGTGAACAGGAATGACGATGATGCATTCTCGACCGGACGTCACGGTGCTGGCGCAGGGTAGTGAGGGTGGCGGTGCGGCGCTAGACCAGGTCATTGGGTTGTCCGCGGTCGCGGCCGGCGTCACTGCGCTGCTGCTGTGGATCGGCTACCTGCACCGGAATCACAAGATCTCGTGGCTGACCAACTCCGCCGAATGGCTGGGCGCCAAGTTCCACCGGCCAGCGTGGGTGGCGCTGCCCGTGGCGATCTTCGTCAGCGCGATCATCTGCGCGCTGTTCGGCTTCATCTGGGACGTCAGCCTGCACATCGGTAAGGGCCGCGATCCGGGGCCGCTGGCCAACCCCGCGCACTACTTCATCATCGTCGGCTTGTTCTTCGTGTTCGTCGCGGGCTGTACGGCGATCGTGCTGCCGTTCGACAAGCCGGGCCCGGCGGCCGTTCGCATCACCGACAACTGGTACGCCCCCGTCGGCGGCATCGTGATGGCGGGCTGCGGCATGTACGCGCTGATCGGCTTTCCCCTCGACGACGTGTGGCACCGCATCTTCGGTCAGGACGTCACGCTGTGGGGGCCGACCCACCTGATGATGATCGGCGGCGCCGGCTTCTCGACCATCGCTGCCGCGTATCTCGAGATCGAAGGCAAACGGGCGGTCGGTCCGGATGCGCCGCGGGACAACATCGGCCTCAAGTTCATCCAGTACCTGGCATTCGCGGGCGTGCTGATCGGTCTGTCGGTGTACCAGATCGAGTTCGACTTCGGCGTGCCGCAGTTCCGCCAGGTCTTCCAGCCGATGCTGATCGCCGCCGCGGCATCCGTCGCCCTCGTCGCGGCGCGCATCTTCCTCGGCCGCGGCGCCGCGCTCATCGCCGCCGTGGTGGCCATCGGGCTGCGCGGCATCATCGCGTTCATGGTCGCGCCGCTGCTCGACGCGCCGGTCAACTGGTTCCCGCTCTATCTGGGGCCTGCGCTGGTCGTCGAGCTGATCGCGCTCACTCCACTGCTGAAACGTCCGGTGCTGTTCGGCATGGCCAGCGGTCTGGGAGTCGCAACGGTCGGACTGTGGCTGGAGTCGCTGTGGATCGACGCGATCTACCCCTACCCCTGGCCGACCAGCATCTGGCCCGAAGCGCTGGCGATGGCCGTGCCCGTCGCGATCCTGGCCGGCGGCTGCGGCGCCATGGTCGGCATGGTCCTCACGGGTCGCAAACTGCCCGGACGCCCGATCTCCATCGGCCTGGTCGTGCTGACCGTGCTCGCGATCGGCGGTGCGACCGCCAACGGACTGCAGTATTCGGTGCCGCAGGACGAGACGGCGAGCTTCGCCCTCACCGAGGCGCAGGGTCCCGGCCCCGGACGGTTCGTCACCGCCGACGTCCGCTTCAACCCGCCCGACGCCTTCAGCGAGGACCCGAACTGGGTGTCGGTGCTGGCCTGGCAGGGCGGGCTGGCCAACGAACGAGGCCAGTTCATCGACCACCTGCAGCAGGTGGGCCCCGGCCACTACGTGTCGACCAAGCCGATGCCGGTGTCCGGGCAGTGGAAGACCCTGCTGCGCGTGCATGACGGTAAGACGCTGACCGCGGTGCCGATCTATCTGGCCGCAGATCCGGGAATCGGCGCGCCGGAGGTGGCGGCAGACGCCCAGTTCACCCGTCCGTTCGTCTCGGAGATCACCATCCTGCAGCGGGAGCGCAGCCCCGACATCCCGGCATCGCTGTGGTTGATCGGCTGCCTGATCGTGCTGGTCTGCACGCTGGCGATGATCGCGGGCATCAGCTGGGGTGGCGGCCGGATCAACAACAACGAGCCGACCGGCAGCGAGAACGAACTCCAACCGTCTGCGCAGGCATGACTTCTGCGACCGAGGTCGTGATCCTCGCCGATCACTCGATCTGGTTGGCGCTGCCCGCGTTCGCTCCGGCGTTCGTGGTGGCCGGGGTGGTGTTCTACATCGCCAGGAAGAACCGCAAGTCCTCCGACGAGACAGGGGAATCGTGACCAGACTGCTGGTGCTGACCGCCGCCGTCGCACTGCTGATCACCGGGTGCGGTGGCAACAAGAGCGACGACGCCGGCGCAGGCACGTCCGGTTCCGGCGCGCCGTCTGCAGCGCAGATGACGGACGCGCCGGCGGCGCCGCAGCGGCTCGTGGTCAACGTGACGATCAAGGGCGGCACGGTGACCCCGACCAACGAGCAGCTGCAGGCAAAGGTCAAGCAGCCGATCGTGTTCGAGGTCGACAGCGACGCCGCTGACGAGCTGCACGTGCACTCCACCCCGGAGCATTCGTTCCCGATCGCCGTCGGTCCCGGCCAGTCGTTCCAGTTCTCCGTCGACGTGCCCGGCCGCGTCGACGTCGAACTGCACGAGCTGAACAAGACCATCGCGACCATCGCCGTGCAGTGACGACGCACGTGCTCGCCCACGGGTTGGGCGGCTCGACCGATCTGCCGATCCCGCTCACCTATGCGCTGATCGGCGCGGCCTGGGCACTGACGTTCACGTTCGCCGTCGTCGCGCTGGCGTGGAAACAGCCGAAGTTCGACACGTCCCGCCCGGGCCGCGCACTGCCCGAGGTGCTCACCCGCGTCGTCGACGCGTCAGCGACCCGCTGGGTGCTGACGGTGCTGGCGTTGGGGATGACGGTCTGGGTCGCGATGGCGGCGTTCTTCGGACCCCAGAATTCGGACAACGCGCTCCAGGTCACCTTCTACGTGCTGCTCTGGGTGGGGCTCGTGGCGCTCTCGCTGCTGTTCGGCCCGGTGTGGCGGGTGCTCTCGCCGGTTCGCGCGCTGCACCGCATCACCGGAAGCCCCTCGGTGGGGCGCAGCTACCCCGAACGGGTGGGGTACTGGCCGGCCGCCGCGGGACTGTTCGCGTTCGTCTGGCTGGAGCTCGCCAGCCCCGATCCCGGTTCTCTGTCGGCGGTGCGGACGTGGCTGCTCATCTACCTCGGCGTCACCCTCGTCGGCACGCTGATTTTCGACACCCGGTGGTGTTCGCGCGCCGATCCGTTCGAGGTGTACAGCGTCGTCGCGTCCCGACTGTCCCCACTGCGCCGCAATGCCGACGGCCGGATCGCGATCGGCAACCCGTTCGACCACCTCGGCACCCTGCCGGTTCGACCGGGAACGGTTGCCGTGCTGTCGGTGCTGCTGGGCTCGACCGCTTTCGACAGCTTCTCGGCCACGCCGGCGTTCCGCAATTTCTCCGACCGGGTCACGGACTCCGCCGCCACCGCGAGCCTGTTGCGGACCGCCGGGTTGCTGCTGTTCGCCCTCGTGGTGGGAGTGTCCTTCACGCTGGCGGCCCGCTGCACGGGGGGTGTGGACGCCCGGCAGCGACGGGAACTGCCCGGCAAGATGGCGCACTCGCTGATCCCGATCGTCATCGGATACGTATTCGCCCACTACCTCACCTATCTGGTCGAACGCGGTCAGGAGGCGATCATCCGGCTCGCGGACCCGCTCGGTCGCGGCTGGAACGTCCTGGGCCTGGCCGACAACGAGGTCAGCTACGTGCTGTCCATGCACCCCGCGGTGGGCGCCACGCTCAAGGTGGTCTTCGTCGTGGCCGGCCACATCGCCGGTGTGATCGCCGCGCACGACCGGTCGTTGGCGTTGCTGCCCCGGGCGCACCAGGTGACGGGTCAGCTCGCGATGATGCTGGTGATGGTCGGCTACACGTTCATGGGTTTGTATTTGCTGTTCGGTGGCTGACCGGCACCGCGCCGACGACAGCGACGCTACTCTGCTCGTTGTGGGCGAGGAGGAAACCCAGCGCGTCGGCTGGTTCGCGTTCCACTTCGACGACGAGCGGTGGGAGTGGTCCGACGAGGTCCAGACCATGCACGGATACGAGCCGGGAACGGTGACTCCGACCACCGACCTCGTGCTGTCCCACAAACACCCCGACGATCGTCCGACTGTCGCCGCCACCCTGCACGAGATGCGCCGCGCCCATCGCCCGTTCTCCACACGTCACCGCATCGTCGACACCCGCGGTGACGTCCGCGACGTCGTCGTCGTGGGCGATCGGATGACCGACGAACAGGGCCGGGTGATCGGGACGCACGGCTTCTACGTCGACGTGACGCCGGCCCCGCCGATGACCCAGGAGATGGTCACCGCCGCGCTGAGCGAGATCACCGAGAACCGCGCGGTGATCGAACAGGTCAAGGGCATGCTCATGCTCATCTACCGGGTGGACGGCGATGCCGCGTTCGAACTGCTGCGCTGGCGGTCCCAGGAATCGAACGTCAAACTACGGGCGCTCGCCGAGCAACTGCTCGCCGACTACCAGCAGCTCGTGTACCAGGACACGCTGCCTGATCGCGAGACGTTCGACCATCTGCTCCTGACCGCCCATCAGCGGGTGGGAAGCAACGGCGATACCGTGAACCCATGACCGGGACGACAGCGCTGATCATCGTCGACGTACAGAACGACTTCTGCGAAGGCGGCTCGCTGGCGGTCGACGGCGGAACGTCTGTCGCCCGTGCCACCAGCGCGCTTCTGTCCGGCGAGCACGGGTACGACCACGTCGTCGCGACCAAGGATTTCCACATCGACCCGGGCGAGCACTTCTCCGACCAGCCGGACTACGTCACGTCGTGGCCGCGGCACTGCGTCGCCGGCACCGACGGGGCCGAGTTCCATCCCGACCTCGACGTCACATCGGTCGAGGCCGTGTTCCGCAAGGGCCATTACTCGGCCGCCTACAGCGGCTTCGAGGGCGTCGACGACGACGGCACAACGCTGGCCGACTGGCTGCGGCAGCGCGGCGTCGACACCGTCGACGTGGTCGGCATCGCCACCGACTACTGCGTCAAGGCGACCGCCGCCGACGCTGCCGACCACGGACTGACGACCCGCGTCCTGCTCGATCTCACCGCCGGCGTCGCGCCGGTGACGACCCAGGATGCCGTTGCCGCACTGCGCGCAGCCGGTGTCATCGTCAATTGACGTTCCTGTGACATAACGGACGGTTGCAGTGCCCGTGTTGTGGGCATCCGCTACCGCCACCCGCCGATCGCACTTCAGGAGAGCTCCTTGACTCAGACCGCCGCCTCGCCGGACACCTCCTTTCCGCTCGAGGTGTGGCCCGGTAAGGCCTATCCGCTCGGCGCCACCTACGACGGCTACGGCACGAACTTCGCGCTGTTCAGCGAGGCGGCCGAAAAGGTCGAGCTCTGCCTGTTCGACGCGAACGGCGAGCAGACCGACTGCATCACGCTGCCCGAGGTCGACGGGTACATCTGGCACGGCTTCATCCCGAACATCGAGCCGGGCCAGCGCTACGGCTATCGGGTGTACGGCCCCTACGACCCGGCCAACGGGCTGCGCTGCAACCCCACCAAGCTGCTGCTCGACCCCTACGCCAAGGCCATCGACGGACAGTTCGACTGGAACCAGTCGCTGTTCAGCTACACCTTCGGCGACCCGGACAGCCGCAACGACGACGACTCGGCAGCCAGCATGCCCAAGTCCGTGGTGGTCAACCCGTACTTCGACTGGGGCAACGACCGCCCGCCCAACCATGAGTACGCCGACTCGGTGATCTACGAGGCCCACGTCAAGGGCCTCACCCAGACCCACCCCGACATCCCCGAGCAGATCCGCGGCACCTACGCCGCCGTCGCCCACCCGGTGATCATCGAGCATCTCAAATCGCTGGGCATCACGGCCATCGAGCTGATGCCGGTGCACCACTTCGCCAACGACTCGACCCTGGTCGACAAGGGGCTCTCGAACTACTGGGGCTACAACACGATCGGGTTCTTCGCCCCCGACTCGAAGTACAGCTCCAACCCGAACCCCGGCGGGCAGGTCCAGGAGTTCAAGGCGATGGTGCGCGCGCTGCACGAAGCGGGCATCGAAGTCATCCTCGACGTCGTCTACAACCACACCGCCGAGGGCAATCACATGGGCCCGACCCTGTCGATGCGCGGCATCGACAACGCGGCGTACTACCAGCTCGTCGACGACGACAAGCGGTACTACATGGACTACACCGGCACCGGCAACAGCTTCAACGTGCGGCATCCGCACTCGCTGCAGCTGATCATGGACTCGCTGCGCTACTGGGTCACCGAGATGCACGTCGACGGGTTCCGCTTCGACCTGGCCTCGACGCTGGCCCGCGAGTTCTACGACGTCGACCGGCTCGCGACGTTCTTCGAGCTCGTGCAGCAGGACCCGACGGTCAGTCAGGTCAAGCTGATCGCCGAGCCGTGGGACGTCGGCCCCGGCGGCTATCAGGTCGGCAACTTCCCCCCGCAGTGGACGGAATGGAACGGCAAGTACCGCGACACCGTGCGCGACTTCTGGCGCGGCGAGGACGCCAGCATCGACGAGTTCGCCTACCGGTTGACCGGCTCGTCGGACCTCTACGAGCACACCGCGCGCCGGCCCGTCGCGTCGATCAACTTCGTCATCGCCCACGACGGCTTCACGCTGCGCGACCTGGTGTCCTACAACGAGAAGCACAACGAAGCCAACGGCGAGGACAACAACGACGGCGAGAGCCACAACAGGTCCTGGAACTGCGGCGTGGAGGGTCCCACCGACGACCCCGAGATCAACGCCCTGCGGGCCCAGCAGGAACGCAACTTCCTGACGACACTGCTGCTGTCCCAGGGCGTGCCGATGATCTGCCACGGTGACGAGCTGGGGCGCACCCAGGGCGGCAACAACAACGGCTACTGCCAGGACAACGAGATCACCTGGATCGACTGGTCTGCAGTCGACGAGGGGCTGCTCGATTTCACCCGCGCGGTGTCCGGTCTGCGGGCCGGCCATCCGGTGTTCCGGCGGCGGCGCTTCTTCTCCGGCAAGCCCGTCGGGCGCCGCGGCGACGCGGGCCTGCCCGACATCGCGTGGTTCGGACCCGACGGCACCGAGATGTCCGGCGAGGACTGGGGTGCGGGTTTCGCGAAGTCGCTGACCGTGTTCCTCAACGGCCAGGGCATCCCCGACATGGACGCCCGCGGCCAACGGGTGGTCGACGACTCGTTCCTGCTGTGCTTCAACGCCCACTACGAACCGATCGAGTTCACCCTGCCGCCCAAGGAGTTCGGGGCGGCGTGGGTGTCGGAGATCAACACCACCGAGCTCGCCCCTGACGGCCAACCGGACGAGCCGCACCCGGCCGGGGCGACCCTGAAGGTCCCGGCGCGGGCGACGATCGTGCTGCGCGCCCAGACGGATTGATCGCTGGTGAAAGGCGTTGCGCAGCTTGACGCTTACCCGCCGGGTTCAGCGTCTTTGATCCGCTGATGTGTTAGCTTGGGAGAGCTGTTGCAGCCGTGGCCGCTTGTTGGCTGGATGCCACCGGTCGGGCGGGCCGGAGTAGGAGCCGTTGAGCGGCGGTGACCTACCGGGTGGCCACGGTTGCCAGCTTTTTCCAGTGCTGTCAGGTGCGCACGATGCGTTCGATCGAGCGCATCGGGATCGGCAACCACGTCGGACGGAACCTGGCCTCATAAGCCGCCTCGTAGACGGCCTTGTCCAACTCGTAGGCCGCCAAGATCTCACGTGCCGCAGCCGGATCCGTCCCGCCACCGGCGGCATATCCGGCGCAGAACGCGGCGCTGTTGCGGTCCACCCACTCTCGCGCCCGCTCGGCCAGCGTCGGATCGTCCTCACCGTGAGCACTGCGCTCGACGACGAGTTGGTAGGCGGCGTACTCGAACGACCGCAACACGCCGGCGACGTCGCGCAGCGGCGAATCGGGTCGGCGGCGCTCCTCCAGCGGTTGACCGGGCTCCCCCTCGAAATCGATCAGCAGCCAGCCGCCCTCGGTGTGCAACACCTGCCCCAGGTGCAGATCGCCGTGCACGCGCTGCACGAGAAGCGTCTGGTCGGCCAGCGCCCGATACCGCCGCTCGATCCGCGGTGCATGTTCGGCCAGCGCGGGCGCCGCGTCGACCGCGGCCGTCAACCGGTCGAGGACCGTGCCGACGGGGAACGGGACGGTCGACGTGCCGAGCGCTTCGGCCAGCGCTGCGTGCACCGACGCCACCGCCTCCCCGAGTCGGCGCGACTGGTCGGTGAAGTCGGAGAAGCCCTCGCGGGTGCTGGCCGTCGCCATGTCCCAGCCCTCGCAACTGTCCGCCGCGAAGGCCGTCACCATGCCGAGGGCCGCCGACTCTGAACCACCCCGTGCGTCGCCGGTTTCGAACGACCCGAAAAGCGTTGCCACATGCGGGTTGTGCGCACGAGCCAGCACGCGGTTCAGTTCGATGTCGGGGTTGATGCCCGCCGTCACGCGGCGGAACACCTTCAGGATCGCGTCGTTGCCGAAGATCACGCTGGTGTTGCTCTGCTCCGCCCCCGACACGCGCGGTGCGGCGTCGAGCGGCAACGTGGCGCCGGGCTCCTTGACGAAGGTGAGCGGACCCACCGTCGCGGACCGATCGATCAATGACAGCAGATGGCCGGCCGCGGCAGGATCGAACATCCCGTCGTAGGCGAACCGCCCCTGATCCGAGCCGATCGCTGCGAGATCACCGAAATCGGGTACCGGGTTCTCGCTCCAGCGGACCAGAACCTGATAGCGCTCCGCGGTGCCGTCGGCGTAGCCGACGTCGAGCAGCACGTGGTCCAGGTCGGATCCGAGCGGGGTGACGGTGGTGGGTTCGACTCGGGTCAGGTGGCGGGTGCGACCGGCGTACCAGCGCTGTCGCACGATCCAGTCAGCGTAGGGCAGTCTCATCACAGAACCCCTGTACCCGTTCCACTGCCGAGACCCCACGCTCAGGCCAGGAAACGCTCCACTCCGGCGGTGCGCACGTAGCGCAGGCTGTTCGCCTGCCGATAGCCGAGCACGCCTCCCCCGAATGTGACGAGGAGCAGCCCGGCCAGACCCGGGAGCGCGACAGCGGCGATCTGAGCGACGGTCGGGCCCGCCAGCGAGCGCGGCATCGCCTCGGCGCGCGGGCCGGCCGCGGTCTCCAGCGGGCGGGCAGTGATGCCCGGGGTGGGCTCGATCGAGCCGCGGATTGCCGGCGTGCTCGCCCCGGCGACGCCCGGCGCGGTCGCACCCGGTCCCGCGGCCACGGCGTCCGGCACCGGCAGGCCTGCGCGGGGCGAACCACCGGCGGCGGTGATGGCGCGGGGAACCGTCACCACGAGCGGGGCGTGCAGCACGGCGGGATTGCGTCCTGCCCCGCCACTGCCTCCCCCGGCACCGGCGGTCCCGGTCGAGGCGTCCACGACCGGCGCCTCCTCCTGGGTGCGGAACGCCGGACCCGGTGGGGGCGCGGGGGGCACGATCGCCAGTGCGGAGAGGAACTCGGTCAACGACGGCACCGGGATCTGCACGGTGCCGACGAAGTTGCGTGGCAGCGGCAGCTGGCCCGGCTGGATCTCGCCGGGGGCGGGCAGCCGCAGGACCGGGATGGTCAGCGTCGAGCCCGAGTCGAGCTTGCCGGACTCGCGGGCAGGCGGCGTGGGCTCCTGGTCGGCGGGTTCGCGTGTGCTGCCGCCACCGATGCGCGACGACGTGTCGGGCTCGGTGTCGACGGTGACCGAGGAGTCTTCGGGGCTGTCGACCGACGATGAGGTGTCTCCCGAGCTGTCCGACGTACCCGACGAGTTCGATGAGTTCGATGAGGTGTCCGTCGATCCGCCCGACGATGTCGACGACCCGGAGCCGGAGTCCGACGACGTCTGCGAGGACCCGTCTCCGCCGTCGGACGGCTGAGCGAGTGCGGGCACGGCACCGGCGCCGCCGAAGACGATCACGAGGGAGAGCGCACCGGCGGCCGCGAGGGCACGCGATGCGGGCCGCCCCATATTGCCCCCTCATCCAGCCGAGACGCCGTGACTACCTCGGCAATTCTCGCACACCGGCACAACCCCGTACCCGGATCGGAGTTTGCTGCACGGTCTCGGAAATCGACGCGTGCGTCAGCGGGTTATGGTGCCGTCATGACGTCCGGAAGCCGAGCCCGCGACCATGGCGACCCCGGCGATGCGCCGACCATTCCGCCGCCGCTGCGCGAGCCCGTGAACTCGGCCCGCCCGTCGGCCGCCGAAGAGGCGCGCACGATCGCGGCGTCGATGAATTCGGCCACCCTGGCGACCTTGACCGCCGAGGGCGATCCGTGGGCGTCGTTCGTCACCTACGGACTGCTCGACGGCGCCCCGGTGCTGTGCGTGTCGAACCTCGCCGAGCACGGCCGCAACCTGGCCGCCGATCCCCGGGCCAGCCTCGCGATCGTCGCACCCGCGACCGAGTCCGATCCGCTCGCGAACGCGCGGATCACCATCGCCGGCCACGTGGAACGACCGACCGGTGCCGAACAGGCGGCAGCGCGCGACGCGCACCTGACGGCGGTCGAGGCGGCGAAGTACTACATCGACTACAGCGATTTCACGCTGTGGGTGTTGCGCGTGGCCCGGGTGCGGTGGGTCGGCGGCTACGGCCGCATGGAGTCGACGAGCGGCGCCGACTACAGCGCCGCCCAGCCGGACCCGGTCAGCCCGCAGGCCGCGGGCGCGATCGCCCACCTCAACGCCGACCATGCGGATGCGCTCGCCGCGATGGCACGCGAACTGGGCGGCTACCCGGACACCACGACCGCGTCCTGCACCGGCGTCGACCGCTACGGCCTGGACCTACGCGTGATGACGGAACGCGGAATGGCCTACACCAGAATCGGTTTCCCGTCCGTCCTGACGTCGGCTGACGAATTGCGTTCGGCCACCGTCGAGTTGACGTGCCGGGCTCGCGGGAAGTGAGCCAGGGCGGGCACTACGATCGCGCTATGTGCGAGCAGATGCAGCGTCCCGAGACCTGGCAGGCCGCGTTCGAGCTGATCCGTACCCGCGGGCACGAGCGTCGTGACGAGCCGTTCCGGCTGGCCAGCGGCCAGCTCAGCCACGACTACATCGACGGCAAGTTCGCGGTGGACACCGGGGAGCGCCTGGCGGTGGTGAGCCGTGCCGTGGCCGACCTGGCTGCCGCCCACGGTATCGAGTTCGACGCTGTCGGTGGCCTCACCATGGGGGCGGACCCGCTGGCCCACGGCGTGGCGATGGTGACGGGCAAGGCGTGGTTCTCGGTACGCAAGGAGCAGAAGAGCCGCGGCCGGGAGCAGTGGATCGAGGGCACCCGGCTGCAGTCCGGCGACCGGGTGCTGCTCGTCGACGACGTGATCAGCACCGGCGGTTCGACCGAGCAGGCACTCGAGCGCATCGCGCCCCTCGGCGTCGTGGTGACGGGCGTGATCCCGATGGTGGATCGCGGAGACATCGCCGCGGCCCGATTCGCCAAGCGCGGCATCCCGTTCCACGCGCTGGTGAGCTATCGCGACCTGGGCATCGACCCCGTCCAGGACGTCTGACCCCTTACCGCCCAAACCGACGTTCGGGCGGGAAAGTGCGAGAGAAACCCACCATTTCGTCGATCTCGGCGCCCGTCACGCCGGGGTGACGAGCACCGCGTCGCTGTCCACTGCGACAGCCACCCGGTCCCCCGGCTGCAGATCCCGGGCGGCGGAGCTGGCCATCTGAGCCATCAGCGCCGCACCGTCGGCGGCGCTCAGGTGCACCCGCGAGATGGCGCCGAGGAACGACACCGACGTCACCGTCGCAGTGCCCTGCGGGTCGGGGGTCACGCTGACCGACTCGGGCCGCACCATCGCCACGCCCTCACCGTCGACGGAGCCCTGCGCCGCGGGCAGCGACAGCCCGAGTAGCGACGCACGGCCTGCCGACACCGAAGCGGGCACCTTGTTGTTCAGTCCGACGAAGTCCGCGACGAACGGTGTCGCGGGGTGGGCGTAGAGCTCGGCGGGCTCGGCGAGCTGTTCGAGCCTGCCCTTGTTCATCACCCCCACACGGTCGGCGACGGCCAGCGCCTCCTCCTGGTCGTGGGTGACGAACAGCGTGGTGGTGCCGACATCCAGCTGCACCCGGCGGATCTCGTCACGCAGCTGCGTGCGCACCTTGGCGTCCAGCGCCGACAGCGGTTCGTCGAGCAGCAGCACCCGGGGCTGGATCGCGAGCGCGCGGGCCAGCGCGACGCGCTGCTGCTGTCCACCCGAGAGCTCCTTGGCGTAGCGGCCGCCCAGCGCTCCCAGCCCCACCAGGTCGAGCATGTCGGCAGCTCGGGACATCCTCTCGCCCTTGGCTTTTCCGCGCATCTTCAAACCGAAGGCCACATTGTCGAGCACGGTCAGGTGGGGGAACAGGCTGTAGGCCTGGAACACCATGCCCATGTCGCGTTTGTTGGCGGGGACCTTGCTGACATCGACGCCGCCGACGGTCACCGTGCCCGAGGTCGCCTCGTCGAGACCGGCGAGGATCCGCAGCGCCGTGGTCTTGCCGCAGCCCGACGGACCCAGCAGCGCCACCATCTCGCCCGGTTCGATGTGCAGGGTCAGCCCGTCCAGCGCCCGGGTCTCGCCATAGAGACGGGTCAGCTCGGTGAGCTCGACGGCAACTCCGGTCACGTGGTCACTCCTGTCTGGTGGCGACGGCCGCGGGTGACGAGCGAGAGGATCAGCAGCAGCGCGAAGCCGAACAGCAGCGTGGCCAGCGATGCGGCCACACTGGTGGGGCCGTTGCTCTTACCGATCGCCACGATCTGCACCTGCAGCGTCTCGTACCCCGACAGCGACGCGATGGTGTACTCGCCGAGCACCACGGCGATCGAGATGAACGCGGCCGAGAGGATGCCCGACCAGATGTTGGGCACCACGACCCGCAGGATCGTCGTCGCCCAGCCCGCACCCAGCGATCGCGCCGCCTCGGAGAGGGTCGTCAGGTCGATGGCCGACAGCGCCGCGTCGAGCGCGCGGTAGGCGAACGGCAGCACGATCACGACGTAGACGAACGTCAGGGTCAGCGGGGATTCCCCGAGAATGTAGGTGACCCACAGGTAGACGTTGCGCAGCCCGACGACGATCACCAGCGCGGGAATCGTCAGCGGCAGCAGGCAGAGGAACTCGATCAGCCCCTTGGCCCAGGGCGCTCGCAGCCGGACCCAGATCATCGTGGGCACCAACAGGATCAGCATCGCCAGCACGGTCAGCACCGCCAGTGACAGCGACACGATGATCGCCTGGTACAGCGCCTCGTCGGCCACCAGGTTCGCCCACGCCTGCCCGGTGCGTCCGCCGGAGATCAGGTCGCGGGTCGAGAAATCCGCCATCGCGTAGAGCGGGAAGCAGAAGAACAACCCGAACGCCAGCCACAGCAGCCCGCGCACGACCCGGGTCATGACAGCCACCGCGCGCTGCGCCGCACCAACAGGTTGTAGGCGACCATCACCACGGCCACGACGACGATCATCTCCAGCGCCAGCGCGTACGCGAAGCCGGCCTGGCCGAGCACCACCTCGCTGACCAGAGACGCCCGGATCAGCAGCGGCAGGATCGGGCTGCCCTGACTGACCAGTGCGGCGGCCGTGGCGTAGGCGGCGAATGCGTTGGCGAACAACAACAGCACCGAGCCCAGGAACGCGGGCGTCAGCAACGGCACCGCGACTTCACGCCAGTAGTCCCACGTCGAGGCGCCGAGGTTGATCGCGGCCTCCCGCCACTGGTCCCGCAGCCCTTCCAACGCCGGCACGAACACGATCACCATCAGCGGGATCTGGAAGTACGTGTAGACCAGGATCAGACCGCCCAGGCCGTACAGCCAGCCCGATCCCGCGAGATTCCACCCGGTGGCCTGCTGCACCCACAGCGTCAGCACGCCGTTCAGCCCGACTGTCGCGAGGAAGGCGAAAGCCAAAGCGACACCGCCGAACTGGGCCAGCACACTGCACAGCGAGAGCACCGCGCGGCGCACCATCGACGTGGGTGGGCTGCTGACGATCAGCCACGCCATCACCGCACCGAGCAGAGCGCCGAGCACGGCGGTGGCGGCGGACAGCAGCACGCTGTTGAGCAGAGCCGACAGGGCCGTGCCGGTGAACAGCGCGGCGATGCGACTGAAGGAGAACACCCCGTCGATGTAGACCGAACTGACCACGACGGTGATCGTCGGGATGATCAGGAACACCACGACGACGGCCAGGAACGGCAGCAGCGGCAGACCGTCACGAACGCGGCGCATGTCAGCCGACCGCTGCGGCCCAGTTCTCCGACAGGTACTTCGACGCCGCCTCGGTCTGCTGCGGGGTCGGCACCGTGACCGGCCCGTCGACCACCGGCAGCGACTTAGCGACCTCAGCGTTGAGCGTCTTGTTGGCGAGCATGTTGTCGGCGCGCACCGGCCGGACACCGCCCTGGGCGTAGAGGTTCTGCCCCTCGTCGCTGTAGAGGAACTCCTGCCACAGCCGCGCCGCCGCCGGATGCGGAGCCTCCTTGTTGATCGCCTGGTAGTAGTAGCCGGCGACCGCGGCGTTCGGCGGCACGAGCACCGTCCAGGACGGAAGTTTCTTCGTCTCAGACGAATTCGTGTAGTTCCAGTCGATCACCACCGGTGTCTGCCCGGATTCGATGGTCGCGGGCGTCGGGTCCACCGGCAGGAAGTTGCCCGCCTGCTTGAGTTTCCGGAAGAACTCGACGCCCGGCGCGATGTCGTCGGCCGATCCGCCCTGGGACAGCGCCACCATCAGCACCCCGGAGAAGGCCGCGCCGGCCTGCGTGGGGTCTCCGTTGAGCGCGACCTTGCCTTGGTACTCGGGCTTGAGCAGATCGTTGACGTTCGTCACCGGGGGCACCTTGGCCGAGTCGAAGCCGATCGACATGTAGCCGCCGTAGTCGTTGACCCAGGTGCCGTCGGGATCCTTGAACGCGGCCGGGATGTCGTCGAAGGTCGCCACCTTGTACGGCGCGAACATCGCGGTGTTGGCCAGGGCGACGGACTGTCCGAGGTCGAAGACGTCCGGTGCGCTGCTGCGGCCCTTCTGCTGGTTGGCGGCGTTGATCTCGTCCTGACTGGACGCGTCGGGCTGCGCGGAGTTCACCTTGATGCCGTACTTGTCGGAGAACGCCTTGATGATGGCCCCGTAGTTCGCCCAATCCGGCGGCAGCGCAATGACATTGAGCTCACCCTCGTCCTTGGCGGCCTTGACCAGACCGTCCATGCCGCCGAAGTCGGCCGCCGAGGTGGCGTCGGCGGCCTTGCCGCCGGACTGTGTCTGCGAACCCGAATCGTTCTTCTCCGGCGGGGCGCATGCCGCCGCACCGACGACCAGCAGGGCGGACGCGGCACAGACGAGCAATCGGGACAGTCGTCCAGTGGTGTTGGCAGAGGGCATGGTTGAGACCTTCCGGTGAGCAGGAGGCCACGCAGTGGCGCGGCGATTACCTGGCCGTGTCATCGCGGTGAACCATAACCTGGCGGCGCTGCTCGCGCCTAGGGTTGAGCGGGTGAGCATGTCCGCGCCGGTCACCACGTTCGCCGGCGCCCCGGTCGCGGTACTCGCGACCGTCCGGCCCGACGGCGCCCCGCATGTGGTCCCGGTCGTGTTCGCGATGGCCGCCGACCGCGACGATCTGGTGTTCACCGCCGTCGACGCCAAACCCAAGTCGACGCGGCGGTTACGCCGCCTGGACAACATCGCTCACCAGTCGCAGGTGAGCCTGCTGGTCGAGCACTACGACGACGACTGGTCGCTGCTGTGGTGGGTGCGCGCCGACGGGGCGGCGACGATCCATGACGAGGGAGACACGCTGGCTGCGGGCTACGCGGCCCTGCGCGCCAAATACCCGCAGTACGAACACGTCGCACTCGACGGACCCGTGATCGCCATCCGGATCCGTCGCTGGGCGTCCTGGAGTGGGGGCTAGCCGGTAGAGGAAGCGGTGGTTGTCCGCCGCGGGGTTGGAGGCCACCCGGGCAGACGCGGGGGCGCCCCGGCGGAAGAGTCGAGGGCATCATCCACGCGTGCCGAGGAGCCCCGATGACCGATCAACGCCAGCTCACCGAGGGCACGAATCTGGCCGGCTGGCTCTATCGCATCATGGTCAACGTCCACATCAGCGAGCACCGCAAGCGGCAGCGGCGCCCGGCCCTGGAGTTCACCGGCGGGTTCTCCGAACGCCGACTGCTGGACCATCATCAGCGCGCCGGTGTCGCCCGGTCCCCCGAGGAGCAGGTGCTGGCGCTCATCGGCGACCCGGCGATCGCCGCGGCAATGGGCTCGCTGCCGGAGCGCTGCCGCACCGCGGTGTATCACAGCGACATCGAAGGCCTCGCGGTCCGCGAGATCGCCGCCCTTCTCGACGTGCCTATCGGCACCGTGATGTCCCGCGTGCACCGCGGCCGGATCCGGCTGCGACTGGCGCTGCGGGACCGGGCCGCCTCGCTCGGCTACTCGGTGCCCGAGGCGGCCTGACGCTCTGCCGGCTCGCCGGCCGGGGCGATCAGACGTTCCTCGTAGGCGCCCTCGTCGCGGCCCAGCGCGATGGTGCCCGCGGCCATCGCCAGCGTCGCGACCGTCAGCGCCACGGCATCCAGGCGGCTGACGTCGAGTTCTTCGCCGAGCACGACGGCACCGAGGATGACGGCGATCACCGGCTCCAGCGTCAGCATCGTCGGCACCGAGGTCTGCAGGGAACCGGCGTGGAACGCCGATTGCTGCAGCAGCACCGCGATGACGCCGAGGATGACCAGCAGGTAGGGCACCGGCGTGACGACGACGGCGACCAATCCCTCGTGGGTGAGCACGTGCATGAAGAGTTTGGTGAGCACCGCGACGACGCCGAACAGCACGCCGACCGCGACCGCCAGCAGCACCGCGCGCCGCCAATCGGCGCTGCGCAGCGCGACGACGACGCAGGCGAGAACGGCCACCGTGCAGATCACCGCGACGATCGCGGACGTCTGCAGGGAGGCCTCGTAATCGCCGGGGCTGGGCTTGGCCAGCACCACGAACACCGCCAGCGCCACGGTCAGCAACAACGCCCACGCCCACTCCGCGCGGGTGACGCGGCGATGGGCCAGCCGAGCCGACAGCGGCAGCGCGAACAGCAGCGCCGACACCAGGATGGGCTGCACCAGCAGAAGCGAGCCATTGGCGAGCGCGAGCGCCTGGAAGACGAAACCGGCCACCGCCGCCGCCGTGCCGGCCCACCACAGTGGCCTGCGGATCAGCGTCATGACCATCGTGGCGCTCACGCCGTGTTCCGCCGGCACGTCGAGGGTGGCCCGCTGCCGCACCACGATGCCGATGGCCAGGAACACCGCCGCCAACAACGAGAGCAGGACGGTCACGCCATGGCCGATCACCCGACAAGGACAGCACATCCTGCGCGCTGCCGCCCAGCCGGCTCCGGGCGCGTCACAACATCGATCTTGTTTCAGCAGCACCGAACTGGGCACCCGGTGCGCCATGAATCTGCGGAGAATGGTCATGCTTGCCGGCGCGATCGTGTTGCTGGTCGGAGTCATTGCGCTGTTGGTGCCGGTGTCGGTACCCGGACCTCAGGGCAACATCGGGTGCGGCAACGCGGTCGCGTCGGACCTGTCGCAGGCACAAAGCGTCGACAACGGGAACGTGGCCAACCTGCCGGTGCTCAACGAGATCATCCCGCACAAGGATTTCGTGGCCGAATGTCAGTCGGCGCTGTCGTCGCGGCGGTCCTGGTCGATCCCGGTGGCCGTCGTCGGCGTGCTGGTACTCGCCGGCTCGTTCTTCGTCGGCGGCCGGTCCGGCCGGGTACGGACCTGACCTGACCTAACTGGCGCGCTCGTCCTTGACGACCCGCAGCCGGGGCCGCTCGTGCGGTTCCGGCTGCGTGTCTGTCCGGGGTCCGATCTTGTCGGTGACCGTGGCCGCCACTGCGTCGATGCGGTCGACCGCGCGGTCACACAACCCGCGCACCCGGTCCCCGGCCGTGTCGACGGCGGTGTCGACGTCGTCGGCGGCGCTGAGCAGGTATGCCCGCACGTTCAGTCGCCACCGCTCGCCGGCCGACCGCAACCTGCGCCGGAGCCGGTCGTCGACCTCGACGGTGACATACGGCAGCACTCGAAGCTTCATCTGCGCGCCTCCCTGGGTGGATGCCTGCGCCCAGGGTAGCGGGGATCAGCGCCCCGATCGGGCCGCCTTGACCGCTGCGGCCGCTGCGCGGCTCGCCTCCTTGCCGGCGGCGTAGTCCTCCTCGGTAACGCGCAGCGCCTGTTCGGCGTCGGCCAGGCGACGCCGGGCATCCTCCACGCGCAGCCGGGCCGCGGCCAGATCGGACTGCAGCTCCGGCAGGGCGGCGTCGGCATCGGCCTGCCGGGCGAGCGCGGCCTTCACGGCGGGCGACGGACCTCGGCGGGCCGGCTGGGCCGGCTCAGCAGGTGCGCTCGGCTTACGTGTCGCGGTGACCGCCGTGGCGACGCCGAAATCGCCGAATCCGGACCACTGCTCGGCTCTGGTCAGTCGCCCCAACCGGTCCAGCACCTCGGGATCGGCGACGGCGGCCTGCAACGTGGAGACCACATCGTCGCGCAGCGCCGCCGACGGGTCGGTGATCCCGGCGGCGACGAACCCGGCCCGGGTCAGCTCGTCCACCAGCCGGCGTTGCTCGGTGGTCAGCCTGCGGATCGCCTCGCCGTCCATCGCCGCGTGCGCGTCCCGCAAGCGCGACCGCAGGTCCGTCAGTTGCGCCCGCGCGGTCCCCTTGAGCGCCACCAGGTTCACCACCCACGCCGCGACGGTCGGTTTGCGGCTCGCGCCGATCTGTTTCGCGGTGGCGGCGTCACCGGCGCGCTTGGCCGCTGCCGCCAGCTCGGTGCGGCGCGCGGTGAAGTCCTGCGGGCGCGCCGAATAGAGCGCGTCGAGTGCGTCGGACACCGCGTCGGTCGCTGCGTCATCCACAATGTCCACTATCACCGCACACAGTGTTCGCCATCCACTCCGCCCGGCCCTCGTGGTCGGCGCGCTCGGTGTGGTGTTCGGCGATATCGGCACCAGCCCGATCTACACGCTGGCCACCGTCTTCGACCCCCATGATCCACATCCGGTGCCCGTGTCGAGAGCGAACGTCTACGGCGTGGTGTCGGTGATCTTCTGGTCGGTGATGATGATCGTCACCTTCACCTACGTGACGCTGGTGATGCGCGCCGACAACCACGGTGAGGGCGGCATCATGGCGCTGATCACGCTGGTCAAGAAATTCTCGAAACCATCCACGCGTCGGGTGTCCACGGTGCTGGCCGCGCTCGGGGTGTTCGGCGCTGCGCTGTTCTTCGGCGACAGCATGATCACCCCGGCGATCTCGGTCCTCTCGGCGGTCGAGGGCGTCAAGGTCATCGACCCCGGGTTCGCCGATTTCGTGGTGCCGGTGACGGCGGTGATCATCGTGATCCTGTTCTCCGTGCAACGGCGCGGCACCGAGACGGTCGGCCGATTCTTCGGCCCGGTGATGATCCTGTGGTTCGCCGTCATCGGCGCGTGCGGTGTCCGCGGCATCGCCGACAACCCCGACATCCTCTGGGCGCTGTCGCCCACGCATGCGCTGGAGTTCCTCGCCGGGCACTTCCACATCGCGTTCTTCGCGCTCGCGGCCATCGTGCTCGCGGTCACGGGCGCCGAGGCGCTCTACGCCGACATGGGCCATTTCGGTCGCAAGGCGATCACCGTGGGCTGGCTGGGCCTCGTGCTGCCGGCCTGCACGCTCAACTACTTCGGCCAGGGCGCGCTGGTGCTGTCCGACGAACGCAACGTCACCGCACCGTTCTTCCTGCTGGTGCCCGAGTGGGGACGCATTCCGATCGTGCTGCTGGCCACCGCGGCGACGGTCATCGCGTCACAGGCGGTGATCACCGGTGCGTTCTCCGTCGCCTCGCAGGCGGCCAAGCTCGGATACCTGCCGCGGTTGCGCATCCACTACACCTCCGCGAAAGCGATGGGGCAGGTCTACGTGCCCTGGATCAACGGCCTGTTGATGGTCGCCGTGCTGATCCTGGTGTTCGCGTTCCGCAGCTCCTCGGCGCTGGCGTACGCCTTCGGCATGGCCGTCACCGGCACGATCACGATCACCACGCTGCTGTTCCTCTTCATCGCCCGCACCCGCGCCGGCGCACCGCTGTGGTTGGTGCTCGGCGGCGGGGCCGTGCTGCTGACGGTCGATCTGATGTTCTTCGCCGCCAACATGACCAAGCTGGTGCACGGGGCGTGGCTGCCACTGCTGATAGCCGTCGTCGCGTTCGTGGTGATGACGACGTGGCAGCGCGGCCGGGTGATCGTCACGCGGGAGCGCCGGGCCGTCGAGGGGCCGATGCAGGAGTTCATCGACGGGCTCAAGACGATGGAGCCGCCGCTGGTGCGGCTGCCCGGGACCGCGGTGTTCCTCAACCGGGGTGACGACACGGCACCCCTGTCGATGCGGACCAACGTCGAGCACAACCACGTGCTGGCCGAGCACGTGGTCATCATGAGCCTCACCACCGAACCGGTGCCGCGCATCCCCGACTCCGACAGGGTGACCGTCGACCGGCTCGGCACCGCGGACGACGGCATCGTGCACGTGCTCGCACGCTTCGGTTACATGGAGCACGTCAACGTGCCCAAGGTGCTGGCGATGCTGGATGCCGAGCAGACCGAAGGCCCCCTGGATCTGGCGCATGCGACCTACTTCTTGTCGAAACTCGAACTGTGCGAAGGAGATCGGTCGTCGATGGCGCGGTGGCGCAAGCGCCTGTTCATCGCGACGTCCTACATCACCTCCGACGCCGCCGCCTACTTCGGGCTGCCGCTGGAGCGCACCGTCGTCATCGGCTCACGTCTCGAGGTCTGAGGACTTCAGGTGGCGGCGCATCGGCTCCCGGCCGGGCGGCTGGGTCGGCGTCGGCAGCAGCGGCGTGATCGGCTTCACCGACACGGTGGTCGGCTCATCGGTGTTGATCTCCAGCGGTTCACCGGCATGCCGGATCGTCAGGCGGTGATGCGGTCCGTCGCGCAGAGTGTAGGTGACCGACGAGTGGTCGGCCTCGACGGTGACGCGAAAGTTGCGCCAGCGCAACCGGAAACACAACCGTTTGATACCCGACGGCAGATGCGGATCCAGGCTCAGCATGCCTTCGTCGTCGCGCAGCCCACCGAACCCGCCGACGAGCGCGGTCCAACTGCCGGCCAGCGACGCCAGATGCAGACCGTCGCCGGTGTTGTGGTGCAGGTTGCGCAGGTCGATCAGCGCGGCCTCGTAGGCGTAGTCGTGCGCGAGCTCGAGGTGGCCGACCTCGGCGCACATCACCGCCTGCGTGCATGCTGACAGGGACGAGTCGCGGGTGGTGCGCTTCTCGTAGTAGTCGACGTTGCGGGCCTTCTGCTCGGGAGTGAACGCGTGGCTCTGCCACTGCATGGCGAGCACCAGGTCGGCCTGCTTGACCACCTGGGCGGGGTAGAGCCGCACGTACGGTTGATGAAGCAGCAGAGGGTATTCGGAGTTGGCTGTGAAGTCCCACTCGCGCAGCGTGGTGAAGCCGTCGCACTGGGGGTGCACTCCCAGCTCGTCGTCGTAGGGGATGTGCACGGCGTCGGCGGCGTCGCGCCACGCCGCGGTCTCCTCGTTGTCGACACCGAGTTCCCGTGCCGCATCGGGGTTTCGGTGGCAGGCGTCCGCGGCGATGCGCAGGTTGTTGGCCGCCATCAGGTTCGTGAAGACGTTGTCGCGCACCACCGCGGTGTACTCGTCGGGACCGGTGACGCCGTCGATGCGCCACAGGCCGTTGCGGTCGTGGTGCCCCAACGAGAGCCACAACCGGGCGGTCTCCACGAGAACCGCCAGACCACACTCCTTTTCGAGCGAATCGTCGCCGGTGACCACGCGGTAGCGGTCGAACGCCATCGCGATGTCGGCGTTGACGTGAAACGCCGCCGTGCCCGCCGGCCAGTACGCCGAGCACTCCTCGCCGGCGATGGTCCGCCACGGAAAGCTGGCGCCTTCGAGGTCGAGTTCGGCGGCGCGATCACGGGCCAGGTCCAGTGTCGAGGACCGCCAGCGCAGCGCGTCGGCGGCGGCGTGCGGCGCGGTGTAGGTGAGTACCGGCAGCACGTAGCCCTCGGTGTCCCAGAAGGCGTGTCCGTCGTAGCCCGTCCCGGTCAGACCCTTGCCGGCGATGGCGCGCCGCTCGGCGCGGGCGCTGGCCTGGATGACATGGAACAGGCCGAACCGCACCGCCTGTTGGCAGTCGGCGTCACCGTCGACCTCGACGTCGGCGCTGTCCCAGAAGTCGTCGAGGAAGTCACGCTGCGATTGCAGCAGACCGTCCCAGCCGGTGTAGCGCGCGCCGGCGATGGCCGCGGCGACCTGGTCACGCAGAGCGGGCCGGGATCGGATGCTGGACCAGCCGTAGGCGAGATATTTGACCAGCCGCAGCTTTTGACCGGGTTCCAATGCGCAGACGATGGTGGTGCGGGCCCAGTCCCCGCCGGCGTCGCCACTGATGTCGACACGGCCCGGTGCGTCGACGACGTGGTCCATCGCGGCGGCCATCATCAGCTTGCTGGTCCGGGTGCGGTGGATCAGCACCGCACCGTTGTCGCTGAGCTCGTGCTGGATCGCCTTCAGCGGGTTCTTCAGGACCGACGCGACCCGCGGATCGTCGGAGGGCTCGGGCTGGTCCTCGTTGGCCACCAGCTCCGACTGCAGCGTGACGCGCACCGGATCGTCGAGCGCCTCGACGATGTACTCGATCGCGGCCAGACCGCGCTGTGCCAGCGACACCAGCCGTACCGATGTCACCCGAACATGCTTGCCGGCAGGCGATTTCCACTCAGCTTCCCGCGTCAGCGTGCCCGCCCGCATGTCCAGTACCCGTTCGTGGGACAGCAACTCGCCGTAGCGCACGTCGAAGGGTTCGTCCTCGACGAGCAGACGGATCAGCTTGCCATTGGTGACGTCGACGATCGACTGGCCGTCCTCGGGGTAGCCGTAACCCGCCTCCGCATACGGCAGGGGCCGGATCTCGTAGAACCCGTTGAGATACGTGCCCGGCAGCCCGAACGGCTCGCCTTCATCCAGGTTGCCGCGTAATCCGATGTGCCCGTTGGACAGAGCGAAGATCGACTCGGTCTGCGGCAGCAGGTCGAAATTCAGTTGGGTCTCCCGGATCCGCCACGGTTCGACAGGGAAGGCCTCGTCGGTGATCATCATCGGTCGAGCAGCTCCCCCAGGTCGGTGACGACGATGTCGGCGCCGTGCTCACGCAGTGCGTCGGCCTGGCCGACGCGGTCGACGCCGACGACGGTGCCGAAGTGACCGGCGTGGCCTGCCGCCACGCCGGACTGCGCGTCCTCGAAGATCGCGGCGTCCGCGGGATCCACACCGAGCAGCTCGGCGGCGCGCAGGAAGCTGTCCGGCGCGGGCTTGCCGTTCAGGTGTTCCTCCTGCAGCGTGACACCGTCGACGCGCACCTCGATGTACTTGGCCAGACCGGTGATCTCCAGGACCTGCTCGGTGTTGGCGCTCGACGACACGACGGCGCGGCGCAGTCCCGCCTCCGCGACGGCCTCGAGATAGCGCCGGGACCCGTCGAACACCTCGACGCCGTCTTTCTCCAGCGTGTGCTTGAACGCGGCGTTCTTCTCGTCGCCGAGTTCGCGCACGCAGGCGTCGTCGACGTCGATGTGACGGCTCTCGAGGAAGGACCGTACGCCGTCTTCGCGGGGTTTCCCGTCGACGTAGTCGTCGTAGTCGGAATGGATGTCGAACGGGGTGAAGCCGTCACCGTCGCGCTGGCGGAGGAAGTCGTCGAACATCTTCTTCCATGCCTTCTTGTGCACGCTGGCGGTATCGGTGAGCACGCCGTCGAGGTCGAACAGGCACGCGCGGGTGCCCTCCGGTAGACCTAACACCCCTCCTTCTTACCCAGACGGACTAATTTCCACGCTGTGGCGGTTGGCGCAGGTATGCGCATCGGTGTGGTCTTTCCGCAAACCGAGCTCGGCGGCGACCCCGGCGCGGTCCGTGCCTACGGCGAGTCCGCCGAGCACCTCGGCTTCACCCATCTGCTCGCCTACGACCACGTGCTCGGAGCCGATCCCGCCGTGCATCGCGACTGGGCCGGGCCCTACGACGTCGACACCACGTTTCACGAGCCGCTGGTGATGTTCGGCTACCTCGCAGCAGTGACGACGACGCTCGAGCTGGTCACCGGGGTGATCATCCTGCCGCAGCGCCAGACCGCGCTGGTCGCCAAGCAGGCCGCCGAGGTGGACCTGCTCACCGGCGGGCGGTTCCGGCTGGGCGTCGGCTTGGGCTGGAACGCCGTGGAGTACGAGGCGCTCGGCGAGAACTTCCGCGATCGGGGCAGACGCTCGGACGAGCAGATCGAGCTGCTGCGCCGGCTGTGGACGGAACGCTCGGTGACCTTCGAGGGGCGTCACCACCGTGTGACGGGTGCGGGCCTGGCTCCCCTGCCGGTCCAGCGGCCCATTCCGCTGTGGATCGGGGCCGCGTCGCCCCGGGCCTACGAGCGGGTGGGCCGGCTCGCCGACGGGTGGTTCCCGATGTTCGCGCCGGGACCGCGTCTCGACGAGGCGCGGGCCGTCGTCGACGAGGCAGCGCGCGCGGCCGGACGCGATCCGGCGGGCGTCGGGATGGAAGGACGCGTCACCTGGGCCGGCGATGTCGACGCGACCGTCACCGCGATCGAGCAGTGGCACCAGGTCGGCGCCACGCACCTGTCGGTGAACACGATGGGCGCGGGTCTGCAGACCGTCGACGAGCACCTCGCCGTGCTGAAGTCCGTCGCGCATGCCCTGCGCGATCGGCTCTAACCCAACCCGAACATCGCCCGCAGGTCCGCGGTCCGCCACACCGCGATCGCGACGATAAGCACCAGGATCGCGGCGCTGGCGCCGGCCTGGACAAGGGTGCGCTGGGCGCGCGGTGCGTAGGCGAAGGCCGCGGCCACCGCGGCGCCGGTGATCAGCCCGCCGATGTGCCCCTGCCAACTGATGTTCTGCGAGCTGATGAGCGGGAAGACGAACGTGAACGCCAGGTTCAGCACGATCACCGCCATGACCCCGCGCACGTCCATGTTGAGCCGCTTGCCGACCACGAACGTCGCACCGAACAGCCCGAACACCGCACCCGAGGCGCCGGCGGTCAGCGCGTTCAGCGTCAAGAGATAAGCCAGCGCCGACCCGCCCAGGGCACTGAGCAGATACAGCGCGGTGAACCGAAGCCGGCCCAGCGCCACCTCTAGCGGTGGCCCGACGAAGTACAGCGCCAGCATGTTGAACGCGATGTGTGCCACCCCGAAGTGCAGGAACGCCGATGTCAGCAGTCGATACCACTCACCGTCGGCGACCGCGACGGGCCACAGCGCCAGCGCGCGCTCCGTTCGCGGCACCGCCATCTGCAGCACGAACATCGCGACGTTGAGCCCGATCAGCGCATACGTGACGACCGGAGTCGTCGACCGGCGCGCGACCGCGCCGAACGGTGTCGTCGCCTGCCGCACGGACCGCGCACCAGCACCGACGCATTCCGAGCACTGATGACCGACCGCGGCGCTGTGCATGCACTCACCACAGATGGGGCGGTTGCACCGGGTGCAGCGGACATAGGTCGGCCGGTCGGGATGCCGGTAACAGGCCGCGGGTGGCGGCGGGGGCGGATACCCGGGCTGGTTCACAGGGTGCCGAACAGTTCGATGTGGTTGCCGTCGGGATCGGCGACGAACATGAACCCCATCCCGGGCACCGGCGCGAACTCCGTCGGCGGCTCGACGATCTCGTACGGCGACGCCTCGAACGCGTCGGCAACCGCACGCAGTCCGGTGACCCCGATCGTGAAGTACCGCAGCCCGGCCTGCGCGCGGCCGCCACCGGGCACGGCGGGCGCCGGCGGGGTGGTGTAGGTGACGAGTTTGAGCACGCTGGTGCCGAGCGTGTAGCGGCGCTGGGACCCACCCGTGAATTCGATCTCGCCCTGCGGCTCGAGTTCGAGGAACCCTTCGTAGAACGCGGTCATCGCCTCGAGGTCGGTGGTGACGAGTCCGACTTCGATGCCGGGCATCAGCAGATCCAGCTTCACGTGAACCAAATTAGCCGTCACGACATAACGATTCGGACACAACGCCCACCGGGGTCAGATCACGATCATCTAAGAGGTCGCCCCCGATCCTGAGAAACCTCAGCGATGACGCACCCTCGGGCGGGATTTCACGGCGGTTTTGAGGCCGATCTCACGCCCGCACCGTGTAACACGCGGCGGCGGCGCACGGCGACCGCAACCGGGCCGGTTTGAGCCCGCTGGAACGCGGTTACCGTGGATTTCGGGCGGGGAAGCACCATCAACCAGATCTCAGAAGGACCGCAATCACCATGAATTCCAGTGTCATCAGCGTGCGCAAGAACCTGGCCCGCGTCGGGGCGGCATGTGTCTTCGGGGGCGTGGCAGTCGCCTCGGCGGCGGCTCTCGCGCCCACCGCATCGGCTGCGCCGGTCGAGGGCTGCAGCGCCAGCCAGGTCGCCGGCACCGTGGGGTCGGCGACCACCGCGGCGCGCCAGTACCTCGACAGCCATCCCGGTGCCAACCAGGTCGTGACGGCTGCGATGCACCAGCCGCGGCCCGAGGCCGAGGCGAACGTGCGCGCGTACTTCACCGCGAACCCGGGCGAGTACTACGATCTGCGGGGCATCCTGGCGCCGATCGGCGACACCCAGCGCACCTGCAACGTCAGCGTGCTGCCCGCCGATCTGCAGTCGGCCTACGACACCTTCATGGCCGGCTGACGCTTCCGGAGAACGTCAGCGCTGCGGCGGCGGGTTTCCGCCCGCCGCCGCAGCACTTAGACTGCCTTGCTATGAGGTTGATCCGCACCGCCACCGTCGCCGTGGCGCTGGCATGTTCGTGCGTCGCGGCCCCATCGGCGTCAGCGCAGCCCGCACCCGGCCCCGCTCCGGGGCCCACCCCGGCCGCTGACGCACCCAAGACCACCATCGACGGCAACGGGACGTACGCGGTCGGCAAGGACATCGTCCCCGGCGTCTATCAGTCCGCAGGCCCGGTCGACAACGGCGCCTGCTACTGGAAGAGGTCGGCCGGCGACAAGCTGGTCGACAACGCCCTGACCAAGAAGCCGGCCTTCGTGCAGGTCGACGCGACGGACACGTCGTTCACCACCAGCGACTGCCAGACCTGGCAGCTCACCAACGGACCCATGCCGCCTCAGCCGGGCCCCGGCGACCTCCTCGGTGCGCTGACCCAGGCCATCGGCAGCGGCATGTTCAACGGAGGGCCTCGCTGACCTCGGATGGTCCCGGCCGCGACGATGGCCGGATCTCAGTTCCCGACGACCTCGCTGCGGTGACGTCTGTCGGCGCCGAGGACCACACCGGGGTGGACCCCGCCGCCGTCGAGCGCATCTGGCAGGCGGCCCGGCACTGGTACGCGGCAGGCATGCAGCCGGCGATCCAGGTGTGCATCCGCCGCGACGGCCGCGTCGTGCTGGACCGGGCGATCGGGCACTCCCGCGGCAACGGCCCCGCCGACCCGCCTGATGCCGAGAAGGTCGTCGTCACCACCGACACCCCGTTCTGCGTCTACTCCGCGGCCAAAGCGATCACCACGACCGTGGCGCACATGCTCGTCGAACGCGGCGTGTTCTCGCTCGACGACCGTGTCTGCGACTACCTGCCGACCTACACCAGCCACGGCAAGGACCGCACCACGATCCGGCACGTGATCACCCACAGCGCGGGCGTGCCGTTCGCCACGGGGCCACGTCCAGACCTGCGCCGCATGAACGACAGCGAGTACGCCCGCGAGATGCTGGGCCACCTCAAGCCGATCCATCCTCCCGGGCTGGTGCACATCTACCACGGCCTCACCTGGGGTCCACTGATGCGCGAGATCATCGGCGCCGCAGCCGGACGCAACATCCGCGACATCCTGCACGACGAGATCCTCGCCCCGCTGGGCTTCCGGTGGACCAATTACGGTGTTGCGGCACACGACGTTCCGCTCGTAGCGCACAGTCATGTCACTGGTAAGCCGCTGCCCCCGCCGATCGCCAAGGCGTTCAAGATCGCCGTCGGCGGCACCCCGCAGCGCATCATCCCGTTCTCCAACACCCCGGAGTTCCTGACCAGCGTGATCCCGTCCTCGAGCACGGTGTCCAACGCCAACGAGTTGTCGCGGTTCGCCGAGATCCTGTGTCGCGGTGGGGAACTGGACGGTGTCCGGGTGATGTCACCGGCGACGCTGCGGGCCGCCACCCGGGAGGCCCGCCGGCTACGACCGGACCTCGCGACGGGGCTGAAGCCGATGCGCTGGGGTACCGGATACATGTTGGGCTCCAAGCGTTTCGGCCCGTTCGGCCGCGGTGCCACGGGCGCGTTCGGCCACACCGGCCTCACCGACATCGCGGTATGGGCCGATCCCGACCGCGCGCTCTCGGTCGCGGTGGTCAGCAGCGGTAAGCCGAGTGGGCACAAGGAGGCCAAGCGCTATCCGCAGCTGCTGGACCGCATCAACGCCGAGATGCCGCGAATCTAGAGGGGATCACAGCAGCGCCTCCACGGTGATCGGCAGGTCGG
The DNA here is from genome assembly GCF_007096635.1 of Mycolicibacterium sp. 018/SC-01/001. Classification (GTDB taxonomy): domain Bacteria; phylum Actinomycetota; class Actinomycetes; order Mycobacteriales; family Mycobacteriaceae; genus Mycobacterium. The sequence continues at coordinate 312,133 of NZ_VKAA01000001.1, forward strand.
TCACCCGCCGGCCCGTCGCGTTGAAGACGGCGTTCGCGATCGCCGCAGGCACTCCGACGATCACCACCTCCCCCAGCCCTTTGACGCCGATGGGGTCGGCGATCGTGTCCTCTCCGGGCAGGAACGCGGCGTCGAGTTCGGGCACATCGGCATTGACCGGCACCAGGTAATCGGCCATGTTGGCGTTGACGATCCGACCATCGCGGTGATCGAGGTGGGTGGCTTCCAGCAGTGCCATCCCGATGCCGCCCACCATGCCGCCGATGGCCTGGCTGTGCGCCAGCATCGGGTTGATCACCCGTCCCGCGTCGTAGCACGCATAGATGCGGCGTACCCGCACCGTCGCGAGCAGCTCGTCGACCGCGACCTCGGCGAACACCGCGCCGTAAGCGTTCATCGAATAGCGGGTGTTCGCGTCGTCGGGCGTCCAGTCGTAGCGCGCCTCCAGGAAAGGCCACCCCCGCCGTCGCAACAGATCCTGATAGGACTCGCCGCGGCCGGCATCCGCCCGCGCCGACATGCGGCCATCGGTGACCGTGACATCCTCGGGAGCCAGACCGTTCAGCGGCGAACCAGGATCCACGACTGCGGTCCGAACCAGCCTGTCGCGCAACATGACACCGGCGTGGTCGACCGCCGACCCGACGCTGGCCATCGTCATGGAGCCGGCGTGGATCGGGGCGGGCGGCATCCGCGAGTCGCCGAGGTCGAAGCGGACCCGATTCATCGGCAGGCCGAGCGCGTCAGCAGCCATTTGGGTCATCGAGGTGTACGTGCCCGGGCCCATGTCACTGGTGGCGGTGTCGAACTCGGCCGTGCCGTCGGCGTTCATCTTCGCGTGCACCGAGCACTTGTTGCGATTGGTGTGGTAAATCGCTGCGGCCGTGCCCATTCCGATCAGCTGGGTGCCGTCCCGCACCGTCCGGGGCTGCTGGCTGCGCCGCGCCCAGCCGAATGCCGCGGCCCCCTGGGTGAAGCACTCGGTGAGCCGGCGGGTGGAGAACGGCCGCCCTTCCTCCTGATCCCGGTCGGGCTCGTTACGCACGCGCAGCTCGATGGGGTCCATGCCGAGCCGGTGCGCCAGATCGTCCATCCCGGACTCCAACGCGAACGCGCCGGTGGTGTCACCCGGACCGCGCATGTAGGTCGGCGAGTTCACGTCCAGCGGCACCACCCGGTACGTCGAGCGCATGTTGGGGGCGGCGTACTGCATCCGCGGCGCACCGACGATGCCGTCCTCGTAGCCGATGTCACGCGAGGTCTCGACCCGCCCGTCGTGGACGATGACCGAGATGCGTCCCGTGCGGTCGGCGCCGATGGCCAGCCGCTGCCGGCTCGTCGGCCGGTACCCGACCGTGGTGTAGAACTGCTTGCGCGTCAGCATCAGCTTGACCGGGCGGCGCACCTGCCTGGCCGCGAACGCCGCGAGCAGCTGGTGCGGCCAGACGCGGCCCGCCGAGCCGAACGCGCCTCCGACGAACGGCGAGATCAGCCGCACCTGCTCGGCCGGCAGCCCGAACGCCTCGGCGTAGGCCTCCTGGGACCGGGCGACCGCCTGGGTCTTGTCCCACACGGTCAGCCCGTCGCCGTCCCAGCGGGCGATGGTGGCGGGGATCTCCATCGAGTTGTGGTTGTTGCGCTCGATCGCATAGGTCAGGTCGGACACCACCGCGGCGGTCCGCAGTGCGGCGTCGGCATTTCCCCGGCTGTAGTCGCGGGTGCGGGTGCTCGGTTGCGGAACCGCTTGCGGCGCATCGATATCGGTCACCGACGGCGCGGGTGTGTAGTCGACGGTGACCAGCGATGCGGCGTGCGCTGCGGCTTCGAGCGTGGCGGCGACGACGATCGCCACCGGTTGACCGAACGAGGCCACCTGCGTGGGGTCGTACGGCAGCTTCACCCCGCCGAAGTCGGTCAGGACAGCCACCACGTCGGGTTGGCCCGTCGCCTCGCCGGCGTCGACGCGGCCGACGCCTCCCCGAGCGACAGTGGCGCCGACCAGCACGGCGAACAGCACGTCCGGGATCGGGTGATCGGCGGCGTAGGCGGCCTTGCCCGTCACCTTCAGGCGCCCCTCGACCCGGGTGATGGGTTGGCCGGCGACGGGCCGCGACCCACTCATGGCATACCGGCCACGGTCGCGAGTTGGCGTTCGACAGTCCGCTTGACCAGCTCGACTTTGAATCCGTTCTCGGACAATGGTTGTGCCCCGTCGGCAGCGGAGGCAGCGGCCGCCGACCAGAGCCGAGCGCTGGGCCGCTGTCCGGCCAGTGCCGCTTCGACCGACGGCAGGCGCCACGGCACCGTGCCGACACCGCCGACGGCGACGCCGGCACTGCGGATCACCCCGCCGGACAGGTCCATCGCCACCGCAGCGGACGTCAGTGCGAATTCGTAGGACTCCCGATCGCGCACCTTCAGGTAACCCGACCGTGCGGCCGCTGCCGTGACCGGGACCTCGAGGGCGACGATGAGGGCACCGGGCGGCAGGTTGTGTTCCTGGTCGGGCCGGTCGCCCGGTCGACGGAAGAAGTCCGCGAGCCGGATCGTCTGCTCGCCCTCTCGGTCTCGAACGACCACAGCGGCGTCGAGAGCCACCAGCGCGACCGCGAGGTCGGACGGGTGGGTGGCGACGCACGCGTCGCTGGTGCCGAGGATGGCGTGGTGGCGGTTGCGGCCGCCGATGGCCGCGCACCCGGCGCCGGGGGTGCGCCGGTTGCATGCCGCGGTCACGTCGCGGAAGTACAGGCACCTCGGCCGCTGCATCAGATTGCCGCCGATCGACGCCATGTTGCGTAGCTGCGCCGACGCACTGAGTTCCAAGGCCTGGGTGATGACGGGGAACCGCTGCCGCACGTCGGCGTGCGCGGCGAGTTCCGACATCCGCACCAGCGCACCGACACGCAGCCGTGACCCGTCGAGGGAGATGTCGCGGTACGGCAACCCGTTGATGTCGACGACCGCGTCCGGTCGCTCGACGGTCTCACGCATCAGGTCGATCAGCGTGGTGCCACCGGCGATGTAGCGGGCGCCGGAGGCACCCGCGTCGAGCGCCCCGGCTTCGTCGGCGGCCTTGGAGAAGGCGAAGGGGAACACAGCGGCTATGCCTTGTCGGCCGCTTGCGTCACGGCGGCCACGATGTTGGTGTAGGCGCCGCAGCGACAGATGTTGCCGCTCATCCACTCTCGGATCTCCGCGGGTGAGCCGGTGTGGCCCTCCCGGATGCAGGCCACCCCCGACACGATCTGCCCGGCGGTGCAGAAGCCGCACTGAAACGCGTCCTTGTCGATGAATGCCTGCTGCAGGGGGTGGAGCCGGCCGTCGGTTTCCAGGCCCTCGATGGTGGTGATCTCGGCCCCGTCGTGCATCACCGCCAGCGTCAGGCAGGAGTTGACCCGCTGCCCATCGACGAGGATGGTGCACGCGCCGCAGGCACCCTGATCGCAGCCCTTCTTCGTGCCCGGCAGGCCCGCGCGCTCGCGCAGCATGTCGAGTAGCGACGTGCGGTTGTCGACCGCGATCCGGCGCTCCTCGCCGTTGATCCTCAGCGTGACGTCGGTGGTGCCGGCCGGACCCGCGGCCGGTTCCCCGTCGCCCTGGTCGTCACTGCACCCGGCGAGCAGCGAGCCGCCGACGAGGGCGCCACCGACGACGGCGGTGGTCCCCACGAACGTCCTGCGGTTCATCCACGCCGGGTGCCCATGGGCCGGGGCGTCGTCGTTGCCTGTGTTCTCGTCCACTGCAGTCCACAGTAGGCGCGGTATCGGGCGTGGCCGCTCGACGCATAGAGAACTCACAGACACGTCAGATGCCCCGCGGGGTACGCGGGGCATCTGCGGGTCGTGCGCTATTCGTTGTAGCCGAAGATCGCGTTCCAGGCCTTCTGGTCGTCGGGGGCGTGGGTGATGGAGTCCGCCGGGGTGATCCGGTGCACGCGGGGATCGTCGAAGTCGGGCAGCGACACCCCCCGCACTTCCGGAGCAGGCACGTCGGCGCGCACCGAGTACTCACCGATGTCGCGCATGACGTTCTGGCCCCGCTTGGACAGGTTCCAGTTCATGAACACCTTGCCTGCGGCGACGTTGTGTGCCGTCGACGCCAGACCCGTGTAGTAGTCGTAGGCGGTGACACCCTCGGGCGGCACGACGAACGTGACGGGTGCGTTCTCGTTGATCGCGATGTTGACACTGCTGACCACCACGGTGCCGGCTTCGATCTCGCCACGGGCCAGCGCGTCGAGCTCCGCGCCGAGTGAGTCGAAAACCCTCGTCCTGCCGGCATAGTCGCGCAGGTAGTCGTCTCCGAGCACCTCGCGCTGGAATCGGGTGAGCGCCAGGGCGCTGCCGCCGGCACCGGCCTGGGCGATGCCCAGCTTGCCGTCCCACCGCTTGTCCAGCAACGACTTCCACGCAGTCGGCGCGGCGTCTTTGTCGATCATCGCGGTGTTGTATCCGAACGTGTAGATCGGGTCGAACGTGCGGTAGTAGGCACCCCCGTCGAACACCACGTCGTCACGCAGGTTGACCGCGGTCGACGGCGTGTACGGCGCGAACACTCCCCGCTTGCTGAGCCCGGAGACGAATCCCGCGTCGGAGATCCGCACCACGTCGGCGTTGAGCTTGCCCGCCCCGTATTCGGCGACCAGGCGCTCGTACAGGCGGTTCGGCGTCAACCGGATCAGCTTGACGTCCAGGCCCGTGTCGGCCTTGAACTGCTCCAGCACGCTGGCTTCGCTGTCCTGGGTGTAGCCGCTGTAGAGGACCAGCCCGCCTTCTTCCTGGGCGGCCTTCCACAGTGCCGGATCGGCGATGGTCTCCCCGTCGATCACCAACTCACCGTCGCGCTGGATGGACTCGGCCGGCTTGGCCAGGGGCGGCGCCTCCGGCGGCGGGGAGCAGGCGGCCAGGCCCGCACCGACCACCAGGGCCGCCAGCAGCGTGCTGAACTTCTTCATGAGATCTCCTTGGAACCGAACCGGCGGGCCAGCACGGCGAGGATGCCGATGACCGCGCAGTAGAGCAGGCTCAGCTCAGCCGCCGACTGGAACGATCCGTTGTCGTAGGCGTCGAAGATCGCGATCGACAGCAGACGGGTGTCTGAGGTGAACAGGAACAGTGCGGCCGTCAGCTCGCGCATCGAGAGCATCAGCAGCAGAAGGAATGTCGAGGACAGGCCGACGCGCAGCAGCGGGGCGGTCACGAACGTGATCGCGCGCCGGCGGCGGGCGCCGAGCATGATCGCGCTGTCCTCGAGGTCCTTGTCCAGCTGGATGATCGAGGCGGACACCCCGCGGTAGCCCTGCGGCAGGAACACCGCGACGAAGGCGATGACGAGCACGGCCAGCGTGCCGTAGACCGGGACGGGCAGCGCGAGCCAGGTCCACAGCAGGCCCAGACCGAGCACGATCGCGGGGACCGCGAGCGGCAACATCGCCACGTACTCGAGCAGCTTTCGGCCCGGCGCGTTGGTCCGGTAGCGGGTGTAGGCCAGCGCGAAGCACAGGGCCGTGCCGATCGCGGCGGTGGCGAGTCCCACCACCACGCTGTTGATCACCACGCTGTGGAAGTCCGGATCGGTCAGCGTCTGTCCCATGCCCCACAGGGAGAGGGCGCCGGGGCGGGCCAGCTGGCCGAGGTCTGCGACGTACGGGCTGGTCTGCATCGCTGCGATCACCAGCGCGCCGACGGGCAGCAGCACCGCGAGAGCGAAGTACGTCCACGCGAACACCGCGGCCGGAATCCGCCAGCGGCGCAACGGAACCAGGCGAGCGCGGACACCCTTGCCGCTGACGGTGGTGTACTGCTTGTTGCCCATCGCGCGCTGCTGGAAGGCCACGACGATCACGAGCAGCACGGTCAGTACGACGGCCACGGCGGCGGCGTCGTTGGACCGGGCCGGTGAGGCGTTCATCAACCGGTAGATCAGCGTGGGCAGCGTGTCGACGCCGCCGGGGACACCGATGACCTGCGCCACGGGGAAGTTCTCCACGGTCAGCGCGAAGACCAGGATCGCCGAACCGAGGATCGCGGGCATCACCAACGGGAAGGTGATCTTGCGCAGCATCTGGCTGACGCGAGCGCCGTGCAGGCTCGCCGCGTCCTCGAGGTCGGGGTTCATCAGCGACAGCGCGGAATGCACCATCAGGAAGGGGTACGGGGCGTAGTAGAGACCCAACACCAGAACCATGCCGGCGAAGCTGTAGACGTTGATCAGATGCGGCAGACCGATCGCGTTGAGCGCGAGGTTGAGGTAGCCGGTGGCGGGTCCGCCCAACAGCGCCCAGGCCAGCGCGCCGACCAGGGCGGGCAGGAACAGCGGCATGATCGCGATGCCGTACACCGCTTTTCGGCCCGGCACGTCGGTTCGTGCGGCGAGGAACGCGAGCAGGCAGCCGATCACCAGGGCCACGATCGAGGCGCCGATGCCCACCGCCGCCGAGTTCAGCAGGGCGGTGCGCGCCGTTCCGGAGCCGAGGACGGTGAAGTTATCAAGGGTGAAACTGCCGAAATCGAACAGGGATTCACGGTCGGAGTCCGTGGTGAACGCGCCGGCGAGGATGAAGAACATCGGGCACAGCACGATGACGGCCAGCACCGCGAGCTGAAGCAGGACCGGAATCCACCGGCTCATCCGCCGACGGGGCTGGGGCACCTGCACGTCCGGGCCTCCTGGGATCGGCGGCGCCGGCCGGGTGAGGGTGGGAGCACTCATGCCGTCACCGCCGGCGTGGTGTCGACGCGGTCGTCGATCAGGACCTGGGCGGCGCCGGGGCGCGCGGTGACGATCGCGTCCTCGCCGATGCCCAGGACGGGGCTGCCGTGTCCGGTCGCGATGGCCTCGATCTCGGGGCCGTTGTCGAGAGTGACCCGGTAGCGGATGGACGCGCCCTGGTAGCTGGCGACCTCGATACGTCCGGTCCAGTGCTGACCGGCCGGGTGGGGTTCGTTCGGACCGGTGACCAACAGGTCCTCGGGTCGCAGGCACACGATCGACGGATCGTCGCCGGCCGGGTGGTCGTCACCCGTGCTCACGTCGACGGTGATCGCCGGGAAGTCGGCCAGTCTGAACCCGTCGGCGCCGGCGGTGCCGCAGAAGATGTTTCCGATGCCGAGGAAGTCGGCGATGCTCGCGCACGTCGGCTGCTTGTAGATCTGCTCCGGGGTGCCGATCTGGACGATGCGGCCCTTCTGCATGAGCGCGATGCGATCGGCGAGCGCGAACGCCTCGATCTGGTCGTGCGTGACGTAGACGGTCGTCAGTCCCAGCCGCAGCTGCAGTTCGCGCAGCTCCATCCGGAGGCGTTCGCGAAGCCGCGCGTCGAGGTTGGACAGCGGCTCGTCGAGCATCAGCACGCTGGGGCGCATCACCAGGGACCGGGCCAGCGCCACACGCTGCATCTGGCCACCCGAGAGCAGGCTCGCACCCCGCGACGCGAACTCACCCAACCCGACCAGATCCAGCGCCTCCCCGACGCGGGTCGCGGTCTCGGCGCGGGACACCTTCTGCATGCGCAGCGAGAAGGCCACGTTCTCGAAGACGGTCTTGTGCGGCCACACCGCGTAGGACTGGAAGACCATGCCGACGTTGCGTTTGTGCGGCGGCACCGACTTGCCGGTGGCGCTGTCGTGCACCACCCGGTCACCGATGGTGATGCGGCCGACGTTCGGCGTCTCCAGGCCTGCGATGCAGCGCATCGTGCTGGTCTTGCCGCAGCCCGACTGGCCGAGCAGAACCAGGGATTCGCCGTCGTTGATCTGCAGATCCAGATCGCTGACGACCGTGTTGCCCCCGTAGGCGAGGGTGAGGTTCTCGATCGTGACTTTCATGACTTCCTTCATCTGCTCGAGGTGACCGCATCCACGGTCGCCGGTCGGGGGCTGGGCGGGATGGCTCCGGCCGGCGGGCTCGCTGCCAGTATCGGCAGGAAGAGACCCGCAAGTCCGGAGAACGGGCCGATCACGGTGCACCCGCGAACGCGGCGGCGGTGTCGGCGACGTACAGCTCGGCGGTGGCGATGCGGCGCGCTGCCCGGTGCAGACTGACCGCGTCGACCCTGCCGTCGGGGTGGCGGGTGTAGGTGGCGTGCACGACCCCCGCGGCCGTGCCGATCCGCAACCGTCCGGGCACCGCGGTGCCGACGTGGCGGGCGACGGTGCTGCCGCCGACCGTTGCCGCCGCGGCGATGGCGACCGCAGACGTCAGCCCGATCGACGGATGGGGAGCCATCATCGAGACCATGCGGACCGAGACGTCGTAGTCGGCGGCGTCGACGCACTCCCCTGACGTCGTGCGGTAGGGCAGGGCCGGACTGACGATCCCCACCTTGGGGACCGCATGGGACACCGGATCGTCTGCCCTCGCCAGCCCCATCCGCAGGGCGGCCTGCCGGCGCAGCTCGATGAGTACCGGCAGACGCTCGGCCAGACTGTCGTTGCCTTCAGCTCCGGTCATCGCGAAATCGCCGGCGTCGAACAGCGCCGCCGGTGCGCCGGCGGACACCAGGGTCGCGTCGAAGCGCCGGCCCGCCGCGTCCAGCGCGTCCACCGCGGCGCCGCTGGGCAGCAGCGCCGCCGCGGACGGAACGACGGCGTCGAACGTGAGCGCGACCGGCACACCCAGGGCCGTCGTCCCGGGCACCGCCGCGGTGCCCTCGGTGGGGATCCGCCCGTCGGGGGTGTCGATCTCGGCGGTCAGCACCGCGCCCGTGTTCTGGTTGCGCATCCGGACGACCGTGCGCTCGGCAGCGACGGGAACAAGGCCGGACTGCAGCGCGTACAGGCCGATCGCGGTGGCGCAGTTGCCGCAGTTGCTGCCCCATTCGACGGCGCGGCGGCCGATGGCCACCTGCGCGAACAGATAGTCGATGTCGATGCCGGGGACGGCGGAGCGGCGGACCACCGCGGCCTTCGACGTCGTCGAACTCCCGCCGCCGACGCCGTCGAGCTGGGCGGGATCGCCCGAGCCGAAGGCGGAGCTGAGCAGGCGGTCCAGGTCACCGTCCCGACGGACCAGCGGATCGACGTCGACGGCGTTGAACAGCCAGCACTTGCTGGTGCCGCCGCGCATCCACGTGCCTCGCAGGGTGAGCATGTGACGACCTTTCGTCAGTGCGTGATACCGGTCACGTTTGGCCGGTGATTCGAGGATGCGACACAGCCAGCCTCTAGGACAATCTCGGAAAACTCGATATGCCTTAAGTTGAGCTATAGGCTCGGTGGCATGAGTGACCTGGACCCGCGACGCCTCCTGCTCCTCGTCGACGTGGTGCGGGCGGGCTCGCTGACCGCGGCGGCGACGCGGCTGAGCTACACCACCTCGGCCATCTCCCAGCAGATCGCCAAGCTGGAAGCCGAAGCGGGACAACCACTTCTGGAGCGGCATGCGCGCGGAGTGCGGCTCACCGAGGCCGGCGGCGCACTGATCAGGCGGGCGGAGCGGATCGAACTGCAGCTGCGGGCGGCCCGCAGCGAGCTCGACGACATCGCCGGGCTGCGGTCCGGGACGGTCCGCCTCGGCACGTTTCCCACCGCCGGCGCCGGCCTGCTGCCCCGGGTGGTGAAGGATTTCAAATCCCGCCACCCCGCCGTCTCCCTGACCGTGCGCAGTTCCCGCTTCGCCGCGCTGCGCGCGATGCTCGACGCCCGCGAGATCGAGCTCTCACTGCTGTGGGACTACCACTGGGCACCGGTCGCCGACACCGACCTCGTGGTCCGGGAGCTGATCGTCGACCCGCCGATGCTGCTGGTGTCGGCCAACCACCGCTATGCCCGGCGGTCGTCGATCGACATGACCGAGCTCGCCGAGGAGCAGTGGATCACCCGGGAGGACACCCATCCGGTCGGGGAGGCTCTCGAACGTGCCTGCAGTGCAGCGGGTTTCAGTCCATCGGTGGCGTTCGCGGCAAACGACTACCAGGAGGCGCAGGCGATGGTGGCCATCGACCTGGGGGTGTCGATGGCACCACGGCTGGCGCTGTCCAACCTGCGTGACGACGTCCGCGTGGTCGCGTTGCGGGGTGCACCGGCGCGCCGAATCCTGTTGGCCCACTTGGCCGAACACCGCCTCACGCCGGCGGAGTCCAAGCTGTCCGACACGTTCGTCGCCGTCGCGGGGTCGGGCCTCAGCGCTTTCTGACCCCCCGATAGATTCCCCGCGCCACGATCATGCGCATCAGCACCCGCTCGAACGTCCACGCCGGGAAGCGGAACGCGCGGCCGTTGGGTGCGAACACCTCGAGGCCGTCCGGTTGGATACCGAGGACCGATCCCCACCGCCGCGTCGGCGGTCTGTACTCACGGAGCTCGCCGCCGTCGAAGAACGCGCGCACGTTGCGGGCCAGCAGCCCGTCGGCGCGGTTGCGCGCCGAGCTGCGCAGCGGGTCGGTGGCTGCGACGTCGCCGATCGCGAACACCTCCGGATGTCCGGGCACCTGCAGTGTCGGTGTCACCCGCACGAACCCGTGCTCGTCGAGCAGCTCGGCCGGCAGCCAGCCGGTGTTGGGCGTGACCCGCCCGATCGCCCACAGCACCGCGTCCGCCGTCGCCGGCGATTGTCCGGTGCTCCAGTGCACGGGACCGGTCGTCAGATCCGCCGGGGCATCTCGCACGTCGGCCCGGTGACCGGGGTGCAGCCCGACACCGGCGTCGGTGAGCCTGCGCCGCACCGTCATCCAGGTTCTCGGGTGATGCCCGGCGAGCGCACGCTCCCCCGGGTAGTACAGGTCCACCTGCTTGTCCGGCCAGGTGGTGGCGATCTGCGCGGCGCTGCTGACCGCGGCAGCGCCACCGCCGACGACGATCACCGATCGAGCTGCGGCGATCCGCTCGTGCGGCGCGCGCAGTCCCGCATCGACGTCGTCGGGGTCCTGCAGCGCCGGGGTGCGCCAGAACCCGTTCGTCACGCCGGTGGCGACGACGAGCGCGTCGTACGGTACCTGCTGGATTTCTCCATCGGCGAGTTGGACAGTGACGCAGCGTGATTCGAGATCAACCTCGGCGAGGGTGCCGTGCACGGTCTCGACGCGGTCGAGGGCGCGGAAGCGGCGGTAAGGGATCCAGTTGTGGCGCGCCCATTCATCGGGCCGGGCGAGCCGCCAGCCGAGTTCCTGACCGCTGACCAAACCTGGCTTGCTGCAGATCCCGGTGACCTGAGTGTGGCGGGCGAGCTTCATCGCGGTGAGCACGCCGGTGTCGCCGAGACCGGCGACCACCACGCGCTTCATGTGCGCACCTTCGCCGGCGGGCGGGGGACGAAGCGCGACACACGGTCGATGACCGCCCGGTAGTCCGGCCGTCGCTCGAGGCTGCGCTCCTCCATCATCGGGATGCTCGCGCCGAGGAACATCGCGAGCATCGCCGCCGCGCCGGCGAACAGCCACCATGCCGTCGGCCAGGCCGCAATACCGAAGAGCGCCAGCGCGAACCAGAACCCGAACTCACCGAAATAATTCGGATGCCGCGACCACGCCCACAGCCCGCGGTCCATCACCTGACCGGGCCGCCGTTCACGGACGAAGCGGTGCATCTGCGCATCGGCGGTGAATTCGAGTGCCACTGCGCCCATCCCGAGCACGAAGGCGACCACGCTGAGCCATGCGAGCCCCGGGTCGGGCGTCGTCACCGCGACGTAGACCGGCACCATGCCGAGGAACACCTGCAGTGTCGGGATCAGATGAATGGCCACCAGATCGACCACGGACTCCCAGCGTCCGGCCCGCTCGCGGAACATCGGATAGCGCCAATCCTCATGGTGCAGACCGGGAAACGCGTAGACCCAGTTGCCGGTGAGGCGCACCGCCCACACCACCACCAGCACGGCCAACAGCCACGAGCGCAGCGTGTCGCCATCGCCCTGACTCCACCAGTAGAACAGCAGCAGGGGCGGGATCACGCTCCAATAGGCGTCGTAGAAACTGGAATTGCCGTAGGCCCGGCTGAACGCGAACACCACCAGAGTGGCCAGTACATCGGCGATCAACGTGTCCAGCCACAGGCGACCGGTGCCGGGTCCCCACAACAGCCACGCCGCGGCCACGGCGACGGCCAGCACGTAGGCGAGCGTGACGATCGACAGCGAGCGCGCCTTGCTCATCGCGGTCACCCGAGCCTGACCCGGAACGTCGTGGGCCAGTACTTGCCGGTCAGCAGGAACTCGTCACCGGCGACGTGGGCGATGCCGTTGAGCACCTGCGCGGTCGGCGGGATACCGCGGGCACGTAATCCACTCGCGTCGACCACCAGGTCCACCACACCGGTGGCCGGATCGATCCGCACGATCTGGTCGGTGGGCCAGACGTTCGCCCACACCCGGTCACCCACGCACTCGAGCTCGTTGAGCCCGGTGATCGGACGTCCGTCCCGGGTGACGTCGACCCCGCCCGTCTCGGTCAGATCGTCCGGGCTCTGGAACGTCAGCCGGTTGGTGCCGTCGCTGCGGATCAACCGGTCGCCGTCCCGGCAGAGCCCCCAGCCCTGCGGTCGCAGCGGGACCTCCCGGATCGGCGTCAACGTGGCTCGGTCCCATTCGACGGCCACCCCGTCGGTGTAGGTGAGCTGCCAGATGCGGTCCCCGACCACGGTGACGCCTTCGCCGAAGTAGCGGCCGGGCATGTCGACGGTCTTGCGGACGGCGCCGGTGTTCGGGTCGAGTTCGCGCAATTGCGACGTGCCGACCTCACCGGTGCCCTCGTAGAGCACGCCGTCGTCGATCTCGAAGCCCTCGGTGAATGCCATCGGGTCGTGCGGCATCTCCCCCAGCACGACGGGCTCGATCACCGGCACCGCAGCGCTCCCCGGAGGCGCCCCGGGTTCAGGCCGGGGCTCGGCGTGCGCGCCCGGCACCACGGTGGCGACGGCCAGCATCGCCAGTGCGATGCTCGCCCACTTCTGCCGTCTGGTCATACCGCTGTTCTACCGTGCAACGATGGGCCGATGAAAGCGGTCACCTGTGTGCACGGTTCCCTCGACGTCATCGACGCCCCCGAGCCCGTCCCCGCCGACGGCCAGCTGGTGCTCGAGGTGTTGCGCTGCGGCATCTGCGGATCGGACCTGCACGCCAAGGACCATGCCGACGAACTGACCGAGGTGATGGCCGAGGGCGGCTACACCGACTTCATGCGCGGGGACACCCCGGTGGTGATGGGTCACGAGTTCTGCGGCGTGGTCGCCGACCGCGGCCGCAAGGTGGGCAAGCAGTTGGCGCCGGGCACCACCGTGGTGTCGTTCCCGCTGCTGCGGGCCTCAGGCGGCGTTCACCTGACCGGACTGTCCCCGCTGGCGCCGGGGGCCTACGCCGAGCGGGTGCTGGCCGAGGCCGCGATGACGTTCGCCGTGCCCAACGGGCTGGACCCGGCGACGGCGGCGCTGACCGAGCCGATGGCGGTGGCCTATCACGCGGTGCGGCGCAGCGAGATCGCCACCAAGGACGTCGCGATCGTGCTGGGATGCGGACCCGTCGGGCTCGCCGTGATCTGCCACCTCAAGACGCTCGGCGTCCGCACGATCGTCGCGAGCGACTTCTCTCCCGGCCGGAGGGCGCTGGCCGCCCGGTGCGGTGCCGACGTGGTCGTCGATCCGGCCGCTGACTCGCCCTATGAGGCGGTGCCCGCCAAGCAGCGGGGCATGACCGAGCTCCCCGCGCTGTACGAGCTGGGCATGAGCTCGATGGAGAAGCTCCGCAAGGTGCCCGGCTGGTCGCACGTCTACCGGCTGGCCGACCGCCTCGGCGGGACGGCGCCCAAGCGGCCGGTGATCTTCGAGTGCGTCGGGGTGCCCGGCATGATCGACGGGGTCATCGGGGCCGCGCCGCTGGCGTCGCGGATCGTCGTGGTCGGCGTGTGCATGGGCGACGACAAGATCCGGCCCGCGATGGCGATCGGCAAGGAGGTCGACATCCGGTTCGCCTTCGGCTACACGCCGCTGGAGTTCCGCGACACGTTGCACATGCTGGCCGACGGCAAGCTCGACGCCTCGGCTCTGGTGACCGGGACCGTGGGCCTCGGCGGGGTGGCCGCGGCCTTCGACGCGCTCGGCGATCCCGAGACGCACGCCAAGATCCTCATCGACCCCGCCAGCTCCGCCGTCACCGCCTAGAGGGCGAGTGCCGCGTTCGCCGAGTCGAGGTGCTCGACGGTGGTGAACACCAGGTCCGTGTCACCTACGTTCTCGATGTCGTGCAGCAGGAATTCGCCTGCGGCGAAACGGAAGTGGCGGGTTTCGCCGGCGTCGTATGACACGTCGCGGGTGGTGCCGTCGGCGGTGTGCTGCCGGCTGCGCCCGGCGTTGACCGCGGTCCAGAAGTAGTCCAGGACGTGGCGGTGCGCATGCCAGCGCTCACCCGGTGCGAGCCGGATCTCCCAGACCCGGACGCGGTCGTTCTCGCTGAGCAGCCGCGAGCCGACATGTCCGTCGTGCGAGTGCTCGTTGAACTCGGCGCGCAGGTCGTCGGTCCAGCCCTCGAAGTCAGTGCCCACCACCGTCCCTGCGAGCGGGGCGTCGGTCAAGAAGTCACGGGTGCTCGTCATCTGATGTCTCCTTGATCTAGTGGCCCGGGCCGTACAGGCCGAACCGGTTGTCGGGATCGCCGGGCACCCAGGTGCAGTCCACCTGCGACCGGGTGCCCATCTCTTTGACACGGCGCAGCAGCCGCTGCCCGAGCTCGAGCTGGCCGGGCTCCCATTTGGCCAGCGCCTCGGCGATGTCGGCGCTGTCGGACAGCGCGTCATGCAGCGCCCATGCGTTCGCGGCCGCCTTGGCCGTGCCTGCCGCGGCGTGCGGCCGGGCTGCGCTGGCGGCGTCGCCGACGAGCGCCACCCTGCCCAGTGTCATCTGGGAGACGCCGACGTCATAGACGGCCTGCAGGTAGGGCTGCTCCGTACGCAGCACCACCTCGGCGGCGGCAGGTGCGAGCAGTTCGGTTGCCGCCGAGCGCATCTCGTCGACGAATCGGTCCTGCACCTGGCCGGGGTGCAATGACACCCCGGCCACGAAGCCGCGCTTGTCGGTCATCAGCTCGTCGAGCTGATGACCCTCGGGCACATTTCGGTACCAGACGTAGTTGAGCAGACGCTCCCCCACAGCCAAGCCGCCCCCGGGCGCGGGGATCGGATACACGTTGATGTGGGTGTGCGGCGCGACGCTGTAGCTGATCGAGTCGTGCAGCAGCTCGAACGTCTCGGCTGACACCTCACGCTCGGGCACGGTGCCGCGCCAACCGACGTACCCGGAGTAATCCATGCGCGCGTCGGGCGCGATGCGGCGCCGACTCGGTGACCCGATGCCGTCGGCGAACACGACGAGTTCGGCGGTGTCGACCCTGCCCGAGGCGAACCGCACCGTCACGGCGTCGGCGTCCTGGTCGAAGCCGGCGGCGTACTCGCCCAGGTGGTAGTGCTCGGTGCCGAAATCAGTCAGAAGGGCGCGGTAGAACGTGCCCCACGACGTGTAACTCCACGGCGCGTCCTCACGATGGACGACGGTGTTGTCCGCGCCCAGGTACTGCACAAAATGCGTTCTGGTGCTCACTGTCTCGGGGTGCTGCGTGCTGCACTCGGCGAACCAGCGCAGTGTGTCGGGCTGCAGCACGATGCCACCGCCGCGGCCGTCGAGGTCGGTCGGCGTGCGTTCGTAGACGTCGACGTCGAAGCCGAGGCGGCGTAGCAGCAGCGCCGTGGTCAGCCCGCCGATCGATCCGCCGATCACGAGGGCGCGGTGCCCGCTCCAGGTCGTGTCACTCATGGTGTTCTCCTGTGTCGAGTCCGAGGAACGCTCGGGCGTTGGCTTCCAGTGCTGCGTCGTCGATGCCCGCCGCATGCGGGAGGTCGAGAGGGGTGGGAGTGCCCATGTCGAACGGGTAGTCGCTGCCGGCCATCAGGTGGGCAGGATCTGCCTGCGCACGCAGCAGCTGCAGTGTCGGCACGTCGTGGGTCAGCGTGTCGAACCACAACCGGGAGAACATCTCCCGGGGCGGCCGGGTGCCTGTTCGCCGCACGTCGGCGCGGTGCTGCCAGCCGTGCGCCCAGCGTCCCACCAGCGCGGGGGCGCAGCCACCGCCGTGCACGAGACAGATCCGCAGGTTCGGGAACTCGTCGAGCACGCCGCCGAGCGTGAGGGCCGCTGCGGCCGTGGCGGTTTCGACGGGATTGCCGATCAGGTTCGCCAGGTAGTGCGACGACCATTCCGGCCGCGGCACCTGCATCGGGTGCACCAGCACCGCGAGGCCGAGACTGGCTGCGGTTCCGACGATCTCGCGCATCGGCTTGCTGTCGAACGATGACGTGCCCAGCAGCGGCGGCACGGCGATGCCGTGCATTCCGTCCGTACCGGCGAGTGCCGTCATC
Organism: Mycolicibacterium sp. 018/SC-01/001; assembly: GCF_007096635.1. Taxonomy (GTDB): domain Bacteria; phylum Actinomycetota; class Actinomycetes; order Mycobacteriales; family Mycobacteriaceae; genus Mycobacterium. The sequence continues at coordinate 328,469 of NZ_VKAA01000001.1, forward strand.
TGCTTGGCGGCCGCCTCGGGGTCGTGCAGTGACACCAGCCCGAGACCCACCAGCCGGCCGTCACTCTCCCGGCAGATCTTGGCGAGGTCATCGTTGAACTCTCCGACGAATGCGTCAGCGTCAGCATCAGCGACCGGGAAGGCGAACGGCGGGGCCGACAGCACGCGGACGCCCAGTCCGGCGGCGTCGGTGTCGGCCAGCACCCGGGACACGTCGCTCATCGCCTCGGTCTCGATGGACAACGGCAGGTCGCCCAGGTGCAGTTCGCCGTGGCGGTCACGCAACGGGGGCAGCGGCGAGCCGGGAGCGAGCCCGAACAGGTGCTGCGGCAACCAGTGCGCGTGGACGTCGATGGGTCCGGGGCGCAAGCTCATGCCGCCGAACCCATCGCCTCGAGCGCCTCGAAGCGCGCGAGCACCTCGGCTTGCAGCAGCGCCACCGCCGGATCAGAGGCGCGGCGCGGGCGCGGCAGATCGACGTCGATGATCTCGTGCACCCGACCACCGGGAGCGAGCACCACGATGCGGTCGGAGAGCTGCACCGCCTCGGTGACGTCGTGGGTGACGAACATGACCGTGCGCCGGGATTCCAGCCAGATCCGTTCGAGATGCTCACGCAGCGTGCGGGAGGTCATCGCGTCGAGGTGGCTGAACGGCTCGTCCATCAACAGGATGTCGGGTTCGACGGCGAACGCGCGGGCAATGCCGATGCGCTGCTGTTGGCCACCGGAGAGCTGCGCGGGGAACCGGTCGGCGCAGTGGCTCAGGCCGACCAGGTCGAGGTAGTGCCGCGCCCGGTCCTGCCATCCGTCGCGCTCGTGCTGGACGAAGCCGAGGTTGGCCATCACGGTCCGCCACGGCAGCAGCCGCGGATCCTGAAACACGTAGCCGACTCGGGCGTCGCGCGAGTCGGCCCGCAACGACACCGTGCCGGAGGTGTGCGGTTCGATGCCGGAGACGATGTTGAGCAGCGTGGTCTTACCGCTGCCCGACGGGCCGACCACCGAGACGAACGTCTCGCCCGAGATCGTCAGGTCGACCTCGTCGATGACCCGGGTGACCGCTCCGCGGCGGTCGGTGAATTCCTTGACCAGTTTCTGGATGTCGATTGCAGCCATGGACTTTCTCGCTTTCTAGACGGTGCGCCAGCGGGTGGTGCGGCGCTCGATGGGACCCAGGATCAGCAGATCCGCGATGACCAGCAGGGCGATGAACACCAGCACCCAGGCGAGGAACCCGTCGAGTTGATTGGCGTCGTACCAGTAGCGGGCGCGCCAGCCGACGCCCGAGGTGGAACCGAACCATTCGGCCAGCAGGAGCCCGTTCCAAGCGCTCATGATCGCGAAGCGCACGGCGGCCACGGTGGACCCGGCCACGGCGGGTGCGACGATCTGGCGCAGCACCTTGGCCCGTGGCACCCCGAACGACCGCGCCATCAACACCAACTCCGCGGGGACGGCCCGGGTGGCCTTGGCGATGTTGACCACGACGAACGGCAGGCCGGACAGGAACACCGTCACCACCGGGGTGAGCCAGCCGAAGCCGAACCACATGGTGGTCAGCAGCGCCCAGATCACCGCGGGAATAGCGAGCCCGGCGGCGGTCAGGTCGGAGAAGGCCAGATCCGCCAACCGGGACAGTCCCATCAGCACGCCCAGCGCGGCACCGACCACCAGCGCCGCAGCGAGCCCGAGCACGAATCGGTTCATGCTGATCGCCAGGTTGCCCCAGAGTTCGCCGGCGGCAGCTTCAGAACCCAGCCGGGTCACCGCGTCAGGCAGTGACGGCACGCGGTTTCCGAGGACGACGGCCAGCTGCCAGGCGGCCAGGATGCTCGCCACGGCGGCCAGAACCGCTGTGGCCGAGAGTGATCCGCTCGAGATCCGGCGGGTCATGGTGGTCATGCGATCTCCTTGCGCCAGGCGAAGAAGCGATTCTCCAGCGCGGCCAGACCGCGCTCGATCAGCACCATCGCGACGATGAAAAGGGTTGTCCACGCGAGCATGTCGTCGACACGGAACTCCTGGTAGGCCTTGCGGATCATGAAGCCGACGCCGCTGCTCGCGCCGAACACCTCGGTCAGTGCCTCCACCTTCCATGCCATCGCGAAGCCGTACCGGACGCCGGCGAAGACGAACGTCGTGACCGCCGGGAGGTAGAGGTGGCGCAGCACGTCGGTGCGGCTGCGCCCGAAGGCGTGGCACATCGACAGCAGCTTGCCGTCCACTGAGCGCACCCCCTCGGCGACGTTGATCGCGATGAACGGCAGGGCCACCAACGCGGACACCACGATCGGCCCGCCCGCGCCGACGCCGAAGATCAGCAAGCCGAACACCGCGTAAGTCAGCCCCGGCATGTTGCCGAGCACGAACAGCGGCAACGAGAAGTACGACGTCATGAATCGGCTGCGGCCCATCAGGAATCCGATGACCAGGCCACCGGCCATGGCGATCGCGAACCCAGCGGCGATCTTGGCGATGCTCACCGCGAAGTTGGACAGCGCCTCGCCGGAGGCGACGATCGCGACCACCTGCTCGGCGACGCCGGCGGGCCGGGGAACGATCGGGTCGTCGATCCAGGCGGCGACGGCCGCCCACAGCGCGATCGCCAGTACCAGTGCGATGCCCGAGGCCAACCAGCGCACGTTCGCGGTGACGGCTGGGCGCCGGCGGCGGGCACGCCGGCCGGCGCGCGCCGGTGCGGCCGGTGAATCCGGCGGGGCGACAGTCGAGGTCACGGCTGAACTCCTTCGGTGGGCAGGAACTTCGGATCGGTGACGTCGTCGCCGATGACGCCGGTGGTGCGCATCAGGTCGAAGACAGAGCTCTCGTCGGCGGCCCACTTCGGGTCGAACCGCACCTCGTCGACCACCCAGTCATGTTCGGCGACGTAGGCTTTCATCCACGCGATGTCCTCGGGCGTGCTGACGGCGAAGTGCTGGGGGTAGCGTTCGATCATCTCGTCGCGGTGTGCCTGCCATTCGGCCAGGCCGCGGTCCCACAGGTCGAGGAAGGCCGAGACCTCGCCCGGGTGGGCGTCCACCCAGTCTTTCCGGCCGACGAACACGTTGCCCATCGGGCCGTCGTGGCCGGGCGCGTTCAGCTCGGCGAACAGATCGGCCGATGACTTCCCGTCGTAGAGCGGGCGCACCGAGCCGTCGCGCAACTCACGGGCAGACAGGTCTGGATAGCAGATGCAGGCGTCGATCTCGCCGCGCGCCAATAGGTTCGACAGGTTCTGGATGTCGGCGACGATCACCTGGTAATCCCCGTCGACCAGCTGCGCATCGTGCATCTGCTTGACCAGGGCGCTCCACACCAGCGTGCCCGACACCGTGGTGAACACACCGAGCCGCTTGCCTTTGAGGTCGGCCAGCGTCTGCGCGGGGTCGTCGGCGCGCACCAGGATGCGGCTGCGTTCGGCGTTGTAGCGGCCGATGATGACGGTCTCGCGCCGGGTCTGCTCTTCGAGACCGGGCACCTCGAACGACGCGGTGGAGATGATGTCGGCGTGGCCGCCGGCGAAGAGGCCGAATTCGTCCCACGTCGCGCTGGTCTCGATGCGGTAGCCGGTGTCGCGCTCCCACTGCGCCACCACGCCGGTCTCGTTCATGTAGTCCCAGATCGGGTCGGGGGCGAAGGTGAAGCGGATGACGCCGTCGCGCGCGGTGCGTGACGATGCCGGCCCGCCCAACCCGGCCGCGCAGCCGGTGGCGGCCAGCAGGACCGCGCCGACGACCAGGGCGAGCGCCGCGCGCGCCCAGGTCCGAATCGAAAGTGTCACCGGCTACCTCCTTGGTCTGTGACCGCGGTCACGACTCTCACTGTGGAGGGTGGCGTCGACGGAGGCAATGTCTTGACAGACACATTTAGGCTGACGGATGTGTCTACACGTACATATCGCGGCGCCGACCAGCTGGAAGTCTGGCTGGCCGCCCTGGCTGACATCGGGGAAGCCGTCGGCGGGGACACCCCCGTGACGGACGTCCTGGATCGGGTGGCCGAGACGGCCTGCACGCTGCTCGGGTACGACTTCTGCGCCGTGTTCCTGCCGACCGCCGATCGCACGGCGCTCACCATCGTCGGTTCACACGGGCTCTCGCCGGACTATGTCGCCCAGGTCAACGCCGACCGGCCGATCCTGCTCGACGTTCGCGACGAATCCGAGGCACCGACCAGCATCGCCTTCCGCACCGGCGAGGTGGTCACGGTCGACGACATCGACCGCAAGCCGCACTTCACCTGGAGCGGGGTGGCGCACGAGCAGGGCTATCGGGCGCTGATCTCGGTGCCGCTGCGCCGCTCCGGTGGCGTGGTCGGGGCACTCAACGGATACCGCGCCGGCCCGCACCGATTCGATCGGGCGGAGATCGGTCTGGTCAGCACACTGGCCACCCAGGTCGCCGTCGCTCTCGGGACCGCCCAGCTGCGCGCCGCCGAACAGGCGACGATCGCCGAATTGCGCCGTGCCGCAGAGGTTCACACATTGCTGACTGCGACGGCTCTGCGTGGTGAGGGGGTCACCGGTGTCGCCGAGGCGCTGGCCGGACTGCTGGGGCGGTCCGTGTTGATCGACGACGTCTACGGCGAGCACCTCGCGGCCGCCGGCTCGGTCACTGACACCGGACCCACGACGGTTACCGACGTGATCCTCGACGGCGCTCCGGTGGCACACATCCGCGTCGCCGCGTCCACCGGCGAGCTGTCGGCACTCGACGTACGCGCGGTCGAACAGGCCGCGGTTGTCACCGCGCTCGAGCTGCTGCGTGCGCGCACGGCCGCCGAGGTCGAACAGCGGCTGCGCGGCTCGCTGGTGGCCGACCTCCTCACGGGCGACGCTGCGGACGTGCCCGCGACCGTGGAGCGGGCGCGCAGGCTGGGCTGGGATCTCGCCGGCCCGCAGACGCTGATCGGAGTGCGCTGCACCGACAGTGAGGGACTGCTGGCCGCCGCCGACCGATACTTCCGGAGCGCGACGACGCGCCCGCTGTCCGCTGTACACCGCGGTGACGTCGTCCTCCTCTGGCCCGCAGATTCGGCCGTCGAGACGACACGTCGACTGCTCGACACGATCGACGTGCCCGGGGCACTTGCCGCCGTGTCGAGAGCGGTCAGCGCGGCCGAACTGCCCGCCGCATTCCGAACCGTGCGTGGTGCGCTCGACCTGGCCGACGGCGCGGAGTCGCCCGCTGTGATCGATCTGACCCAGCTGACAGTCGATCAGCTGCTGCTCGAGCTCGGGGATGCGGCGCGACTGCGGGAGTTCGCAACATCCGTTCTGGGGCGCGCGATGGACTACGACCGCACCCGCTCGACAGCGCTACTGGACACCGCGCGAGTCGTCATCGATACCGGACTGGACCGCCGCGTCGCCGCTGCGCGGCTTCACCTGCACCACAACACCGTCGCTCAGCGGATGCGCCGCCTCGAAGACCTGACCGGCCTGTCGTTCACCCGACCCAACGACCTGCTGCAGTTGACGTCGGCGCTGACGGTCGCGCGTATCGCCGCACTGGGATGAGGTGTCACGCCGTGATCGCATCCAGCGCGCGGTAGATCCGCTGCTCGCTGATCGGGCGGGGTGTCCCGAGCTGTTGCGCCCACAGGCTGACCCGCAATTCCTCGATCATCCAGGCGATGTCGCGGACATCGGCGGCGGCCGCGCGCGCCGGGGACAGCGCCGCGACGACGTCGTCGTAGGCGTCCTGCACCGCGGCCACCCGCGCCATCCGCTCGCGGTCGGCCGCCGGCGCCTGCGGAAGCCGCTCCAGCCGCCGGTTCACCGCGATCAGGTAGCGGGTGAGGTCGGCCAGCCGCGGTGCACCCGCGGCGGCCACGAAGCCGGCCGGAACCAGCCGCGCGAGTTGGGCCCGAATGTCGGCGATCGCGTCGGCCTGAGCCGCCGACGGCCGGTCCGGCAGCGCGAGTGAGACGTCGTGCAGCGCCGCCACGACTTTCTCCGCGCGGCGCACCACGTCGAGCGTGGTGGGCACCAGCTCGCGGGCCACGCGGCTGCGCGCCTGTTCGAATTCCGTTCTGGTCCAGATCGGTTCGGGCGCGACCAGCTGTAGCGCGGCGTCGGCGCAGTCCTCGATCAACGCCGCCAGCGACCCGTCGGGATTGGTGCCCAGGGTGAGACGGGTCCGCATGTCGAGCGCCTTCTCGACCTGCTTGGCCACCGACGGCCCGGTCAGCCGCATCAGCCGTCGGGTTCCTGCCGGCGCCGCGATGGCCTGCTCGGCCGCACTGGCGAACACCCGCACCGCCACCGATGTGCCCTCGTCGACGAGGGCGGGATAGGCGCGCACCGAGTTCCCCGAGCGGCCCGGCCGCTCCACGACGCGGGGCAGTTCGTCGACATCTGGCCACGCCCGCAACCCCGACTGCTCCAGATCCCCCACCGCAGCGGCCACCGCATCCCGCACCGGCGCGGCGAGTGTGCGTTGCAACTCGGTGAGATCCTTGCCGCGGGCCACCACCGTGCCGTCAGCGGCCTCCACCGCGAACGTGACCCTCAGGTGGGCGGGCACCTTCTCCAGATCGAACGCGTCGATCGGGACCAGAATGCCGGTGCGACGGCGTAATTCGCGTTGCACCGCGTCGAGGAGCGGGCCGTCGTCGGGCGTGATCGACGACAGCAGCGCGCGAGCGGTGTCCGGGGCGGGCACGAAGTTGCGGCGCAGCTCCTTCGGCAGCGACTTGATCAGCGCCGTCAGCAGCTCCTCACGCAAGGCCGGCACCTGCCAGGCGAAGTCGTCACCACCGAGGCGCGCCAGCACGTCGACAGGCACATGCACGGTGACACCGTCGTCGGTCGCGCCGGGGTCATACCGGTAGGACAGCGGCAGCGCCACGTCGTCGGCCTGCCACGCGTCGGGCTGATCGTCACCGGAGTCGTTGCGCAGCAGGTCATCCCGCGTCATCGTCAACAGGTCCGGCGTGCGGTGGCGCTGCTTGCGCCACCACCCGTCGAAATGCCGGGCCGAGACCACGTCGGCCGGAATCCTGGCGTCGTAGAACGCGAAGATCTCGTCGTCACCGACGAGGAGGTCGCGGCGGCGAGCCCGCTCCTCGAGATCAGCCAATTCTGTTCGTAGCCGGGCGTTGTCAGCGAAGAAGTGGTGCTTGGTACGCCAGTCCTGGTCGACGAGGGCGTGGCGGATGAACAGCTCGCGGGCCACCGGCGGATCGATCTGCGCGTATCCGACCCGTCGCCGCGCCACCAGCGGCAGCCCGTAGAGAGTCACCCTCTCGAACGCCATCACCGCGCCGCGCTCGGCATCCCAGTGGGGCTCGCTGTGCGTGCGCACCACCAGGTGATCTGCGACTCGCTCCACCGATTCCGGATCGATGCGCGCGGCGATGCGCCCGTAGAGCCTGCTGGTCTCCACCAGATCGGCCACCACGACCCAGCGCGGCGGGCGGCGGGTCAGCACCGATCCGGGCGCCAGGACGAATCGTGCGTTGCGTGCGCCGAGGAACTCTCGCGACTCCCGGCGGCCCTTCGCATCGTCACGCATCCCGATGTGCGACAGCAGACCCGCGGTGAGCGCCGCGTGTACCCGCGCCACATCGGCGGGCTCGTCGGACTCGGTGATGCCGAGATCGCGGCAGATGCCGCGCAGCTGCCCGACCAGATCCTGCCATTCGCGGATCCGCAGGTAGTGCAGGAACTCCTCGCGGCACATCCGACGAAACGAACTGCCGGACCGCTCTTTTCGCTGCCCGCCCAGGTAGCGCCACAGGTTCAGGAACGAGACGAAGTCGGAGTGCTCGTCGGCGAAGCGGGCGTGCTTCTGCCGGGCCGCCTCCTCCCGGTCGCTGGGCCGCTCCCGAGGATCGGGAATGGACAGCGCGGCGGCGAGGACCAGCATCTCCCGTACGCAGCCCTCCGCGTCGGCCTGCAGGATCATCCGGCCCAGCCGCGGGTCCACCGGAATCTGCGCGAGCCGCCGGCCCAGTGGGGTGAGTTCACCGTCGGTGAAGGCGCCCAGTTCGGTCAGCAGCGCGATGCCGTCGCGGATGCTGCGCGCATCGGGCGGGTCCAGGAAACCGAAACCCTCGATGTCGCCGAACCCGAGCGCGGCCATCTGCAGGATCACGGCGGCGAGGTTGGTGCGCAGGATCTCCGGATCGGTATAGCGGGGCCGCGATTCGAAGTCCTGCTCGGAGTACAGCCGGATGCACACACCCGGCGCGGTGCGCCCGGACCGGCCGGCGCGCTGGGCGGCGGAGGCCTGCGAGATCGGCTCGATCGGCAGCCGCTGCACCTTGGTGCGCCGGCTGTACCGCGAGATCCGTGCCGTCCCCGGGTCGACGACGTAGCGGATGCCGGGCACCGTCAGCGACGTCTCGGCGACGTTGGTGGCCAGCACCACGCGCCGACGGGCCTTGCTCGGACTGAACACCTTCTGTTGTTCGGCGGTCGGCAGGCGCGCGTACAGCGGCAGGATCTCCGCCCGCTCGCCCAGGTCGGCGCGCAATGCCTCTGCGGTGTCACGGATCTCGCGCTCACCGGACAGGAACACCAGCACATCGCCGGGCGGCTCGCTCGCGAGCTCGGCCACCGCGTCGACGATCGCCTCGGTCGGGTCGCGCACCTCGGTGCGCACCACGTCGTGGTCGGGGTCGTCGGGGTCATCGCCTTCGTCGACCACCGGCACTTCCAAAGGGCGATAACGGATCTCGACGGGGTAGGTGCGGCCGCTCACCTCCAGGATCGGCGCGTCCCCGAAGTGCCGGGCGAACCGCTCCGGTTCGATGGTCGCCGACGTGACGATGACCTTCAGGTCGGGCCGGCGGGGCAGCAGCTGACGCAGGTATCCCAGCAGGAAGTCGATGTTCAGACTGCGCTCGTGTGCCTCGTCGATGATCAGCGTGTCGTAGCGCAGCAGGCGGCGGTCGCGCTGGATGTCGGCCAGCAGGATGCCGTCGGTCATCAGCTTCACCAGCGTGCGGTCGCTGGCCTGGTCGGTGAAGCGGACCGTGTAGCCGACCGCCTCACCCAGAGGCGTGCCGAGCTCGTCGGCGATGCGCTGGGCCACCGTGCGCGCGGCAAGCCGGCGCGGCTGCGTGTGGCCGATGGTGCCGCGGATGCCGCGACCGAGCTCCAAGCAGATCTTCGGCAGCTGCGTGGTCTTGCCCGACCCCGTCTCGCCGGCGACGATCACGACCTGGTTGGCGGAGATCGCGGCGGCGATGTCGTCACGCCGCTCGCTGACCGGCAGCTCCGGATAAGTGATGGCCGGGACCGCGGCCTGCCGGGTGGCGATCAGTGCTTCGGCGGTCGCGAACTGGTGGGTGAGCCGTTCCAGCTGCGCGGGGTCGGGTGTGCGGAGTTGGCGCAATTTGCGGCCGAGCCGCGACGCGTCGCGCAGGGTGAGCCCGTCCAGCCGGGCGCGCAAGGCTCGTACGTCGGCGGCGGTGCTCGAGTCGGGCATTTCAGCCGGCGGTGACGGTGGTCAGGCAGAACGGATGCCCGACCGGATCGAGCATGACCCGCCACAGCGTCGGCTGCGGCTGGACCTCGGCCTGCCGGGCGCCGAGCGCCTCGGCGCCGGTCACCGCCGCGTCGAGATCGGTGACCGACACGTCGAGGTGCATCTGGGCCGGCACGCGCGTGTCCGGCCATGTCGGCGCGACGTACTCGTCGACGCGCATCAGCGCGAGGATCGCGGCCCCGTCGGTGATCGCCACGACGCTGCCGTCCGGCGCCTCGACCAGCCGCCGCATGCCCAGCAGAGCGGCGTAGAAGTCGGCCAGCTCGCCCGGATTCGGGCAGTCGATCGACGTCGCGCCCAGCGTGCCGACCGGCGACTGCGCCGATGTCATGGCTTGTCGGGCGCCCAGTAGGCCAGCATCTCGGCGAACGTCTCGAAGGCCGGGGTGTTGATGCCGTAGGTCGCCTCGAAGTGCACGCTGAGCGGGAAGCCGAGCTCGCCGACGCCGTCGATCACCCGCTTGTACAGGTCGACCATCAGCTTGCGGCGTTCTGTGGGCTCCGCGGCGGCCAGCTGCTTGACGAACTCCTGTTCGGCGGCGACCGCGGCGTTGCCGGGGTCCTGGATCAGCCAGTTGATCAATCCGAGCTTGGTCTCCACGGCCGGGACGAACCCGAAGGACAGCAGGATCTCCGGGCGGTGCTCGCTGGTCGCGGCGAACTCGGTGAGGAAGTCGACGATCGCGTCGGAGTACAGCAGCTGCGTCATGCCGTACGTCGCGCCGCGGTTGCACTTGAACGTGAACCGGCCCTGCTCGCCCTCGCGGGTCGGGATGAGGATGACGCCGCGGTTGTCGACGACGTCGTCGAACATCGTCAGCGCATCCGTTGGCGCCACGCCCGAGCCTTCGCCGTCGTTCAACGTCCGGGGCACCCCGACGAAGGCGATGCCGTCGAACCCGCTGTCGCTCAGCTCGGTCAACCGGCCGTGCAGAGTCGGCTCGTCCATGAACGCGGTGACCTGCGTGCACAATCCGCGCACGCCGGGCAGTTCGGGCTTGATCATCGACCAGAACTCGAGCACGTCGAGCTTGGGCTTCATCTCCATCGGACGGTCGTCGTCCTCTTCGATCATCCCCGGGATCATCACGTGCCGAACCCGCCCGCCGATGCCCGCCTCGGCCGAACAGCGCAGCACCTTCTCGGCGTCGGACAGCGCCTGCTCGCGTCCGCGGTCGACGTTCGGCGGCACCAGCTCCAACGCGATGGTGTTCAGGCTCACAGGTTTGCTCCACATCTGGTTCTTCGGGTCCGGCTGCCCGGCCGACGATGCTCGTCAGCCCACGATTCCCCCATCGCCGGCGAGCAATCACCATACCGAGAGCACCGGCGTGGGGCGCGGCTCGGACCACCCCCGTGGCAGCGACCGCGCCGGCCTTCGGCTTACATGGACACAGATCCCCTATGAGAAATTCGTTCCGCCACATCCTTGCCATCGCGATGTTCGCCGTGCTGTCCATCGTCGTCGCGGCGTGCAGCGGCCTGCAGTCCCCGCCCGGCTCGACGTCCTCGAGCAGCACGGACGCCTCCGCGCCGAAAGTCACCTCACCGTTCGATCCGACGACGACGCCGACGCCGCCTGCAGGACCACTGCTGGCCTACCGCGCCGCCGACGAGATCGGCGTCGTCGACGGCACCACCAAGATCGCGACGGTGGCCGGGCCCTTCGCGCCCAGCAACGACCTGATCACCACCGAGGACGGGCGCTTCGTGTTCGCCCGCACCGTCGACAATCACGTCGGGGTCCTCGACGTACAGGACCGACGGGGTGGCATCCGCCAGATCCCGGTGGGGCCGACGCTGGGCACCGCCGGCGGCAGCACGATCGTCTGGTGGGAACAGCCCAACCGACTGATGCGGTTGGACCTCGCCGCGCCGAACGCCGCACCCCAGGTGATGCAGACCGTCGACCTGCCGCCGGCGGCCGGCGCCGGTGACCCCCGTCTGATCGTGGCGCGCGGCGGCACCGCCGTGCTGGCCCGCGTGGAAGGCCCGCCGTCCCCGTTCGGCGGACCGGACACCCTCTACGCGGTGCGCGGTCCCGGCCCTGCGAGTTCGCTGGGCCAGGTCGAGGCGAACAGCCCGGTCACCGTCGCGCGGTTGTCCCCTGACGGCGGCTCCCTGGCGTACGCGCTCTACCGGGCCAGCAATGACGCCTGTGGCACCGCAGCCGTCGTGCAGTCCGACGCGGCGGGCAATCAGCAGACGTTCGACGTGGCCGCCACCGACCCCGCGGCGGGCTTCCGCATCACCAAACTGTGGTGGCCGCAGCAGGGGCCGCCGAAGCTGAGCCTGACGACGTGGCGCTGCGGTCAATCCCAGGCCGCGCCGCCAGTGGTGTGGCAGCTGACCGAGGATCGCATCGCGCAGGTCGTCCCGCCCACCTCGGCGCTGCAGACCACCGAGCTGAGCCCGGGACAGCGGGCACTGATCCTGCCGCACACCGACGGCTACGACGACCCTGCCGGTGCGCTGGTCGTCGAGGAGAGCTCACGCCGTATCCCGGTCAAGGACAACGTCGACGCCATCGCGCTCATCCAGCCCGCTCCGTAGGCTCGGAGGATGAGCATCGCGCTGCAGGACACGTTCGTGCGGGACCTGCCCGAACTCGCGGTGCGATGGCAGGCCGAGGACGCGCCGAGTCCGACGCTGCTCGTTCTCAACGACGCCTTGGCCGCCGAACTGGGACTGGATCCGGAGTGGTTGCGCAGCGCCGACGGGGTCCGTCTGCTCGCCGGGACCGCCGTGCCCGCCGGCGCGACACCGGTGGCACAGGCCTACGCCGGTCACCAGTTCGGTGGTTTCGTTCCGCGCCTCGGTGACGGACGCGCGTTGCTGCTCGGCGAGCTCGTCGACGCCGACGGGCACCTGCGCGACCTACACCTCAAAGGGTCGGGCCGCACCCCGTTCGCGCGCGGCGGCGACGGGCTGGCCGCGGTCGGGCCGATGCTGCGCGAGTACGTGATCAGCGAGGCGATGCACGCGCTGGGCATCCCGACCACCCGCTCGCTCGCGGTCGTCGCGACCGGCCGGTCGGTGTATCGGGAGACCGAACTGCCCGGGGCCGTGCTGGCCCGGGTCGCGGCGAGCCATCTGCGCGTCGGCAGCTTCCAGTACGCGTCCCTGGTCGCAGGCCAGACCCAGGACCTGGGGGTGCTGCGGCGCCTGGCCGACTACGCGATCGCCCGTCATCACCCCGCGGCGGCGGACGCCGCCCAGCCGTACCGGGCGCTGCTCGAGGCGGTCATCGACGTGCAGGCCGACCTGGTGGCGCGGTGGATGCTGGTCGGCTTCGTGCACGGAGTGATGAACACCGACAACATGACGATCTCGGGCGAGACCATCGACTACGGCCCGTGCGCGTTCATGGAGGCGTTCGATCCGCACACGGTGTTCAGCTCGATCGACCACGGGGGCCGCTACGCGTACGGCAACCAGCCCGCGATCGCACTGTGGAATCTCGCGCGCTTCGCCGAAGCGCTCCTCCCGCTCCTCGACGACGACACCGATGCGGCCGTGAGCCAGGCCGAGCAATCGCTGGGCCGGTTCCGTGATCGCTACCAGAGCCGCTGGGACGAGGGCATGCGCGCCAAGCTGGGTGTGGCCGGTGCCGACCCCGAGGCTGCCGACGCGCTGAGCCAGGAGGTGCTGGTCGCGTTGCACGCCAACGGCGTGGACCACACCTCGTTCTACCGGCGGCTGGCGCGCGCGGCGCGCGGTGACGCCGAGCCGGTGCGCGGCGACTTCGTCGATCTCGCCGGTTTCGACGCGTGGCTCACCCGCTGGCGCGCGCTGGGACCCGACCCGGATGCGATGGATGCGGTGAATCCGATCTACATACCGCGCAACCATCTGGTCGAAGAGGCGCTCGCGGCCGCGACCGACGGGGACCTCGATCCACTGCTAGCGTTGCTCGAGGCGGTCCGCTCGCCGTTCGAGGAACGCTCGGATCGGCAGCGCTACGCCGAGCCCAGCCAGCAAGAGTTCTCGGCCACGTTCCGAACATTCTGTGGGACCTGATCACACCGCGTACCGTGGCGGGGTGAGCGCGACTAGCAAGAGGCTCGGTCTGCAGGACCTGCTGTTCATCTACGGTGAGACGCCCAGTTCGAAGATGCACGTCGCCGGGCTGCTGCCGTTCACGCCGCCGCCGAATGCGACGGTCGAATACCTGCGCGAGATGATCGCCGAGGCTCGCCGTCAAGAGGTCGTGCGGCCGTGGAATCTGAAGCTCGCCCACCCGCGGTTGCAGTTCAGCCCGTTGCACAGCTGGGTCGAGGACAAGGACTTCGACTTCGACTACCACGTGCGGCGGTCGGCGCTGGCGAGCCCGGGTGACGAACGCGAACTGGGCATCCTGGTGTCCCGGCTGCACAGCAACCACCTCGACCTGACCCGGCCGCCGTGGGAGCTGCACGTGATCGAGGGCCTCGAAGGCGGCCGGTTCGCGCTGTACATGAAGATCCACCACGCACTGGTCGACGGGTACAGCGCGATGCGCATGCTGGCCCGGAGCCTGTCGACCGATCCGGAGTCGCGCGACACCCGGATGTTCTTCAACGTGCCGATGCCCGGGCGCACGCCGGGGCCGCAGGCGGATGGATCGAACGGCGAATCGGTCAACCCGCTCACCGCGGCGCTGCGCACGATCGGCGGGATCGGCGCCACGGTCAGCGGCGGAGTGAGCTCGGTCGTCGACCTGACGACGGCGGTGGTGAACACCCAGATCCGCCGCGACGGCGAGTACGCCCAGATCGCCGGATCGGCGTCGGCACCGCACAGCATCCTCAACGCGCGGATCAGCCGTAACCGGCGCTTCGCGACGCAGCAGTACGCGTTCGACCGCCTCAAGAAGCTCAGCTCTGAGCACGGCGCAACGATCAACGACGTGGCGCTGGCCATCCTCGGTGGCGGGCTGCGCCGGTTCCTGTCGGAGATCGACGAGCTGCCCGACCGGTCGCTCATCGCCTTCCTGCCGGTGAACGTCAGGCCCAAGGGCGACGAGGGCGGCGGCAACGCGGTCGGCGCGATCCTCGCCCCGATGGGCACCGACATCGCCGATCCCGTCGAACGCCTCCACACGATCACCGCGGCGACATCGGCGGCCAAGGCGCAACTGCAGAACATGTCCCCGGCGGCGATCATCGCCTACAGTGCCGCGCTGCTCGCGCCGGCCGGCACCCAGATCGCGGGCGCGCTGACCGGCGTGCAGGCGCCGTGGCCCTACACGTTCAACCTGTGCGTGTCGAACGTGCCTGGACCGCGGGAACCCTTGTGGTTCAACGGCTCCCGGCTGGAAGCCACCTACCCGGTGTCCATCCCGATCCACGGTATGGCGCTGAACATCACGCTGCAGAGCTACGCCGACACGCTGAACATCGGGTTCGTGGGGTGTCGCGATCGGCTGCCCCACCTCCAGCGCCTGGCCGTCTACAGCGGCGAGGCACTCGCCGAGCTGGAAGCAGCCTCCGAAGGCTGAGATGATGCGCCGGGCGTCGGCCTCAGGCGACTTCGCCGTCAGGTGGGGCGGGTCCGCCGGGTTCTGACGGTTCTCCCGACTCTTCGGCGGGTTCGTCGTCGTCGGGTGGTCGGAGGAGGCGTTCGGGGGTGTGGTGGGTGTTGACCCGGGTTTGGCCGGTGTCCAGGTTCGGGGGTGGGGTCCATTCGACGTCGTGGCGGGGGTTCATCGTGGTGGTCCAGCCCCCGGGTGCGACGGCGCGGTTGTCCGGCGGGCAGGCCAGGCCGAGATCGTCGACGTTCGTCAACCCGCCGTCGGCCCAATTCGCGGTGACGTGATGCACCTGGCAGCCATACGCCCCGACCCGGCAGCCCGGTTTGGTGCAGCCCCCGTCGCGGGCGATCAGCATGATCCGCTGCGCCGCCGAGGCGACCCGCCGCGTGCGGAACAGATCCAGCGCGGCGCCGGTCGCGCGGTCGAAGACCGCCAGATAGTGCGAGGCATGCGCCCCCATCCGGATCACATCGCAGATGGGTAGCCGGGTGCCGCCGCCGGTAGTGCCGATCCCGGCGCGAGACTCGAGGTCTTGCAGGGTGGTGCGCACGATCACCGTCACCGGCAACCCATTCAGCTGGCCGAGGTCGCCGCTCATCAGGGCGATCCGCCCCACCGCCACCAGGGCGTCGTGCTGGCGTTGAGCCAGGCTGCGGTGATCATTATCGATCTGAGCCTGCGTCGGCGTCCCCGACGTGCACGGCTGCTCGTCGTCGGGGTTGCACATGCCCGGGGCGGCGTAGCGGGCGAAGATCGCCTCCCACACCGCCGCGGCTTCCGGCGTCAGATCGGCCCGCCACGCGGTCATCCCATCGCGCTGTTGCCGGCCTTTGGTCAGGCCCCGTTTGCGGGTGCGTTCAGCATCGTCGGGTTCGGGGCCGTCCTGATCGAGCAGAAACAGCGTCAGCTCCGCAGCATCACGGGTCTCCTTCGGCCCCGCGCCGACCGCGGTGCGCACCACCTCGACCTCGAACTGCTCCCGCGTCTGGGTGTCGACGAAGCCGGGCAGCTTGGCGACGACCTTGCGGATCTCGCGGACATGCTCCTCGGTGACCAGGCCGTGTTCCTGGGCGATCGCGGTCGCCGGTAATGCCGGCGGCAGCGGCGGCCCGGTGACCGGCTGTCGCGGCGCCAACAGGGCCGCTTCAGTCAGGCGGCGATGGGCTTCCGAACCGCTGATCCGGTACCGGATCGCCAGCACGTCTTTCCAATTCTTGGCGCCCATCTTCTGCGGGGTGGCCTCGATCTGCAGCCGCGCCAGGCCTCTGTGCCGGGCTGCGGGCAGCCGGCAGCCGGCGGATTCGAGCTCGTCGAGCAGCGCGGTCACTTCGGCAGCGGTGGCCAGGGACAGGTCAGCGGCGAGTACGTCATCGACGGCAGCCCGTAATGCTGCGACCGCGTCCCGTACCCCCACCGACATAGTTCGAACATACATTCGACCACCGACACATCGGGATAGGCCGACGCACCCATAGCAGGTGGCCAGGTACAACGACTACGGTTTACCCGTGGCCAACCCGACCTTGCACGCACCGACCCTGCCCAACGGCCTGACCGCCGACGAGGCCCGCGCCGAAGCCGCCCGCGCCTACGAGCTCGACCGCGCCCACGTGTTCCACTCGTGGTCGGCGCAGGCCGAGATCGCGCCGATGACGATCACCGCGTCGGAGGGCTGCCACGTCTGGGACGGCGACGGCAACCGGTTGCTGGACTTCTCCTCGATGTTGGTCAACACCAACATCGGCCATCAGCACCCCAAGGTCGTCGCGGCGATCGCCGATCAGGCCGCCAAACTGTGCACGGTCGCCCCACAGCACGCCAACGCCGCCCGTTCCGAAGCCGCGCGCCTGGTCGCCGAACGCACCCCGGGTGAGCTGAACAAGATCTTCTTCACCAACGGCGGCGCCGATGCCGTCGAGCACGCGGTCCGGATGGCCCGCCTGCACACCGGCCGCTACAAGGTGCTCTCCCGCTACCGCTCCTACCACGGCGGCACCGAGACCGCGATCAACCTGACCGGCGACCCGCGCCGCTGGCCCAACGACCACGGCAACGCCGGAACCATCCACTTCTTCGGCCCGTTCCTGTACCGCTCGCAGTTCCACGCCACCACCGAGCAGGAAGAGTCCGAGCGGGCACTCGCGCACCTGCGCGACATCATCCGGATGGAGGGCCCGTCGACGATCGCCGCGATCATCCTCGAGTCGATCCCCGGCACCGCGGGCATCATGGTGCCGCCCCCCGGTTACCTCGCCGGAGTCCGCGCACTGTGCGACGAATACGGCATCGTCTACATCGCCGACGAGGTCATGTCGGGCTTCGGCCGGAGCGGAAAGTGGTTCGCCATCGACCATTTCGACGTCGTGCCCGATCTGCTGACCTTCGCCAAGGGCGTCAACTCCGGTTACGTGCCACTCGGCGGCGTGGCGATCAGCCCGCACATCGCCGAGACGTTCGCCCACCGGGCCTACCCGGGCGGGCTCACCTACTCCGGGCATCCGCTCGCCACGGCCGCCGCCGTCGCGACCATCACCGCAATGGCTGACGAGGGCATCGTCGAGAACGCGGCGCGCATCGGCACGGACGTCATCGGGCCGACCCTGCAGGAGATCGCGCGCAAGCACCCCAGCGTCGGCGAAGTGCGCGGCGCGGGCGTGTTCTGGGCCGTCGAGCTCGTCGCCGACCAAACCACCCGCGAACCGCTGGCGCCCTACGGAAGTTCAAGCGCGGCAATGAATTCGGTGATCGCCGAGTGCAAGAAGCTCGGCCTGCTCCCGTTCGCCAACTACAACCGCATCCACGTCGTACCGCCCTGCATCATCTCCGAGGACCTCGCCCGCGAGGGCCTGGAGCTCCTGGACCGGGCACTCGAGGTCGCCGACGCTGCCGTCGCTTAATCCCCCAGCTCGCCGCCGATTCCGCGCTCCAGCGCGTTGCGGGCACGCTCGGGCAGAACGAGCAGGCCGTCGAGTTCGCGCTGCGCCAACCGGTAGGCGCGCTCACGCTCCTGCGGGGTTGCGGCAGTGTCGGCGGCGACGCGCAGCAGCCGTTGAGCGCGCGTCAGGCGATCCTGCTCCTCGGTGGTGAACGCTGCTCGCTTACGCCGCCGCGCTTCACCTTCAGCGATGTCGAACGCGGTGGCGTACTCGCCGACCGCATCGACATAGGACCGCAGCGCGTCTCGATCCTCGAGCAGATCCAACACATCGGCGGGCCGCAGGAAATCCGCACGCAGCTTCGCGCGGTGGAAGCGTTCGGTGAGGGGGTCGCGCAGGTCGGTCATCAGCGGATAGTCGAGGACCTTCGCCGCGTCCAGTTCGTACTCCAGCCAGCGGGTGTCGGTGCGATCGTGCTGTTCGATGGTCCGCAGCACCGTGCGCCGCTGCGCCGCGCTCGCCGGCCGCGCCGGCGCCGCAACAGGCAGCTCCGGATCGTGTTGACGCCGGGCCGCAGCGATCCCTCGATAGGTGGCATAAGCCGCGCCGACCAGTGGCACGAGCACCACCAGCAGCTCGACCAGACGAAAAATCAGACCCATCTGGCCAGGATGCCACCATCGGGTGGTTTCGATTCTGCAGCGATCGGGCAACTACTTAGCCATGCGACACAAGATTACGAATCTCGGTTCCCTGATCTTCGCGGGCGCTGCTGCGACTGCAATCGCAACTGCGCCCCTGACTTTCGCTCAGCCGGCTCCCCCGCCGTGCTTCAACCCGGACGGCACGCCGTGCGCCACCGCAGGCACCGCCGGTCCGGGCGGTGCGACGGGCGGCATCCCCGGCGGCCCGGCCGGTACTGCCGGCCCGGGTGGTGCCAGCGGTTCGACCAACCCCGGCGGCGTGGCCGGCGCGGCCGGACCCGAGGGCGCGAGCGGCTCGATCCCGGGCGGTCCGTTCGGTTCGGCTGGACCGGGCGGCGCCAGTGGCTCGACCAATCCTGGTGGCGTGGGCGGCTCGGCCGGACCCGGCGGCGTCTCGGGCTGCATCCCGGGCGTCGGCTGCGCCTCGATCCCCGCTTCCTGACTCCGTACGCAAACCGACCGTCGAGAAGCCGGACCCGCAACGCGGGTCCGGCTTTTCGCGATGCGCACCGGCTACGGTGATCGGATGCGTCTGCTGATCAAGAACGTGCGGATCTTCGACGGGGTGTCCGACCGGGCGAGGGACGGGCACGTGCTGATCGAGGGCTCCAGAATTTCAGCGGTCGAGACGTCCCCGATCGCCGAGACCGACGGCACCACCGTGATCGACGGCAACGGACGCACACTGATGCCCGGGCTGATCGACGCGCACGTCCACCTCGTGGGTATGGCCAATTCACTCCTGGACATCGCGATGGGTTCGCAGACGCTGCTGGCCGCCAAGACGCTCGCCGGTGCCACCGACACCCTGCTCCGTGGCTTCACCGCCGTGCGCGACATGGCCGGTGACACCGCCGGGATCAAGACGGTGACCGATGCCCGGCCCGAGCTGGGTCCGCGCATCTACCCCAGCCAGGCCGCGATCTCGCAGACCGGCGGCCACGGCGATTTCAGCTTCGTCTACGAACGTCCGACAGCGTTGGGCGGCAGCGAATCCCGCGCCGAGCAGATCGGATTCATGCGTGTCGCCGACGGCCCCGATCGCGTACTGGCCGCGGTGCGTGAGCAGTTGAAGCTAGGCGCCAGCCAGATCAAGCTCATGGTCGGCGGTGGTGCGGCATCGCTGTACGACCCGCTCTACACCGTGCAGTTCACGCCCGCCGAACTGCGCGCCGCGGTGCAGGCCGCCGAGGACTACGGCACCTATGTCGCGACCCACGTCTACAACGTCGTCGGTATCCGGCGAGCCGTCGACGCGGGCGTGAAGTCCATCGAGCACGGGCATCTCGCGGATGAACCGACGATCGCGATGCTCGCCGAGCGTGAGGTGTGGCTGTCCACCCAGCCGTTCGCCGAACACGATCACACATTCGCCAACCCGGCAAGCGCGGAGAAGAACCGCGTCATCTGTGAAGGAACCGGGCGGCTCTTCACCCTTGCCGCCACACACGGTGTCCGCCTGGCCTGGGGCACCGATCTGCTGTTCGAGCCCGAGCGGGCGAGTCTGCAGAGCGCGATGCTGGTGCGGCTCGGCGAGTACATGAGCACCGTCGACGCCTGCAAACTCGTCACCTCCGGCAACGCCGCACTGCTGCGGCTGGCCGGCGAGCGCGATCCCTATCGCTCGGCCCGGCTCGGCGAGATCACCGTCGGGGCATGGGCCGACGTGCTGGTGGTGAACGGCGACCCGCTGACCGATCTCGCCGTACTGGGTGATCCGGCGAAGAACCTCGACGTGATCGTCAAAGACGGCGCGATCGTGAAAGGGCAGCCGGCATGACGGACCTGACCGGGCGCACCGTCGTCGTCACCGGCGCGGCACGCGGAGTCGGCAAGGGCATCGCCACCGCGCTCGTCGCGCGCGGCGCTTCGGTGTTGCTCGCCGACCGTGAGGAGACGTTGCTGCGCGCAACGGCCGCCGAGCTGTCCGGCGGATCCGTCTCGGCGCTGACGGTCGACCTGCGCGACCCCGACGCCGCGCGCCGCATCGTGGCGGCGGCCGTCGAGAGCTTCGGCACGGTGCACGGTCTGGTCAACAACGCCATCGCGACCAACGAGCCCAAGCCTTTTCACGAAATCACCGCAGAAGACTACGATCTGGTGTTCGACGTGGGCCCGCGAGCCACCTTCGCGCTGATGCAGGCCGTCTACCCGGTTTTCGTCGACAACGGCGGCGGCAGCATCGTCAACCTCGGATCGGGATCGGGAACCCAGGGTCTGCCCCGATTCGGGGCGTACGGCGCCGCCAAGGAAGCCATCCGCGGCATGTCGAAGGTCGCCGCGCTGGAATGGGGCCGGCACCGGATCCGCGTCAACGTGGTGTGCCCGTACGCCGAGACCGAGAGCATCCGAGCGTGGCGTGAGATGGACCCGACGACCTACGAGCGCACGGTACGTGCGGTTCCGCTGGGCCGGCTCGGCGATGTCACCACCGATGTCGGCGCCGTGGTGTGCTTCCTGCTCGGCGACGACGCGGCGTTCGTCACCGGTCAGACGTTGATGGCCGACGGGGGCGCCGCGGGTTTCCGCTGAACCGTGCTCACACAGTAGGCGGCGAGAACACGTGCCAGCGGGGCGATGTCGGCCAGATGGGCGTACCCGTCGTGGGAGTAGATCTCCAGCAGATAGCTGGTTTCGCCGGCGGGCACACCGATGCCGAGCATCGCCTGGTAGCCCAGCTGGCTGAGCAGGGCGACCTCGTCAGGATCGGACGACTCCATGTCGATGGCGGCCAGGAAGGTCGTCCCGTCGGCGATCGCCCGCGCTGACGCCGGGTAGTCATCGAGGGCATAGGTCGGCGGCCCGAAGTCGACGAGGACCGTCAAACCCGCTTCCCGCTTACGCACGCTGGCGACATTGCTGATCATGTTCACCGCGCTCCCGCCCGCGATCGTCTCCGAGATCGCCCAGGCTGCCGCGTCGATGGCCTGTGACAGCGCGATCGCCAAGGCCTCCAGCGCTTGCGCGAGCGTGATCTCGGGCTGATCGTCGAGGGTGCGCACCAGGTCGGCCGCCAACTGGTCGACGGCCCGGCGCTGCCCGGTGCGGCGGTCCCACCCGTCGAGCTCGAGCGCCGCCGTCGACGTCGACGCCGCGCTGCTGTAGCGCGCCGGCCCCTGCCGCTTGGCGTGCAGCAGAGCGGCGTCCGCGGCCGCCAGCAACTCGGCGGCGCTGCGCACGTCAGGGCCTGTGGTCGCGGCGCCCCAGCACAGGCTCACCTCGCGGTCGACGACCTCGTGCAGCGCACGGGTGGCGTCGGTGGCGAACACCTGCGCCGAGGCGAGCGACGCGTCGGGCAGCACGATGCAGAATTCGTCTCCACCGAGGCGGGCGGCTATGGCGCCCTCGACGGTGTCGGCCAGACCGCCCAACACCGAGGCCACGTCGCGCAGCAACTGGTCGCCCGCCGGGTGACCGTCACGGTCGTTGATGCGTTTGAAGCCATCGAGGTCGCACAGCATGACGACCGGAGTCGTTGTCTCCCAATCCAATTCAGCGAAACGCTGATCGACGGCGCGACGGTTGGCGATGCCGGTGAGTGGGTCCTGCAGGGCATATCCCCACACGGTGCTCAATGTCTCCGACCGGTTGATCGCAACCGAGATGTGGGCCGCGATCGCCGCGAGCAGCTGCGCATCCCCCAGGTCGAAGCGCCTGCCGTTGTCCCCGGACGCCCAGATCTCGCCCCACATCGAATCGCCGCTCATGATCGGCACGGCGATCTCGCTCTCCTTGCCGATCTTCTCCAGCCACGCGATGCAGTGCGGCGCGCAGTCAGGGTCGTCGAGCGCGTTCAGGTACGGACGGCCGTGCAGCAGCAGATCCTGGATGTGGGGGTCAGGCCCGATCGGGTAGTACTCGTCGGCCGGCCACCGCTCCTCGTCGGGACCGAGATCGCCGACGTTGATCATCGTGCGCAACGCGGCGAGGTCGGCCTCCAAGCGGCTGATGGACAGCGACGAGGCGCGTAGGGCAGCGAGCGCCTGTTCGGCGATCACCTCGAGGACCTCGTCGAATGCGTCGGCGCGCGCCACGGCCTCGGCGATGCGCAGCAGTGCCCGGAGCACCTGGAGGTCGTCAGCGGCATCGGGAAGCGCGAGCTCCGAAGCCGCACCGATGTCCATGTCGCCGAGCACCCGTCCCTACCTAACTTCCCGGAACCGCCCGGAACCCCCCCGGAACCGCGCTCACGGCGCGGTCCGATGCTACCGGCGAAACCTGGTGGCCGTCTCACTTCGGTGCTGGCGGTAGCCTGCCGACCTGTGCAACCGATCCCCGTCATCGCTCTGACCGGTTACCTCGGCGCGGGGAAGACGACGTTGCTCAACCACGTGCTGCGCACCCCGGATGCCCGAATCGGCGTGGTCATCAACGACTTCGGTGAGCTGAACGTCGACGCCGGTCTGGTCAGCGGCCAGGTCGACGAGCCGGCGTCCATCGCGGGCGGCTGCATCTGCTGTCTGCCTGACGACGGCGGTCTCGATGTGGCGCTGGCCCAGCTCGCCGATCCGCGTCTGCGACTGGACGCGATCATCGTGGAGGCCAGCGGCCTGGCCGAGCCGGTGGCGATCGCACGCATCATCCGGTTCAGCGGTGTCGACGGAATCCGGTCGGGCGGCGTGGTCGATGTGCTGGATGCGGTCACCCACTTCGACACCGTCGACCGGGACGCCAGCCCGCCGGCTCGCTACGCCGCCGCGACGCTGGTGGTGGTCAACAAGCTGGATCAGGTCGCCGACCCGGACGCCGCGCTGCGCCGCATCACCGAACGAGTGCGCGAGACCAACCCGCACGCGCAGATCGTGGGCGCCACGGCCGGGCGGATCGATCCCGCGCTGCTGTTCGACGTCGCGGCCGAGGAGCAGGTGGGGCAGCTGACGTTCCAGGAACTGCTCAAGGCCGACAACCGGCCGCACGACCACACCCACGCCGACGCGGTCACCGTGCTCAGCGACGGGTGCGTCGACCCCGGCGCGGTACTGGATCTGCTCGAGGAACCCCCGGCCGGCGTGTACCGGATGAAGGGCACGGTGGCGGTCCGTTTCCGCGGCGCGGTGCGCCGCTACGTGGTGAACGTCGTCGGCGCATCCGTGCACGTCGCACCTGCTCCCGCGAGAGCTCCGGCCAACTCCCTGGTCGCGATCGGCATGCACCTCGACACCGACAGCGTGCACGCGGCGGTGGCGGCGGCGTTGGCACCCACCGACGGGACCGCCTCGGCAGCGGACATCCGCCGCCTGCAGCGTCATCGCCGGCTCAGCATCTGATGCCTAGGGTGGGCCGATGGCACAACGTGGGGAAGAACTCAACGTGCTCGGCGAACCGCTGGACCCCTGCGGCTCCGACCCTGTCACCGGGTTCTACCGCGACGGCTGTTGCAGCACCGGCGATCAGGACATCGGCCTGCACACCATCTGCGCGGTCGTGACGGCGGAGTTCCTCGCTCATCAGCGCTCGATCGGTAACGACCTGATCACACCGATGCCCGCCTACCGCTTCCCCGGCCTGGTGCCGGGGGACCGCTGGTGTGTGACCGCGCGCAACTGGCTGCGCGCACACCGCGACGGGCAGGCCTGCCCGGTGGTGCTGGCCTCGACGCACGAACGCACCCTCGACGTGGTGCCGCTGGAGGTACTGGCGTCCTACGCCGTGGACGTCCCCGACAACCCAGCAGGACTGTGACGGCTCCGGCGGGTTAGCGTCGGGCATGGCTTCGGTGTTGACGGTGAACACGGCGCCCGCGCCGGTCGATCTCGGCGTGCTGCGCTCCGGCATCGACAAACGACCGGCTGCAGAACCGCTCGAGGTGCGGGCTCCCGGGTCGCGGGCGAGCGGCTTCGGCAGCGGCGTCGTCGGTGACTCCATCTGCGACCGGCGTCACCACGGCGGCGACGACCAGGCGGTGTACGCCTACGCCCGCGAGGACCTCGACCGCTGGGCGGCAGAACTCGACCGCGAACTGACCAACGGGATGTTCGGGGAGAACCTCACGACGACCGGTGTCGACGTGACGGGCGCGCTGGTGGGCGAGCGGTGGGCGGTCGGATCGGACGGGCTGGTCCTCGAGGTCACCAGCCCCCGCACACCGTGCCGGACGTTCACCACATGGCTGGGTATCCGCGGCTGGATGAAGACGTTCACCGCCGCCGCGCTGCCGGGCGCCTACTTCCGGGTCATCACGCCGGGCACAGTGCGCGCCGGCGATGCGATCGAGATCGTGTCGCGGCCCGACCACGCGGTCAGCGTCGGTGTCGTGTTCCGCGCGTTGATGTCCGAGCCCGATCTGCTGCCCGAGCTCGCGGCCGCGGATGCCTTGCCCGACAAGATCAAGCGACAGGTCGCCAAGCGTGTGAGGTGAGTCCCAATCGCGCTGCGGATCTGCCCGATGTGGTTTCGCACCGCACGGCAGCCGGGAACGCCTCGGGTGCGCCACATGCGGACGACGACGTCCCCCTCCTGGCGCGGACCCCGATCCTGAAGGAGCGGTGTTCCCTGTGGACGATGCGACTTTCGCACCCGCGACCCACCTGGCGACCGCCACGGCGTGGATCGCAGGCGCCGTCGGCCTGGCCTACGCGGTGGGCCTCGCCCTGTACTGGTTGTTGCAACGGCTGGGCCGGCGCAGCCGTGTGCTGCGCGACATCGCCGATCTGACCCGCAGACCGTTACGCGCGACGCTGGTGGTGATCGCGGCGTCGGCCGGGATGCGGCGGGTGTCCGACGGCGAGGCGGGCTGGCGCGGCGTGCTCGACCACGCGTTGGTGCTCGTGCTGATCGGTACCGTGACCTGGCTGATCGCCAGCCTCATGATGGTGGCCGAACGGCAGGTCATCGGCCGCTTCGCCGGCGGTGACACCGGACTGACCGATGCCGATCGACACCGGCGCAAGATCCGGACGCAGGTCACCACGCTGCGCCGGCTCGTCGTCGCGGTGGTCGTGGTGCTGGGTGTGGCGGCGGCGTTGATGACGTTCCCGTCGTTCAGCGACATCGGCAAGACGGTGTTCGCCTCGGCCGGCGTGCTGACCGTGGTCGCCGGCCTGGCGGCCCAGACCTCGCTGGGCTCGGTGTTCGCCGGCATCCAGATCGCGTTCTCCGACGCGATCCGCGTCGGAGACGTGGTGGTGCTCGAGGACGAATGGGGCCGCATCGAAGAGATCACGCTCACCTATGTGGTCGTGCATCTGTGGGACGAGCGCCGGCTGGTGCTGCCGTGCACGTACTTCACCACGACGCCGTTCCAGAACTGGACCCGCAACGCGACCCAGTTACTCGGCACTGCGGAACTCGACGTCGACTTCACCGTGCCGTTCGACGCGATGAGGGCCGAATTGGATCGGTTGCTGCGCGCCAACGAGAAGTGGGACGGTCGCGTCGGGGTGCTGCAGGTGACCGACGCCGTCGACGGCGTCGTGCGGGTGCGGATGCTGGTCAGTGCGCCGGATGCCACTCAGCTGTTCGATCTGCGGTGCGATGTGCGCGAGGGCATGGTGGCGTGGCTGCAGAGCGTCAATCCCGGCGCGCTGCCGGTCCGGCGCATCGAGCACCAGACCATCACAGCCCGGGCGTTCGAGGAAAACCGGTCAGCGGATCGTGTAGCCGCCGTCGATCAGTAGGTCGGCACCGGTGATCATCGCCGCGGCATCCGACGCGAGAAACACTGCTGCAGCCGCGATTTCGTCGGGATAGGCGAAGCGACCCACCGGGATCTGCTTCTTCAGCTCGTCGCCGCGCGGGTTGTCCCAGGCCGTGCGCCCGAGATCGGTCAGCACCACGGTCGGTGAGATCGTGTTCACCCGCACGCCGCGCGATCCCCACTCCGCGGCCAGCACCTTGGACACGCCCACGACACCGAACTTCGAGGCGCAGTAGGCGACGTGCTGGTCGAGCGCGACCGTCGCGGCCTGCGACGCCATGTTCACGATGACGCCCCCGCCGGCACCGAGCATGTGCTGCCCGACCGCTTGGCTGACCAGGAAGGTGCCGGTGAGGTTGACCGCGATGGTCTTGGTCCACGCGTCGAGCGGAAGATCTTCGGCGGGCGCCAGCATCGCGATCCCTGCGCTGTTGACCAGGATGTCGATGCGGTCGAACGCCGCGACGACGTCGTCGACGACCGCGCCGACCGACGCCGGATCGGCCACGTCAGCGGCGAATCCCGCGCTTTCGGAACCCAATTCGGCTGCACGCTGCTGCGCCGCCTCTACGTTCAGATCGACGACGGCGACGCGCGCGCCCTTGGTCGCGAAGGCGGTGGCGATGGCCGCGCCGATACCCGACGCGCCCCCCGTCACCATCGCGGTCTTGCCGGTCAACGGGAAGTCCAGATCGACTACCGGTTCGGTCATGGTGGAGTCCTTTCGCTGCAGGGACGGTGCCTAATCCAGGACCGCGGCGGCGATCTCGGTGTCGGTCACCAGTGCGGAGATCAGTCCGGAGCGCAGGACGGCGCGGGTGGCGACGATCTTCTCGGCTCCGGCACAGATCGCGATCACGGTGGGGATGGCGCGCAGACCTTTCTCGGTGATTCCCATGCGGCGTTCGTCGAGCCCTGCGATGCGTCGGCCGTTGGCATCGAGCAACAGGCCGCACGTCTCGGCCCGAACTCCTGCCTCGTAGAGCTCGGCGGCCTCCTCCTCGGGCACCGACGTGTACACCTGTGAGGCCTCGGCGGTCCAGCCGCCGACCGACACGAGCGCGCAGGTGACCCGGCCGTGGTTGGCGAACGCGTCCTTGATCTGCGGGGTGCTCGCCAGACTCCTGGCCGTGCGGGCGTCGGCCACCACGTACGGCGCGTACAGCGGCCACGACTTGCCGCCGGTCACCTCGGTGATGCGCCGGGTCAGGTCGGCGCCGTTGGAGGTGAGCCCGCCGGCCAGGCCGGTCAGCTGTACGACGTCGCAGCGCGGCAGATCGTGCAGATACGGCGCGATGCGGGTCATCGTGCGCCCGCAGTCGATGCCGATGACGTCGCCCTTGCGCAACACGGAGTGCAGCAGATCGGCCATCGCCTTGGCGACCGCCTCGACCCGGTCGGCGATGTTCTTCGACTGCGCGACAACGGCATACGCGTGCTGCAGGGAGTACCGCTTCTGCAACGCACTCGACAGCTCGACGTCGATCGCACCCGGATCGTGGATGGTGATCTCGACCATGCCGGATTCCAGGGCCTCTTCGAGCATGCGAGCCACTTTGAAGCGGGACAGGCCGAACTCCTCGGCGATCTCGACGCGTGTGCGTCCCTCCAGGTAGTAGCGGCGGGCGATGACGGCGCGCTGGAAGAGTTCGTCCGGTCCCATCTCACCTCCCACCACCGCGCTGCTGAACATGTCTGCTCATATGAGCACAGCTGCTTGACATGTGAGCATAGCCCAGAGAATGATCCACATCACAAGGATCAGATGAGCGGAATCTGTAACAGATGAGCACGAGGAGTGCGCGATGACGGCTACTGCCGCACCGACCCCGGCCACGATGCGGGCCAGTGTGATGACCGGCGTCGGCGCCCTGCAGATCGAGGACAGGCCGGTGCCCGCTCCGGGTGAGCACCAGGTTCTCGTCGAGGTCGCGGCCGTCGGCGTGTGCGGCTCCGACGTGCACTACTACCGGCACGGGCGCATCGGCGATTTCGTCGTCGAGCAACCGATGATCCTGGGCCACGAACTGTCCGGACGTATCGCCGCTGTCGGCGCCGGCGTCGACCCGCAGCGGGTCGGGCAGCGCGTCGCCGTCGAACCGCAGCATCCGTGCCGCCGGTGTGAGCAATGCCGGGCGGGCCGCTACAACCTGTGCCCGCAGATCGAGTTCTATGCCACCCCACCGATCGACGGGGCATTCTGCCGCTACGTGCTGGCCGATGACGATATGGCCCACCCGGTGCCGGACACGATGTCCGACGACGCCGCCGCGCTACTCGAACCGCTGTCAGTGGCGATCGCCACCATGCGCAAGGCGCACGTCGCACCCGCCACGTCGATCCTGATCGCCGGCGCCGGACCGATCGGTGTCATCTGCGCGCAGACCGCCCGCGCATTCGGGGCCGCCCGCATCGTCGTCACCGACCTCGTCGGCTCCCGCCGGGAGAAGGCCCTGCAGTTCGGCGCGACCGAGGTGCTCGATCCCACCGCGGTCGACGTCTCCGCGATCGACCCGGTCAACGCGTTCGTCGACGCGACCGGCGTGCCCGCCGCGGTCATGAGCGGCATCAAGGCCGTCGGTCCAGCCGGGCATGTCGTGCTGGTGGGCATGGGCGCCGACGAGTACCCGCTGCCCGTGGCCCACATCGCCAACAACGAGATCAGTCTCACCGGCGTCTTCCGCTACACCGACACCTGGCCCGCGGCCATCCACCTCGTGTCCAGCGGCGCCGTCGATCTCGACGCGATGGTGACCGGCCGCTACGACCTCGAGCACGTCGGGGACGCCCTCGACAGCGACTCCGAACCCGCCAGCCTCAAGTCGATCGTGGAGCCGCGATGACCTCACCGCTACTGCGCTGCAACGACATTCGCAAGAGCTTCGGCGGCGTTCCGGTGCTCGAGGGCATCACTCTGGATCTGCAACCGGGCACGGTCACCGCACTGGCGGGCGAGAACGGCGCCGGCAAGTCGACGCTGATGAAGATCATCAGCGGGCAGTACAGCGCCGATCACGGCACCGTGACCGTCGGCGACACCACGCTGGCACCGGGCAACACCAAGGACGCGGTGCGCCACGGTGTGGCGATCGTGCCCCAGGAACTCGCCTCGATCGAGAACATGTCGGTCTACGAAAACCTTTTCGTGGGGCGCGAACTCACCGTCGGCCCGTTCCTGAACCGGCGCGCGATGATCGATCAGGCACGCGACGCGCTGGCCGTGTTCGGTGTGGCCATCGACCCGTCTGCACGGATGGGCAGCTTGCCGGTGGGGTTGCGGCAGATCGTCGAGATCGTCAAGGCGGCCAGCACCGGAGCCCGGGTCGTGATGCTCGACGAACCCACCTCGGCGATCTCCGAGCGCGAGGTCGAGGGTCTCTACAAGGTGGTGCGGCGCCTGCGTGAGCACGGTGTGGCGATGGTCTACACGACGCACAAGATGGCCGAGATCCGGGCGATCGCCGACCGGGTCGTGGTGCTGCGCGACGGCGGGCTGATCCTGGACAAGCCGATCGACGACGTCAGCGACGACGACATCGTGACCGCGATGATCGGCCGCGAGCTCGACGCCCTGTTCCCCGACCGCCCGACACCGGGCACCGATCCCGTGCTCGAGGTGCGCGACCTCCAGGTCGACGGCGCCTCCGGGCCGGTGTCGTTCACAGTGCACGCCGGCGAGATCGTGGGTTTGGCCGGTCTCGTCGGCGCAGGCCGCACCGAACTGCTGGAGGCCGTCTTCGGCGCCCGGTCCAGCAGCGCGGGCCAGATCACGGTGCGCGGCAAGGCCGTCAAGCGCAATCAGCCCGCGGCGGCGATCACCGCGGGCATGGCGATGGTGCCCGAGGACCGCAAGCTGTCCGGGGTGGTGCTGTCGATGAGCGTGCTCGACAACGGCACCCTGCCCCGCCTCTCGTCGTTCTCCCTGGCCGGCTGGCTGCGGGCCCGGGCCCGCAACAAGGCGGTGTCCGAGGTGATGTCGTCGGTGCGGCTCAAGACGCGGGGGCTGAGCCAGGAGGTGGGCACGCTGTCGGGTGGCAACCAGCAGAAGGTGGTGCTGGCCCGCTGGTTGACCGGCGACGTCAACGTGCTGCTGCTCGACGAGCCGACTCGAGGAGTCGACGTCGGCGCGCGCAGCGAGATCTATCGCATCGTCACCGAATTCGCGGCGAACGGGATGGCGGTGCTGATGGCATCGTCGGACATGCCCGAGATCGTCGGACTGTCCCACCGCGCGTTCGTCATGCGCGAGGGCACATTCGTCGGCGAACTCGACCGCGACGCCCTCGACCACCCCGAGGTCCAGGAATCGGTGTTCCGCCTGGCCACGGCACTCGACAGCAGAGCACCGACGACCCCGCAGCAGGAGGCCTCATGAGCACCGACGTCGACAGCAGCGCACAGCCACCCGGCCCGTCAGCGGCACCGACGGTCGCCTCGCCGATCACCGGCGAACCCGTCAAACTGTTCTCCCGCCAATGGATCTCGGGTGTCCTGCTGCGCTACTCCATGGTGATCGTGGTGCTGCTGGTCATCGCGTACTTCAGCTACCGCAGTGCCCGCTTCTCCACTCCCGACAACCTGGTCACGATCCTGGTTGCCGCGGCACCGTTCGCGCTGATCGCGCTCGGGCAGACACTGGTGATCCTGACCGGCGGGATCGACTTGAGCGTCGGCAGCGTGATCGCGGTGTCGGCGATGTCGGCCGCGGCCACCGCGAAGGCCAATCCGGGTCAGGTGTGGATGACCGTGCTGGTGGCGATTCTCGTCGGGCTGGCCGTCGGCTGCGTGAACGGATTCTTGGTGTCGCGCATCAACGTTCCCCCGTTCATCGCGACGCTCGGCACCCTCACGGCTGGCTCCGGTCTGGCGTACGTCATCGGCGGCGGTGCCCCGATCAACGGACTGCCCGCGGAGTTCGGCTCGATCGCCAACACCAAGATCCTCGGGCTGCAGATCCCGGTGCTGCTGATGATCATCGGCATCATCGCGCTCGCGATCATCATGAAGCGCACCACCTACGGTATGCGGGTGTATGCGGTCGGCGGCAACCGCAACGCCGCCGAGATCGCGGGTATCAACGCCAAGAACGTGCTGTTCAGCGTCTACGCGATTTCCGGTCTGCTGGCCGGTCTCTCGGGTGTCATGCTCGCCTCCCGCGTCATCTCGGGCCCGCCGAACCTGGGCCAGGGCTACGAGCTCGACGCCATCGCCGCCGTGGTCATCGGCGGCGCCAGCCTGATGGGCGGCCGCGGCAGCATCTGGGGCACCGCGTTGGGTCTGTTCATGATCATGACGCTCAACAACGGCCTCGACATCCTGGTCGTCCCGGCCTACTGGCAGGACGTCATCAAGGGTGTGCTGATCGTCGCCGCCGTCGCGGTCGATGTCTGGTCCTCGAGGAGGCGCACCTGAGGCGAGCCGAATCACCCATCTCTGCATCACATTTCACTGTCGAAATCGAAAGAAGAGAGAATCCATGAGATTGATCACCAAGATCGCGGCGATGGCCACGGTGGGTGTCGTCGGCACGGCGCTGACAGCGTGCGGCGCCGGGGACACCTCGTCCAACGCGGACACCAAGCGCATCGGCGTCACGGTGTACGACATGAGCTCGTTCATCACCGCGGGCAAGGAAGGCATGGAGGCCTACGCCAAGGCCAACAACATCGAACTGGTCTGGAACTCGGCCAATCTCGACGTCTCCACCCAGGCCAGCCAGATCGACTCGATGGTCAATCAGGGTGTCGACGCGATCATCGTGGTGCCGATCCAGGCGGACTCGCTCGGACCGCAGGTCGCCAGCGCCAAAGCCAAGGGCATCCCGCTGGTGGCGGTCAACGCGGCGCTGAACAACCCCGACGTCGCGGGCAGCGTGCAGCCCGACGACGTCAAAGCCGGTGAGCAGGAGATGCAGATGATGGCCGACCACCTCGGTGGCAAGGGCAACATCGTGATCCTGCAGGGCCCGCTGGGACAGTCCGGCGAACTGGATCGCACCAAGGGCATCAACAACGTGCTGGCCAAGTATCCGGACATCAAGGTGCTGGCCAAGGACACCGCCAACTGGAAGCGCGACGAGGCCGTCAACAAGATGAAGAACTGGATCTCCGGCTTCGGCCCGCAGATCAACGCCGTCGTCTCCGAGAACGACGACATGGGTCTCGGTGCGCTGCAGGCGCTCAAGGAATCCGGCCGCAACGATGTCCCGATCGTCGGCATCGACGGCATCGAGGACGGCCTCAACGCCGTCAAGAGCGGCGAGTTCATCGGCACCTCACTGCAGAACGGCACGGTGGAGCTCTCCGCAGGTCTCGCGGTGGCCAACGCGCTGGCCAAGAAGGAAGAGGTCAACACGAAGCCGGTGTACGTGATGCCGGCCATCACGAAGGACAACGTCGACGTCGCGATCCAGCACGTGGTGACCGACCGGCAGAAGTTCCTCGACGGGCTCTCGGAGCTGACCGCCCAGAACCTCAAGACCGGCGACATCGCCTACGAGGGCATCCCGGGCCAGAAGCAGCCCTGACACACCACGGAACAGGGGCCGGTCGCACAGTGCGACCGGCCCCTGTCTCGTCAGCGGGATCCGGTGGCCTGCTGGCCGTAACCGGACAGCAGCCGACCGACCTCGGCGATCTCGGCGTTGTCGAGCACCCGCACCGGCACACCGGTGGCCATCGCCCGCAACTGCACGTCGCAGATGTACTCCAGGTAGGGCACCAGGTTCAGCACCTTCGGCAGTGCGGCGCCCGCGAGCACCGCGCCGTGATTGCCCATCAATGCCGCATTGCGATCCCGCAGCGCGGCCGTCACGTTGTCAGCCAGCTGCCGGGTGCCGAAGGTCGCATACGGTGCGACGCGGACCGGGCCGCCGAACAGGGCCGAATAGTAGTGCGACGCAGGGACTTCGTCGACGACGGTGGACAGCGCCGTCGACGCCGGGGCATGGGTGTGCACGACGGCCGTGTGCTCGGAGGATCGATACACCGCCAGATGCAGGGCCAGCTCGCTGGACGGCGCCAGCGCGGCGTCGACGGCGGTGCCGTCGAGGTCGTGGATGCCGACGTCGCGCGCCGACATCGACTCGTAGTCGACACCGCTGGGCGAGATGACGACGAGATCGTCGACCCGTATCGAGACGTTGCCCGCCGTCCCGACCACCAACCCGGACCGACTCAGATACTGGCAGGCGTCGACGACCTGCTGCCGCTGTGCTTCCAGTCTCATGGCTCGAGGATGTATTTCGATCCGCGGCCGGCAGCCATGTCCTCCAGGCTCGGCACCAGTTCCGACAGCGGCCGGCGCTCGGTCACCAGCATCGAGCCGTCGACCTTGCGGCTGGACAACAGTTCGACAGCGGTGCGCACGTAGTTCGGGGTGTGGTGGAAGACGCCCTTGAGGGTGTACTCCTCGTAGTGCATCGCGCTGGAGTCGACGGAAAATGCTGCGCCTGCGGGTGTTCCGCCGAACAGCACCGCCGTCGCGCCGGGCCGCAGCGTCCGCACGGTCTGCTCCCACACCTGAGGCAGGCCGACGGCCTCGATACCGACGTCGGCGCCGCGGCCGTGCGGGGTGTGCCGCTTGATCAGCGCGACGCGGTCCTCGAAGTCAGAGACCTCGGACAGGTCGATGGTGTCCACGGCTCCGGCCCGCAGCGCCTGCTGCAGCCGCCACGGCGACTGGTCCACGGCGATCACGTTGGCGCCCCGCAGGGTGGCCAGCCGAACGAACATCAGACCGATCGGCCCGGCACCGTGCACCACGACGGTGTCGCCCAGTTCGATGCCCGTCTCGGCCATTCCGTGGACGACAGTGGCCAGCGGCTCGAGCGGCGCGGCGTCGGCGAAGTCGAGGTCATCCGGCAGCGTGTAGGTGTTGCGGGCCACGATCGCCGCGGGGATCACCACCTCCTCTGCGAATGCGCCGTTGAGGAATTCGAGGTTCTCGCAGAGACTTTCGCGATGGCGGATACACGCCCAGCAGTAACCGCACGGCACCGTGTTCGCAGCGGTGACACGGTCGCCGACGGCGAAGCGCTCGACGCCGTCCCCGACCGCGGTGACCACGCCGGCGAATTCGTGCCCGAACCGCGACGGCAGGGTCGGAAAGAGCTTGGGATGCCCACGCCGGTACGACTTGAGGTCGGTGCCGCACGTCGCCGCGGCGCGCACCTCGACCAGGATCTCCCCCGGCCCTGGCTCGGTGGAGCCGACGTCCTCGAGCCGTAGCTCGCCGGGACCGTAGAACATGGCGGCTCTCACGGGGTGTCCTCCTTCGCCAGGGGTGATCGGTGCAGGGCGTGCAGCAGGTCGCGGGTGTGTACGAAGACCCGCTCGTAGAGCTCACGCAGATGCCGGTAGGCGGCGGCCGCGTCCGGGCGCGGCGTGACGACGGCGTCGGTGATGCTCACCGATGCCGCTGCGGCAGGCAGGGTGTCGTGGACACCCGCGGCGGTCAGCGCAATGGCCGCAGCGCCGAGCGCACTCACCTCGGCGGAGGCGCACACCTGCAGCGGCCGGTCGAACACGTCGGCGAGAATCTGCGTCCACAGCGCGCTGCGGGCTCCCCCGCCCGTTGCGCGGATGACCTCGACGCGCTCTCCGCGCGCGGACTCGAGCCCGTCGAGCTGCAGCCGCAGTTCGAGCGCGATGCCTTCGAGCAGCGATCGGTAGAAGTGCGCGCGCGTGTGACATCCCTGCCAGCCCAACGTCACTCCGGAGGCCTGCCCGTCCCAGTGCGGCGTCTGCGCACCGTTCCAGTACGGCAATGTCAGGAGCCGCTCGCTACCGATCGGCAGGGCCGCGGCCGCACGTTCCAGTGCCGGGTCGGGGGCCCCCGCCAGAGACGGGTCGCCGAACTCGCGGCGGAACCACGTCGTCAGGTAGGTGCCCGACGAGCTGAACGTCTCGACGGTGGATTGGCCGGGCATGGCCGAGATCATCGACCGGTACGCCCGGGCCGGAACGTAGGATTTGGTCTCGCTGCCGATCACGACCGCGGTGCCCAGGACCAGGTACGCCGCTCCGGGGTCGGTCACACCCAGCCCGATACCGCCGGCCTGGCCGTCACCGGTGCCCGCGACGACAGCGACGTCGTGCCCGACCCCCCACGCGTCGGCGATGTCCGGGCGCAGCGGGCCGATCGTGGTTCCGGTCGTGACGAGTTCGGGTAGCTGATCGCGGCGCAGCCCGGCGAGGGCGAGCAGCTCGTCGCTGTAATCACCTGTGCGCTGGTCGATCACGGCCAGCGGGTCGACCGATGCGGTGCTCGACACCCAGCGTCCGGTCATGGTGTGGACGAGGTAGGTGTGGACGTCGGCGATACGCCGGCAGCGGGCCATCGTGTCGGGTTCGTGGTCGCGCAGCCACAGCAGTTTGTAGAGCCCGGGCGTGATGTCGGCGGGCTTGCCCGACAGCAGTTCGACGCGTTCGCTGCCGTAGGCGCGGACCTCGGCCTCGGCGCGTCCATCCATCCACAGGATCGCCGGCCGCATCGGCTCGCCGTTCCCGTCGAGACAGACGAAGCTCTCCCGCTGATGGGTCGCGCAGATCGCGACGACGGCGCTGCGATCCGGAATCTCCTGCAGCGCAGCCGTGATCGCGGCGTCAGTCGCCGTCCACCACTGCGTGCCGTCCTGCTCGAACCAGTGCGGGACCGGGCTGGACGTCTCCAGCGGCCGGCTGCCGGCACCCAGGACCCGGCCGGCCGCATCGACGACGATCGCCTTGGCGGCGGTGGTCGAGCAATCGACCGCGACGACGAGCGGCGACGTCGGGGCCGTCACGACCGGACCTCCGCGAGAACGTCGGCGTCCGAGGCGATGTCGGCGACCACGACGTCCACTCCGCAGTCCTCGAGACGGCGGTGCTCGGCGGCGTCGATCCCCGAGTCGACGACGACGACGTCGAAGTCCGTCAGGTCGCAGATCCGGTGGATGGCGCGGCGCGCGAATTTGGTGTGGTCGATCAACAGCACGCGCAGTTCGGCGCTGTCCATGAACGCCCGCTTGAGTTCGGCTGCGGCGCCGGAGGGATGGAAGCACATCCCGCGCGAGAGCGCCGGCACCGACATGAACAGGACGTCGTAGTGCACATCGCGCAGCGCGCGGGTGGCCTGCGGGCCGAGGAACGAGGAGAACTCCGGCACGAAGTCACCGCCGATCGCGTTCAGCCGCACCCGCGGATCCGTCGAGAGTTCGTTGATCGCGGGCAGGAAGTTCGTGACGACGGCCAGCGGCAGGTGCGCTGCGAGCAGCGGGAGCACGTGCAATCCCGTGGTGCTGTCGTCCAGGGCGACTGCGGTCATGTCGATGCGGTCAGCGGCCCAGGCGACGCCGGCCCTGGCCACGGCTTGCTTCTCGGCGAGGTTGAGCGCACGGCGCAGATCGATGTTGCGCTCGAACGCTTCGGTGGGAGGCGCCTCCGCGCCGGAGCGCACCTTGCGCAGCATGCCCAGCTGATGGAGGTGATCGAGGTCGCGATGAATCGTCATGGTGCTGACGCCGAACCGATGGGCGAGTTCGTCGATGCGGGCCGTGCCCTTGGCGCGGACGAACCGGGCGATCTCGGCGCGCCGAGAGGAATTGCCGGTGGTGCGGAGCGGATGACCGGTCACGACGCACCTCCCACGCACAACATCTCACCGAACATCACAAAATTAACAACAACCTTGTGATGTTTGCAAGGATTCCTGGTGTCCCGTTACTGCGGCAGGTGGTAATCCATCGGCTGACCGGCCAAGTCCGTGGCGCCGCGCTCGGCGATGACGGTCGCCACCGGAACGCCGTCGCGCACCACGCCGACCACGATGACGTTCTGGGTGGGCTCGAATCCGGCGGACCCCGGGTGGAGCTGTGTGGTCTCCGGGGTTATCGCGAACGTGGTGGTCTGGCCGTTGGCATCGACGGTGGTCAGTGAGCTCGCGGAAACCGCCGTCACGACCCCCGCGCGCCGAATGTCCTGTGGGGCGTCTGCCGTCTGCTGCGCGGCGGGCAGCGGCGACACAGTCATCGCCTGCGACCCGTCGTGTCCGGCGACGGCGAACAACCACCCCGCCATGCCCGCGGCGACGACCAAGGACACCAGCCCGAACCGCGGACCCGTGTGGGCCGATGCGGATGGGAGGCGGTGCTTGCCGGGCAAGTGCGTCGTGGCCATTGCGTCCCGACTACCCGACCGACCAAAGTCAGAAACGCCGGTGGGCGTTCACTTCCAGGCGAACACCGGCTGTTCCAGCTCGTCGACCGGGTCGCTGCGCCCCTCCAGACCCAACCACCTCAGCTGCAGGAGCACCGCTCCTGTCGGAGCGTGGATCAGGTCGTTGCCCAGCGGTATCTGGACGACCGGACGCGGGCTCTCCGGGATCGCGATGAAACGGGGCGAGTCGTCCCGCAGGAGTTGGTGCAGACCCACGCGGTAGACCGCCACCACCTCGTCGGGGGCGGGCCGCAGGTCGAGCCGCCCACCGCCCCAGATCACCACCGGGGTGATGACGTAACCCGAGCGCGTCGGGTAGTCGTCGAGCTGACCCAGCACAGCCGATGCAGGCAGGCTGACGCCCACCTCCTCGTCCAGTTCCCGCAACGCCGCCTCGACGGACGTCTCCCCGGGATCCAACCGGCCACCGGGCAGCGCCCATTGTGCGGCGTGAGTCGACAATCGAGACGCTCTGCGGCACAACAGGAATGCCGCCCCACCCGAGACGTCGACCATGCGACCGTCCAGATCCTCGGGCATCGGCCGTCCGGCGATCCAGTCATCCACCGGCGCCGGATCCACGCGGTCCTCCCCGATCACGGAATCCACCAGCACGATCGCGACGGCGGCGCGGCGCTTGTCCGGATCGCTGACGGTGCGCCGGACATGCCCTGCCAGGTTGTCCCTGATGCGGTCGCGTAGCGCGTCGTCGTAGGCCAGAGTCACCGCTCGACACTATCGCCGGACGAGGTGCGCTCAGGCGGCCCCGAACACCAGCGCAACGTTGTGGCCGCCGAAACCCAGCGTGGTGGAGGCCGCGTGGCGGTACTCGCCGGTGCGGCGTTCACCCGCGACCACGTCCAACTCGATCTCCGGGTCGGGTGTCCGCAGATTCAGAGTCGGCGCCATCACCCCGTCCCGCAATGTCTGCACCGCCAGTGCGGCCGCAATGGCGCCCGAGGCGCCCATGGCATGTCCCAGCGCCGCCTTGGGGGCCGTCACGGCCGGCCGATGCGACCCGAGCACCGTGCGCAGAGCACGGGCCTCCGCGAGATCTCCGAGACGCGTACCGGCGGCGTGAGCGATCACCGCGTCCACCTCACCCGGTTCCACCCCGGCGAGCTCGAGCGCGCGGGTCAGCGCGGCGGCGGCCAGCTGACCGTCGGGATCAGGTTTGATCAGATCGTGGGTGTCCGAGGTCGTGCCGACCCCGAGCAGTCGGCCCAGGATGGTGGCGCCACGCGCCTTGGCGTGCTCCTCGGTCTCGAGCAGCAGCAGCGCACCACCTTCGCCGAACACCATCCCGTCGCGGTCCTTGTCGAACGGCCGGCAGGCGCCGACCGGGTCGTCGTTGCGGTGCGACAGCAACCCCATGTTGTCGAACGCCGCGATCGGCAACGGCTCGATCCGCGATTCCACACCGCCGCAGATCGCCACGTCCGCCTCGCCGAGAACGATGAGCCGCCACGCCTCGGCGATGGCCGCCGCACCGGAGGCGTCGCCACTGGTCGGTGCGATCACACCCGCTTTCGCCTTGCGGTCCAATCCCACCGCGGCGGCAGGCGCGTTGGGCATGTGCATCTGGACGGCGAGGGGAGAGATCGCGCGCAGGCCGCGCGATTTGAACTCCTCGTATCCCGTCCACAGATCCAGCGTCGATCCGTAGGCGTGGCTCACCGAAACCAGCAGCCGCCGGGTGTCGACCTCGGGCGTCCCCGCCGCCTCCCACAGCCGGCGGCTCAGCAGCAGCGCCATCTTCTGCATGTAGGACAGGCGACGGACCTCCACGCGGCTGAGCTGCGAATCGAACTCCTCCTGGATGAGTCCGCCGATGCTCACCGGTAGCGGGAATTCCGCCATCATGCGGTCGGCGATCGGAACGATCCCGCTGTTGCCGTTGAGCAGAGCCGCCCACGTCCCCTCCACGTCGGCGGCCAGCGGCGTCGTCGCGGCCAGCGCTGTCACCACAACAGCCGGCCGATGCGCTGTCGGTGTCATCTCGTCAGATTCCCCTCGACCCGTCGGAATGTCACAGAGAATTCTCTAATGAGCCGGGCAGCCGCCGTCAAGGCGGCCCGACCGAGACCGCCGGCGCGGAACCTCGGGGGTTCCGCGCCGGCAGGTCTGAAGCTGGTGGATCAGCTGATGCCGACCACCTCCTGAGCGATGGCAGCCAGCCGGGTCTGTGCCGCGGAGACGACGCGCTGGCGGTTCTTGTGTGCCTCCTCGTACGCGACGATCACGCGGATGTCCGACGCGTCGGACAGATCCTTGACCGCGGCCACGGCGTCGGCCTGGTTCAACTCGTCGTAGTCGGCGATGGGCAGCTCGGCACTGTCCAGGACGCCCGCAGCGCCGCGTGCGGCGTGGATGACGTCGGCGACCTCGTCGGCGCCTTGCTCACGGGTGATCCGCTCGGCGGCCTCGAGGGCCGAGTTGCGGGCGCCCGCCAACGCCTTGGCAGCGATCTCCCCGCTGCGAGCGCCGCGGTCGACCAGACCGCCCACCGCCGGGCGCACCGAACGCACAGCCTCGACAGCCCGCTCGACGCGCTCGACCGACCACGAGACGGGGAGGTTCAGCAGCTTGACGGTC
The DNA here is from genome assembly GCF_007096635.1 of Mycolicibacterium sp. 018/SC-01/001. GTDB lineage: Bacteria > Actinomycetota > Actinomycetes > Mycobacteriales > Mycobacteriaceae > Mycobacterium. Next base: position 368,484 of record NZ_VKAA01000001.1, read on the forward strand.
AGACCGGCGGCCGCCTGCAGCGGAGTGCGGCGAAGCGCGGCCGGTCCGCCGAGCGCATCCTCCGCCAGCACGGTGGTGAGCCATTGGACGGTGGCCGAGTGCGCTGTGATCAGCCGGTCGGCGAGCTCCTCGACGTCCTTGTGCTTGGCGGCGACAGCCAGCGCCTTGACATACCGCGAGCGGTCGAGGAGCTGATCCTCGAGGGCGAGGTCGCCCAGCAGAGCCTCGTCGAACGGCTCGGCCTGCTCGGTGAGGGCCTTGACAGCGGCGGCAGCGCGGCCCAGGAAGGGGCCGATCACATCAGGGAAACCACCCAGATCGCGGATCGCTTTCTCGATCGCCTCCGCGCGGATACGTCCGTTCTCTGCGTTCTGCGTCAGCTCGCGCCGCACGGCGTCGGTACGTGCCTGCACGATGCGCGTCTCGGCGACCTGGATCTCGGTGTGGGTCAGGTCGAGGATCGTGCGCAGCTGTGCGATCAGGGTCGCGGTGGTCGATTCGGTGGTAGCCGTGGTGGCCATGTCGTCGTCACCCCTTCGGTGCTTGACTGTGTGCTGTCGTGCTTCGGTCACTGGCACTGGTGTGCGCCTGGTAGTTGGCTACCCACCGATCCGGCGAGCAATGGCCTGAGCCGCTGATTGTGAAAAAGGTTGCACTCAGGTGTGATCAAGCCCCCTCTGTGGGTACAGCGCCACCTGTTTCGCGCGTCCTCGCGCGGGTATGTCGCAGCCGTGATGCCGACGATGGTCCAACCCGTCCTGCCCGAGCCACGAGGCCCGATCTCGCTGTCGGTGGTGGAGCTGTTGGCCGAACGGGCGCCGCTGCGCTACCTGACGAAGGTGGAGACGTCGCTCGCCGACGCCGAGCCCGCGGGAGTCGATCTGCAGCTCGCGCTGTATCTCTGCTACGAGCTGCACTACCGGGGCTTCGCCGGGGTCGACGCGGCATGGGAATGGAACCCGGGTCTGCTCCACCTGCGGGGGCGCCTGGAGGACCTGTTCCTGGACGACGTGCGGCGCGGAGTCGGTGAGATCGACCCGCAGGCCAGCGCGCTCGAGGAACTCGACGCGCTGTGTGTGGAGCCCGTCGGCGGGACCGGACCGTCGTATCACCTGCGCGAGCGCGGCACGTGGGAGCAGATGCGGGAGTACTTCGCACACAGGTCGCTCTACCACCTGAAAGAGGGTGACCCGCATGCCTGGGCCATCCCCCGCCTGACGGGTCAGGCCAAGGCCTCGTTCGTCGCCGTGGAATTCGACGAGTTCGGCGCGGGCAAAGGCGCCCGGCTCCATCAGCAGTTGTTCGCCGATCTGATGGCTGCGGCCGGCCTGGACACCACGTATCTCGGATACCTGTCCGACGTTCCCGGGGAGTCACTCGCCGTGGTGAACCTGATGTCGATGTTCGGGCTGCACCGCCGGCTCCGCGGCGCTGCTGTCGGGCATTTCGCGGCCACGGAGGTGACCTCTCCGCCCGGATCGAAGCGCATGGTGGCGGCGCTGGAACGGATGGGAGCGCCCGACGAGTGCGCGGCGTTCTACCGTGAGCACGTCGAAGCGGATGCTGTGCACGAACAGGTGGTGCGCACCGATGTGGTGGGCGATCTGGTCGCCCGCGAACCGGATCTGGACGCCGATGTCGTGTTCGGCATCCGGGCCTTCGATCTCGTCGAGGGACGACTGGCCGATCACCTCATGACGAGTTGGGAAGCCGGGCGCAGCTCGCTGCGGCGGCCGCTGGACTGACTCAGCCCGCGTTCTCGGCCGCCGCCGGGCGTTCCCGGCGGCGGTGGCTGGTGTCGCACAGCGGGTAGGTCTTCGACCGTCGGCAGGCGCAGATCGCCACCATGAACCTGTCGGATTCGACCACCGAACCGTCCGGGAGTTCCACGCGCACAGGTCCTTCCACCATGACGGGGCCACCGGGCACGACGCGCACGGTGCGGACGGGCCCGGTCACGGCGCGTCCGCGCGGATCACGACGATGCGCTCCACGTCGCGCCCCGGCGGCAGCAGGCCCGCGCTCGTCAGCCAGTCCGCCCGCGCCGTCATCACCGGCCCGAACGGAATCAACTGCTGCGCAACGATATCGGCCCGGAGGCCTTGGCCGCGCAAAGCGCCCAGGGTGCGGTCGGCGTTCGAGCACTCCGAGTGCACGATCAACATCGTGCCGCCCTCGGCGAGCAGCATCGGAGCCGCGACGCACATCGGGTCCAGCACGAGTCGACCGTCGGCCCCGGCATTCCACGCCTGTGGAGGCCCGGCGACAGCGGGGATGTCCGCGGTGTCGTCCACCGGCGCCTGCGGCACGTAGGGCGGATTGGCCAGCACCACGTCATACGGTCCGAATTCGGCCGCCCGCGCCCATGATCCGCGGTGAACGGTCACGTCGACACCGGCAGTGACTGCGGCACGGCGGGTGTGCGCAACCGCAGTCGGGCAGATGTCGAACGCCGTCACCTGTGCCGCACCGGCCTGGGCGGCGGAGACTGCGACGACCCCGCTGCCGGTACAGAGGTCAGCCACCCGCGCGCCGCGGGCGAGTCCGGCCGCGACCATTACCTCGATCAGCAGGTGCGAATCCTCCTGCGGCGGATAGACACTGGTCGGGGCGGTGCCGAAATCGGTGTATGCAGTGGTCACATGCGCTCCTCGGTGACGATGCCGACGCCGGGTGGCATCGCTTCCCACAGATGCCCCGCCTCGTGGCGGCCAAACCACCCGGTTTGCCGGGTCACACGCTGGGAAAGCCCTTCTGCGACGGCGTATTCACCCAAAAGAAGGGATTGGCGATGACCATCTGCGCGACATGCGGGAACGACTACGACAAGGCATTCACGGTGACCTGGCCGGACGGCAGGTCGGCGACGTTCGACAGCGTCGAATGCGCCGCCATGCAGCTCGCCCCCGAATGCGGGCATTGCGGATGCCGAATCCTCGGGCACGGCATCGAAACCGATGAGGGCATGTTCTGCTGCGCGCATTGCGCCCGCAAGGACACCAACGCCGACGTCAACGACCGGTATCCGGTGCCCGCCGGGGCGTGAGCGGCTCAGAGCCGGCCGACGGCGTAGGCCGCTCCCTCGTTCACCATTCCGTTGATCGGGTAGAGCGCGTGCGCCACGGTCGGACCGCCGTCGGGCGCCCCCGAGCAGATCGTGTCGCCCTGCGCACACAGTTGGAGGGTCTTGTCGGCATAGCGGGGTCCGATCGTGACCGCCGGTGCGCCATAACGTTGCAGGAACGGCGCCGACGGAGTTCCGAAGAGCACAACCGCGGCAACGTGATCGGCGATCGCGGGCGGCATGGGTCGGGGGGCGATCGCCGCGGGCACCATTGCGGGCACGACATCGGAGGTCGCGAATCCGGACACCAGGGCGCCCTGTGAGTAACCACCGAGCACCATGCGGGTACCCGGGCAATTCGCTGCCATCGACTGCACGTGATCGGCCTCGTCGCGGATCCCGTCGATCACCGTCTGGGCGATCTCCTCGCGGGCATCGAAGTTGTTCGACGCGGCGTAGTTCACGGCGTACACGCCGACCGTCTTCGGCGCGGCCTGCGCGCGCACCGCATCGACGAAGGCCTGTCCGACGCCGCCGACACCGGGCGGCTCACCGGTGCCGCGCGCGAACACCACCTCGACGTCCGGGCAGCCCTGCGCGGCCGCCGTCGGTGCGGTCACACCGCCGGCCGTTGCGGCCGCGAACGCCGCGATCAGCGTTGCGACGATCCGGGCCCACTGTCGACGTGTCATCGAGAAGTCCTCTCTGGAGCTGACGCGCGGTCAGCCGCGCCAGAGCAGCAGTACCCCCGCGTTTGCTGGTCAAACGGCGTCCCCGGATACCGTCAGATACGGTCGAGGCATGTCCGACGCCAATCCCACCTCCGACGATCCCATCGACGACGTCGCCCCCGGTGACATCATCACGGCCGACGGCGGAGACGGCGCGCGGCCCTACAAGGTGGTGCACATCGCCGCCACCGACGGCGGGTATCTCGTCACGCTGGAAGACGACAGCGACGGTGAGACCTTCCAGCAGGAGTTCGCTGCCGGAACCCGCGTCACCCGATCACTGGAGTCCAAGTGGGAATCCGAGCAGAGCCCCACCCCACACACTGACGTCCCCGAGTAGTGCGGAGCCGGCACGGGATTCGATCGTCGGCCAGCGGGTAACCGCGACCGCAGCCAACGAAAGGACGCCGTCATGCCGAATGAACTCCAGGGCCGCAGAGTCGCCTTCCTGGCCACCGACGGGGTGGAGCGAGTCGAGCTCGAGCGGCCGCGCGACGCCGTCACCGAGGCGGGCGGGCGCGTCGAGCTCCTGTCGATCTCCGACGGTGAGATCGATGCGCGCAACCACGATCTCGACCCGGCCGGCACGTTCACCGTCGACCGGCTGGTCAGCGATGCCCGTGTCGACGACTACGACGCCCTCGTCATCCCCGGCGGCACGGTCAACGGCGACAAGCTGCGCCTCGAGGACTCCGCTGTGACGTTCGTCGGTGAGTTCGTCCGCTCGGGCAAGCCCGTGGCCGCCATCTGCCACGCACCGTGGGTGCTGCTCGAAGCCGGGGTCGCCGCCGGCCGCACCCTCACCTCCTATCCCAGCCTGCGTACCGATCTGCGCAACGCCGGCGCGACGGTCGTCGACCAGGAGGTCTGCATCGACGGCAACGTGATCACCAGCCGTTCCCCCGACGATCTCCCCGCGTTCTGTCAGGCCATCACCGACCGCTTCGCCGAAACACCCGCGCACACCTGACCTCTAGGGTGGCGTGATGAGCCTGGTCACCTACGAACTGGACGATCATGTCGCCACGATCACCCTGAACCGGCCCGAGGCGGGTAACGCCATCAACGGTGCGCTGCGAGAAGACCTCAACGCCGCGTGGAACCGGTTCCGCGACGACGAAGACGCCTGGGTCGGCATTCTCACCGCCACCGGACGGGTGTTCTGCGCCGGCGCCGATCTCAAAGACGGCGACGGCGCCGTCGGCCGCTTCGGGGGCACCTTCTGGGAGAAGCCCACGATCAACTCGTTCGAGAGCGGCATGGAGCTGTTCAAGCCGACCATCGCAGCGGTACAGGGACCCTGCGTGGGTTACGGACTCACCGGTGTTCTGTTCTGCGACTTCGTGATTGCGAGCACGGAAGCGACCTTCGCGTTCCCCGAGGTGACCATCGGCGTGCCGACGATCGTCGGTGCGATCCGGTTGCCGCAACGCCTGCGGTGGGCCGATGCGATGGAGCTGTTGTTGACGGGCAAACCGATGACGGCCGAGCGCGCCAAGGACGTCGGGCTGGTGTGGAAGCTGGTCGAGCCCGACGAGCTCGTCAGCGCTGCGCGGGACTGGGCGCGCACCCTGACCGCGGCGGCGCCGCTGGCGCAACGGGCCACCAAGGAGGTGGCGTGGCGCACCGCCGACATGGGATGGATCGAGTCGGTGCGGTTCGGCGAGGTGATGCGGAAGGTGGCCGGCGCGACAGCCGATGTGGCGGAGGGCATTTCGGCGTGGCGCGAGAAGCGCCGCCCGCGTTGGACGGGGCGCTGAGGTCTCAGGACGGCCGGGGCCGTCCCGTCAGATCCCGGATCGCGGCGACTTCCTGCGGCCGGTACGGTTGCCCGTCGGGATCGAGCAGGTCGTGGAACCACGGTTGGGGCGCGTCGGCGTAGGGCCGGTCCCATGAATCCCACGGGAAGTAGGTCTGCGTCTTGCCGGCCACCAGGCCCCATGCGTAAGCACCGACGTTGCGGCGCTTGGTGATCGGCAGGATGTTCTCGACGCGGGAGTCGAGTGAGCGGGCCATGTACTCGGTGCACAACAGCGGGCGTCCGGTGAACGCGAGCTCGCTGACGCGGGCGTCGAAACCGGCCGGGTTGTCGTAGCTGTGGAACGAGATCACGTCGGACTGCTCGAGCTGGATTCCGGCGATCTCGCTGCGTGTGCGGGGATCAGCCCACGGGCCGTCCCACACCCCGCTGGTCAGCGGATGGATCGTGCCGACCGACCGCGCCCAGCGGAAGACCTGCGGCAGCAGATCGGCCACGAGTGCGAGTTTGTCGGCGCGTTCGGTGTCCCGGTACTGCTTGGCCGGGTTGTCGGGTTCGTTCCACAGGTCCCAGCCGAGGATGCGCTGGTCACCGCGGAACCGGGTCAGCACGCTGACGACGTAGTCGTGCAACACGCGCCGATAGCGCCGGTCGTCGAGATTCTCCGCCCCCGGGCTCTGCACCCAGCGCGAGTTGTGCACGCCGGGGCGGGGCGCGGCCTGCCGGCCGAGGGCGGGCAGCGGGTCCCAGCAGGAATCGAACAGGACGAACAGTGGCCGTATCCCGTGCCGTGCGGCGATGTCGACGACGATCCCGATGCGTCGCAGGAAACCCGTCGGGTCCTGGATCCACAGCTGGTCGTGCAGGAACACCCGCACCGTGTTCATTCCGGTCAGCGCCGCCAGTCGCAGTTCGGCGTCGATGCGCAGCGGACCGAAGGTGCCGGGCTGGAACATCTCCAACTGGTTGACCGCATTACTGGCGATGTAGTTGGCACCCACCAACCAGTCCTGCTGCTGATACCACCGCCCGGCACGCTCGGGTGACCACCGTCCGTCGTCGGCCGACACCCGGGGTACCGGCGTGAGCGTCAGCGCGGCGGCCGCGAGGACGGGCGCTGCGAGTGCGGTGCGGCGGCGGAATGTCGCGCGAGTCAAACGTCTCGTCCTTCGAAGAATGTCGTCGGGCTGCAGGGCGGGACTCGATCCGCCCGTCCGGTGTATCGAGCGACGGCCCGGTGTCGTTACGCCGAACATCAAGCAGCGCTTGCCATTTCGCTCAGCGGATAGCTCGCCGCCCGCGGGGTGCATAGGTGTGCTATGCACAGAGGGTGAGACCCGTCCGCCCTGATACGTCACCGAACGCCCCCGCGGCACGCGGTGCTCTGCGGTTGATGTTCGACGGGGTCTTCGGCGCACTGTTCTGGGGCAAGATGCTCTCGGTCGTGGCGGTCTGGACGCACGGCATCGTTGCGGCGATCGTCATGTTCGACGCTACCGGCTCGGCGCTGATGGTGGGACTCGTCGGTGTCGTCCAGTTCGGGCCCCAGTTGGTGCTGGCGCCCACCAGCGGCAAATGGGCCGATACCGGTGACCCGGCCCGGCAGATCCTGTACGGCCGGCTGCTGTGCCTGGCGGGGTCGGGTTCGGCCGGGGTGGCGCTGCTCGTCGCACCCGGTCTGACCGGACTGTCCGTGGCGGTGCCGGTGCTGCTCGGAACGCTGCTCGTCGGACTCGGGTTCGTCGTCGGCGGCCCGGCCATGCAGTCGATCGTGCCCACCTTGATCCGCGACGGTGAACTGTCCACCGCGATGGCGCTCAACAGCATCCCGATGACGGTCGGCCGCATCGTCGGCCCGGCCGTCGGTGCCACGCTGGCCGCGCACCTCGGGCCGGCCGCCGCGTTCGTCACGAGCGCGGCGCTGCACCTGGCGTTCGCGGTGGTGCTGCTCGTTGTGCGCTTCCCCGCACCTGCGCCGCGGCGAGCCGGCGCCGACTACCGGGTCCGTGTTGCGGTGCGTCACGTTTTGCGTGACCGTCGGCTGCTGCTGGCGCTGGTCGGGGTGACGACGGTCGGCATCGCGTCGGACCCGTCGATCACCCTCGCCCCGTCCGTGGCTGATGCCGTCGGCGGCGGGGCCACCCTCGTCGGCCTGCTGGCCGGCGTGTTCGGGGTGGGAGCGGCCGTCGGCATGGCGGTGCTCGCCGTGCTCGGTGGACGAATCGGGTCGGTCCACGTCTCCTGGGTGGGACTCTGGGGGCTCGCGGCAGGTTGTCTCCTTCTCGGCGTCGGTCTCGGGACGAATCCCGTGCGGGCGGTGGCCGTGGCGGGCTTCGCGCTGTCGGGGCTCGGCTTCGGGTGGGCGCTGACCGGGCTCAGCACCGTGGTGCAGGAACTGGCACCCGCGGAGTTGCGCGGCCGGATCATGGCGCTGTGGCTCGTCGGGTTCCTCGGGTCCCGGCCGATCGCCGCGGCGGTGCTCGGCGGCACCGCCGATGCACTGAACGTGGCGACGGCGTTCCTGGTCGCTGCCGTGCTGTGCGTCCTCGTCGCCGTGTTGTGCCGCCCGGCACGGCTGGGCGCGACGCCTCGCCTCGGCCACGACGTCGCGCGACCATGAGATCCTGGCTCTCACTGACGCCACCCCAGGGGGTCCGATGACCGAGTCCACCACCGGGGGCCCGACACCGCCCCGTCAGGGCGCCCTCGACCTGTACCGCTCGGCGGCGGTCGTGCTCGTCGTCATCGGGCACTGGTTGCTCTCGGTGATGACGTACCGCGACGGCGCGTTCGGCCGGGACAACCCCCTGGTCCTGATGCCCTTCACGCAGTGGATCACGTGGTTCTTCCAGGTCGTGCCCGTCTTCTTCGCCGTGGCGGGATATGCGAGCGCGACCTCCTGGGACAGGCATTGCAACGACTCGGGCAGCGCGGTGCGCCAGGAGTGGATTCGGCGACGGGTGGCCGGCACGCTGGGCCCCACCGCGGTCTACGCGGGGTTCATGATCGTCGTGATGGTCGTCCTGCTCGCGCTCGGCATCAACGGGTCGGTGCTGGAGCTGGGCGGTTGGGCCGTCGCCATGCACCTGTGGTTCCTGGCCGTGTACCTGATGGTGGTCGCGTTGACCCCGCTGGCCGTCGCGGCGCACCGGCGCTGGGGCCTGCTGGTGCCGCTGGTCCTCGGTGTCTGTCTGGTGCTGGTCGACGCCGTCGGTATCGGCACCGACCATCCGCAGATCCGCATGGCGAACTACTTCTTCTGCTGGGCCGCGGTCTACCAGCTCGGCATCGCCTTCCACGGCGGTCTGCTGAGCCGGCGGACACTGCTGGTCATCGCGGCAGGGGCAGCAGTCGCCTTGCCGCTGCTCGTGACCTGGGGTCCGTATCCGACGGCGATGATCGGCGTTCCGGGCGATCGGGTGGAGAACAGTGCACCCCCGTCGGCGGCACTGCTGGCGCTCGCCCTGGTACAGATCGGCGTGCTGTTCGCCCTGGTACCTGCGCTGAACCGGGTGCTGTCGCGGGGGATCTGGCCGCGCATCATCGGCGTCGCCAACGACAACGTGATGGCCCTGTACCTGTGGCACATGCTGCCGGTGATCATCGTGACGCTCGTCGGGTATCCCACGGGACTCTTGCCGCAGCCGCCGCTGGGCTCCGGCGCGTGGTGGCTCGCCCGCCTCGAGTGGGAGGTGGTGCTCGCCGTGGTCGCGGCAGCCCTGCTGGCGCTGCTCCACTGGCAGCGCCGCTACGTCGCCGCCCCGATGCCGACGGTTGCCACGGCGGTGCCGGGCCGGATCGCCGAGGCACTGCTGTATGCCGGCACCGCGGCGTGCGGGCTGGCACTCGCGTTGCTCTCCGCTCAGGGCTTCGCACCGGGAGGGCGGTTGCCGCTGACGGCGATCGCGCTGTTCGTGGTCGGCGCTCTGCTGGTCGCGCTGCGGCCCCGCGCCACGGCCCCGTCCCGATCACCGTCAGGGAGCCCCGCGGGAGGCGGTGTCGGATAGACCCGATGGGGCCGCGGCACGTCCCGCGCGCCGTGGGTGACGGCGCTCACTGTCTGCAAACTCACACGTCAGCGAGTTGATTTACGTGGAATTAACACGGGAACATGTCCAGTTGTGCCTGCCGGGAGGGCGATCCTCTCCCGCAGGCCACACCCCAGCACCCCGGCACCCCGGGGACACGAACAAGGAGTACACGCACCATGTCTGTCGCGCAGTTCCGCGCCAACCTCAAGCTCGCCAGGGATCGGCGCCGCCTGTACGCGCGGATCCGCTCGCTGCCCGATTCGTCGATCCGCGACGAACTGGTGGCCGTCGCCGAACGGTACGAATCCGCTCAGAGCTGACGCCCGGGAACAGCAGCCGCAGAAGCCGGTGACCAACAGGTCACCGGCTTTTTTGGTACTCGTCCATCGTCACGTCCCTGGCCGCCCACCACGCCGAGACCGCCTGCGGGACCAGCACCAGCGCCAGCACGGTCATCGCGACGGTCCACGACCCGGTCACATCGTGCAACGCGCCGATGGCGACCGGACCGATCGCCGCCACGCAGTACCCGACACTCTGCGCCATGCCCGACACCTGGCTGGTCTGCTGGGTGGAGGTGCTGCGCAACACCATGAACAGCAGGGCCAGGCTGATCGACGCGCCCGGACCCGCCAGCACGAGCATCGACCAGAGCGTGGGCACCGATTCGGTCGCGAGCAGCCCGACGAAACCGACCACGGTCACCGCCAACGCCCCCATCGTGAGCGCCCGCTGATCGGCGAATCGACCGGCGATGATCGGCGCCGCGAGCGACATCGACAACCCGGACACCTGAGCCAGCGCGAGCGCCGCACCGGCGCCGCCCGACGACATCCCCCGGTCCATCAGGAACTCGGGCAGCCAGGCGGTGAAGGTGTAGAAGATCAACGACTGCGCCGCCATGAACGCCGTGATCGCCCACGCGATCGGATTGCGCCACAGCGATGCGGCCGGATGTCCGGTCTGCATGCGGTGCACGCGGCGCAGCTGCGGCACCCAGATCACCAGCGCCACGGCCGCCCACACACCCCAGCTGGCCAGCGTCAAGCGCCAGTTCCCGCCGAGCGCACCGTCGATCGGCACCGTCAGCGCAGCCGCCGCAGCGGCACCGCCCGACAACGTCATCGAGTACAGGCCCGTCATCAGGCCCGAATGCCGCACGAAATCACGCTTGATCAGCGACGGCAACACCACGTTGCACATCCCGATTCCGACGCCGGCCAGCGCGGAACCGGCGAACAGGGCCACCGGGCTGGGCACCAACCGCACAGCGCAGGCGGCCACCAACACCACCAACGACCCGAACACCGTGCGCTCGATGCCGAATCTGGCCGCGCAGCGCGGCGCGACCGGCGCGACGAGGCCGAAGACCAGCACCGGCAGGGTGGTGAGCAGGCCCGTCACCCCGCTGCCCCACCCGGTTGCCGCCTTGATGGGCCCGACCAGAGGCGCGACCGCCACCACAGCGGGCCGCAGATTGGCCGCGACGAGCATGATCGCCAGCGCTGACAGAACGGTCACGAATGCCGTTCGTGGACGGTGATGCGTTACCGTCGAGGAAACCGTCGCGGTTCCGGAGGCGTGACTCACTTCTTCCAGAGTGGTCCGACCACCGCGGCGAAGGCAAATCACTGGGCCGCGAAATCGGCGTAGAGTGGCCGACAACATCGAATGGGGGTTGACATGCGTGAGAACGCTGCCCCCGGCCCCGTCACAGGTCTCGCGGTGGAACCCGCCTGGACCGATGTCCCCCACCCCGTGGTCGTCGTCGACGCCGACGGCATGGTGCGCTCGTCGAGCGCCGCGGCTCTGGCCATCTTGCCCGGGGCAGTCCCGGGTGCGGCTCTGCCCGACTGTGCCCCGAGCTGGCTCACCGAAGCCCACCTCGAGCTGCCTGTCGCGGTGGCCGGTGACGTCGCGGGTCAGGAGATCGAGGCACGGCCCACCAAGTTGCCGGCCGGCGCCGTCGCGTGGTGGCTGTTCGGCGACACCGACCGGGCCCTGCTGCATGCTCAGGAAGCGGTCGGCCGCGAACGCGACCGGGCCGCATTCCTCGACGAAGCGTCCACCGAACTGATGGCGTCGCTGAACGTCGAACGCTGCATGGAGGCGACGGTCCGGATGGCGGCCCGCCACCTCGCCGACGCCGCGGTCGTCGTGGCGCCCGCGACGCGCCGGCAGATCTCGCTGGTCTGCGCCGGCCCCGACGGCAGAATCGAGCAGCGCGTGGTCGACGGCGGCCCTGACACGGTGCCCGGCCTCGCCGAGGCGCTGCGGGGCTTCCCGCCGGTGCCGTCCCGGTGGATCGATCCGGCGACGGTGCCCGAGTGGCTCGTCCCGGCCGGCTTCACCGGACCCGTCGGATCGATCGTCATCACCCCGCTGCCCGGCCACGGCGTCCCGGCGGGCGCGCTGGTACTGCTGCGTCAGACCTCGCAGATGGCCTTCAGTGACGGCGAGGAGGTGTTCGCGCGCCTGTTCGCCGCCCGCGCCGGAACCGCCCTGTCGGCCGCACGCCTGTACGGCGAGCAGGCCGCGATCACCCGCACCCTGATGCGCGATCTGCTCCCCCCGCAGCTGCACCGCTTCCACGGCGTCGAGCTGGCCGGCGGCTACCGCGCCTCGGAGGACGATCACCTGGTCAGCGGTGATTTCTACGACGTCCACCCGGCGGCGACCCCCGAGGACGAGACACTGGTGGTCCTCGGCGACGTCTGTGACAAGGGGCTGGAGGCCGCGCTGGTCACCGGCAAGATCCGCAACACCCTGCAGGCGCTGGCACCGCTGGCCGACGACCACGCCGGCGTGTTGCGCTTGCTGAACAGCGCGCTGTTGTCCGCCGAGCACACGAAGTTCGCGACGCTGGTGCTGGCGTCGGTGTCGCGGCGCGAGGGCCAGGTGTGCCTACGCCTGACCAGCGCCGGACACCTGGCGCCGCTGATCGTGCGCGCCGATGGCCGGGTGGAGGAAGCCGACACCCGCGGCACGCTGGTGGGGGCGTTGCCCGAGATCAAGTCGTCGACGTTCGAGACCACCCTGGCACCGGGTGAGACGTGCCTGCTGTTCACCGACGGGGTGACCGAGGCGCACGGCGGGCCCAAGGGCGGGGAGATGTTCGGCGAGCACCGGTTGAGTTCCGCGTTGCGCGAGTGCGCCGGCATGCCCGCCGAGGCGGTCGTCGAGCGCATCATGATGCTGACCTCGCAGTGGGTGAAGGGCCAGGCGCACGACGACATCGCCGTCGTGGCGATCACCTCCCCGCGCCGCACCCACCTCAGCGCCGTCGACGGGCACACTGCCGGGAGGTACACCGCCTCAGCATGAGCACCACCATCGACAGGCTGTGGGCCGCGCTCCTCGACGGTGACGAGTACGCCGCCGCGGGTGCGGTGCTCGATGCTGCCGACGCCGGGGTTCCCTGCGAGGAGTTGCTGCTCGACGTCATCGCTCCGGTGCAGCGCCGCGTCGGCGCCGAGTGGGCGGCCAACCGCATCACCGTCGTACAGGAACACGTCGCCACCGCGATCAACGACCGGGTCATCGCCGCGTTGGCACACCACTGCACATGCCGCCCGGCGGACCCGTCGATGGGCCGGGTGACGGTGGCCTGCGTGGACGGTGAGTGGCACGCGCTCCCAGCCCGGCTGCTGTCCGAGGTGCTGCGGCTGCGCGGCTGGCAGGTCGACTTCCTGGGCGCCCAGGTGCCCACGCCGCACCTGATCGCGCATCTGCACCAGTACGGACCCGACGCGGTGGCGCTGTCCTGCATGATCCCCACCCGGCTGCCGACCGCGCACGCGGCGATCACCGCGTCCCAGGCCGCCGGGGTGCCGGTGCTGGCCGGCGGCGCCGGATTCGGAGCCGACGGCAGGTTCGCGCACCTGCTGGGCGCCGACGCGTGGGCGTCCGACGCCCGGACCGCGGCGACGCTGCTGGCCGAGGGTGTACCGCGCAGCACGCCGAGCCCGATGCACCAGCCCATCGACGATCTGCCACACCTGGCCGATCAGGAGTACACGATGGTCAGCACGACCGCCGGCGATCTGGTCGCGACGACGATGGCCGAGCTGGAGAACCGCATACCGGCGATGCGCGACTACACCGAGCAGCAGCGTCAGCACACCACCGAGGACGTCGCGCACATCGTCGACTTCCTCGCGACCGCGCTCTACACCGACGACGACGCCCTGTTCACCGACTTCGTCACCTGGACCGCCGAGATCCTGACCGCCCGTGGGGTGCCCGCGGCGTCGCTGCATCCCGCACTCGACGCACTGGCCGCCCACCTGTCCGAATTTCCCCGTACCCAGCGCCTCCTCGCCGCGGCACACCGTGCTCTCGGCAGGGCCCCGATCGACCAGGCAGCGTCTGCATGAATCTTTCGTTGAGCACCGACATCGACGGCACCTCCGCCCGGCTGGCCGTGACCGGGGACCTCGACTACGAGAGCACCCCGACGCTCGTGGCGGCCGCCACCGACCTCGTGGCGCGCCGCGTTGCGGTCACCGATCTGCGCCTCGATTTCGCCGGCCTGACCTTCTGCGACTCCGCCGGATTGTCCGGCCTTCTGCTGGTGCACCGCAGGACCTCGGCCGCCGGGGTGCAGCTGCATCTCGACCACCGCCCTGCCCAGCTCGAACGGCTGCTCGACATCACCGGCGTGCTCGACCACCTCACGACCCGTCCCGCCCGCGAAGCGGCCAGCGAGTCCCGCAGCGTCTGAGGCCACGTGCCCGAGGGCGACACCGTCTACGCGTTGGCCCGGCGCCTGGACGACGCCCTCGCGGGCCGCACCCTGATCCGCGGCGAGCTCCGCGTCCCGGCGTATGCCACCGACGATCTGGCCGGCCACACGATCGTCGCCCACGTGACGCACGGCAAGCACCTGCTGACCCGGCTGTCCGGGGAGGTCACGCTGCACACCCACCTGCGCATGTCGGGATCGTGGACCGTGTCGTCGCAGGGCCGGTGGTTGCCGCGGTCGGTGATGCCCGACGTGCGGGTGCTGCTGCGCACCGACGGTCCGGCGGCGTACGGGGTGAAGCTGCCCGTCGTCGAGCTCGTGCGCACGGCCGACGAGGCGTCCTGCATCGGTCACCTCGGGCCGGACCCGCTGCGCGCCGACTGGGATGCCGCCGAGGCATCGCGACGCTTGCGCGCGGACCCAAACCGCCCACTGGTCGCGGCACTACTCGACCAGCGTTGCGTCGCCGGGTTCGGCAACCTGTGGGCCAACGAGCTGTGCTTCCTGCGCGGTCACGATCCGTGGACACCGGTCGAGCGGGTCGACACCGAGGCACTGCTGGAGCTCGGCGCGCGGGCGTTGCGGCATTCGGCGACGGTGCCGGGGGCGATGCAGGTGACGACCGGGGTGCGCCGTAAGGGCGAGCAACACTGGGTGGCGGGCCGCGCCGGGCGCCCGTGCCTGCGCTGCGGGACGCCGATCCGGGTGGTCGCCGAGGTCGCGAACGATCCCGAGCGCCGGCGCACCTGGTGGTGCCCGACCTGTCAGCGATGACGGAGCTCAAGTGGTCATCACCACGGCACAGTCTCTCCGAACCGGTCGAGGTACCGCAGACCCGGAACTCCGCGCTGCGCATCGACGGTGTCGACGAGAGCAGGGATGCTCTCGCTGATGTCGAGCTTGGCGTCGGGACCGCCCATCGCGGTCTTCACCCAACCCGGCGCCATGAGCAGCAGCGTCCGCTCGCTCTCCGCGTGCCGGGCGGCGTAGCTGCGGACCATCTGGTTGAGCGCCGATTTCGTCGCGCGGTAGACCTCGAAGCCGCCGGTGGCGTTGTTGGCGATGCTGCCCTGCCCGGACGACATGATCGCGATCGTCCCCCGCTCGTCGACGACGTCCTGCAACCGTTCGACCGTGCGCATGACGCCGAGCACGTTGGTGTCCATCATGAGGTGGAAGTCCGCCGTGTCGATGTCGGCTCCGATGGCGTCCTGTGGGGCCAGCGAGACTCCGGCGACGACGAACATCAAGTCGAAAGTGTTGTCTGCGAGTCGATCCCGTAAATCGTCGAGCTGCTCCGAATCGGTGATGTCGAGGTGCTCGACCGTGACAGCATCGCTGCGCAGCGTCGCGAACGCGGTGAGTGCGGACGGTTTGTCGTCCCGCACCGTGGCGACGACGCGGGCACCACGAGCGACGTACGTCTCGACGATCGCCTCACCGAGGCCCCGGGAGGCACCGATGACGAGAACGGTGCGGTTCGGGGTGGCGATGTCTCGTCCGTCATCCATGACAACTCCTCCAAATTCACTCATCACTCGTTGAGTCAACGTACCACGGTTCGCTCACCACCTGTAGAGTGAAATACGTGCAACAGGGTATGACCAGGGCAGAACGTCGCGCTGCGACGGCGGCGAGAATTCTCGAGGCAGCGCAGGAGGAGTTCGGCACCCACGGCGAAGACGGCGCGACGATCCGCGGCATCGCGCGCCGTGCCGGGGTCGACCCCTCCCTGGTGTTGCAGCACTACGGTTCGAAGCAGGCGTTGTTCACGTTGGCCGTGCGGCCGGCGGTCGACCTCGCCGGTGACGACATCCCCACCCATCTGGCAGAGGTCCTGCAGACCAGGCTGCGCGAATTGCCAGCTCCCACAAGGGCGCTGATGCGTTCGATGCTGACATCGCCGGAGGCCGCCGCGGTGATGCGCGACTATCTGCAGGAACGCACCGACAACCTCGCCCGCGCAATGACCGGCGACCACACCGAACTGCGGGCCGCGCTGATGGTGTCGAGCATCTTCGGGATCACCATCGCGCGGCACTTCCTCGAACTCGCGCCGCTGATGAACGTCGACGCCGATGAGCTCGCACTCCTGACCGAGAATTGGCTGGGGTCCCTCGACTGAGCCGCGACCACGGTGGATCGAGATTCTCGCCCTTCCCCGCTGTGGCTACGGCGACGTCGCGATGGATTCCAGCGCGGTCCGGATCTGCTCGGGTATCGGCACCGCCCTGCGGTCGTCGCGGTCGACGAACACGTGCACGAAACGGCCCTCGGCCAGTGCCGCGGTGTCGTCGGCACCGAAGATCGCCACCCCCCACGTGACCGCCCGGCGGGACAGCGCGTCGACCCGCAGACCCGCCCGCAGCTGGTCGGGGTAGGCGGCGGGGGCGCGGTAGGTGCACGACGACTCGACCACCAGCGCGATGACCTCGGAGGCGTGGATGTCGAGGCCGCCCTCGGTGATCAGGAAGTGGTTGGCGACGGTGTCGAAGTAGCTGTAGTAGGTCACGTTGTTGACGTGGCCGTACACGTCGTTGTCCATCCAGCGGGTGGTGATGGGCAGGACGTAGCCGTAGTCATCGATGGTGGCTGCAGGCGTGCGGTCAGGCATAGCTCATCGCTCCACGAAAGATGGTGGCCAGCAACGTTTCATCGACGTCGACCGGAGCATTGCCGAGCAGTCGCTGCTGCGGGAAGGCCCCGGCGGCCAGCGCGTCGACATCGGTCTCGGTGTATCCGACCTCGGCCAGCCCTGCCGGCATCCCGACCGCGGCCATGACGCCGATCAGGTGCGCGGCGAGCACCTCTCCCGCATCGGCCTCGGCGGCGTCGGCGGTGTCGGCACCGAGATGTCCGGCGGCCGCGAGGTGACGTGCCGGGTCGGCGGGCGCGGTGATCCGAAACGCAGCCGGCGCGTTCAGGATCACCGACATGCCATGCGGCACAAGTGGTTTGTCGTCGGGATACCCTGCAGGCCGGAACTCGCGCACCTGCCCCGCGACGGCGTATGCCATCGCGTGGGGAATGTGCACACCCGCATTGCCGAACGCGATGCCGGCCAGCGTCGCCGCCCACATCGTCTGCTCGCGGGCCTCCCGGTCCGAGGCGTCGGTCACGGCACGCACCAGGTAGTCGCCGAGCAGTGCGAGAGCTTCCCGGCTGCCCAGATCGCTCCACGGGTTGGCGCCCTGGCTCATCGGTCGGGCGCTGGGGCGCGCCGGTGCTGCCCGCCGCAGGAACGGGCGGGCGGTGTAGGACTCCAGCGCGTGCGAGAGCACGTCGAGGCCGCTGCAGGCGACCACGGAACCGGGCAGCGTGTCGGTGCTGTCGGGGTCGACGAGCGCCTCCGACGGCCGCAGGGCCGGACTGGCGATCCCGGTCTTGGCGTGCAGCGAGAGCAGGTCGAAGATCGCGATGCCGGTGACTTCACTGCCGGTGCCCGAGGTCGTCGGGCACGCTATGTGCGGTGCCAGCGGGCCGGGGACGGGCCGGCCCTCCCCGATGGGTGCGTTGACGTACGCGGCGAAGTCGGCCGGATGGGTGGCGTAGAGATTGGCCGCCTTGGCCGTGTCGATGACCGATCCCCCACCCACCGACACGTACCCGTCGGGCCGGGCATCGGTCGCGAAAGCCGCTGCCGCACGGAATGATTCGTCGGTCGGCTCGACGGCGGACTCGGTGTAGGTGACGACGTCGAGTCCCGCGTCGCGCAGCGCACGCTGCGCGGTGTCGAACAATTCGAGCCGGGCGACCGCCGGATCGGTGAACAGCGCGACGCGGCGCATCCCCAGCGCCGCCGCCCGGTCACCGACCTCGCGGATACACCCGCGGCCGAACGTGATGCGGGAAGCGTCGACAGTGAACGCGGTGTCGAGGCCGTCGTCGGATCCGGCGGCGTGCTGGCAGCAGCTCATGGCTCGATTGTGCCGCCGTCACCGGGGCGGCCGCGGGCGGCCCGCGCACTGACCGCCAGGGCGGCCATCACCGCCACGATGCCGGCCGCTTCGGCGACGGTCGGCCGCTGTGCCAGCGCGACCGCTCCGACGACGGCTGCGGTGGCGGGCAGCAACGCGAGCAGCAGCGCGAACCGGGCCCGCCCGATCGTGGCGAGCACGGGTTGGTCGAGTGCATAGGGGATCGCGCTGGAGAGCAGACCGATGCCCGCACCCCACAGCCATGTCCGCGGCTCGGTGAGCACGGCGGCGTCGACGGCGATCTGGGCCCCGACGAGGATCGGTGCACTGATCACCGCTGCGGCCGCCATGCCCACCGCCAGCGAGTCCAAGCCGGCCCCGGCGTCGGCGACCCGCTTACCCAGCACGATGTAGGCGGCCCACAGCGCCGCCGCGAGCAGGGCGAACGCCACGCCGGCGGCATCGACACCGGATTGCACGCCGGCCAGCAAGTACACCCCGCCGGCCACCAGCACCGCCGCCACGTAGTCCAGGGTGCGGCGGGAGCCGAGCACCGCGACCGCGACCGGACCGGTGAACTCGATCGCGACCGCCGTGCCCAGCGGGATGCGGGCGATCGCCTCGTAGAACGCGACGTTCATCGCGAGCGTGACGATGCCGAACGCGGCGGCCGCACCGAGGCTGCGCCGGGTCCAGCGCCCCGGTCTCCAGGGCCGCCGCCAGGCCAGCAGCACGACCGCTGCCCCGAGCGCGCGAAACCACGCGACCGTCGCCGGTTCGGTGGTCGCGAACAACCAGACACCGATCGCCGCGCCGATGTACTGCGAGACAGCGCCGACGATGAAGAACAGCGGCACCGACCACGGTGGGATCATCGACGTCGCCGAGCCTGTCGATCAGCCGCCGCCGGCGCGGCGGGCACGCTCGCTGACCGAGGCGACGACTCCCCCGTCGCACAGGATGTCGGTGCCCGTCAGATAGCCCACCCGGCTGCTCGCGCAGAACGCCAACAACTCACCCATCTCCTCGGCGGTTCCCCACCGGGGCACCGCCGCGTCGACCACCAGCGCGCCCGCCCCCGCCTGCTCCTCGAGCCGGCCCATGTCGGTGTCGGTGGAGCCGGGCGACACCGAGAGCACGCGGAGGCCGCGGCCGTTGAATCTCTCCGCCTGCGCCGTCGAGTACCACCGCACGAAACTCTTGCTGATCGCGTAGGCCAGTCCTGGTCGCGCCTCGTCGGGTCCGATTCCGCACGCTGAGAGCGCCTCTGCCGTGAACGCCTCCGGGTCCTCGAGTGCCTTCGGGTATGCGGCCGTGGGATAGAGCGTGTCGGGCAGCAGATGGGCCGCCATCGACGCGACGTTGACCAACGCGGCGCCGGCCGGAGCGACGCGGAAGAACTCCTCTCCGACGGTGACGGTGCCCAGCGCGTTGGTCCTGACGATGAACTCGGCCTCGCCCATGCTGGGACTCACTCCCGCGGTGTGAATCACGGAGCGCAGCGAGCCGAGGTCGGCGGCCTGCGCGAGCACGTCGGCCACGGCGCGCGGGTCGGTGACGTCGCCGGCGACGGCGGTCACCGCGATGCCCGACTTCTCGAGGGTGGCCTTCGCCGTCGCCAGGCGCTGCGCCCGGATGTCGAACAACACCACGGTGTGGTCTCTGCCGACGAGAGCAGCGGTCGCTGCTCCCATCCCACCCGCGCCACCTGTGATGACAGAAACGGCGTCGCTGCTCATCGCGAACCTCCCCGATCGGGGCGTCAGTATCGCATTCAGTGCTCGACGAGATCCTTCAGGCGCCGCAGCGTTTCGTCCATCGTGCGGGTCACCTGGCTCGCGGCGACGCGGTCGGCGATCAGCCCGAGCAGGCCGCCCGGTGCTTCGTAGGCCAACCGGAACGTGATCTTGGTGCGGCCGTCACCGGCGTCGCGCATTCGGAAACGTCCGCGCAGGGTGATCCCGGTGATCCCGATCCACGCGAGGTCGCGGGGTTCGTCGAACTCGGACACCTCGATCACCCCGCCGATCGGCACCGAGCCGACCTTCCAGTGCACGGTGTAGCGCGCGCCGACTCCCGCCGGGGTGTCGGGGACGATCTCCCACCGCTCGAGGTTGGCCATGAACTCGGGATAGCAGCCGGGGTCGCTGATGTGCTTCCACACCAGGTGCGGTTCGGCGTCGACGATGATGCTGCGGGACAGTCGCACCGCTCCCCCTATCCGAGCACCGGGAAACGGCGTTCGCTCCCCAGCCGGTCCACGGCACCCTGCAGGCTGGCCAGCACCCTGTCGTTGACGGTGTCGTCGTCGGCGTCGGCGATGTCGGCTGCGGAAATGGGTTCCTGCACCTCGATCACGACCTTGGTGGGCAGCGGCAGTCGCGGTATGAAGTCGCTGACGGTCAGCCCCCACGGCGGCGCGAACAGGATCGGGACGCTCTTGAGGCGGGCGATCTTGTCGACCATCAGCAGCTTGGCCAGCCACTGGCCGCGGTCGAGGAACAGGGCAGCCTCCTGGCCACCCACGCTGGCGATCGGCACGATCGGTACGCCCGCTTCGCGGGCGAGCTTGACGTAGCCCTTGCGGCCACCGAAGTCGACCTCGTGGCGCTCCCACGACGGCCGGAACACCTCGTAGTCACCGCCGGGGTAGACGAGAAGGGCCGCGCCGGATTTCAGGGCGAGCGTCGCGTTGTCGTGGTTGGCGGCGACGGTGCCGAACTTGCGCAGTGAACCCAGCCCGGGCATGGAGACCACGAGGTTGTGCGCCAGCTGGTAGAACGGCCGCTCGACACCGAAGTAGGAGCAGAACGCGAGGGTGAAGACGAACGTGTCCGGTGGCAGGTTGCCGCCGCTGTGGTTGCCGACCATCAGCACCGGCCCGTTCGTGGGGATGCGGTCCAGGCCGCGCACGTCGGCGCGGAAGTACAGCGACGCCAGCAACCACAACCCGGGTAGCTGCTCGAGGATGTAGTCGGCGTCGCGCTGGTCCAGATCGGCCTTGGGCACTCGCGCGGAGATCTCGTGCTTGACCCATTCCAGCGCATCACCCAAGCCAGGCATGGGACTGAGATTTACCATCCCCGGCCTGCGGTAAACCTGCGGGGGTCCCGGTGCGCTGGGCACCGTCGGGCAAGATCGGCGGAATGTCCGCTGCTCCCGCTTCGTCGCTTCCCGAGGTGCTCGCCTCCCTCGAGCTGACGCACGTCGACGGCCGCTCGTTCAGTGGGGAGCAGCTGCCGGCGCCGGCCAACCACATCCTCGGCGCGCACATCTCCGCCCAGGCGTTGCTCGCCGCGAGCCGCACCGCGCCTGACCGCGCTCCCCACAGCATGCACGTGTACTTCCTGCGGCCCGGCGATGCGCGCCGGCCGGTCCGGTTCGACGTCGTCGACCTGCAGGAGGGCCGCACGTTCTCGGCGCGCCGGGTGACGGCCCGGCAGGACGACCAGATCCTGCTCGAGGCGATGTCGTCGTTCACCGCACTGGCTCCCGGGTCTGCAGCCGATGGCTACCAGCCGGCGCTGCCGGATGTGGTCCCCGCAGAGGCCCTGCCCCCGGTCCCGCCGCATCTGGCGGAGTCGTCGGCGGCGACCGCCGGGCAGTGGGCGAGCCTGCGCTGGTTCCAACGACGCATCATCGACGAGGAGTCGGCGCCGCCGGCGCGCACCCGGATCTGGTGGCGCCCCGCCGGCCACGTGCCCGACCGCGACCCCGCGTTGACCGCGGCGCTGGTCGCCTACCTTTCAGCGGCGACGCTGACGGAGCCGGTGTTCCGGGCCCGGGGCAGAGCCGGCACGTCCCTGCAACGCGACCACTCGGTGTGGTTCCACGCACCGGCCGACCTGTCGGACTGGCTCCTCTACGACCAGTGCTCGCCCAGCAGCACCGGGGCGCTGGCGCTGGGCAGCGGGTCGATGTTCAACCGCGACGGCCGGCTGGTCTGCACCGTGCGCCAGGAGCTGTACTTCGCGCCACCGCGACCGTGACTCCGCGGCGCCAGTGGGTACCCCGGCGCGATGGACACCGACCAGCGTGAACTCGGCGATTCGGACAGCCCGATCGAGGATGCGTTGGAGCAGGCCTTCAACCGCATGGTCGACGAAGGCACCCAGCGTCTTCACCGCAGCGTCCGCGAGATCCTGGTGACCGGGTTCTTCGGCGGTACCGAAGTGGCCATGGGTGTGCTGGCGTATCTGTCGGTATTGGCCGCCACCGGCAATCCGCTGCTGGCGGGCGTGGCCTTCTCCGTCGGCTTCCTGGCGCTCCTACTGGGTCGCAGCGAGCTGTTCACCGAGGGCTTCCTCGTCCCGGTCACCACCGTCGTGGCCAAACGCGCGAGCGTCGCTCAGCTGATGCAGCTGTGGGCCGGCACGCTTGCCGCGAACCTGGTCGGCGGCTGGCTGATCATGTGGCTGGTCATGACGGCGTTCCCGAAGCTGCACGCGCAGACCATCGGGTCGGCCCAGCACTATGTGGACGCGCCGCTGAATGCCGAATCGATCGCGCTCGCGCTGCTGGGCGGCATGGTCATCACGCTGATGACGCGCATGCAGCACGGCACCGACTCAATGCCGGCGAAGATCGCCGCGGCGGTCGCCGGCGCGTTCCTGCTGGCCGGCCTGCAGCTGTTCCATTCCATCTTGGATTCGCTGCTGATCTTCGGCGCCCTGATCGCGGGCGGGACGTCGTTCGGCTATGCCGACTGGCTGTCCTGGTTCGGCTACACCGTCGTCGGCAATGTCGTCGGTGGGCTCGCCCTGGTGACGCTGCTGCGATTGATCCGCAGCAAGGACCGGCTCAAAGAGGAGCGCCGCGAGGCGGACTCACCGGGCGGCGAGGAACGTTAGAGGGCAGGAACGCGGTCGAACCAGGGTGCTGCGCGTTCCAGCTGTGCGGCGAGGCAAAGCAGCAGCGATTCGCCGGCCAGTGGCGCGACGAACTGCACGCCGAGCGGTAATCCCCCGGCCGTCCAGTGCAGGGGCACCGACATCGCCGGGCGGCCGGTCAGGTTCGCCAGCTGGGTGTAGGGCACCCAGCCGAGGTTGTCGTCGACCATGTCGTCGACGATCTTCGTGAACCGCAGCAGCTTCGCGGTGCGGGTCTTGAGCAGCACGTCGGCGCCGCGCGCCAGCACGGCAGGGAGGTCGAACTCCCCGATTCTCGGGGGCGGACTGGCCAGCGTCGGCGTCAGCAGTAGATCGTGGGACGAGAAGAAGTCGGTGAGGCGACGGGTGTGTTCGTGACGGCGGGCCACCGCGTCGACGTAGTCGACCGCGCCGGTCGCCCGGCCCAGCGCGGCCATGATCAGCGTGTCCCGTTCGAACGATTCGTCGCCCGCCCCCGTCCTCTTCTTGGTCTCGTCGACCTCGTAGGCCAGGGACACGAACCAGGTGAGCAGGAAGTCGCGGGCCAGGGCGGCGTCGTCGTACGGCGCCTCGGGTAGCTCTTCGACGTGGTGCCCGAGCTGGGTCAGGAGCGCGACGGTGTGCTCGACGGCGGCGTAGGCCTCCCGGTGCGGTGCCGGCGTGATGGCCGACGGCACACGGAACCCGATCCGCAACGGCGCGGGGTCGGCGCCCAGGGAGGACGCGAACATCTCGGCCGGTATCGCGGGCAGATAGGGGGCGCCGGGTTCGCCGCCGCGCAGCACGTCGAGCATGGCGGCGGTGTCCCGCACGGACCGGGAGACGACACCGTTGACGGCCGCCCCGTGCATCGGTTCGGCGGCACCCGGTCCCGACGGGACGAGCCCGCGACCGGGCTTGAGCCCGAACAGGCCGCAGCTGCCGGCGGGGATGCGGATCGAGCCGCCGCCGTCGCTGGCGCCGGCGCACGGCACGATGCCTGCTGCGACCGCGGCCGCTGATCCTCCGGAGGAGCCGCCCGGGCTGTGGGACAGGTTCCAGGGATTGCGCGCCGCTCCGGTCGCGACCGGTTCGGTGATCCCCTTCGCGCCGAACTCGGGTGTGTTGGTCTTGCCGAAGATCACCAGGCCGGCGTCGAGCCAGCGCTGGACCACCGTGGAGTGTTCGGTCGCGGGCAGCGTGGCCAGTGCGCGCGAGCCGGAGCCGGTCGGTGACCCGGCGAAGTCCTGGCCGAGATCCTTGATCAGGAACGGCACGCCGCGCAGCGGCCCGCCGGCGGGCTCGGATGCGGGCACATCGCGCACGATCGCGTTGATCCGCGGGTTGACCGCAGCGGCCCGCTCGCGGGCGACGGTCAGCAGATCCGCCGACGACACCTGCCCTGTGGCGACCAGCTCAGCCAGCCCGACGGCATCGAAGGTCCGGTAGTCGGCGAAGTCCATCTCGCGACCGTAGCGTGCGACGGGAATGTTTCAATCGTTATCAATGTTTGTCTCATTTGTCACATGGGTAACTCCAGTAACGACGCGGCCGCCGTGTCACCCACCACCGAGAAAGTGACGAATGGATCATCGCCATGAACACCATCCTGTACTTCAGCACTCAGGGGCTCGTGTATGAGACACGGGCCTACACCCGGGCCGACATCGACCGTCTCGTGCACGACCGCGCACTGCAGTCACTGAGCAGCGCCGACCGCCAGTTCGACTTCTGGTTCAGTTCCACCGCGGGGCGCTGCCAGCGCCGCGTCAACCGCCATGCCACCGAATTGCTCATGGCGACAAGCTCGTTCACCGCGAAGACCGTGCCGCTGCTGCGCGGCGCCGTCGTCGTGGCCACCCACGATGCCGACGGAGACCTCGACGGTCTGAGTTGGCAGCAGCTCGACGTCCTGGCTCAGCGCATCCGGTCGATCAGTGACCGCGATGAGCGCCAGCTGACCCGGCGGATCGTCCGCGATCAGCGCCGCCGGCGCCGCAGCGCCGTCCCCGTCACCGCTGCGTCACAGCCGTTTGGCGTACCTCCACGCATCGCCGCGGCGAGCTGATTCACCCGAACCGCGCCACGCTCTCGGCCAGCCCGTCGAGGATGCGCAGCGAGTCATCGCGCGACCTGGTCGGCAGCAGCAGCTGAGCCTCCTCGAAGCCCAGGCCGGCCACCTCGCGCAGGTACCCGAGATCGTCGGGCGCCGCGAACATCCGCAGCGGAACCGCGTGCTCGGCACGGTCTGCGAGTTGTTCGACGCGGGAGCGGATCACATCGATCGGCAGCGGATTGGACAGCCACCCCGCGCGGTGGCGGGCGATGCGCGTCACCGTGGCTTTCGAGTTGCCGCCGATGAAAACCGGCGGGTGCGGTGTGCGCACCGGTTTGGGTCGCGCATACGAGGGCTCGAAGTCCACGTGTCGACCGTGGTATTCGGCGGGCTCGGTGGTCCACAGCGCGATGATGGCCTCGATCCGTTCGTCGAGCAGTGCGCCCCGGGTTGCGGGATCGGTGCCGTGATCGCGCATCTCCTCGATGTTCCACCCCGCGCCCACGCCGAACACGAAGCGGCCGCCGGAGATCAGGTCGATGCTGGCCGCTTCCTTGGCGGTGATGATCGGGTCGCGCTGGATCAGCAGCGCGATCCCGGTGACCAATTCGATGCTCGAGGTCACGGCTGCCGCCGCGGCAAGGGTGACGAAGGGGTCCAGCGTCCGGTAGTACACCGAGGGCAGTTCACCTCCGCCGGGATACGGCGTCTCACGGCTGGCCGGGATGTGGGTGTGCTCGGCGATGCTCAGCGAGGTGAAACCGCGCTCCTCGACCGCTCGAGCCAGCGACACGGTGTCGATCGCGTCGTCGTTGACGAAGGTGGCGATGCCGAATCTCATGCCGACGAGCCTAGACACTGCGCGTTTGGGAAGGCTAGGTTTGCTGGTGGCGAGCGGTGTTTCTCGCTACGGTGACGCGGTGAGCGTCGAAACCCACGCCGACGAACCCCATCTCGGTTCCGTTGCCGCCAAGCTGAATTGGTTGCGGGCGGGCGTGCTGGGCGCCAACGACGGGATCGTCTCGACCGCGGGACTGGTCGTCGGTGTCGCGGCGGCGACCGCCGAGCGTGCCCCGATCCTGACCGCGGGTATCGCCGGGCTGGCCGCCGGTGCGGTCTCGATGGCTCTCGGTGAGTACGTCTCGGTCAGCACGCAGCGCGACACCGAGAAAGCGTTGCTGAACAAGGAGAGGCGCGAGCTGCGCGACGATCCGGCGGCCGAACTCGACGAACTCGCGACGCTGTACGAGGCCAAGGGTCTGGACCCGGCGACCGCGCGGACGGTGGCCGAGCAGCTCACCGATCACGACGCGATCACCGCGCACGCTGAGGCCGAATTGGGCATCACCCCAGGCGAATACACGAATCCGTGGCAGGCGGCGCTGTCGTCGGCGCTGTCGTTCACGATCGGGGCACTGCTGCCGATCATCGCGATCATCCTGCCGCCGACGACGTGGCGGGTGCCGGTCACGGTGGTGGCGGTGCTGGCCGCGTTGCTGCTCACCGGCGCGGTGTCGGCGGGGCTCGGCGGTGCGCCCAAGCAGCGCGCGATGGCCCGCAACGTGATCGGCGGCGGCCTTGCACTGCTGATCACCTACGGCATCGGGCACGTGGTCGGCGCGGCAGTCTGAGCGGTGTAACGCCCGCCCAGCTGGGTATAGAGGCGCGGTGACCGATCCCGCACCCGTGCCAGACGACCTGCGCCGGCTGGCCGACGCCCACGGCGTCGCCACGTTCTACCGCAACGAGCGCCGTGAACCGGTGAACGTCGACGCCGACGTCGTGATCCGGGTGCTCGGCCTGCTCGATGTGGAAGCCGGCACCGAAGCGCAGCGCCGATCTGAACTCGGCCGGCTCGAGGAACGCGATCGGGCAGGGGTGTTGCCGCCCACGCTCGCGGTGCGGCTCACCGGTCGCGCGCATCCGGTGCCGCAGGCAGCGCAGCTGGTCGCCGAGGACGGTTCCCGTATCGATGTGCGTGACGAACTCCCCGCCGATCTGACTCCCGGCTGGTACCGCCTGCACACCCGCGACGGTCAGGAGGTGACGGTCGTCGCGGCGCCACCGACCGTACCCACCGCGCCCCACACGTGGGGCTGGATGCTGCAGCTCTACGCATTGCGCTCCGAACGCTCCTGGGGCATCGGCGACCTCGGCGATCTGACCGAGTTCATGCGCTGGACGGCGGCCGAACACGGTTGCGGTGCCGTCCTTCTCAATCCTCTGCACGCGCCCGGGCCCACGCACCCGGTGCAGCCGTCGCCCTACACGCCGTCGAGCCGGCGGTTCGCCAACCCGCTGGCGCTGCGCATCGAGGACCTGCCCGCCTACGCACAGGCCGACAGCGCGACCCGCGCCGAAGTCGATGCACTGCGCGTGTCGGCGCACACGCCACGCATCGACCACGATCTGGTGTGGGCGGCCAAACGTTCGGCCTTGGAGTTGCTGTGGCGCTCCGCGGGCCGGCCCGATCCGCTGACCGGCGGCGCGTCGGACGGTCTGCGCGACTGGGCCACCTATTGCGCGCTGGCCGAACGGCACGGCGGCCGGTGGAGCCGATGGCCCGCGCCGTTGCGCGAGGTGGCCGGGGACGCGGTGGCCAATGCGCGCCGAGAGTTGGCTCCGCGGTTGGCTTTTCATGCGTGGATTCAACAGCAGTGCGCAGCCCAGCTGGGTGCCGTGCGGGATGCGGCGAAGACGTCGGGCATGGCGCTGGGTGTGCTGCACGATCTCGCGGTGGGCGTCGACGCCGACGGAGCCGACGCGTGGGCGCTGGCCGATGTGCTGGCGACTGGGGTCAGCATCGGAGCTCCCCCGGACAATTTCACCCCCCGCGGCCAGGACTGGGGGTTGCCGCCGTGGCGGCCGGATCGGTTGGCCGCCAGCGGTTATGCACCGTTGCGCGACATGCTCCGGGCGGTGCTCTCCCACGCCGACGGGCTGCGCATCGACCATGTCGCCGGGCTGTGGCGGCTGTGGTGGATTCCGCCGGGTGACGGGCCCGACCGGGGCACCTACGTGCACTACGACGCCGATGCGATGCTCGCGGTGTTGGCCCTCGAGGCGCACCGCGCCGGAGCAACCGTGGTCGGGGAGGATCTGGGCACCGTCGAGCCGGAGGTGACGCAGGCGCTGGCCGACAACGAGATGCTGGGGTGCGCGGTCGCGTGGTTCACCCGCGATGTGGATGCGCCCGGAGAACCGCTGCTACCGCCCGACCGGTGGCCCGAGCGGGCGGCCGCGAGCATATCGACCCACGATCTCCCGACGGCCGCGGGCTTTTTGCAGGGGGAACACGTGCGGGCCCGGGCCGATCTCGGTCTGCTGACCGATGTGCCCGCCGAGCAGGCGAACGCCGACGCCGAACGCGCAGAGTGGTTGGCGCTGTTGCGATCCCAGGGGGTGCTCGGGGCCGAGGAGACCGACGACGCCGCGGTGGTGCTGGCGATGCACCGGCTGTTGGCCCGCACACCGAGCAGGCTGAAGCTCATCTCGCCGTATGACGTCATCGGCGAGGTGCGCCAGCCGAACCTGCCGGGCACCGTCGACGAATACCCGAACTGGCGGCTGCCGCTGCCCGAGACGCTGGAGGAGCTGCGGGCCGATCCGCGGGTCGCCGCGGTGATCGCGGCGACCCGCCCCAACTACGCCCAAACCAACGTTTGGGCGTGAAAACCCGGCAATTTCACGCCCAAACGTTGGTTTGGGCGCATGTAGGTCAGAGGTCCAGTGCCACCGGTTCGACGGGTGATGCGCAGCAGATCAGCACGTTCCCGTCCGCGGGTGGTTCCAGGGGCTCGGGGTCGTAGCGCACCGCCCCGGACAGCAGCGCCGTCTCGCAGTTGTGGCACACCCCCGTCCGGCAGGACCACCGGGTCGGCACGTCGCACGCCTCGGCGAGCTCGAGCAGAGTCAGCCGATCCGGTCCCCACTGAACGCCCAGGCCGCTGCGTACGAACTGCACCTCCGGTCCGGGACCGGGGTCGCCGTCGGGTTGATGCGGAGCGACGGAGGTGGCGGCGATGCCCGGAGTGAGTGCCGGCCCGGCACCGAAGATCTCGGTGTGGACGCGCGACGGGTCGAGACCGTGCGCGAGCAGCGCCGCTTCCATGCCGGTC
The DNA here is from genome assembly GCF_007096635.1 of Mycolicibacterium sp. 018/SC-01/001. Lineage (GTDB taxonomy): Bacteria > Actinomycetota > Actinomycetes > Mycobacteriales > Mycobacteriaceae > Mycobacterium. The sequence continues at coordinate 397,751 of NZ_VKAA01000001.1, forward strand.
ATGAACGCCTGCGGTCCGCACACGTAGGCGGACGCGTCGTGTGGGATGGCGAGCGCCTCGAGTGTCGCCGCGGAGAGGCGGCCGGCCTCGCTGAAGTCGGTGCCGACCCGATCCGTCGGACCGGGTCGGCTGTATACGACGTGAGAAGTACTGTGCAGCAACGCTTTCAGCGCACCTACTGCTTCCGTGGCGAACGCATGCTCGGTACGGTTGCGTGCACCGTGCAGCCACCAGACCGGGCGGGGAGACGCCGCCGCGGCCAAGCCGTTGAGCATCGACAGCACGGGGGTGACACCGACCCCGGCCGAGACCAGGACCACGGGCGAGTCGTCGTCGGCCAAGCAGAATGTGCCGCGCGGTGCGGCGACATCCAGGGCGTCACCCGCTCGCAGCTGCGTGTGCAGATAGCCACTCGCCGCACCGTGGGGTTCACGTTTGACGGCGATGCGGTAGTCGGCACTGCCCGGCGCGTTGCACAGCGAGTAGGTGCGAACGACGGCCGGCGCCGCGCCGGAGCGCGGAAGACGCACCGTGACCGATTGTCCGGCAAGCCATCTCGGCAGCGGTTCACCCGAGGGATCGACGAGCGTCACCGAGCGCACCGACGGGCTCTCCTCGACGATGTCGCGCACGGCCAGCGAGCGGAACCCGCTCCATGCCGGAGGCGGCCCCGCGGCGGCCAGCCCCGGATTGCCGGAGCCCGCGCCGTCGCCCTCGGCGAGTGCCCGCAGCGAACCCTGCCACCCGGGGCTGAGCGCCGGGATGCGCAGTGCCCGGGCGAGACCGTCGCGGGGATGGCCGGGAAGGTAGGGTAGAGCAGCGCGTCGATCTCGGCCACGGTCATCCGCTCGGGGCCGTCGGCGACCTTGACGATCTCCTGACCCGCTTCGATGTCGCCTTCGGTGATCACCCGGCAGTAGAACCCCGGCCGGCGATGCGCGACGAGGAGCGCCGCCATGCGCGGCTCCCCGATCCGCATGCCGGCGCGGTAGCAGGTGACCCTGGGCTGGGTGACCTCCAGGACGGCGTCGCCCACCTGGTAGCGGTCACCGATACAGACCTCGTCGTCGGGTAGCCCCTCGACGGTGAGGTTCTCCCCCAGTAGACCCGGTGCCAGGTCGTCGCGGCCGAACTCCCGGGCCCAGTGCCGATAGGAATCCATCTGATAGACCAGCACGGCCCTGTTCTCGCCCCCGTGTCCGCCGAGGTCGCCCTGCCCGTCGCCGTCGATGTTGAGGTGACGGAGCCGGCGCGGCCCGGAGACGGGGTCCTTCCAGGCGCCGGTGAAGACCGTGCGACCGTGCCACGACACGTCGCGCGGCATGCCCACGTTCACAGACACCAGGGTGGCCACGTGAGTCATCCTCCTCGGATCGGTCCAGCGGCGCAGCCAAACTCGCCCCCGCGCCGGACGACTGCGCTATGACTGGGGCCATGCCCGTCGCCCGACCGGAGCCGCCCACCGCGTTCCGCTACCCCGGGGTGGGTGCGCGCCGCGCCCGGCTACGCACCGGCATCCGGCGGCTGACGGGAGTGGACCCGTTCCCATCCGATGCCGTCGCCCGAGCCTTCATCGCCGGGCTCAACGAAGGCGATCCCGTCGCCGAGCGCTTTGTCGCCGAGACCTACCACGGGGAGCTGGGCGCCCGCCGCGCGCGCGACCTCGTAGAGCAGGCTCAGCGCAACGGCATCGACACCGTGCCCGACGCGCCGGAATCGATGCGCACGCTGTTCGCGGAGTTCGAGCAGCAGCCGGATTGGCTTGACCCGGATCTGGTGGAGCAGGGTGCCGCGGTGTGGCGGCGATGGGCCTACGCGCTGGGTGCACTCGGCAACGCAGGCACCACCGACACCTACACCGAGGGCTGGCTCGCGGTCCCGCTGTCTCTGTCGGGTGGATACGCGGGCCAGCGCGCTCTGCACCGCTACCTCGAGACATCGCGCTGGTGGATCGAGGTGTGCCGCCCGGGCGCGCTGCTCACCCCAGGATCGCTCGGCCGGCAGATCTCGCTGCACGTGCGCATCATGCACGTCAGCGTCCGCGAGCGCGTGCGGCAGCACGCGGAGTGGGATGCCGCGCGCTGGGGCCTGCCGATCAGCCAGTCCGCGATGCTGCTGACGCTGCTCGGCGGCAGTGTCGCGCCGGCGCTCGGGTTGTTCCTGCTCGGCCACCTCACCTCGCCGGCGGAGATGCGCGCGGTGCTGCACTTCAACCGCTACTGCGGTCACCTCGTCGGGGTCCGATGCGACGGCTACTTCCCCGAGACAGTCGCCGACGCCTGGCGCATCCTGCTGATGGCCGATTCGGCCCGCAGCCACGACAGCGGCCCCAGCGGACGCGAACTCGTCGAGTCGTTCGTACCGGCGTTCGCCCCGACCGCCGCGCACCGTGGGCTCGCGCGCGTGCGGGCGGAGTACCACTATCGGGTGCAGGCCGGCTATCTCGGTCTGTACATGCTGCCGTGGAATCGCCGCCGCTACCGGTTGCCGTCGGCGCTGCCCGGTGTCGCGCTCCTCCTCGCGCGGGTACCGGCGATCATCGCGATGGAGATCGGGCGACGGATCTGCCCGCCGCTGGACCGGTGGTGGCAGAGAACCAACATGCACCGGTGGGAGCGCTGGCTGTCGTGGCAGTCGGCGGGCAAGGCCGCCCAGTTCGAGGCGGCGGTGCCGCTGCGCCGCTGAACGAGACAACGCTGAACGAAATGTGCTCCTCGTGCGTGTTTCTCGACGAACCCTCCCGTCGAGAAAGGCAGCCCGCATGTCCGTCCTCTCTGCACGCCACCTCTCGCTCGATCACGTGACCGCCACCCGAGCGTCGGGAGCGGTGGTCCTGATCCGCCTCTACGTCGGCCTGATCTTCGCCGGTGAAGGTGTGCTGAAGTTCCTACGTCCTGACACTTTGGGCCCGGGCCGGTTCGACAAGGCGGGGATACCTCTGCCGGCAGCACTCGCCTACGCCGACGGGGTGGCCGAAATCCTCTGCGGCGCAGCCATCCTCGCCGGGCTGCTGGTCAGGTTGGCGGTAGTTCCGATGATCGTCGACATGATCGGCGCGCTGACGATCACCAAGATGCCGCTGTTGTGGCGCGATGCCCCGCTCTATCCGTCCGAGGGTGGTGTCTGGGATTTCTTCCACGAGGGGCGCCTCGAGATCGCCATGCTCTGCGGCAGCGTCTTCCTGCTGATCGTCGGCGCCGGCAGCGTGTCCCTGGATGCCCGCAAGGGACGTCGGACAGCGCACGCCGGCGGCCTACGATGAACAGATGGCCGAGCAGTTCGCGATTCCCGACGTTCCGTTCACCCACGATCCCTGGGTGGCCGCGGCCCAGCGATACAGCGAGATGCCCTACCGGAGGGTGGGGTCCTCGGGACTTCTGCTGCCGGCCATCTCGTTGGGGCTCTGGTACAACTTCGGCGACAACCGGCCGTTCGACACGCAGCGAGAAGTGTTGCGGCACGCCTTCGATCGCGGCATCACGCACTTCGATCTGGCCAACAACTACGGTCCGCCATACGGCTCGGCCGAGGAGAACTTCGGTCGGATGCTGCGCCGCGACTTCAAGCCGTACCGCAACGAGTTGGTGATCTCGACGAAGGCCGGCTGGGACATGTGGCCCGGCCCGTACGGTCAGCTCGGCGGGCGCACCTACGTGTTGAACAGCCTCGACGAGTCCCTCGACCGGCTCGGGCTCGATTACGTCGACATCTTCTACTCCCATCGGATCGATCCGCACACTCCGCTCGAGGAGACGATCGGCGCGCTGGACACCGCGGTGCGCTCGGGCAAGGCCCGTTACGTCGGCATCTCGTCGTATTCGCGGGCCAAGACCGCGGAGGCGACGGCGATAGCGCGCAGCATGGGCACCCCGCTGGTGATCCACCAGCCGTCCTACTCGCTGCTGAACCGCTGGATCGAGGACGGCCTGACCGACGAGCTCGATGGTGCGGGCATGGGTGCGATCGCGTTCACGGCGCTGGCGCAGGGGCTGCTCACCGATCGGTATCTGCAGCAGCCCGCCGACGGAGTGGAGCGCGCCACCGCCCGCCCGACCTTCGACGACGAGCAGGTCACCGACGACGTGCTGGAGCGGTTGCGCGGTCTCGCAGGCATCGCCGAGCGCCGCGGTCAGTCACTGGCTCAGCTCGCGCTGGCGTGGGTGTTGCGGAAACCGACGGTCGCCTCGACGCTGATCGGGGCGTCCAGCGTCGCCCAGCTCGACGAGAACCTGGGTGCGTTGACGAACCTCGACTTCACCGACGAGGAGCTCGCCGAAATCGACGAGTACGCCATCGAATCCGGCATCGACCTGTGGCGGGAGAGCTCCGACGTCTGAGCGGGTGACGCTACCAACTCTGGGCGCATGGGTGATCAAGAGCAATCCACGACACACACCGGTGGGGCCGATGATCTCGGCCGGGCGCACCGCGCCGCGATGGTGTGTGGCGGACAACTACCGCACCCGGTTGATGCGGCCCGGTCAGCGGGTGCTGTTGTGGGTGACGACGCGGCCTGATCGCGGCATCTGGGGCGTCGGCCGGATCACCGGCGACGCGCTGACCAGCGAGGGTCGCCTCCGGGTGCCGGTGGACATCCCGCTGCTGCCCGAACCTCTCACCGCCGCGCAGCTGCGCACCGTCCCCGACCTCGCAGCACTGGAAGTGTTCCGCGTTCCCGTACAGTCCAATCCGTCGTGGGCGACGGTCGCCGAGATGGCGGCCATCGACGGGCTGCTGAGTCTACGGGAGTGACAGCTCCTCACCGCCGATACCGGCCCGTCCTGACACCGCGCCGACGACCTTGCCGAGCGGACCGGCGGCGACGCGCGCGACCGTGTGCACGGCACGGACTCCGAACCGCGAACGCGGGTTGGCCAGTCGCAGCGAATTCTCTCGCACGGTGGGCGCCGTCGCGACGAACGGCTGCATCACCTCCCGGTAGCGGCGCAGCGCGACGCCCGGGTCGGCACCGGCGCCGAGCTCACGGGCAAGCAGGTATCCGCCGATCAGCGCGAGGCTGGTGCCCGCGCCGCCGAACGTCGCGTTGCAGAACGCGCTGTCCCCGAGCAACCCGACCCGGCCTTTGCTCCACACCGGCGGGTGCACCTGGCCGACGGCCGAGAAGTACATCGGAGCGCCGGCCTCCAGCGCGTCGAGAATGCGCGGCGCGGCGCCTCCGACACCGTCGAACGTGCGCCTGAGCAGCGTGATCTGATCGCTTTTACTGAGTTCTTCCAGCCCGCGCACATCGGAGATGAACGTCAGCAGACCGCGGGTGGTGCCGAGGTTGTCGGGTCGCAGGTGCACGCTGCGGGATCGGGTGGCGTGCTGCCAGTTCCACCAGCGGTCGTCGGCGTCATCCCGGGGCAGCGTGGCGTACGCGCAGTACATGCCCAGCGTGTGCACCTTGTCAGGGGTGACGAACCGGCGTGACCGTGAGTGCAGCCCTTCGGCGATGACGAGGACGTCGCCGTCGAGCGTCGACCCGTCGCTCAGCGTGGCCGTCACCCCGTCACCGTGGTCGGTGACATCGGCGAGCTGGGTGTCGAACCGGTACTCGGTGTCGGGGGTGTGCTCGACGAGGATGCGCGAGAGCTCGCCGCGCAGGATCTCCAGTTCCGCAGTGGGCCCGTCGGAATGGCCCCCGCTGCCGACAGGGAACGACGCGACGACCGAGCCGTCGGCGGTGACGAACCGGGTGCCGATCTCGGTCGTGTTGGCCGCGCGCACGTCGGCGTCGATTCCCATTCGGCGGATCACGTCGCGCGCAGCGCCGCGAATGTCGACGTTCTGACCTTCGTCGCGGCGCTGCGGATACCGCTCCAGCACCGTCGTCCGCCAGCCGCGGGCGGTGAGCTGGTGGGCGAGGGCGGGTCCGGCGATACCCGCGCCGGAGATGATTGCGTGTGAGGGCACGACCCATTGTGCCTGCGCGCGGGCGACAACGAATTCCGTAGGTGCTCAGCCCTCGATTGCCCTGACCGTCAATATTGGACAGTCGAGGATCCGACAGACGCGCTGCTGGCGCGCTTAGGAATCACACAGCGAACAAACCTTTCACTGAAACGAAATCCGTACTATCTTGACTTTGGTTGAGCTTCCAGCCCGCGGATTGTCCGAAGAGTTCAACCGATCTGAGGTTTCCCAGCATGACCGCCGTCGAGAAGCACCGAGGCTTTTCTCCCCGAGCCAACTCAGACTACGAGCAACAGCGTTGTGGCCCAGCCATTTTCGAGGTCCGGCAATGCTCCTCGACGAGGGTCGCCATCGCGGTCATCGGTGAGATCGACGCGCTGAACGGTCGCGAATTCGGGCGTTACGTACAGCGGCACACCCGGATGTCCAAGCAGCTCGTGCTCGACCTGCGTGCGGTCGAATTCTTCGGCACCGCAGGCTTCACCGCGCTGTACTACATCAGCGTGCACTGCGCTCGCAGCGATGTCGATTGGACGATCGTGGCCGGCGACCCCGTCCGCCGCGTGCTGTCGGTGTGCGATCCGGAGGGTGAGCTTCCCCTGGCCCGGGATCTGTCGTCGGCGCTGGCCCGTCTGGACCGTCTCGGACACGGCCTCGCCCACGTCATCTGGACCGCGCAGGCGGGCTGGCACCGGCCACCCGGCCGCTCCGGCGCACAGCGGTTGCGCCGCTAGCTGGCGTCGCTCTCCGCCCACGTCGTCGTCTCGGCGAGGGGGCGGCGAACAACGGAGGCGAGGCCATCGGCGCCGCTGGGCGGCAGTCCGACACGCAGCACCATCTGCGCATGTCGTGTGCCGTCGAAGACTTCGCACGACAGGGCGACCCTGTCGCGGGTCGGGCGCAGCGGCTCGGTCAACGGGCACGAGGACAGCCCCAGCGCGGTGGCGGACAGCAGGACCCGGCTCGCCGCCGCACCGGCACGCAGCCGCGCGGCGTCGGTGTCGTCCTCGGTGCCCAGCGCGAGCAACACCCCGTCCTCAGGAGCCGCGCCAGGGCCCGGGTGTCCGCCGAAGTGCAGGCGCACCTGCCCGTCGTCGGCGCGATGCCAGCGGGCGGTCGGCACCACGGCCACGTCCACGCCGTGGCGGGCGGCACGGGTGAGCAGCAGCTCGATCGTTGCCGCGGGAAGCGCGGTGGGTGCGTATCGGCGGCGGTCCGAGCGGCGCAGGTGAATGACCTGAGCCAGCTCGCGCGCTGCAGGCAGCGGGGTGGTCGGGATCATTTCGAAGGTCGCCAGCCGTGCCGGTTCGAGCGCGGCGCCACCCGGAAAACGCTGGATGCGCGATGTCCAGCCGGCAGCGCCCAGCGCGATCGCGCAGTGGTCGAGCACGGCGCCGCAGGCCAGGAGCACATCGGTGCGGTCGAAGGGTGAGTCGCCGAGCCGGCGGCCCCAGTCGGCGTCCAGGTGTAGGCCGTCGGGGTCGACATGCCAGAGCCACGGCTGCGAATTCTGCCGCGAGGGGGCCGAGCCGGCCGCCTCCAGCACCCGTTCCAGCGTCGCGGTATCGGGTCCGCTCGCCACCGTCTGTCCTTCCGCCTGGTTCGTGCGGAAGAAATCCTACGCGGCGGGCGCGTTCACCAGCCGGCGTTGCGGGCCAGGTCGATCGCGTACTGGTTGACGAACGTGCCCGCTCCGGGCTCGCCCTTGCCGCACGAACCGTCGGATTCGCCGGGACGCTTGATCCACAGGAACGCGTCGACCTGCGGGTTACCGGTGTTCGCGGTGGGCGGGACGCCGAGCGCACGGCCTTCCGGATTGCACCAGTACAGCGGGTCGCCCTCGACCGGTCCGGCGCCGTTGCGTGACGTGTCGATGACGAATGGCTTGCCCCCGGTCATGCCGGAAATGGCGGAGCCGTAACCGATTTCCTCGTCGGTGGTGAAGAAGTTCGCGGTGTTGAGGCTGAACCCGCGGGCCTTGGCGATTCCGACCTGGTTGAGCCGGTTGGCCATCTCCTCCGCACTGACCCAGCGGGAGTGGCCGGCGTCGACGTAGACCGCGGTGCCGGGATTGCGGGTCAGGGTGTCCACGGCGTAGGACATCAGGTCGAACCGTTCCTGGCGCTGGTCACCGGAGAGGCAGTCGGCCATCGCGAGTGCGTCGGGTTCGAGGATGACGGTCGCGGGGCCGCCGCCGATGGCCCCGGCGACACCGTCGATCCAGTTGCGGTAGGCGCCGGCGGAGCCGAAGCCGCCCGCGGCGAAGCTGCCGCAGTCGCGGTGCGGGATGCCGTAGAGGGCGAGGATCGGCATGGTGCCGGCTGCCTGTGCGGTCGCGATGTACTTCGCGTCGACGGCCGGGGTGGACAGCTGGTCCATCCAGTACGCGGTCGGTGTGTTGACCACCCGGTCCAGCGTCGGGTTGCCGGCGCCCCGCGCCGCCCTGATCCCCTTGGAATCAGGGTTGACGTAGAACGGCAGGCCGCCCAGCGGGTTGCCGTCGGCGGCGAGGCGGATCGACGGGGACGACGGGTGGGACACGAGGGCTGCGACGGTGAGAACCGCCAGGAACAGAACGGTCCAGCGCGCGATGACGCGCGCAGCGCGGGAGATCACCCCGAGAAACATAGTGCCGGCCGCCGACGCTTGACCAATCCGAGGCGCCAATCCGAGCCGAACTCACGCGGCGACGGCGGTGCCGCAGATCCCGCAGACCTCGAACTCCTGTCGCCTCCACCGCGCGACCGGGATGAAGAAGACGCTGAACTGGCGGAACTGGCGCATCCGAATCCACTGCGTGGTGTTGTGGCACCGGGGGCAGGTCCGTACACATCCCGCACCAAGCGGCGTGCGCTTGGTCCCGATACCGAACAGCAGAAACAACACGACCCCACCGTAGCGAGGCGGCGGCGGAATAGGTGACATGTCACGCATGTTGGATCGAGCGTCACCGCGAGAAAGGAAACGATCATGGGACAGCTGGAAGGCAAGACAGCGCTCGTCACCGGCGGCACGTCGGGCATCGGCCTGGCCACCGCGCAGCGGCTGGCGGCCGAGGGTGCGCACGTCGTGATCACCGGACGCCGGCAGGACGCCCTGGACGCCGCCGTGGCGTCGATCGGCGACGCCGCGACCGGGGTGCGCAGCGACGTGTCGAAACCCGAGGAGCTCACCGCCGTCGTCGACGCCATCGCGGCGCACGGCAAGGGCCTGGACATCGTGTTCGCGAACGCCGGTGGCGGCGAATTCGCCGCGCTGCCCGACATCACCGTCGAGCACTTCACCACCACCTTCACCACCAATGTCGGTGGCACACTCTTCACCGTGCAGAAGGTGCTGCCCCTGCTCAACCGCGGCGCCTCGATAATCCTGGCCGGTTCCACCGCCGCCTACAACGGGACGCCGTCGTTCAGCGTCTACGCCGCCACCAAGGCGGCGATCCGCTCGTTCGGCCGCACCTGGGCCGCGGAGTTGGCGGGCAGCGGCATCCGGGTCAACACCGTGGTCCCCGGTCCGGTGGAGACACCCGGACTCGTCGGGCTGGCACCCGGCCGCGAACAGGAACTCCTGGACGCGCAGGCCGCGGACGTGCCTTTGGGCCGCGTGGGGCGGCCCGAGGAGATCGCCGCCGCCGTGCTGTTCCTGGCCTCGGATCAGAGCAGCTTCATGACGGGCGCTGAGGTGTTCGTCGACGGCGGGGCGGAACAAATCTGAGTCACTCTGTCGGCGAGCCGAATTCCGGAGGCGGGAGAGTGCCGGCGCGCAGAAGCGAGTCATGGACCGTGGTCAGGACGTCGGCGAGAGCCGACTCCTGACCACGGTCGGTGTCGGCGAACACCGTCTCCCGCACCCACGCCGCATGGACCGGGGCGGCCGCACGGAACCGGCGGGCGCCGTCGGCGCTGAGCCTGACGTCGGTGGCGCGGCCGTCGTCGGCCGAGGGCTTGCGCTCGATCAGCCCGCGCCGGACCATCCGTTGCAGATGGTGCGACAGGCGGCTGCGCTCCCAGCCGATGACGGTCGCCAGACTGGACAACTGCGCGGTGCGGCCCGGCGCGTTGTAGAGCGCGTTGAGCACCGTGTAGTCCGCGAGTGACATCCCGCAGTCGCGCTGCAGATGCCTGTTCATCTCGTATTCGAGTCGGTGGTACACCCGCATGTAGCTGATCCACGCCCTCTGCTGGGACGCGGTGAGCCCGTCGCCTGCCTTCCCCGACCGTTCTGCCATGCCGGTTAGTGTGCAATCCATGACTGCCGCAGCCGAAACGTCGCCGCTGGAAGCCCGGGTGGGCCACTACTACCAGATGGACGGCACGTACCTGGTCGGCCGCGAGAAGCTCCGGGAGTACGCCCGCGCCGTGCAGGACTACCACCCGGCGCACTGGGACGTCGACGCGGCCGCGGCGCTCGGTTACTCCGATCTGGTGGCGCCGCTGACCTTCACGTCGGCGCCGGGGATGCAGTGCAACCGGCGGATGTTCGAAGAGGTGGTCGTCGGCTACGACACCTACATGCAGACCGAAGAGGTCTTCGAGCAGCATCGGCCGATCGTGGCGGGCGACGAGTTGAAGATCGATGTGGAGCTGACGTCGGTTCGGCGCATCGCCGGTCGTGACCTGATCACGGTCACGAACACGTTCACCGACGCCGCCGGCGAGCGGGTGCACACGCTGCACACCACGGTCGTCGGGGTGACCGCCGAGGACATCGGCGCCGACGTCAAGACCGCGGTGCAGAACGCGATGATGCACGACATGAACATCCTGGACATCGGGGGTTCGGAGGCGAACTACACCAAGACCGTGCGGCCCGACGGTGAGATCCGCGTGGCCGACGGCGGCACCACCAGGAAACCAGGGTCGCGGGCGTTCGACGAGGTGTCGGCCGGGGAGGAGATCCCCGTGCACCACACCCGGCTCTCGCGCGGCGATCTCGTCAACTACGCCGGGGTGGCCGGTGACGCGAACCCGATCCACTGGGACGAAGACCTCGCCAAGCTCGCCGGGCTGCCCGATGTGATCGCCCACGGCATGCTGACGATGGGGCTGGGCGCCGGGTTCGCTTCGTCGTGGACCGGCGACCCCGGCGCGGCGCTGCGGTTCGCGGTGCGGCTGTCGTCCCCGGCGATCGTGTCGGCCAAGGAGGGCGCCGACGTCGAGTTCAGCGGCAAGGTCAAGTCTTTGGACCCCGACACTCGCTCGGGTGTCCTGATCATCGGGGCGAAGTCGGCCGGCAAGAAGATCTTCGGTCTCGCGACGCTCGCCGTCCGCTTCGCCTGATCTCCGATCAGGGCTGCGGCGACTCGACGACGGGCAGCGGGCTCAGCGTCGTCACCACGGGTTGCGCAAGCTGCTCGACGGGCTTCACCGCCTCGGCGGGTTCGGCCGGCTCCGGTGAGGCGGGCGGTTCGGGGACTTCTGCGGGCTCGGTCTCTGCGGCCGGCGCCGCGGGTTCCGCTGGTGGCGCAGGCACCGAAGGCTTCACGACGATGGGCGGTAGCGCCGGGATCGGCACGTTGACCACGACAACCGGCGCCGGTGGCGGCACCGCGGGGTCCGCCGGCGACGGAACAGGTGCAGGTGCGGCAGCCGCGACGGTCTGCTCAGGCGCAGGAGCCGGCTTCTTCGTCGGCGTCGTCCGCATGACCACGTTGGTGGCGGGGACAGCCGTCGACGGACCGGCGGCGGGAGGTGCGGCGACCGGGACCGACGGCGCAGGCGCGGCGGGGGCGGGCGCAGGTGTATGCACCGCGGTCGACGGGGCGGGCATCGCCACCGCGTTGGGTCGCACGACCACCGGCGCCGACTGTGCGGGATGCAGGTAGGCGAAGGCGACGACACCGAGGGAGCCGAAGGCCAGAGCCGCACCCACCAACGCCGCTGCCAGCGCAGCATCACCGCTGTGGTGTGGCGCGTCGTCGAGGTCCCAGCCGCCGTCGTCCGGTTCCCCCAGCGCGCTGTCCGACCATGCCAGCGCGCCGCTGTGGTCACTGACCTCGGCGTAGTCCTGCGAGGCCATCGTGGGGTACTCGGATGACGCGACCGTCGCGGTCATCGCGCCGTGTGCAGCCTGGTCGTTCATGGTGTGGTCCTCGGTGGGGCGGCCCGCAGGGTCGGGGCCGCGTGCTCAGAAGTAGACGGGTCCGGCCGGTCTACCGATCCCAACAAGCCCCACGGGAATGTTTCGACATCGCAGCAAGTTCTTGTCCTCAGATGCTTCGAATTCGAAGCACATACACAAGGAGGACACCATGAAGGCAGTGCGCTATCACCGATACGGCAGCAGCGAGGTCTTGCGCTACGAGGACGCCCCGCGCCCCGTGCCCGGGCCCCAGGAGGTGCTCGTCGAGGTCGCGGCGACGTCGTTCAATCCGGTCGATGCCGGCATCCGGGGCGGCTATCTGGCGGACGTCTACCGGATCGGCTTCCCCCACATCCCGGGCGTGGATGTCGCCGGCACGATCTTCGAGGTCGGCGCCCGTGTCACAGGATGGAACACCGGCGACGCCGTGGTGGCGTTCCTCCCGCTCGACGCGGATGGCGCAGCCGCCGAATACGCCGTGGTGCCCGCGGAGGCGCTGGCCGCGGCTCCGACGTCCGTGCCGCTCGCCGACGCCGCGGCCCTGCCGGAGCCCGCCCTGACGGCGTGGCAGGCCCTCTTCGATGTGGCGGGGCTCACCGCCGGGCAGCGATTGCTGGTCAACGGCGCGTCCGGTGCGGTCGGCGGCTACGCCGTCCAGTTGGCGAAGGAGGCCGGCGCCCACGTCACCGCGACCGCATGGGACCGGGACGCCCAGCGGCTGCTCGATCTGGGCGCCGATCGCATCGTCGGCTACGTCGACTACGGCCAGTCACCCGTGCGGGTCGAGGGCGCGCCGTTCGACGTCGTTCTCAACCTGGTCTCGACCACCGACGAGCAGACCCGAGAACTGATCGGGCTGATCACCGAGGGCGGAATCCACGTGGGCACCATGGTGTTCGGCCCCGAGCAACCGCCACGGGCGATCCGCAGCCAGCGCGTGTTCGTCCGCAGCGACGCCGTGCAACTCGCGGGGCTGGTCGATCGGGTCGACGACGGCCGGTTGCGCATCGAGGTGGCCGACCGCCGCCCTCTCGATCAGGCCGCAGCTGTCCACGACGCGTCGGACAGCGGACGTCTACACGGGAAGACCCTGCTCGTCCCCGATCGGCACTGACGAGAGTCAGCCGGTGCGGCGCTTCCGGGGGGCGGCCGAGCGCGGTGGCCGGGCGCGCATGTGGTCGCGGGTCGCGGTCATCATGTCCGCGAGCGCGCGCACGTCCGTCGGCGACAACGCATCGAACAGCAACTCCCGGACGACCTGGATGTGGCCGGGCAGCACCGCGGCCAGCCGCTCACGTCCCCGCTCGGTGATCGTCGCGACGATCGCTCGTTGATCGTCCGACGACGCCGAGCGGCTGATGAGGCCGTCACGCTCCAGCACACCCGCCTGGTGGGTCAGCCCCGAGCGGCTGTACACCACGCTGTCGGCCAACTCAGTCATCGTGAGCGATCGTCCCGCATCGGCCAGCGTCGCGAGAATCTCGAACTGCACGTAGCTCATGGCGCCGTCTTCTCGCAGTTGATCGCCCACCGCGTACTGCAGCAGGCTCACCGATTCCATCAACGCGAAGTAGGCGCGCATCTGAACGGCGCTGAGAGTGTCGGCCATGACCCGACCTTAGTGCTTCGAACTCGAAGCGGTTACGCTCGCGCGCGGCGCCTACGCGTGATCACGAACCGCGCCGTCCAGACCACGACGGCGCCGATCACCAGATACTGCAGCACCGCGGTATAGGGATCGATGGCGTGCCAATTGGCGCCCAGCAGATATCCCGCGCCGATCAACGCGCTGTTCCAGACGAGGCTGCCCAACAAGGTCAGGACGGTGAACGCCGCGAGGTTCATGCGCTCCGCGCCGGCCGGAATCGAGATGAAACTCCGGAACAACGGAATCATCCGACCGAAGAACACCGCCTTGGTGCCGTGCTTGCCGAACCACGCCGTCGTTCTGTCCACGTCCGCCGCATCGACGAGGGGTATCCGCAGAATCAGAGCGCGCATGCGATCGTGTCCGAGCCACGCACCCAGCGCGTACAGAATCCACGCGCCGACCAGCGAACCCGCCGTCGCTCCCGCGATCGCCTCGGCGAGCGAAAGGTCGCCGAGGCGCGCGGCGAAGCCCGCCATCGGCAGGATCACCTCGCTCGGCACAGGCGGGAAGAGGTTCTCGGCCGCGATCGCGATGCCCGCTCCGAGCCCTCCCCAGCGCTCCATCAATTCGACCGTCCAGCCGGCAATCCCATCGACAGCGGTGGCCGATTGCGTCGACACGAGGGAGCCTTCCGTCGGGGGATGTCCCCCGCGAGGGTACCGACGGCCGCCGAGACGACCCGGCCCGCGCGAGCGATTTCCGCTTCCTGTGTCCTTGCTGTGAACGTGCGTGGAATCACTTAGCCCGGGTAACCTTTTACCCGGAGCGTGAGGAGTGTCAGCATGGGTCTCGGTCTGTGGGGCGATCTGTCGGCTCTCGCCGTCGTCGCCGAAATCATCTTCGCCACATGCGTTTTCGTGTACATCACCCGGCTCGAGCGGCGCAGGTCCCATCCGCTGGGCGACACCGTCGGTGCCCACAAGGACGTGCTGGCGAAGCTGCGCAAGCGCCAACCGCTCACGCGTGACGAAGCTCACTACGCCGGTGAGCTGATCGCCGACGCGCGCTCCCCGCTCGCCTACGCCATTCCGGCCGCTCTGTTCACCCTCGGTTTCTTCTACGTCGTGGGTTGCCTGTACATGCTGCACCGCGACGGCGGGAACCCGTCGTTCCGCACGTTCGTCGGCGGCATCCCGATGCTGACGTCGATGAACATGGCCAATCAGCTTCGCCGGGTCGCGATGCTCAAGGGCAATTTGCGCGACGTCGAGGTGCTCGACACCGAACCCATCGAGCAACTCGAGCCCGCCCGCGTCTGACCTGCCGGCCCCATCGTCCGCGGAATATCGTTCCGGGCTGCGATCCGCCCTCGCAGACAGCCCTGGGTTAACCCGCGGCGCCACAGCTCCCGGCGTCAGCGCTACTTCGCGTGCTTGACCGCCGGGTCGTCGTCCTCCCACAGCAGCAGCTGGCGTACCGCCGCGCGCGAACCGTAGGGCTGCAGCATCTGGCTCGCCGGGCGCGGCCGCACCCGCAGCGGCCACCAGAACCACCGGCCCAGGAGGGCTGCGACCGCCGGCGTCATGAACGACCGCACGATGAGTGTGTCGAACAGCAGACCGAGCGCGATCGTCGTGCCGATCTGACCGAGGATGCGCAGATCGGAGAACAGGAACGACGCCATCGTGGCGGCGAAGACCAGACCGGCAGCGGTCACCACGGAACCGGAGCCCGCCATCGCCCGGATGATGCCGGTGTTCAGGCCCGCCCCGATCTCCTCCTTGAAGCGGGAGATGAGCAGCAGGTTGTAGTCGGAGCCGACAGCCAGCAGCAGAATGATGGCCAGCGCCAACACGATCCAGTAGAGCTGGATGCCCAGCAGGTCCTGCCAGATCAGCACCGAGAGCCCGAACGATGCGCCCAGTGACAGCGCCACCGTGCCGACGATGACGAACGCCGCGACGATGCTGCGGGTGATGAACACCATCACCAAGAGGATCAGGCACATCGCCGCGATACCCGCGATCATCAGATCGTATTTGGCGCCGTCGGCGATGTCCTTATAGGTGGCCGCGGTGCCGGCGATGAAGATCCGCGAGCCGGCCAACGGCGTGCCCTTGACGGCTTCGACGGCCGCGTGCCGGATGGAATCGATGTGCGAGATCCCCTCGGTGGTCGCGGGATCGCCGTCGTGGGTGATGATCATGCGCGCGGCCTTGCCGTCAGGCGAGAGGAAGAGCTTGAGCCCGCGCTGGAACTCGGGGTTGGTGAACGCTTCCGGCGGCAGGTAGAACGAGTCGTCGGTCTTGGACGCGTCGTAGGCAGCACCGAGCGCGGTCGAGTTCTCCAATGCCCGCGAGTTCTGATCGTTGAGGCCCGACTGCGTCGCGTAATTCGTCATCGTCAGGTCGCGGTTGGTCTGCTGATCGGTGATCTGCGGAGGGATCAGTGCCAACAATTTCGGTTGCAGCGCATCGAGTTTGGCGATACTGCCCGCGACGCTCGCGAGCTGGTCGGTCAGGTCGTTGATGCCGTCGAGCGCATCGAACAGCGACCTCAACGCCCAGCAGACGGGAATGTCGTAGCAGTGGGGTTCCCAGTAGAAGTAGTTGCGGAGCGGCCGGAAGAAGTCGTCGAAGTTGGCGATCTTGTCCCGTAGATCCTGGGCGGTCGCGACGGTCTGCGCGAATGCCTTGGTCTGCTCGTCGGTCACCGCCGCTGATTGTTGTTGCAGCTCATACTGTTTGCGCAACGTGTTGATCGAGTCGTTGATGACGCCGACCTGCTTGAGCAGGTCGGCCGTTCGCGCCTGCTGAAACGGCAGCGAGTTGATCTGGGCGGCGCTGCTGGCGCTGAGCTGGAACGGGATCGACGTGTGGTCCAGCGGGGTGCCGAGCGGCCGCGTGATCGACTGCACCTGGGCGATGCCATCGGTGTGGAAGACGGCCTTGGCGACCCGCTCGAGCAGGATCATGTCGGTGGGATTGCGCAGATCGTGGTCGGCCTCGACCATCAGCAGTTCGGGCTCGAGACGCGCCTGCGAGAAGTGCCGTTCGGCCGCCGCATAGCCGACGTTGGCCGGCGAGTCGGCAGGCATGTAGGTGCGGTTGTCGTAGTTGGTCTTGTAGTTCGGCAGTGCCAGCAGGCCGATCAGGGCGATCGCGACCGTGGCCACCAGGATGGGGCCCGGCCAGCGGACGATCGCGGTCCCGATGCGCCGCCAGCCCTGGGTGCTCATCGGCCGGGCCGGTTCGAAGAGCCCGAAGTGCCGTCCGATGGACAGCAACGCCGGCGCCAACGTCAGCGCCGCCACGACGGCGACGAGAACGCCGATGCCGGCGGGCACGCCGAGGCTCTGGAAGTAGGGCAGCCGGGTGAACGTCAGGCACAGCACGGCGCCGGCGATCGTCAGGCCCGACCCCAGGATGATGTGCGAGGTGCTGCGGTACATGGTCGCGAAGGCCGCGACGCGGTCCTCCCCGGCATAGCGCGCCTCGTGGAACCGGCCCAGGATGAAGATGGCGTAGTCGGTGCCGGCGGCGATGACGAGCAGCGTGAGCAGATTCGTCGAGTAGGTGGACAGATCGATAATGCCGGCATTGGCCAGCACCGCGACCACACCGCGGGAGGCGGTCAGCTCGATCATCACCGTGAAGATCACGAAGAAGACGGTCGTGAGCCGCCGGAAGTAGATCAGCAGCATGATCGCGATGACGCCGATGGTGATCAGCGTCGTCTTGAGCGTGCCCTGCCTGCCGACCTCGAACTGGTCGGTGATCAGCGGGGCAGGACCGGTCACGTAGGCCTTGACTCCCGGTGGCGCCGGGGTGCTGTCGACGATGTCGCGGACGGAGTCCACCGATTCGTTGGCCAGTGATTCGCCCTGGTTGCCGGCCAGGAACACCTGCACCAGCGCGGCTTTGCCATCGGAGCTCTGGGAGCCCGCCGCGGTCAGCGGATCGCCCCAGAAGTTCTGGATGTGCTGGACGTGGGCGGTGTCCTGCTCGAGCTTGGCGACCAGCCCGTCGTAGAAGCGGTGCGCCTCGGCTCCCAGCGGCTGGTCCCCTTCCAAGACGATCATCGCCGAGCTGTCGGAGTCGTATTCGCCGAAGTCCTTGCCGATGCGCTTGCTCGCCTGCAGCGACGGCGCGTCCTTCGGGCTCAACGAGACGTTGTGGGATTCGGCGACCGTTTCCAGCTGCGGCACGAAGACGTTGGTGGTGACGGCGGTGGCGAGCCAGAACAGCGCGATCAACACCGAGTAGCGACGGATGAGGTCCGGCACCGAGCGCCCGCTCATCCGGACTTATCCAAGCAGAAGGTGTACGCGTTCAGGGTGTTCACCTGTTTCTCGTCTTTGACCTGTCCGTCGATCGTGATGCGGCAGCCGATGCTGTCGCCGTTGGCCTGAGCGGCCACGTTGACGAAGACGGCGGGGTCGGTGGTGATGGCGTCGTACGACCAGGGCAATGCCACGCCGAGTGCCTTCTGCGGCTGCGCGTGCACGTCGAGGTAGGTGACCGTGGCGGTCGTGCCGGGCGGACCGAAGACGTCGAGCACCACGTGCTTGGGGTTGAAGGGCACGATCTGGCTGTCCGATCCGCTCGGGGTCGCCGTGACGTCCTGAGACGCGAAGATGCCGTGGAGCCGGTAGACGGCGAATCCGGCCACCGCGATCACGACGACCGCGACGATGAACGGCCATCGTCGCCCGACTCGCCGAGCGAACGAATCCCGCGGCATGCGTGAGCCTTTCAGGAGCGGCATCGAGGCGCGGACCGCACGACAATCGCTAGGGCCGCTAATCAACTTCGTTGACGGTACGACACGGGACCGTACCGCACAACATCAGGCCCGCCCGGGCCGAATGCGCACTGCCGCCTGGCTTTCAGCAAACTGCCAGGTTTCTCGCCGAGGTACCGGGTACGCGTGGCGCACCGCGACGACTCGGAAGGGGGCGCACCCATGTCCGGTTGGCCGTTGTGGGCACTGGTCGCCGCGTTCATCGCGGCCGCTGCTGCCGTGTGGGTCGCCGGCATCTCGCTGTCGAACCAGACCGATGTGCTCTCCACCCGCCTCCATCTCGGATCCGCGCTGGGCGGTCTGATCTTGTTGGCGATCGCCACCAATCTTCCCGAGATCGCCATCGTCGCCAGCGCGTCGCTGTCCGGCAACCTCGGCGTCGCGGTGGGCAACATCCTGGGTGGCATCGCGATCCAGACGGTGGTGCTCGTCGCCTTGGACGCCTTCGGAGTGCGCGGGCCACGACCGTTGACGTACCGGGCCGCGTCGTTGGTGTTGGTGCTGGAAGCCGCGCTGGTGATTGCGGTCCTCGCGATCGTCATCGCCGGCACACAGCTTCCGGATTCGCTGATCGCGTGGCGGGTCACACCGGCGGCGCTGCTGATCCTGCTGGTCTGGGTGGGCGGCCTGCTCCTGCTGCGCCGAGCGGGCCAGTCGCTGCCGTGGCACGAGTCGGGCCAACCGCCCGACGGGCAGGAGGAGCCGCGTGGTCACAGCGCGGCCCGCACCGAGCGAGACGCGACCCGGCGCGGCATCAGCACGGCGAAGTCGGCGACGATCTTCGCGATCGCCGCCGCGGTGACATTGACGGCCGGTGTCGTCCTCGAACGCAGCGGCGATGTGATCGCCGACGACATGGGCTTATCGGGAGTGCTGTTCGGCGCCACGATTCTGGCGGCCGCGACGTCGCTACCCGAGCTTTCGACCGGATTGGCGTCGGTCCGTCACGGCGACTTCCAGCTCGCGGTGTCGGACATCTTCGGCGGGAACGCGTTCCTGCCGGTCCTGTTCCTCATGGCCACGGTGCTCTCGGGCAATGCGGTGCTGCCTCACGCGCAGCGCACCGACATCTATCTCACCGCTCTGGCCATCGTGCTGACGCTGAGTTACGCCGCAGGCCTGCTGTTCCGGCCGCGACGGCGGATAGCGCGAATGGGTGCCGACTCGTTGGCCGTTCTCGTTGTCTACGCGGTCGGCATCGCCGGCCTGTTCGCCATCGCGCATTCCCGCTGAGAGCGCGCGACCGTAGGCTGCGAGGGCGATGATCACCGATTCGAGCGGCCGGGTGGCCGCACTGCGCCGCTACCCCGTGAAGTCGCTGCTCGGCGAGGAGTGCGATCGGCTCGAGCTCGGTCCACTCGGTGTCGCCGGCGACCGCCGCTACGCGTTCGTCGACGACGAGACGGGGCGCGTCGCGACCGCGAAGAACCCCCGCCTGTGGCGCCGCCTGCTGCAGTGTTCGGCCGTCACCGCTGACGACGGGGTGGTGGTGTCCCTGCCCGACGCGCGGACGGTGCCGGTCGCCGATGCGGCCGCGGCGATTTCCGAGGTGGTCGGACGCACGGTGCATCTGGCCGACGAGCGCAGCGCGGGAGCGACGGTCGAGCGGTCCGACCCGGTCGAGGTGCTGGCCCATGGCGTCGATGCCGACATCGACCCCGAACTGCTCGAGCTCGCACAGGGCGCACCGGGCGGTGCCTTCGTCGACCACTCCCCGGTGCACCTGATCACGACCGCCACCCTCGACGCAATCGGACTCGATCCTGCCGAGGTGGTGCGCTACCGGCCGAACATCGTCGTCGAAACGCCCGCGGGCTGCCCGCCGTTCGTGGAGAACGACTGGGTCGGACGCACGATCCGCCTCGGCGCGGTCACCCTTCGCGGAACGCTCCCCACGCCGCGCTGCTCGGTACCCACCCTCGAGCACGGGTCGCTACCGCGGTCTGCGCACGCCGTTCGGTACCCGTTGGAGCACAACCGGGTTCAGGCAGGGGACTTCGGGGTCCTCCCGTGCGCGGGCCTCTACGCCGACGTGATCACCGGCGGCAGTGTCCGCGTCGGTGACGACCTGCGCCTCGACTGACACACGCGATCCCCCGCGGGCCGGCGACGGCGGGTGTACTTTCTGAGCCCGTGGGTAGCGATGCGGTTCCTGCGCGTCGGTGACCGCCGGGTCGCCTACGAGGTGCACGGGCCGGCGATGACGGCCGAGCCCCCACTGGTCGTGCCGGCCTGGTGGGTGAGCCATCTCGAACTCGATTGGCACGACCAGCGCGTGCAGCGATTCTGGGCCGGCGTCGCAGCCGGCCGCACGCTGGTCCGCTACGACCGGCTGGGCGTCGGCATGTCCGATCGCACCGTCGACGATGCCGATCTCACCCTGGATGCCGAGGTCGCGACACTGCGCATGCTCTGCGACGAACTCGGCGCGCAGCGGGTGTCCCTGCTCGGCGGCTCATCGGGCAGTGCCACCGCGATCGCCTTCGCGGCCACGCATCCCGACAGGGTGGACCGGCTGGTGCTCTACGGCGCCTACCCGTCCGGCGACCAATTGACCCCACCCGGGGTGGCCGAAGCGATCGTGGCGGCGGTGCAGGCGCACTGGGGTCTCGGGTCCCGGCTGCTGAGCGACATCTTCCTCGGCGGCTCCGACGCCGCCGAGAACGATCGCTTCGCGCGGTTGCAGCGCGCGTCCGCGTCCGCGCAGACCGCTGCGGCCCTGCTCGGCATGGTTTACCGGCTCGACGTGCGCAGCCACCTGTCCGGGGTGCGCGCGCCGACGACGGTGGTGCACCGCCGGGCCGATCGCGCGGTCCCGCAGCGACTGGGGCGTGACGTGGCGGCCGCGATCCCCGGCGCGTCCTTCACCATGCTCGAGGGTGAGTCGCACTTTCCCTGGCACGGCGATGTGGACTCGGTCGTTCGAGCCTGCCGGGAGGGGCTTGCGGCATCGGTGACGACTGCCGTTGCGGCGCAAGCGGATCCATTGTCGACGCGGGAGCGGGAGATCCTGGGTTGTGTGGCGCGTGGGCTCAGCGATCGCGAGATCGCCGACCGTCTGTCGATCAGCCCGCACACGGTGCACCGGCATGTCGCCAACATCCGTCACAAACTGGGTAGCCCGTCACGCACGGCAGCGGTGGCCGAGGCCACGCGGCGCGGCCTGCTCTGACATGGCCTCGATCGGCCATCTGCCCTCGATGGCCGATTCGGGCGATGCGCAGCCGGCCGTACTCCTCGTAGATTCCCGGGCATGAACGCCGCATGGTTGCGTGTGATGGCCCTGCTCTACGACCCGTTCCTGTGGCTGGGCGAGGTCGCTGGGATGCGGAGGCATCGGCGTGCGCTGCTGGCGGGGGTGTCCGGTCGGGTGCTCGAGATCGGCGCCGGGACCGGCTTGAACCTGCCCCGCTATCCCCCGAATGTGGGCGAGCTGATCGTCGCCGAGCCCGAGCCTGGTATGCGAAACACCCTGTTCCGTCGAGTTACTCACTCACACCGCGGTGTGCGCGTCGTCGACGCACCAGCGGAAGCCCTTCCGCTCGCGGACGATTCGGTGGACACAGTGGTGTGCACGCTGGTGCTGTGCACTGTCGCAGAACCCGAGCGCGCGCTGCGCGAGATCAAGCGGGTACTGCGGCCCGGCGGGCGGCTGCTGTTCATCGAACACGTACGGGCGCAGTCGCGATGGCTGGCCGCGTGTCAGAGCCTGCTGGCCCGGCCATGGCGCGTCTTCGCAGGCGGGTGTGACTGCACCAGAGACACGATGGCGGTGATGACTGCGTGCGGCTTCTCCCCGGAGGTCGAGCACGCGAACTGGCGCGGCATGCCGGCGATCGTTCACCCGCTGCTCATCGGCAGTGCCCGGCACACCGAGACCTAGGCGGACTCGTCCCGGTCCGCGGTGTAGCTCTGATGCACCGGGGATTCCCAGGTGTAGGGCTCCTCCGGATGCCCGGAACCCCCGAGGATGAACGTTCGGTCGCTGCGATTGGCCCGGGCGATCGTCGCCATCCACGTGCCCACCGTGCTGAACCGGTTGCGTACCCCCGTCAGGAATGCGATGTGGATGAAACCCCAACCGAACCAGCCCAATACACCCGCCAACTTCACCGGACCGGCCTGCAGCAGCGCATTGCCGCGGCTGATGTAGGCCGCCGAACCGAGGTCGCGGTAGCGGTAGTTCTTGCGCCGCTTCCCGTCGATGTCGCGCCGGATGCACGCCGCCGCGTGCAACCCGCCCTGCATCGCGTTCTCGGCGACGCCGGGCAGACCGTCCCGACCCGCGAGGTCGCCGATGACGAAGACCTCCCGGTGGCCCGGCACCGACAGATCGGGGTCGACGGTGATCCGCCCGGATCGATCGGTCGTCGCGCCGAGGACGTCGGCGGCGTGACGGGCGAAGGGCACGGCCTCGACGCCGGCCGTCCACAGGACCGTGCGGGTCGCATAGTCGCGGCTCGGCTGGTCACCCTTGGGACTGACCGTCACGCCGTCACGCCGGACGTCGGTGACGTGCACGCCGAAATGCAGTTCGACGCCGAGTTCGACCAGGGTCTCCTGGGCTTTACCCGCCAGGGCGGGGGCAAAGCTCTTCAACACCCGGTCGCCACCGTCGAACAGCAGTACCCGCGCCTCGCGCGGCTGGATGCTGTGGAATTCGTTGGCCAGGGCGCGGGTCGCCAATTCTCTGATCTGCCCGGCTAATTCGACTCCCGTGGGCCCTCCCCCGGCGACCGCGAACGTCAACCAACCGTCTCGCTCAGGTCCGGGCGGGAGCGTCTCGGCGATCTCGAAGGCGGCGAACACCCGGCGTCGGATGCTCAGCGCATCGTCGAGAGTCTTCATCCCCGGCGCCCACGCGGCGAACTCCTCGTGACCGAAGTAGGACTGACGCATCCCGGCCGCGATCACCAGGTAGTCGTAGTCGAGATCGAAGGTGGACTCGTCGGGCCGGCGGGCCGTCACCCGCCGTGCGGCGGGATCCAGCGCGATCGCCTCACCGAGGAGTGTCTGGACGTTGTGGTGGTGCTGGAGTTCCTCCCGCAGCGACCGACTGATCTGACCGATGCTCAGGGTGCCCGTCGCGCACTGGTACAGCAGCGGTTGGAACACATGGCACGCCGCCCGGTCGAGCAGGGTCACATCCGCGTCGACCCCGTGGAAGCGGCGGGCGCAGAACAAGCCGCCGAAGCCGCCGCCGATGATCACGACCTTGGGACGCGCGTTACCCATGGCACCGTCGATACCCGTTTCTCATCGAATGCACCCGCCGACACGCTAGCCTCGACCAACGGATCGGGCCGGCGGGGGCGGGTATGTCAGGAGACAGCACCGACGCGACCACGGCGTCGGTCGGCGGCGCAGCGGACGCCGAGCAGCGGCTGCGGGCGCTGTTCGATCTGGCCAGCGACGGGATCTGTGTCCACCAGGATCGCGTGATCGTGTTCGCGAACACCACGGCGCAGCGCTGGATCGGCGGGCAGGGACACGGCGGATTGGTCGGGCGGCCCGTGACGGATTTCATTCCCGCCGATCTCATGCCGATGGTCGAGCGCCGCCTGAGCGTGCTGCACCGCGACGGCGACAACGCTCCGCCGACCGAGGTGACGATGAGTCGATCGCGGGGCGCGATGCGCGACGTCGAGGCGACGTCGATCCGCATCGACTGGAACGGGCGACCCGCGATCGTCACCTACTTCCGCGATCTGACGACCAGCCGGGCGGCAGAACTGCTGCGCTATCAGGCGGCCCTTCTCGACCACGTCAGCGATGGTGTCGTGGGGCTGTCCCCCAACGGCACGGTCAGCAGCTGGAACGCCGCGGCCGAGAAGATCTACGGCCGCACGGCCCAGGAGGTGCACAATCGTCCCGTCCACGAGGCGGTGGGCGCCGAGGTCGACGCCGCGCGGTTGATCGACACGCTCGGCGTGTTGCACACCACGCACACCGCCGCCGACGGATCGCCCCGTTTCGTCCGGCTGACCGCGGCCAGGACGTCGTCGGGATTCGTGCTGATATGCGCCGACATGACGGCCCTGCGCCGCGCAGAACGCCACTTCGAAGCCGTCGTGACCGCGCTCGACGCCGGTGTCGTCGTGTTCCATCCCGACGGCTCGGTGATGTCGGCAAACCCGGCGGCGCAACGGATCCTGGCGGCGGTACGGCCGATCGATGCGCCGTTCGCGTCCGACGTCCCCATGGTCGACGAGGACGGTCGCCCGCTGCCCGTCATGCAGCAGCCCGTCTGGCAGGCGGCGCAGTCCGGAGTCCCGCAGGTCGATCGGGTGCTGGGGATCGACTGCGAGGACGGCGTCAGGGTGTGGTTGTCGATGAGTACGCGCTTGCTCAGCCCCGACGATCCGATGCGTTCACCGGTCGTGGCGACGTTCGTCGACATCACGGCGCAGAAGGTGGCGCACGAGAAGGCGGCCCACGAAGCCGCCCACGACCTGCTCACCGGGCTGTTGAATCGGTCGGGGGCCTTTGCGCTGATCGCGGCATCATTGCGCCCGGACGCGGCGCGACGGCTCAGCGCCGTGCTGTTCATCGATCTCGACGACCTGAAGTCCGTCAACGATTCGTTCGGCCACGACGCCGGGGACGCGGTGCTGGTGGCCACCTCGGCCCGGATGAAGCGAGCGCTGCGCGAATCCGACGTCATCGCCCGGCTGGCCGGGGATGAGTTCGTGGTGTTGCTGATGCAGCGCATCGACCAGGCCGACCTGGATCAGTTGGTCGAGCGTTTACATTGTGCCGCAACCGATCCCATCATGCATGGCGATGTCGAGATCACGGTGACCGCCAGCATCGGAGTGACGCTGGTCGGCGTCAACGACGTGCGGGACGCACTCGAGCTGCTGCGCGCCGCCGACGAGGCGATGTACAGCGCGAAGACATCCGGGCGGGGGCGCACCCGGTACGCGGTGTGAGCCGGCATCCGCTCGGCGATGATGATCGCCATGGAGGCGACGCGCGTGGACCGCTGGCTGTGGGCGGTGAGACTGACCAAGACGCGTCCTGATGCGGCCGACGCGTGTCGCGGCGGGCACGTGCGGGTCAACGATCGAGCCGCCAAACCGTCGACGATGGTCGGTCCCGGCGACACGGTCCGCGCGGTGGTCGGTGATCGCACCCGGATCGTCGAGGTGGTCCGGGTGATCCAGAAGCGGGTGGGCGCCGCGGACGCCGCCACCTGCTATCTCGACCGCACGCCGCCACCACCACCGTCGGTCTCAGTGCCGGTCGCCGTGCGCGATCGCGGCGCAGGCCGGCCCACGAAGCGGGACCGCAGGCTGTTGGACAAGTGGCGCGCACAGCGGGGGTGAGAGCACTTCAGTGATCCGGTTCGCGCAACTCGCCACACTGCTCCGAGGACCAGGGCGTCGCTGAGTGCCGGACTGCCGCAATTCGGCTGAGCACATGTTAATGAGAGGCACTAAGCTTCCGGAGGTGACAAGGCAGCCGTGGCGGTTCGGGGGCGCCGAGGTCGACCGCAGATCACTGCTGACCGGCCTCGCCGCTGTGGGGGCGTTCCTCGTGGTCGATGTGGGCGCCGTCGCCTACGCGAACAACTGGCTGCGGCCCGCCGCAGCGTTCACCCGCCAGACCGTGATCGACGGCTTGCGCAGCGTGTACGGGGTACACCTCGGCTTCCGCAAGAATCATGCCAAAGGCGTTGCCGTGCAGGGCTATTTCGACAGCTCGGGCAATGCGACGACCCTCTCCACCGCCTCCGTGTTCCGTGCGGGCCGCACCCCGGTGATCGGTCGTTTCTCGCTGGCCGGGGGTGACCCGTTCGTCGCCGATGCGCCGGGAACGGCGCGGGGGCTGGGTTTGGCCTTCGGCCTGCCCGGTCGTGAACAGTGGCGCACCGCGATGCTGAACCTGCCGGTGTTCCCGGACAATTCGGCGCAGGGCTTCTTGGGCAGGGCCGAAGCGGGCAAGGTGGTGCCGGGAACCGGCAAGCCCGACCCGGCGGCGATGGCGGCGTTTCTGGGTGCCCATCCGGAGACGAAAGCGGCGATGGCCATCATCAAGGCGCACCCGCCGACGGTGGGTTTCGCCGACAGCACGTTCTCGGGGCTGAACACCTTCTACGCCGTCGACGACGCGGGTGTGCGCACCCCGGTGCGGTGGTCGTTCGTCCCGCTGCAGCGTGCGCAATCGCCTGGTCCGGGCCGTGACGGACTGTTCGATGCGCTGGTACGGCAGGCGCGTGGCACACCGCTGCGCTGGCGTTTGGAGCTCGTCGTCGGTGAACCCTCCGACCCGCTCGACGATCCCACCGTGCCCTGGCCCGCCGAGCGGCGGCGCGTGGATGCCGGCACGCTCACGCTGACGAGCGCCCTCACCGAAGCCTCCGGCAATGCCAGGGACGTCAACTTCGATCCGCTGGTGCTGCCGAACGGCATCGAGCCGTCCGGCGATCCGCTGCTGAGCGCGCGGTCGTCGGTCTATGCGGCGTCCTACCGGATGCGTACCGGTGAACCGAAGTCGCCGTCCGCCGTCCAGGTGGACCAGGTGCGGGTATGACCGCGCCACAGCGCTTCGCGGTGCGATCCCGCATCCTGCACTGGCTGACGGCGCTCGGGGTCTTCTCCGCGCTGCTCATCGGTTTCGCGATGGTGAATTCGATCGGCTCGTACGCCGCGCTGCTGACCGTGCACATGACCATCGGCATCTCGATCCTCGCGGTGACGGTGCTGCGCATCGTCAACCGCCGCATCACCCATCCGCCGGCATGGCCGCCCACCGTGGGCCGCCTGGAAGGCCGGGTGGTGACCTACTCCGAGCGCCTGATGTACGCGCTGCTGCTGGTTCAGCCGCTCGTCGGGTGGGCGATGGTGTCAGCGGCCGGGCGGCCGCCGGTCGTCGTCGGCGGGCTCCATCTGCCCGCCATCGCACCCTTCAGCTCCAGTACGTATTTCATTCTGCGACAGACCCATTCGGTCTTGGCCTACGTTCTGGTCGTCGTCATCGCCGCGCATGTCTGCGCGGTGTTGCTCCACACCCTGACATTGCGCGATCACATGTTCTCGCGCATGGGATTCGGCCGCTCACCCCGAGACCGTGCCACGACCGCGAAGGACACCGCATGAACATCACCTCTGCTCGCCGCCTGCTGGGCCTGGCCGCCCTGGCCGCCTCGATGGGTGCGCCTGCCGGCGTCGCGGCCGCGCAACCGGCACCTGGTTGCCCCGCGGTCGAAGTCGTGTTCGCCCGCGGCACGTTCGAGGCCCCCGGCATCGGCGACACCGGCCAGGCCCTGGTGAATTCGCTGAACGGACGCTTGACGACCCCCGTCGCCACGTACGGCGTGAACTATCCGGCGTCACTGGACTTTCCCACCGCCGCGAGCGGCGTCGCCGACGCCGCCAACCACATTCAGTCCGTGGTGCAGAACTGCCCGAGCACTCAGATCGTGCTCGGCGGGTACTCGCAGGGGGCGGCCGTCGCCGCCTATACGACCTTCGATCACGTCCCTCCGGGCTTCATCCTGCCTCCCGACATCAGCGGGCCGATGCCGGATTCGGTCGCCTCACACGTCGCAGCGGTCGTCCTGTTCGGCACGCCGGACCCGTTCTTCCTCAACCTCGTCGACCGCAGCGCCCCGTCGTTGACCGTGGGAGCGCTGTACGCGGACAAGACGTTGCAGCTGTGCGCGCCCGGAGACCCGGTCTGCCAGCCCGGTGCCCTCGATCGTGCCGCCCACAGCGCCTACAAGAGCAACGGCATGGCCGATCAGGCCGCCGCGTTCGTCGTCGATCGTCTCGATGGCGCGGCGGGCGCCCAGTGAACGGGGCGCAAACGCAAGAGAGGGCGCCCGCAGAAGCGGGCGCCCTCATCAAAGCCGTGGGTCAGGGGTGAACAGTGGTGTCCACGTGGGGCACATGCACCCGGGGGAACAGCAGGTCGTACCACGGGTAGTAGTCGTTGTGGCCGTATCCGTAGCCGTAGCCGTGGTGCCCGTAGCCATAGCCGCCGAATCCGAAACCGCTGTTGTCCGCCTGTGCCGGACCCGCGAAGCCGATCACCGCTGCCGACAACGCTCCGGCGACCATGCTCATCAAGCCGATCTTCTTCATTCGTCTCGCCTCTTCCGTCCGTACCTGGCGGTGGTGCCGCCTATGCACGGTCTAACAGCACCCGGGGCGATTTGATTCCGATACCGCGTCTGATGCGCAGTCTCAGTCCCTGGGCCAGACGATGAGCGGCACGGGCAGCGCCCGCAGGATCTTGGTCGCCGAGCGGCCGAGGAACAGCCGCCGAGGTGCGGCCAGCCGGCTCGACCCGACCAGGGCGACCTCGCTGTCGGAGAACTCGACCCCTTCGACGGCATCGGTAAGCGATTCGCCCTGGCCGACGATGCTGCTCACCGGGCACTCCGCCGGCAGGCGCCGCTCGGCTGCCTGTACCAGCGCGGCGGCGTGCTCCTCGGCGGCGCGGGCCCACTGCTCGCCATCGGCGTTCGCGTCCTCGTCGAGTGCCACGAGCGACATCAAGCGCAGCGGAACCCGCCACTCGCCGGCCAGCCGGACGGCGTTGTCGAACAGCACCTCGTTGCCGGGCCGCAGCCCGACGGCACAGGTGATGCGGGAGACCCCCGGCTGCGCTCGGTATTGCGCCGGGGCAAGAGCGACCGGGACCGGGGAGGCGTGCAGCAGCGCATCGGCCAGGCTGCCCAGACCGAACCTGCCGCTGCGCACTCGGTGGTAGGTGCCGACCACGATCAGCGCCGCCTCGCCGCGGTCGGGATCAGTGGCCGCGTCCAGCAGTCCCTGCGTGATCGAGTCCGCCCGCTGCACCACGCCGTCGGCGGTCACGCCGTCGGGAACGCGAGACAGGCCGTCGCGCAACCATTCTCGCGCTTGCTCGTCGAGTTCGGCGTTGTAGGCCTGATCGGGCGAGTACCGCTGGAATGTCGGTGCGTCGCTGGGCAGCACCGAGACCACGTCGAGCGTGGCTCCGGAGGAGCGGGCCAGGGTGGCCGCGACGTTCACTCCGTCGACTCCGCGCTGACGCGGACCGTATCCGACGACATACCGCATGGCTGGTCAGGCTACAGAGCCGCCGAGGTTGTGGTAAGCCCCGTGAGTACGTTTTTCCACCAGCGAGATGGCGGTGCCACGATGACTCAGTCAGCCTCCGGTTCCTCGGGCTCTCCCGTGCTGGCCCGCACGTTGGGTCTGTGGGCGATCGTCTTCCTCGGCCTGGGCTACATGACCCCGACGGTCGTTTTCGACACGTTCGGCATCGTCTCGGAGGAGACGAGCGGCGTGGTGCCGACGGCCTACGTTTTCGCGTTGGTGGTCATGGCGTTCACCGCGGTCAGCTACGGCCGGATGACGACGGTGTTCCCGTCGGCCGGGTCGGCGTACACCTACACCTCGGCGACGATCAGCCCGAACTTCGGCTTCCTCATCGGCTGGGCAGCGCTGCTCGACTACCTGCTGCTCCCGCTGGTGAACGCGCTGATCATCCGCAGCTACCTGTACTCGTTCTTCCCCGATGCGCCGCAGTGGCTCTTCGTCGTCGTCTACGTCGCCGCGATCACCGGGATGTGCCTGTTCAGCATGACGAACACCTCCCGGGTGAACATGCTGCTGGTGGTGTTCGAGGTCGTCCTGATCGGGGTGTTCCTGATCCTGGCGGCCAAGTCACTGATGGACGGAATGGGCAACGGCACGTTGTTCTCGACGGAGCCGCTGTGGCACGAGGGCGTGCACCTGGATCTGGTGATCACGGGTGCGACGATCGTGGCGTTCTCGTTCATCGGGTTCGACGCGATCACGATGTACACCGAGGAAGCCAAGGACGCGTCGACGGTCCCGAAGGCGATCCTGTTCGCTCTGCTGATCGGCGGTGCCATCTTCTTCGTCGCCGCGTTCTTCACCCAGTCGCTGTTCCCGGACGTGTCGAATTTCAGCCAGGAGTCCCTGGAGAACAGCGCACTGCCCGAAGTGGCCTTCAACGTCGGCGGGCACTTGTTCAAGATCCTGCTGACCGCGGCCGCGTTCGCGGCCACGGTCGCCTCGAGCCTGGCGTCGCACGCGTCGGTGTCGCGTTTGCTGTTCGTGATGGGACGCAACGGTCGCGGGCCGGTCGGCCGGTTCTTCGGGTATCTGCACCCGAGCTTCCAGACCCCGTTCTACGCAATCATCTTCGTGGGTGTGGTGTCGCTGTTGGCGATCTCGTTCAACCTGGATTTCGTCGCATCGCTGATCAACTTCGGTGCGCTGATCGCGTTCACGATGGTGAACCTGACCGTGATCATCTACTTCGCCTATCGGAAGCGCGAGGTCAGCGGGGCCGGACAGATCTTCCGCAACATCGTGCTGCCCGGCATCGGGGTAGCGGCCACCGTGTTGCTGTGGCTCTACCTGTCGCCGGAGTCCACCCGGTACGGAGTCATCTGGTTTGCCATCGGAATCGTTGTGTTGCTGTGGCTTACGCGCTTCTTCCGCCGCCCGCTCTCGGTCAACATGGGCGAGGCGATCCCTGACGCCGACGAAGTCGACACGCCCCCGAAGGCCGCGACCTAGACTGGCGGCGCACCGCTCGTACGGTGCCCATACCGAGCCCGATCCTCAAGGAGCGAACTGTCGATGAGCACGTCTATGTACGCAGTGGTCGACCCGTCCACCGGCGAGTTGGTCAAGGAATACCCGACGGCCACCGACGAGCAGATCGAGCAGGCGATCGCCGCGGCCGACAAGGCGCACCGTGAGTGGTCGAAGTCGTCGTCGGTCGCCGATCGGGCCGCGCTGATCCGGCGGGTGGCCGAGCTGCACGAGGAGCGCAAGGACGAGCTGGCCCGCATCATCCAGCGCGAGATGGGCAAGCCGCTGGACCAGTCGGTCGGCGAGGTGGAGTTCAGCGCGGCGATCTACACCTACTACGCGGACAACGCCGAGAAGTTCCTCGCCGACGAGCCGATCGATCTGCTCGAAGGTGACGGCTCCGCGCTGATCCGGCGCAGCTCGGTGGGTGTGCTGCTGGGCATCATGCCGTGGAACTACCCGTACTACCAGGTGGCCCGCTTCGCCGGTCCGAACCTGGCCATCGGCAACACCATCGTGCTCAAGCACGCGCCGCAGTGTCCGGAATCGGCGGAGGCGCTGCAGAAGATCTTCACCGACGCCGGCTTCCCCGAGGGGGCGTATGTCAACGTCTATGCCACCAACGAGCAGATCGCCGATGCGATCGCCGACCCGCGAGTGCAGGGCGTATCGCTGACCGGCTCGGAGCGGGCCGGCGCCGCCGTCGCCGAGATCGCCGGTCGCAACCTCAAGAAGGTCGTGCTCGAACTCGGCGGTTCCGACCCGTTCATCGTGCTCTCGACCGATGATCTGGACGCCACCGTCGAGGCAGCTGTCGACGGCCGCTTCGAGAACACCGGCCAGGCCTGCAACGCGGCCAAGCGCATCATCGTCGCCGAGGACGTCTACGACCAGTTCCTCGGCAAGTTCACCGAGAAGGTCCTGAGCAAGGCCGACGGCCTCGCCCCGCTGTCGTCGGTGGCCGCCGCGGAGCGCCTCGAAGATCAGGTCAAGCGCGCCGTCGATGCCGGTGCGCAGCTGACCAGCGAGGGCGAGCGCAAGGGCGCCCACTTCCCGCCGGGGGTGCTCACCGACATGCCGCGCGACTACCGCGAGGAGCTCTTCGGTCCCGTCGCGTCGGTCTACAAGGTGGCCGACGAGCAGGAGGCGGTCGAGCTCGCCAATGACACCCCGTTCGGATTGGGCTCCTACGTCTTCACCACCGACAGTGAGCAGGCCAAGCGGGTCGCCGACAAGATCGAGGCGGGCATGGTGTTCGTCAACGCGGTCGGCGCCGAGGGCGCCGAGTTGCCGTTCGGCGGCGTGAAGCGGTCGGGTTTCGGGCGAGAGCTGGGCCGGTTCGGCATGGACGAGTTCGTGAACAAGAAGCTGATCCGCATCGTCGACTAGGGCCGTCGATCAGGCCCTGAACCTCGCAGATCAGGCATTGTTCACGTATGGAACTGCGCACCTTGGAGTACTTCCTCGCCGTGGCCGAGGAGGAATCGTTCACCCGGGCCGCGCAGAAGTGCTTTGTCACCCAGCCGTCGATCAGCGCCCAGATCCAGGGTCTGGAACGTGAACTCGGTGAATCGCTGTTCGATCGCACCCAGCGCACCACGGTGCTGACCGACGGCGGCCGCCTGCTGCTGCCGTTCGCACGCGAATGCGTGCGCGCAGCCAACGACGCGAAGGCGGAGTTCTCCGCCCGTGCCGGGCTGCTGCGCGGCGAGCTGCGGATCGGGACCGGAGGCGGGGTGGAACACACTACGATCCCTGTGCTGCTGGGCGAATTGCGGCAGAAGTATCCAGGCGTCGATGTCGAGGTGGTCGAAGCCACCAGCGGGCCTCTCCTGGACATGGTGTTGCAGAACCGGTTGCACGTCGCCGTGATCGCCAAGCCTGCCGCCGCGTTGCCCCCGAATGTCAGCTCGTCGCCGATGTTCACCGACGAGATCGTCGCCGTCTACGACCCGACTGTCTTCCCGCTCGGCGATGTCGCTCCGATTCCCCTGCACGACATCGTCGATCACCCCGTGATCACGTATCCGCTCACCAGTGCGCTGCGCGGCGCGGTCGAGCGCGTCGCGGCCGAGGCACAGATCGTGGTCTCCGCCAACATCGCCGCCAACGATGCGCGACTGCAGGTGGCATTCGCACAGCAAGGGTTGGGCATTGCGCTCACTGTCCGTTCGGACCCCGCGTTACGCGACACGGGGCTCACGATCCGGCCCATCAACCCCCGGATCGGGTTCGACAAGGTGCTGATCTGGCGCACCGATCTCGTAGCACCGGCCCCACTGCGGGCGTTCCTGGACCTCTGGGCCAACGTCGCCGACACCGCACCATAGGCGATTCCTATCGCAGGACTGGACGATTCCGATTGGACGGCCGGTACCGCCTGCACGAAACTCGTTGCTGGCGAGTTCATTCGCCGACATCTGTCCCGCGACGGGGAGGAACACACTGTCCGCCGAGCACGCCGTCCGCAGCGCACAGCGCCTCGTCGACGTTCTGTCCGATCACGACGTGCGCTACATCTTCGGGGTCCCGGGCGCCAAGATCGACGCCGTCTACGACGTCCTCGCCGATGGCGGCCCCTCGCTCGTGGTGTGCCGGCACGAACAGAACGCCGCGTTCATGGCCGCCGCGGTAGGGCGCCTGACAGGCCGCCCGGGCGTCGTGCTGGTCACCTCCGGGCCGGGAACGGCGAATCTGGCCACCGGCCTGCTGACCGCTAACACCGAACAGGACCCGGTCGTGGCAGTGTGCGGCGCCGTCGGGCGCGCGGACCGGCTCAAACGCACCCATCAGTCGATGAATGCCGCCGCTCTGCTGGCGACCGTCACCAAGCACACCGCCGAGGTGAACGACGCCGACAACGTCGCCGAGGCCACTATCAACGCGCTCCGGGCGGCGGTGACCGAGCCCCAGGGCGCTGCCGCGGTGGTGGTGCCTGCCGATGTGCAGAGTTCGCCGACCACCCGCACGGTCACAGCAGCAGCGCCGGTCCCCGCCCTCGGCGCTGCGCCCGCGGCCGCGCTCGCCTCTGCTGCCGAGCTCATCCGAGCCGCGCAGCGACCTGTTCTGCTCGTCGGTACACGCGGGGCCGCCCCCAGAACGTGCGCGGCGCTGCGGGAGTTCATCCGCGTGACCGGGTTTCCCGTGGTCGAAACGTTTCAGGCCGCCGGAGTGGTCTCGCGCGAATTGGAGGATCACTACCTCGGCCGAGTCGGTCTGTTCCGCAATCAACCCGGTGACGTGCTCGTCTCCACAGCCGATGTCCTGATCACCGTCGGCTACGACGCCGTCGAATACGACCCGTCGCTGTGGAACTCCGACCCGCACCGCACCGTGGTGCACATCGATGCGCTGCCCGCCGACATCGATGCGTTCTATCAACCTGCGATCGAACTACGCGGTGACATCCCCGCTTCTGTCGAGGAGTTGACAACCGTACTCGCAGGACACGTTCTCTCCGACGAGTTCGGCGACGACATCGCCCGGCACCGCAGAACGCTGGCCGACATCGACGCCGCCGAGCGTCGGCATCCAGCCAGCTCAGCCGGTCTCAATCCCGCCTCGGTGGTCCTCGCCCTACGTCACGAGGTCGGGGACGACGCCACCATCGCGTGCGACATCGGATCGGTCTACATCTACATGGCCAGGCATTTCCGGGTCTACGAGCCGCGCAGACTGTTGTTCTCGAACGGGCAGCAGACCCTCGGCGTCGCACTGCCGTGGGCCATGGCGTCTGCGCTCGTACGGCCGGGGACGCCGGTGGTGTCGGTGTCGGGCGACGGAGGTTTCCTGTTCTCCGCGCAAGAGCTGGAGACCGCCACCCGTCTGGGCCTGACATTCACCCATATCGTGTTGCGCGACAACACCTACGACATGGTGGGTTTCCAAGAAGTTCTCAAATACGGCCGCAAATCCGGGGTGCAGCTCGGCGATTACGACATCTGCTCGTACGCAGCGGCTTTCGGCGCGAAGGGATACCGCGTCACATCGATGGACGAGTTCCAAGCGGTCCTCCAGCAAGCCCTCGCCGAGGACGGACCGAGCGTGATCGACGTGCCGGTCGACTACAGCCGCAACACTGATCTCGCCGCCCACATGCACGACGGCACGTTCGAATAGTACCGGCATGACAGGATCACGGCTGCGACACCTCGCGGACTGGGCCGCCCGGATCGTCGAGCACCACCCCGCACGCCGCGGCGGTGAGGTGTTCCAGTCCTCGACCATCGGCGCTCTGCTCGACGGTGTGTACGACGGTGACCTGACCGTGGCAGAACTGCTGCGGCACGGCGACTTCGGGCTCGGCACCTTCAACCGCCTCGACGGCGAGATGGTCATCATCGACGGCACGTGCTACCACCTGCGCTCGGACGGCAGTGCCGTGGAAGCCGCACTGTCAGAGCGGACACCGTTTGCCGCGGTCACCCGTTTCCACACCGCACACACCCTCGACATCGACGGCGACACAGCCCGCGATGATCTGCTCGACCGCATCGACGACACACTGCAGAGCACCAATCTCATCTATGCCGTGCGCGTCGACGGACGGTTCGCCGCAGTGCGCACCCGTACCGTCCGCGCACAAACACCGCCTTACCCGCCGCTCACCGAGGCCAGCGACGACCAAGCCGAGCAGGTGTTCGACGATGTCGGCGGTGTCCTGATCGGTTTCCGCACACCAGCTTTCGAGCAGGGGATCTCCGTTGCCGGTTACCACCTGCACTTCCTCGACGACACCCGTAGCCGAGGGGGGCACGTCCTCGACGTCACCGTGCACGCGGGACGCGTCGCGATCAGCACCGCATCCGAACTGCACCTGCGGCTGCCGACCACAACCGGGTTCCTCGCCGCCCACCTGACAGGTGAGGACATCGCCGGCCGTATCCGCCACGCTGAGGGCGGCGGGTGACGGCGCCACGCGGTGGTGCGCCGGAGCAAAGCCAGCGCTGTCAGGCACCGACGTCGCTCTGGTCGTAACGCGCCTGCCACATGGCCTTGGCGATGTCCCCCGCGGGATCGTCGAGCGTTGCGCGCGCCACCCCGTCGGTGTGTGCCGCGTGATAGACCGCCTCGGCGACCGCCGCTGACACCGCGCGAATGTCGGTCACATCCGGCAGAAGTGCTGCGCCCGGCTGGTCGACGTCGAGATGTCCGGCGACGGCGCGGCCGGCCGCGAACAGCATCGCCGTGGTGACGCGGCTGGCACGAGCCAGGGTGACGCCGAGCCCGAGGCCGGGGAACACCAGGAAGTTGTTCGCTTGCCCGAAGTGATAGGTCGTGCCGTTGTAGTCCAACGGGTCCGACGGGATGCCGGCCGCGACGAGCGCGCGACCCTGTGACCACCGCAGGATGTCGGCCGGCATCCCCTCGATGCGGGACGTGGGGTTGGAGATCGGGAAGACCATCGGGCGCTCTGTTGTGGCACAGAGCTTCTCGACGATCTGTTCGTCGAAGGCACCGTGCACGGTCGACGTACCCAGGAGAATGGTCGGGGCGGCCAGTCCGATGGTCTCGAGCAGGTCGACGGTGGCCCCCGGCGCGACGCCGAGCTGCTCGCGACTCTTGAGGTAGGGCTTCTGGAAGTCGCGTAGCCCATCGGAGTCGTCGAAGAGCAGACCGGGCCGGTCCACCAGCCAGATGTTCGCGCAGGCCTGTTCTCGGGTGGCGCCGTCGGCGATCATCGCATCGCGCAGGTTGTCGGCGATCCCGACTCCCGCGCTGCCCGCGCCGAACACGATCATGGTCTGATCCCGCATCGCCGCCCCGGTGATCCGCAACCCGGAGTAGACGGCCGCCATCACCACGGCACCGGTGCCCTGCACGTCGTCGTTGAACACTGGGTAGTCCGCGGCATACGTGTCGAGAATCCGCCGGGCATTGCCCAGGCCGAAGTCCTCGAAGTGCAGCATGGCGTTCGGGAATCGACGGTGTGCTGTCTCGATGTAGGTGCGGATGAAGTCGTCGTACCGCTCACCCCGCACCCGGGCGTGCTTGTTCCCCAGATAGAACGGGTCGTCGAGCAAGTCCGGGTTGTCCGTGCCGACATCCAGATTGACCGCGAGAGTCCGTCCGGGATCGATACCCGCCCCGGCGGTGTAGATGGCCAGCTTGCCCACAGCGATCTGGATGCCGTTGACACCCCAGTCGCCGATGCCGAGGATCTGTTCGGCGTCACTGCACACGATCAGGTCCACGTCGTCTGGTCCGAGGCCGAAGGTGTCGAAGGTCGCATCGATCTCGTCGGGGTGGTCGATCGACAGGTAGGCGCCGCGCTGGCCGCGGTACTCATCGGAGTAGGACTCGATGGCGTCGCCGACCGTCGGTGCATAGACGACCGGGACCAGCTCGGCGAGATGGTCCAGAATGACACGGTAATAGAGCGTTTCATTCCGGTTGTGCATCTGCTCGAGCAGCAGGTTGCGAGCCAGATCGCTGGGGAGTTCGCACAATTGCCGCCAGAGCCGCCCAGCCTGCTGCTCGAGAGTGAGCACCCCTGCGGGCAATCGGCCGACGAGCCCGCGCTTCTCGCGGTCTGCCCGGCTGAAGGCGCTGCCACGATTGATGATCGGGTTCGTCAAAGCTTCGGGCACGCGGGAAAACGTCGGTGACGGCACGACAGGACATCCTCTTCGATCGTGGGCGGGACAGCGCGGCGCTTCGGCGGGCCGGCATCGTCCACCCTTCCCGGGCTGTGGCGGAGGTGTCCAATAGTTGTTGGGCTCGGCCGCCATAGGCCAATCCGATGATGCCTGGGCTACTGGTGCTTGGTGCGATCGATGACCCAGTCCCGCACCCTCGTCGGCACCGCCAACCCGACGGCCATCCCCGCGACGGTGAGGGTGGCCGTGATGCCGTCGCCGACCACCGCGAGGAGGACCGGCTCGGTGGCGCGCGTGGCGAGTTCGGCGCCGCCGGCGACAGCACGGAACACGTACATGCCCGGCACCATGGACACCACCGCGGCGAATCCCACTGCGGCGAAGGGCATGTGCTTGAGATAGGTCAACGGCGTGAGCACCACGCCCGCGAGAAGGCACGCCATCAGCGCAGCGACCGGGAGGCTGGACCGCCCGTACTCGATCGTCGCCCAGTGCACCGCATGAGCGGCCATGCCGACGACGATGGGCCAGCCGAGTAGCCGGTACGGCATGGAGAAGAAGACGGGATAGCAGGCGGCGGCGACGCCTGCGGCCACGACGTCGAGCGTGAACGGCACCTCGGCCGCAGACGAGCTCAGCGGGAGAGTCTGCCCTCCGGCGTACATCCCGATCGTGAGGCCACCGGCGATGACCGCGAGAATCAGCAGCGCGTACCCCAACCGGGCCAGCGCCAGGTTCACACGGGCCGCCAGCAGATCCATGGCGCCGATCAGGATCTGCGGTCCGGGCACCATCACCATCGCCGGGCACAGAGCTACCAGGCCGCCGGGTGCGTCCAGACCCAGCCCGCCGGCCAGTGCGCCGGCGCCGCCGGCGATCAGAGCGGCACCGAAGACGGGCAGCAGAACGTCGGTGGTCACCGTGGCCACCAGCCGACGGAACAGCCCACCCAGCGCTGCGGCGGCCGCGATCACCGCAATCGCGCGAATGTCGCCGACTCCGAACACAATCGACAGTGCTGCAGCGCCGAGGCCGCACGCCGCGGTGAAGGCGGCGGTCGACGACGGCGGTAGGCCTGCAGCCGCCTCGAGCGCCCGCTCGACCTCGACGCGATCGATCGGCCGGCGGCCCGCGTCGTCCACGGTGCGCATCACGGCCGCCACCCGGCGCATGTTGACCGCGACGGGGCGGGCCCGCCCCACCAGGGCGTCGGCCCCACCTGTGCGGGGGTCGTAGACGGTCAGTGCCGACCATCCCGGGATCACTTCGGCGGGCTGCCCGAGTCCGCGCGACAGCCGTTGCACAGCGGTCATCGTCATGGCGGTCGATTGGCCGCTGTCGTGCAGGAGGACGGCGGCGCGCAGGATCGTGTCCAGTGCGCCTGTCTCATCGGCTGGTTCGCTAGGCACCGGCGACGCCGTGACCGATCATCTGGTGCGGGTCGACGATGGCGTCGAACTGTTCGCCGGTCACCTTCCCGGAGTCCAGTGCGGCCTCGCGCAGGGTGATATCGCGAGCGACCGCATCCTCGGCGATGTGGGCGGCGTTCTGATAGCCGATGACCGGGCTGAGCGCGGTCACCAGCATGGCGCTGGTGCTGACATAGCGACCGATCCGCTCGTCGTTCAATGCCGTTCCCTTGACTGAGAATTCGAGGAACTTGCCGCACCCGTCGGCCAGGATCCGGATCGAGTGCAGCACGTTGTTGATGATGACCGGACGCATCGCGTTGAGTTCGAAGTTGCCTTGCGAGCCGGCCAGGGCCACGGCGGCGTCGTTTCCCATCACCTGGATTGCGATCATCACCAGCGCTTCGCACTGGGTGGGGTTCACCTTGCCGGGCATGATCGACGACCCCGGCTCGTTGGCCGGTAGCACCAGCTCGCCGAGCCCGCACCGGGGACCCGACGCCAGCCAGCGCATGTCGTTGGCGATCTTCATCAACGCCACGGCCAGCCCGCGCACCGCCGCATGGGCGCGCACGATCGGGTCGAGTGACCCGAGCGCCGCGAATTTGTTGGGGGCGGTGAGGTAGGGCTTGCCGGTCAGGTCGGCCAGCGTCGCCGCGACGTCACGGCTGAAGCCCGCCGGCGCGTTGAGCCCGGTGCCCACCGCGGTCCCTCCTACTGCCAGCTCGAGCAGGCCCCCGCGTGCATGGTCGATGTCGTGCAGGCATGCGTCCACTTGCGCGGCCCACCCCGACCATTCCTGGCCGACGCTGAGCGGCACCGCATCCTCGAGGTGGGTGCGGCCGATCTTCACGACGTCCATCCACTGCTGGCTCTTGGCGGCGATCTCGTCATGCAACGCACGCACCTGAGGCACCAGGTGGTCGTCGATCGCGGCGAGTGTGGCGATGTGCATGGCCGTCGGGAAGGTGTCGTTGCTGCTCTGCCCCATGTTCACGTGGTCGTTGGGACCGACCGGGACTTGGGACCCGAGCTGCCCGCCCAGCAGCTGGATCGCACGATTGGACAGCACCTCGTTGACGTTCATGTTGCTCTGCGTGCCAGAACCCGTCTGCCAGACGAACAGGGGAAAGTGCTCGTCGAGTTCGCCTGCGATCGCTTCGTCTGCAGCCTGCACGATCACCCTCGCCAGCTGCGGGTCCAGCCGCCCGGCCTTCTCGTTGACCAGCGCGCAGGCCTTCTTCACCAGTCCGTAGGCGTGATAGACCTCGATCGGCATCCGGTCGGTGCCGATCGAGAAATGCTGCAGGGAACGCTGAGTCTGTGCGCCCCAGTACTTGTCCGCGGGGACGTCGACGGTGCCGAGGCTGTCGAACTCCTGGCGGGTTCCGGTGGCGTCGATTCCTATGCGAGTCATGTGTCTGTGTCCTCCCCGGTGGATGTGCGGCCAGCCTTCCCAACGCCGTCGCCGGTGTCCAATAGCCGATCCCTTGGCGGGAATAGGGAAAACCTATCGGCGCTCGCGACGTCCGTCAGAGGAAACCCGAGCGCGGACATCGGCTGACGAATTCTTCAGGATTGTGATGAGCTGATATCCTCGGGCGATGGACGTGCCCGAGAGTGCCGGCGCGCAACAACCCGTGAACAGGCTCGAGCGACGCAAGATGCGCACCCGGGCAGCGTTGATCCGCGCAGCCCAGCAGTTCATCGCGGAGGGCAAGCTCGCCGTCCCCATCCTCGAGATCACCCAGGCGGCCGACGTCGGCATGGGGTCGTTCTACAACCACTTCGACAGCAAGGAGCAGCTGTTCGAGGTGGCCCTGACCGATGCCCTCGACCACATGGGAGCGGTGCTCGACGTCTTCACCGAGACGATCGCTGATCCGGCCGAAGCCTTCGTCACGCGATTTCGTCTCTCCGGCAGACTGTTTCGTCATCGCCCGCAGGAGGCGGCGCTACTGCTGTCCAACGCCGGATCGCTGATCTTCTCCGACCACGGGCTGTCGCCGCGCGCCCATCGGGACATCGCCGCCGCCATCGATGCCGGCCGTTTCGCCCTGGCAGATCCCGATGTGGGACTCGCCCTGGCGGGCGGTGCGTTGATCGGCTTGGCCACATTGTTGCGAGAACACCCCGAACGCGATGCCGACGACACCGTCGACGTCGTCGCCCAGAGCCTGTTGCGCAGCTTCGGCATCAC
Organism: Mycolicibacterium sp. 018/SC-01/001; assembly: GCF_007096635.1. Lineage (GTDB taxonomy): Bacteria > Actinomycetota > Actinomycetes > Mycobacteriales > Mycobacteriaceae > Mycobacterium. The sequence continues at coordinate 438,913 of NZ_VKAA01000001.1, forward strand.
CGCCAAGCAGGCAGCGGCACTGTGCGCGCTTCCCCTGCCCGACATCGCGTCCCTGGCGGACACCCAAGCCGATGGTCCCTCGCTGATGACGAGCCGGAACTGACGGCCGGTTGGGGTCAGACCCGGCCCGCGGCCAGGTGCGCGACGGTGGTGATGCGCAGCGAGCCATCCGGTCCGGCGCGACGTTCTGCGGCCCGGAGCAGCGCCGGCGCGAGCGACTCGCGTTCCCCGGATGTCAGGCTCGCATAGGCGGGCATGAACCCGAACACCTGGTCCAGCTCCTCGATGAACTGCCGGACCGTGGGACCGTTCCAGGTGACCTGAACCGGCTCCACCGAGATGTCGTCGAATCCGGCATGTGCCATCAGTTCGTGCAGCGCAGCGGGATTGGCGGCCAACCGAACCCCGTCGGGTACGGGGACGGGCTCACGATCGGGAAAGACCTCGGCCGTGGCTTCGACCAGCAGCGTGACCGCGGCGACGGTCCGTGGGTCTTTCCAGCTGCTGATACAGCCGCGCCCGCCCGGCCGTGTCACCCGTGCCAACTCCCCCAGGGCGCTTCGCCACTCCGGCAGATTGATGACCCCGAACATCGAAAAGGCGATGTCGAACGTGTCGTCGTCGAACTCCAGCGCTCGGGCATCCATCACGGTCGCCGAGCAGGACGGGTAGGGCTCCAGACGCTGCGCCGCCCGCGCCACCATGGCTTCCCCGACATCGATGGCCGTCACCCGGGCGCCGAGCCCGGCCGCTGCGACACTCAGACCCCCGGGACCACACGCGACGTCGAGCACGTCGGTGCCGGTGCCGACCCTGCCGACCAGGTCGAACGCGGGCGTGATGCATTGCGCTGTCAGGTGTTCGCCGGTGCGCTCGTAGAGGGTCGCGATCTCCATGGGCCCAGCATGCCGGTCGCCTGCAGTCCGCGGCAAATGGTCTTGCTGATCTGGCAAATGCGGGGTGTGGCGTGGCAGCGCCCGATCACGCCTAAGGTCGACCGTGTGCAGCTGAGTGCGCGAATGCCGGACCTCTTGTCACTGGAGGTGCTTCTCGCGATCGCCCGGACCGGCAGCCTCGGGGCCGCGGGACGGGAGTGCGGGCTCACGCAGCAGGCGGTGTCTGCCCGAATCGCCGCGCTGGAACGACAGACCGGCGTGCGTCTGGTCATCCGCAGCAAGACCGGATCCCGGCTCACACCGGCGGGCGCCGTTGCCGCCCAGTGGGCCGACCGCCTCCTCGCCGTCGCCCACGAGGTCGACGCCGGCCTGGCGACGCTGCGCGACGACACGAAGACCCGACTGCGGATCACGGCGAGCCTGACCATCGCCGAGCAACTCCTCCCCCGCTGGCTGGTCAGCTGGCGCGACAGTGTCAGCCGGCAACGGGCTAACCCGCCCGACGTGATCCTCACCGCCGCCAACAGTGAGCAGGTGATCGCGGCCATTCGCGACGATCGCGCCGACCTCGGCTTCGTGGAGAGCCCCGGGGTGCCACGGCCGCTGCGCAGCACCACGGTGGCCCACGACGAGCTGGTCGTGGTGGTGCCGCCGACCCACAGGTGGGCTCGACGGCCTCCGCCGATACCGGCCGAGGAGTTGGCCGCGACTGCGCTCGTCACCCGCGAGAAAGGTTCGGGGACAAGGGGATTCCTGGGTGCCGCGCTTCGTCGTGTCACCGACGCCCCGCAAAAGCCGCCCGCACTCGAACTGTCCAGCGCGGCGGCGGTTCGCGCCGCGGTGCTCGCGGACGCGGGACCGGCTGTCCTGAGCAGGTTGGCCGTGGCCGACGATCTCGAACTCGGACGCCTGCGCGCCGTCGAGGTCGCCGGTCTCGATCTACGTCGCGCGCTCCGTGCGGTCTGGGCGGGCGGCAGCACTCCCCCGGCGGGCGCGGTCCGCGACCTGCTGAGCCACATCGCAGCCGTCCGGCGCCATCGAAGTCCGTGATGATCTCACAACCGTTGGTTGTGAGATGGTCACTGTCCGCGAGGTCCGGCTGCCCATAGCGTGGCCACCATGCAACACTCCGTCCTGACGCTCACCGACCCGACCACCGTCGCCACCCAGCCGCAGCAGCGGTTGCACCGCGTCGGACCGAACTGGTTCGCCTCGGTGATGGGCACCGGGATCGTCGCGACCGCCGCTGCAACCCTGCCGGTGCAGGTGCCCGGACTCCGCGGTTTCGCCGAAGTGGTCTGGGTCCTGGCTGCGGCGCTGCTCGCAGTCCTCGTCCTGCTGGTCGGATCGTTCTGGCTGCGCCATCCCACCGTCGCGCGCAGTCACGCCCACAACGCTGCGATGGCGCACTTCTACGGTGCCGCCCCGATGGCGATGCTCACCGTCGGCGCCGGGGCGCTCTTGGTCGGCGTCGACGTGATCGGCCCGGACGCCGCGCTGCGGCTGGACTGGGTGCTGTGGACTCTCGGTACGGTCGGCGGGCTCGTCACCGCGGTCACCATTCCCTACCTGATGGTCACCAGGCACGACGTCGGTCCTGACGCCGCGTTCGGCGGCTGGCTGATGCCGGTGGTGCCGCCGATGGTGTCGGCCGCGACGGGGGCACTGCTCATCCCGCACATCGGCAGCGAGACGGGTCGCGCCACGATGCTCTATGCATGCTTCGCGATGTTCGGGCTGTCGATGTTCGCCGCATTGATCATCATCACGATGATCTGGAGCAGGCTCGTCCACTACGGCACGTCCGGCACCGCGCGGGTCGCCACGCTGTGGATCGTGCTCGGTCCGCTGGGTCAGTCGGTCACCGCGGCGGGACTGCTGGGTAGCAGCGCCGCCGCGGCCGTCGATCCCCAGATCGCGGGCGCTCTCCGGGTATTCGCCGTGTTGTTCGGGGTGCCGGTGTGGGGTTTCGCGGTGCTGTGGATCGTGTTGGCGGCGTCGCTCACCGTGCGAACCCTGCGCCGCGGCATGCCGTTCGCGTTGACCTGGTGGAGCCTGACCTTCCCGGTCGGCACGTTCGTCACGGGCACAACACAGTTGGCTCTGCACACAGGGCTGCCGGCACTGCGTATCGCAGCTGTCATCGGCTACGTGTGTCTGCTCGGCACCTGGTGTCTGGTGGCGACACGAACGATCCACGGCAGCATCCGCGGCGACCTCCTCTGATGACCGCGGAATATCATTCCAGGCTGTTGACGGCCCCGCGATCGCAGCCGTGGCTGATATCCCGATGCGGCCGCCGACCGAAAGCGGTGCAGTAGCCTGCACGGATGCCGTCGACGCCTCTACCCGTGGTGCTGGCCACGCTCGCGCTGCGGCGCTCGCTCAAGCGCTTCGCCGACCGGCTGGTGCCGCCACAGTTCGCCATGCTCGACGTCGGTGAAGGAGTGGCCGGCGTTCAGATCGCCGCGGCCATCGCCGAACTCGGCATCGCCGATGTGCTTGCCGATGGGCCACTGACCGCGCAGCAGATCGCCGAACGGGTCGACTGCGATGCAGACACCGTGCACCGCCTGCTGCGCGGGGCCGTCGCGTGCAATCTGTGCACCCTGGACCGCACGACAGGGGCTGCGGCGCTGACCCGGATGGGCGGCGTACTGCGCAGCGAGCACCCGTCATCGCTGCGGGCGTGGATGCGCTACAAGGGGATGCGATCGACGGTGGACGCCTGGGGAGGTCTCGCCGAGAGCGTGCGCACCGGTCGGAGCGCGTTCGAGATCGTGCACGGTGCGTCGGTGTGGGACTGGTACGCAGAGCATCCGGACGAGGAGCAGATCTTTGCCGCGACGATGCGGCAGGCAACAGGCATCATCGCGCGCGGTATCGCCCGCCGGTACCCGTGGCCGGACGGAGCGGTGGTGTGCGACGTGGCCGGCGGAATCGGCACGCTGCTGTCGGTGATCGTGACCGAGCGGAAAGACATCCGCGGGGTGCTGGTCGACAGCGAAGCGATGGTCGCCGAGGCGGATCGCTTCCTCGCCGCGCGCGGTGTCGACGACCGGATCACCTGCGTCGAGGGTGACATCTTCCGGTCCATCGACGTGGCCGCCGACGTCTACCTGCTCAAGGATGTCCTTCACGACTGGGACGACGCGCGCTGCGTCAAACTCCTTGCGGCAGTGGCGGCCAGCATGCCGGTGGGTGCCAAGCTCGTGGTGGTGGAATACCTCCAATCGCCCAACCGCCCGAACCCGTTCTCGCCGCTCATGGACCTCCACACACTCACGCAACGCGACGGGGGACGGCTCCGCTCGAAGTCCGAGCTGGAAGACCTGCTCGCCGAGGCGGGTCTGTCCCCCACCGGCCGGTCGTTCTCCCTCGTCCCGCATGCCCTCATCGAGGCCGTGAAGACCGCGAACTGACGCGGTCCGCGTCCTGCGTACCGTCGTCTCCATGGATGAGATCGTCGGCAACCCATCGCTGAACGCAAAGGCTGCACTCGGCAGCGGCGCATCGTTCTGGCGGACGAAGGCCGTCGACGGGCTGCCGGCCATCACGCTCACCGACGGTCCGCACGGTGTCCGCATGCAGGGCGAGGCAGGAGATCACCTCGGATTGGGCGCGAGTGCGCCCGCCACCTGCTTTCCACCCGCGGCAGGTTTGGCGCAGAGCTGGGACCGCGACCTCGTGCGCCGAGTCGGGGCAGCCATCGCCGACGAGGCGCGCGCACTGGGGGTGAGTGTGGTGCTGGGTCCTGGGGTGAACATCAAGCGCGACCCACGGTGCGGGAGGAACTTCGAGTACTTTTCGGAAGATCCGTTGCTCAGCGGAAGCCTGGGCGCTGCATGGGTTTCCGGCCTCCAGAGTCGCGGTATCGGCGCCTCGGTCAAACACTTCGCGGCGAACAACACCGAAACCGACAGGATGCGCTCCGATTCGCAGGTGCCCGACCGCGCACTGCACGAGATCTACCTGAAGAGTTTCGAACGGGTCGTCACCGAAGCGAGACCGTGGACCGTGATGTGCGCCTACAACAAGGTCAACGGCGTCTACGCCTCGGAGAATCGCTGGCTGCTCACCGATGTCCTGCGTGGGGAATGGGGGTTCGACGGTCTGGTGGTCAGCGACTGGGGCGCGGTCGCCGATCGAGTCGCTGCCTTGGCAGCCGGTCTCGACCTGGCCATGCCCGGCGGCGACTCGACACTGGACGAGGAGGTCGTCGCCGCCGTACGCGAAGGCCGGCTCGACCCCGCAGTCCTCGACGAGTCGGCCGCCCGCGTGGTACGGCTCCTGACGCGGGCGACTCACGCGGACCCGGCCCAACCGGTCGACCACTCCGTGCACCATGCACTGGCCCGGGAAGCCGCCGCGCACAGCATCGCACTGGTCAAGAACGACACTGCCGTCCTCCCCCTGCAGACCAGTGAAACCATCGCCGTCGTCGGCTCTTTCGCCGTCCAACCCCGCTTCCAGGGCGGGGGGAGCTCACACATCAACGCCTCCACCGTCGATGTGCCCCTCCACGAGATCCGCTCCCGAGCGGGGTCGGAGGTCACCTTCTCCGACGGCGGGGACACCGATGCCGCTGTGTCAGCGGCCCTGGCGGCCGACGTCGCTGTGCTGTTCCTCGGCCTCTCGGACGCCGACGAATCCGAGGGCTTCGATCGCACCCACATCGATCTCCCTGACGATCAGATCCACCTGCTCGCCGCAGTGAGCGCGGTACAGCCCCGCACCGTTGCGGTCATCTCGCACGGCGGCGTCGTGCGGTTGTCCGATGTGAACCGCTGCGCCGCAGCCATTCTCGACTGTGCCCTCCTCGGACAGGGCGGTGGCGCGGCAATCGCCGACGTTCTCTTCGGCATCGTCAACCCGTCCGGACGGTTGGCCGAGACGGTGCCCGTCCGCCTCGAGGATGCGCCGTCGTTCCTGAACTTCCCCGGGGAGCATTCACGGGTGCGCTACGGCGAGGGCGTCTTCGTCGGTTACCGCGGTTACGACGCACGCGGCGTGGACGTCACGTTCCCTTTCGGGCACGGTCTGTCCTACACCGACTTTCGCTACAGCGATCTCACCGTCACCACCGACGGTGACGGGATCAGGGTGTCGGTCGCGGTGACCAACATCGGCGATCGCGATGGCAGGGAGGTGGTCCAGGTCTACCTGGGGTTCCCGGAGTCCTCCGTCAGCCGCCCGCCGCAGGAGTTGAAGGCGTTCGACGTCGTCGACGTGCCGGCCGGTGGCCGCGCCGACGTGAGACTGCATATCAGCCGAGCCGACCTGGCGCACTGGGATGATCGCGTCGCCCGGTGGGTGGTGGAGGGCGGCCGGTGCTCGGTGCGGGTCGGGAGGTCGAGCCGGAACATTCTGTGCACGAGTGACATCGACGTCGCCGGCGACTCGATCGACATCCCACTCACGATGGATTCCACGTTGGGTGAGTTGCTCGCGGATCCCGTGATGGGCCCGCAGCTGGTCGACCGGTTTCAGGCCATGGCACCCGCAGATGGCCTCGGCACCGACATGCTGACGATGATCTCGTCGATCCCGGTGAACCGCCTGAAGGCGTTTGGAGCGGGCGAGGCGGTCGCGGCGCTCGAGCAGATGCTCAGCGACGGCGCGGAATCCCCCGCGGAATCCCCGTAGCCCACAGCGCCCAGGCAATCAGTACCGGCTGGAACAACAGCCGGACGAACCGACTGGTGTCGCTGGTGAGCCCGAAAGCGTCGGCCTGGTTGACGAACTGGGCGATGTTGCCCGGAAAGACCAGGACGAAGAACGCCGCCAGCAACCTGCCGACCAGAACCCGATCTCGTCTGAGCAGCGCCAAACCGGCACCGAGAGTGATCTCGACACCGCCTGACGCCATCACGACGCCGTCGGCGTCCATCGGTACCCACCCCGGCACTTGCGCCCGGAACTCTTCGCGCGCCCAGAACAGATGGCTGAGACCGGCGAAGATCATCGCACCGGCGAGGACGAGCCGGGCGACGGTGCGCGCGCGAGTGGTGGGGGGTGCGGCGAGCAGATCGGACTCCGCGAGTGCAGGGGACACGGCGACGGCCTTTCGTCTCGGGGGGGTGCGGTCAGTGTGTGGTGCGGGAGTACAGATCCGCCGTGATGAGATGCAGGGCATCGCGCAGCGCCGCGAGATCTCCGACGGCCGAGTCGTTCCCGCCGAGAAGCCGGTCCGGAATGCACGCGGCACGTTCTTCGAGTGCACGTCCCCGTTCGGTCAGTGAGATCTCGACGCGCCGCTCATCGGCCGTGCTGCGCGTGCGGCGCACCAGCCCTGCCGATTCCAGCCGCTTGAGCAACGGCGACAGCGTGCCCGAGTCGAGGTGAAGTCGATCCCCGAGATGGCCGACTGTGCAGGGCTCCTCTTCCCACAGGACCATCAGCACCAGGTACTGCGGGTAGGTGAGGTCGAGCTCGTCGAGCAGCGGCCGGTAGGCCGCGGTCACCGCGCGCGAGGCCGAATACAGCGCGAAGCACAGCTGCTCGTCGAGACGTGGGCCGGACACCAGCGAACTCTATCGCACGCGTCTCAATTGTGCACAATGCAATTGTGACCTGCGATCACCCAGCCGATCCACAGCGGTTTGTCACCGTGCGGGAGTACTCCGGTCCTAGGACGACGGAAAGGACTGCTGATGAACACCGACACCGTGGATCGTCAGTTCACTGCCCTGCAGGCGCAGGCCGATCAGACCGGTGGGCTGATCCGCACACTGGCCGACAAACTGTCGGCCGCGGCGGCGGCCGGCGATGCCAGTGCCCGGGAATGGGGACTCGATCTGAAGGAGATCGCGCTCGCTGTCCGCGACGAACAGACGACGACGGGCGAACTGCTGCAGGCCATTCACGGTCTCGTCGACGATCACGTCGCAGCGACGCCGGAGCCCGCGTACTCGGTCCCGGCCTCCTACGCGACGCCCCCGGCCGCCCCGTATCAGCAGCCGCAGTACCAGCAACCTCAGTATCCGCAGTATCAGCAACCAGTTCAGGGCGGCGGGGCACTTCAGCGGTTTCTGGGCGGGCGCTTCGGGCAGGCAATGATGACCGGTGCCGGCATCGGGATCGGCGACGACATCGTCAACTCGATCTTCGACCGGTTCTGACGGGACGTTCCCGAGCAGAGCTCCGGTCTCAGCCGCGTCGGTACCATCGGGAAGCACTATGGCTCTCCGGCGCAGCGTGGTGCGGTTGGCGTTCGTCGCCACCCTCGTGGTGATCAGCGCCGCCCTCGGATCGGCCACGGCGTCGGCGACCGGACTCGGCGACTACCTGTGGGAGCGTCGGCCGCTGCTGGTGTTCGCACCGACCGGGAACGATCCGAGGCTGACGGAGACGCTGCGCAGCATCGACGCCAATCGATGCGCCGTCGCCGACCGCGACATCGTGGTGGGCGTGGTGGTCGCCGGCGGTGGCAGCTCACTCGACGGCCAACCGTTGGACGCAGGCGAATCCGATCGCTTGAGGCAGCGCTATGCCGTCGACCCGACCGCCTTCTCTGTGGTGCTGATCGGTAAGGACGGCGGCGAGAAGTGGCGCACCGATGACGTTCCGGATCTCAAGAAGGTCTTCTCGGTGATCGACGGCATGCCGATGCGGAGCCGCGAGATTAACTCCGGCGCAGGAGGATGCTGACATGGGGCGGCGGTTGCTGATCGGTGTCGCGGTGACGATGTCGGCGCTGACCCTGGTCGCCTGCGGAGAGCAGGCCGGCGCGGACGAGCCCACTGCGACGGGCGGACCCCTCGTCGAACTGGTCGACGTCAGCGATGCCGCTGCAGTGGCCGGTTGGACCACCGTCAACGATCCCGTCATGGGAGGTAAGTCGACCTCCCGGGTGGCATTCGGCGGCGGTGGTCTCGAGTTCTCCGGCACCTTGTCGTTGGAGAACAACGGCGGGTTCGCCTCGGCCCGCAGTCCGCAAGATCCCGGCATCGGTCAGCGGGCCGCGGGAGCGACGGCGATCACCGTCCGCGCCGTCGGCGACGGGAAGACCTACGTCCTCAAACTCGGCGTCGCGGGACAGCCCTGGTCCTACATCCAGCGGTTCCGCACTGATCCGGGTGCGGCGGGCAGCTACCCATTGCCCGTCGACGGTTTCGAACCGGTGGGGATGCGGCTGGACCCCGACCCGAACGCCCCGCGCCGCCTCGACCCGTCGACCATCGACCAGGTCGCGGTCTACATCCTCGACAAGCAGCAGGGGCCGTTCGCCCTGACGATCACCGGAGTCGACGCCACCCTCTGAGTCTCAACCGCGCGGTGTCGTGGTGATGTGTACGTGGTCGTAGTGACCGTAACCGGACGCCTGCGGACCGGCCGGAGTGGAGTAGGTGCCACGCCAGATCACGTCCTGCAACCCGAAGCGGCCGGCGTTGGCCAGCGCATACGCCCGGATCTGGTCGCCGAGTGCGATGCCCTCGGGGCTGTCGGGATTCGGGATCATGATGTCGATCGCCAAACCCCGCGGATGCCACGGTTTCGAGTCCGGCCTCACCCCGTCGATCGTGGAGATCTGGGGGAACTGCGCGCTGACCGCTCGTGCGACCGCGATCGTGTTGGGTTGCAGCCCAGCCTCGTTGGCCACTCCGACGGGTAGGGCATCCGGGACCTGAGGAGGTGCCAGGTCACCCGGCGGCATCGCGGGCATCGCCACGACGGCCGGATCCTGTGGGACGGGCGGCGGGGGCGGCGGCGGTACTGCCGCATCGACGACGGCCTGCTGCTGCGGCGTCAACGCGGCGTATTGCGCCTCCGCGGCGGCGACGCGCCGCAGCAGGTCCTCCCACTTGGACTGCAGTTCCGCACGGATGGCCGCGGCGTTCTCCGCGGCTGTACGCGCCTCGGCGGCCGACCGTTCGGACACCCGGGCCGCATTCTCGGCGCTCACCCGCATCTGTCGATAGGACTGCAGGTGGGCGGCGGTCGTGGCGTCCAGGACGTGCTGCACGGACAGCCGGTCGATGAGGCGCTGCGGGGACGATGCCGACAGCGCCGTGGCCATCTGACTGTCGCCACCACTCGTGTAGGTCATCGCGGCGAGACGATCGACGGCGCGCTGCAGCGGTTCCAGTTGCGTGGTCGCGACCTGCAGTGCTGCCTGATCAGCACGCCGGCGGTCGTCGGCCGCGGTGAAGGCGGCCTGTTTGGCGCCGGCGTCACGCTGAGCCGCCGTGACGGCCTCGCGACTCTGCACCGCCTGCGCGGAGAGCTCGTCGAGCGTGGCCATTGCCTCGTCGGCGGGGTCGGCATGCACCGTCCCCGCCGCAGCGGCCCCGACCAGGAGCGCAGCCGCAGCACCGGTCACCGTCCGTCTCAAGGAGTGGCCGATCCCGGTCATGCGGAAATGTCACGATCCTTCTGTCGATGGTGGGGCGGTCGATGCCCCGGCAAAGGCTACGAAGCGTGTCCGGGTCATGTCCAGTCCGCCGTCGACGGGCCGTCAGTTGATGATCTCGGCGCTCTCGTCGGACAGCAACCCCGCCAGACGATCCCGCCACTCCTGCAGCTCATGCGGTGTCAGCCTCGTCCATTCCGTGACCTCGCCGACCACGCGGAGAGGGTCGGCGCTGCGATACGACCGGGTGGGGTTGCCGGGGAACTTCTTGTCGGTCACGTTCGGATCGTCCTCGAACTCCCCCGTCGGCTCGACTTCGTAGACCCGGGGAGCCGCGGCGCCTCCCTCGAGTACCGCGGCGATCTCCGCTGCCAAGCCCGCGCCGTCGACCCGGGACGTGAAGTAGATGTGGTTCATCACGATCTCGGGCCGGTAGTTCGACCGCCGGCCCGCGGTGAGCAGGTCCCCCACCGTCAGATCCGCGATCGTGCCGTGAAAGAACGGGCCATCATCGAGACGTTGGCTCACTGGTGACATCCTTCGGACGCTGGAATCGGGCCGCGCCAGCATGCCGCAGCACCGGGGTCTTGCCGCAAGCCCCCCACCAGGGCTTATCCTGGAATGGGACACGCGGTGGATCCGAATCAGTCGAGGGTCGCGGCCGCCACGATGTCCAACGCCGCCTGCAGGCGCGCGTCGTCCCGAAAGTCGTTGCGAGCCAACGCCAGAAAGCGTCGACGGTCGTCGTCATCCCATTGGTGGCCGTGGCCGCGAAAGTACCGTTGTTCGGGTTCGCCGGGTGGGGCCCACCGCGTCGGTGGATGCTCGGCGATGAACGTCGAGACCGCCGCGAGTTCGCGCACGTGCCGGCGAAGGTGGTCATCGAGATCCTGCCCGTAGATCTCCGTCGCCGTGCGGAGCCCCCGTCCGAACGCCGACACGGCCGGTGCGCTGCCGCGGTACTCGCCGTCGCCGGTGATGGCGTCCCACACCGGTTGGGCGATCATCGCCATCACCACCGGATCACCGTCGAGCACGGTGCTCGGCGGGCACATTCCGCCGTAGATCTCAGCGCTGCTCGTGGTGCGCTCCACGAGGTACAGCAGAGATTCGATGTCCCCGTCCACGAGGTCGGGTTGGTCGATGCGGGTGGTGTCCTGGGCGTAGAACCGGCCGGTTCGACGCTCGCTCGAGCAGAAGGCGAGCAGGGATGCGACATTACGGTCCGTCTCGACGAACTCCAGTGACCCGTACCCGTCGTACGCACCCCGAATCCCCAACGAGATGGGCTGGTACTCGCCCGCAGCAGTCCGGCGCAGCAACACGGCCGTGGCCTCGACGTACGACAAGCTGACGCCCGTGATCAAGCAGGAGCAGTCGTAGAAGCCCATCTCGTGATTGTCGCGCCGTTGCCGGGCAGAGCGATACAGAAGTTTCCCGGCCGTCGTGACTTTCCGGCCGCACCGTATCAATGATACGGTGCGGTCATGTCCGAGGGCCGCCTCAACCACCTCTCCTATGTGGTGCTGGGCGTGATCGCGGTGCGCGGGCCCACCACCTCCTACCAGCTCAAGCAGTACGTCGCCGAGTCCATCGCCTATCTGTGGCCTCTCCAGCACGCCACGCTGTACCGCGAGCCACGCCGGCTGGAGGATCTCGGGCTGTTGCAGTCCGAGACCGAGGACGGCGGCCGGCGCCGCCAGTTCTTCACGATCACCCCCGAAGGGCTTGCGTGCCTGAGGAATTGGCTGCGCGATCCCGTCACTGCGCAGCCTTCTGAGCTCCATGACGAGGCGCTGCTGAAACTCCACTTCGGCGAGCTCGCCGATCCGTCGAGCATGCGAGAACTCGCAGAGAACCAAATCGTGGAACGCAAGACACGTCTGGCCTACTTCACCGATCTGCAGCGCCGCTATCAGGACCGCCCCGGCATCGGCTACCCCCTGGCGACATTGCGGGCGGGCCAGATGATCGAAAAGGCATCCATCGCGTTCTGGCGCGAAATCGCCGAAACCGCAGACGAACTCACACCCGTACGCTCTGCTCACGCAGAGCGGTCTTCGCACCACACTGACACATCTGAGCGAAAGTGACGGCCTCATGACCCTTCCCACCATCCTGCGTGACAACCTCGTACTGCCGGCCGTTGCGGCCCCCCTGTTCCTGTGCTCAGGTCCGGAACTGGTGATCGCCCAGTGCAGCGCCGGGGTCGTGGGATCGTTTCCCGCACTCAACGCCCGTCCCGCCCCGGTGCTGCGCGAGTGGCTGCAGCAGATCACGACGGCGCTGGACACTCGCCGCAGCGAGAACCCGGACGCGCCCACCGCGCCGTTCGCCGTCAACCAGATCGTGCACAGGTCCAACGAGCGTCTCGCCGAGGATGTGCAGGCGTGCGTCGACTTCCAGGTGCCGATCGTGATCACGTCGCTGGGTGCGCGCGCGGACGTCAACGACGCCATCCACTCCTACGGCGGCATCGTCCTGCACGACGTCATCAACAACACGTTCGCGCGCAAAGCCATCGACAAGGGGGCAGACGGTCTCATCGCCGTGGCGGCAGGGGCGGGCGGGCACGCCGGCACGATCTCGCCCTTCGCGCTCGTGCAGGAGATTCGGGAGTGGTTCGACGGGCCGCTGCTGCTGTCCGGCGCGATCGGACACGGCCGCTCGATCCTGGCTGCACAAGCCGCCGGAGCCGACCTGGCCTACATCGGGTCGGCATTCTTGGCCACGACCGAGGCTCGCACCGAACCCGCTTACAAAGAGATGATCACCACAAGCGGCGCCAGCGACATCGTGTATTCGAATCTGTTCACCGGTGTGCACGGCAACTACCTGCGCGGGTCCATCGAGGCAGCCGGGTTGGACCCCGATCATCTGCCCCAATCCGATCCCTCGGCAATGGATTTCGGCTCCGGCGGCAACACCGACGCGAAGGCCTGGAAGGACATCTGGGGCGCCGGGCAGGGAATCGGTCCGATTCGGGAGGTCGTGTCCACCGCAGCGCTGGTGTCGCGGTTGACCGAGGAGTACGCCGCCGCGCGCGCCCGGTTGTTTGCAGACGAACTGACCTCAGCCGGAGTGTGACAAGGGCTCTCATCGTCTAGCGAGAACAGCCACGGCTCACAACAACCACTGCGTCAACGGGTGGATGAGGTAGCGAATCGAGAACGCCTCGTACACAGCGCCGATGACGAGCAGGAACGCCGCGGGAACGGCCAGCCAGCCGAGGCGTCGCAGACCGCGGAGGTAGCCGCTTCGATGCGTCTGCACCCCAACGCTTTCGGGGCGCAGCCACGCCACGCCGAGCACATGGGCACCGAGCAGGAGGAGGATGTAGGCCTGCAGCTCGACGATCAGCGTGACGGAGTGCGGGATCAAGGCCACCCAGCCGACGTCACTCGCGGGCACGAGTGTCACACCCGTTTGCGCGGCCCAGTAGGCGAACAATGCCAGTCCGGCGAACGGCACGACCATCGACGGCGCGACGATCGTCACGAGGCTGAGCTTGACAATGTTCACGGCCAGAATGACGAGAGCGAAAATCCACGGGTTGCGGAAGACCGAGAGGGCGAGGTCGGCCGTACCGTCTTCCTCCAACCGCACCTGCTGGCTGTCCCGCAACCGGGGAAACAGGAGTCCGATGCCGAAGCCCACCAGCACGAGACCATAGGCGCACGCATTCAGGGCCACGTACGCACGGCGGTGCTCGCCGATGACGCGGAGTGGCTGCCATGCGGCCAATTTCGCGCGATCAGGGCTGTTCGGTATGGGCATTGTCGCCTCTCATGATGCTGTCCACGGCGATGCGGAGAGTCATCGCCTCGAAGGGGAGTCGGCTCAGATCGCCCGGAAGGGCGCGCTCGAACGCAAGGCCGTTGACCACGGTGCTCAGGAATCGCGCCGCCGCATCGAGGTCATCCGCCGCGAGGGCGCGTTCGTCGCGTAACACGCAGAGCCAACGCGTGATTTGGTGCAGATTCAGGCGCTCGAGCGCGAGGAAGGCGTGGGTCGCATCCTCCGACGGCGGTGCGGCGATGTACGCATCGTGCAGGGCCCGCACGTACTGGCGCGCCCGATCGCCGGTGCCCACGTGAGAGAGCAGCAGTTGCAGGCAGGCCACCAGTCGCTCCGCCGGGGGAACCGAGCTGTCGTGCATGGGATCGTCGGGAATGTCGAGGTCGTAGAGAGCGGCGACGACGGTGTCGATCAACTCCTGCTGGGTGGGGAAGAAATGCCGGAGCGAGCCGACGCTGACGCCGGCGCGTGCAGCGACTGCTCGCACACTCAGACGGGAGGTGGGCTTCTCGCCCAGCATGGTCGCGGCGGCGATCAGGATCTTGCTTCGCGTGCTGTGACTGGTCGGTTCGGGCATGACGCGGCACCTCCGAACACATTTCTAGCACGCTGTACTAGTGGTGTGTGATGTCACTGCCGGCGCTGCGGGGTCCCGTCAGCGCGCCATCGCCGCCGCTCGAAAACCAGTCGTGCGTGCAACTCGAAGATCTCGACGAAGCGCTCATCAAGCACGAGATCGGGGTGGACGACGGCCGCGAGATGCCGGACTTCGACAACATCGACTGGACGATCGACCGGATGGACCTCTGAGCGCGACGCGCCGGGTGCCTAGGTGTCGCCGCTCACTGCCGCGACGAGGACGTCGGCTGCCAGCAGACCGAGATTGTTCGCAGCCAGCGGACTGTCCCCACTGAGCAGCTTTCGATCTCGGTGAACTCTCCCGGTCATGTCGTCGTTGAGCACCGTGACGCCCTGCGCCTCCAACGATTCGGCCAGCAACCATTGCAGATGTCCGGGGATGTAGCCCATGTCGACGTTGGCGCCCTCGTCGAGCGAATCGGGGAACACGCACATCGAGTAGCCGGCGAACGGCGAGCGACGGCCGTCGTGCCCGACGGCAAGCAATGCGGCCGGCCCGTGACACAGCGTGACGATGTACCTGTCGCTGCTCAACGCCCAGTCCAGGGTCTGCGCCACCGCCTCGGCGTCCGGCAACCCGATGAGCGCTCCGTGGCCACCGGGGATGAACACCGCGAGATAGTCGGAGTCGTCGCCGAGCTCGTCGGCGACGACCTCGGAGAGCTTCTTCGGCTGCTTGAGTTTGGGTTTCAGTGCCTCATGGGCCTGCGCTACGGTCTGATCTTCGGCTGGCATCGCCCACAGCTCCAGCTTGGCCGGGTAGCCCGCGACCGTGGCGATCTCGACCTCGAAACCAGCCGCCATCAGATGATGAAGCGGCAGAAGTGTTTCCACGGGGTGGTTGCCGGTGGAGAACATCTTCCCGTTCTTGCACAGCAGGTAGCGTTCCTCGGCGGCGATCACCAGGATCTTCCACCGGCCGCCGGTGTAAGCGCCTTGGTGCTCGACCCCTGCGAAGTCGGTCCGGGGCGGGACGTACTGAGTCAACGAATACGGCGACGGGAAGAAGGCGTTGTCTTCCGCCTCGTCGGGACGGGCCTCGCGGCTGACGCCGTCGGTGGTGGCGGTCATTGATCTTCCCTTCCCGTCGATTCCTCAACTGTTCGACAAGAGCTCGCCGATCGCAAGGCCCGATCGCTCCCCTAGTTCATCTGCTGGATCTGAATGAGGTTGCCGCAGGTGTCGTCGAGGACCGCCGTCGTCACGGGACCCATGCTCGTGAGCTCCTGTGTGAAGTAGACGCCCAGACCGCGGAGCCGGTCGAACTCGGCGTGAACGTCGTCGACGGCGAAGGCGGTGAAGGGGATTCCGTCGGCGACGAGCGCTTCCTTGAACGGCTGGACCGCGGGATGGCCGTCGGGTTCGAGCACGACCTCGACGCCGTCCGGGTCATCAGGGGACACCACGGTGATCCACCGGTGCTCACCCATCGGGATGTCGTGCTTCGGCTGGAAACCGAGCACATCGGTGTAGAACGTCAGCGCCTTGTCTTGGTCGTCGACGAACACGCTGGTCAGCGTGATCCTCATGGTGATTCCTCTCTGTCGTTGCCGTGCTTGTTCAGCCACCGCGCGACGATCGGTTCCAGCGGCGCGGTGTCGATGTCGTGGAACTTGAACCGACCCTCGCGCCGTGTCGTCACCAGGCCTGCGGCCTCGAGCACGTCGAGGTGTTGCGAGATCGCCTGCCGCGACGAGCCCAGGCCGTGCTTGCTCGCCAGTCGTGCGCAGATCTCGAACAGCGTCTGACCGTTCCGGTCGGTCAGCTCGTCGAGGATCGTTCGGCGAGTGGGATCGGCCAACGCTTTGAAGACATCCCCCACCCCCGAGACCATATGCAAGCAGTTGCTTGCAAGTCAATAGGTGTCCGACGCCGCCGTGCGCCACACCAAAAGTGCTGTCCATCAGAGGCTTTGGTGTAGCCACAAGATGGTCGCCGCGATTCGGGAGAAGCACGACCACTCGAGCCAGCCGGTCAGTACGGTGGGACCGACAGGGCGACACGAGGGGGAACCAGTCCATGAACGACTCACGCGCGCGCCGAGCGGGGATCGTCCCCGCGTTTGCCCTCGCTCTCGCCCTCGGCGGTGTGGCGTGCACCGATGGCCGCACCGCCGCCCCGCCGACCGCAGCGACGTCGAGTTCGACCTCGGAGACGAGACCGGCAGGAGAGGCCAGCATTCACGACCGAGTCGAGCAATTGCTCGACGAAGCAGAAGAAGCATTCGACTCGCCGGCGAGAACGTCGTCGGCCGGCAACACCGACAAGACCGTCGACAACATGTCGATCGTCGCCGAGCGCCTGATGCAGGCGCACGAGCTCGCGCCCTACCGAAACGACCTTCTCTTCAGTGCCGCCTCCGCCCAGATCGCGCGCAAGGACGTCGACGCCGCACTGACGCTCTATCAGACCGCCCTCGCCACGGCACCCAATGACGTTGACGCACAGTCGTATCTGGCCGGTTGGTCCCGCTACCTCGGACGTCAGGCCGACGCAGACCGCTACCTCGACCAACTCCGCGCACTGGACCCCGCGCGCGCGGAGCGGCTGGATGCGATGTTCGCGACGATCGATCAGAAGGTCGCGACACCACTGACCGACGCCCTGCCCGCGCTACCGGAACCCGGACTCGGGATCGTGACGCTGGGTTACGCGCTGCACGACGACGGCTCGATGGACGACATCCTGATCGCCCGCCTTCAGCAGACGAAGGCTGCCGCGCAGCGGTGGCCGAGCGCTCCCATCGTCGTGACCGGTGGCGTCGAACAATCAGGACGCACGGAAGGCGAGTCGATGAAGAAATGGCTCGTCGACAACGGCGTCGCGGCGGAGCGCATCCACGACGAGAACTTCGCGCGTTCCACGGTCGAGAACGCGTCCTATGGTGTGGACGTGCTGGCGAGCGTGCGGGCGACACATGCGCTGATCATCAGTTCGGCCAGTCACATTCGTCGTGCGTTGACGGTCTTCCAGCTCGCCGCCGCCGAAACTCTGGGTAAGGACTTCCCGTTCACCGGCACCGGCAGTGCGGACAAACCACTGGCCGACCTTGCCACCGCAACTCCTGATGAGCTTCTGTCGATCTACCGCGACGCCTTCAGTTCGATCGGTATGTGGAGTTACCGCAGCGCGCCACTGCTTCGGCAGTAGCTCGGACACGTGGTCAGGAGGACGGGAGTTTCGGAGGAGTGAAGCCTGGGTTGACCAGCGCTGTGGCGGATGCCGTCCCGATCGGGCCCGCGGCATCGACGAGGAGCGCTGTGCCCGTTGCGATTCCCTCATGGCTGTGATGAGTCAGAGCGGCCAGGCCGATGAACTGACCGGTGGGCAGGCGGCTCAGGGACACCGTGTAGTCGGCATTGATGAACGGGAGGCCGTCCGGACCGAAGCCCGTGAGTGAACTCGCGACGTCGCCCGCCATGGCCGCCGCCGCGAACGGGGTCCTGGGAAGCAGGTCGACGATCGGCAGAAGGTCGCAGAACCACACGTATTTGGGTCCGGTGTGCGCCCATGCCGCAAGACCATCACCGGCAGCCGCTTCTTGGGTGCCATAGGTGAACATCAGCATGGGCGCGTTGTCGGGAACCGACTCCGGCATCGCAGGCAACGGCGGCATGGCCACATCGATCGACCAGCGCGGAGCGGCCGGCTGCTCTCCCCGCCGCAGATACACCAGGCTCGCCCGCGCAACGGGCGTGCCGTCCTGTGTCATCACCACGTCGGCCAGGAGGAGTCTGCGCCCGGCGCGGACGACGTCTGTGGTCACCGACACAGGGGTCAAGGCCACCGGCCGCATCAAGTCGACGGTGAACCGCGCGGGATGCATGCCCTCCGTCTGCCCCGCGAGATCGCGCTCGCCGATCAGGCCGAGCAGCCCACCGAGATAGTTCCCGCTGATGGTGTCACCCCACGGCCCGCGGGCCCACTCGGTGGGCGCGAACACCTCGCGACCGGCGTCGTCGGTCTGCAGCGCGAAGAACGCCCGAGTACTCATCGAGCCTGACGATAGCGGCACGGCTCCGCGAGAATGATCCACGACCGTTGCAGGGGAAGGAGCTCTTGATGACATCGATGGAAGAGCGGCTGCGCTCGATCGAGGACAGGCTGGAGATCTACAACGTGATCGCCACCCACCCGTTGACGGGGGACACCGGAGAACGCGCCATCGTCGACGCGTTCTACGCCGACGACGTCGTCGTCGACCGCGGTAACGGTGACGAGCCGCACGACAGGGACGCGATGGCCGAGGTTCTCGGACGTGCCGAACACCGTGCAGCGATCGCCGCAGGACTCGCCCATTTCGGGAATCTGCCCCTGGTCGATCTCGAGGGCGACACCGCGACCGCGATCTCCTACATCGCGCTGCTGACTCCGGACACCGACGGCCATATTCGGCACCTCGCCAATCACGGTGACTCCCGGGGCTACCGCGTGCATCGTGTGGGCGTCAACGTGTGGTCGCTGAAACGTACCGGCGCAGGCTGGCGTGTGGCGGCACGCACGGTGCGCATGGTGGGCGACGGGGCCCATGAGCTGCTGAGCGAGGCTGGACGTCGTCACCTGGCCCGTGAATGACTGCCGTCAGTCAGCAGGTGTCGCCGTCCGGAAAATCGGCCAACAGATCTCGGTAGCGGTGAACGCCGTCGGCTCGGACAGGGAGCCGCCGAGATAGTGTTCGCGGGTCGGTCCCTGATCGCTGATCAACCGTTCGTTGGCGTACTTCCCCAGAGCCGCGTAGCTGCGGTCGATGCCTTCGTGGTCTCCGGAGTGCGTGAGCACCGCATAGTCGGCTGACGGGAGGACCTGGGCGCGAATTCCCTCCGGTGCCCGTGCATTCGGCGGGGCCGGGACGAACAGGGTTGCCTCTCCGCGCGATTCGCTGAACAGTGCTCGTTCGTAGAGACCGCCGTACACGACACCCTCGTGGGAGATCGCGGATGTCATCAGCGCATCGCCGAGCCGTGCCAGTGTGGCCACGAAGAACGAGTCGATGTCGGCGATGTCGATGACTGCGCTCATCGACCACACGGCCAGGGGTGGTTCCTGCCGCAACTCCACGGCAGTTGGGATGTCCACCGGCGCGAGGAGCTCGCGCAAGGCGCTCACCGTGTCACGTGTCTGCTGCAGCTGCTGCTCCATCTGCTCGAGGTGGGTGGTGATGATCTCGGTGCGGGCCGCGGCGTCCTCGGTGCTCAGGAGGGCCTTGATGTCGGGGATGGACATCCCCAGCGACCGGAACCGCCGGATGATCTGGGCATGGTCGACCTGGCCGGTGTCGTAGAAGCGGTAGCCGGTGTGCGGGTCGATGTGGGCGGGCTCGAGAATGCCCAGGTCGTGGTAGTGGCGCAACGCTTTTCTGCTGAGGCTCGTCATCAACGAGAAGTCACCGATCGACACACGCACACCCATCGCGCCCTCCTCACACGTCCGTCCTCCGGGCACTGTGATTGTGCAGCTTCCCGTTAGGGCAAGGTCAACGTCCCTAGACTGGCCGTGTGCGATTCTCCGTGTGGCCGTCGACGACCAACTCCTGGGAGGACCTGCTGGAGCTGGCGCAATTCGCCGACGACGGGTTCTGGCATTCGGTCTACGTTGCCGATCACTTCATGTCGGCAGGAGACGAACCGGGCCGGACGACCGACTGGCTGGAGGCCACCGCCGTCGTGGCGGCGCTGGCCACCGCCACCTCGAGAATCCGGTTGGCCCACCTGGTGCTGTCGATGACGTTCCGGCACCCGGCGGTGCTCGCGAATGTCGCGGCGACGATCGACCGGATCAGCAACGGCCGCTTCACACTTGGGCTCGGTGCGGGATGGCAGGAGACAGAACACCGGCAATACGGTCTGGCACTCGGTACGCCGAAGGAGCGGGTGGATCGTTTCGCCGAGGGGCTGACGATCATCTCGGGGCTGTTGACCGATGAGACGACGACGTTCGACGGGCGGTACTACCAGCTGACCGGCGCGCTGTGCGAGCCGAAGCCGGTCCAGTCTCCGCTGCCGCTTCTGGTCGGCGGGACGGGACCACGGATGCTGCGGTTGATCGCGCGGCACGCACACGGTTGGAACCAGTGGTCGGCACCCGGTGGGTTCGGCGAGCGTTCAGCGGCGCTGGACCTGGCGTGCGAGACGGAGGGTCGGGATCCGGCGGCGGTATGGCGCTCCACGCAGGCAGTCATTATCGTCACCGATTCACCGGAAGCAGAGGCCGCAGCGAAGTCCGCTGCCGAGTCGATGCCGCAACCGGTGGTCTACGGACCCCCGGCGCGCATTGCCGAAGCCGCGCAGACCTGGCGCGAGGAGGGCGTCGACGAGGTGATCGTCCCCGACCTCGGGATGCCACGCGGCCCGGCCCGCCTGGATGCCTACCGAGCGTTGGCTGAGGCCTTCTCACCGCTCGCCTGAGCGCGAGTGTCATCCGAGCGGACGGGTGCGCCAGCGCGAAAGATCCGCCGCCAGCACCGTCGGGTCGCGCTCAGGAAAGACTTCTGCCGTGATGTCCAGGCGGCGTATCCGTTCGAGGTGGAACCCGCGGATGCCTTCGCGCAGCCGACACCATCCCACGAACATCCACGAATCCCCTCCCCGCAGCAGCCCCATCGCTTCCACGTCACGGGTGGTGCAGGTGTCGCCGGCCTCGGAGGCATAGTCCAGGCGCACGACCCGGCGCGCGGCGACGGCCTCGGGAATCAATGAAATCGCAGCCACTGCCGGCGGTTTGGCGTCGATGACGTACATCGATCCCAGGGCCGCATCGATCGGGGCGAGCTGATCGTCGCGGCTGATCGCCAGGATCTTCGACCGCGCCCGGCGGGCCGCAGCGCCGTACGGCGAGGTCTCCAGCAGACCCAGCCCTGCGAGTACGGCCAGGGACTCGGCAATGGTGAGGTTCAGCGGTGGCAGGGAGTGCTCACGCAGGATCGAATAGCCGCCCGACGCGCCGTGGTCGGCGTAGATCGGGACACCCGCGAGTTGCAGCGACTGGATGTCGCGTTCGATCGTACGCTTGGACACCTCGAACTCGGCGGACAGCCGAGCGGCCGACAGTGGCCGGCGTGATCCCCGGAGCACATCGACCAGCGCGTACAACCGCTCGGCTCTCCTCATGGACGAGAGTCTGCCCGGGTGGGTCAGGTGAGGTGTGCTCGCGTGCCGCCCACCGACCAGACTTCGCGGATCAGTCCGTCATTGGTGAAGTCGAAGACGTCGACTCCGCCGGCAGAGGCATCCCGGCTCTGGACGTTCCACAGCATCCGCCCGTGTGCGCCGTCGACGGCGCGGGCCACCTCGGTGAAGACCACGTCCGGATGCTTTTCCCGATACACCGCAAGGTACTGGGCGAAACTGTCGGCGCCTCGCACGTCATCACCTGGGTTCGAGCCGTCCTGCTCCGAATTCAGGAAATGGATGCGGAAATCGTCGCTACAGATCCGACGGGCGATCTCACCGTCGGTGTTCCACATCTGCAACCACACCCCGAGTGCCTTGTCGGCAGCGGACTGGTCGATGTTCGTCGTCTCCGATGTTCTGTTCATTCCATCAGGATCGGAGGTCGATGCGACAACGGTATGTCGGTGTTCGCCGGCGGTCGCAATTCGCCGCCGCTCACGACGCGGCTGGTTCCCCGGCGTCCAACGCGTCGATGAACAACGCGATGTCACGCCGCCGGGAGTCGGCGTGCCACGCCGCCCAGGTGCGCCGCACCAGTGGACTGCCGATCAGTGGGTACCAACCCACCTCCTCCGGCAACGGGTGCGACCAGTGTGGCGGCGCCAACGCGAAGGCGTCGCCGGAGGTGACCGCCGCCATCTTGACCTCTGCGATCAGGAAGCCGCCGGTGTAGGCGCCGTCTCCGGGATTCACACCGTGGCTGCGCAGGATCGCCGTGAGCTCGTCGTACCAGGCGGGGCTGCCGGAACGCGGGAACCCGAACCAACGCAACCCCGCGAGACTGTCCAATCTCACGCCGCGGGCAGTGGCCAGAGTGTCGGCGCGGGTACGCGCCAGCAACACGCCCAACTGCTCTTCGGCGACCAGCGTCGCGTCCAGATCGGTTCCGGTGGGTCGCTCCCGCACGAGTCCGACGTCGAGCTCGGCACCACGGAGGCCTTCGATCTGCACCGCCGTCGTCGCGTGCCGGGCCTGCACACGCGTCTCGGGATACGCGGCACCCAGCGCCGCCAGGGGTCCGGGCAGCAGATCCGGCGGCAGCTCGAGCGGAACCCCGAGTCGCAGGATGCTGTCCGGTGCGTCGTGACGGGACAGCGCGGTCAGGGCCTGGTCGTAGCGCGCCAACACCGCACGTGCTTCCGCGAGGAAAGTGGTGCCGGCATCCGTGAGAGCGATCCCCGTCCTCTGCCGGATCAACAGATCCAGCCCGAGTCGGCGCTCCAGGGCGACCATCGCCTGCGACAGGGCGGGTTGACTGATGTGGAGGCGGCGCGCGGCCGCGGTGAGGCTGCCTTCCTCCACCACGGCGACGAACATGCGCATCTCGCGAAGCTCCACCGACCCATCACACCACCTGCAGCTATAAGCGCGCCCTATGCCGGCCTTCGGGATCGGTATGCATGGCCGTGGATGGCGCGCCCGCAGATCGCGTTGAGTCGGACATGTCGAAGGAGAAGCCCGTGATGTCCACCCCCGCCTACTTCAACCGCTATGAGAATCTCGCGTTCGAGCGCACCGACGACGGTGTGCTGACGATGCGGTTCCACACCGCCGGCGGGCCGATCACGTTCACCGGCCGAACGCACGAAGACCTGCCCAAGGCTCTCGAGGACATCGCCCTCGACGCCGACAACCGGGCGATGATCCTGACCGGCACCGGTGACGCATTCATGGACAGCATCGACGGTGAAAGCCTCGGCGAGATCTTCAAACCCCTGGTCTGGGAGAAGATCCGGCGCGAGGGCCTGGAGGTCTTACAGCGCCTGCTGAGCCTGCCGATCCCGGTCGTCGGTGTCGCCAACGGCCCGGCCACCGTGCACTCGGAATACCTGCTCCTGAGCGACATTCACATCGCATCAGAGCGAGCGACATATGGCGATTTCCCGCATCCGACGTTCGGGATCACCGCCGGCGATGGTCTGCAGGTGGTGTGGGACGAGATCGCCGGCACCGCGCGGGCCAAGTGGCTGCTGTGGACCGGTGAGACGATCGACGCGGCCACCGCGCAACGCTGGGGAGTGGTCAACGAAGTGGTGGAGCACGACAGGGCATACGCTCGCGGTCTCGAGTTGGCCCGCACCCTGGCGGCAAAACCGGCGCTGTACCGGTCGTTGCAGAAGCAGACGCTCAACCAGCACCTGCTGCGCAGGATCGTCGAGGGAGTCCCCATGGGGATGGCTCTCGAAGGCCTGACCGCCGCCGACCTCGCGTACCAGCCGTGAAAGCGACGCCGTCGAGAAGAGTTGTCATCACCGGCGCGTCGCAAGGTATCGGCTTGGAGTTGTCACGCCTGCTGGCCGATGCCGGGCACCGACCGGTCGGCATCGCTCGTCACGAACCTTCCGTATTTCCCGGCACATTCGTCATCGCGGACCTCGGTGATCGCCGGCAGACTGCAGAAGCGTTCACGAAGATCCTCGACGACGGACCCGTCGACGCCTTGGTGAACAACGTCGGAGCGGTTCGCCCGGCAGCGCTGGGTGACGTCGACCTCGACGACCTCGCGGCGGTGTTCGACGTCAACGTCCGCGTCGCTGTTCAAGCGGCACAAGCCGTGCTTCCCGGAATGCGCCGCAGTGGTTGGGGACGGATCGTCAACATCACCAGCTTGGTCACGGTCGGTATGCCCGAACGGACCGCGTACGGGTCCGCCAAGGCCGCATTGGAGTTCTGCACGCGCGCCTGGGCTTCCGAACTCGCGGAGACTGGTGTGACGGTCAACGCCGTAGCGCCCGGGCCCACCGAGACCGAACTCTTCCGGGCCAACAACGCCCCCGGTTCCGCGGGAGAAGCGCGCTATCTCGACGCCGTGCCGATGCGCCGTTTCGCGACGCCGCGGGAGATCGCCGCGGCCGTGGCATTCCTGCTGTCCGATGACGCGGGTTTCATCACCGGGCACGTTCTGCGCGCCGACGGTGGCGGTTCGATCAGCCACGCACCGCGAGCACCCCACCAACCTTCGCACGAGAGGTAGAACTCAATGCCCGCACTAGAAGTCAGCGTTGGTTTGCCACCGACCCCGGCGGTGGCGGATCTCTTCGCGCATGCCGAGAAACTCGGATACGCCCAGGGCTATGTGTTCGACACTCCTTTCCAAGGAGACGACGTCTGGTACCAGTTGCATCGCGCCGCGGAACTGACGAGCACGATGAGGCTCGGTCCCGGGGTGTTGATCCCGTCCCAACGCCACCCGGTTCTGAATGCCGCGCAGACGATCTCGCTGCACGCCTTGGCACCCGGCCGGGTGACCACGTCCTTCGGCACCGGCTTCTCGAGCCGCGCGGCACTCGGTCAGCCGCCGATCAGATGGACGTACATGGAGGACTACATCGGCACCTATCTGAAGCTGCTCGCCGGGGGAACCGCCGAGTGGGAGGGATCGCCACTGAAGCTGCTGCTTCGTGGTACTTCGTGGGAAGGTGTTCTGCCCCTTGACATACCGCTCATCATGAGCGGCATGGGTCCGAAGGGCGACGCCGTTTCCCGGCGGCTCGGCGCTGAGGGGATGATCTCGCTGTTTCGGGTCACCCGAGCGCAGAAGGCCTATCGACGACGGATCGTCGTGGTCATGGGAACGGTCCTCGACGATGGTGAGTCCGTCGATTCCGAACGCGTCAGGGACACCGTCGGTGTGGTCGCGGGCGTGCAGCTCCATTTCGCGTGGACGCTGCAGGGACCTGAGGCGGTGCGCGAGATGCCCGGCGGTGAGGAATGGCTCGAGGTCATCAACCGATCACCCCAGCGGGGACGTCACCTCGCCGTTCACCAGGGGCACCTCCTGAGGATGAGCGACGCTGATGCCGCGGCCTGGGAGGCCGGAAGTCATGCGCTGCTTCCGGGGAACACGTTGACGGGTTCCCACGAGGAGATCGTTTCAGCCATCCGGGCACTGGTCTGCGCAGGAGCCACCGAGATCCAGTTCCAGCCGACGGGCCCGGACATCCCCCGTGAACTGGAGCGGTTCATGGCGGCGGCGCGTCAGGCATGAGCGGGAACGATGAAAACATCACGATGACAGAGGAGTTGGATATGAGCACATCACCGAACGACGCCGGCTTGTCGATCAAGGGCGCGGTGGCTGTGGTCACCGGAGCCAATCGCGGGCTGGGTCGCGCGTACGTGGCGGCGTTGCTCGAGCGCGGTGCGGCCCGGGTGTACGCGGGGGCTCGAAACCCCGATTCGATACAGGTCGATGACGGGCGGGTCACCGCTGTCGCCCTCGACATCACCGATGCCGCCGCGATCTCCGCGGTCGCGTCGATGGCCGGCGATACGACAGTCGTCATCAACAACGCCGGAGCGATGCTCGAGTCGCCCTTCCTGTCGAGCACAGATCCTGAGGCTGCACGAAAGGAGATGGAGACTAACTACTTCGGTACGTTGTCGATGGCACGCGCATTCGCTCCGGTCCTGGCCGCCAACGGCGGCGGGGCGCTGGTCAATGTCCTGTCCGTGGCGAGCTTCTATTCGTTGCCGTTCAACGCGTCCTACTGTGCGTCCAAAGCCGCCGAGTGGTCACTGACCAATGCTCTGCGCCTCGAGATGCACTCGGCAGGAACGCTTGTCGTCGGCGTCCACCCCGGTTTCATCGACACCGACATGACCGCAACGGTCAGCGAGGCCAAGATCGCTCCCTCCGACGTCGCGGCGCAAACGCTCGACGCGGTGCAGGCTGGGCGCCCAGAGGTGCTCACCGATGACCACACCCGCGAAGCCAAGCGGACGATTCCCACGCATCTGCAGACCCTTTATCCCGAGTTGCAGAAGCGCTGGGACGCCGGCGACAACCCCTGGGGTGGGTGACGGAGCAGGACTTCACGAGGCAGAGCTGGGGCGCCAGAGCACCTCGACCACGTGGTAAGGACCCGGCTCCACGTGTGCACCGTCATTCGCGAACACACGCGCCAGCCCCGTCGCTACTTCGAGGTCGTCGATCAGGCAATGGGCGTTGACCGGATGCTCCTCGGCGATGCTGTTGCACGACAACGGAGAGCAATCGAACCACATACCGATGCTGGTGTTGACGATGTCGTAGCCGATCGACACGTACGTCGACAGATCGGCAACAGCGGACAAGCCCGGCCATTCGTCGGCGGGTGACCATGGCTCGCTGTCACCGCCGTCGAAGCGCACGCACATCGCCCGGTACGCGAACAGGGTGTACGCGCTGCGCTCGGCCTCGGGGACCACGCTCCAGGCCAGCGCTTCGGTGTCGTACGCCCCGGCGGTGTTGTGCACGAGGCGATCGAACCGATCCGGCGGACCGGGCGACAGGTGTTCGCTGACGCTGCACACATCGGTGATCGGTGCGCGCGCGAGGAAGTCCGGTCGCGGAGCGACCGCTCGGGCGAGGAAGCCGACGAAGACGAACTCGGGCATGGTCCCTCGAAGGCTAACGCACAGTGATACTGCTGCCCGCGAGCTCTGCGAATTTCGGATTCACGACCCGCTGGAGGCCATCGTGACGCGGTTGCGGCCTCCCTGCTTGGCGCTGTAGAGCGCTTCGTCGGCACACTGGAGAAGGTCTCGTGGCGATGCGATGTCCGGGCCGGTTGCGGCCACACCGATGCTGATCGTGATCCCGCGTTTCGGCCAGGGCGCCCTCTGCACGGTGCGGCGGAACCTTTCGGCGAGTACGAACGCTCCCTTGCAGGTGGTCTCGGGTAACACGACCGCGAATTCTTCTCCGCCATAACGGAACAGGGAATCCGTCTCTCGCATCTCCGATTGCAGAAGTTGCGCGAGCGACCGGAGCACTTCATCACCGGCAGGATGGCCGAAGCCATCGTTGAAGGATTTGAAATTGTCGACATCGATCATGAGCAACGCCAAATTCGTCTGTCTGGCTTGCGCACGCATGAACTCCTCCTCGACCGTGAGGTCGAAGGAGCGTCGATTCTTCACACCTGTCAGCACGTCGGTGACCGATTGGGACTCCAAGTGCATCCGCACCTTCTCGATGTCACGCTGGTACTCCTGCAGGAGTTCGACGTACTTCTCCTGGTCCAGGACGGCCTGCTCGAGTGTCGCGATACTCCGGCGGAGCTCGAGTTGCACGATGATCTCGCGGGAGAGGATCTCCAGGGCCTCCCGCTGAGTTTCGCTGAGACTGCGTGGCGCTCGGTCGATCACACAGATCGTGCCCAGTGCTTCGCCGGTGGGTGCAACGAGGGGTGCGCCGGCGTAGAACCGTATCCCGGGGTCCCCGGTCACCAGAGGATTGGCGGCGAAGCGTTGATCCAGGGTCGCATCCTCGACCGTCATCACGTCGCCGGGATCCATGATCGCGTGCGCACAGAAGGCTTGCGATCGGGGTGTTTCGCTCACGTCCAGACCCACGTTCGCTTTGAACCACTGACGATCATCGTCCAGCAACGTGATGAGCGCGATCGGCGTACCGCAGATAGCCGATGCGAGCTTCGCGAAGTCGTCGTACGCCTGCTCTGGGAGCGAGTCGAGGATGTTGTAGTCGGCGAGCACCTGCATCCGCTTGCCTTCGTTTGCGGGTACGGGGAATCCGTTGGTGGACACGCGCGCTCCCTCTCAGGTCGGGTAGTACCGGCGACGCCCTCACCGCGCCCCTCTCAGCAAAGTCAAAATCCTATCTCGCCAGTCGGTGAACCGGGGTGGAATCTCCGGTCGATGGTCGCGACAGCGGCGTCGACTGTCCGCGGCTGTGTGACCACACGGGGAGCCCCGGGCATCCTGGGGTGTGCCCTGCCCGTGTAGTGAAAGACTGCACAGATGGCGAAAGCGATCGTGTTCGACGAACCGGGTCCGCCTGAGGTGCTTCAGTGGCGAGACGTTGCGCCGATCGCTCCGGCCGCCCACGAGGTGCTGATCCGGGTGGAAGCCACCGGGATCAACAACGCCGATCTGATGAAGCGCCGCGGACAGTATCCGAACAGCGCGGCGGCGCCGCAGATTCTCGGTTTGGAATGCGCGGGGTCAGTCAGTGCCGTCGGCGACGACGTCGCTGGGTTCCGGGTGGGAGACCGGGTGTGCGCTCTTCTCGACGGTGGAGGTTACGCAGAAGAGGTCGCGGTCGCGGCGACCCAGGTGCTGGCGATTCCCACCGCGCTCGACGCCGCTCACGCATCGATCGTCCCGGAAGCGGCCTGCACCGTGTATTCCAACCTCGCGATGATCGCTGGGCTCGGCAGCGGTCAGACTGTGCTCATCCACGGCGCGACAGGCGGAATCGGTACCTTCGCCGTGCAATGGGCACACGCGATCGGCGCCACGGTCATCACCACAGCGAGCACGGACAGTAGCGCGAAGATCGGCCGACAGCTCGGCGCTGATACTGCAATCAATTACAAGACAGAGGATTTCGTCACTGCCACTCTGGATGCCACGGACGGTCGCGGTGTCGACGCCATCCTCGACGTGGTGGGAGCGGACTACCTCGATCGCAATCTGCACTGCCTCGCCGACGACGGTCATCTGGTGACCATCAGCGGCCACGGTGGCTCGGTGCCGCTCGATCTGAGCCTGCTACTGGAACGACGCGCCAGCGTGAGCGCGACACTGCTCAACCCCCGTCCACCAGAGCATAAGGCAGCCATCGTCGACGGAGTGCGCCGGGATGTGATGCCACTGCTCGAATCGGGGGCCATCAAGCCCCTGGTTCACGCGGAGGTTCCGATGGCTGAGGCCGCGCGGGGGCATGCGCTCCTGGAGTCGGGTTCGGTCGTCGGTCGGGTGGTTCTGGTCAACGCCCGTCAGTCGTGATCGACCCGACACCGGCAACCGCTGTGACGTTGTGCCACACCTCGAGAAAGGCTCGCAGCGGGGCACTCGGGTTCAGATCGTCACGCCAGACGAGCACCTTCTGGAACGGTATCGACGGCTGAAGCGGACGGGTGACGAGCGCGCCGAGGTCGTCCAGCGCTGGGTCTGTGCTCGCAGAGATCGCGATACCGACACCCTGTCTGGCGAAGGCGACCTGAAGCCGCACGTCATTTGCGGCATAGGAAATGAAGGGCTTCAGGTTCTGTTGCTCGAACGCGGAGTCGATGAGCGGCCGCAAACCGCTCGTCGTGGTGTAGCAGATGACAGGGTGCTCGGCGACAGTGGACAGCGGGACCGAGTCCTCCGGAAGGTCGAACCTCGCCGGGTCGAACACCGCGACCAACTCACCGTCGTGAACCACGTCGGCGCCGATGTCGTCGGGCAGCGGATCGACGGGTGCCGCGATGACGGCCGCATTGAGTTGACCGCGGCCGACCATCGACAGCAGCGGTGCGCTGGTTCCCTCCGTGACCACGACTTCTACACCGGGATAACGAGAGTGGTACATGCCGAGGGCGTCGGGAACGCATGTGTGTTCCACACCGGTGACCGTGCCGAAGGTCAGGCGACCCTTGAGCAATCCGTTGCGACCGATGAAGTCTGCCTTGGCTTCCGCCAACAGCGCGAGGCACTGGCGGGCATAGGGCAACAATGTCTCACCACCGGCGGACAACACGATGCCCTTGGACGTGCGAGTGAAGAGTGGCTCCCCGAGTTCTCGCTCCAAAAGCGAGATCTGCTGGCTGATCGACGGCTGCGCAACATGGCAGCGCGCCGCAGCCCGAGTGAAGGACTCTTCCTCCGCGACCGCCACGAAGTACGTCAACGCACGAAGTTCCACCATTCGCCCTTCGATCACACAGCGCTCCCAGCGTAGCCACCGGACAGCCACATCCGCTGCGCAGCTCTGCGTCCGTCATAGTTTGCGCCTATGACACTGCAGGAAATGCGTATTGGACGGCGAGCAGATGCGCCGACAGGCTGGAAATGAGGCCCACGGCGCAATCGTGTGATACCAGAAGGAGGGCAGATCTGATGCCGGAGAGCAGTCCCCGCGAAGCTGCGCGGCGGTTCACCCCCGAGTTGTCGGCCCTCATCGAGGACCCGCTCTTCGCTCAGGTGTGGGACGACCCCCGACTCAGCCCCCGGGACCGCAGTCTTGTCACCCTGGCCGCACTAGCCGTGCTCGTCAGACCCGACGAGTTCCGCGCGCATCTGCGTCGGGCCGTCGACAACGGCGTCACGCATGCCGAGATCTCGGCGATGATCACCCACATCGCGTTCTACGGGGGCTTCCCGGCGGCGGTCACGGCATCCACGATCGCCGCGGACGCCTTGCTCTGAGCGACGATCTTTCGAGCGAAAGACCGGTTACGACGCGGCTGAAGCGTGCTCGCGGGCCCATCGCGCGATGCTCTCCGCGTACCGCGGCGTCTCGACCCGGCAATGCCGACCCGATGCCTCGGTGCGCGCCGTCGCCGCCTCTTCGAACGTTTGCCCCTGCTGGGC
The DNA here is from genome assembly GCF_007096635.1 of Mycolicibacterium sp. 018/SC-01/001. GTDB lineage: Bacteria > Actinomycetota > Actinomycetes > Mycobacteriales > Mycobacteriaceae > Mycobacterium. The sequence continues at coordinate 470,070 of NZ_VKAA01000001.1, forward strand.
AATGAATTCCAGGAACTCCTCGGTCGGATGAGCCGTCACCGTATTGGTGTAGCGGCACCGATCACCCTCGATCTGTTCCATGCGTAGCTCCCAGATCACCTGGGTCGTCGTCCATCCCGCCGGGGTCAACGCGTTCGAGATCGACACCATCTTGCAGTAGTGCGGCTCTGCGACCTCATACCGGTAGTTCTGCACGATCAGCGCCGTGCCGATCATCTCCACGTTGATCGACATCGGTGTGCCGTCATCATCGACGGTGTATCCCGCGGCCTTGTGATCGCCCGGTGCACAGCGCTGATACTCGTGTGTGGGAAGGGTCTTGAGCCACTGCTCGATGTTCACGCTCTCGAACGGCGCATCCACTTCAGCAGTCACCACGATGTGAGAAAGTTCCATGTCCTCGCGGACTTCGGTGCTCATCGCCATCTCCTTCACCCACGCACTCGACCTCAGAAGTATCGAATCGCGTTGCGGGCCCTGTCCAATACAGAAGCAATCTGCCTCGCATAGGAGTTACCTATCGGCAGCCAGCTTTCCGGTGCGCACGGTGACTGAATGCGATCAGCCATCGTGGTCGGCGCTCAGCAACCCCGCCCGCGCCGCGGTGAGTGTCACCCGAACGGCCAGTTCGATCAACGGGGAATCGATCGGATCGCCCGTGGTGACCATGCGATAAAAGAGCGGCGCCCTGAAGGTGGTGAGCAACTGATCGGCATCACACGTCTCGGGGAGCTCCCCGCGCGCAATCGCGCGGGTCACCACCGGCGTCGCACGCACAGCCTGATGTTCGAAGTAGCGACGAGTCGCTTCGCTGAGGGCCGGGGACTTCAGCCCGGCGGTCAGCACGTACGCGGCGACCTGGCGCCCGGCCCCGGTGTTGAGCGCGTCGGCCAATTCGCTGCCGAGTGCGTAGAGGTCGGTGTCGATACTGCCTGTGTCCGGAACGGGCACCGCCTCGACCGACCATGACGTGAGCGCTTCCAGCAGGAGATCGTCGAGGGTTGGCCACCGTCGATAGACGGTGGTCTTGTTCACCCCCGCCCGTCGGGCGATGGCGTCCACGCTCAGCGTCGCGTAACCGCCGTCGACCAACTCATCGAATGCTGCGGTCAGTATCGCGTCACGAACACGCGCGCTGCGCCCGCCCGTGCGTACACCCTGCGTGGCCTGCCTGTTCACACTTATCGCCTCAGTTTGTTGCGTTAAATCGCTGCGTCTGACACGCTAGCACTACAGCCCCTTCGTGGGGCGATAACAGTCGATCGTCGATACCGCACAAAAACAGGAGGTAGCGATGCCGACAGCGATGAAAGCGATTCGGCTGCACGAATTCGGTGGGCCGGAGGTTTTGCGGTACGAGACGGTCCCGGCTCCCGAGCTGCGCGCCGGTGAGGTTCTCGTTCGTGTCCGCGCAGTCGGCCTCAACCCGCCCGACTGGTACCTGCGCGACGGGTATCGGAGCCAACAGCTCCCGGCCGACCTCCGCCCGGAGATACCGCTGCCGGCCATTCCCGGATCTGATGTGTCCGGCACCGTCGAAGCCGTCGCCGACGACGTCACGGGTTTCTCCGTCGGCGACGACGTGTTCGGCATGCTCAGGTTCCCGAGTTTCGGCGACAGCGCCGCCTACGCCCAATACGTCACCGCACCGGCGTCGGACGTGGCGCTGAAGCCGGCCGGTGTCGAGCATGTGGATGCCGCAGCATCGGCGATGTCGGGGCTGACGGCGTGGCAGTTCCTCATCGAGCTCGGCCACGACGTACAGAATCCCCTTCAGCCCTCGGCGCATCGTCCGGTTCCGCTGCAGGGCAGGACAGTTCTGGTGAACGGGGCTGCGGGAGGGGTCGGCCACATCGCCGTGCAGTTGGCGAAGTGGCGAGGCGCGAGGGTCATCGCGGTCGCGTCTGGTCGCCACGAATCACTGCTGCGCGACCTGGGTGTCGACGAGTTCGTCGATTACACCCAGACCCCACCCGAAGACGCCGTGCGCGATGTCGATCTCGTGCTGGACACGATCGGCGGCCCGGACACCAACCGGTTCCTCCGTACGCTCACCCGCGGCGGCACGTTGTTCCCGGTCTTCCCTGGATTTTCCGACGATGAGCAAGCCGGCGAACTCGGCGTCACCGTGTCGATGACGCAGGTCCGCTCGAACGGCACGCAGCTCGCGCAACTGGCGTCCCTGCTCGCCGACAACACGGTCCGGATCGCCATCGACAGCACGTTTGCGCTCGAGGATGCCCGGGCCGCACACGAGCGTGCCGAAGGCGGCCACATCCAAGGCAAGATCGTGCTGACGGTCGACTAGCTTCCGATTCAGCTGTCGGCCGCTGCCGTCGGGGTGTCCCGCTTGCGCTCGTCGAGGTGCAGCAGTTCCCTTACGGCCGTGCGAGTTCCGTACGGCCGGAACATGCGGCTGGCCGGACTCGGTCGAACGTTGAGCGGCCACCAGAACCACCGGCCCAGCAGCGCCGCGATGGACGGTGTCATGAACGAGCGCACCACGAGTGTGTCGAACAACAGGCCGAGCCCGATCGTGGTGCCGATCTGACCGAGCACCACGAGGTCGCTGAAGATGAACGACGACATCGTCGCCGCGAAGACCAATCCCGCTGCGGTGACGACACGGCCGGTACCGGCCATGGCCCGGATGATGCCGGTACGCAGGCCGGCGTGCATCTCTTCCTCGAACCGGGAGATCAGCAGCAAGTTGTAGTCGGCACCTACCGCGAGCAACAGGATGATCGCCAGCGGGACGACGATCCAGAAGAGATGGATGCCGAAGATGTACTGCCACAACAGGACTGACAGACCGACCGATGCTCCCAGGGACAGTGCCACGGTACCGACGATCACGATCGCGGCGACGATGCTGCGGGTGATGAACATCATCACCAGCAGGATCAGCGCCATCGCCGCCAGTGCGGAGATCAGCAGATCGTAGGTCATCCCCTCCTGGATGTCCTTGTTCGTCGAGGCGAGACCGGCGACGTAGATCTTGGCATCCGACATCGGGGTGGCCTTCAGCGCATCGAAGGCCGCGTCCTTGATCGCGTCGATGTGCGGAATCGCCTCGGGATCAGCGGGATTGCCCTGGTGTGTGACGATCATCCTGGCCGCCTTGCCGTCCGGCGACAGGAACAACTTCAGGCCACGCTTGAAGTCGGGGTTGTCGAACGCCTCCGGCGGCAAGTAGAACGAGTCGTCGTTCTTGGCGTCGTCGAAAGCCTTGCCCATGGCGGTGGCGTTGACCAGCGCCTCTTGGCTCTGGTTGTTGGTCCCGCCCGTGGTCGCATAGTTCGACAACGTCAGCTCGCGGTTGCGCTCCTGGATCGCGATCTGCGGCGGCAGCAGAGCAACCAACTGCGGCTGAAGAGCATCCAGCTTGTCCAGGCTGGCGGTGATGGCGGTGAACTTGTCGGCCAGCTGCGAGATCCCGTCGAGCGAGTCGAACACCGAGCGCAGCGCGGCACACATCGGGATGTCGAAACAGTGCGGTTCCCAGTAGAAGTAGTTGCGTAACGGCCGGAACTGGTCGTCGAAGTTGGCGAGCTTGTCGCGCAGATCGGTGACCGTGTTGACGGTGTCGTGGAAGGCTTCGGTCTGCTCGTGGGTGACCGCGGCACTCTGCTGCTGCAGGGCCAGCTGCTGCCTGAGCACGTTGATGGTGTTGTCGATCTCGTGCGCTTGCTTGAGCAGATCCTGGGCGCGGTCCTGCTGATAGCTCAGGTTCATGATCTGGCTGGCGCTCGATGCGCTGATCTGGAACGGGATCGAGCTGTGCGTGATCGGCGTGCCGAGGGGCCGGGTGATCGATTGAACGAGGGCGATACCAGGGGTATGGAGGACCGCTTTGGCGACGCGTTCCAGGATCAGCATGTCAGCCGGGTTCCGCATGTCGTGATCGGCTTCGATCATCAGCAGCTCGGGATTGATCCGCGCCTCGGTGAAATGCCGCTCTGCGGCTTGCATACCGACGACGCCGGGCGCAGTGTCCGGGATATACGGGCGGTTGTCGTAGCTCGTCTGGTAACCGGGCAACGCGAGCACGCCGATCAGTGCAATCCCGAGTGTCACCACCAGCACGGGGCCGGGCCAGCGCACGATGGCAGTGCCGATCCGATGCCAACCGCGCGCCCGCAGCGTGCGCTTGGGCTCCAGGAGGCCGAATCGACTGGCCAGCAGGAGAACTGCCGGCCCCATCGTCAACGCTGCGGCCAAGGTGACCAGGACGCCGAGCGCCGCCGGGATGCCGAGGGTCTGGAAGTACGGCAGCCGGGTGAACTGCATACAGGCCACCGCGCCGGCGATGGTCAGGCCCGAACCCAAGATCACGTGCACCGTGCCGCGATACATGTCGTAGTACGCCGGTAGCCGTCCGAGCCCCTTGCTGCGCGCTTCCTGGTATCGGCCGACGACGAAGATCGCATAGTCGGTGCCCGCCGCAATGGCCAGCAGCGTCAACAGATTCGTGGAGTACGTGGACAACCCGATCACACCGGAGTGCGCCAGCACGGCGACCACACCGCGCGCTGCCATCAGTTCGACGGCGACTGTGACCAAGACGATCAACATCGTCACCACGGAGCGGTAGACGACCAGCAGCATGATCGCGATGACGAGGAAGGTGATGGCCGTGACCTCGTGGGTGCCTTCGCTTCCGACTTCGAAGTTGTCGGTGACCAGGGGTGAGGCTCCGGTGACATAGGCCTTCACCCCCGGCGGCGCGGGAGTGTCGGCGACGATCTTGCGGACCGCGTCCACCGATTCGTTCGACGCCGCCTCGCCCTGATTCCCGTGCAGGTAGATCTGCACGGTCGCGGCCTTACCGTCCTTGCTCTGCGACCCGCCGGCAGTGAGCGGGTCACCCCAGAAGTCCTGGATGTGCTCGACGTGCTCGGTGTCGGCCGCCAGCCGCTTGACCAAGCGGTCATAGAATTCGTGGGCGTCGGCGCCGAGTGGCTTGTCGCCCTCGAGCACGACCATCGCCGCGCTGTCGGAATCGAATTCGTGGAACACCTGCCCGATGTGCCGCATGGCTTCGATCGACGGGGCGTCCGGCGCGTTGAGACCCACCGAACGCTCCGCGCCGACCACCTCGAGCTGTGGCGCCAACACGTTGGACAGCACCGCAATGGCAACCCAGACCAACACGATGGGAAGTGACAGGCGGCGGATGAGCCGGGCCATCCGTGACCCTTCGAGGGTCTCGGCGCTGTGGTTGCTCACGCCGTCTTGTCCAAGCAGGAGATGTATCCGTTCACGTTGTTCGTGGACCTTTCGTCCTTGACGACACCGTTGACCGTGATGCGGCAGCCGATGTTCGTGCCGTCGCCCTGTGCGCGCAGATCGGCGTAGAGCGTCGGGTCATCGGTGGTCAACGTCTGCGTCCACGGGAGCGGAACGTCGTCGACACGCTGCGGTTGAGCATGGATGTCGAGATAGTTGATGGTGGCGACGGATCCGGGGGACCCGAAGACCTCGAAGATCACGTGCTTGGGGTTGAACCCCGTGTTCTCCAACGCGTCCGAACCCGGCCGGGACACTTCGTTGTCGGACCCGAAGATGCCGTGCAAGCGGACCACCGTGAAGGCGACAAGGGCGACGACGACGACGGCAACGATGATCGTCCACCACCGCCGCGCCAGCCGGCCGACCGAAATCCCGCTCACTGATTCGCCTTTCGAATCCGGCCGACACGACCAGCACCGGTCGTGTCTGTCGGCCACCCTGTGGACCGTATGAGAACGGTACGGTACCGTACGAGGCACCGCAACCGCTTGACGCGCGTACCGACGACTGCTCTCACCCGCTCCGAACGTCGTCGGTGGCGGATGCATTCCGATCCCGAAGGGGGCAGCGTGAGTACGGAGTCCCCGGCCGACGCCGCGCAGTGTCCATGGACGGCGCGAGAGGCCGAACTCCTGGCCGTCACGTTGCAGCAGCTGCAACTGCACGGGTACGACCGGTTGACCGTGGATGCCGTCGCGGCGGAAGCGCGTGCGAGCAAGGCGACCATGTACCGCCGCTGGCCTTCGAAGGCCGATTTGGTGCTCGCCGCATTCATCGAGGGCACCCGCAGCTCATCGGTGCCGCCCCGCACCGGCTCTCTGCGGGAAGACCTGATCGAAATCGGCCGTGGGGTGTGCGAGCACTCTCACGAGCACACCCCCACCATGCGGGCGGTACTCAACGAGATGTCCCACAACCCGCGGCTCAGCACGGCGTTTCAGCAGAAGTTCGTCATGCAGCGCAAGTTGATCATCGACGGCGTGCTCGCCGCCGCGGTGGAACGCGGAGAGATCGACGCATCGGCGATCGACGAGGAGATCTTCGATCTACTGCCCGGATATCTGGTGTTCCGGGCGCTCGTCGCCGACCGGCCGCCGACCGAGGAGACCGTACGCACCCTCGTGGACTCGGTGCTGATACCCAGCCTGACCAGGAAGAACCGCTGATGAATCCACGGTCGATGAGGGCGCCTCGGCCCAGCGTTCGGGGCGTCTGCGCAACAATGCACAGCACCCCGTACTGCTCATATGACTGAGGTGGCGCGGACATCGGCTTCAAGAAAAGCGAATGAACCCGATTCGAAGCAGACCTTCCCCCGTCGTCGTACCCGGCTTGTTGGCTAGATGACCTGCTCTGTGGGTCGCAGCAGGATCTCGTTCACCGCGGCGTGAGCCGGTTGCGTGACCATGTAGGTGACAGCGCGGGCCACATCGTCGGGGTCGAGCGGCCTGCCGGTCGTCGCGTCAGGCGCGTTCTTGGCGCCACCGGTGGTCATCTCGGTGCGCACGACACCGGGTTCGATCAGACCGACACGAACCTGTTTGCTGCTCAGTTCCTGCCGCAATGCCTCGCTGAACGCACCGACGGCATGCTTGGTCGCAGCATAGACATTGCTGTCGGAGCCTGGAACACGTCGTCCTGCAACGGAACTCGTACTCACGATATCGGCGACGCCGCGGGAGCCTTCTGCCGCGCTGACCAGATAAGGCAGGGCCGCGTGGGTGAGGTTGAGCACTCCGCCGAGGTTGATGTCGATCATGCGATGCCAGTCCGAGAGGTCGGCGTCGAGAGCCGGCCCGTTGGCCAGGAAGCCGGCGTTGTTGACCAGGACATCGATCCGTCCGTGCTCGTCCCCGATGGCCCGGATCACGCGCTCGGTGCCGTCTGCGTCGGCGACGTCGACTTCGTAGGCCCGCGCCTGTCCTCCATCGGCGTCGATGACGTCAACGAGTTCTTTCAACCGCTCGGTGCGCCGGGCGAGAACGAGCACCGTTGCGCCCTGCCCGGCCAGTGCCCGCGCGGTGGCCCAGCCGATCCCGCTCGAAGCACCTGATATCACTGCAATGGATCCACTCAACTGCGAAGTCGTCATCGATCACTCTTTCTGGAAACGCCCGATCCCAGTCGCAACACGGGCGTACGCCTGCGCATTCCATGACCGCATCCGACGTGATCTGCGGTTTCTGCGTCATGCAAGTTTGGCGGCAACGACTCCGGTGACCAATGTTCCGATTCCCTCGACGTCGACCTCGACCGTATCGCCCGCGTGGATGGCTTCGGTTCCCCCGGGTGAACCGGTGAGGATGAGGTCTCCTGGGAGCAAGGTCGCGAATCCGCTGAGATATTCGATCAGGAACGGGATGTCGTAGGTCATGTCGGCCGTCGATGCGTCTTGGCGTAGGACTCCGTTGACGCTACAGCGCAGACGGAGCCCGGACGCGACGTCGAGGTCGGTCTCGATCCAGGGCCCGACAGGACAGAACGTGTCGAAACCCTTCCCCCGCGTGGGGTGCGGGTCGCCTCGCTGCAGATCGCGTGCACTGACGTCGTTGGCGCAGGTGAATCCCAGGATGTAGGACCACGCATCCGCGGCGCCGACGAAGCGGGCGCGCTTTCCGATGATCACCGCCAGTTCAGCCTCGTGCTCTACGTGTTCACTCAACCTCGCAGGCGGCAGCACGATGTCGTCGCCGGGCCCGATGATCGTCGTGGGTGGCTTCATGAAGACCGATGGAGCGCCGTCGTGGGCGAAGCCCATCTCCGAACGATGTGCGGCGTAGTTGCGGCCCAGGCAGAAGATCTTCGAGGGTGCGGCCGGCGCGATAAGCCGCGCCGCGCTGCGATCGATGGTTGCCCCTGACATATCGACGCCATCGTGAGGTGGCCCGGTCAACTCCCGAAATCCGTGCTCGGTGACCACCGCCCAGGCAATTCGGTCACCGATGACGATACGTGCATACCTCATTGCGTCGTCACATGTTTCGTCATGAGTAGAGCACCTCCGGGTTCTCGCACAGCATCGACTGGTGCAGTTCCCGGCCCAACCACGCGTAGAGCAGTTCCAGGCGGGCACTGTCGTCGACCTGACGGAACGGTTCCGTCTGCTCGACAGGACCCGTATGGGTCAGCGCACTGTGCGGCCAATCGCTGCCCCAGACGATGCGACGCGGCGCGAGCGACGCGAACGTGTCGACGACATGACGAACATGGACTCCGCCCGGCTCGACCCCCATGCGCTCCGGGGCTGAGAGCTTGATCCAGCATCCGTGTTCGCAGAGAACCCGCGCGACCTCCGCTGCCTCGCCGGGGCTGTTGCCGTGCAACACCATGCCCATGTGGTCGACGACGACCGGTATTCCCGCGTCCAGGCGCGGAACCAGCTCGACGAGTACGAATCCGGGTGCGAAGAGTTGGAGGTGGAGTCCGGATTCCGCCAACATCTCTACGAGGCGTTGCAAGACCGTCGTCTCCACGGAGGAGTGGGCAGTGTGCAGGTTCACCCTGACACCACGAATACCCTGTTGCCGCAGGCGTTTCAGATCACCCACGGTCGATGACGCGACATCGACGACGGTGATGCCTCGTGCTCGGTCCCCCAGGGTCATGAGCGCCGCCATCATCGCGCGAGTGTCCGCTCCGTAGGAATGGGGTTGGACGAGGACCACGCGCTGGAGCCCGATGGCGTCCAGGTGCGCCTCGAGTCCCGCGACTGTTGCCTCAGGCGGCGTGTAGCTGCGATGAGGCGCCAAGGGATACCGGTCGTAGGGACCGAAAACGTGCGTGTGGCAATCCCAGCCGGCCGCACTCATAGCGGCGTCGCCGCGAGGTTGCGCAGAGCCTCGACATCCCTGGCGTCGACTGCAACTCCGTCGCGGCGCTGACGATGATAGCGAGCCATTTCGATTTCGCCCGGTAGTCGCACCGGCTGGTCGGGGTCGGCCGCGGGCACGGCGTGCAGACGCGCGCCGAAATCGTCGACTCGCTCACCGAGGACATCTGGGTTGGCCAGCAGCCGCGTGTTGATCAGGATGAAGAAGTGTCCGAGGTTTTGCGGCTTTTCGGGTGTCGTGCTCCATGAGCTCACCGTGTCGAGATACGCGGCGCCGGAGAGGAGTCCGGCGAACAGATCGACCATGACGGCCAATCCGTATCCCTTGTGCCCGGCGATCGGCTGGAGGAAGCCGTCCAATGCAGCGTGGGGATCTGTGGTGGGGATCCCGGATGCGTCGGTGGCCCAGCTATCCGGAATGTCCCGCCCGTCGGCTGCGGCGGCCCGTATCTTCGCCCGTGCGGCGACGCTCAGCGCAATGTCCAGGAGAATGGGGTCTGCGCCAGGGTGGGGCATTCCGAAGCCCAACGGGTTGTTGCCAATTCGGGTCGCCCGACCACCCCACGGTGCGATGGTGGTGGTGGCGTTGCTGGCGATGATGGCCGCGAAGCCTTCGGACGCGGCCTTGTACAGATACGGCATCACCGGTCCGAAGTGATTGCTGTGGCGTACGAATGCGGCTCCGACACCCGTGTTCTTCGCCGACTGCAGCGCGGCACGCAGGCCGGCGTTGGCAACGAGTGGACCGACGCCGTCGTCCCCGTCGATGATCGACAGAGAAGGGGCCAGTTGTTCGGTGCTCACATCGGCGACAGGGTTGATCCCCCCGATGCCGGCGCGTTCGACATACTGCGGCACCCGCTGCACGCCGTGGGTGTGGATTCCGAAGAGGTCGGCCAAGACGAGGATGTCGGCGACGACGTCGGCTGAGTCCTGAGGCATCCCAGAACTTGTCAGGGCCGAGGACGCGAGCCCGGTCAGTTCCTCTGCTGCGATCGTCGTGGTGGGCATCGATGTCACTTCCTGTTGCTGTGGACGTCGGACGGGTGCGCTTGGATCACGTCGGTGTTCGTGGCGAAGGTCGACCGCGCGACGAACGCGGTGATCGCCGTGATGGCGGCCAGTCCGGCCAGGTACACCGCGAATCCGTTGGGGCCGCCGGTCAATTCGTTCAACGTGATTCCGATGGCGGGTCCGGTTCCCCCGAACACGGCCTGAACGACGTTGTATGCGAGCGCGCCGGCGGTGATGCGAACGGCTATCGGGAAGAGCTGGCTGAGCGCCACCAGGGCGGGTACTGCCAGCAGCCCTTTGCAGATTCCGATGCCGGCACTGCCGATGAGTCCACCGGCGAACCCATTGGCAGCCAGTACCAGGGTCGGTACCGCGACGATGGCAACGATGCCACCACCGATGATGAACATCCTGCGCAGACCCAGGCGGTCGCAGAATGATCCCGCCACCAACGTCGAGCCGATCACTGCGATGTTGCTGATGATCGTCGCCGTATACGCCTGATCAGCAGTCAGTTTCGTGGTCTCTTTGAGGAACGTCGTCAGGTAGGAAGTGATGGTCGTGCTGATCAGTGCGTAACTCGCAGTGAGAACGGTGAAGACCACCATCAACTTCCATGACGAACGCAGAGCGTCCGACAGCGGCCGCGCGATCTCCTTGGCTTTGGCTCGTTCCTGCTTGAGTTGCTCGAATTCAGGGGTTTCGTCTGCGCGGGACCGTAGATAGAAGCCGATCGCAGCCAGCGGTAAGCCGAGGAGGAACAGGATGCGCCACCCGAAGCTCTCGAATGCGTCCTGACCGAGAATCGCCGACGCCAGGCGCGCCAACACCGACCCTGCCATGATCCCCACGAACGTGGTGGCGATCAGCCGCGACACGTTCTTTGCGCGGCTATGGGTGGGACTGTGTTCGTAGACGAAGCCGATGGCGCTCGCGTATTCACCACCGGCGCCCATCGATTGGGCAAGGCGGCAGACCAGGAGCAGAGCAGGGGCAAGCAGTCCGACGCTGTCGTAGGTCGGCAGCAGGCCCATCGCCGCCGTACCGCCACAGGTGAGCAGGATCGTCATGGACAGGGCGCGCTTCCGGCCGAACTTGTCACCGATGCGTCCGAAGATGATTCCCCCGATCGGACGAGCGACATACCCCAGTGCGAAGACAGCGAACGTATTCAACAGCGCGGCAGTAGGGTTGCCCGGTTCGAAGAACTGCGCGGCAATGATGGTGGCCACCACCCCGTAGACGCCCCAGTCGTACCACTCTGCGAAGTTGCCGGCCGCGGCAGCGAGCAGGATCCGCCTGCGTCGGGCCCCCGTGAACTCGGGTTCTTGAGTATCCATGTCATCCCCTTCAGCTGACCTACGGCCGAACGTCGGCACGTGGCGCGTCGTGATGTCGCCGTCTACCCCGCAGTGGGGTGTCACCGGTCACTTTCCTCACTATCGCAGCGCAACTGCGTAAGTCCTAGTTACTCTTGCTTGCTATCGCGTTAAGTGCTGCTAATGTCAGGAGGTGCAACCCGACCTGACTCGGCTGCGGATACTGGCCGCGGTGGAGCGCCACGGATCGATGGCCGGCGCCGCTGCGGAACTCCAGTACACGCCCTCAGCCATCTCGCAGCAGATCCGCAAACTCGAAGGGGAGTTGCGCGTTCAGCTGGTCGACCGCCACCCCAAGGGGGTTCGGCTCACTGCGGCGGGGCACATCGTGGTTCGCCGGATCCACGCCATCGATCAGCAACTCGATGCGCTGGGCGCCGACCTCGACGAACTCGAAGGGGGTTACACCGGCACGGTCAGGTTCGGGGTCTTCCCGACCTTCGCCGCTGCGCTACTGCCTGAGGTCGTCGTCGGCCTTCGCGCCGCGTATCCGCGCATCCGTCTGGCGGTCCATTCGAGTCGGATCAGCCCGTTGCGCGAACTGCTGGCCGAGCGCCAGCTCGATCTGGCTCTGACGTGGGACTACCCCTGGAACCGGACGCGCGACGCTGGTGTCATACACCACGAACTGCTGACCGACCCCACTGTTCTCATCGTGGCTGCCGATCACCCACTGGCTCGTGTCGATCATGTCGACCTGACCGAGGTGGCCGCCGAAGAGTGGATTCTGCGCGCCGGCGGCCACCCGACGGCGGAGTTGCTCTTCCGCTGCGCAGAGGCCGCCGGGTTCACGCCGAAGGTCGCCATCGAAGTCAGCGACTACCTGGAGACGCAAGCGATGGTGGCGGCTGGTCTGGGAATCACGTTGTGCCCGCGGCTGGCGGCCCACCAACTCCGCGACGACGTCGTGGTCAAACGACTTCGCGGGCCCGTCCCGGCGCGGCGAATCTACACCGCCCGTGTGAGAGACGCCGAATTCACCACCGCAGCAATGCGATTGCAGGAGATCCTGGAGTCTGTCGTAGCCGAGTACTCAGAGTGACGGAGTGGGGTCATCGGCCGAGGCGTTCCACTTCGGCGACGACGGCGTCGGTGAACGCGACGGTGCCCAGGGTGCCGCCGACGTCCCGAGTGCGGGTGGCTGGAACGTCGAGCACACGGTCCACCGCCCGAGAGATCAGCTCGCCACCAGCTTTGAGCCGAGCATCGTTGTGACGCTTACCCATCCAGTCCAGAAGCATCGCCGCTGAAAGGATCAACGACGTGGGATTGGCCACGTCGCGACCCGCGATGTCCGGCGCGCTCCCGTGCTGTGCCTGCGCAACACAAACGTTGTCACCCGCATTGATCGCACCCCCGAGTCCGAGACTGCCGCAGAGTTCGGAGGCTTCGTCGCTGAGAATGTCGCCGAACATGTTCGTCGTGACGACGACGTCGAACTGCGACGGGTTGCGAACCAGCAGTGCTGCCGTGGCATCGACGATGAGCTCATCGAGTTCCACGCCCGGGTAGTCCCGCGCCACCAGGCGGACGTGCTCCAGGAACAGGCCGTCCGACATCTTCAACACGTTCGCCTTGTGCACGGCCGTCACCTTCTTGCGGCGGCCGGCAGCCAGATCGAACGCGGTGCGGGCCACCCGCTCGCTGGCCGTGGCAGTGATCTTGCGGATCGACAGGGCGATGCCGGGCTCAGGCATGAACTCCGCAGTGCCTGCGTACATGTTGCGATCAGAGTAGAAGCCTTCGGTGTTCTCGCGCACGATGACGAGATCCATCGGTTCCCGCAGAATCGACAGGCCTGTTCGCGACCGGCACGGCCGGATGTTCGAGTAGAGCGAGAACTCGGTGCGCAGTTCCGCCGACGGGTTGATCCCGCCCTCGCCACGTGGCGGGTAGTCGTAGTGCGAGACCGGGCCGAGAATGACACCGTCGACTTCGGGTACGCGTTCGAGGATCGCGTCGGGCAGCGTGGTGCCGTGCTCGGCCAAGCTCGCGAATCCGACGTCCCGGGTCTCGTATTCGAGCTCCAGACCGACGGCGCGCTCGGCCGCCTCCAGCACACGCACCGTCGCCGGGGTGATCTCCGGGCCGATCCCGTCCCCGGGGAGAACCAGAAGCGTCCTCGTCATGGCCACACTCCTTGCGCATCGGCAATTTGGGCCCGGTTCTGGCCGTCGAGATCCTTCACCGGGTACCACTACCCTTCACGCTCGAAAACAATCGCTGCTCTCGGGGTGCGAGCGGTCGCGGCGTCACGGCGCTCCGACACTCCTGATGACCCAGCTCTTCGACCTCCGACACGTACTCGATACCGGGACCATCGCCCAACGCGGGACAACAAAGTCTGCGACCGGGCTTGACCCTCCCCTAAGGGGAAGTTCCACCGTGGGTTCATGACACAAACCGCAGACTGGGATGCACTCCCGGAGAACATCAAAACGTTCATGACGGCGCTGGACGCCCGAGAGGTCGATCGTGCGTTGGCCACCCTCACGACGGACGCCGTTGTCACCGACGAGGGCCACGACTACACCGGACACGACGGCATCGGCCACTGGATCGCCACGGCCGCGGCCGAATACACCTACACCAGTGAGTTCACCGGTGCCACCGCGACCGAGAGTGGCGCGGTCGTCGGACAGCACCTGGAGGGCGACTTCCCCGGTGGGGTCGCCGACCTGCACTACCGCTTCACCGTCGATGGTGGCCTGATCAGCAAGGTGGTGATCGAGCCATGAGCCGACGCTGGTTCGTCACCGGCGGCACGCCCGGGAACTTCGGGGTGGCGTTCGCCGAGGCGGCTCTCGAGACGGGTGACCGGGTGGTGCTGACGTCGCGGCGCCCGAAGGAACTGCAGAGCTGGGCGGATCAGTACGGCGACCGCGTTCTCGTCGTGCCGATGGACGTCACCGACGCGGCAGCAGTACAGGCTGCGGTGCGCAGCGCCGAGGACCACTTCGGCGGCATCGACGTGCTCGTCAACAACGCCGGCCGTGGCTGGTACGGATCGATCGAGGCGATGGACGAGTCCACGATGCGCGCGATGTTCGAACTGAACTTCTTCGGGGTGTTGTCCGTGACGCGGGCAGTGCTGCCGGGGATGCGCGCGCGGGGGACGGGGTGGATCGTCAACGTGTCCTCAGTCGCCGGTCTCGTTTCTGCTCCCGGGTTCGGCTACTACAGCGCAACGAAGTTCGCCATCGAGGCGATCACTGATGCACTTCGCGATGAGGTTGCCCCGCAGGGTATCTCGGTGCTGGCCGTCGAACCGGGAGCGTTCCGCACGAACGCCTACACCGGTTTTGCCGACGAACCCGTCGCCGAGCGCATTCCGCAGTACCACGACATGCTGGAGGAGGTGCGCGCGGCGTTCGTCGCGATGGACGGTCAACAACCCGGCGATCCGCACCGGGGTGCCCGCGCGGTGATCGCGGCGATGGCTCAGGACCCGCCGCCGAAGCGGCTGATCCTGGGCAACAGCGGATACGACGCCGTGATCGACACGTTGGAGCAGACCCTGGCCGACTTCAGAGCCAACGAAACACTCTCCCGCAGTGCCGATTTCCCGTCCTGACGTCGGGGCCACCCCGCGCCGCGGTCAGGCGATGCAGCGGAACCCGATGTGAGTGGTGGCGCTGTCTTGTGATTGCGACGACCGGGCCGCCGGTCGATAGCGGTGGCAGTACTCGGGGGCGCACAGGTGTGAACCACCCTTGAGGGTCTGGTTCACCGTGGGGTCAGGGGATGCCGACGGCGGGCAGCAGCCACTCTCAGCAGGCTGGTCGAGGCGGTGCCGGCGGGTGTAGGGCGTGGTCGTCCACTCCCAGACATTGCCGATCATGTCGACCAGCCCGAAGTCGTTGGGCGGGAACGTGCCAACCGGAGAGGTGCCGACCCACCCGCGTGCCCCCCTGTTGTCGTACGGGAACCTGCCCTGCCAGGTGTTGGCCATCAGCTGTCCGCTCGGACGGACCTCATCGCCCCACGCGTAGGCGCTGGTGGATCCGGCTCGTGCCGCGTACTCCCACTGCGCCTCGGTGGGCAACCTGCGGCCCGCCCACGTGGCGTAGGCAGCGGCGTCCGGGTAGGCCACTTGCACGACCGGATGGTCGAGTCGATCGTCGATGGAGGAGTCCGGTCCAAACGGATGTCGCCAGCAGGCGCCGGCCTGCCAGGTCCACCACTGGCGCCAATCCCGCAGGTCCGCGGGGCCGCGCGTCGGTCTGAACACCATTGCGCCGGGGACGAGTTCGGCCGGCGGGACGCCGGGAAAGTCGGCGGGGGAAAGCGGACGCTCAGCCACGGTGACGTAGCCGGTGTCGGCCACGAACTCCGCGTACTGGGCGTTGGTCACCGGATGACGCTCGATCGAGAATGCCGGCACTGAGACGGTGTGCACGGGAGCCTCTTCGGGATAGAAGTCGCCGGACCCCATGGAGAAAGGTCCGCCGGGCAAAGCGACCAGATCGGTGAGCATGTCGACAGGCTAGGCCGGTGGTTGCCGGGGCGCACTGAGGCGTGGACCGTAGAGGACGCCGGGCGTGCCACGGCTACAGAGGATGTCACTGGATGTCACTGCCTGCACGACTCACGGAGCCTTTTCTGATCCGAATGCGTCCGCAAGCCCTCGGAGCGCTTCGGTGGTGCTGGGGTGCGGCTGTGCGAGGTGCGCGGCGGACTCGTCGCTGAGCATGGTCAAAGCGGTGACTTCGTCTGCCGTGAGGCGATCGGCGATCGTGGTTGCCGCCACGTTTTCTCGGACGTGGTCCACTGACGAGGTACCTGGAATCGGGACGAGGAACGCAGAGCGACGCAACATCCACGCCAACGCCACCTGGGTGCGCGAGACACCGAGCCGACGGGCAGGGACATCCACCATGTCCTCGTCGAGCAGCCCGGATGCCAAGGGGTAATACGGTACGAAAGCGATGTCTTCTGCCTCGCAGTCGGCCAACACCTCGACACCGCTGCGGTCGAGCAGATTGAACCGGTTTTGCACGGCCGCCACCGGCGTCAGTTGCTGGGCTCGTCTCAGCTGTTGCGGAGAAGCGCCGGACAACCCGATCCGACGGATGAGGCCTTCGTCGCGCAGCTCGAGGAGTGTGCCGAGCGCGTCCTCGAGCGGAACGTCGGTGGGTGGGGCCTGCCCATCTCCTCCGAGCCTCAGGTAGGTCAGTTCGCTCACGTCGATGCGCAGATCGTCCAATGCTTCATGCACCTGTCGGCGCAGTGTGTCCGGGGTGCTGTCGATCCGCCAGGAACCGTCCTGCCCGCGTGTCGCGCCGACCTTGTTGCCGATGATCAGGCTGTCGGGATACGGATGCAGCGCTCGTGCGATCAGCCTGTTGACGGTGCGGGGTCCGTAAGCATTTGCGGTGTCGAAGAATTGGACGCCGGACTCGAGCGCTGCCCGCAGCACGGCAATCGCACCCGGCACATCTGCCGGGTCCCCCCACACTCCCGGTCCCGCGAGCTGCATCGCGCCGAACCCGATGCGGTGCTCACCGATGACAGTCACGATTGACTCAGACATATGGCTCCTTCGTCGCCCGGGTACTGGCGGGTCTACCCCGCGCTATCGAGGATGCGGAGGCGCCCAAGGTCTATCCAGGCACAGCGCATACCTGTCTCAGTGGGGCACAACGGGGCAGAATGTGTTCGTGGACAAGCGTGAACTCGGCGTTTTTCTGCGCAGTCGGCGAGAACGCGTCACCCCGGCAGATGTCGGTCTGCCGGCAGGCCGACGCCGACGCACACCCGGACTGCGACGCGACGAAGTCGCTCGTCTGGCGTTCATCTCGACCGAGTACTACACCCGTTTGGAGCAGGCCCGCGCCTCACGCCCGTCCCGGGAGGTTCTTTCCGGGCTCGCCCGGGCGCTCCGGCTGTCCGAGGCCGAGCGCGGATATCTTCATCAGATCGCCGACAGTGAGCCGGCACCGCCAACCGGACCGCCGCGCGCCGTCCGTCAGAGCATTCTCGACCTGATGAACCGGCTGCCGCTCACCGCAGCGATCGTGACATCGGCCACCCATGAGGTCATCGGCTGGAACGACCTCGCCTGTGCACTGCTGGAGGACTTCTCGGCGCTGGCACCACGGGACCGCAACCTCGTTCGGCGTCTCTTCCTGGGCCCACACCACGATGGGCAGCGACTCTACGGCCTGTCAGACGCCGCGGAATTCGCTCTCGCCAGCGTCCACGACTTGCGTGCCGCCGCGGCCCGCTACCCCGACGATCTCGACGTGAACGCGTTGATATCTGAATTGCTCTCCAGCAGTTCGGAATTCAAGAGCCTGTGGGACGCGCGCGAAATACCCGTCCGCACGGCGCTGTCGAAGACCTTCACGCACCCGGTTGTCGGCCCGGTCACGGTGAACTGTGACATCCTCGACATCGCCGAGCGGGATCAGCGGCTCGTGATCTACACCGCCGAACCGGGCTCACCCTCCGAGCAGGCGTTGCAGTTGTTGAGCGTCGTCGGAACCCAACGCCTGGACGCATCGTCGCGAGACCGCTGACGTCGCGACAGTCAGCAACTGACGACCCCGCTCACCGTTCACCCCGCCACCTCGTGCGCGAAAGCCCCGATGTGATGCGCCAGCCAGTCCGGCGCTTCCAGCGGTAGGAGATGACCTGCGTCGGGTAGCACCTCGATCCTTGCGGTGACGATGTACGGCATCAGGAGTTCCTCGATGACATCAGGCGGTTCGACCTGATCGGCACTGCCGACGAGCACGAGCACCGGTACATCGATAGAGGTGACAGCGTCCGCGATGTCGTGGACGATGCCCTGCCGCGGCCATGCTGCGCGTGCCTCGTCACTGCCTGTCGAGCTGTCCTCCACGACCTGCTCGCGAAGCGCCGGGGGCAGAGCGACGTGGGTGAGCGGGCCGTCCATGGACTTAATGATGCTGTCCCTGCTGGCGTACGCCCGCTCCAACGCTTGCTGTTGCTCGATCGGGATGGCGGCCGGTTTGGGCGGTGCCGGGGCAACGAGTACCGCCCCTGTCAGATTCGTGGGTCTGCCTGCAGCCATCAGTTGTGCGACCTTGCCGCCCATCGAGTGTCCGACCAGGATGTAGGGCCCTGTCACGCAGCCTTCGATGACGCGCAACGCGTCCTGCGCAAGCTGGCCGATGTCGAACGGACCCGGCAGTGCGTTGGATGTGCCCCACCCGCGTTGATCAAAGGTGACGACGGCGTACCGGTCGTCGACGAGATCGATGACCGGGAACCACGTGCGGCGTGAACCTCCCCAGTAGTGCAGGAAGACCAGCGCGGGCTCCCCGCCACGACGAACCTGCACGCGGAGCTTCCCCCCGGCCACGTCGACAAATCGGTCCTCCATCATCGCCGCTACTCCGGGCTGTCCTTCCGGTCCACTCATCATCGTCATCTCCCTCGATGTTGTCGGGCGCTCCACGCGTACTCAGCCGCAGCTGTTGCGGCGCAGTGATTGTCACGATCGCGCACCCGTGAGCGCCCGGTACAGCGCGGTGACGTAGGCCGCGGCGCGGCTGGACCCCAGAAGGTCGGAGCCCATCCGATTCATGACGTAACTGATAGTGATCTTCCGGTCGAGGTCGACAATCAGCATCGAGCCGCCCCACCCGCCCCAGAACGCGACACGGCCCTCCGGAATCCAAGCCAGCGTCCGACGATCCGACAGCGCGTAGCCGATGCCCCACCTCAAGTGCAGCCCGTTGACGAGATCGACACCGCAGGACTGCTCGTCGAAGATCAGATCGATCGTCGCCGGTGACAACACCTGGCCGAACTCGGCAGCGCCTCCGCGAGCAAGCGGCGCCATCATGTCGCACAGCGCCGCGGCGGTACCGTGACCGTTCGCCGCGCCCAATTCGGCCGCCCGCCACGGGGCGCTGTTCGCCGCATCGGCGCAGAACGGGGGCCCAGACAGGGTCTTGCCGGCGACACTGTGCGGATCGGGTGCGGGCGTCGAGCCGCCCGGGACGATGACGTCAGCCACTCGGTTGACGTCGGCGCAGGTCAGGCCGAACTGGAAGTCGGCGTGCATAAGGCCGGCGATGTGATGAGCGACGAACTGTCCCAGCGACATTCCCGTGATTCGGGACACCAGCTCCCCGATCAGGTGACCGTAGTTCAAGACGTGGTAGCCCGACGCTGATCCCGGTTGCCACCAGGGCCTCTGCTGCGCCATCCGTGCTGCGGCCGCGCGCGTGTCATAGAGGTCCTCGAGTTGTGCCGGTTGGTCGAGGCCGGACACCCCCGATGTGTGGGAGAGTACATGGCGAACTTCGACGGCTTGCTTTCCGCAGCAGGCGAACTCGGGCCAGTAGCGGCTCACCGGTGCGTAGACGTCGAGTTCGCCGGCATCGACGAGCCGTAGTGCCGCCAAACTGGTGACGCACTTCGACAGCGACCACACGTTGGTCACCGTGTCACGCGTCCACGGCTGGGTGCGAGCCGGATCGCGGTGTCCACCCCAGAGGTCGACAACTCTGTCTCCATCGACGTCCACCGCGAGGGAGAGCCCGACTTCGACGCCGCGGCCGATGTTGTCGGCGACAGCTTCGTAGACGGGCTCGAACGGTGCGCTCACAGTTCCGAACAGATCAGACATACCAACGAGCTTTGAACGTTGACACTAGTGTCAAGGTCAACCGGTACGATGGCCCCGTGCTGATCGGTGAGCTGGCTCGCCGGGCGGGTGTCTCGACGCGTCAGGTGCGTTTCTACGAGGCGAACAGCCTCATCACCTCCGTCCGCGCCGCCAACAACTATCGCGTCTACGACGAGGTCGCGCTCGGGCGCGTGAAGCAGATCCGTGAGCTCCTGGACGCAGGCCTGTCCATTCAGCTCATCCGGGCGATCCTGCCCTGTCTGCAGTCCCCTCGCGAACCCATCGTCTTTTACGGCGTGCTTCCCGAGACGGTTGCGATCCTGGAGCACCAACGTGACCGGCTGACCGAACGCATCGACGTCCTCACCCGCAATCGCGACGCCGTGACTGCGTACCTTGCTGAACTCCAACGCCGCGCCCATGGGGACGACCGATCAGCGCCGGATGCCGGCGACGAGGCTCTCCCAGGTTCTGAACGCGACACCTTCACGCTCGCTCGTGGTGAGAGCCGCGCCGTCTAGGAAACGCCGCACCGAATTGTCCCGCTCCCGGTTGAACGGATAGTCGGATGCGTACATGATCCGTTCTATGCCAACCGTTTCCGCGCTCCAGCGAAGGTACCTTTGGCTCGATATGCCACGCGGGGTGATGTAGACGTTCGTGCGAAAGTACTCCGCGACAGGGCGCTGTAGATGCGTGACACCGTCGAGAACGGCGACTCGGTCCAGGTAGAAGAGGACCACTTCCCCCCAATGCCCCAGGATGATCTGAAGATCAGGGAACCGGTCGAAAAGGCCCGCCACGATCATCCGCAAGAGAGTCAGCCCGGCGTCGTAGTGCCAGCCGATCCCGCCTGTGGCGAACAGATCGTCGATGCGGTCCCCGAAGCCGCTGTAGTACACCTCGGTGATGTGCGGGCGGGGGGCGCGCGGGTGAAGGTAGATCGGCGCGCGCAGATCTGCGGCGGCTTCGTAGATGTCCCAGAATTCGATGGCATCGACGGCGCGCTCACCGGAACGTGCGTGAATCATCGCTCCGTGGAGATCGAGGTCGCTGACCGCTCGGCGGAGTTCGGAGGCTGCCGCCGCTGGTGCGGGTGTCGCAAGCGTCGCGAACCCCTGGAGGCGCGCGGGGTGGCGGGCCACCGCGGCGGCGATGGCGTCGTTGGTGGGCCCTTGCAGCGCGGCGGCGTCAGCGGCGGTGAGGTTCTGCAGACCGGGAGTCGAGACGGACAGGACTGCGGTATCGATACCGGCGTCATCCATGGCTTGGAGGCGGCGGTCGCCGAGATCCAACAGATCTGCCGTGATGTCGCTGGCGACGGCCCATCTCATCATCGGTTCTGTGAGCCCGGGGTCCTGACGCTCCCAGGCGCGGACCACGTCGGGCGTGGCCATGTGCTCTTCCAACCCATAGATCTTCACGAGTTCTCTCCGGCCGCAGGGTGGTCGGCGCAACGCGCCGACAGTCGTTTCGGTTGCATCAGAACACGGGATCCCGCGTCATCATGTCGACCCGTCGGCGCTGACCGTCAGGGCCTCGTTGGCGTCGACGTCGGCGCGTAGACGTTCCAGGCGGGCTCGCACTCCGCCGAGCGCGTCCGACCCCAGCAGCAGCCGTAGCGGCGGATCGGGCGCGTCCACCACGGCGGCCATCGCCGCTGCCGCGCGTACCGGATCACCCGGCTGACGCCCCGACACCGCCAACGTGCTCTCCCGGCGCTTGCCGGCCGTGCCGTCGTAGTCGGCGATCCGTATCGATGACTGCTGCATCGACGCCCCTGCCCACTCAGTGCGCAACCCGCCCGGTTCCACGATCGTGACGCGAATGCCGAGCGGGGCGACCTCGGCGGCAAGTGACTCGGATAGACCCTCCAGAGCGAACTTGGTCGCGTGGTAGTAGCCGGTGGCGGGAAACGCCGCCAAGCCGCCGAACGAGGACACGTTGAGAATCCGGCCGCTGCGCCGTGCCCGCATACCGGGCAGCACTGCCTTCAAAACCGCGGTCACACCGTGCACGTTGGTGTCGAAGAGGCGGCGAACGGCCTCGTCCTCACCTTCTTCGACAGCGGCGAGGTATCCATAGCCGGCGTTGTTCACCACCACGTCGATGCGCCCGAAGACAGCCTCGGCCTCGGCGACCGCAGCGCTGACCGACGCCGAATCCGTGACGTCCAATGGCAAGGCCAGAGCATGCTCGCCGTGGCCTTCCGTCAGTGGGAGGACAGCGCCTCTGTTGCGGGCCGTGACGGCGACGCGATCGCCGCGCTGCAGAGCGTGGGTGGCCAGGGCCCGGCCCAGGCCTCTCGAACATCCCGTGATGAACCAGACCGGTGATGCGGGATCAGTTGGCGCAGTCATGGTTCGATCGTGGCCACCATCAACGCGGTGCTGCCACACCCCGTGAAGGGTGGTACCGGCAGGGCCAGCCTGACGCTGAGCGTCACTACGATCGGCGTCATGGACACAGAGATGAACTCTCTGGGCGCGTTCCTGCGCAATCGTCGTGAGCGGATCGATCCCCGCTCGGCGGGAGTGGCTCTCGTCAACCGCCGCCGCGTGCCGGGGCTGCGCCGCGAAGAGTTGGCGACACTGGCCGGCGTCAGCGCCACCTACTACGCCCGACTGGAGCAGGGCCGCGATCGCAACCCGTCCCCCGAGGTCCTCGATGCGATCGCTGACGCTTTACGCCTCGACGACGCCGAGCGCGACCATCTGCATCGTCTGGGTTCACCGTCGCAGCAGCGAGGCAGCGCAGAGGCTCCCGACGCAGTGCGACCGGGTGTGCGGGACTTGCTCTCGCTGTGGACAGACTTGCCGGCCTTCGTGGTCAATGCCCGCCGCGACGTGCTGGCAGCGACCGAGCTCGCTGAGCACGTCAATCCCGGCTGGGCACCGGGAAACAACCTTGCCCTGTTCACTTTTCGAGACTCGCGGGCCAAAGACACGTATCCCGACTGGGACGTCATCGCCGGCCAAGTCGTTGCGGGCCTGCGAAGCGCAGCTGCGGCGTATCCAGGCGGCGAGGTCGGGTCGCTCATCGAGCATCTCCTCGCCGAGGACCAGTCCTTCGCTCAGCTGTGGTCAACACAGGACGTCTACGCGCGCACTGTCGGCGAGAAGCGGTTCTCCATCAAGGGATTCGGGGTGATCACGTTGCAATTCGAATCGTTCGGCGTCGACGGGGCGCCGGGACAGACGCTCTTCGTGTACTTTCCGGCGCGGGGCAGTTCCGACGAGACCGCCTTTGCTCGTCTGCGTGCACGGGTGTCCGGCTGAGATTGCGCGGCGAGCGGCCGGTCAGTCGCTCTCTAGCGCGATCGAATGTCCTGCGCCGCCGTCGTGAGCGCGTCGACGACGGCCGCCGCTGCGGTGGGCGCGCTGGGTTGGGTCACGACCAGCGTGGCGCGGCCCAGCCAGTTCGGGTCGTCGACGCGGCGTGTCACCACACCCGCGGGGACAGACGGCGCCGCCATTTCGGGCAGCACACACAGTCCCAGCCCCGCACTCACCAGGCCCAGCCGGGCCGGCCAATCGCGCACCCGGTGGTGCACCACCGGATCGACGAGTGTCGGCCAGGCGCCGAACTGAGGATCGCCGGGTGAGCCGGTCCCGACGATCCACGGTTCCATCGTGAGGTCGCGCACCGGTATCGGTTCGGCTGCGGCCAAACGGTGCCCGGCCGGCATCGCCACGCACAGCTCGCCGGCATCGATGCGCCGGCGAACCAGCCCGTCGAGGTCGTAGTCAGAGAGCCCCGCACCGACACCGATGACCACCACGTCGAGTCGCCCGGAGCGCACCTCGCGAAGCAGCGCGGGGGTGGCGGCTTCGGTCAGGGACACCATCAGGCCGGGATGCTCGCGGGCCAACTGTGCCAACGCGGCGGGGATCAGCGCGGCAGCGGCAGCCGGAAACGCCCCGAGACCCACCCGCCCGGCCAGACGGTCGCCGAGTCCGTGCAGCTCGCGGGACATCGCGTCCAGGCCGCCGAGGATGCGGGCCGCGTGCTGGGCGACGACCGCACCTGCCGGCGTGACGCGGACACCCCCGGCCTGCCGCACGAACAGTGGGTAACCGACGGCAGCCTCCACCGCTGCGACATGCCGAGAGACCGCAGGCTGCGAGTAGCCCAGAACGCGGGCGGCGGCGCTGAACGAACCGAGGCGGGCAATTTCCTGACACAACCGCAACCCGGTCAACGTCGGCTCACCCATCCCCCCAGACTGCCATACGGCTTGTGCATGGCTGAGCCACGAGATTCGCATATCGGTTATGGACTTGGTATCCCCTCGAAACGGTTGCACCCGCTGACGTAGATCAGAAGGGAGCCTTACATGACGAGTACCTGGCTCATCACCGGAACATCACGCGGAATGGGACGCGAGATGGTCGAACAGTTGTTGGCGCGCGGCGACACGGTGATCGCGACGCTGCGTAACCCCGACGACCTGGCCGAGCTCGCCGAGCGCTACGGCTCCGCGTTGACCACCGAACGCCTCGACGTCACCGACACCCAGACGATGCGGCAGGTGGTCGCTCGCGCATTCGCCGAACACGATCGCATCGACGTCGTGGCCTCCAACGCGGGGTACGGCGTCTTCGGCACCGCGGAGGACCTGACCGACGAGCACGTCGACGCAATGATCGCCACCAACCTGACCGCCTCGATTCAGCTCGCCCGAGCCGTTGTCCCCCACCTCCGCCGACAGGGCGGCGGCACCCTGGTGCAGATGTCGAGCATGGGCGGGCACCTGGCGTTCCCCGGCTTCTCGCTGTACCACGTGACGAAGTGGGGAATCGAGGGCTTCTACGAGGCACTCGCACAAGAGGTCGAGCCCCTCGGCATCCGCACGATTCTGGTCGAACCGGGCGTCGTCCGCACGAGCTTCTTCGACGCCGCGGTCCGCGTCCCGGTCAGCGCCCCGTATCGCGGTGGCCCCGCCGATCGACCGCCGATGACTCTCGAGGAGATGACCGACAGCCAGGAGAAGACGGTCGCGGCGATCCTGCGCGAGGCCGACGCCGACACGCCGCGCCGGCGTCTCATCCTCGGATCCGATGCCTGGCAACTGGTCACCGGGGCGCTCACCGACCGACTCTCCGCAGTCACCGCCCAGCGCGACAACGCCGCCACTGCGGATTTCGCGACGCAGTGACGGTGCCGATCATGCGGACGGGCTCGCTGTGGTGTTCTGTCAAAATCTCGGCAGCTGGGCTCATTACGGCTAGACGACGGTGACGTGGTGCCCGGGGTCTATGCCACCTCAGTTGTCAGTGGACCGGGCAACTGGCGCAATGAGCCGAGAACTGGTGCAGATTCCGACCATTGACCGGCGCTGCTCAGACCGTCAACAGCTGTCCGAATTCACGGGCCCGGCTCTCGGCGTCGGCGCGCAAGGAGGCGGCCACGTCTTTGAACTCGTCGAGTGCCGGATTCACGCCAACAAGGGTGAATTCGGACACCACGGTATGGAGATCCAGGCTCCAGACGTCTGCGAGGATGCGCTGCATCCACGCTGTGGCGTGATCCCAGCCATGACGAGGAGTGCCCTCGGAGTAGTTGCCGCCGTGGACCGTGACCAATATTGCCGGCTTGCCCGCGATGGCAGGCGGTTGAGCCGGATTGAAACGTGGATCGGTGATGACCATGTCCACCCATGTTTTGAAGTGCTGGGAGACCCCATAGTTGTAGAGCGGGACAGCGAAGATGAACGCATCTGCGGAGAGGAGTTCATCGGCGAGAGTTGTTGCTAATTGGACAGCTTCGCGCTGGTCGGGCGAGCGCTGTTCTTCTGGCGTGTAACCGGCGAATGCCGCCGCACCCCAGGCAGTTGCCGGAATGGGTTCGGTGCCGATGCTGCGGCGGATGACGGCGCCTTCGGGGTTGGCTCCACGCCATTCTCGTTCGGCTATATCGGCGATCTCGCGGCTGTGGGAACCTTCGACGCGGATGCTTGCGTCGAGACGGAACAGTGTCATGGTGTGTCCTCTTTCGCGAGTGGTGGTTTACGACGTGGCTTCGGACAAGGTGTAGTGGGCTTCCACGGTGACGTCGGTGGTGAAAGCTCCCATTCCGTTCAGATGTAGGACGTCGTTACCGATGCGTGCGGTGGCTGTGAGGGTGGCCCGCCCATCCCGCGCGGTGACGTGACCCGTCACTGTCAACGGTGAGGTGCGGCCGTGTACCTCGAGCTCGCCGGTGATCTGCACCTCGCCGGGGCTGACTGGACGGACCTCGCGAGAGGTGAAGGTGATCGCGGGATACTTCTCGGCGTCGAAGTAGTCCGCGGATTGCAGGTGCGCGTCACGCTTCCCGATCCGCGACTCGATCGATGCGGGGTCCACCACGAACATCCCTCCGGCTGTGCCTGCACCCGAGACTTCGGCGTGACCTGCCTTCGCTCGGACCGTGCCCTTGGCCATCGGTATGAACAGCAGCCGCGTGCGCCAGCTCAGGGTGGTGGCGTTCGGGTCGAGGCGCCATACACCGCTCAGGCGGGTCAGATCTGTTGTGGCTGTGTTGGCCATGGCAATCACTCCTTTTTCGCAGTACGGGGACGCGGTTCGCGTCCTCCATTACTTGACTTGAACGTACAACTTCAGCCTGTATTCCCCCAGTTGAACATTAAATTTGATGGCGCGGGATAAACTGGCTCGTTCAACGACCAGATGTCCGGCGTTGACCACGAGGGGATCCGGCCCGTCTTCGACTACGACGTCCCGGCTCAGAAGAGCCGGTGTCGAGCGCGGCGCGCAATGCTCGCCATTGACGCGATACGTCGCGTTGGTGTGGATTTGAATATTAAAGTCGGACTAGGCTTGCACGATGGAGGATGGCCAGGCACCACCGGTTGAATGGTTGTCTGAGGGGCAGCTTCGCGAATGGGTGTCGCTGATGGCCCTGGTCAGCCTGTTGCCTGCGCGGCTCGACGTACAGCTGAGCCGAGATGCGGGGCTGAACTTGTTCGAGTACCACGTGCTGGTCGAGTTGTCGGAAGCTCCGGGGCGCACACAGGCGATGAGCGAGTTGGCCCTTCATGCGCGTGGGTCGTTGTCGCGGTTGTCCCACGCGGTGTCGCGCCTGGAGGCCGCCGGATGGCTGCAGCGTATTTCCCGTCGCGGAGCCGGCCGCCGGACCGAGGTGCGGCTGACCGACGCCGGGATCGAGAAGTTGGAGCAGACCGCTCCCGGCCATGTCCGTGAGGCTCGTCGCCTCGTCATCGATGCCCTCGACGACGCAGAACTCGCCGACCTGGGCCATGCGGCAAGACGCATCGTCACCGCGATCGATCCTGCGGTGGCGGCGATCCTGGAAACCAGGGGGCACGACGCTTCTTGCCTCGCTCCGGAGGCGGAGAGCGGGAATCCCGGCGTCGGGACCGGCGTGTGAAAGGGCCGCGGTAGACCGCTGCGGTCAACCGGGCTTGTCAGCGGAGGAACCTCAGCGCAGAACGTCGATCGCATCCGGCATTGCGGTCGGGGCCTGCAGGAAGGAGGCGTGGCCACCGTCCAAGACTCGCGCCACCACCCAGGGGATCTGGCCCGCGATCGCCGCACCGTTCTCCGGGGGAGCAATCCCGTCCTAGCGCCCAGACGCGATCAGGGTCGGGCTGGCGATCCCGGCCGAGTCGGTCGAACACATCGTGTTCAGCGCGCGGCCTGACTTATGCGTGCACTCACCCCGATAGGCAGCTGCACTAAGTACCTCGTCCAACAGTCCGACGCAGTTGTCCAGCTTCGTTGCATCTCGACATCCCCGCCGCTGTGACTTCTCGTGCTCCACGACCAATCGCGGATGGCTGAACTGCGGCGAGACACTTGTCTCAGGACATGACCACCACGATTCGTCCCATGTTCGTGACCAATGTTCCCAGACACAGATCGAGCGCCAGTTCAGACCAGTGGCAGATTGAAGCTAACGGGTTTCATGCACCCTCTGGGGTTCTGTGAGCCGGCCGGTTATCAGTCACGAGTTCGGATACCAGAGGGCCTCGGCCGGCTTCGGCGGGGTGGAATGCGCCCGGAGCAGTGCATCAGGCCCTGTTGGTTGAACCAGGCGACATAGTCGGCGGTGATGTACTCGACATCGCCCGGGGCGTGCAGGGGCCACGGCGAAACGGAGAATCCGCCCGGATGTATTCGTTCTTGTACGGCCTCCTGGTGGTCTCGACCCACACGTGCCGTAGGTAGCCGACCGACGTGCCCAGTCCCGAAAGACCCAATTTTTGAACGAATCTCACGCTCGTGCATTGCGACCCGGCGTCGTCACTGTGATGGATGACGTCTCGATCGGGTGCCCCAGACGCGCGAATGGCTGAGTGCCCGAACTGCTGCTCTACCCATACGCCTTCGGGCTTGCCTGCATCTACGTTCGTTCGTGCGAGCATCCCAAAACCACAGGGCCACAAGCACTATGAGGACCGATCAGCTTCAGCGCAGGAAGTTGATCGCGTCCGGTATAGCGGCCGGATCCTGCAGGAAGAACGCGTGGCCACCGTCGTAGATTCGCGCCACCGCGCCGGGGATCTGCGCGGCGATCGCCGCACCGTTCGCCGGCGGAGCAATCCCGTCGAAGCGCCCGGACGCAACCAGGGTCGGGCTGGTGATGCGTCCGAGCCGGTCGAACACGTCGTGTCCGGCGCGAGCTTCCAGCTGGAGTCGGGCGCCACGGCGCGCGGCCTCGGTCGGCGCCGAATTCATTCGGCGCCTGGCCATGTCGTCGACCAGGGCGCGATCGGCCGGGTGCGCGTCCAGCCAATCGGCGGTGAACCGCGTGTCCATAATCTGAGCGGACATCGATGCTCGATCCTCGGCGGCGAGATCGGCCAGGGTGTGCAACGGGTAGGACGCCCCGCCCGCACCGCCGGACGACGTGCACATCAACACCAGGCGCAAGATTCGTTCTGGCACGGTGACGGCGACTTCTTGAGCGACCATACCGCCGAAGCTGATTCCGATCAGACGAAACGACGACCAGCCGACGTGATCGGCCAGCGCCACCGCGTCGCCGGCGAGATCCGCCATGCCGTACCCGTTGTCCGGCACAGCAGTTCGGCCCATTCCGCGGTAGTCAGCGACCAGAAGCTGGAAGTGCTTCGCGAGCGGCCGCAGTAACCCTCGAACCTCGGCGATGGTCGAACCAGAGCCGTTCAGGAACAGCAGGGGCGCGCCGGTTCCGGAGACCTCGTAGTACACCTCGAGGCCGCTGATCAGCGCGGTGGCCACGACGACCTCGTCACGCAGCGCGGGGATTCTCGAGTACGAGTGCCACGCCCTGGCCGGAGCCGATGCAGACGCCCAGCACCCCGTAACGGGCATTGCGCTCGCGCAGTTCGGTGGCCAGCGTCAGTACGTATCGGGTCCCGGAGGCGCCGAATGGGTGGCCGATGGCGACGGCTCCACCGTTTGGGGTCAGCTTGTCATCGGGAATGACGAAGCCGTCCAACTGATTCGGCAGTTCGCGTAGGACGCCGAGCGCCTGCGCACTGAACGCCTCGTGGACCTCCCAGACGTCGATCTGCTCCGGCGTCAGACCGGCGCGCTTGATCGCCAGTGGAATCGCCCATGCTGGTGCCAGCCCCATGAATAGTGGGTCGATTCCGTAGACGGCGGATGACACCACCCGAGCCAGCGGTTCGACTCCGAGTTCTGCAGCCCTGGGCCCCGATGCCAGCACGATGGCGCTGGCCCCGTCGGTCAGCGGCGTGGAGTTGGCGGCGGTCATCTGGGTGGTGCCCGGCTGGGCCGGTAGCTTGGCCAACGTCTCTGCTGTGGTGTCGTCGCGGATGAATTCGTCGTACTCAAAACGTCTTTCGGGGGTTCTCTTCGTCGCCGCGATCGTAACGGGCATGATCTCCTTGGCCAACCGACCGGAGTCGCGCGCAGCCTTGGCGTGTTGCTGAGAGCGCAGTGCGAACGCGTCGATCTCTTCGCGGCTGAACCCGTACCGGTCGGCGACGTTCTGCGCCGTTTCGATCATGGCGATATAAGCGTTGCGGGCCAGCAGCGCCGGGTTGGGTGGGCCGCCTGCGCCTGCCCACATGGTGTCGAGCATGAACACCGGGCCGCGCGGGCTGAACGCCGCATCACCTTTCATCAGCGCCCACCCCGACCGCGACATCGACTCGACACCGCAGGCGATGCCGACGCCAAGGTCTCCCGCCTTGATCGCGTGAGCGATGTTGACGGTCGCGCTGACCGACGAGCCGCAGAATCGGTTGATCGTTGCGCCGGCGACACTGTCGGGGAAGCCCGCCGCCAGCGCCGCCCAGCGGGCGATATCACCCATGCCTTCGTGGGCGGGGTTTACGCACCCGGCGATGATGTCCTCGATCTGATCCAACGGCACCCCGACGCGTTCACATGCCCCTTTCATGGTCATACCCAGCAGATCGTCGGTCCGGAAGTGCGACAGCGAGCTGCCGTAGCGGGCAAACGGGGTGCGAACCCCGCCAAGTACGAAGGCATCGGTCATCGGACATCTCTCCTGTCGTCGGTCCCCGCCCGATCCGGGCGGTCATGGCTAGCCGGCACAGCCGAAACGTGACCAGAACCTTGCTTAAGTATGCTCCACCATACTCAGAAAGGGGGAGAACAGTGTGGCTCAGAATTGTCGCGCACCGCGGTGCCAGAGCCGGCAAGCGGGGTTCGCAGGCGACGCGGCAGGGAAGGCGCTGGGCCTCTTCACTTCTGGCACAGTGCAAGCCCAGTACTGAGCTCTTCAAGGGGTCGCCGTTCATCGCTGGCGGAGGAGGTGGCGAGGAAAGCAACGCAAACACGAGTTTTTTCACCCTCAGCCCCACCCGGTGTCGGGGTGGGGCGCTGGCTAGCTGTTCTTCATGCGTGAGGTTGTGAACGCGTAGGCGTTCCATCGGTGTTTGTCCGCCGATGCCGAAGTGCCGGGAGTAGCAACTATGGATGCATCCTGGGGCAGGAGGGGTGCGGCGACGGCCCGTTGACCGGGCAGTGGGGGTACTGCTCGACGAGCAGTAGCCGTCTTCTTTGGATCTCCGCGGCGGACCGGGGCTTGATTCCGACGACCGCCAGGACGGCGGCCAGCACGAAGATGCCCGCTACGATTACCACGGCTCTGCGAAACCCTGCAGCGAAAATGGTTGGCTCGATGTAGTTCGCATCGCCGATGCCGGCCAAGCCTGGTATGACGGCCACGGCTATCAACCCTCCCGCACGAGCAATGGCGTTGTTGACACCTGATGCCGCGCCGGCCAGATGGTCAGGCGCGGAGTCCAGCGCCGCCGAGGTCAGTGGAGCGACAACCAGGGACATGCCAGCACCGAAGATCAGGGCCGCGGGGAGCACGTCGAAGAGCCAGGAGGCGCTGGTACCGATCCGCAGCATCAGGAGCAGCCCCCCGGAAGCGAGTATCAGACCCGCGCATAACGGCAGACGGAGCCCGATTCTGGCCGCCAGAGCACCGGCTCGCGAGGAGAACAGCAATAGCATCGCGGTCATCGGCAGCAGGGCCGCCCCGGCTGCAGTGGCAGTGAAGCCTGCAACCGTCTGTAGTTGTAAGACCAACACAAGAAAGACCATCGACAACGCGCCGTAGACCAGCAGCGTGATGGCGTTGGCGACACGAAATGTGTTGTCGTTGAACAGCGACGGTGGAATCAAGGGGTGTGCCGACCGCCGCTCGGCCACGGCGAATACAGCCAACGCCGACACGCCGACACCGACCGCCGCGGTGGCGCTCGACGTGATCTCGCCCCGACCGAGCTCTGTCAGCCCAACCGTGAGCGCTCCTAGGCCCAACGCTGCAAGCACTGTGCCGCTGCCATCCAGCCCAGGTGCAGACCGCGTATCGCGGCTCTCGGGCACTCGCAGCACTGCCACAATGACGACCACAACGGCCAACGGTAGATTGATGATAAACACAGCCCGCCAATTCCATTCGGCGAGAGGGCCACCCAGGAAGGGCCCGACTGCACCGGCCAGACCACCCAGGCCCGACCACGTACCGATTGCGGCACCCCGGTCGGCGCCATCGAACGATGCCGATATCAGCGCCAGACTACCCGGCGTGAGCAACGCCCCGCCGACACCCTGCAATGCGCGGGCAATGATCAACATGTCGATATTTGGCGCGAATCCACAAGCCGCCGAGGCGACCGCAAACCAGACGACGCCGACCAGGAAGATACGCCGGCGCCCGAAGCGGTCACCGAGGGAGCCACCCAGCAGAATCAATCCGGCCAACGTGAGCGTGTAGGCGTTGATGATCCACTGCACGCCGCCGAAGTCAGCGTGAAGTTCGCGGCTGATGTGCGGCAAGGCCACGTTGACGACCGTGCTGTCGATCATGACCATTGCCGACCCGAGCACCGTAGCGAACAACACCCATCGTCCAGCAGCCGTCCCCCTCCGCACGCCGCCTGGACCGTCCACTCTTACCTCCCAATACACCTTATTCAGAGCGTGGCGGCGTGGACTGCTGTGGACCGCCCTGGAGTAGGCGGCAGCAAGCGGACATGCCATATGGATCAAAGCGTCCGAGGCGCGAATGCCGATCGCCCTACAAGCCGATCACACGTCAATTGCTACCGGAAGGAGCAGCCGTGACCGCAGCGGATCAGCGGAGAACTCTGTGATTCCGCCGAATGCACGGTCAAGCAGGCCCTCTGGGGGTGAAGGTCGAGCGGTGCAGTGTGGCGAAAGCTTGGATGGTCATAGGCGCGTTGCCAGTGAGTTGTTCAACGGTGTCGTTGGTTTCCGAAAGTCGTCCCTCGATGAGCTCGGCGACGACGGCGCCCATGTGTTGGGCGGCAAATTCACCGAATTGCGGAGTGGCGCGAGCTATCTCTTGGAAGTCCGCGATCGGGATGGGCCGATAGGTGATCGTTCTGCCAAAACTCTCGGTCAATGCAGCTGCTATGCCCTCTCCGTCAAGGACTTCCGGGCCGTTGAGGAGGTAGGTTCGTCCCGCATGTGCATCGGGATTGGTAAGGACAGTGGCGATTACGCGCCCTTGGTCTTCGGACGCAATCGGGGCAAACCTTCCCCACCCGAAAGGCAGTACGAGACTGTCGCTATCGGTGATGGCTTGTTGTGCGAACGGGTACAACAGCCAATCCGCGAATAGCGTCGGTCGCAGGTGCGTGACGGGTGTGGATGACCAATCGAAAACTTGCTCGCTGATCCAGTGATTCTGTGCAGCATGGCTTTTAGAATGCCGGTGTGCCGTCCGTTGAGACAGGTTCACGATCGCGCGTAATCGGGTCTCTCGCGCGGCCTGCGCGAAGTACGAGGCGGCGTCGAGTAGTCCTGGTCGGACAGGGTAAACGAAGTAGGCGGCATCGACGCCGTCCATCGCTGAGACGACGGTATCGATGTCTAGTAGGTCTCCAATCACAATTTCCGTGCCGATGCGGCGCAGCGTGTCTGCGCGTTCGTCATCTTGGTGCACCATCGCCCGAACTTGCACATCACGGCCCTGCAGTGCAGCTATAGCGGCCGACCCTGTCGACCCAGTGGCTCCGGTTATGAGTACGCTAGACACCGAGATCACACACGCCCTTCCTCTTCATCCCACGAGCCGGCGTGTCGGTTAGGCGGAATCCGGCTCATTCCTTTACAAGTCGCCGTACGCACAAATCGCCGAGGCGGGTTGTGTCCAAGGTGGATGACTTGATGTTCGCACGCACTGACGAGCCCTTGGAATATGGCAGTTCACGCGTGCAGTCCATGCACACAGGTCTGCGCTGTCAGAACATAACGACGCCGCCGTCCTGCTTGGTTATGAGACGCGCTACCAGGGTGATCGAACGGTGAGCGGCGGCGGCTTGACGCTTGCTCAGCGTTCAACCAGCTGCATAAACGATCTGCGGTCGCGCCGCGCCGTACTGCGCGTGACTCTCGACTATCCTTGGGTGACCGGGCAATGCTGCAGCCCGCCGCCCGCTGAGAGTTCGGTTGACCAGCTAGAGCCCTACGTTGTCACCTCGCCTAGGCCCATACAGTCTGACCGGATCTACCGCTCAACTGCCCTACTGCGAGATGCCAACTGCAGCAGCGAATTCAGTGACCAGCTCGGGATTGGTGGGGTCTGCGAAGTGCAATACGAGTTCTTGGACGCCCGCTTGTTCATAGGCGCTGATCCGTTGATGAATCGTGTCGAACGTCCCAACCAGACCGTAGCCGCTCACATCACCGGGGTAGATGAGCGTGGCGTTTTGCGGAACGGTGAGGCGAGCTCGTTCGTCGGTATCTGCTGGATGCACGAGTACCATCACTGTCCGTCTAATTTCATCAAAGTCTCGTCCCACGGCGTCGGCATGATCTTTGAGCACCGAGTACTTGTGGCCAACCAGATCGGGCGGGCCGATCACGTTGCTGATGTCGGCCAGCCGAGCCACGGTTCGTAGTGTGACCTTCTCGCCAGATCCGGCAATTAGCAACGGAATGTGCGGTCGTTGGATCCCTTTGGGCTCGTTGATGGCATCGTGGATTCGGTAGTACTGGCCGTCGAATGTCGCTGCGTCCTCTGTCCACAGCTTCAGTGCTATCTGCGCTGCTTCGTCGAGGCGTTGCAGTCGTTGCTTGGCCGGTTCGAAGGGGTATCCGTACTGGGTGTAGTCGGGTTCGTGCCATCCGGTGCCTAGACCAAAGATCGTACGGCCGTTGGAGATCACATCCAGGGTGCTGGCCATTTTGGCGGCGAGGGCCGGATTTCGATAGCCGGCAGAGGAGACTTGCAGTCCGAGCTTCAGATGATGGGTCCGGCCGGCCAGTGCGGTAATCAGCGTCCAAGCCTCGAACAGTGGCGTTTTGGTGGGCGGAAGTCCAGTGAAATGGTCGGGGACCAGCAGGGCCCGATAGCCAGATTCGTCTGCGGCTTGTGCGACGTCAACAAGTCTGTCGTAGGCGTGCCTGGCAGTGGCGAATCCTTCGAGGTCATGCACGAATCCGGTCGACTGAAACAGCGAGTAGTCCATGGGAGCCCTTCCGTTGGGGTGGTCGCACGACGCGATACCTGACAGGACCCAACATGCACCGACCGGTGTATATTTCATCGAGCATCAGCCCATTTCAAGGCCGCTAGCGACACCGCCCTGTGTAGTGTTTGTAATGTGGGTATAGATAGCGATTCGGGGATCTCGGCTCCGACGGGGGGCCGTGGCGCGCGCAAACGCATCTTGACTGCGGCGCAGGACCTGTTCTACTGGCGGGGCATAGCAAACACCGGTGTCGACCAGGTGGCCGAGCATGCGCACGCGTCGAAACGCACGTTGTACAACCACTACCCCACCAAAGATGCGCTGGTGCAGGCCTACCTGCGCAGCATCGACACTCCAGACGGCGTTCCCCGGGAGCGGGCCGTGAACGATCTGGATAGCCCCCCGCGCGCTCGTCTGCTTGGCATTTTTGACGCTCGACCAGATCTAGGTTTTCGAGGTTGCCCATTTCATAATGCGGC
Organism: Mycolicibacterium sp. 018/SC-01/001; assembly: GCF_007096635.1. Classification (GTDB taxonomy): domain Bacteria; phylum Actinomycetota; class Actinomycetes; order Mycobacteriales; family Mycobacteriaceae; genus Mycobacterium. Next base: position 505,624 of record NZ_VKAA01000001.1, read on the forward strand.
GGTGGAGCTGGCGGGTGCCCGGCCCGACGTCCACCATATTGTGGTCGATCACAAGCGGGCTTTCATCGAGCTGCTCGTGTCGGCGTGCGCGGAGGTCGGTGCACGCAATCCGCGCGAGCTGGGCCACCAACTTGCCGTGCTCTTTGAAGGCGCCACTGCGCTTACTACCTCGCTGGGTGAGACTTCACCGTTTATCTACGCCCAGTCCGCTGCGGCGGCCTTGATCGACGCGGCGACAGGACCGAGCCTGTCCTGACTTCTTTGACTACGTCGGTCCACGGCCGCTACGACGTGAAAATTGTCGGCGCCCCTCCGATGCCATCAAATGATTCGGCGTCCGCACCAAGGTAACTCCCACCAGATCAATGTGTTTCGCGTTGAGCGTCAACCAACAGACCCATCGCGGATGCGCTACGGTCACCAACGTGCGTGCTTTCGGCGCTGCGACGACCGCCCACGGTGTGCGTCGAACGACAATCAGTTTCCGCATGCAGCAAACTAGGGGTCACCGGCCGCCCGTACTGGCGTTCAGTGCGGCGTGGCTACTGATGGCGGCATTGAAGACAACATTGCAACCACTGCCCGCGCCCAGAAGCGGTCAGATTGACTGGTGGACAAGATCATCACGAGTTGTGTGGCAGCAGTGGCGACAGACGCTCCTTCGCAACCTCCGGCGCTGCCACTCAATGACCTAAGCGCATCGCGCACAAGGCTTCTTCCGCGCGCGCGAACACCTAGAACGGGCCACCAATTATCGTGGCACCGTGTGGCTCAAGCCTCCGGGACTCCGATTGGCTCAACGTTGCAAGATCACGTCGGCGAATTGGCGGGGACGTTCCATCGCGCAGAAGTGTCCGGCGTCGTCGATCGTGATCACGGACGCACTCGGGATGGCCCGGGCGGTCTTGACACGGTCTTCCTGGCGCGACCAGTCCTTCGTGGTGTAGATGAGCGTCACTGGCACGGTGATCGATCCGTAGCGGTCATGAGCTGCGATCAGCGTCGGCAGGTTGCGATAGATCGCGCGCGCGACGCGCGAGTACCCTTTGCGGCCTCCCACACGGACCAGTTCGTCGATGAATGCGTCCGGCAATCGGGCGGGATCGGCAAACCCTCCGCTGACGATGCCTTTGACGATTGCCCGGTTCTCGAGCGCGGCGAAGGTGGGACCGATGATGGGTGCACGGACTGAGGGAATGATGATGCGTGCCAGCAGGTTCGCGCGTTCGAGCCCTTGGGGATAGTCGTAGGTATTGGACGACACGACACGCACGACCCGCTTGCCTAATTCCACCGAGGCGGTTAATGCCAGCACCGCGCCCATGGACTCCCCCGCCAGAGTGGCGTCGGTCAGTTCCAGCCCGTTGACGAACTCGACTACAGCTGCCAGCAGGTCGTCGTGCTCATAGTGCGCGCCGACTACGATGTCCGACCAACCCATGCCCGGTAGATCCAGGGCATAAACCCGGTAGCTTCCGGCCAGTAGCGGAATAAGCCGCTGAAAGTAGTCGAGTTGGGTGCGCACCGTATGCAGCAGCACTAGGGGCGGCCCATCACCGGTCACGAGGTAGCGCAGTCGGCTGCCGTCGGCCCTGGTGAACCACTGCGCTTTATCGGTGGTCCAGGAGGCGAGATAGGCGTTGTCGGGGGTGCTCATCGTTTTCTCCACATTTCGAGTATATGACCGGTCGTCTTAGTAGGATGGGAACTGAGTCATGGTTCGCTCTGCGCTGAACGGCATGCCGTCGATCGGGGCGCGCGTGATCGACAAGCCCATCGCCGGCGTCGTTGAGCCAGGAGGTTGTATCGCAGTCCGCCGTCGCGGTGTGGGTTCGGCGCCGAAGGCGCAATTCACTCTGGCCACGGCGAGTTTTCGATGATTTCCACGAAGTCGAGCGCGTGAAAGCCTGGCTGGAAGTGACGCAGAACATCAGCGTTGACAGTGCCGAACGTGCTATCGGGTCGGTATGCGAACCCTTCGCTGAACGCCTGCAGGATCGCGCTTTTGAAGTTCGGCCGGGGATGTGCCTCAACGACGGCGGCCCTGGCGTCCTCGGTGATCGCCTCGAAGTGCACACCGAGGACGTCGGTTTCCACGCCGGCAGTAGTTGCGGCAATCACTGGGTGCATCTTGTAAGGAACTTCCGGGGTGGTGTGCAGCGCGATCGCCGCCCACACGATGTCGGCGTGATCGTCACTGATGTGATGGCGGGTGAGGAAGCCGCGGGCAGCATCGGCGCCGTCCATCTCGAACCGCTGGGAAGTGCTGCGATAGGGACCCACCAGGCCGGTGTCGTGAAACATCGCTGCGACGTAGAGCAATTCAGGATCAGGGCTTATCCCGAGCCGCCTGCTTTGCATGGACCCAAACAGGTAGACGCGACGCGAGTGATGATAGATCAACTCGTTGGTGGTGTCGCGGATGATCTCGGTGGCGTCCCTGGCGAGCGCACTGTCCGGGATCGTCACTCCAGCAATAGTTTCGATCATCTGCGCTGTTCCTGTCTTGCTAGTGGTCCACCAATGCCGTAGGTGTGGCCCAGGTTCACGGTGCGGTTCGGGCCTGCCGTAGGAGTTCGTGGGCGTGCGGGTAGTGTTCCAACGCCCAGCGCAGGGTCTTTGGCGGTCGACCGAGTAGTGCTGCAAGGTCGTCGGCTTCGACATCGTAGTAGCGCCCGGATGCGACCAGACGAGTCAGTGTCTTGAGGTGTTCAGCGTTGTGCGGCTTGCTATCGGCCAGCGCAGCGTCGATGTGAGAGCGGTTCCAGGTTTCGAGGTCTTGGGCCACGTAGGACACGGGGCGGTGAAAAGCAGCGGCGTAGTCCTCGGCGTATTCGGCCATGGTCTTCAGTTCCGGTCCGATGAGTGTGTAAGTCCGCCCGACGTGCGGTTGTGGGTCAATCAGGATCGTCGCGCAGACCTCGGCGACGTCGGCCCCGGCAATCGGTGCCAGTCGGGCCTCACCGAAGGGTAGACGCAATTCGCCGGAGGCGACCAGTTCAGCCATCGGGAACCAGGACAAGATCGGGTTTTCCACAAAGATGCCGGCACGGATGTGAACCACGGGCAGGCCCGACCAATCCAAGGCCTGCTCGGCGGCCCAGTGGGCTCGTTGCTGCGGAGACCATTGGCTCACACCGCCTCCCAGCCACGCGACGCGCTCACTATGCGGGGCGATCAGGCGCTCGTAGGTCAGGTTGGTCTGTTCGGACTCCGAGATGTTGACTAGAACCTCGAGCCGTCCCTGTGCCTTGGCCGCGGCAGCTATCAGGATGGTGGCATCGACGTAATACGGGTTCAGGCTCATGCTGAAATAGACCCGTCGGCAACCTTGCAGGGCTGCATTGACATCCGCCACGTTCAGTAGATCACCAACGAAGATCTCCGCCCCCGCCTGCCGCAAGACTTCCGCGCGGCGATCGTCAGTCCGGACGAACGCGCGCACCGGGCGGCCCGCGGCCACGATGCGATGCACAAGCGCTGCCCCAACCGAACCGACCTCTCCGGCTGCGCCCGTCACCAGAATCGGTGCCAAGCTCGCTCCACCCATATCTACCTGTCCTCGCCTCATCGATCCCGGTACCGACGCACTGACAGCGTGCCGGTGAGGGCGCCGAGCGACGCGCCGAATCAGCCGGTTCACCTATCTGTCCGCAACCCATTAGAGACCGCCCCGACGGCAACGGGCCACCAGATGACCAGGGCTGCACTGGTTCCGTGCAGAGTCAGCACACCAGCGTGCAGCACTGGCACACACGTAGCCGCCGGCACACGACAAGCTCCTAAGCGACTGAGCGCCAACATTGCCCAATTCCGGTCGTACGTCGTGGCGAGGGGTTGGCCGGTTCTGGAACGCCCAGTTCGATAGTCCGTCGACGGATGTCACCGCCCTCGGCGCGGTGCAGAAAGAGGTATACGCATGAGTTATGCGGGTATCCGCGGCATGCGCGCCGCAGGAGAGGATGCCCTGGCTCTCGCCGCGGCACTGACCGCTGAGCAGTGGTCGCTCGAAAGCGCCGCAACAGGATGGTCAGTCAAAGATGTCTATCTGCATATGGGCGCGCTGCTTGCACTGCTGCAAGATGCTGTCAACGGTGCCGACGTGCCACCGATGGGTATCGAAGCACTCAACGACACCATCGTCGCTGCGCGGCGTGATTGGACCGTTCAGGAGACGACCACCTTCTTGGCTGAGCAGCTCGACGCGGCCGTGCAGACCTTCGGGCCGCTGCAGGATGAGCCGGCTGCCTCCGCCACCGTTCCCTTGCTGGACCTGGGCACCTACCCACTGCACGCCATCGCCGACATGTTCGCCTTCGACATCTCCACCCATGTGCGCCTCGATGTGGCGGCCCCACGCGGGCCCGTCGACGTAGCACTGCCCGCCCTCGACGAGACACGCCTGGCCCCCGCGGTGTCCTGGCTTATCGGCGGCCTTCAAAAGATGCAGCCCGAACTGACATCGGCAATCCTGCAACCGATTTCACTACAGCTGACCGGGCCCGCCGCACGCACGATTCAGATCAGCCGGTCGACAGACTCCGTGGTCGTCCATGAACCGCCCGACCCGGCTGAGAAGTCCGCAGCGATGTTGACCTCGACGACCGCCGACTTCCTGGCGTGGTCGACCAAGCGACTGGCCTGGGCCAATGTCGTGCAGGTCGTCGGTGACCACGCCGTGGCCACCACATTCCTCGACGCCGTCAACCTGATATGAGCAGCGCTCCCGTCGGAGTCCTCACAACCGGGCCGGACTCGCCCCCACACGTCAGGAGACCAGCGATCATGACCGAGGCCTACATCCTCGGCGGTATTCGCACCGCCTTCGCCGACCACGGCAGTTCGCTGAGGCACATCCGGCCCGACGACCTGTTGGGATGACCATGAAGAGCGCCTGTCAGCATGTCGGCATCGACCCCCGACTGATCTCGTCCAGGCTGTTCTCGCTGGCTGCGTGAACACCGCTCACGGGGCAATGGGTGACGTTGCCCGGTGGGGCGCGGTGGCCGCCGGATTTACTGACGGCGTCGCCTGGCGCCACAATCAACCGCTACCGACTGAGCAGCGAAGAGATCGATGCGTTCGCACTGCGTTTACCGCAACGCCGTTGCCGCCCGCGACGCTGGACGCCTCGGCCATCTGCCGTCGTGGAGAATCCTTCGGTGACCAGCTAGCGACGTGCCACCTGCCACACGAACGTCCGCCGATGCCGATCCTGGGGTGGGGTGATCGCAGACAGATTGGGCATTGATGGCAGGCCACGTCCGCCGGCGGAGTTCGCACTCACCGCCCCCGCGGAACATGTCCGTGTCCTGCGGCGCCGCAGCTGACGTTACGATGGCCACATGGGCCGACCCCGCAGCTTCACCGAAGACGACGTGGTATCCATTGCGCGGGGCCAGTTCTGGGAGAACGGATATGCCGGCACATCGTTGGATGATCTGACTGCGGCGACCGGGCTCAGCCGCGGCAGCTTGTATGCCGCATTTGGTGATAAGCACGGATTGTTCGTGCGGGCAATGGATTCCTACTGCGAAGGGTCACTAGGCCGGGCCGTCAACGATCTGCGGGGTCCCTCGGCGACCACGCCCTACCAGGGTCTCGTCAACCACGTCCGCAACATGGAACACGTATACCTCACAGGAAATCGCCAGCGTGGTTGCATGATGGCGAAAGCCGCCGCCGAACTGGCCCCTGCAGACGCCACTGTCACCAAGACCCTCAAACGCGCGCTGGATAGTTATCGGCGTCTACTCACCGCGACCATTCGCGCCGCTCAGAACGATGGCGACATCGACCCTGAGGCCGACGCTGACGCGCTGGCCGCGCTGATGCTGGCGGTGCTGCGCGGCATGGAGGCGTTGCGCAAACTCGGCGCCGGCCGTGCTGTCCTCAGTGCAGCGGCTGACCAACTGATTTCCTCGCTGCCCCGCCCGGCCTAGCACTTCGCGGCGTTATCGAGTTCGTCAGTGCGGTAGCGCCAAGTTTTCCACCGGGCCCGACAACGCGGCCTTGACGTGTGCGGAGATGTCGTCAACGAGCACCTCGGAATCGCCGTGTTCGAGCCCGTCGATCACGGCTTTGGCGACCGCCGCGGGGCTAAGCTTATCGGCGGCAATGTCCGATGCCATATCGGTATCGACGTAGCCGACGTGCACCCCCAGCACCTGAGTGTGCTGCTCGGCCAGCTCTAGACGCAGGGAGTTCGTCAGTGACCATAACGCAGCTTTGGATGCCCCGTAGGCCCCTGCGCCGGCCAGCCATGACAACACCGAGTGAATGTCGACCAGGGCACCGCCGCCGTTGGATTTCAGGATCGGTGCGAACGCACGCGCCATTCGCAGCGGCCCAAACACGTTGACGTCGAAGCTGTCACTGATCCCGTTGAATGCTCCGGTCAGCAACGGATCCGGGGCGAAGATTCCGGCATTGTTGATCACGATCTGTGCGTCACTCGCCAACTCGGCGAACGCGGCTACGGAGTCCTCGGACCGAATGTCTAGAGGCAGGGCCACCACGGCCGGCCGGTCGTCCTCGAACGGCGTCGTTGCCGTTGCGTAAATCTTTGCAGCGCCGCGAGCCAGAACCTCATCAACGAGGGCTGCACCCAGACCACGGCGTCCCCCGGTCACTACGACCACTTTTCCCGATACTGCAGCCATCATCTCTCCTTTGATTGTCGTGAACCTCACGTGGTGGCGCGAAACCCGCGCCGCCGGACATTGTGTCCGGGAAATCCTTCAACCTTTACCGCCAGGGCAGCACACCATCAGGGCGCTCGGCCCGCCCATTCTCGATAGCCTTGGCGCGTCCCGCCCGACCCGATACGTTATGAATCGGACACAACTCGGCTTCCACTATTCCCGCCGGCGAGGGAACATCCATTCAGCACCGAGCCCCAGACGTTGTGCATCCCAAAATCGGTGTGGTGCACAGCAAGTACATGGCCTACTCCTGTCGTCACCGTTCGAGACACTTCACTGCGGGCTCTACAGCATCATTTATGGACCACATATTCCAGAACGCCTAAAGTTTATCCCGCACCCGCGCGGTTGCGCTGCGCGCAACCACTGTCGACATCAACGGTCGGTCATCAGATGACGGGGAGCGGCCCGGCCACAGCCGGGGTTCGACACGTGCACTGACACGCATCCGTGAGCGCCCAGCATCACCGAGGACGGGCGAGCGATCGGCGGCGGTTAATAGCCCCGGGACTGTTCAAGCAGCCGTTCAAGCGCCTGCTGCGACGGGCTGCCCGGCGCAGCGCTGAACACAATGAGATGTTGCCCGCCGGAGTGCGGCACGGCGAGCCGATGTCGGTGCAATTGCAACTCCCCCACGACGGGATGACGCACCACAGTGACCCCGGCACGGTATCCCACGTCGGCGCGTGCCCACAGCTCGACGAATCGTGCACTGAGCCCGGACAACTCCTCGACCAGGGCGCGCATCCGCGCATCCGCCGATGCACCGGCAGCGACTTCCCGCAGTCCACTGACAGCGATGTCGGTGGCCTCGTCCCAGTCTGCGAAAAACTCCTTGGCCGCAGGTTCGGTGAGCCGCCAGCGCAGGAAGTTGACTCCCGGAGTGAATCCTGGTGATAGGGCCCTGGCGACGGCGTTGGCTGCCAGGACGTCCTGGTAGCGGTTGGCTACCAGGGACGGCGTCGTCCACTGCTCGATCAGGTCGTCGAGTCCGTCGGCGGCAGTGTCGTCACCGGCGGCCCCTCGTGCGGCGGGCTCGGCTCCACCGGCCAGCTGATGCAGGTACTCACTGGCTTTAATGTCCAGTTGCAGCGCGCGTGCCAACGCATCGAGTATCTGCGGAGACGGGTTCTTATCGCGGCCTTGCTCCAGGCGCAGGTAATACTCCGCGCTGATCCCAGCCAGCGTCGCCAACTCCGCGCGCCGTAATCCACTCACCCTGCGGCGCGGACCGGCGACCAAGCCCACATCCTGCGGGTTGACCTGCCCACGCCGGGCCCGGAGATAGTCCCCTAAGAGGTTGGTGCCCTCGCTCACGTGTTGAGCGTAAAGGTGCCCCTGCCAATACCACCCTCACGATGGTCTCCCCAGTCATTGCCCACGGCGTGCACCCTCTAGTTGTGCCCCAGCAGAACGCAGGAGAAGACACCGCCACTGTGCGTCGTCGCGACGTGGAACTCAGCGGCAAGGACGGTGTGACGCTGCGCGGCTGGCTCTACCGGCCCGCCGGACCCGGACCGCACCCGGCAATCACAATGGCCCATGGCTTCGCCGGGGTAAAAGAACACGGGCTACATCGGTTCGCGCAATTGTTCGCCGAGGCCGGCTTCGTTGTCCTTGTTCACGATCACCGCGGCTTCGGCTCCAGCGACGGATCACCCCGCGGCGACGTCGACCCCTGGATTCAGATCGCTGATTGGCGCCACGCGATCTCCTTCCTCGAAAGCCAGCCAGATGTCGATCCGCAACGAATCGGATTGTGGGGCACCAGTTATTCCGGCGGGCATGCGATCGTGCTCGGTGCCACCGACCGTCGGCTGCGGGCAATAGTCGCGCAAGTACCGACCATCAGTGGCTACCAGCAGAGCCTCCGACGGGTCGCCCCGGATCAGGTCAGCGCACTGGAGGCCGCGTTCATCGACGACGACCGGCGCCAATTCCAGGGCCAGCCCCCAGCCACCCAAGCCGTCGTCAGCGCCGACCCAGCCACCCCGGCCGCCTACCGGGCTCCCGACGCGGTGGCTTTCTACACCCAACCGGTGCCCGAGGGTGCGTGGACCAACTCGATGACGGTGCGATCCTCGCGGGCAGCCCGCAACTACGAACCGGGAACGTTTTTGGCCCGGGTGTCGCCGACGCCGCTGCTGATGATCGTGGCTCTGCACGACACCATCACCAACACCGATCTGGCCCTAGCCGGCTACGAGTATGCGCTTTACCCCAAAGCGTTGGTCACCATCGACGGTGGTCACTTCCATCCTTACCTCGACGGTTTCGACCAGGCCGGCCCCGCCGCCCGCGACTGGTTCGCCCGCCACCTCGTCCTCGCCTGAGTAGCACGGAAGGCCACCGCTATGGGTTCTCTGAACTACGAGCTCCTCGTCCATGACGGACTTCCCCGCCAGCGCGACCAACGGCTACCCGACGGCAGCCCGATCGTGTCTTCTCCGGTGGCCTCGACTCTCATCTACGGCGCACACGATGCCGTTCTCGTCGATCCGCCGTTCACACGTGACCAGATCGCGCGCACCGGCGACTGGATCACTGACTCCGGCAAGCGCCTAACCCACATCTACGCCACCCACGGTCATGGTGATCACTGGTTCGGCACCGACGCTCTGCAGCAACGCTTCCCGTTCGCGATCGCCTACGCCACCACCGGGACGATCGCCAAGATGCACGAACAGGCCACCACCGGGCGCGCGCTGATGTGGGACGTCGACTTCCCCGGCCAGATCCCCCCGAGCCCCGTGGTCTACCAACCCGTTCCCTCAGGCGGCTTTTCCCTCGAAGGCCACCGACTGGTGCCCGTGGAAGTCGGACACACCGACACCGACGACACCACCGTCCTGCACGTCCCCGACCTCGGACTCGTCGTAGCCGGAGATGTCGCGTACAACGGCGTGCACCAGTACCTTCTGGAAAGCCGCGGCGGCGGCATCAAAGAATGGCTTCTCGCCCTCAACACCGTCGCCGCACTCAAACCGCGGGCCGTCGTCGCCGGCCACAAGAACAAAAACCTGCCCGACGACCCCGCCATCCTAGCCAGCACCCGCGACTACCTGCTGGACGCCCAGCGTCTCCTGGCCGGCAACCCAACCCCGCGCGAGTTCTTCGACCAGATGCTGCGCCTGCACCCCGACCGACTCAACGTCGGCCCGGTCTGGTACAGCGCCGTCGCCCTGCTGTCGTGAACCACCAATCATGCTCCAGGACAAGGATATTCACTGATGATTATTAAGCCCGATACTCTCGATGCGGCCGCAGCCTATAAACTGCTTATCGGCAGTGTGCTGCCCCGACCGATCGCCTGGGTCAGCACCGTCTCCCCTGACGGCATCGGCAACATCGCCCCCGTGTCGTTCTTCACCGTCGTCGGCCGCAAACCACCCATCTTGTCGATCTCCCTGCAACCACGCTCCGACGGCGTCACCCTCAAGGACACCTTCGTCAACATTCGCGACACCGGCGAGTTCGTCATCAATACCGCGACCCTGCCCCACGCCGACGCGCTGCATCGATCCGCCCAGGAATTCGCCAGCACGATAGACGAATTCGATGAACTAGATCTTCGCAAATCACCCTCGGAGACCGTGGCCGCACCCCGCATCGAAGGCTGCCCGATCTCGTTCGAATGCGTACTGGACCGCATCATCGAGATGCCGCTCAACGACCACGTCGTCTGGGGGGAGGTCACGTGCATCCACGTCCGCGACGACCTCTATCTGACCCGTGGGCGTATCGACGTCGCCGCGCTCGCATCCTTCGGGCGCCTCGCCGCCGAATACACACTCGTGGACAGCATCTTCACCACACCGCTGGACGAGACCATCCTCGACGAGCGCGCAGCGACCCGCGTCCGACGGCTCGACAACCACGACACCCACTACTCACCCATCGACACCGACGCCTGGCATCCCTCCGGGTCGGTTCAGGCGGACCCGAAATGACCGACAGCCCAACACCGATGACGTTTCAGTACACCCCGGCCGCCACCGACGATGCCCCCACCCTGGTTCTGGTGCACGGCTTCCTCGATGACTCCACCGTCTGGGACCCACTCATCACCGCCCTGTCCGGGCGCACCGGCACCGCCCGTTACGATCTCCCCGGCTTCGGCGCCCGCGTCGATGACACCGAAGCCGTCACGTCGGCCACCCTGAGCAGCCTGGCGGACGAAGTCCACGCCCTCCTCGCCGGCATCGCCACCCCCGTCATCGTGGTGGGGCAGAGCATGGGCGCCCAGATCGCCGACATCGTCGCCGCTAACCACACCGACCAGGTCGCAGCACTGGTGCTGCTGACTCCGGTCCCGTTGAGTGGCACACGGCTACCCGACTCAGTCATCGCCCCGCTGCGCGGCTTGGGGGGCCATCCAGAGGCCCAGCGCACTATCCGCGCCGCCCTGTCTCCCGGGTTGTCGGTCGAACAGCTTGACCGCCTTGTCGCCGTCGGTGCACCCGTAACCACCACGACGACAGCCCATTACGCCGGACTGTTCAACGCCGGCGTCGGCGTCACCGAGTTCAGTCCCTATCCCGGTCCGGTCACCATCATCTACGGCGCCAACGACGGATTCGTCACCGACGACATGATGGCCGCAGTGGCCACCCGATACCCCACCGCACGGACCGAAATACTTGACGGGGCCGGACATTGGCTTCACGTCGAAGCCTCGCAGCCGCTCGCGGCGATCCTGACCGACATCGCCGATCAGGTCAGCGGCGACGGTGGCACGGCGTGGCGCCACGGTTTCGCCACGACATCGGCGAGTGCCTTCGGCGCGGGGTTCGCCGAGGACATCGTCCTCGAAGCGAGCACGCTGCGTCTACCGGTCCACGGACGTACTCAGGTCGCCGCAGTGATGGCAGCCGCGAGTCTGATCTATGAAACATTGGAGTTCACCGCCGAGTCCCGTAGCGGCGCCACCACCTATCTGCAGTGGCGGGCTACCGCGTTCGGCGGCAAAGCGATTGACGGTGTTACCGTGCTCGAGCGCGACCCTGACAATCAGCTCGCGCGAGCCGCGATCCACCATCGTCCCCTGGAGATCGTGTTGCAGTTCTCGGCCGCGTTAGGGCAACGACTCGCTGGTGTCGTTTCCGGTGAACACTTCCTTGCCACCCATGACTAGCGTCGGCGGCCGATGCCGCACCACCGAGGGGCTGACTGTGTCGGCTGTGCACAGTACTGTGCGCCGTCTGCACGGCCTCCGACCTGGCCACCAGGGGCTACAGTGCGCTGTCAGACTGACCACAACCGGCAGCACCTGCCTACCGCACATCCATCCAGAACTGAAAGGATGCCGGGCAATAATGCGCAGCCCAGGAACCGCGAACTCGCCAGTGGACGCTACGCCCTTGGCCAAAGATTCAGGCAGACAGGATCTCTCGTGACCGACATCGACGACCTGCTACACGGCAACGCAACGTTCGAGGCCTCGGCGTTCGACGCGGCTCTGACGATCAACCCGACCGGCAATGTGATGGTGATCGGGTGCGTGGATCCACGCGTAGACCCAGCACACATCTTCAGCCTGGCCAACGGACAAGCCGTGGTGCTGCGCAACGTCGGCGGTCGCGTCACCCCAGGCTTGCTGAAGTCGATGGGAATGCTCTCACGAGTGGCACTGGCCAATGCCACGACCCGTGTTCCCGGTCCGTGGAATCTGATCGTCTTGCATCACACCGACTGCGGAATGACCGACCTGGCTCCCCATACCGATCTGCTCGCCGAGTACTTCGCGATTCCCGCATCGGAGCTGGCGCACAAAGCAATCAGCGATCCGTATGCCTCGGTGCGCGTCGACACCACCGTGATCCAGGCCGCCATCCACGCCGACGACTACTACGTCACCGGCATGGTCTATGACGTCGCCACCGGCCGCGTCGAGGTCATCGTGCCACCCACACCTGTCGCCCCGGCGCCCCCTGATTCCTCCTCGCCATGACCCCGGCTCCTCCCGCAACGTGTTCGGCGCGGTCGCGTTCCACTTCACACCAACGCTGAGAACGCCTGCCTCACAAGGCCTGTCGACGATCAGAAGGTCCTGCCGCAGTAGCGTTCGGACACGATTGGGTGTCGCGGTCTGTCGGTCGTTCTCAGAGGTTGATGAAGTGGCCGGCAAGCCCGTGTAGTGCGTCCTGAACCGCCTCGCCCAATGTCGGGTGAGCATGTATGTTGCGGATCAGCTCGGTGACGGTCAGATCCCACTTCTGGGCGAGTGTAAGTTCCGGAAGTAGCTCGGAGACCTCGGCGCCCACCAGGTGGGCGCCGAGAATTTCGCCATAGCGATTGGAGCTGATCAGTTTGACGAAACCATCGCTGGCCGCTAGACCGGGGGCTTTTCCGTTGGCGGTGAACGGAAAGCTGGCTACGGTGATGCCGTCGTCGTAGGCAGCTCGGGCTTGTGGTTCGGTGAGGCCGAAGCTGGCCACCTGCGGCTGGCAGAACGTCACCCGCGGCATCATCGCGTAATCGGTGATCGGTAGCGTGGGAGCCCCGGCCAGCGTCTCCGCCGCGACGATACCTTGGGCTTCGGCAACGTGGGCCAAGGCCAGCTTCCCAGTGACATCGCCGATGGCGTAGACGCCCTCGGCCGAGGTTCGCATCTGATCGTCGATCGCAATCGCCCCCCGATCGGTCAGCGCGACGCCCCGGACATCCAGTCCGAATCCTGTGACGTTTGGCGCGAATCCGACCGCTTGGAGAACCTTGTCGACCACGATCGTCTCGGTGGTATCGCGGTGGTGATCGTGCAGTGCGACGCTGACCTGCTGACCGTCGTCGGACAGGTCGGTCACCGCTGTGCTGGTCTTGATGGCGATGCCGCGGCGGGTGAAGCGACGGCTGACCTCTGCACTGATGTCAGGATCCTCGGAAGGCAATACCCTATCGAGGAATTCGACGATCGTGACGGTCACGCCGTACGCGCTCAGAATGGTCGCGAATTCCATGCCGATGGCGCCCGCCCCGATCACCAGTAATGTGCTCGGGAGGCGATCGGCGAAGATTTGCTCAAGGTAGGTCACAACGTTGGGGCTCAGCGACGTTCCTGGAAGCAGCTTGGTGGTACTGCCGGTGGCGATGATGATGTCGGTGGCGCTGAGTATTTCCCCCGGTGTCCCGTCGGGGTGATGCACCTCGATGTCGTTGGTTGCGCGAAGCGTTGCGTAGCCGTCGATTTCGGTGATCGAGTTCTTCTTCATCAGGTAATGAACACCGCGCACACGGGCGGCAGCAACGGCGCGTGCCCGTTCGACGGCGACGGCATAGTCGGCATCGACGTGTCCGGTCAGCCCGAAGGTGGACGCTTGAGCGGTCACAAGGTGCACCACTTCGGCATTACGCAGTAACGCCTTGGTGGGGATGCAGCCGACGTTGAGGCAAATGCCGCCCCAGAATTGCCGCTCGATGACCGCGACGCGTTTACCCAGTTGGGCGGCGCGGATCGCCGCCACGTACCCGCCCGGTCCCGCCCCGATCACCACGACATCGAAATGCGACGCCTGCGATTGCATGCCTATAACTCCTCCAAAGTGAGTCGTTGTGGCCAGATCGACACTGGCCCGTCGTCGCCACCGTCCTCGGCGCATCCCGATCCGCGAATCCTGTCCTGTAGGTCACAGGCTTTCGGACAGCTCGGCAGGCACGACGCCCCCCAACGCCGTGATCAACCCGCAAAGCAGCTGGTCGAGTTCGGTGCCGACGCTGCTGATTTCGTCGTCATGATAACTATCGAACAGGAGGCTGGGTTGGTCCACGGCCAGCGATGTTCGACCATCAGCATCGGCGAATAACAGCGTCCGCAATGGCGCATGCAGCATCACCGCCGGATTGACGCGGAACATGCGCGCAGCGATCGTGTGATTACCAGTGAGGTATTGCATCGCTTTCCCGGGGGCGCCGGAGTCGGCCATCAACGCCGAGACGTCAATCTGGTGATAGCGCAGGAATCCGTGCGGCGCGCTGCGCTCAGCCAGGGCGACCGCTGCCTGCCAACTGGGCGCGCTGAGGAAGGCCGGCACGTCTGCCAGCGGCACAAGCTGCTCGTAGCGTTCCACGGTATCGGGGTAGCTCAGCGGCAACGCGATGACCAACCGACGACAGGGATGCTCAACGTGCGGCGTGACGCCGCGCGACGTCACGCGACGACTCTCATCGACCGTCAGCGCGCGGTCTCACCGGCGCCACCCACGCTAACGCCGCCCCAGTGAGCCCACTGGCGGCTCTCACAGTGCTCCGAAGGCTTCGCATGCTTTGCGAACCCCCTCCCCGTAGGCCGGGTCGGCGGCGGTGCAATTGTCGATGTGTCGCTGCACGGTTTGAGTACGCGCGCCTTTGACCTGGCGGGCGGTGTTCTCGAACAGCCGCTGCTGTTCCTCACCGGTCATCAGACGGAAGAGATCTCCGGGCTGCTCGAAGTAATTGTCGTCGTCGGCCCGGAAATCGAAGTGGTCGGCTGTATCACCGATGACTTGCGGCGGTTCGGCGTAGGCCGGCTGCTCAGCCCACCTACCGAAATTGTTCGGCTCAATACCGGGCACCCCGCCTTGGTTGCCGTCGACCCTCATCGCCCCATCCCGGTGATAAGAATTGACCAGTCTTGCGGCCCGCGGATGGTTTACCGGCACCTGGTGATGGTTTACCCCAACTCGGTATCGAGCGGCATCACCGTAAGAAAAGAGCCGTCCCTGCAGCATCTTGTCCGGGCTGTAGGAGATGCCCGGGACCAGATTCGCCGGACTGAACGCCGCCTGCTCAACATCGGCGAAGTAGTTGTCCGGGTTGCGATTCAGTGTGTACTCACCGACCTCGTGTAGCGGGTAGTCCTTTTGACTCCACACCTTCGTCAGATCGAACGGATGGAAGCGGTAGGTCAGAGCGTCGCGCTCAGGCATCACCTGGATGAACAACCGCCAGCTCGGATACTCGCCCCGCTCGATGGCCTCGAACAGATCACGGCCATGGGACTCACGATCGCGCCCGATGAGGTCCTGCGCCTCCTGGTCGGTGAGGTTGGCGATGCCCTGCTGGGTGCGGAAATGGAATTTGACCCAGCTGCGCACGCCGTCGGCATTGATGAAGCTGAAGGTGTGCGAACCGTATCCGTGCATGTGCCGATACGACTTCGGGATGCCCCTGTCACTCATCGTGATGGTGACTTGGTGCAGGGATTCGGGCAGGTTCGTCCAGTACCCCCAGTTGTTCTCCGGATCACGCAGGTTGGTGCGCGGGTCACGCTTGACCGCACGGTTGAGATCGGGGAACTTCAGCGGGTCACGATGAAAGAACACCGGAGTGTTGTTACCCACCACGTCCCAGTTGCCCTCGGTGGTGTAGAACCGCACCGCGAACCCGCGGATATCCCGTTCGGCGTCCGCGGCGCCGCGTTCGCCGGCGACAGTCGAATAGCGGGCGAACACCTCGCACGTATTGCCCACAGCGGAAAACAGTGCCGCCTTGGTGTATTCAGTGATGTCGTGAGTGACCCGGAATGTTCCGAATGCGCCGGAGCCTTTGGCGTGCATGCGGCGCTCGGGGATCACTTCACGATCGAAGTGGGCGAGCTTCTCGATGAGCCACAGGTCCTGCAGCAACAGCGGCCCCCGCGGTCCGGCACTCATGCTGTTCTGATTATCGACGACAGGCGCACCGGCGGCGGTCGTCAACGGTTGAGTGTTTTCTTCGAAACTCATGATGCCTTCTTCCTGAGCGTCGATTCACCCGGCTTCAGCCAAGATCGACCCGGCGATCACCTACACATCAACCCCTTAGGCCCTCCTCGGCGCCGAGGGTAGGCAGCCTGGGTCGCGTCGACCGCTCTTGAGTAGTCGCGGCCGAGGTCGACGTTATTCGGCCCCGGGGATTCTGTAAGTGGGTGATCCTGGGATGCCTATGTTTCCCCACTGCCGGACAGCGGTGTGTGCACACAATGCACGCACCTGTGCGACAACTGCCGGATGTTTATCCGCCCTTCTCTGGACAGACGAGGCCATGCCGAATTGCCTGTGGCGGAGCACGTGTGGTCGCCACCGCGGCCAAGCAGGCCACCGAGGCTGGGGCGGCCTCGCTGCACGAGGGCGGTGTTCATCGCTTATCAAGTCCGCTGCGAAGACGCCGCGAGACCGGTGACCCGATCGCGCCGCGGCAGCCAGAAGGTCCTATCGCTGTGTCACTGAACGGTTATGGTCGGCGCTGGCAGCATGGTCGGCACGCCACTGTCGCGGGGAGACGCCGTATTCAGCGCGGAACGAACGGCTAAAACTCGACATATCGGTGAAACCGTTGCGGCGGGCAACACTGGCGATCGTCACGGTCGCCGGGCCGTGGGCAAGCTCATGGCGGGCCCGTTCTAGTCGCCGGGTCCGAATCCACTCCGCCAGACTGACATCGGCGTCGGCGAGTACCTTGTAGAGCTGACGCACGGAGATGAAGGTGGCAGCCGCAATGCTTTCGGCATTGAGCTCGGGGTCGCCCAGGCGCCGCCCGGCGTAATCCAGAATCCGCAGACTCAGGGTGTTGTCCAGAGGTTCGGCCGCCTTGTCCGTGGTACCCAGATGCGTCAGGATCACTGCGCGCAGGAGATCGATGTGCGGTCGGGCGGCCAGATCTGCCTGCGGCGTGCCAAACAGTGTCCGATCCGATGCCAGTCGGCACAGGTGTTCAAATGTCAACGATGTCAATGGGTGACCGGGGGCCAGCGACGCCGCACACGCCCGTCGTATGACATCAGTGGGCAGCGCCAGCGCCGAGTGTGAAATCTGGAAGAACTCTCCGGCCATACCCTGATTGCTGTGCAGGGTGTAGGGGGCCGAGGAGTCGTACATGGCCATCGCGCCGGGCCGCAACGTCGCCTCCCGTCCACCTTGAACCACCGCACTGGCTCCGGCGATCTGCAGATTGATAAACACGGTCGGCTCGGCGCCGTCGCGCGATAACGCCGGGGTGCGCTCCACCCGCCGGGCTGAGGTGTTGCCGGAGCACACGGTGAGTTCGCCAAGTCGGCTGATCACGCCATGCGCCGCCGCCGGAGCGTCGTCGATCCACTGCCACTCGACCGAGACCATCGCTGCACCCATGGCTTCGTGCACGTAGTCGGCACGATCGAGCGGATCGACGGTATCGGTGTCGAGCACCACGTGCACCGCACAACCTCCTGGGCTCTCGACGATTGAGGCACCGTTATAATACGACTGGTCAGTCCATAATGCACCGCGCACCATCGACGTGACTGTCGGGCAACAGTTTCGGTGCCGGTATGTGCCGGTGTGCTGGTTGGCAGTGGAAAGTGCGACAACCGAGCCCAGGCACGGGGCGGCGAACACAATTGCAGACCAGGCCAGATGGGAAAGAGCACCAATGGGCGAAGATCGGATCAAGCCGCCGCGATGGCTTAGACCGCTGAACCAGATAACCATGGCGCTCTCGCGGCTAGGCATCAGCACCGGCGACGACAAGACCATGGTGCTGACCGTTGCAGGACGTAAGTCCGGGACACTCCGCTCCAACCCGGTCGACCCAATAACCATCGGTGGCACGCGCTACATCGTTGGCGGTTACCCGAAAGCTGATTGGGTTCAAAACGTCAGGGCCGCCGGCGAAGCCACATTAAGCCGCGGCCGCCACAACGAACGGGTGCGTCTGGTCGAGCTGCCCGCCGAGCAAGCAGCGCCGATTCTGCGAGTCTGGCCACGCGAGGTACCCGCCAGCATCGCATTGATGAAATCGGCCGGCCTAGTCACCGACGGACACCCCAACGAATTCGAAGCCCTCGCCGGTACATGTGCCGTATTCCGCATCGACACGATGTAGTTCGACGATACCAGGAGGAGAACACCATGCCCACCATCACCACCGCTGACGGCGTCGAGATCTTCTATAAGGACTGGGGCCAAGGGCAACCCATTGTCTTCAGCCACGGCTGGCCCTTGTCCTCCGACGATTGGGACAACCAGATGCTGTTCTTTCTGGCCCAGGGCTACCGGGTCATCGCACACGACCGGCGCGGACATGGCCGTTCGACGCAGACACCCCATGGCCACGATTTGGACCACTACGCCGATGATCTCGCCACACTCGTCGAACACCTTGATCTCCGTGACGTGGTGCACGTGGGCCATTCCACCGGAGGAGGTGAAGTCGTCCGCTACCTGGCACGGCACGGTGAACGCCGGGCCGCGAAAGCCGTACTCATCAGCGCGGTGCCGCCGCTGATGGTTCAAACCGAAGCCAACCCGCAGGGCCTGCCGAAATCGGTGTTTGACGATCTGCAGGCACAACTAGCGGCGAATCGGTCAGTGTTCTATCGCGCCATGCCCAGCGGCCCGTTCTACAACTTCGACAACGGCATCGAGCCGTCGCAGGCCATCATCGACAACTGGTGGCGGCAAGGCATGATGGGCGATGCCCTCTCGCACTATGACGGCATCGTGGCGTTCTCACAAACCGACTTCACCGACGACCTCATCAAGATCACCATTCCGACGTTGGTGATGCACAGTGTCGACGATCAGATCGTTCCGTATATCGCGTCGGGACCGAGGTCGGCCGCTCTACTCAGAAACGGAACACTCAAGACCTACCGCGACAACCTCCCCCACGGTATGCCCACCACCCATGCCGACATCATTAACGGCGATCTGCTGGCCTTTCTGCAGCCCTAAGATGTACGGCCCGCCGAAGCATGATGGGGACTCCATACGCTGACTGTCGTTGTAGCCCTTACTTTTCGGTTCGCGCTGCGAACAGATCGCTCGCTACTGTGCTGAGGGGCGGCGGGTGAACTTGGATGTACTCTTCCACCCGTGAAGCGGCGCTGATGTCGGCGCGGGCGAGAAGGTTCAACAGCCCCGCCGCATCGCTTTGACTCGCGTGGGCTGCCAGGGCTCGTAGTTTCTGCGGCCAGAACCGGGAGACGTCTACGGCGGCGGTGACCGCGTCGTCGTCGACCGCCATCTCTGTCGGGGGAACCCAAATGACCTCCCCCGGGTGTGCCGCGCGGGCGACTCTGTGCAGATCGCTCATTCGGGTGCTCGATACCACCGCGTAGAACAGTCGCGGATTCTGTCGGGTCCTCTTCGGGTCGACGTCGTCGGTCAGCTCGGCATCGAGGATGATTTTTTCGTGGGCGGCGGCCACGATGTCATGGGTGCGGATGTGGTCTGGATGACCGGACAGGCCATTGGGCGGATACGTCACGATGACGTCCGGTCGGCAGGTGCCGATGATGTGGGCGAGTTGCTGAATCAGTGGATCGATCGCGCGCCGACTGAACACCTCCGCCGCGACCGACGCACTCAACGATGCGCCGTCGCCGGAATCGGGGTACCCCAGCATGATCAGTTCGTCTACGCCGAGAATCTCTGCGGCAACACGCAATTCGCTAGACCGCCGCGCGGCTACGCGCTGACGGTCGTGGGCGGTCGAGCCGTCGCGCGACTCGTCATCACCTTGCCCCCCATCTGTGCACGTTACCAGTATGGTTCGTACCCCGGCAGCACCGTAACGGGCCAGCGTGCCACCAGTCAGACTCGACTCGTCGTCCGGATGGGCATGCACCATCATCAGCACCGGTGCGCGGTCAGCGCCGCCGTTCACGACCGCACGTCCCACAGCCGGCGCCCCGCGACGGCATGACCGAGCAATGGACGCATCGGCGGTCGACCAGACGTGCGCCAAACGGTACCCGGCGCCGGCGCCCTTCTGCGACAACAGCTGTTATGGGCTTGCATCGCAGTGTCTTTCGCCGACGCGGGCATCGGCCGTGGCTGTGCCAATCTGCGCGTTGTGTGAGGGTACAGTTCCATACAGCCCATTACGTCCCTCATGCCGATTCCCGCCGTACCCGACTCAGGCCCCCGTGGGCCACCACTACCGCGCTGACGAACGCCGAGGAGGCGGCAGCCGCTGCGATCAGGAACCAGCCATTCCGGATGGTGCTCAGCTCAACGCCCGACTGCAGCACCATCGTGAGGATGGCGGTGCCCAGCACGGCTCCCAGCTGTCGCGCCGTGTTCGTCAGTGCCGATCCAGCGCCCCATTGGTGATCCGGCAACGCCAAGGCGGTGACCGCCGATAAGCTGGGAAGAACCAGCCCAACCCCAATCCCGGTGAGCATCTGACCCGGCAGAAAGTCATGCACGTAGTCGACCTGGTGGCCGACCCGGATCATCCAATAACCGATTCCCAACGCGTAGACGCTTGATCCGGCCGCTGCCACAGCGCCAGTACCGAAGCGGTCGATCAACCGGCCCGCTAGCCCGAGCGAGACCAGCACCACGACAAGCGGCCCCGGCGAGAGCCACAGTCCTGCCCTCAACGGGGACTGGTGCCATACACCGGTGAACAGCATGACACTGCACAACAGCATCGCGGCGAAACCGGCAGCGAACAACAACATCGCCACGCTGCTCAACCACATCGGCCGATGCCGAATGACCACCAAGTCTAGCGCTGGCACAGGATGTCGCCTGGACCGCCACACGGAAATGAACAGCGAGAGCACGCCTATGGCCGTAACCACCGCCACCACTGCGGACGAAGGCGCTGTCGGAAGCTCCACGAGCACCCACACCAACGCTGACACCCCAGTGACCAGAACGAAGGCTCCCAGTAGATCCGGGACCCCACTACCCTTCGCCTCAATTCGGGGCAAGACCACTCGCCCGAACCCCAGTGCCAGCACAGCCACCGGAACATTGACTAGGAAGATCCAGCGCCACGATAGGCCAACCAGCAGGCCGCCAACCGGCGGTCCCAGTGCGGCGGCCATCGCCCCAACGGCCGACCAAACACTTACTGCCGCAGCATGTTGTCTGGCCGACACTGCGGCCAGTAACAGTGCCAGCGAACTCGGCATCACCATCGCCGCTCCCAGTGCCTGAATGACGCGCGCGGCCACCAGCATCGGGAATGCAACCGAGAGCCCGCAAAGCAGCGAGCCCGCCAGGAACACCCCCACGCCCCAAAGAAACACCGGTCGGTGCCCATAACGGTCCCCCAGGCGACCCGCCGGCGCCAGGAAGGCCGCAAACATTAGCGTGTAGGCATTAAGAATCCATGACATCGCGCCCAAACTCGCCTGGCCGAAAGCTGAACGGATGTCGGGAAACGCGATGTTGACGATGAACAGATCGAGTCCGGCCAGGAATGCTGCCGCCGAAACCACCACCAGAGTCGAGGTCGCAGACCGCAGCGTGGTGGCGTTCGACGCCGTCATACCAACCCTCTCGCCGGGGACACTGAGTATATCCGACTGTACTCAGAGTTCGCCTATTCCGCTTCGACCCAACGCTCGGAGCAAGTGCCGCCGCGGCGGTTGCCCCAACATCGCGATCATGGCGAGCCATCCGGGCTGCATCACTGTGCCGTCCAACGGACGCGCGATCCTTGCTTGGCAACCCCTCGGAGCGTTCGGACGAATCCAGGCAAGTCAACCGGTCGTCTCAGCATGGGCGACTGTTACTTTGTGGCCCCGATGGTTCCGCGAGCGGCGGGGTGCGACCGGCCATGGTCAGCTCAGCGCTTGCGCGATGATGCCCTAACCTGAGGTCATGGGCAGACCAGGAGTCAAGGACCAACTAGTTGATCGCGCGCTGGGAGTGCTGTTGGAGCGGGGCTTCGACGGGACCAGCGTTAACGACTTGGTCGCTGCGGCGGGAATCCCGAAGGGCTCGTTCTACAACTACTTCTCGAGCAAGGAAGACTTCGCTGTCGAGCAGGTCACCCGCTACGTGCAATCTCTTGGTCTGGATGAGCTGTTGATCCCGGCATCATCGAACCTCACCCTCGTACACCAACATTTCGAACGTCAGGTCACTACTCGGCGGGCCGCGAAGATGAAGACGGGCTGCCTGCTTAGCGTGTTCAGTATCAGCGTGTCCGACGCCCATCCGGATCTACGTGGCGCGGTGCGGGATGGTTTCCGTCAGTGGATCGCCGCGCTCACTGCTGCTCTTGCGAGGGCGCGGGATGCCGCCGAGATGAACTCGGCGGCCGATCCAGCCGATATTGCGTCCGCGCTTGTTGACAGTTTCCAGGGGGCCCTCATCCGGTCCCGGGCCATCGGTCGGCGAACTCCCCTAAACCAGTTTCTCGACAACACGTTCAACACGCTGACCAGACCAAGCCTGACTTGATCGCCGCGGGCCGAGCTTCCCTGTTCCCATCCCTGGTCGGTCAGGTCGACAGGAAGGTGAGAACTTCGGTTGCGAAGTTGACCGGCTCCTGAAAGAGGAACCCGTGATTGGCGTCGGGGTAGACGGTGAGCTGGCTGTTCGGGATCTCACGGAACAGGATGACGCTATCGAGAATCGGGAACGCGACGTCGGTGTCGCCGTTAGCCACCAGCGTCGGTTGCTGGATCTCTTTGAGCTTCTCGAACCAGCCCTGCTCGTTGGCCCAGAAGGCTTCGATGGCCCCGATCTGTGCCTGCATCGTCTCCGGCGTTGTCTTCAGGGAAGAACCGGGTTGGCCTGGCTTGTCCATTCGCGCCAGCGATTCGCGGCCCTTGCGGATGCTCGTCTCGCTGGGACTGAAGAAGATGTACAAAATGTCCTCGTCGACATAAGCCGGCTTGGCCGCGACATCCAGCCAGTGTTTGGGTGATGGAGCCGACTCGGGGTTGCCGGGAGGGCACGTTCCGGCAAGGACCAGTCTACGTATCAACTCCGGGTGACGGAGCGCCACGATGGGCGCCGTCATACCGCCCATACTCCATCCGAGTAGATCCGCCTGCTCGATCCCAAGGGCTCGAATGAATGCCGCCGCATCGTCCGCGGCACCTTCGAGCGTGGTATTCGTTTGTCCCCCAGTGGCTCCCACGCCGCGATTGTCGAACACGATGACGCGTCGTTCAGCCGCGAGAGTGTCCAGAAAAAGCGGGTCCCAATCGTCCATCACCGCACGAAATCTGTGCAGCAAGACAAGAGGCGGCGAGGACGCCTCGCCTACACCCAAGTCGCGGTAGCCGAACGGGATTCCGTTGACATCCACGTACTGCGTCGCTGCTGTCGCTGCTGTCGTCTTGCTGGTCGTCACTTCGCCTCCAATTTAGATGATGCCTGTCATGTATCGACAAACATAATGCCCATCATGTAACGTGTCAACAGTGGCAAGAGAACATGAAGGACATCGATGAGAGTCACCCGCCAGCAAGCCGCACTAAATCGCCAGCACGTGGTCAGCACCGCTGCCCGCCTATTTCGCCAGCGCGGGGTCGAGGGCACCTCGGTGGCAGAGATCTTCGCAGAATTGGGACTGACACACGGGGCGCTTTACGCGCAGTTTCCCGGCGGTAAAGAGGATTTGGCGGCCGAAGCCATCGGTCAGGCCTTTGCCGAGATGCAGGATTACTGGCGCGCCATAGCGGCGAGTCACGAACCTGCCGACGCTTTGAAAGCCGTCGTCGCCAGCTACCTGTCCGCCGATCACCGCGACCATCCCGAGAACGGTTGTCCCACACCCTCGATGGCCGCCGAGGCCGGCCGCCGGGGCGGCTCGGTGCAGTCCGCATTCACGCGCGGATTGTCTGGATTGTTGGCCATACTGGAGCAGCTGATGCCGGAAAAGTCTGCTGCGCGGCGGCGACGTGCAGGCATCCAAACGATGGCCACCCTGGTGGGTGCAGTTCTGATGTCTCGTGCAGTCGACGATGCGGCTTTGGCGGACGAGATCCTCGGGGCGATCGACTTACAACGGGCTCTGTAGTTCTGTCACCGGGGACGCGCCGCTTCGGCCGGAAAGCGGGCCGGACTGGTCGTCTGAGACACCGGCATGACCTCACCCGAAACGGTGAGCAGGAAGCGGAAAGGGAAAGAACGACAATGGCAACACTGGGCTTTTTAGTCACCCTCGAAGCGCAGCCAGGACGAGAGGATGAGGTAGTGGCCTTCCTCCTGGAAGCAAAGGCTTTGGTCGACCTGGAGCCGGGAACGAGAAGCTGGTCCGCGTTCCGATCTGGACCGCACAGTTTCGCCATCTTCGACGTGTTCGACAGCGAACAGGACCGCGACGTGCACCTGCACGGAGAGGTGCGCAAGGCGCTCGAGGCCCGCGGCGGCGAGCTCTTCAGTCAAGCGCCGATCATCACCGCCGTCGACGTCCTCGCCGAAAAGCTTCCGGCCTGAACTCATCGAACCCACCACCGACCAGGTCGCAGACAGACCATTCGCCACGCCGCTAGCCGAAAAGCCCTATTCGCCAGCAGAATCCGCGATCAGAACATCGGGCACTCCGAGTCAGTAAAGACACCTAAGGTGGATCCGCTTTCACGTTGCGCACGGACTTGGCCCTCTCCTGCCTCTCGAGGAATGCGACGGTGCGCCGAAATGCCTCCTCAGCCTGGGGAAGTCGAAAATCGAACTGATACTCGTGTCGAAGGCCCAAGCCCGAACCTGTCCAGAACAGCCCGTCGACGGGCACCCCGTGCGAGAGCAGTGCGTCGGCGAACTGCTCACCTTGCCGTTCGAAAGGGTCGGCGTCACCGACCGTGATAAACGTCGGGGGATAGTCGAGTGTGAGGTGCTGCGCTGTGGACAGTTCGTCGATGAACGGTGCCCGCAACCAATTCCGGTATCCGGTGTAGGCCCGCATGCATGTACTCAGCGCAGGGAAGCCGCTGGTGTACAAGGTGTGCATGTCATAGAACCCGCAGTACAGGACGGTTGCATGCAGCTGATCTTTGTGTAGTGCCGGGTCGAGGGACATCTGCTGGGCCAGGTGGGGATTGGTATGCACGGCGGCGAGTTGGCTGGCCATCTGCGCGCCCGCGGAGTCACCGCCGACCACTATGCAGGTGGGGTCGCCGCCATAGTCGGCGGCCCGCGATGCGACGTAACCCAGCGCCGCGTTGGCCTGCCTGAGCGGGATCGGATAGCGGACCCCTGGCGCCAGCGTGTAGTCCAAGCTGGTGACCACGTACCCGCGGCTGGCCAGCATCACTGCGTAATCGGCGACACTGTTGGCCGAGTGCGCGAGGAAGCCACCCCCGTGGATCCAGAACACCACTGTGCGGGTGTCAGCGTGAACCGGACTGTAGATGAATAGCCGTGCACCAGGCAAAGATTGGACCGGTATTTGCACGCTCGGCCACGCTATGACTTGCTCCCGCATCTGCGCGATGCCCGGCGGTGGCCGCACGGCAGGCCTGGCCTCGAACAGCGCGCGGACCGCTCGGGCGCGACACCAACCGCGGGGCGGTGTCACGCGTGCACGCCGAGAAGGGCGGGTATGACGGCGGCAAGACGAGCGAGGTCGGCTTCGACGTCGAGTCCGTCATCGACGAGGGACCGCAGTTGTAGGCCGTCGGCGGCAGCGATCAGGATGCGGGTGAGGAAGGCGATCCCGTCTGCGTCGCCGACCGATGTTGCCGGGTTGATGCGTGAATGAGGTTGGGCGACAAGCATGTTCTGGATATCCTCGGAGAGGACCGCGAAGTGCTCGGTGAAGTAGCGATGCGGTGGCCGCGCAGGGTCGGCGGCGGTGGCCGCCATCGCTACATAGAGACGGGACAGGCCCGGTGTCTGCACCTGCAACCGGATGGCGGCGAGCAGGCTCTCCAGTGACCCGCCGTCGGCGTAGACCTGTCGATAGAGGCGGTCACGTTCAGCGAGGATTGCAGTGAACAGGGCTTCCCGGCTGCCGAAATAGTGCAACAGGCCCTGTTCGCTGAGGCCTACCCGCGCCGCGATGGTCTTCAGTGACGGGCCGTCGCCGGCGTGCTCACCATATGCGGCCAGGGCTTCGGCGAGGATTTCCTCGCGTTTGCGAACACCTTTCGCGTACGAGCCGCGTCCTTCCGTGGGAGCCATGGCAAGCAACCTACAGCCCCTCTCGCCGAAAACCTAGTGATACTCTGTTTTCATGAGCGCGATGGCCGAGTGTGTCTTTCCGCCCGGGTTTCTGTGGGGCACCTCGCTGGGTGCCCACCAGAGCGAGGGCAACAACCTGGCCAGCGACTGGTGGGCGATCGAGACCGCACCCGACAGCCCCCTTCCCGAACCGTCCGGTGACGCCATCGACGGGTACCACCGCTGGAACGAGGACCTCGAACTGGCCGCCGACGCAGGCATGCACGACTTCCGCTTCGGCATCGAGTGGTCACGTATCGAACCGGCCGACGGTCACTGGTCGCTCGCCAACGTCCAGCACTACCGACGAATCATCGACCGCGCCAACGAACTTGGATTACGTCCACTACCCACGTTGCATCACTTCACGTTGCCGTTGTGGTTTTCTCGCTCCGGTGGTTGGCGACGACCGGACGCCGTCGAGCGCTTCCTTCGCTACGTCGACGCTGTGGCTCCAGTGCTCGACGGCGGCGTCGAGCGGATCGAGACGATCAACGAACCCAACATCGTTGCCGTGCTCGCCGTCGGGGCGAGCGACCTCTCGGCCGGATTGCCCGTGCCGGACCCCGAGGTCACCGCCGTCATGCTCGAACTGCATGACGCGGTCCGAGTGCGACTTAAGAGCAACCACCCGGCGGTGTTGACCGGGTGGGGCGTTTCGGTGCAGGACTACCAGCCAGACCCCGATGCAGCACCGCTTTTCGACGCTTACGTCCACCCCCGCGACGAGGTATTCCTCGCCGCGTCTCGCGGTGATGATTGGGTGGGCGTACAGGCCTACACCCGCGGCCGGCTCAAGAACGTCGACGGACACGCCCAGCCATACCTGGACCCGAAAGCCCCACTGACGCAAACAGGCTGGGAGAACTATCCCAACGCGCTGGGCGGAGCAGTCCGCAGAACAGCGCGCGTCGTGGGCGACGTGCCGATCATCGTCACCGAGAACGGCATCGCGACCGCTGACGACGACGAGCGAATCCGGTTCACCACCCAGGCACTCACGAGCCTCCGCGCCGCCATGGACGACGGTATCGACGTGCGTGGTTATCTGCACTGGAGCCTGCTGGACAACTACGAATGGGGAACGTGGGAGCCGACGTTCGGATTGATCGCCGTCGACCGGGCCACCTTCAACCGCCGCCCCAAACCGTCCCTGGCATGGTTGGGGTCGCTCGCTCCACCAACGGATCAACTGTGAACGACGCCTACACCAAGTCGGCCGCACTTCCTAGTCGCCTGCGCACTGGCCGGGACTAAGCCACCATCGTTGCGCAGCTTTCGATACTTCCTTTGCGTTGTAAATTGTGGTCGGGCTATCAAATATCTGTCTCAGGCAGCCTCGACGGGGGTACTGATCGCTTGCTCAGAGGCTAGCTTTGGATGCGTTCCAAGCGGAGTGGGGCAAGCGGTACTTGGCTGCAATTCGGTTGTGGCGCAACGCCTGGAGTGAATTCATCCCGTTCCTGGACTACGACGCAGAGATACGGAAGGTGATCTGTTCGACTAACGCCATCGAATCACTCAACTACCGCCGAGCAATCCGGGCCCGCGGTCATTTCCCCAACGAACAGGCAGCGATGAAATCGCCTATACTTGGTAACCCGGTCGCTGGACCCGACCGGGACCTGCCAAAGGCGATGGACGATGCGCTGGAAACCAGCGCTGAACGCCTTCGCCATCACATTCGCCGACCGCATGCCGGGAAGCGAAACCACCTAACCGAAGATGCCGCTTACACCGCTAATCTGACAGTCCCGCCGGTGCGGCTCATTGTGGCGGTGTCGGCATTCGCGCAAGATTTCCATCAGCTGATTAGCTGCAGTGAGCTTTGCGTAGTCGTCGATCACTGAACGCCGCTCAGCGAAGGCGTCCATCAGGGCCGCTTCGGCTTCGAACCTGTCCCGCACGCGCGCGAGTGCGGATTCAAGGAGCCTGGGAACATCACCGAGCCAGTCATGGGCGTCGGGATTGATGAGGGTGTCAGCGACGACACGCCGCACCCGCTCCTGGTACTGAATAGACCGGTACCGCGCATGGCGTGCGATCTGCACCGCAGATGCCACCGCGCCACGCGCAATTAATGCGCTCAACTGGGCTTCATTGGCGATCTGTGCGGCCTCAATGTCAAGGTCGAAAAGCGGCCACTCACTTCCATCTTCTTGCATGCACATCCACGCGCGATCGACTCGTCGTCAGTAGGAATCGTGACTGTCCACCCGTCCGAAGGCGCGGACGGGATGTCCGCAGATGCGGATCGAGCGTAATTTCACGCCGGACGCGGACAGTACGCAGTGTGCTCACCAAGTGCTCGGTTTATCACGTGACATAGTTCGGGGGCGGGGCACCACAAATAGAATGCATTGGGGGACAAACGCTTTCCGTTCGCGTTCTGCCTGGACAAGGCAGAGCCTCAAGCCAAGTTCATTGCCACACAATCGGCGTTGCGGCGCCTCGACATGACCGCCGGGGGATGGAGTCGGAGGGTGAGCTGCGGACCGCTACGCCCGTGTGCACGCAGAGCCCTGGCTGGTCGGAGGCACCTCGTCAGTCCGGTGTTACCTCTTCGAGATGGTCGTCCGCTGTGACTTGAAGCAGGGGTTTGTCGAACGCTTGTTGAATCAAGTCGACCGTCCCCTTCAGATCGTCGTAGCGATCCCAGCGGAGAGCGTTGCGCGAGTCATCGACCCAACTCACCTTGTCGCCGTCGTAGTAGACCTCGGCAATGAAGTACTCACTACAATCGAGTGACCGCACCACACGGTAGTCCCAATGACTGCGCTCGTGGTCCTTTGCCGCGTCGGACAGCAGTGGCCAGATCTCCGACTTCAGCACGTCAAGCAATCTGGCCGTCCGGCGTTGCGCGGCGATCTCCTCTAGATACTTTTCTGCGGCAGCGGAACGAACGTGTTCCTCGGGTACTTCACGCCCTTCCAAGCGAGCCGACGCCCTGGCGCTTCGGCGACCGGCTGCTTTGAGTGCGGCATCCGTGACGACGCGACGCTTCATGCTTGCTCAACGCCTCTCGTGTGCAGGTGTCGTCTGTGCTGGGCAGCCTCGGCGCGATCGGACCGCAGTTCGGGCATCGGCGTGCCTCGATGGCATCCAGGTTGTCGATGATTCCGCTGCGCTCGGTGAACATGTGACGTTCACCGTCGACGAGGCTGAGCCGATAGGGCGGCAAGCCGAAGTGAGCGTTGAAGTCGATGGACACGTGCGTGTATTCGAGCCTGTCGCCGGGTTCCGAGGGCAGCCAGTCGTACACAACGTAGCGTTCCCCGCGGTCGGCGATCATCCATCCACGCGAGACCAAGAGGCGCTCAAGTTCGATGTCCGGGGATTCGAAGACCGGTTCAGTCTGCGGGGCAATGAACACCGGAACCCGTTGCTTGGAGTGGATCGATTCGCGACGCTGGTTCCTACGTTCGCGTTCGGCTCTGTTCACTGCATTTCCTTCCCTTCGGCCCCCCAACTCGTTCACCATGAGACGCATTCACTCCGGCGTTCCAGCCGAGCGCGACCGGTCCATCGGGTGTCATCTCGCGTGGGCATTTGACGACTGGGACGCTGCCGTTTGGTGTGGGTTGAACGACCCAGGAGGGGCGCCCGTCGAACGGGGCGTGTCGCACCTTTGACGACGCGCTGCGTCGACACTTCGGACCCGCCTCTCCGGTTATGCAGCTCTGGACCATCACGGGCCAGCCCGCGTAGCAACTTTGTTATCCCAATTGGTTGGGATAAGTATAACCATTGAGCCGTCGGCCAACGACCTCTAACACGCACGTACGGCCGTTGCGTACCCCTTGTTCAACCGCGATCAGTCGGCGGCTAGCGGTCGCGCAAAACATCGACCTGGCGGACGCAGGTCGGATCGAGGGTCTAGCGCACGTCTTCGACGAGATCCGCCAATGGCACGCCAAGCGCCAGGGCGACGTCGAACAGTCGCTCGTATAAGAGCCCCCGATTGCCCAGTTCAAGGTCCCAAAGGGTGTTACGTGACAACCCGGACGTGAGCGCAAGATCGTCGAGCGTCAGGCCCTGTTCTTCCCGCAGCCGACGCACTCGGGAACCGATCGTTTTTCGCCGCCGCTCCCACGCCGCAACCCGCTTGGGGTCGTCCTGGCTTGGGCGTCTCGGCACGCCTTCAAGTAGCGCGGCCACGCCTCCAAATGTCATCCCTATTGATAGGGATAATGGAGAGCGTGTTTAGCGAACTTTCACAGTCGGGAGATGGCGCTTTACCGGCGCCCAGAGTTCGCACGCTCCCGGTACGAGTTAAGCCGCTTTCGGAGGAGAGTTTGGCGTCCTGGTTGGAAGCTCTTGCGAGGCGATTGTCGACCCCGTGGGGTGACATTCTGGACGCCGTCGGACTGATCGATGCGAGCAACCAACAGCGCCGTGACGGCGCGCGTAACCCGGTCCATCTAGCGCCCACCGAGCGTCAGTGGATTGCAGTCACGAAGGCGACCGGAATCCAGCACTTGGAAGCTCAGCGGATGACCCTTGCTGGCCTGATGTGCGTGCGCGCTGGTGCGCGGCTTCCGCACTCGATACACCTACCTGGCTCGCGATTCTGTCCGAAGTGCCTTGCGCAGCGCGATGGACGGTGGAGAACGTGGTGGTGGCTGCGTTGGGGGTTCGCATGCGTCGACCACGCTTGTCTTCTCGTGTCGGACTGTCCGGCGTGCGGACGAAACCAGCGGGTGCGTCCCCATCCTCGCGAAGTGATTCCGAACCCCTCCCTGTGCACGCGGAGCGAGCCCGCAGGGGGTCGCACCCCAAAGCGTTGTCGCCAGCGGTTGGCGGAGGCTCCCGTGGTCTTCCTCGGCGAGAACCATCCAGCCATCGCGGTTCAACGCGACATCCTGTCCGTTCTTGCTTCTGGGAGCATCTCAAGGGGTGTGTATGCCGGTAACCCGTTGTCCGTCGAGGCGTTCTTCAGGGATCTGGCGGCACTCGGTCAACGCCTGCTGCGTTACGCCGAACCGACGGACCTGCGCGCCTTACTGCCTGCCGACCTGTGGGCTGCCATCGAACCACTCACGCGACGAGAGGCTCGCCAAGACTCCTCGCCGTCGTGGGCGGTCACAAACGAGTCGTCGGCGTCGATCGCGGCGGCCGCAGCCTGCCTGGCGACGCCTATCCTCCTCGCCGATTCGCGCGCCGCTGCTGGCGAGAAACTGCGATGGCTCGTCGCGTCGATGCGCCGGCGCGGCCTGACGGTGTCGGCGTCGAATGTGGGTTGGGGACGAAACGTCAGCGACGCACTCATCGGTGTTCAGCTAACGGCTCTGAGGGTCTTCCTCGGCCCCGTCGATCAGCTCCGACACCGGGGTGGGACAAGGCGGCCGTCCGGGCGCGATTCGGCAGCGCCGTTGTCACATTCACTGCCCGCCCTCCTATGGCCACGTTGCGCATTCCGGTTCGAAACCGGGGGCGTCGGATTCGACCAACTGCGCGGCGCATTGAGCGTCGCGATCCTGCTTGTTGGCTCTCGGACACCGGCGCCGACAGCGTGCGCGCTGCTGGGTTTGGCTACGCATGAGCGCTCGGTGTCGCGGGTGCTCCAGCGACTACGTGCCAGGACCGACTGGGAACAGTTGATGGCAAGCCTGATCGGCCTACGGGATCAGCTCGAAGCGGGCGTTCCCGTCGACTACGCACGACGGCGCGCACTCGACTACGCAGGGCTGCTTCCGATCGATCAGTGGCGCGCGATCTGTGTCGAAGTCGCCATGCCCGCGGGCCGGTCGATGAGGGCACGTCTGCACCGCGGTTGGCTGTACGAACGCCTCTCCGGATCACCCGCCGTCGCTCTCGCCCCCGGACGCGGTGACTCGGCGTTTCGGGCGTCACTCGCCGACCTGCCGCGGACGTTGACTCCGGCGCTGGTCGCCGCGCTCGATGACGCAGGTCGCGAATTCCTTCGGAGTCAGGGCGTGCGCGACGAACCGCTGCGATGGCGGCCGGACCTCTGCGACGTCTTGGCTGGAAGTGCCTACTATCAGCGCGCTGAGGCCCGCGTCAGCGAGATTCATCGACTGGTGACTGACGGGCATCCGCTCGGCTGGATCGCCGGATGCCTCAATACGACGATCAACGTCGTTCGGGAAGTGCTCACCGAGTATCCAGCTTCGTGAGGAGCGGAATTGGGGTGTAGCCACTCCGGTGAGATGTCCACACCGCCGCCAGCTATCGGCGAAGATGTTTCGGCGCCGGGTGGTTAGCCAGGCAGTAGGCGATGACACCGGTCGATACGCCGAGCTGTTCCGCAGCTTGCTCAAGGCTGCAGCATTCATTCCGGATAAGAGCGTGCAACGCTTCCATATCCACTCGCCCAGGGTCAGGCTCCGGCAGGTTCAGATCATGGATCAAGTCAGTGTCAAGAGACCAAGTGAGCGGCTCGCCGCCTACGCCACGCGCCGCTAGGTACTCCCGGCAATGCCTATCAAGCGCACGGGCCATCGAGGGGGTTTGCGTACCAAGATAGCGCTTCAGGCAGTTCGCCTCCGCGCTCGACAGGACGAC
This sequence comes from Mycolicibacterium sp. 018/SC-01/001, assembly GCF_007096635.1. Lineage (GTDB taxonomy): Bacteria > Actinomycetota > Actinomycetes > Mycobacteriales > Mycobacteriaceae > Mycobacterium. The sequence goes on from NZ_VKAA01000001.1 coordinate 538,703, forward strand.
CGGCTGAAGGCTGAGCCGCTCAACGAGGAAGCATCTGACGGCATCAGCGCAGGGCATGAGAGTCAAAAGACCATGCTCCGTGCAGATTTGATGCCAAACAGTCATTGGCAGGATGCCCGCATAGTCGATCGTTCGCCTGCGTCGGTAGTCGATCGGCGGACGATTGGCGTCTAAGAATTCCGACGCTCGTTCAATGGCCGTTGCCACCGACACCCAATCGGATTCCTTGATAGAAGCCAGGGCTCGGTTGAAGGTATGCATCTTCAGTGAGATCTGCAACCGCCCTGCGACTTCCGCGAACGAAACTCGAGAGCCGCACAATGCCACCGCGACCGACAAGACCTTCCGGCGAGTACGAGACCACTGGGTCACAAGCGGCATCTGCAGCGACCACGTCTCCCAGAATAGGGAGGGGATCCGCCGGTCGAACTCGGGCGATCCGCGAGCTCTGTGGGACAAGATCGGAATCGGATGTGTGTGGGTTCGATGGCGAAGTTGTTCCACCGAGGTAAGGTCTGGCCCCAGCGCTCCGACGTACACGGAAGCCAACGCGGGTGTGATGCACCTGTCTTCCAGAAATGCGACTGGCACGGGTGGTCTGAGGGAGTGCGCAGGCCGCGCGATGATCGGCCGCACAAGGGCGGCAGAGACCTGGATCTCCGTGGCGCTAAGACAAGTCCAAGCGCCTGTCACCGCGATAGCGGTGTCGAGTGCCCTAAGTGGTGCGAGCTGGAGCGACGCTGCTGGAGCGCGTTCGGGCACGCTCACCGCCGCTCCCATTGACCTAGGCACATTCTTCGACTTGAGGCTTCGTGCTGCAAGGAGGTCAGCGGGCACGAGTCCAGCCAATGCTGCCTCGTCCAGATTGCCGAGGATTTCGCGCGCAAGATTGCGAACGTCTCCCAGAATTTCGAAGGAAGTGTGCACACCGCGGCCGTACACACCCCGATGTGGAACCCCATCGATGACGCGGTACAAATCGCGCTGAACTGCGATGGATGGGTGGTTGCCGCCCAGCTCCACGACGGTGGCTGACGCTAGGGTAGCTCCGCAGAGTGTCTGCGACCTTCGATCCGCATTTGGAGCACGGTTTGCACAACAGCCGGGCTTTGGCTGCAGGGCGGCGGGATATGGTTGAACACGTTGCGGGAGGCCACATTCCGGACATTCGTTTGCGAGTAGACAACAATGCTTTAAGCAGGCGAAGGACCAGCCCAACCTCCAGATCAGAGACCACCGGCCGCCGGTGTCAACGAGGCACGCAGGGCAGAACCGTGATCCTTTGACGAATCCCCACGGCGCGCCGTGTGTCAGGGAACGCTGACCCACGTCCACGCGGACGGCTCGGCCGTCGAAGTGCGACAACGTCATCTGAGGAAAACACGTCATTGGCAGCCCTGTTGCCTCCGAGAGATTTGCCAGTTGTTGACCGCTCAGTTGGACAAGCCATCCGCACCTTCGATTCCGCGGGTTCTCCGTTAGTCCAACCGCACACTCGAATTCCGCGGAAGTTGCACCGATGCGCGCAGCGTAGGCTTCAAGGTACGAGTCGATTGCCTCGCCCTCTACCGGGTGAAACCGCACCGGCAGCGTCCGAGTCTTCACGGACGACCGCGCAAAGAAAGTCTCAGAAATCCGCAGACCTGAAGAATCCCTCCGGTACCGCACGCCGTCGCAAGACCAGCCGAGGGTCCCGCTATCAACTGCGGTCCGGTCAGAAGTATCTTCCTTCTGTACGTCGGACGCCCAGTGGCCATAGGCGCCGACAACAGAAGTTCGTCGCTGGCGACTCCGCGACAACACACGCGCATCAATGTGTGCCGCGAATCTATCTTCTGCTGAATCACTCTTAACGCGAGGGGCTCTCGCGTCGCGATTGCCGACGTCTGATACTCCGTAGCCTCGCGTGCGTATGCTCGCGGCTGGACTCAGCGGCAACGTCGATGGTGACCTGGTCCAGCAGGTCGATGGTCAACGCCTCGCATCCATCGAGAACCGCCAACGCACAAGCGCGCTCGATCAATGTCACCAGTGATTGCATGTAGCCCTGCGTCCGCACGTACAGGTAGTCGCTCACCTCGCCGGATGCGAGTGAGCGCTGATCGTGATCAGCCAGTACCAATTGTTTCTCGATCGCTCGGACCAGAGAGCGCCATTGCCGGCGCTCTTGCGGGGTATCAGCGACAAAGGGTTCCATGGCGTGAGCGGTCACTCGCCGCGCCGTCTGTTGTCGAATGTTGTGCTGCTTCGAGGAGTCGCCGCGGCCCTCGGAAAAGAATCCTGCCTCACTCAGGCCGATACCGACGAACAGCGTCGTGACGGGGAAATCGTTGGCGATCGACTTGAACGTATTGCTGAGCTTCGCGCCATCGGTGGTGTTGAACGCGGAAAAGTGAACCTCGTCGATGATCAACAGCCGCACATTGCAGTCGAGGAACACATCGAGTGCCCTCATCTTGAATTGATCCGCGTTCCCCGAGCGGATTCCGGCGTGGGCGAGGAAGTACAGCATCGCAACGTAAATCGCCCGCGGCGTGGGAGTGCCGTTGAGTGCGATGCGAACCACTGGCCACCTTTCGTGGCCATCTCCGGTCATGGGACCGCGTTCGGCGATCTCGTCGAGATGGAATCGCTTGGCGAAGTTGTCTACCGCCGTCGTCTTGCCGATCCCCGCTGGGCCCTCGACGGCCATGCCGCCCTTGACCCGATTCGCGTCACTGGAGTTACTAATCATCAGCACGGACAGCTGTTTTCGCAGCGCTAGTAGCTGCGGTGTCTCGACTACGCCCAAGTTGGCGTGCCAGTCGAACCGTTGCTTGTCGTATCGCCGTTTGTCTGACGAACTCAGTGCGCTGATCTCTCGGCGTGTGAGCAGCGCCGGCTTCTCGCGCGTCGGTCCCTTGACTGTCTCCGCCCAGCCCTCCTTCGTGGTCAAGGTGATGTTCTTGAGTTCCGCGTTGATCTCTGGCTCGTACTCGCTCATGCCAGTCCGAAACTTTCGTCGTCGTAATCGTCATCGATGTCCGCGATGTCGTCGTCATCGCCTGCCTCGGGACCGGCATCACCGAAGTCGTATGAGACCTCGCAGGAGTCGGCCAGCGCGGACACGGTCGACAACGCTCTGACCGTCGCTGCATCGTTGGCTGGTTCGACTTGCTTGCTGAGCATTTGTTCCTGGCGGGCCATTCTCAGCGCGATCCGTCGCTCCTTCGGGCTCAACTCGAGACTCAGATTGAAACGTCTGAGCAGTTCCCTTAGCGCCAGTTGTTCGTCGACGAAGCCGTCCGCCTGGACTGCCAGCTGGCGTGCGTATTGGTAGGCATCATCGCTGAAGGGCATCGGGAACTTCGATGCGTATTCCCATCTGAGGGAATGCCATTCGCGATCGTGGGGATGCTGAATATAGACCGTTGAGATGTCGTCCGGGTCCGAGTGGATAGGCCAGGCGTTCTTAAACTTTCCCCCGTGAGGGCTCTTCATCTTGCCAAGTTCACCGAGCACGTCGCCCTTGTAGACGAGGCCGTAGATCTTTACTCCTTTGCGTTGAATCGTGCGCGCGTCAGCACGGAGAAATTCCAGGGCTAGGTCTGGGTGCCGTGGAACCTCGACATATCCCGCACGTGCAATCCCGTGGCTGAACATCTGAGCGGGGGTCATCTTCGGGGCTTTCTTGGCCTGCCGAGCTGGCAACTCGGGGTCGAAAAGCGAGTCATGCGGTACGCGATGGTAGACCTGTCCGACCCATTCGCGCATGATCTCTTCGAGCTCGTGGATGTAGTAAAACGCCTGGCCTTCCACGTCGAGTCCGCGCGAGTTGATGTCAGGCCCCTTGTAGCCGGGCAGGTATTGCAACAGGCGCGTGCGTATCGACCCGAAGAAGCGTTCCAACGGGGCCTTATCTCTACCCTCTCGCAATCGTGCGGGTTGAATCGAGATGCCGAAGCGTTGGCACACGCTGTTGAGATGCTCAGATAGATAAATTTTTCCGTGATCGACGATGATCGTGTCGGGCCTGAGTGCCGGACCCATCGTCTTCGCCGTGCGATCGATCTTGTCTGGATCAATGAGTACCTCACGCGGGATCCCGTGATACGGCCATACGGCATAGGAGGGCCAAGCTGTGGGAGCGCGCCGTGGCCGAAATACCTGGTACATGATCGCTGCTGCATCAACGGCCTTCGTCGAGACCGGTGTCAAACGCAACGCCACGATGCACCGCGTGTACCAGTCCATGGCGACCGTGAGCTCGACCTGCATCCACCGGGCGGTTCGATCGAAGCCAAAGACGTCCAGCCGCGTGGTGTCGAGGATCAAATACTCACCCGGCCTAGTAGGACGTAACTTGCCGTGCTGCCTCTCCGGGCTGTCCGCGAGGTCGCGGTTGCGCTTCGTTGTCCCGCGAAACAACGGTCGCTTGGCGTCAAGAGCCAGCAGATGACGGTTCGCCGTGGAACGCGACGGCTCCGTGACCACACCCTTGCCGTAGAGAAGCTCCAAGCGTGCCGACGTCTGCAGGATCACGGCCGTTTTCGTTGGCATCGATTCCTCGGTATGTTCCCGCATGACGTTGTCGGCGATAGCAATCCACCGTGGGTCGGTCTTCGGCTCCTGCATCTTCCGTCGGGTGACGAGGCCGGCTTCTCCCCGCTCCTGGTACGCGCGGACCCAGCGACGAAATGTCGAATCACTGACGCCGAGCTCTTTGCACTTTGCGTCGTATCGCTCCATGAGCTTTCGCGTTGGGTCATATTCGGCGCGGGGCTCTCCTTCGAGGGCAAGCTCCGGGGAGCCGGATTTGTACCCGGTAGTCGCCTCGCGGATATGGTCGGCCTTCTCACGCACTGACTTCATGTCGGCAGCGCTCAACCCGAGCAGGGCGACAGAAGCAGGGTCGTACGGGTCGTCCGGCTCCGGCCCGTCCGTGCAGGGTATGAGGTGTGCCCTCGGATCCGTTAAGAGATCGACGACCGACTTACGGCGAAAGGAGTTAGGACCCTGTAGAACCACCTCATAAGTCCCCCTCGCGGAGATGAACTCCGTCACCTCGAATAGTTCACCGTCGAACTCGACCCTGGAGCCGCGCCGAAGCGGCTCCCCCGCCGTGCTCACGAATCCTCATCCATCAATCGACACCCGATCGCGATGACACCGGTGCGGTCAGCGGTATTGCTAGTCGTCATGCTTCTCCAGAGGTCGTCGGAGCACGGTCTTCGAATCCAGGACATCGGTCAGATCTGCGACCAACTCCTGCTTCCATAGCAAGTGCAGGATCGCCGCGCGGACCAGTGGTTCGGGGTGCGGCGCCATCCGCTTGACGTCCCTGAACTCGATGCCGTCGATGTCTAGCGCCCGTAGATCCTCCAAGCAGGGCTGCGAAATACCCTCGGTGCGACGGTATCCCGAAAGGAATCGCACATTCGCCAGGAGCGCCTCTGGCATCTCATTGGCCACCTCGAAACGCCACCCGATGGACTCCATGAGTTCACGTGTCCACGCGAATGTCGCTCGAATTATAGGCTTTGCCATTCTTTCCGACGGTTTGACGTCTACCACGATCGGCGCATCTCGTGTCAGCAAGCAGTAGTCCGGTATGTGACGCCGCATCTTCCCGTCGACCACGATCCTTAGAAGGAATGGCTGCGCAACGATCTTCGTGACGGACGTGTCGAAGTCAGCTACTAGTAGCCTGGCGAGTTCGAGCCTGGACTCGTAAATCACATGCGCACAGTTGGTCGAAGACCAGTAGCTGCCTGAGTAATGCCTCTGCCCGCGGTACCACCGGAAGGTCCGGTACGGAAGCGCCTGACGAAGCACATCGGATGTGAGGTCGCTTAACGGCCGGTCGACCAGATCTCCAGTCTCGTCACGAACCGTAACGGGCGGCTGCACATCCGTTCTTGTACGTCGCATCAGCTCTCCGGAAGTTGGCGGAAATGATGCATTCGAGGATGAAGTGCAAAGTGGTCTCGGCGCCAACCCTAGCGCCGACTTGGGACTGACCCGTGATCAAGTCTCCACCCGAAAAGCACACGGCTAAAACGCCTTTCGGATGCGTCTGTCAACAGACTACCGTTGACGGACGCAACAGTTGAGACTTTGAATGAAATCTGCAACAGACAATCCGTCCTTACAACGGCTTTCGTTTGTCCAACCTAAAGTCTTCGGGGCGCACTCACCGCATCCGCAGCGACTCGCCAGCATGTTCGTAAATCATTGATGCGATCTTGATGACCGTGACGTCGATGGCGGCGGTGAACTGAAATACTCCTACCCACAACGTCATCGGCGCCTCGGGGGCGATCGGCGACATAGGCAAGATCCCGTCGTTCTTGCCCTGGCTGTGCACACGGAACTGAAGGCCTTCGTCCCGTCATAGCCGGTTGATCTTGTTCTTGTGGATCTCACGGCACTCGTCGTAGCTCAGCTCCGCCCAAGCACGCCGGCACCCCGGGGGTGTTTGATGGGATAGGCGCCCAAGCTTCGGGATGGAACGGTTGGATCCCAGTTCATCGCGGGCCGCGGCAACCGCGCCACCGCCACGAAAGGACTGCATCTGTGACGGAACAAGTCGGCGACGATGTCCCCAAGTTGATAGAGTCCGAGCGAGTTCGGGCGCGCTGCGGATTCCGACTTCGCCGCCATGGGTGAGGCGCTCCGCAACGGTACCGCCACGCCCGACGACGTCGAGGGCGCCTTAGCACGGTCCAAGGCAGTTGATATCGATCCGGCGACCCTGCGAAACGTCCTGCGCGTCTCGTCTGACGACGGACCGCACGCTGAGGCGATCGAGGCGATCGTGCGACGCATCCCGAATGGATGGGCACGCTGGCTAAGCGTCGACGCCGGCTGGTATTCCTTGGTGATAGCCACCCACGCTCGCCTGGCCCAACGCGATCTTGGCTATGTCGTGCATCAGATCAAGGAGAAGTACGAAACGCTGCGCTATTACTACTACTGGCCCGGCAGCGATGACCTCGCCCCCGACCTCTCAACGCGATGGATGCCATCATCAGGGGCTGAACGCGTCTCCGCCATCACCTGCGAACGCTGCGGACAATCCGGGCACTACACCGAACCCTCCATCACTGGGTGAAAACCCTATGCCCCGTGTGCGCTCGGCTATACGCCGTGACAGCAAACGCCCGGCCGCCTCCACGGGTGCCTGAAGGCCATCACCCTTCCCTCAACCGGCGATTTAACTCCGCCGATAGTTCTGCAACAATCTCTGCCGCGTCTTGCACCGTTGATGTCCAATCGTCACGGAGTTCGTCGAGATATCCGATAGGGAACGCTCCGCTGAGGGTTCCGCGGGTGGTCTCGATCTCGATCAATCGGTCGGTCTGTCGTCGTTCGGCTTCGTAGCGACGTAGGTCATCGGCGATGCGGGGATCGGTGACGAGCCCGTCGATCCGGTCGTTCATCGGCGGGAACGCCTCGTCCTCATTCACGTGTTTCCTCGTTCGCACTGTCGTTGACGTCGCGAACGAACCACCGAACGACTGGCGGCGGCTTCTGCCAAGAGGTCGCGCAACTCAGGAGTTGAGTTGTACTCCCGCTGCGCAGCTCCGATCGGCCCGTCCCCGACAGGAGCTTCCCACGGGTCCCGAACTGAGTGGTCGACCAGCTCGCGATCCGCGAGCCAGGCCGCGGGGTCATCGCGAGACCCCTGATTGTCCTTTGCCATCTGCACATCATCCGCCACCTCGGTGATGGATCGCCAGTTCATAACGTGGGTCGGGGGAACTGTCTGAGGCGTTAGTGCGGCGCCCCGATACAAACCGGCCCCCGTAATGACGATTGGGGACCTCATCGGCACGATCAATACAATGGGCGCGACCTGCCCGAGCAAGGACGTGTTGCTGCGTAACGCTTCCCAGTAGCGACTGCAGGTAGCAGGCGCAGTCGCTGCCGGCTGGGATGCGGCATCCGGTGATGGCGCCACCGGTGTGCTCTGGTATTGCCGTGCCAGCACCGCCGCCGATAATGAGTCGCCTCGACGATCAGTTCCCAGTAACGTCCGCTGTGTTAAGAGGAGTTGTTGTTGTCAAGCGTCGCGTCGTGGTGAGCCCAGAAGCGGTCAAAAGGGCCCGCGAGAAGTCGACGACGGCTTCGGCGAAACTCGAGGGTCGCGAAGTGCCCGCCGAGTACGTCCGACCCGCCGCGGTGCAGCGCTTCATCGACGATCACGCGGCGAAATCCAGACGATGTCGCAAGAACTATTCCCGTGACGCCGACAGACCTGCCTGACAACGGGTTTCTCGACGTGCTGCGCCGTGAGATGTGGCCACTGTTGCCAGATCACAGCTTAGTGAACCTCGGCGACGTAGATGTCGGCGAAATAGGCGCTGATCTCACGGGTGGTGAGCCCGCGGGCGTACAGCGACATGACCACCTCGTCGACGTCGGTGAGGCGGCGCTGACGCTTCTTGACGATGTACGGTTCGAAGGTGCCGGCCCGATCGCGCGGCACGTCGATGTCGATGCTGCCGCAGGAGTCGGTCAGGACGGTCTTGCTACGGGTTCCGTTGCGAGAGTTGCCACTTCCGTATCCAGCGGGGTCGTGTCGGTCGTAGCCCAGGTGCTCGGACAGCTCATCGTCCAGCGCGGTCTCGATGACCGTCTTGGTCATCGCCTTGAGCAACCCACCCCGCCCGGTCAACGCGACCCCGGCTTCGCGGGCCTGGCACACCAACTCGCGGGCAACTTCGAGTTCATCAACAGCACGAGCGTCGGGTACGTCGATCGCCGCCGCAGCGGCATCATCTTCAGGATTCTGCGATGACTCCAGAGCCACGACAGTCTCGGTCAGCTCGTGACCCTTCCGGCCCCGACACCCCGGGGGCCGTTAGGCCACTTACACGTTACTGCGACACTCCCGGCAGCTCGACCGCAGCAATGATCGCCTCGAGGGCGTATTGCGGATCGATCGCCTCTTGTTCAAGTTGCCAGTCCAGCCCATCGGCTTGGTGGTGGTCGTTAAGTTGTTGATAGAGCGTGCGTTCGGTGTTGGTAAGTTCGACTGGCACCTCAAGGCTGGTCTTTTGGCTGTCAGTGTTGTGGGCGTTGTCGCGAAATCTTTCCAGGGTGTTGGGGTCCATGAGCACCGATGTCACTTCAATGCCGGCGCGGCGCAGGGTGGCCAGGATGGATAGTCCCGCGCGGTCGATGTCACCCCAGTACAAGACTCGCGCCGTGCGGCACCAGTTCAGGTCGGCTAGCAGCGGCGCGGCGGCGCCGAGCCCGTGGATGATGGCAACGCGGTCAACATCTGCGGTGATGGTGTAGCCGGGTTCGTCGTTCTCGATGATCAGTAGCACCGGCGGGTCGATCGTTGAATTGTTGAGCGCCCGGATTGGTGCGTGAAAAGCGCCCAGTTGTGCAGTGGCCGCGCGCAGTCTGGGACACCGTAGCGCCACATGGACTGGTGCCTCTTTGGCTTGAATGCCGACATAGCGCAACAGCCGGTCCAGCGGCGGCCCGTCGTCCGGGCCGGCCTTGGGCAGGCCCAGCAACGTGCACAGGAGCGAGGCGTTGTTCTCGATCCACTTGCTGTGCACACCCGGCACGGCGAGCTGGCGCACCATGATGGCTTGTCCTGGCCCGGCGGAGAGCCGGTTGATCACCTCCAGTGCGCTGACCCAATCCTCATCGCCGAGCTGGGCGATCATCTTGGCGGCGCCGTCTGCAATGTCCGTGGGCGACTCCCAGATGGTCGCGGGATGCTCGGCGGCTTGGGTGAACCGCGTCTTGGCAGCCAGGTATTCGTCCTGTAGCTCGGGACAGTAGTTCCATGCCTGCTCGATCGACAGTTCCCATGTCTCGGCGATGTCTACAGGGTCGAGCTTGTGCGGGTGTTTGCGGCGCACGGGTGTAACTTGTCCGGGTAGTCCGCCCTCGATCGCTAACCGCCATGCCGCCCAACGCCTTTGCGCGTCGATGGCCTCTTCGAGGGTGTGCAGCTTCTTAGGGGCGCCCAGCGCGATGCGCAACGGCCCCAGGTCGATGTCGATTCCGCGTGCCCATTTCAACCTCTTGCGGCGGCATACTGCAACGGCTTCGACGATCGCGTCCTCGACGGTCAGCATGGCGGCTACGAGACTGCCGTTACCGCAGCGGGCGCCGTGGCGGCCGCGGGTTCGATGTTCGCGAAGTCTTCGATGGTGAGGCCCTTGGTGGAGGCGACCGGTCGCGCGCCGGGCCGGTCGTCTTTGGCCACCATGATCACGCTGTCGATGTAGGGCTGGATGGTGGTGCTGTTCTGCACGGTCGCCACGATCACCAACTGGAAACCGAACTTTCGGAACGCCGACAGGGCCTGTTGTGCGAACTGTGGGTCGGACTTGGAGAAAGCTTCATCGAGCATCAGCTGCGAGAAGACGGGGCGGTTGTCGCCGACTCGGGGGTCGGCCAAGTTGTAGCTCAGTGCCCCGGCCAAGCAGAACGCCATCAATTTCTCTTGTTCGCCACCGGAATTGGCTCCTGCGTTGCTGTAGGTGCGGATCGGTGTACCGGTGGTCGCGTCGCTTTCCTCGCAGTACAACACGAACCGGTTGCGCACATCGAGGGCGTCGCGGGTCCATTGGCGGGTTTCGGCGGATTCGGAGGCCAGTAGGTTTCGCAGGTCGAGGATGTCCTGATACTGGTCGTGCACGGCCTTGCGATCCTGTGCGGCGACGTCAGGGATCCGCGCTGAGATGCGCCGGGCGCGCTCTTTGAGGTCGGCGACCGCGTGCAGCGTCTTGGGGTCCGCGCGCAGTGTCAGTCGGGTTCCGCGATTGAAGTCCACTGCGCCCAAACCGATGTTGACGCGTGCGATTTGGTCTTCGATCCGGTGTGCTTCGTCCTCGGCGAGTTGATAGAGCCGCAGTACCGCGGTGGGGGCTTGCTCGGTGATCAGGCGCAGCATGCGTTCGTGCGCGGTGGGCAGGTCCCTGCTGTCGATCCTTCGGCACAGTTCGACGTAGTCGTGAACCTTCTCGTCGAAGTTGTCGCCGTCGTTCGGGATGGCGTCGGGAAAGTCGCGGTCGAAGTTGGTCAGGATTCTGCTCAGGTCCCTGCGGGATCGCCCGACGCTCTCCCGCAGCCCCTGCTGTTCTTTTTCGATCTGTCGCCACAGTTCGTGGCGATAGGGCTCTGGTGCGAGAACGTCGAGGGTCAGCGGTACCTGCTGGACATAGGTTTCGATGCAGGCCCGCGAATGCGCACCCAGTTCAGCGGGTTTGGCGTGTTCGAGCAGGCGCAGCAATGCGGTGCGGCGTTCGTCGTGGGTGTTGATCTGGTTGTCGAGGACGCCGATGCGGGCGCCGCAGTGGTTGGCCTGCTTGCGGTAGTCCTCGGCTTGGGACTCCAGTGCTTTCAGGTTCGGGTTCTGCTGCATCAGTGTGGCGAGTTGGTCTTCGAGCCGTTGGACTTCGGCGTCGGCGGCGTCGGTATCGATCAGGCGCCACTGCGCGAAGTCGTTGTAGAGCGCGCTCCAGCGACGCGCCTCGGTGTTCAGTCGGTCGCGGTCAGTGTCCTTGGCTGTCATCGCCTCGGTGGCGGCGTTCAGGGCGGCGAGGGCCTGTTGGCGTTCGGCGCGCAGGGCCGCCCGTTTTTCTTCGGGGTTGCCGCGGAAGATGTACTCGGACAGCCGTAGTTCGCGGCGGTCGTCTTTGACGGCGCGGCGTTCGTTTTCCTGGCGTAGGCCTTGGTCGGTGACGGCTCGTCGGTGCCGGCTGAAATCCTCGGTCTTGTCGACGCGGATATAGTTACCGGCGCGGGCAATCAGGTTGTATGCGGTGGTGACGCATTCGTGTCGGGGGTCGCTGAGTTTGAGGCATTCGGCCAGCGACCCGGGATCGGGTGTGCGGGCTGGGGTGTCGGCGCTGACACGCTCGATCTGCAGCAGTCCGCCCATGTGGTGGGCGTTGACGAATTGCAGGACTCGTTGATGGAAGCGGTCTGGGACCAGCAGGCATAGTCCGGTGGACCGCAACACTTTCTCCACCGCTTTGCGCCAGCGCTCCTGCCCCGGCCGCAGGTCAAGCAGTTCGCACACGTAGGGCAGGTGCTTGGCCGCCACTCCGAGGTCGGCGATGATCATCGCTCGCATGCGGTCTTCGTCCAGCGGTACCGAGGTGGTGGCCCGCTCTGCGGCGGTGAGTTCTTCGGTCACCGCGGTAAGCCGTTCGCGCGCAGTCGATAACACGCCCGCGGCACGGTGGTAGGCATCCCGCCCGGCGGTCAGCTCGGTGTCGATCCTGGTGATTTCGGTCTGGCTGTCGGTCCGCATGGTCTCAAAGTCCGCGGCGTTGTCCACCTGCAGCTCGGAGTAGCCGAGTTCGTCCAGCAGGGTGTCGTAGCGCGCGCGCAGGGCATTAGTCTGTTCGGACACCTTTTTGGCGCGGGCGATATCCGTTTTGAGGGGCGCTAAGTCTTTGTCTACCTGGTTGATTCGCGCGATGAGTTCGTCGCGTTTGCCGGTGAGTTCGTCCTGCTCTGTGGTTAGGGTGTCGCGCTCGGTGCCGAGGCGGTTGATTTCATCGGTGAGGCGTTCAATTTCCGGGCGGGCACGGTCGCGGCGCTGGTGATCGACCCACGCCCGCACCATCGGCTGGTCGACGATGTCGACTGCAGCCAGCTGGGCGGACTCGCTGACGTAGGTGAGTTGTATCTGTTCGATGTCTCCCAGAGTGCTGCGCTGCCGGGTCACTACCGCCAGAGCGTTGCGGGCTTCGACCAGCGGGGTGATCTGGCCGAGTGCATCGGCCACACCGGTGAGTGATTCGGGTTCATCGAGCATGTATTCGCGGACGAATTGCTCCAGGCCGCCAACGCTTTTGAGGGATTTCGCTTTGCCGAGCAGCTGCTGGGCGGCCGCTGATCCCTGGATACCGATGATGGTGTACAGCTGGTCGAGATAGGGGCGTTCGTGTCTGAACGGTTTCCATCCGGCGCCTTCGAAAACGGCCGACGAATAGTTGCGCGCGGCCCAGGTGTTGCACAAAGCATGAATGTGGGGGGCCTCGTGGATGAGAAACCAGCGGCTCGATGAGTCCGTGTCCGCGCCTGCTGCAAGCCATTTGAGGACCAGCCCAGTCACGGTGGAGCCGTCGGTGCCGCTGTAGGTGATGGCGATGGCGGACCAGGCGGAACCCTCGCCGCGCAGGTACATCTGCTTGGCGCGCTCCCCCGGGGCTTTTAGCTCCCCCCACAGTCCGCGCACGTATTTGTCCACGGTGCGCTTGCCGAGGCCGGATCCGGCGGCGGTGGTGTCGCTGGAGGCGTTGAAGTTTCGGCGGGCCGAGGACAGGAACGCCAGTGAAATGGCGTCCAGAAGGGATGATTTGCCGGTTCCGGATTGGCCGGTGATCAGTGTGCCGTGCCGGGTGAACGTCATGCTGTGGTATCCGTCGAAGACGCCCCAGTTGATGATCTGTAGGCGGGAGAGCCAAAACTGTCTGCCTTCACCCTTATTGGTCGTCATCGCTGTCCTCGGAGTCCTGCTCGGCGTCGAGCGTGGGCGCCTCGTCGACATCGCCGTCGGTGTCGGTGTCGTCGTGCAGCAGCTGTTCGTAGGCGCGCTGTAGCGCTTCGATCATTTGGGCGGACATGATTGCCAGGACGATGGGGCTGATGATGTAGCTGTGTTCGTCGCCGCGGCTGGGTATCAGCATGTCTGCTTTGACTAGGCGTCTGATCGCTTCGTCGATGCGGGTGCCCATCATGGCGTGGTCCCGGTCCACGCTGTGGCTGACATTGGCGAACAGTTCGTGGATGTCGTCACGGCTGATCAAGACGTGCTCGTCGTGTGAGGTGCGGGCGATCTTGGCCAGGTGCAGCGTGATGATCGAGGCGTAGGTGCCCAGTGGCTTGCGGTGGAGCACCTTGCGGCTGTAGGGGGCGGGGTTGTCCATCAATACTGGTTCTAGGTATGCCACTTCCAGGTCCTCCACGATCCGCAGCCGCAGGTCCAATTCGGAGACTCGTGAGGCGATGACCTTGCGGTGCTCCATCATCCACGCCCATGGTTCGCGGTTGGCTTCCTTGGTCAGGTACCGGCGCGTGAACAGGTTCTGCAGCGCCCAGCATGCTTTGTCGGGCAACTCGCTGGTGTCCTCGTCGAATCGCGGCGCCCGCATCCCGGGTGTCGCCGCCGGCGCGGTGAGGTCGACCTCCGGCAGGTCGTCGAAGCCGAAGCCGTCCATGAGGGTCATGGTTCGACATCTTCAGGCGCCGCAACAGGTTCGGTGAACATCAGCGCCGGCACCGACACCGCCCGGTCGCGGCCGTCGATCGACTTGAATCGCACCCGGACCCCGGGAGCGTCCTCGCTGCGGTCCTGTTTTCGGGCCATCGCCCAAAGCACGACAACATCACCGAGGTAGGGGGTATCGACCATCCCTATCATCTCCGCAAGCGTTACCGGGGCGACAGCCACTGCGGCGTTCACCAGGCGCGCCAGCTCCGCCATATCCACCCGGGTCGCCAGCGCCGCGAACTGGCTCACATCCACCACCGACGGGGCTTCTGCCGCCGCCTTCGGCGGCCGCAAGTCTTTGATGTCGAACGTTGAGGCCCCGATCGAGGACACCGCCGACCAGCCCACGGGCAGCTGCACCGCGATCGGCGAGTCCACCACCGATTTTCGCAGCAGGGCATGCCCACTCAGAATGGCCTCGTTGAGTTGGCGCGCGACACCGCGCGCCTGCTCTGCGGTACCGGCAGCGAAGAATCGCTTGATCCGCAGGGCGCACCGCTGCTCGATACGCGATACTTCGGCGATCTGCGCCGAGACCAGCCGGAAAAAGTCCGTCATCACCTGGCGCAGGCCGCTGTCAAGATCGGGGAGTTGGTCGACCACCACGGCGATGTCCCCGCGCAACCGGGCCCGCTTGTCGGGGTCCTGGACCAGCCGGGTGAACTCGGCGTAGGAGGCTTTCTCCCGGGAGCCGAACAGTTCCCCGTACCCGGTGAACAACTGGTGGCTTTGCTCGCGGAAGCCCGTATCCGAATCGTCGGTGTCGATCAGCCCGGTGGTGATCTCGTTCTGCCGGCTGCCATAGCGGACGATGTCGGAGATCACCTGCTCCATCTGGAAGGCGATCACCCTGGCCTCGTCCTCAAGGTTGACCAGATCGGGTTCTGGGCGGCGGCCATCAGCCAGCTCGTCAAGCTGCTCATACAGGTGCGCTATCTGCGCCTCGATCTCGTCCTTGATTCGTTGCGGGTCGTTATCGAGTTGTCCCGCTACACGTTTGAGCCCGGCTTCGATGGCCATGATCGATCCGCCAGTGGCCACGGTGTCCTCCCGGCGCAGCCGGCGAAGGAAGGCCAGTGCACTGCGCGCGTCCTCGGTCAGCGAGCACACGTTCTGCGCGTCGGTGCCGGCTCCGTCGGACACTCGGTTGAGCCAGCCGTCGCTGGCCCAACTCTTGATCAAGACCAGTGGTGGAGTATCGCCGAGCCCGACGCCGGCCATGTCCTGCCCGAGGCGGGCGACCAGTTCTGACTCAACAACCTTGATGCTGTGGTCGAGGTGGCGTTCCATCAGCGTGATGTACGGCGCCAGGTTCTTCGCCGCCAGCAGTCGCACAGCACGCGATCTCTGCAGTGCGTCGTTCTGAACAAACAGTTCCTGCAGTGTCGAAGTCACCATCTGGCCCCCTCTTCAGCCAACCCCTGCTCAACATCATGGTGGCGAGGTCTGACAAAAACGCGCCATCGCGATAAATCAGTCCCCTGTCCGCCAGAATGGCCGCAGATTTCACATCGCAGCAGAGCTGTCGATCTCTTCGGCCAGTCTTGCTGCATTCGACGGCCGGCAGTCGCGCGGCATCTGCATTGCGGTCGCGCGTGAGGCGGTCTTCACGGTGCGCACATAGGCCACCACAGCACCGTAGAGTCCCAGGTTTAGTGTGCAAATTCCGACCTGACGCCGAACAAACCCCGAGTTCAACGCCCCACACAGAGCGGCAACGCCGCAAAATGTCCTAAGTCGGGTGTCACCGCCGGCGCCCTCGCGGCCGATGAACACCTCACGCAGCATCGACAGAGCGACTCGTTGGGCTGCTCGCGGATGCCCTGGGCGTATAACGACAGAAGGTCGGCCCAATGCGGGTAGCGGACGGGCACGTTCTCCGCACCAGACTGAAAATCTATTCGTCAGTAAGCAAGCCGATTTCGTATAGGAACATGCTGGGGCCGGCTTGCTTTATTGTTCCGGTCGACCATTCGACAAAGCCGGAGTAGTAAATGTGGACTTCGTCTCGGGCTCGGGTGAGCGATACGTAGAACTTTCTGCGGTCCTCGGCTAGTTCTTCTGGATTGGTCAGCGATTTGAAGAACGGCATGCGACCTTGGTCGAGACCAAGGAGGATGACGATGTCGAACTCCAGGCCCTTGCTGGAGGTCATCGTGGTGACCTCTACGCGGTCGGTCTGTAGTGCTCGGTCCGCGAGATCCTCAACCGATAAGTCGGCAAGGCGTCCATCGGTCAATGCGGTGGTCATCGCAGTGATGTTCAGCGCGTCGTCTGCGCGCGCCGTGCGTCGTAGCGCGACGTCCAGCCCTGCGGCGAGCAGGTCGGCCAAGAAGGCCCGGGCGGGCTCGGTGCCCCGCGCACCCCAACTTAGGAGCAAGGCGGTCAGGTCGGCGTCGCGTTCGCGGCGCCATCCGTGTCCATGCAGTGAGCGCCATTGCCGCAGAAGGGCTCCCAGACGGTATCCGCTGCGCTCGCGGCCGCGGCAGGCCCAGGCTGCACAGCCTTCGACGAGGGCGGTCGCCGCGGTCGTCCGGTAGTCACTGGTGTTGCGGAAGAAGGCGGGTATGCCGCGATCGCGCAGGATGTCGGTGACGGTTTCGCACTGGTCGTTGGCGGGGCAGATGACGGCGATGTCATGCAGTGGGATGCCGCGTTGTTGATCTTCAGCGATCCGTTGGACGGTAGCGGCGCATTGTTCGGCGAAACCGCCGGGGCAGTATCGCTCGGTGACGGCTCCGCCGGCTCGGTCGGCGATGACCTCGGCTTTGCCGTGTTTGACGAACTGTGCGATGCGGATGATCTCTTGGCCGCAGCGATAGTTGCGTTGCAGGTGCACAGGGTTGACATCGGGTCTAGCTGCCAGTTCGGTGAGCAGTTCGGGCCGGGTGCCGGTGAATGCCAAGATCGCTTGGTCGGGATCGCCGACGGCGAAGAGCTCTGAACCGGTGATGTAGTCGAAGCACAGCGCTTTGACTAGCCTGTCCAGTCCGGGGGCGAGGTCTTGGTATTCATCGATGTAGATGTGAGGATGGCGGGCGTTGAGTACCCGGCGGATCTGCTGATGGCGCTCGACCATATGGACGCCGATCTCGATGAGTTCATCGAAGTCGATCAGTCCGCGCCCATGCAGGTCGGCGAGATATCGCCGAGCCACGTCCCGGATCTGGTCCCCTGATCGTGCCCACTCTTCAGCCGTCGAAAATCGTCGCCGGTGATAGTTCACCGTTGAGGGGACATTGCGGCGATCCCAGCGGTCGATTCTGGCGCCGTCCATGGCGATCTGGAAGGCTCGCGTTTGGTCGGCGGCGCCGGCGATCGAGACGTGAGCGAGTTCGGGTCGGCCGACGAGCGCCGCGAAGGGGATCACGACACGTGTCAACACGAAGCTGTGAACGGTTCCGATGAACAGCGCGGGACGAGACGGCACTCCCAGTGCGGCGATGCGGTCGCGCAGTTCGTCGGCGGCCGGGTTGGTCAGTGTCACGCAGGCCGCGCCGTGCGGTTCGGGAATCTTGTTGACCAGGTCGCAGGCGATCCGGGTGGCCAACAACTTGGTCTTGCCGCTCCCGGGTGGGGCCAACACGATGCAGTGTCCTTCGGTGCCCAGCGCGGCCCACTGGTCGGGGTTGGTGGCCAGTTCGCGCACCGAGGCGCTCAGCGCCGTCACGACGGCGTCGCCAGGTAGGCGAGCGCGTCGGCCACGTACTGCGGGGGTTGGACTGCGGTGAGCGCCAGGCGTTGGGCGTAGCGGCCCTTGCCGCCGGCGTTCTTGATCATCGCGATGAACGAGGCGTAGTCCGGTGCTTGCTGCGCCCACGCCTCGATCACCGAACGCGACCGGGCTGCGCACAGGTCACTCAAGGTGTCGTAGCAGGTTTGTCGGTTGTCGCTGCCCTCGGCATCGAGCATGTCGTACTCGAATGTGGTTGTGCCGACGAAGATGCCGTGATCGGCAGGAGACCCCTCGACACCGAGTTGAGCGAGTATCGCCTGGGCGCGCGCCTGGCCAGGCTCGGCGTCCTTCGTGGTGTCGCCGTCGGTGATCACCGCCCAACGTATGCCTAGGGCCTGGCAAAACGATACGTAGGACGAGAAGTGTGTGCCGTGAATAGCGCACACCGAGATGCCCAGTTTGTCGAGATCCAATGACATCGCGCGGGCCATGGCGGGCACGAGGACCTCCTCGCCGAAACCTTCGACCAGCAGCACCGAGCGGGCGAACACCAGTTCTGCGCGCGTGGCGTCCAGGTAGCGGCCCATGTCGGCCCACTCGGGGTCGGTCAGCTCCGCATCACGGGCTGCTTTGGCTGTGGTGGCACCGTCGGCGGTGCGCAGTACCACTAGGCTGCGTGGGTCGGCGACGCTGGCGATGTGGGGCGACTGGGTTGTGACAGCGACGGTGTGGGATTGGTCTGCGCTGGCGAGCAGGCGTCGGAACACCAGCCTCTGCAGGTGCGGATGCAGGTGGGCTTCCGGTTCTTCGATGGCGATGATGATGTGGGCGATGTCCGATTCGCTCAATCGGTGTTCGAGCCCGAGTTCCAGCAGTGCCAGGTAGAGAACGTTGAGTGTGCCGACGCTGGCGGTGGCCAATGCGCGGTGAGCGTCACCTTCGACGAATAGGCGCATGTTGCGGATGATCCGTAGTGGATCATCCGGCGTGGCAGCCAGTTCGGTGTCCATCGCCTGCGCCTGCCCGACCATGTCCAGTAGCCGCGCTGAGATTGATTGGCCGAGTTGGGTGATAGGCGGCAGGGCGTTGATCTTGGCGTTCGCCGACTTCATCGCGCCACGAACGGCGCCGAGGTCCTCTTCTCCGAGCGCGCGGGAGGCTGCTTTGAGCAGATTCCGCAGCGGGGAACGGCGCCAGCTGCGGATGTCAGCTTCGACGTCTCGCAGCGCGCCGAGCGTTTCGAGGTGGACGTAGCGCCGCAACGCTGAGGAGATGATCAACTCCTCGTTGGTGCCACCGAACACACGGCCCTCATATCGAAGTGTGTCCGGTACCTCGTCGCCGGTGTCGACTGGGCCGAAGCGGTAGGTCAGCCTCGCACGAAGTGGATCCTCGGTGAGCAACGCGTCGGCCAATGCGGCCACCAGTCGCGAGTCGTTCTCGAAATCCTCTAGTTCGACGGCGATATCGATGATCTCGCCGGCGGTCATCGGGTCCCAGTCCTCTGTGCCGTCGGACAGCCCGTCCCAGAAGTCTTCGGGTCCGAGCTGACGGTCGGCGTAGGCCAAGTTGGTGTCGAGCACCAGTCGCAGGGCGTAGATGAGGTTGGTCTTGCCGGCTCTGTTCTCTCCGACGATGACTGCGCCTGGCTGCAGGCGGATGTCGACGTCGGCGAGGTTGCGGAAGTTGCGGACTGTTATGCGGGTTACGCGCATCGCGCTGTCACCGGTCTCACGGGTGAAGATCCGTTGGCATGCGTGTTCAGTCGAACGGGGCCTGACGTGCGGTCGCCGTTGACCTTCGCCATACTGCTCCCTTCGGGTTTGCTGTCCTGGCGGCTAGCGTAGGCCAGCTGCCACTGACGAATCGGCGAATGCGGATCGACACGCGAATCGTGCCCGATGGTGATCGGTGAGCCGGGCTCACGTCGAGTCCTGACAATTGGATCATTCCGCAAGCCGATTGAGCCGTGGGGCGATTCCAATTTTTCTCACTCTCGGTGACCAATTGGTCATTCGGTGGTCATTTCAGATGGGATTTGGTCATGAGATATGAGAAGTCACAGCCGCTGTTATTGCTTGGCCATGTTGGCGAACCGCGAGAGGTGCAGCTGGTGCGCCACCGTGACTGTCTTCGTCGGGCCGGCGCGGTGCTTGGCGATGATCAAGTCGGCCTCGCCGCCACGCGGATCGTCGCTCTCGAACGCATCCGGACGGTGAAGCAGCACAACCATATCCGCGTCCTGCTCGATCGAACCCGACTCACGAAGATCCGACAACTGCGGCTTCTTGTCCGTGCGCTGCTCCGGACCACGGTTCAACTGGCTCATCGCCACCACCGGCACTTCCAGCTCCTTGGCCAAGAGCTTGATCTGCCGCGAGAACTCGGACACCTCCTGCTGACGCGACTCGACCTTCTTGCCCGATGTCATCAGCTGCAGATAGTCGATCACGACGAGCCGCAGATCCGCTTTCTGCTTCAGCCGCCGTGCCTTCGCGCGGATCTCCATCATCGTCAGGTTCGGCGAGTCGTCGATGTAGAGCGGCGCCTCGCTGATCTCGCTCATGCGCCGCGCCAGTTTTGTCCAGTCGTCGTCACTCATCCGCCCGGATCGCATATCGGCCAGCTTGATTCGCGCCTCCGCCGACAGCAGGCGCATGACGATCTCGGTCTTGCTCATCTCCAGCGAGAACACGATGCTCGGCAGGTGGTGCTTGATCGAGCACGACCGCATGAAATCCAGGCCCAAGGTCGAATTGTGCGTCGGGATCATCGAGCGGCTCGCCAAATACATGTGACTGGCGTTGTCGACCTCGACGCACCGCACCGGCACGCTCGGCACCGGTCGGACGTCGACGATCGCGCGTGCCGCACTGCACGTCCCCCGCCGCTCCTTGTGCAGCATTTCCTTGCGGTGCACACGGAACACGCTGTCGCCGGCAATGATTCGCAGCGACACCGCAGCGCGGTGTTCGCAGAGATACCCCAGCGACACGACCAGTTCTGCGACATCGCGCTCCAGTCGCTCGTCAGACAGCGCGAGTTCGATCGATCCATCATCTGCTACAGATCCGGAGGCATCGACCAATCCCGCCAGCAGAGCCCGCCGCTGGGCCTCCGACGCATGCAGGTACTGCACCGGGATGCGATCCCGAACGACCGCCCCGGATGTGCCCGCCTCTCCCTCGACCCACATCTGGATCTCCGGATCGGATGTCGAGGCGCCGAGCGAAGCACCCAACGTGTACGGCGGTACCAAAAGTTCTGCGTCCGCCAGCTGGATCGCCGCGGTGTTGGTCACCGTGTGGCCGGACTGAACCGTCGCGGCGATCTGCCGTGTGGTCCGGATCGCGCCCGCCGTCAGCCACTGATGCTCCGCATCGGCGACGATCACTGTGCCATCGGAGAACTCGACCTCGAAACACGGCCGCTCGGTCATCACCTCGGTGGCCGCGACCACTCGCGTCGGCAGCCCGTCCGGCCCGATCAGCTCGTCGCCGACGGCGACCTCATCCATCGTCGTCCACCCGGTCGGCGTCGGCAGAGGGGTGTCCAGCGCCAGCGCCTTCCCCATACCGGGACGCGCCGCGACGACGATCATCTGCCCGGGATGCAGCCCGTTGGTCAGCTCGTCGAGCTCGGTGAAGCCCGTCGGCACACCCTTGGAGATCCCGCCCTGCGACGCGATCGCGTCGATCTCGTCCATCGTCGGCTGCAGCAGCTCTTCGAGCGGGACGAAGTCCTCGGTGGCTCGCCGCTCGGTGACGTCGTAGATCTCGGCCTGCGCCCGGTCCACGATCTCGTTGACGTCCGCACCCTCAGCGCCCGCATAGCCGTACTGCACCACCCGGGTGCCCGCCTCCACGAGCCGACGCAGCAGTGACTTCTCCGCCACGATCTCGGCGTAGAACCCGGCGTTGGCCGCCGTCGGCACCGTCGAGATGAGCGTATGGAGATAGGGCGCGCCACCGACCCGGCGCAACAACCCCTTGCGATCCAGTTCTGCAGCCACAGTGACCGCGTCAGCGGGCTCCCCGCGGCCGTACAGATCCAGCACCGCGTCGTAGACGAGTTGATTGGCGGGCTTGTAGAAGTCCCCGGGGCGCAGCCGCTCCAGGACGTCGGCGATCGCGTCTTTGCTCAGGAGCATGCCGCCCAGCACGGCCTGTTCGGCGGCCAGATCCTGCGGAGGCTGCCGCCCGAAATCCTCGTTCGGAGGCGGCTCCATCGCCGCATGCTCATCCGGCCGGCCCAAGTCATCGACGACAGCCACGCGGTGCCCTCACCCCTCCCCAATCGGTGTCGAACGGACGTTCGATGAGACTGTAAGCCGGTGTACCGACACTGCCCTCGCGGCGCCCGCTCACCTGTCCGCGACGGCCAACGCTAGACGTTGCTGCGGAAGACGCAACCACCCCTTGTTGACAGACCTGGGGATGGCGTGTGGATAGGTCTGGTCAGTCATGTTGACGTGTTGGGGACAACCTGTGGATCAACACTGTGATCTGGACAGTCTTCGCAGTTGAGCGCCTGTTGGTGCGCCATCGACACTGTGGATGGTAAATCGTTCGGCGTGTCGAGCAGGGTTGCCTTTCCGGGCGTGTTGCGTTTCGATCGGGGGCCGCGCAGGTTAACACCGGGTTATGTTCGCTGGGAAGAGTTTCGCCGGAACAGTTCGCCACGAGCACGACAACGGCCGGGTGCGGACCTCGCGGTCCTCACCCGGCCGTTGCTTCGTCAGTGACTAGCTGGCGACGACGTTCAGCGACACGGTGGCGGCCACATCGTGGTGCAACCGGATCGTGACGGCATGGGTGCCGACGCTCTTGATGTGAGCCTTCGGCAGCTGCACAGTCCGCTTGTCCAGGTTCGGACCGCCGGCCTTCTTGATCGCGGCGACCACATCGGCGGCGGTGACCGAGCCGAACAGCTTGCCCGAGTCCCCGGCGGTCTTCACCGAGAGCTCCACGCCGTTCAGAGCCTCGAGAGCGGTCTTCAGCTCGTTGGCATGCTCCAGGCTCTTGACGCTCTTGAGCTCCTGGGCGCGCCGGATGTCCTCGGCCTGACGCTGCGCGCCACGGGTGGCCACGATCGCCAGTCCACGGGGCAGCAGGTAGTTGCGTCCGTAGCCGTCTTTCACCTCGACCGCGTCGCCGGCCGTTCCGAGGTGCTCGACCTCGGCAGTCAGAATCAGTTTCATCTCATGCGTCCTTATCGCGTCGACGAGCTGAACGGCAGCAGCGCGACCTCGCGGGCGTTCTTCACCGCGATCGCGATATCGCGTTGGTGCTGAACGCAATTGCCGGTCACCCGGCGGGCACGGATCTTGCCGCGCTCGCTGATGTAGGTGCGCAGCAGCGCAGTGTCCTTGTAGTCGATGTTCTGCCCCTTCTTCGAGCAGAACACGCACTTGCGTGTCTTGACCGGCTTTTCCGGAGCCGGACGCCTCTTGGTGGAGGACTTGGCCATGTGTCTAACTCTTTCTTGAAATCACTTCGTTTGCATTGTCTCAGAAGGGCGGTTCGTCGTCGGCGCCGCCGAACGACCCCGATGCGGGCGCGCTGCCCCATGGATCGTCCTGCGCCCCCGACCTGGGCTGCTCCGAGCCGCGCGACGAACCGCCGCCGCCGAAACCGCCTCCGCCGCCGCCACTTCGACTTGCCTTGTTCACCTTCGCGGTCGCGTAGCGCAGTGACGGCCCGATCTCGTCGACCTCGACCTCGACCACCGTGCGCTTCTCGCCCTCGCGCGTCTCGAACGAGCGCTGCTTGAGCCGCCCCGTCACGATGACGCGCGAACCACGGGTCAGGCTCTCGGCCACGTTCTCGGCGGCCTCACGCCAGATGTTGCACCGCAGGAACAGCGCTTCGCCGTCTTTCCACTCCCCGCTCTGCCGGTCGTAGATGCGCGGGGTGGACGCAACGGTGAAGTTGGCCACCGCGGCACCGGACGGCGTGAAACGCAGTTCCGGATCGGCGGTCAGGTTTCCGACGACGGTGATGGTGGTGTCACCAGCCACGAGTTCCTCCTAGGTGAGCGGACGTTGGGCGCGAGCCTACGCAGCGGCTCCGACGATCGGCACTCTTTAGTGCTTGTCGGTCCGCATCACCTTGGTCCGGAGCACGGACTCGTTCAGGTTGAGCTGACGGTCGAGCTCGGACACCGTCGCGGGCTCGGCCTTGACGTCGACCACCGCGTAGATGCCTTCGCCATGCTTGGCGATCTCGTAAGCCAGCCGGCGCCGGCCCCAGATGTCGACCTTGTCGACGCTGCCACCGTCTTTGCGGATGACGTTCAGGAACGTCTCCAACGACGGAGCAACGGTGCGCTCGTCGAGTGTGGGGTCGAGGATGACCATGATTTCGTATGGACGCATAGGGAACCCATCACCTCCTCTGGTCTGATCGGCCACGGCGTGTCCGTGGCAGGAGGGTCGCCTGCGTCGGCAACCTGCCCAGGGTATAGGACCAGAGGTGGACCTGCGAAATCGCTACCGCTGAACCGGCCAATCCCAGACCGACATGTCGCCCTTGGGGTAGTTCATGCAGACGTCGGTGGCGTGCGCCACGACACCCTTGTTGTTGAAGAACAGCTTGGCCCAGTTGCCCCAGTGGGTGGCCACGTTCTCGTAGTAGACGTTGGTGGCGGTGTCCTCGGAGTACTGACGCCGTGCGACCGGGTCGAGAGAGAAGAACCAGTGGATGCGGTCGAAGGCCTGCTGCTGGACGTCGGCGGGCCGGTTGCTCCGGTCGATCATGTACCGCTCGAAGTACACCGGGCTGGTGTCGCGCGCAGCAGCCATGTACTGCTCGACATCGCAGGTGGTGACGATGATGCGGTGCGGGATCGGATAGTCATCCGTCGAGTCCGCCTGAGCGGTGCCCGTGGCGCTCACCAGCGCACCGGCGGCCGCGGCCGTTGCCAGGACGGTCCGCAGCACTCGACTCGCCATTCCGCTCATGATCGCTCCTACCTCGTCGAATACCGGCGCACACCACCCGCCGTGGGCCAACTATATAGCGCAGCTAGGAAGCTGTGCAGTCCGATCGTCAACCGCCGTTGGTGACGGGGTTCGACGACAGCGTGATGAACTGGCCGTGCTTCCACACACCCCACCGGCCGCCCCACATCGACGTCCACACCACCGGCTCGCCGTTCCACATCTCGGCGGGTTTGCGCGGCGCCCAGTTCGGCACCGGCTCACCCGGCGGGTTCGGGGGGAACTCGGCCGGACCGGGCGGAGGGGGCGGCGGTTGGGCGACCGACGTCGCGGCGCCGAACCCGAGCGCGCCGGCGGCGAACCCGCCCACGATGAGCGCGGCGGCGCTCTTGCTGAGGAAACTCATGAGACGACTCCAGCCTGCAGACTGCATACAGATGCTTAGTGAATATAACCACCAGGTGGCACCGGGAAACACCCCGGTTTCGATCCACCGGGTGACGGGTAGAGCGCGGTGATGTCCCGGCCGCAGATCGTCGACCGGATTCTGGCGCACGGCGGTGTTCGCAAAACGGTGCGCGCCGGCTTCGTCGCCAGCGGACTGCTGCACTTCCTGATCGCCTACGTGATCGTTCGTATCGCGCTGGGCCGCGGCGGCCACGCCGATCCGTCCGGCGCGATGGCGACACTGGCCGCCGCCACCGACGGGGTGCTGATCCTGTGGGCGATCGCCGCGGCGCTGGTGCCGCTGGCTGCGTGGCGGCTCACCGAAGCGCTCCTCGGACTGCATCCGGCCGAACACGGCCGCGACCCCAGCGACGCGAGCCTCGGCAATCGGCTCAAAGCCCTCGGTCTGCTCTGCGTCTACAGCAGCGTCGGCTACACCTGCGTGCGGTTCGCGGTCGGCAGTCGCGAACCCAGCAGCGAGCAGAACTCCGGCGCGAGTGCTCAACTGATGCAAACCTTTTCGGGTCGTGCCCTGCTCGTCGTCGTGGGGACGGTGATCGTCGTCATCGGCGGCTACTACGCCTACAAGGGCGCGTCCCGGCGCTTCGTCGACGACCTGACCACCTCCGGCGGACGCGTCGTGATCGTGCTCGGCACATACGGCTACGTCGCCGAGGGCGCGGTGTATGCGTTGGCCGGAGTGCTGGTCATCGTCGCCGCCGTCCGAGCCGACCCGGCCAAAGCCGCCGGCCTCGACGCCGCGGTCCAGGCGCTCGGGTCGGCCACCTCCGGCGACGCGCTGCTGCTGTTCGCCGCCCTCGGTTTCGCGTCCTACGGGCTGTACAGCTTCGCGCTCGCACGCTGGGCGCGCATGTGACCGCGCGGCCGTAACCAGTCCGGCACCCACGGCGGGTACGCGTCGGGAGCCTGATCGAACGGGCCACCGGCCGGGTCATCGACGCCGTGCGCGCGAACCAGGTCGAGCTCGGGCCGGTAGATCTGCCGAACGATCAACGCGCACAACGTGATCACTGCGACATCGCGGAGCAACACGGTGGCGGTGAACCATTGCTCGGGCAGGCCCTTGTTCTGCTCGCCGTACAGATAGAGCATGCGTGGGACCCAGACCAACATGTCGATCGTCATCCACGCCAGCAGCACGCGCCGATGAGGCAGCGCCAGCACCGCCAACGGAACGAGCCACAGAGAGAACTGGGGGCTCCACACCTTGTTGGTCAACAGGAACGCCGCCACCACCAGTAACGCGATCTGCGCGATCCGCGGCCGGCGCGCGGCGGTCAGCGTGATGTAGCCGATGGCGATGCAGCACCCGACGAACAGCGCGGCGGTGACCGTGTTGAGCACCGTCGGTGGTTCCCAGAACCCGAGATCGGGGTCGAAACCCTGCCACCCGGTGAACGATTTCACGACGTTGTAGAGCGAATCCATGTCGTCACCACGACGGGTGTTCAGCCGGAAGAATTCCGACCAGCCGCGCGGGAACAGCAGCATGATCGGCAGGTTGACCACCAGCCACGTCGCGCCCGCCGCGAGCGCCGTCTTGCCCACCTCCCGCAATCGCGAGGTGCGAACAGCCAACAGCACCAACGGGATCAGTAGCAGCAACGGATAGAGCTTGGCGGCCACGCCCAGACCGATGACAACCCCGGCCAGAGCGGGGCGCCGACGCGACCACGCCAGGAGCGCCCCGGCAGCGCACGCCGTCGCGAGCGCGTCGAAGTTGGTGAAGATCTGGAAGATCACGATCGGCGAGGCAGCGACCAGGGCGGCATCCCAGATGCGGCGCGCACCCGCGAGAAGCGCTGTCGCCCAGACGGTCACGAGCCAAGCCAGCGCCAGCCCGAAAGCCGAGATGTTGAAGAACATCACCACCTCGGCGATGATCGGCACCGACGTCAGCTTGGTCAGCGCCGTGTACGTCTTGGCCAGCGACATCGACAGGTACTGGTAGATGCCCGTCAGCACCGGATACTCCATGTAGCGGACCGCGGGTGTGCCGTCGTAGGCGACCCGAGGCATGCCCTTCTCGTCGGTCTCCAACCAGCTCGACTTGTACGGGAACTTCCCGAGATTGAGCAGCTCGGCCGTGTAGAGCGGCACGGTGTCGGAGTAGCAGAGCTCGTAGTAGGCCCGGTTGTTGGCCCAGTTGCCGACCCGTTGATCGGCGGTGCCGGTGCCGGTCGTCTGAAGGCACGCCGCCTTGGTGGAGTAGCCCAGCGCCAGCAACACCAGTGCGATCAGCAGCATCACGCGCAGCGGAGTCAGGAATCGTGTGCGGCCGATCAGCGCGTGTCTGCCGACGGGACCGCCGACGGTGCCAGACAGGGCGGCCCCGAGTGTGTCTGTGCGGCTGGGGAAGTCGCGGTCGTCGAGACTCCGGAGATCGTCTGCGAGCGGGGCCGGCGATTCGGCGCCCGCCGACGGACCCGGCGACGTCACGGAGGCGGCGGAGGTGCGCCGGGAGCCACCGGAACCGGAGCACCGGGCGGCTGCGGCGCGCCGGGCACCCCTTCAGGACCGGGCGGAGCTCCTTCCGGCGCGGGACCGGGGGACGCAGGCACGGTCGTCGGCGGCCCCCACGGGATCGTGATGCCGGGAGCGATCTCCAGCGTCGGCTGGATCACCGTGTTGGACGGCGGTGCAACCGTCGTCGGCGGCGGGGGCGGGGGCGCAGGTACGCCCGCGTAGCCGCCGATCTCCTCCGGCTTGGGGAACGACTCGTTGTCCGTGCCCTCCAACGCACCGTCCATCGTGGCCTTCCAGATGTCGCTCGGGATTCCCGAGCCGTACACCGGTGAGCCCCACTTGTTCTCGAGCGGCTTGGTGCCGTCCACCGTGCCGACCCACACCGCGGTGGACAACGACGGCGTGTACCCCACCATCCATGCGTCACGATTGGCGCCCGTGTCACCGAGCTGGTTGGTCCCGGTCTTGGCGCCCGAGGGCCGCCCGCCCGCCAGCCCATGTCCCCGGGAGTACGCGGCGATCGGTTGCATGGCCGCGATCACGTTGTCGGCCACGGCCTTGTCGATGCGCTGCTCACCGGAGTTGTCCTCCTGGCTGGCGTCGAAGAGCACGGTGCCCTCGGCGTTGACGACCTTCTGCACGAAATGAGGCTTGTGATAGACCCCGGACGCGGCGATCGTCGCGTACGCCGACGCCATGTCGATGACCCGGGACTGGTACTGACCCAGCACGATGCCGTTGTTCGGCGGGCCGCCCTTGCCGTCCTCGGACAGTGTGTGGTCGACACCGGGGAAGCTCTCGGCGATGCCGGCAGCGTGCGCGGCGTCCGCCACGTCCTGAGGGCCGTTCTTGAGCTTCAGCATCAGCCGGTAGTAGCTGGTGTTCAGCGACCGCTTCAGCGCCTCGGCGATGTTGCAGGTTCCGCAGCCCTCGCCCTCGACGTTGGTGATCTTGATCCCGTCGACGGTGAGCGGAGAGCTGTCCACCTGATAGCCGAGCCCGATCCCCTGCTGCAATGCGGCAACCAACGCGAACACCTTGAACGACGAACCCGTGGGCAGACCCGCCTGGGCGAAGTCGAACCCGTTGGCATCCGACCCGCCGTAGTAGGCCTTCACTCCGCCTGTCTTCGGGTCGATCGACACCACCGCGGTGCGCATGTCGGGGTCCTGCCCGTCCATGTACTCGTTGACCGCGTCCACCGCGGCGGACTGCGCCTTCGGATCGATCGTCGTCGTGACCTGCAGACCCTCGGTGTTGAGCTGCTGCTCACTGATGTTGAAGATGTCCATCAGCTCGTTGGTCACCTGACGTTCGATCAGCCCGTTGGGGCCGGTCGTCTGGTTCTGCGTGGTCGCCGCATCGGGCGGGATCGTCGGCGGGAACACCTGCGTCGCGCGGTCCTGGGCCGACAGCGCGCCGATGGACACCATGCCGTCCAGCACCCAGTTCCAGCGTTCGGTGGCGGCCTCGGGATCGACGGCCGGGTCGAGAGCTGACGGACGCTGGATCAGCGCGGCCAGCAGTGCGCCCTCGGCGACCGTGAGCTGCTCGACGGGCTTGTTGAAGTACGCCTTCGACGCCGCGGCCACGCCGTACGCACCGCGGCCGAAGTAGATGATGTTCAGGTACGACTGCATCACCTGGTCTTTGGACCACTCACTGGTCATCTTCGTCGAGATGACCAGCTCCTTGGCTTTTCGGATCAAGCCGCCGACGCCGGATCTGGCGTCACCGACGAAAGCGTTCTTGACGTACTGCTGAGTGATCGTCGAGCCGCCCTGCAGGTCCCCGCCGAAGATGTTGTTCTTGAACGCGCGCAGGAAGCCGGTGAACGAGAAGCCGGGGTTGGAGTAGAAGTCGCGGTCCTCGGCGGCCATCACCGCGTCGCGCACGTGCACCGGGATCTGATCGATGTTCACGTCGACCCGATTGCCCTCGGGCGGGACGATCTTCGCGATCTCCGAACCGTCGCTGGCCAGGATCGTCGACACCTGCGCGGTGCGGATGTCCCCGGGCTTGGGCACGTCGACGATCATGTACGCCATACCGAACGTCAGCAGCGGCAACACGATCAGCACCGCCGCAGCGGCGATCACGCCGCGGCGCACCCACTTCCAGTTGATCTGCTCGCGCCATCCGGGCTTGCGTCCCGAGGGCCCGCTTCCACCTGGTCCTCCGCCGCCGGTCGGACGGCGCGGCGGCGGGGGCGGCTGCTTGGGCGGGCGACCGTCGAGCGCACGCTTGACGTCGTCGATCGGATCCTTCAGATGGCGCGGCGGCTCCTGGCGCACCGGCGGCAGCACGGTGGTCGACCGGTCATCCGGATGCGGGCGCGCGGCATGCGCCGGGCCACCGTCGACGCGGCGGGCAGTTCCGCCGGGACGGGGTCGAGGTTGAGGTCGCACGCCACTGCCGTCGGCCGGTCGGCGCCCATCGCGGGCTCTGTCGGCGGAACGGTCAGGGCGCCCCGGGTTATTCACTGGCCGTCCGCGCGGTGCTGCGCGCGGTCTGCGTGCGGCGCGGACGGGACCCCTTGGGTGGCGGGATCGCACCCAGCACATACGACTTCACCAGGTGATTCCAACTGCACGTCCGGCACACCTCCACCACGTGGACCGAGAACTCGTCGTAACGGGTTGCCAGCAGAACAAGCTCCTCAGCGGTGCGAGCAGATCCCGACACGGCGCCGAGATGGTCACCGAAGACCCACGACACCAGCGTCAACTGCTCCTTGCGGCAGATCGGGCACATCACCGAACTCTGCTTGCCGTGGAACTTCGCGGCGCGCAGCAGATAGGGGTTCGCGTCGCAGACCTCCGAGACACCGGTGCGCCCGGAATAGACCTCGGCCAGCAGCGACCTGCGCCTCAGGGCGTAGTCCACCACCTGTCGCTGCAATCGCACGGAGACCAGAGTACGTCGGCCCCGCAGCGACGGAGGCGCGACGGGGCACCCGGCCCGGCCGGGTTCGTGGCTGGCCTGCGGGATCG
This sequence comes from Mycolicibacterium sp. 018/SC-01/001, assembly GCF_007096635.1. Classification (GTDB taxonomy): domain Bacteria; phylum Actinomycetota; class Actinomycetes; order Mycobacteriales; family Mycobacteriaceae; genus Mycobacterium. The sequence continues at coordinate 569,485 of NZ_VKAA01000001.1, forward strand.
GCAGCTCAACTCCTACGATCTCGACGTGGCGCCCGGCAGCTCAGCTCGCGGAACCTCGTGGACGCGGGCCAAAGACAGCGATCGCACCGACACGTGCCAGATCCTCGACACCGCCCTGGCCGAGGGCCAGCTGTCGATGACCGAACACGGAGAACGGGTGAAATCCGCGACCAACGCGGCCACACTGGGCGAACTGCAGGAGCTCGTGGCCGACCTGCAGACCGCGAACGCGCCCACCCAACTGCGCAAACCCCCGCGGCGGCTGCCGGCGCTGCCCGCCGGCGCAGGCATCCGCGTCGCGATGGCAGCGGTGCTGGTGATCTTCGGCGTCGCCGTCGGGTGGGGGCTCTACGGCAACACGCCGTCGCCGCTGAACTTCACCTCCGACCCGGGCGCCAAAGACGACGGGATTCCCGCCCAGGTGCTGACGCCGCCCCGGCAGCTGCACTCCCTCGGGGGACTCACCGGCCTGTTCACCCAGATGAAGCAGAAGTTCGGCGACACCTCTGGCTACTCGACCACTATCTACCCCGACTACGCCTCGCTGGAGCGGCCCGACCCCACGGAACCTCGCCGGGTGCTCAACTACTCCTATCGAGGCGGATGGGGCGATCCCAGCGAGACGAGCGTCAGTTCCGACGAGCGCGTCGTGAACCTGGGCGCGTTCGACATTCCCAAGCTGGTCGGCATCCTTCGCGGTGCTCCCGAAACGCTGGGTATCAACCCGGCCGAGGTGAAGAGCACCTACATCAACATCGAGGCCAACCGCGACATGACCGCGCCACCCGACAGCATCCAGATCAGCATCTACGTGACCCCCAACTTCGGGGACAGTGGATACATGCAGCTCAACGGCGATTTGTCGGTCAAGAACATCAACTACGCCAACGACTGAGTCTGCGCCCGCAGCGTTCACCGGCGCCTCCCTGTGGCGCTCAATATATCGGCGCGATACTATTGCGCGAGGTGTCGAACCGTCGTAGCGGCTGAATCGTGGAGGAGGTGCCGGGATGCTCGAACTCGCCATCCTCGGCCTGCTCCAAGAGTCGCCGATGCACGGTTACGAGTTGCGCAAGAGGTTGACGGGCCTGCTGGGGGCGTTCCGCGCGTTCTCCTACGGTTCGCTCTACCCGGCGTTGCGCCGCATGCAGACCGACGGCCTGATCGTCGAGGACGCCGCGCCGGAAGGCACCCTCAAGGTGCGCCGCGCGCGTCGCGTCTACCAGCTCACCGAGGCGGGCAAGCAGCGCTTCACCGAACTGGTCGCCGACACGGGACCGCAGAACTTTTCCGATGACGGGTTCGGCGTGCACCTCGCCTTCTTCAACCGCACGCCTGCCGAAGCCAGGATGCGAATCCTGGAAGGCCGCCGCCGTCAGGTGGAAGAGCGTCGGGAAGGTCTGCGTGAAGCAATTGCGCGGGCGAGCAACTCATTCGATCGCTACACCCGCCAGCTCCACCAGTTGGGGCTCGAGTCGAGCGAACGCGAAGTCAAGTGGCTCAACGAGTTGATCGCGGCGGAGAAATCGGCGCAGGGCCGCGCCGAACAGAGTTGAGCCCGTACCACCCACACAGCCCAGCACCATCACACAGCAGTGAAGTAGGACAAGAGGAGAAGTCGTCATGACCGCAAGCAACGACGTCCGGGTCGCGATCGTCGGCGTGGGGAACTGCGCGTCCTCGCTCGTGCAGGGCGTGCAGTACTACAAGGACGCCGACGAGAACGCCAGCGTTCCCGGCCTGATGCACGTCAAGCTCGGCCAGTACCACGTGCGCGACGTGAAGTTCGTCGCCGCGTTCGACGTGGACGCCAAGAAGGTCGGCTTCGACCTGTCCGAGGCGATCTTCGCGTCGGAGAACAACACGATCAAGATCGCGGACGTGCCACCCACCGACATCGTCGTGCAGCGCGGCCCGACCCTCGACGGCATCGGCAAGTACTACGCCGACACGATCGAGGTCTCCGACGCCGAACCCGTCGACGTGGTCAAGGCGCTCAAGGACGCCGAGGTCGACGTGCTGGTGTCCTACCTGCCCGTGGGTTCGGAAGAAGCCGACAAGTTCTACGCCCAGTGCGCGATCGACGCCGGCGTGGCATTCGTCAACGCGCTGCCCGTGTTCATCGCCTCGGACCCGGTGTGGGCCAAGAAGTTCGAGGACGCCGGTGTGCCGATCGTCGGTGACGACATCAAGAGCCAGGTCGGCGCCACCATCACCCACCGCGTGATGGCCAAGCTGTTCGAGGACCGCGGCGTCACGCTGGATCGCACCTACCAGCTCAACGTCGGCGGCAACATGGACTTCCTGAACATGCTCGAGCGCTCGCGGCTGGAGTCGAAGAAGGTGTCCAAGACCCAGGCCGTGACGTCGAACCTGCAGGGCTCGCTGGCCGGCAAGATCGAGGACAAGAACGTTCACATCGGCCCGTCGGACCACGTCGCGTGGCTCGACGACCGCAAGTGGGCCTACGTCCGCCTCGAAGGACGTGCCTTCGGCGACGTGCCGCTGAACCTGGAGTACAAGCTCGAGGTGTGGGACTCCCCCAACTCCGCCGGCGTGATCATCGACGCCGTGCGCGCGGCCAAGATCGCCAAGGACCGTGGCATCGGCGGACCCATCGAAGCCGCCTCGGCCTACCTGATGAAGAGCCCGCCCAAGCAGCTCGCCGACGACCTGGCGCGCGAGCAGCTGGAGAAGTTCATCGCCGGGTAGTTCCTCTCCCGTCGAGACTGCGGGGAGATCGCCATTCCACTCGGGATGGTCGATCTCCCCGCAGTCTCGTTCGTGGGCTAGAACCCGAAGCCCAGCTGAGCCGGTATCTCGCTGGCGAACGCTGCATCGAGCGCCGAGACGAGCTCAGAGTCCTTGCAGCGCAACCGATGTGCGGCCGCAAACGATGACGCCCGGTGCGCGCCGAGGTACAGGCTGCCCAGTACCGAGACGTCGAGACACACATCTGGTTCCGCGTCCGTCGCGACACACGCGGCCTGGCCGCCGCGCACATCGAGCGCGAAACGGCCGCCGCGGCCGAGGAAGCCGTCGGACACCTCCAGCACCGCCGACAGATCCGCGCTGTAGGTCCTGGCCTGCAGCACCGCGGGAATATCGAGCATCCGCAACCACAGCCCGTCCTCGACGGATGTGACGCGGACCCGCCGGGGATCGGTCAGCAGGTACGGCAGCAGATGTCTGGGATGGGTGTGGATACCGACGACCTCCTTCAGGTCGAGCCCGAGCAACACCCGCCACAACGCGATCTCCGCCTCCGCGGTCGCCGCGGCGAACTTCGTCACCTCGGCCGTGGTCTTCTCGTCGCCGAACAAGCGGTAGAACGCGTAACCGTCCGCATGCAGCAGGCAGTAGCGAGGTGTCCCACCGTGTCTCGACTCCTCGCGGTCCGCCAGCACCTCATCCCACAACCGGGCAGGTGTGTGCAGACCGCCGGGTGTCCGACGGCGCCACCGCTCGTCGATGTCCTCCAGCTGCGCGCGATGGTCGATCGGCCGCGCCATGCGGACACCGCCGGGATCGGGAACGCCGGGATGGACGCGCGCACCTCGCCGGTGCACCTCGAGCCGCTCCCACACCGTCGCTGGGCCGTACCCGAAGCGCCCGTAGATCTCCGCCTCGCTGGCCTCGAGGCCCGCGATCGGATAGCCCACCATCCGCCGGTGCAATTCGTCGAGCATGCCGGTCAACACGCCCCGCCGGCGATGCGTGGGAGCGACCGCGACCATCGACACACCGGCCATCGGCAGCACCGCTCCACCGGGCACCGTCAGCTCGAAGTCGAGGAACACCGCGGTTCCGACCACCTCGTCCCCAGCGCACGCGACGACGGCACCGTCGGACGCCACCAGAGAACGCCATGCCGCAGCCGTCTCCTCCGGCTGCTGGAAGCCGAACGCGGCCGACGTGAGCACGCCCATCGCAGGCCAGTCGGTCGCCTCTGCACTCCGGAAGGTGATGTCGCACATGGATTCGACGGTGGCACATCCCGCGTACCGGTCGCATCCCAATATCTCGGCGATGCGTAGGGTCCAACCATGGGCGACATCGACGACGAACTGGCCGGCCTGTCGGAGTTCGTATTCCTGACCGAGAACGCGCGGCAAGCCGGTGTGGGCGGCGAGCCGATGTCCGCCGCGCGGGTCGAACACGGCCCGGTCAGCGCCCTGCGGTTCGGCGACGGTCCGGTGCGCGTGGTGTTCCTGCACGGCGGTGGTCAGAACGCACACACCTGGGACACCGTCGTGATGGGGCTCGGGTTGCCCGCGCTGGCGATCGACCTGCCCGGGCACGGGCATTCCGCGTGGCGGGAGGACGGCGACTACGGACCGGTCCTCAACGCCGTCGCCGTCGAACCGGTGATCCGCGATCTGGCCCCCGACGCGGATCTGGTGGTCGGTATGTCACTCGGCGGGCTCACCGCGCTCAGGCTCGCCGTGGCGGCCCCCGAACTGGTACGGCGCCTCGTTCTGGTCGACGTCACCCCCTCCGCACCCGAGCGACACCAGCAGATGACCGACGCGCAGAAGGGGACCGTCGCGCTGGTCCAGGGCGAACGGACCTTCCCCACCTTCGACGCGATGCTCGACGTCACCGTCGCTGCTGCACCACATCGGGATCGAGAATCGTTGCGCCGCGGCGTCTTCCACAACTCCAAGCGTCTCGAGGACGGCACCTGGACGTGGCGGTACGACTCGATCCGCAAAGGCGAGGGTTTCGAACGCCTCTGGGACGACGTTCCTGCGCTCACCACGCCGACCATCCTGATCCGCGGCGCGAACTCGTTCTTCGTCAACGACGAGGATGCCGCCGAATTCGCCCGGACGGCACCGGGGTTCCAGCGGGTGCACGTCGTCGAGAACTCCGGGCACTCGGTGCAGAGCGACCAGCCCCGGAAGCTGGTCGAGCTGTTACGGGGAGTGCTCGACGGGACCACCTGAGCACCAGCTGTTAACCCTCTGGACGTCTGCTGATGGTTCGGCTGCCGTAGGTTCACGCGGTCCGCGCCGGAAGCAACCCGAGGGAAGTCATGACGCTGCTGCCGTTGAACCTGTTCGTCAGCCACGACGGGAAGTCCCGCCGCCAACACGTCACCTGCGTGTTCAAGTGCGGCGACGCCTGCTCGAAACCGGTTCCCAACCGCAGCGACAACGAATACTTCGGCGACATCGCCAAGGCGGTGTCGCGCCGCTCGATGCTGCAGGCAGGTGGCGTCGCCGTCCTGGCCGTCGGCGCCGGATCGGCGCTCGCGGCCTGCTCCTCCCCCTCTCAACCGGCGCCCACCACGTCGTCGTCGGCACCGGCACCTGATCCCGTGCCGGGGATGAACTTCGCGTCGGTGGCCCCCAACAGCGAGGACGCGGTCGTCGTCGCCGACGGCTACCGGCACGCCGTCGTCATCAGCTGGGGCGACCCGATCCTGCCCGGCGCACCCGCCTTCGACGTCAACCGTCAGACCGGTGCGGCCCAGCGCGGCCAGTTCGGGTTCAACAACGATTTCGCGGGGCTACTGCCGATCCCCGGGCGGCAGAACCGGTTCCTGCTCGTGACCAACTTCGAGTACGTGACACCGCAGTTCATGTTCCCGGGATACAAACTCGACGCCCCCACGCGCGAACAGTTCGAGGTCGAGATAGCCGCGGTCGGCATGGGTGTGGTCGAAGTCGAGCGGACACCGGACGGCCTCAAACCGGTGATGGGCAGCTACAACCGGCGCATCACCGCCGACTCCCCGTTCACACTGGTCGGTCCCGCCGCGGGCAGCGACTTCGTCAAGACCGCCGCCGATCCCGCCGGCCGCACCATCGCCGGCACGTTCGCCAACTGCTCGGGCGGCGTCACCCCGTGGGGCACCGTGCTGTCCGGCGAAGAGAACTTCCACGAGTACTTCGGCGCACCCGAGGGCGCCCCGAAGCCCGGCCCTGTCAACGCCGACCGGATGGACCGCTACGGCGTCGCAGCCGAACCGACCGCGCTGAAGTGGGAGACCTTCGACCCGCGTTTCGACCTCACGAAGAACCCCAACGAGGTCAACCGGTTCGGCTACGTCGTCGAACTCAACCCGTGGGATCCGGCGTCGACACCGGTCAAGCACTCCGCGCTGGGTCGGCTCAAGCACGAAGGCGCGACGATCTACGTGACCGACGACGGCACCGTCGTCGCCTACACCGGCGACGACCAGCGCTTCGACTACATGTACAAGTTCGTGTCTGCCAAGAAAGTTCAGCCAGGGGCCGGGGCGAGCGGAGCGACGGGGGAAAAATACGATCCGGCGGCCATGGCGCACAACATGACGATCCTCGACGAGGGCACGCTCTACGTCGCGAAGCTCTCCAGCGACATCCCGCCGGCACAGATCGACGGGTCGGGCACGCTGCCGGCGAAAGGTTCGTTCAGCGGGACCGGCACCTGGTTGCCCCTGCTGCGCAGCGGCCCGAACGGGCAGGCACAGTCTCTCGTCGACGGCATCTCCGCACAGGAGGCCGCGGTGTTCACCCGGATGGCCGCCGACAAGGCCGGCGCCACCAAGATGGACCGGCCCGAGGACTTCGAGGCCAACCCCAAGACCGGCAAAGTGTATGTGGCACTGACCAACAACGACGAGCGCGGCGCACCCGGGGAGGCCGCGCCCGATGCGGCGAACCCGCGCAACGACAACAAGAGCGGGCAGGTCCTCGAGATCACCGACAACCACACCGGCACCGACTTCACGTGGGAGCTGCTGCTGGTGTGCGGTGATCCCGCCGCGGCCGACACCTACTTCGCCGGGTTCGACAAGAGCAAGGTCAGCCCGATCTCGTGCCCGGACAACCTCGCGTTCGACAGCCACGGCAACCTGTGGATCTCCACCGACGGCAACGCACTCGACTCGAACGACGGGCTGTTCGCCGTCGCGCTCGACGGGCCGAATCGCGGTGAGGTGAAACAGTTCCTGACCGTGCCGATCGGCGCGGAGACCTGCGGGCCCGTCGTCACCGACACCCTCGTGACCGTGTGCGTGCAGCACCCCGGCGAGAACGACGACAACAGCATCGACGACCCACAGTCCCGCTGGCCCGAGGGCGGCAACGGCACCGCCCGGCCGTCGGTGGTGGCGGTGTGGAAGGACAACGGCCAGATCGGGCTCTAGTTCTTTCCGCGAGCAGACGCGAACTCGAGTGATGACGGCCCCGCTGACTCGAGTTTGTGTCTACTCGCCGGTGGATACTGTGCTGACATGATCAGCCGTCCCGTACGCATCGGCGTGCAACTGCAGCCCCAGCATTCGACCGAATACCGCCACATCCGCGACGCCGTGCGCCGCTGCGAGGACATCGGCGTCGACATCGCGTTCAACTGGGACCACTTCTTTCCGCTCTACGGCGACCCCGACGGCGCCCATTACGAATGCTGGACGATGCTCGCTGCTTGGGCGGAGCAGACGTCGCGCATCGAGTTCGGGGCGCTGGTGACCTGCAACAGCTACCGCAACCCCGAACTGCTCGCCGACATGGCCCGCACCGTCGACCACATCTCCGACGGCCGGCTCATCCTGGGCATCGGATCCGGTTGGAAGGAAAAGGATTACGACGAGTACGGCTACGAGTTCGGCACCGCCGGCAGCCGGCTCGACGACCTGGCCGCGGCACTCCCCCGGATCAGGTCCCGCCTCGGCAAGCTCAACCCCGCGCCGACGCGCGACATCCCGATCCTGATCGGCGGGCAGGGCGAGAAGAAGACGCTGCGCCTGGTCGCCGAGTACGCCGACATCTGGCACGGCTTCACCGACGCCTCCACGTATCCGCGCAAAGCCGAGGTCCTCGATGGCCACTGCGCAGAGGTCGGACGTGACCCATCCGCGGTGGAACGGTCCTCCGGGGTTCCCGAGGGCAGCGAGGACGCGATGCTCGCCGGTGCCGATGCGCTCGTCGCGCTCGGCGTCACGCTGCTCACCATCGGTGTCAACGGCCCCGACTACGACCTGACGAAGGCCGAGGCGCTGTGCCGGTGGCGGGACCGCCGCGACGGCTGACCGGTTCGGTTCGGGGTGAGCCCAACCTTCCAGACGCACCGCCCCGCCCACTACGTTGCTTGAGATGAGCAGGTATCGGGTTCCGGAATCCGTCGTGAAATGGTTCGCGGTGCTGCTGGTGGCCGGGATTCTCGCCGCGATGGGCTTCGCCGCCCCCGCCGGCGCCCAGAACGACCAGTGCGCACCGCCAGGCGTGCAGAGCGCCAGTGCGCTGCCGACGAACCTGTCGGCAGCGGCGGCGGGGCCGGGTGAGGACAAGTACACGACCCCCGGCGTGAAACCGTTGCAGGACATCGACGTCAACGCCCTCGGATTGTCGCGACCCGGCACGCTGACCGTCGGCACGCTGTCCGACGCCCCGCCGAGCATCTGCATCAACTCTGCGGGCCAGTTCACCGGCTACGACAACGAACTGCTGCGGGCCATCGCCGACAAGCTCGGCCTGAAGATCGAATTCGTCGGCACCGAGTTCTCCGGGCTGCTCGCGCAGGTGGCCGCGCGCCGGTTCGATGTCGGCTCCTCGTCGATCACCACCACCGACGCGCGCCGGCAGACCGTCGGCTTCACCAACGGCTACGACTTCGGATACTTCTCACTCGTCGTCCCGCAGGGGTCGGCCATCACCGGCTTCGACAAGCTGGCGCAGGGTCAGCGCATCGGCGTGGTGCAGGGCACCGTGCAGGAGTCCTATGTCATCGACACCCTGAAGCTGCAGCCCGTCAAGTTCCCCGACTACAACACCGTGTACGCCAGTCTGAAGACCCGGCAGATCGACGCGTGGGTGGCCCCGTCGCAGCAGGCTCAGGGCACGGTCCAGCCGGGCGATCCCGCTCAGATCATCGAAAACACCTTCAGCTTGGACAATTTCGTCGCCTGGGCCGTCGCCAAGGACAACCAGCCGCTGATCGACGCACTGAACTCGGGTCTCGACGCGATCATCGCCGACGGCACGTGGTCCCGGCTCTACTCCGACTGGGTGCCACGTGCGCTACCTCCCGGCTGGAAGCCCGGCTCGAAGGCGGCGCCCGTCCCGCAACTCCCCGACTTCGATGCCATCGCCGCCCAGAACGCGTCCGAAAAAGCGCCGGCGGCACCTGCGGCACCGAAATCGGTGCTCTCCCAACTCGCGTCGTCGTTCCTGGACTGGGATCTCTACCGTCAAGCCATCCCCGACCTGTTGACGACGGGCCTGCCCAACACCGTGATCCTGACCGTCGCGGCGAGCGTGATCGGGCTGGTGCTCGGCATGGTGCTGGCGGTGGCAGGGATCTCGACGTCGCGTTGGCTGCGGTGGCCGGCGCGGATCTACACCGACATCTTCCGCGGTCTGCCCGAGGTCGTCATCATCCTGCTGATCGGCCTGGGCATCGGCCCGGTGGTCGGACATCTCACGGGCAACAACCCCTATCCGCTGGGCATCGCGGCGCTCGGGTTGATGGCCGCCGCCTACGTGGGCGAGATCTTCCGCTCGGGCATCCAGAGCGTCGACCCGGGCCAGCTGGAGGCATCGCGCGCGCTCGGGTTCAGCTACGCCACCTCGATGCGTCTGGTGGTGATCCCCCAGGGCGTCCGCCGGGTGCTGCCCGCCTTGATGAACCAGTTCATCTCGCTGCTCAAGGCGTCCTCACTCGTGTACTTCCTCGGGCTCATCGCCAATCAGCGGGAGCTGTTCCAAGTGGGCCGAGACCTCAACGCGCAGACCGGCAACCTCTCCCCACTCGTCGCCGCCGGACTGTTCTACCTGGCGCTGACCATTCCGCTCACCCATCTGGTGAACTTCATCGACGGACGGCTGCGCCGCGGACGCCGGCCCGAGGAGGAGGATCCGTTGCTGACCTCGACCGCCCAGGAGATGAACTGATGGCACCCATCGCCGGATCAGACCCGGTGTCCCTGGCCGCCACCGACCTGCAGCTGTCCTTCGGTCCCAACGCGGTGCTGCGCGGTGTCGATCTCGACGTCGCCGCGGGGACCTCGACCGCCGTCATCGGTCCGTCGGGTTCGGGCAAATCGACGCTGCTCCGCACTCTGAACCGGCTCTACGAACCCGATCGGGGCGACATCCTGCTCGACGGGCGGTCCGTGCTGCGCGACGACCCCGATCAGCTGCGCCAACGAATTGGCATGGTGTTCCAGCAATTTCAGCTGTTCCCGCACAAGACGGTGCTCGACAACGTCACGCTGGCGCCACGGCGCCTCAAAGGCCTCGACGCCGACGCCGCGCGTGAACTCGGCCTCGCCCAACTCGACCGCGTCGGATTGCGCCACAAAGCCGACGTCCGGCCATCGACGCTGTCGGGCGGGCAGCAGCAGCGCGTCGCGATAGCCCGCGCCCTGGCCATGTCACCGCAGGTGATGTTCTTCGACGAGGCCACCTCGGCCCTGGACCCCGAACTCGTCAAGGGCGTGCTCGCGCTCATCGCAGAACTGGGCGCCGACGGGATGACGATGGTGATCGTGACCCACGAGATGGATTTCGCCCGATCCTTTGCCGACACCGTGGTGTTCATGGACCGTGGCCGGGTCGTCGAGACCGGACCACCGGAGCAGATCTTCGAGAAAGCCGAGACCGAGCGGCTGCAACGCTTCCTCTCGCAAGTCCTCTGAGCAGAATTTGCTCCCAAAGCTGCTGACCAGCCGTCGCGGCGGCACGAAACCGGTTAGACTGCCAAAATTATGGTGACCACGGACACCCAGGTCAGCGAGGTCGCGGGCGATCTGCAGCGCGTGCTGGCCAAGTTGATGGCCGTGCTCAGGCACACCGGTAAATCGCCCACCGCAGGCGACCTGACGCTGGCGCAGCTGTCCATCCTGCTGACTCTGCTGGACCGTGGACCGATGCGCATGACCGAACTCGCCGCCCACGAGCGTGTCCGCACGCCCACCACGACCGTCGCCATCCGGCGCCTGGAGAAACTGGGGCTGGTCAAACGATCCCGCGACCCCTCGGATCTGCGTGCCGTGCTGGTGGAGATCACGCCTGAAGGACTTGCCCAGCATCGCGACGCGCTCGCGTCCCGGCAGGCCCACCTCGCTCAGCTGCTCAGCAAGCTCAGCGAGGAAGAGCTCGCGGCACTGTCCAATGCGTTGGCGCCGCTCGAGCGCATCGCCGAATAGCGCTCAGCCCAACCAATCCAGCACCGCCGCCGCGGTCCACGACTGCTGCATGCTGCCCAGCGGCTCCCCGGTGAACGGTTCGTAGTACTCGGCGAACGTCCCGTCACTGGCCTGGCGCAGACCTTCACGGCGCAGCGCCGACGACCGCTCCGCCCAGCCGCGACGGGCGAAGCACCACGAGAACAACCACGTCATCACCGGCCACACCGGCCCGCGCCAGTACTCCCTGGACCGGAAGTCGCGTGACACCGGGGACGTCGACGGGATCAACGCGTAGGAAAGATCCGGATGCCCGCAGAACCGCGGCCCCTCCAACAACCGGGTCAGTGCCCGTTCCCGCTCGTGCGGCAGTCCCCCGCACAGCAGCGGCGCGAACTGCGCCACCGTCTCGGTGCCGATCCACCGGTCTGCGCGCAGATCGTAATCCCTTGCGCCACCTGTTCTTTGGTCAGTGGTGTCGATCACGCCGGCGCGGAATCGATCCGCCCACGCATACAGGTCCTTGACGTCGGCATGCGGGCGTTTGTAGTCCTCCCCGATCTCGGCGAGCACCTGGCAGGCGACTGAGAAGATCGCCGAGACGAACACGTCCTCGACGGCGAAGCTGACCGCGTTGGCCAGCAGTCGATCGTCGTAGCGAACCGCCTTCATCTCTTCGACCAGCCACAGATAGCGGTCGTACTCGTGATCGCTGGGCCGCTGGCTGGCGTCGGTGTTGATCTTGTTGTCTTCCCGCTGATACGGCGGAACCTCACCGGGAATCACGTTGGCGTACGGGCCGTCCCAGCGGGGTGAGTTGTCCATTCCGGACTCCCAGCCGTGATAGATCGTGATACGGCCGTGCTCCTTCTGATCCCGGCATTCGGCGAGCCAGCGATGCCAGCGCACCATGTCGCCCCACCGGCGGTCCAGGAACGCCTCCGCCACGGCCCGGGTGGAGCGGCCACGGCGACGGGCGTGGTCGAGGATGCGCTGGACGGCGATCGCGTGCACCGGAGGCTGGGTGATACCTGATGTGTGCCTGCCCCGCGGAGCGTCCGGCGACAGCGCCGACGCCGCCCACCGCGCCGGGCCGGGGAAATAGCCGTCGACGCCGTTGGCGAACACGATGTGAGGGATCATGCCGTTGCGCCACTGCGCCGAGAGCAGTGTGTCCAGCTCCACCACGGCGCGTTCGACGGACAGCGGCGCCAAGCCGATCGCGACGAAAGCAGCGTCCCAACTCCACATGTGCGGATACAGCAACGGCGCCGCGGTGGTCATCGTGCCCAGATCGTTGCCGCGCAACAGGTAGGCCGCGCGGGCGGCGAGTTGCGTCGGGGCAAAGCTCGGATCGTGTGGCATCGCCTCCCATGATGCGACGACTTCGCGCACAGCGCAGGTCGGTAGGGTGCGAATGTGCCGACCGCCATGATCACCGGAGCTGCCGGAGGCCTCGGGACCGCGCTGGCAGAGGCGCTGGCCCCCACCCACACGCTGTTCCTGGCCGGGCGACCGTCCGACCGTCTCGACGCCGTGGCTTCCCGGTTGGGGGCCACCACGTGGCCGATGGACCTCGCCGATCCCGACGCGATCGCGGCGGTCGTGGAACCGATCGTCGAAATCGACGTGCTGATCCACAACGCGGGCGTCGCCTACCCGGGCCGCGTCGGGGAGAGCACGGTCGACCAGTGGCGCGCCACGATGGCGATCAACGTCGTCGGAGCCGTCGCGCTGACCCTGGAACTGCTGCCTGCGCTGCGGGCCGCCGCCGGACACGTCGTGTTCATCAACTCCGGCGCCGGAATCAACGCCTCACCCGGGCTCGCGTCGTACTCGGCGAGCAAGTTCGCGCTGCGGGGCTTCGCCGACTCCCTGCGCGCGGACGAGCCGGCGCTGCGGGTGACCTCGGTGCACCCGGGCCGCATCGCGACGGCGATGCAGGAGGATCTGATCGCCTACGAGGGTCGCGAGTACGACCCGTCGCAGTTCCTCAGCGCACAGACCGTTGCCGCCGTCACCGTCGATGCGATCAACGCACCGGCCGACGCACACGTCCACGAGGTGATCGTCCGCCCCCGCTGATGCGATTTCGGCGTGCTAACCGTCGCTGAGCGACGAAAAGCACGCCGAAATCGCTCAGACGACGACGTTGACCAACCGGCCGGGCACTACGATCACCTTCTTGGGCGCGCGGCCCTCGAGGAAACCGACGACTTTCTCGTCGGCCAGGGCCGCGGCTTCGACGGCATCGGCGGCCGCGTCGGCCGACACCGTCACCCGGCTGCGGACCTTGCCGTTGACCTGCACCGGGTACTCGACGGTGTCTTCCACCAGGTAGGCCGGGTCGGCCACCGGGAAGGGGCCGTGCGCCAACGATCCGTGATGGCCGAGCCGCGACCACAGCTCCTCGGCCAGGTGCGGGGCCAGCGGGGCCACCATGAGCACCAGTGGCTCCAGCGCCTCACGCGCTGTCACCGACTGCTTGGTGAGGTGGTTGGTGTACTCGATGAGCTTGGCGGCCGCTGTGTTGTTCCGCAATGCCGCGTAATCCTCGGTCACGCCGGAGATGGTGCGATGCAACACCTTTCGTGTCTCGTCGGCAGCCTCGTCCGCCGTGGCGCGCACCTCGCCCGTCGCCTCGTCGACCACGGATCGCCACACCCGCTGCAGGAATCGGTAGGCGCCCACGACGTCCTTGGTGGCCCACGGCCGCGACGCCTCCAGCGGGCCCATCGACATCTCGTACACCCGTAGCGTGTCGGCGCCGTAGGCCTCGCAGATCTCGTCGGGCGACACGGAGTTCTTCAGGCTCTTGCCGATCTTGCCGAACTCCTGGGTGACTTCGGCACCGTCGTAGAAGAACTTCCCGTCCCGCTCGATCACGTCGGCGGCCGGGACGTACGTGCCGCGGGAGTCGGTGTAGGCGAAAGCCTGGATGTACCCCTGATTGACCAGCCGCCGGTACGGCTCCCGAGAGCTGACGTGGCCGAGGTCGTAGAGCACCTTGTGCCAGAACCGTGAGTAGAGCAGGTGCAGCACCGCGTGCTCGACACCACCGACGTAGAGATCCACGCCGCCGGGATCGTGCGGCCCGTGCTCGGCCGGCCGCGGACCCATCCAGTACGCCTCGTTCTGCGGGTCGCACATCGCTTCTGCGTTGAACGGGTCGGTGTAGCGCAGCTCGTACCAGGAACTGCCCGCCCACTGCGGCATGACGTTGGTGTCGCGGGTGTAGGGCTTGAGCCCGTCCCCGAGGTCGAGTTCCACGTTCACCCAGTCGGTGGCCTTCGCCAGGGGCGGCGACGGCTCACTGTCGGCATCGGTGGGGTCGAACAGAACCGGCGAGTAGTCCGGCACGTCGGGCAGCTCGACGGGCAGCAGCGCCTCGGGTAATCCGTGTGCGCGGCCCTGATCGTCGTAGACGATGGGGAACGGCTCTCCCCAGTACCGCTGCCGTGCGAAAAGCCAGTCCCGCAACTTGTATTCGACACGCGCTCGACCACGCCCGTCGGCCACCAGACGTTCGGTCATCGCCTCCTTCGCCGACGCGATGTCCTTGCCGTCGAGGAACCCGGAGTTGACTAGCTGCCCGTCCCCGCTGTACGCCGCCTCCGAAAGATCGCCTCCGGCAACCACTTCGACGATCGGGAGGCCGAACGTCGCGGCGAACTCCCAGTCCCGCTGATCGTGGCCGGGGACCGCCATGATGGCGCCCGTGCCGTAGCCGGCCAGCACATAGTCTGCGATGAACACCGGAACCTGTTGTCCAGTGGCCGGATTCACCGCATAGGCACCGACGAACACACCGGTCTTGGTCTTGTTCTCCTGACGCTCCAGGTCCGACTTCGCGGCGATCGAGGCTCGGTAGGCGGCCACCGCCTCCCGCGGGGACGCCGCGCCGAAGGTCCACCGCTCGTCCACGCCGTCGGGCCACCGCTCGGCGACCAGACCGTCGACCAGATCGTGCTCGGGGGCCAGCACCAGATACGTCGCACCGAACAGTGTGTCCGGGCGGGTGGTGAACACCTCGACATCCCCGGCGTCGGTGCCGAACAGCACGCTCGCCCCGGTGGACCGGCCGATCCAGTTGCGCTGCATGGTCTTGACCTTGTCCGGCCAATCGAGCACGTCGAGGTCCTCGAGCAGGCGGTCGGAGTATGCCGTGATCCGCATCATCCACTGCCGCAGGCGTTTCCGGAACACCGGGAAGTTGCCGCGCTCGCTGCGACCGTCGGCGGTGACCTCCTCGTTGGCCAGCACCGTGCCCAGCCCGGGGCACCAGTTGACCACCGAATCGGCCAGATACACCAGGCGGTGCTCGGCCAGCACGTCGGCGCGCTCCCCCGGACCCAGCGCTGCCCAGCTGCGGCCGTCGCCGACCTCACGGGTGCCGCTCTCGAACTCGGCGACCAGCTCGGCGATCGGCCGGGCCTTGTTCTGCGCCGGGTCGAACCACGCGTTGTAGATCTGCAGGAAGATCCACTGCGTCCACTTGTAGTAGTCGACGTCGGTGGTCGAGAAGCTACGCCGTGTGTCGTGCCCGAGCCCCAACCGTCCCAGCTGACGGCGGAAGTTGACGATGTTGGCCTCGGTGCGGGTGCGCGGATGGGTACCGGTCTGGATGGCGTACTGCTCGGCGGGCAATCCGAACGCGTCGAAACCCAACGCGTGCAACACGTTCCTGCCCATCATCCGGTAGTAGCGGGCGTAGACGTCGGTGGCGATGTACCCGAGGGGATGCCCGACGTGCAGGCCCTCACCCGAGGGGTAGGGGAACATGTCCTGCACGAACATCTTGTCGGCGGGAACCTGTGTGCCGTCGGCGGGGGCCAGCTCGCCCACCGGGTTCGCGACGTTGAAGGTGCCGTCCTGCGCCCACCGCTGCTGCCAGGAGCGCTCGATCTCCCCGGCCAGCACCGCGTCATAGCGGTACCGGGGCATGTCGTCAGATCCAGGCAGCGTGTCGGTCACCCGAACAGCGTAATAAGCCGTAGCTGGGCGGCCCCGCGGGCCACGGGTTGGTCTCGGTTCCGTTGCGGATGCGTCAGGGGTTGATCCCAGGTCGATTCCAGCCCTGGTGACGGGCTCGACCCCGTGGATACATTTCTCGCCTGGCCCGGTCGAGAAGGCACCGGGGCGTCGGGCAGAGACTGGGAGGGCTTCACTCGATGAGCGAAATCGCCCGCGGCTGGCGGGTTCTGGCAGAGGGTCTCGGCGCGGGCGCCGTCGCGACGGTGACTGTGCTCGCCCTCGCCGCACCGGTCTCGGCGCAACCGCTGCCGGTGCAGCCGACCCTGCCGTCCCCCGTCGGGATCGCGCAGCCGGCCGCGGCGGCCGTGCCCGCGGCGATGGCGCCCGCCACCCCGGGCGTGGCCGTACCTGCCGGCGTCGTCGCAGCACCTCAGCCACAGATCACTCCGGCCACCTCGGGCACGCTCCGCGACTTCTTCGCGGCCAAGGGCGTCACGATGCAACCTCAGTCCAGCAGCGACTTCCGCGCCCTGAACATCGTCCTGCCGATGCCGCGCGGGTGGCAGCACATCCCGGACCCGAACGTGCCCGATGCGTTCGCCGTCATCGCCGACCGCGTCGGCGGCAACGGGCTGTACTCCTCGAACGCCCAGATCGTGGTCTACAAGCTCGTCGGCGACTTCGATCCACGGGAAGCCATCAGCCACGGCTTCATCGACGCGCAGCAGCAGCCGGCATGGCGCGCCACCGACGCGTCGTTCGCCGACTTCGGCGGGATGCCGTCCTCGCTGATCGAGGGCACCTACCGCGAGAACGCGATGACGCTGAACACGTCGCGACGCCACGTGATCGCCACCGTCGGCCCGGACCGGTACCTGGTGTCCCTGGCCGTGACCACGAGCGTCGACCAGGTGGTGGCTGCCGCTGACGCGACCGACGCCATCGTCAAGGGATTCAAAGTGAGCGTGCCGTCCGCGGCACCCGTCCCCGGTGTGCCCTTGGGCGCACCGCCTGCGCCGGCACCTCCGGCGCCCCCTGCTCCTGCTCTCCCCGCTGCGGTGGCCCCCGCTCCGCAGCTCCTGGGACTGCAGGGTTGAGCGGCGTCGTCCCCCGGGCGAAGCCTGGCGCCCGGGGGACGGCGGCCCGCGCCGCAGCACGTATCCTCGTACCTCGTGATGGTCGCCGCAGTGTTGTGCCTGGGCGTCGCGTTCCTGACCGCGGCGCTGGGTGTCTGGTCGCTGACGCGGCCCGCCCCCATCGGTGACTTCGTGCGGCAGGTCCTGCGAGGGGTCGCCCCGATCCAGCTGGCCGCGGCCGTGATGCTGGCGGCGGGCGCAGCCGTCGGGTTGGCCGCCCCCGCCTCCACGGCTACCGTCGTGCTGGTTGTCTGCGTCGTCGGGGCGATCGCGACTGTCGCGGCCGGCTGCTGGCAGAGCGCCAAGGTCGTGGCCCGCGCGAACGCGAGGCAGAGCGCAGACGCCGCGTGCGCCGGCTCGTGCGCGGCCTGCACGCTGTCGTGCCGCTGACGTCAGTTGCGGCTGATGTCTATCGGGTGAGTTGCCAGTAGCGGCAACGGCATCGGCTGGCGCCGCAGCACCCGTCCCCACAGATCGGCCCGCGGTTCGGCGAGCACATCCGACGGCAGCGCCGACAGCACGATCCAGTCGTCGCGCTCGATCTCACCCTCGAGCTGCCCGATGGTCCATCCCGAGTAGCCGGCGAAGATGCGCACGCCCTCGATGGCGGGCGCCACCTCGTCCGGATCCGCGTCCAGATCGACCATCGCGATGCGCCCCTGCACATGCCGCAGTCCGGGCACGTCGGCGGCGTCCACACCGGTCCGCAGCGTCGCCAGGCACAGCGCGGCATCACGCTTCACCGGTCCGCCGACGAACATCGTCTTCGGTTTGGTGGCCAGCTTCACCCACTGCGGCAGCACGTTGTAGATGGCCGTCTCGCTGGGCCGGTTGAGCACCACGCCGAGGGTGCCGCCGTCGTTGTGCTCGACGATGTAGATCACGCTGCGACGGAACGTCGGCTCCAGCAGATCGGTGTTGGCGAGCAGCAACGTCCCCGCACGCACCCGATGCGCCGCGGGAGCGACGAAATCCTCCGGGTCCTCTGACTGCGCCACCGGATCATTCTGTCATCACCCCCGTCACGCGGAGGCGAAGAAACCGACGCCGGCACGATATTTGTACTGTGGTGTCCGGTCGCCCAAGGCCGACCTCCGACGCGCCACCCACTCCGCTAGGACGTGACCTCCGTGCCAGACGATCGCGCACCTCGCGCAGCGTGGCGTTCGGTGCTGGCGTCGGCCAGGTCGCTGCCGGAGTTCCGGCGTCTACTGGAGTTGCGTGCCGTCAGCCAGTTCGGTGACGGCCTGTTCCAGGCGGGGCTGGCCGGTGGGCTGATCTTCAATCCGGAGCGCGCAGCGGGCCCGTGGCAGATTGCGGCGTCGTTTGCCGTGCTGTTCCTGCCCTACTCCGTGCTCGGCCCGTTCCTCGGAGCGCTGCTGGACCGCTGGGATCGGCGCGTGGTCCTGATCGGCGCCAACGCCGGCCGGCTCGCGCTGATCATCGGCGTCGGCGTGCTGCTGGCGGCCGGGGTGGGTGATCTGCCGATCCTGCTGGGCGCGTTGTTCGTCAACGGCCTCACCCGCTTCGTGTCGTCCGGACTGTCTGCGGCACTGCCCCATGTCGTACCCCGCGACCAGGTGGTCGCCATGAACTCGATCGCGACGGCCGTCGGCGGCGCGGCGGCGTTCTTCGGCGCGAACTTCATGTTGTTGCCGCGCTGGTTGTTCGGGGCGAGCGACTCCGGTGCCTCGGTCATCATCTTTCTGGTGGCGGTACCGGTCGCGGTGGCGCTGTGGCTGTCGGTGCGCTTTGCGCCCCGGATACTGGGTCCCGACGACAGCGCCCGGGCCGTGCACGGATCGGTCGCCTACGCGGTGGCCACCGGGTGGGTGCACGGCGCACGTACCGTCCTCGCCGTGCCGACCGTCACGGCGACGCTGGCCGGATTGTCGGCACACCGGATGGCGTTCGGCCTCAACACCCTGCTGGTCCTCGTCCTGGTCCGCCACAGCGACACCGCCGCCGTCGCCGGTCTCGGTACTGCCGTGTTGTTCCTCGCTGCCGCCGGCACCGGAAGCTTCCTCGCCAACATCATCACGCCGACGCTGGTGCGCCGCTGGGGCCGCTACGCGACGCCGATCTGGGCGCTGTCCTTCGCTGCTGCCGTGCAGCTGTGCGGCGCGACACTGCAGCTGCCGGTGATGATCCTGTGCGGCTTCCTGCTCGGCGGGGCCGGTCAGGTGGTCAAGCTGTGCGCCGACACCGCGATGCAGATCGACGTCGACGACGCGCTGCGTGGACATGTCTTCACCGTTCAGGACGCCCTGTTCTGGATGGCGTTCGTGCTCGCAATCACCGCCGCGGCATCAGTCATGCCCGCCAACGGGCACGCGCCGGGCCTCGCGATCGCCGGCACCGTGCTCTACCTGCTGGGACTGGCCGTCTATGCCACGGTGGCCCGGCGTCGACGCCCCGCGGGCTAGGGTTTGCGGCATGGCCGGAGCTGCCCCGATCGTCGCTGACCTGCGCGCCGAGAGCGACGAGCTGGATGCGCTGGTCGCTGACCTGCCGGCCGAGCGCTGGGCGACCGACACACCGGCGCCACGGTGGACGATCGCACATCAGATCGCGCATCTGCTGTGGACCGACCGCACATCGCTGACCGCGGTCACCGACGAAGCAGCGTTCGCGGCCGAGGTCGTGCCCGCCGCGGCGCGGAATCCGACCGGTTTCGTCGACGCCGCCGCCGAGGAGTTGGCGGCGACCCCGCCCGGCACCTTGCTCGCTGACTGGCGGACCACCCGCGCCGCGCTGCACGATGCGCTGCTGGCGGTCGAGGACGGCCGCAAACTGCCGTGGTTCGGGCCGCCGATGAGTGCGGCGTCCATGGCGACCGCGCGGTTGATGGAGACCTGGGCGCACGGCCTCGATGTCGCCGATGCGCTGGGCGTGACTCGGCCGCCGACCGCCCGGCTGAAGGCCGTCGCGCACATCGGGGTGCGCACGCGCGACTTCGCGTTCGCGGTGCACGGCCTCCCGCCGCCGGCCGAATCGTTCCACGTGAAACTTCGCGGGCCCGACGGCGGGGACTGGACCTGGGGTCCCGAGGACGCCGCGCAACGGGTGACGGGCTCTGCCGAGCACTTCTGCATGCTCGTGACGCAGCGCCGTCCGCGCGCCGTCCTCGATGTCGTCGCCGTCGGCCCGGACGCCGAGCAGTGGCTCACGATTGCGCAGGCCTTCGCCGGGCCGCCGGGGACCGGCCGCGGCTGACTCTCGCGGGGAATCAGAGCGGGGTGGCGCTGTCGGCGGTACCGTCCCCGTCGCCGTCGACGAGGCGGACGTCCCAGCGGCCGTCGCGGTCGGTGTCGACCCAGGCGGTGCCGGTTCCGAACGCACGATCGGCGAGCCCGTCCCCGTCCGTGTCGACCAACTGCTCGTCGGCCTGACCGTCGCCGTCGAGATCCACGGTCGCGCTGCCCGCCGGATGCTCGACACCGTCGAGCCCGAGCCAGCGCAGCGCTGTCCCGCGATCCAACGGCACCGCCCAGGTGCCCGTCCCGTCGTCACCGACGTCGACTGCGGCCGCTCCCCCGACGCCGAGGACCCCGCGCTCGGCGAGCCCGTCGGCATCGAGATCGGCGAGCGCGTCGTCGACGAGACCGTCGTGATCGAGGTCGAGCAGCACCCCGTCCAGCACACCGTCGCCGTCGATGTCGGTGGTCGGGTCGGCGCTCCACATCGTCGCGCCGCCGGCGAGATCACCCAGGCAGTACTCCATGACTGTCAGACGCCCGGCTAGGCCCGCTGGTTCCACCACCGGAGCAATTCGTCGACCGCCTCGTCGTGACTGAGCGGACCGCGATCCAGACGCACCTCCTTGAGGTGATTCCACGCCTGGCCCACCGCCGGGCCGGGCGGGATGCCGAGGATCTCCATGATCTCGTTGCCGTCGATGTCCGGCCGGACCCGCGCGAGGTCCTCCTTCTCCGCCAACTCCGCGATGCGGTGCTCGAGGTCGTCGTAATTGGCCTGCAGCCGCGCCGCGCGCCGCTTGTTGCGCGTCGTGCAGTCCGCCCGCACCAGCTTGTGCAGCCGGCTCAACAGCGGGCCGGCGTCGGTCACGTAGCGGCGGACCGCCGAATCGGTCCAGCGGCCCTCCCCGTAGCCGTGGAACCGCAGATGCAGGTACACCAGCTGCGACACGTCGTCGACCATCTGCTTGGAGTACTTCAGCGCCCGCATCCGCTTGCGGGCCATCTTCGCGCCCACCACCTCGTGGTGATGGAAGCTCACCCCGCCGTCGGGTTCGTGACGCCGTGTCGCGGGCTTACCGATGTCGTGCAGCAGCGCCGCCCAGCGCAACACCAGGTCCGGACCGTCCGTCTCGAGGTCGATCGCCTGCCGCAGCACCGTCAGCGAGTGCTGGTAGACGTCCTTGTGCTGGTGATGTTCGTCGATGGCCATCCGCATCGCGCCGACCTCGGGCAGCACGATCTCCCCCAGCCCGGTCTGCACCATCAGGTCGACTCCCGCCACCGGGTCGGCACCCAGCAGCATCTTGTCCAGTTCGGCCGCGACACGCTCGACGCTGATCCGGGACAACTGGGGAGCCATCTCGGTCAGCGCCGTGCGGACCCGCGGTGCCACGGTGAACTCCAGCTGCGAGGCGAACCGCGCGGCACGCAGCATCCGCAGCGGATCGTCGGTGAAGGACACCTCGGGCTCGGAGGGCGTGTCGAGCGTGCGGGACTGCAGCGCGGCGAGACCACCGAGGGGATCGAGGAACTCCCCCAGGCCACCCGGCTGATCCGGATCCAGCCGCACGGCCATCGCGTTGACGGTGAAGTCCCGGCGTACCAGGTCGTCGGCGAGGTTGTCCCCGAAGCGAACCTCGGGGTGACGCGTCACGTGGTCGTACGAGTCGGCGCGAAAGGTGGTGAGCTCCAGACGGTCACCGTTCTTGCCGACGCCAACCGTGCCGAACTCGATACCCGTGTCCCACAGCGCGTCCGCCCACCCGGCCAGCAGGGCCTGCATCTGCTCCGGCCGGGCGTCGGTGGTGAAATCCAGATCGGTGCCGAGCCGCCCCAGCAGCGCATCGCGCACACTGCCGCCCACCAGGTAGACGGAGTGGCCCGCATCGGTGAACAGGCGGCCCAGAGCAGTCAGCACCTTGTGGTGCCGCCCGAGTGACACTTGCGCGGCAGCCAGCAGGGCGGCGACATCTTGTCCGGACGAGGGCTCAGGCACGTCCGATGAGCCTACTGGTCACAGGCATGTCACCGACCGGCGAGTGGAGCGTGGCCGGTAGTTCATGGCAGCTACTATCGCTTGGGTGTCGGACGGCGAGCAGCCAAAACCTCGACGACGCCGTGGGCGGCGTCGCGGCCGACGCGCGGCAGGACCACCCGAGGCGAGCACCGGCACGGCGCCCGAGACCCCGGCCGACGCCTCCACCGATCGAGAACCGGCGACACCCAAACCCCAGCGCTCCCGTCCGCGCCGGCCCACCGAGCGCCTGCGCACGGTCCACGAGACGTCCGCGGGTGGCCTGGTCATCGACGGTCTCGACGGACCCAAGGAGAGCCAGGTCGCCGCGCTGATCGGCCGGATCGACCGCCGCGGCCGCATGCTGTGGTCACTGCCCAAAGGACACATCGAACGCGGCGAGACCGCCGAACAGACCGCGATCCGCGAGGTCGCCGAGGAGACCGGCATCCAGGGCAGCGTGCTGGCCGCGCTCGGCAGCATCGACTACTGGTTCGTGACCGAGGGCCGCCGCGTCCACAAGACCGTGCACCACTACCTGATGCGATTCGCCGGCGGCGAGCTGTCCGATGAGGACGTCGAGGTCACCGAGGTGGCCTGGGTGCCGGTGCAGGAACTGCCGAAACGACTCGCCTACGCCGACGAGCGCCGGCTGGCCGAGGTGGCCGACGAGCTCATCGACAAGCTGCACTCCGATGGACCCGCTGCGCTACCGCCGTTGCCCCGCACCACTCCGCGGCGCCGGGGACAGACACATTCGCGCACCCGTAACCACCGGCCTGATCCGACAGCGCAACCCCAGCCGGGCCGACGGGCGAACGGCTACGGTCAGGGTCCGTGATCGGCCTGCCCGCGCGCCTGCTCGTCGCGGTCGTCGCACTACTGGCTGCTGTCCTGCCGATCCTCGCCCCCACCGTCGCGCACGCCCAGCCCGCGCTGCCGTTCCTCACCGTCCAGATCGACACGATCACCCCGGACGTCGTGACCACGACCAGCGATCCGATGGTCACGGTCACCGGCACCATCCGCAACGTCGGCGACCGCGTCGTGCGCGACGTCGTGGTGCGCCTCGAACGCGCCGACCCCGTGACATCGTCGACCGCATTGCGCACCAACCTCGCCGGCAACGTCGACCAGTTCCAGCCGGTCGCCGACTTCATCACCGTCGCCCCGGAAATGGCACGCGGACAGGATGTTCCGTTCCGGCTGGCCTACCCGCTGCGCGCTACCGACCGTCCGTCGCTCGACGTCAGCGAGCCCGGCGTCTACCCGGTGATGGTGAACGTGAACGGGACGCCGGACTACGGGGCACCGGCTCGTCTGGACGACTCCCGCTTCCTGCTGCCGGTGGTCGGGGTGCCGCCCGATCAGCAGGACGACACCGCCACCGACACGGTGAACTCGGCGGTGCCCCCCGATACCACCCGGCCCGTCGGACTGACGATGTTCTGGCCGCTGGCTGACCGGCCGCGCCTCGCGGCAGGCGCCCCCGGCGGCACGACGCCGGTGCGGCTCATCGACGACGATCTCGCGGTGTCACTCGCGCCGGGCGGCCGGCTGGACAGCCTCCTGGCGGCCGCGGACTTCGCCACCAGCCCGCAGGTCGACCCCGGTGGCGAGGTCACCGGCGCGCTCTGTCTGGCCGTCGACCCCGATCTGCTGGTCACCGTCAACGCGATGACCAACGGCTACGTCGTCAACGACGCCGCGGACGCGGGTCCGCGCACCACGCCGACGCATCCCGGCACCGGGCAGCAGGCCGCGATCGGCTGGCTCACCCGCCTCAAGGCCCTGGCGCAGCGGATGTGCGTGACCGCGACGCCGTACGCGCAGGCCGACCTCGACGCCCTGCATCGCGTGGGCGACCCGACGCTCGCCGCGTCCGCGACGGGCGGGGCGGCCGACGTCGTCGACCAGATCCTCGGCGTCGCGTCGACCCGCGGCGCGACGATCCTCGGCGACGGCCCGCTCACCGCGGCCGGAGTGGACCTGCTGACCGCACAGGGCCCGACCGTCGCACTGGCCGCCGCGAACCTGACGGGACCCGACGAGGCCGAGGGCGGCCAACCGCAGACCGCCGACACAGCACCCGTGCGCTACACCCCGAATGTCGTCGCGGCACCGTTCGACCCCGCACTCGGGGCGGCGCTGGCCGGGATGGGCACCGCCCCGGAGTCCCCGTCGTATCTCGCGCCGTCACTGAGCATTCCGGTGAAGCAGGACTCGGCGATCGTGCGGCGTCAGGACGCACTCGGGGCGCTGCTGTGGCGCGGACTCGACACCGACGCCGCGCCCCGCACCCAGCTGATCATGCCGCCGATGATGTGGAACGCCACCGCGGACGACGCGCAAGCCGTGCTGACGACCGTCGCCACCACCATCCGGTCCGGCCTCGCGATGCCGCGTCCGCTGCGGGCCGTCCTCGACGAGGCCGTCGCAGTCCATGGCAGCGCACCATCGCCGGGCGACACCGTCGGCAATCCGCGGGGCCACTTCGACGACGGCGTGGTGTCCGGGATCGCATCGATCACCGATCGCCTCAGAGGCCTGACCGATGCGCTGACCACCGATGACCGCACCGGTCTGACCGGACCGCAGTACACAGCGCCCCTGCGCGAGGACATGCTGCGCGCGCTGAGTCAGTCGGTACCCCCCGATGCCCGCAACGGGCTCGCCCAGCAGCGCCTCACCACGGTCGGCAACACCGTCGAGGATCTCTTCAGGGCCGTCACGATCGTCAACCCCGGCGGCTCCTACACGCTCGCCACCGAACGCAGCCCGCTGCCGCTGGCCCTGCGCAACGATCTGCCGGTCCCGATCCGGGTGCGACTGCAGATCGACGCCCCGCCCGGCATGACCGTGACCGACCCCGGCGAGATCGTGCTGCCGCCCGGGTTCCTGCCGGTGAAAGTGCCCATCGAGGTGCATTTCACCCAGCGCGTCGCGGTGGACGTGTCGCTGCGCACCGCCGACGGGCTGGCCATCGGCGAGCCCGTGCGACTGTCGGTGCACTCCAACGCCTACGGCAAGGTGCTGTTCTTCATCACGCTGACCGGCGGTGCCGTGCTGGCGTTCCTGGTCGGGCGGCGGCTGTGGCACCGGTTCCGCGGTCAGCCGGACCGGGCCGATCTCGAGGCCGATCCGCACCGCCCCGACCCGATCGAGGTGGCGCTGGCCTACTCCGACGACGACAGGAGGCGACGGTGAGCACGGCGCAGCCGCGACGTGCTGCGGCTGCTCGTGCGGAGCTCTCCGACGCCGCGGTCGTGTCACGATCGTGGGGTATGGCGCTGGCCACGCTGGTCAGCCGTCTCACCGGCTTCGCCCGCATCGTGTTGCTCGCCGCGATCCTCGGCGCCGCACTGTCCAGCGCGTTCACCGTGGCCAACCAGCTGCCGAACATGATCGCCGCGCTGGTCCTCGAGGCGACGTTCACCGCGATCTTCGTGCCGGTCCTCGCCCGCGCTGAACGCGACGATCCCGACGGCGGCGCCGCCTTCATCCGCCGACTCCTGACTCTGGCCACCACGCTGCTGCTGGTCGTCACGATCATCTCGACGCTCGGCGCCCCGCTGCTGGTCGACCTGATGCTCGGCTCCGAGCCGCTGGTGGACCGCCCGCTGACCACGGCGTTCGCCTACCTGCTGCTGCCACAGATCATCTTCTACGGACTGTCGTCGGTGTTCATGGCGATCCTGAACACCCGCAACATCTTCGGGCCGCCGGCCTGGGCACCCGTCGTCAACAACATCGTCGCGATCGGCACGCTCGGTCTCTATCTGCTCGTACCGGGTGAGCTCTCGCTGAACCCGGTGACGATGAGCGATGCGAAGCTGCTGGTGCTCGGGGTCGGCACGACGCTCGGCGTCGTCGCGCAGGCGGCGGTGCTGTTCGTGGCGATCCGCCGGGAAAGGGTCAGCCTGCGACCCCTGTGGGGGATCGACGACCGCCTGAAGAAGTTCGGGATGATGGCGCTGGCGATGGTGCTCTACGTGCTGATCAGCCAGATCGGGTTCATCGTCGGCAATCAGGTCGCCAGCGGCGCGGCGGCGTCCGGACCCGCGATCTACAACTACACCTGGCTGATCCTGCAGCTGCCGTTCGGCATCGTCGGGGTCACGGTGCTGACGGTCGTGATGCCCCGCCTGTCGCGCAACGCGGCGGCCGATGACGGCCCGGCCGTGCTCGCCGACCTCTCGCTGGCGACCCGTCTCACGATGATCACGCTGATCCCCGTCGTCGCCGTCATGACGGTCGGCGGTCCGGCGATCGGCAGCGCACTGTTCTCCTACGGCAACTTCGGCGCGGTCGATGCGGGATACCTCGGCATGGCGATCACGCTGTCGGCGTTCACGCTGATCCCCTACGCGCTCGTTCTGCTGCAGCTGCGGGTGTTCTACGCCCGGGAGGAACCGTGGACACCGATCGTGCTGATCGTCGTGATCACAGTCGTCAAGGTCGCCATGTCGCTGGCGGCACCGCATCTGACGACGGATCCGGAATTGGTCGCCGGCTACCTCGGGCTGGCGAACGGCCTGGGCTTCCTGGCGGGCGCCACCGTCGGCTATGTCCTGCTGCGCCGCCGCCTCGACCCACCTGACGGGCGCCTGTTCTCCCACGACGTCGTGCGCACCGTGCTGGTCACCATCGCCGCGGCGCTGGGTGCGGGCCTGATCGCGCACGTGCTCGACCGGCTCGGCGGGTTGGCCTCGCTGACCGAGCATTTCGGCGCCGCCGGTTCACTGCTGCGGTTGGCCGTTCTGGGCCTGGTCATGGGCCCGATCATCGCGGGGGTGCTGCTCGGTGCGAAGGTCCCCGAAGCCCTGGCGGCTGCGGGCGCGGTCCGGACACGGTTCACCGGGCGGGGTACCGCAGCCGGCTCCCCCGTCCCGACCCGGTCGAACAGCGGATTCACGTACCCTGATCTCACCTCGACGCGACGCACGCGTCAGTTTTCTGGTGCGACGCACCGGGGACACGGAGGCATGGTTGGCACATCTCGGACCGGGAAAGGAGCTCCCATGAGCGACACCCCCGCTGGTGGCTCCCCGACCCCGCCGCAGACGTTCGACCCGTCTGACCTCTCCAGGACCGCACGGATCGACCGGCCCTCGGCGGACGAGTTCCAACCGGATGTACCCGAACCCGCCCCGGCCGAGCCGTCGGAGGCCGACCCGACGCAGGTCGATTCCGCGTCGCAGACCGAGGCCATTCCCGCTGCCGGCCCGCCGCGCCCTCGCGCGGACTACAGCAACGACCCCACGCGGGAACCGCTGGCGTTCGACCCGCCCCGCGAACCGCCGCTCGAGGCGGTGAACACCACCGAAGACCTGCATCTCATCCCCGGCGCCACCGTCGGGAAGGGCCGCTACCGGCTGCTCGTCTTCCACGGCGGGCCGCCCACGCTGCAGTTCTGGCAGGCGCTCGACACCGCCCTGGACCGGCAGGTGGCGCTCACCTTCGTCGACCCCGACGGCACACTGCCCGCGGGCGAGGTGCAGGCGATCCTCGACCGCACCCAACGGCTCGGCCGCATCGACATGCCCGGTGTGGCGCGGGTGCTCGACGTGCTGACCACCGGCTCCGGCGGACTCGTCGTCTCGGAGTGGATCCGCGGCGGCTCCCTCGCCGAAGTCGCTGACACCTCCCCCTCCCCGATCGGGGGTGCGCGGGCGATCCAGTCACTGGCGGCGGCCGCCGAGGCCGCGCACCGCAGCGGCGTGGCGTTGGCGATCGACCATCCGTCCCGGATCCGCGTCAGCATCGAAGGCGATGTGGCACTTGCCTTTCCGGCCACCCTGCCGTCGGCGACACCGGATGACGACATCCGCGGTATCGGCGCGGCGCTGTATGCGCTGCTGATCAACCGGTGGCCGCTGCCCGAGAGCGGTGAGCCCAGCGGACTGGCTGCGGCCGACCGGGACGCGGCGGGTCAACCGGTCGAACCCCGCGCCGTCGACCGCGACATCCCGTTCCAGATCTCCGCGGCTGCCGCCCGGGCCGCCCAGGAGAACGGTGGCATCCGCAGCGCATCGACGATGCTCAACCTGCTTCAGCAGGCCACCGCGATCGCCGACCGCACCGACCACCTGCCCCCGGTCGAGGAGTCGACGGCCGAGCCGCCGGGTACACCCGGCGCACCGGTCGATCCCGACGACGCGGCCCGGCGGCGCAAACGCCTGATCATCGGGGCCAGTGTGGCCGCTGCGGCAGTGGTGCTCGTCGTGATCCTGCTGGCGACGATGCTGAGCCGCATCTTCGGTGACGTCGGCAACGGTCTCAGCGGTGACGAGCTCGGCCTCAATGCGCCGACGTCGTCCCAGCCGAGCAGCAGCGCCCCGGACGCCGGCACCCTCGTCAAACCCGTTCGCGCCACAGTGTTCTCACCCGAAGGCGAAGCGGACGCACCGGATCTCGCCGGGTTGGCCATCGACGGCGATCCCTCGACGGTGTGGCCCACCGACACCTACAGCGACGCCGCTCCGTTCCCCGGCTTCAAGAACGGCGTGGGCCTGATGCTGCAGTTGCCGCAGCCGACCACGATCGGTTCGGTCGGGATCACTGTCGACAGCACCGGTACCGCGGTGCAGATCCGCTCGGCGACCTCGGCGTCGCCCTCGTCGCTGGACGACACCACGGCACTCACCCAGCCCACCCCGCTCAAACCCGGCGCCAACACCATCCCCGTCGACAACGCCGCTCCCACGTCCTACGTGCTGGTGTGGATCTCGACGCTCGGACAGGTCAACGGGCAGAGCCGCACCGACGTCGCGGAGATCACGCTCAAAGCTGCCGGCTGATCCGAAACTGGTGCGCCGAGCCCCCGCTCGGTCCGCCTAGGGTTCGGCTGTGGGGATTCTCGGGGGGCACCGCGACGGACAGATCGGGCCGCGCACCGACGCCGAACTGCTGGCCGCCCACGTCGCGGGCGACCCGTACGCGTTCGAGGAACTGTTCTACCGTCACCACCGCCAGCTCTACCGTCTGGCCACCCTGACCAGCCCGAACCCCGAGGACGCCGCTGACGCGCTGCAGGATGCACTGCTCGCTGCGCACCGCACCGCCGAGAACTTCCGGCACGACTCCGCCGTCAGCAGCTGGCTGCACCGCATCGTGGTCAATGCCTGCCTGGACCGCCTGCGCCGCAACAAGTTCCGCGATCATGCCGAGCTGGACGAGCAGTGGGCCTGCGGCACGGATCCGACCCGCCACGTCGACACCGCGATCGTCGTCGAGCGCGCGTTGCAGACCCTTCCGGTCGAGCAGCGCGCCGCTGTGGTCGCCGTCGACATGCAGGGCTATTCCGTCGCCGATACGGCGCGCCTGCTCGGCGTGCCCGAAGGCACCGTCAAGAGCCGCTGCGCGCGGGCCCGCAGCAAGCTCGCCGCGGCGCTGTCCGTGCTCGCCACCGACCACATGGACTGAATCCCGTCGGATAACCTCGGACGGTCAGGGGACACCACAGCCGGCCGGGGGTGCGACATGCGCGACGACGTGGACCCGATCACGCCCGAACTGCTGTCCGACCTGCAGGCCGGGCTGCTCGACGACGCCACCGCCGCGCGAGTGCGCCGTCAGGTGCGCGCCGATCCCGACGCCGCCCGTGCGCTGGCCGCACTCGACACCGTCCGTCGGGAATTGGCCCGCCTCCGCACCGATGACGCCTCGGCACCCGAGGTTCCCGCCGACGTCACCGCCCGCATCGGCGCCGCCCTGCGCGCCGCCGAACCACCGCCACGCCGCCACTGACCCGCCCGGGCAGCCATCGGGAACAGCCCGGCCTACCCTGGTGTTCAAGGATTGCAGGCAGAAAGGCACTCATGACCTCCTCGTCCACCGTCCATGACCTGATCGTCGTCGGTTCCGGCCCGGCCGGGTACACGGCCGCGGTCTACAGCGCGCGCGCCCAGCTGAAGCCCCTCGTCTTCGAGGGCAGCCAATTCGGTGGTGCCCTCATGACCACCACCGAGGTGGAGAACTACCCCGGGTTCAAGGACGGCATCACCGGACCCGAGCTGATGGACCAGATGCGCGAGCAGGCGTTGCGCTTCGGCGCGGACCTGCGCATGGAGGACGTCGACGCCGTCGACCTGTCCGGTCCGATCAAGACGGTCACCGTCGGCGAAGAGACCTACCAGGCCCGCGCCGTGATCCTCGCGATGGGCGCAGCCGCCCGGCACCTCGGCGTGCCCGGTGAGGACGCGCTGCTCGGGATGGGTGTGAGCACCTGCGCCACATGCGACGGCTTCTTCTTCCGCGATCAGGACATCGCCGTCGTCGGCGGCGGTGACTCGGCCATGGAAGAGGCGACGTTCCTCACGCGCTTCGCGCGCAGCGTCACGCTGATCCACCGCCGCGACGAGTTCCGCGCCTCGAAGATCATGCTCGAGCGTGCCGAGCAGAACGAGAAGATCACGATCCTGACCAACACCGCCGTCACCGCTGTGCACGGAGATCCGAAGGTGTCGGGCATCTCGCTGCGCAACACGGTCACCGGCGAGGAGTCGGAACTCGCGGTCACCGGTGTGTTCGTCGCGATCGGCCACGATCCGCGCTCGGATCTGGTGCGTGGGCAGGTCGATCTCGACGACGAAGGTTACGTCCAGGTGGTCGGTCGCACCACGTACACGTCGATCGACGGTGTCTTCGCCGCAGGCGATCTCGTGGACCACACCTACCGGCAGGCCATCACCGCCGCCGGAAGTGGTTGTGCCGCAGCGATCGACGCCGAACGCTGGTTGGCCGATCAGGCGGCGCCCGGTGAACGGACCTCCACCACAACCGAAGACAGCGATCTGATTGGAGCGCAGCAATGAGCGAAACCACCTCGGCGACCGTAGCCGTGACCGACGATTCCTTTTCCCAGGATGTGCTGTCGAGCGGCACCCCCGTGCTCGTCGACTTCTGGGCGACATGGTGCGGCCCCTGCAAGATGGTCGCCCCCGTGCTCGAAGAGATCGCGTCGGAGAAGGCTGGAGCGCTGACCGTCGCCAAGCTCGACGTCGACGAGAACCCGGCCACCGCCCGTGACTTCTCCGTGGTGTCGATCCCGACGATGATCCTGTTCAAGGACGGCCAGCCGGTCAAGCGGATCGTGGGCGCGAAAGGCAAGGCCGCGCTGCTGCGCGAGCTCGCCGACGTGCTGTAACAGCCGTACGTTCACCCCTGGACACTTGCCTGGGGTTTTCCGGATTCCTCTCCCCTTCTGAGAGAATGCTGCCTATGTCGAGTCTGCGTCGCGGTGACCGTTCTGCAGCGGTCACCGAGATACGGGCCGCGTTGGCCGCCCTGGGGATGCTCCATGATCCCGACGACGACCTGGCCACGGGGCGTAGGGTCGCCGTCGACGTGTTCGACGGCGAACTCGATCATGCGGTCCGTGCCTTCCAGCAGCACCGGGGTCTTCTCGTCGACGGGATCGTCGGCGAGGCCACCTACCGGGCGATCAAGGAGGCGTCGTACCGCCTCGGCGCCCGGACACTCAACCACCAGTTCGGCGCACCGATGTACGGGGACGATGTCGCCACGCTGCAGGCACGGCTGCAGGATCTCGGTTTCTACACCGGATTGGTCGACGGGCACTTCGGATTGCAGACCCACAACGCGCTGATGTCCTACCAGCGCGAGTACGGACTCTTCCCCGACGGCATCTGCGGGCCGGAGACGCTGCGATCGCTGTACAACCTCGGCTCACGCGTGACCGGTGGCTCCCCCCACGCCATCCGGGAAGAGGAGCTGGTGCGCAGCTCCGGGCCCTGGCTGTCCGGCAAGAGGATCATCATCGATCCGGGCCGCGGCGGAAGTGACCACGGCCTGATCACCAACGGACCGTCGGGTCCGATCAGCGAAGCAGACATCCTGTGGGACTTGGCGAGTCGGCTCGAAGGCCGGATGACCGCGATCGGTATGGAGACGTTCCTCTCCCGCGCCGCGACCGCCTCCCCCACCGACGCCGAGCGCGCAGCGACCGCCAATTCCGTGGGCGCCGACCTGATGATCAGCCTTCGGTGCGAGGCGCAGCAGAGCCCTTCCGCCAATGGGGTGGCCTCGTTCCACTTCGGCAATTCCCACGGTTCGGTGTCCACCATCGGACGCAACCTCGCCGATTTCATTCAGCGGGAAGTGGTGGCGCGCACCGGTTTACGCGATTGCCGCGTGCACGGCCGTACGTGGGACCTGCTGCGTCTGACTCGGATGCCCACCGTGCAGGTCGATGTCGGCTACATCACCAATCCGGGCGACCGGGCCACACTGGTCTCCCCTGATGCCCGCGATGCTCTCGCCGAGGGCATTCTCGCGGCAGTCAAGCGCCTCTATCTGCTCGGCAAGAACGACCGTCCCACAGGCACTTTCACGTTCGCCGAGCTGTTGGCGCACGAGATGGCCGTCGAGCAGGCGCGGCGCAGCTAGCAGCCGGATGCCGCGCCGGCGCCGACCGGCTGCTTCAGCTGCGCGCTCTCCAGCAGGCGTTCCAGTGCGGCTTCGACGCCGGCTTTCCATCCCAGACCCTGTTCCAACTCCAACCGGAGCCGCGGGAAGTACGTGTGGTGTGACACCACCACGAACCCGGCGTCGAGAAGCAGATCACTCGGCATCACACAGGTGCCCATCGCACAATCGCCGAGGGTGTCCAGAACGGGTGCCACATCGGGCGGCACCTCTGTCACGTCCATCAGCTCGTCGGCGGCATCGGTGCGGCCGAATGCCTCCAGTGCGCGCACACCTCGTCGTACGAGGTCGCCGACGACGGCGGTGATCAGCGCGCGGGACAGGTCCTCCTGGCTCGGGCCTGCATCGACACCCAGGGATGTCAGCAGGACGGCGTCGGCGCTGACGGGTCCGGTCGGAAACCGGCTCGCTCGCGGGACGCTGCGGGGCGGCGCGTAGAACGCGTAGCCCAGGCACTGTTCGTCACCCGTCTCGATCCAGGTGTCGTCGCCGGTGTCCCGGCATTCGACGGCCAGCTGTCCGCACGACCCCCACTCGAGCATCACCATCGACAGCCAGGCTTCCTTCTCGAACTCGGGATCCGAGAGGTGCTGGTCGTCGCCCACGATCAGCGGATCGACCTCCCAATAGACGCAGCGGCGCGCATGCTTCGGCAGCTGCTCGAACGCTTCGAGCCGCAGAGGCGTGATTCGTGCGGTCACTACGCTCCCGGAGTTCTCCGCCGCGGCGGAGTGCGCGGCTGCCATTCCAGGATAGAAGGCGCCGGACCAACGGGCGCGTTCGCGCCGCTGTCGAGCCGTCCAACCGGTCGTATCGGCGAAACTGTATGGCGCTCAGTGCTTTTGCGTGAGGCGCCGAGACCACCCCGGAGTCCGCGGGCTGCAGCGTCACAGTGACGGAACGACCGCGTGTGGTTGTTCACTGCGTCGACGAATTCATCAGGTCGACAATGCGCTGAAGATCGTCGACCGAACCGAATTCGACGACGATCTTGCCTTTTCGCTTGCCGAGGCTGACCGTCACCCGGGTGTCGAATGCCGACGAGAGCTGCTCGGCCACGTCCTGCAGTCCGGGCATCTGAATCGGCTTGCGGCGCGGAGCCGGCGGGGCGCCTGCACCGTCCCGATTGGCGAGAGTGACGGCTTCTTCCGTCGCGCGGACCGACAGTCCCTCGGCGACAATTCGTGCAGCCAGCTCCTCCTGGACCTCCGGCCCACCCTCGAGAGCCAGCAGCGCGCGCGCGTGACCCGCCGACAGGACCCCCGCTGCAACACGCCGCTGCACCGCAATCGGCAGCCTGAGCAGACGGATCATGTTGGTGATCACCGGCCGCGAGCGCCCGATGCGAGCAGCGAGCTCGTCGTGGGTGACCGCGAACTCGTCGAGCAGCTGCTGGTAGGCCGCCGCTTCCTCGAGCGGATTCAGCTGCACGCGATGGATGTTCTCGAGCAGTGCGTCGCGGAGCATACTGTCGTCGGCCGTCTCGCGAACGATCGCGGGGATGGTCGCGACGCCGGCCTTCTGCGCGGCTCGCCACCGGCGCTCTCCCATCACCAGCTGGTAGCGCGGCGGTGCCTCGCCGGTGGCCGGGACGGCGCGCACCACGATCGGCTGCATCAGGCCGAATTCGCGGATCGAGTGGACCAGTTCGCTCAGCGCCTCTTCGTCGAAGACCTGTCGCGGCTGCCGCGGGTTCGGATCGATCTGTGACGGGGCGATCTCTCGGTACACGGCACCGACGTCCTGCGCGGCGGGCGGCGCTTCCGGCGCGCCGCCGAAGACGGCGTCGGCTGCGGCGGCGCCCATTCGGGGTCCTGTCGTGGCCGGCTCGTCACCCTCGGCCGGACCGGTCGGGATCAGCGAGGCCAAGCCGCGGCCGAGGCCACTTCGCTTACGTGCCGGGTTGTTCATCCATGTCCTTCGTTCGTCGCACCGCTGGCCTGTGGAGGAGTTGTCACCGTCGGGGCTCGGGGGCGCCCCGCTGCGCGAGTTCGCGGCTGGCATCGAGGTAGCTCATGGCCCCCCTCGACCCCGGGTCGTAGTCGATGATCGTCATCCCGTAGCCCGGCGCCTCGGACACCTTGACGCTGCGCGGTATGACCGTCCGCAAGACCTTGTCCCCGAAGTGGGCTCGGACGTCGACGGCCACTTGGTCCGCGAGTTTCGTCCGACCGTCATACATCGTGAGCACCACCGTCGTGACGTCGAGTTCGGGGTTCAGGTGCGACTTGACCATCTCGATGTTGCGGAGCAACTGGCCGACGCCCTCGAGGGCGTAGTACTCGCACTGAATGGGGATCAACACTTCGGGTGCTGCGACGAGCGCATTGATCGTCAGCAGACCCAGCGAGGGTGGGCAGTCGATGAAGACGTAGTCGAAGTCGTGGTGCTTCAATTCTGCGAGCGCCGTGCGCAGCCGGCCTTCGCGGGCGACCATGCTGACGAGTTCGATCTCGGCGCCGGCGAGATCGATGGTTGCCGGAACGCAGAACAACAGTTCGTTGTGCGGACTCTGCTGCAATGCGGTCTCCACGGAGATGTCCCCGATGAGCACTTCGTACGACGACGGGGTGCCGGGTCGGTGTTCGATCCCCAGCGCGGTGCTCGCATTGCCCTGCGGATCCAAGTCGATGACCAGAGTCCGGGCGCCCTGCAGGGCGAGTGCCGCTGCGATGTTGACCGCCGTCGTGGTCTTGCCGACGCCGCCCTTCTGATTTGCGACGGTGAAAATCCGTTGGTGTGCGGGCTTCGGCAGCAATCCCTCGGATGCGGCGTGCATCAGCCTGACGGCGCGCTCCGCCTCGGCGCCGATCGGGGTGTCGACGTCGTGGGCACCCCACGTTTCACGTGAAACATCCGGGGTCGACCCCTCGGCTGTTGACGTCACCGCTGTCTCCTTCCCGCCGGAGCCCGGCGGCGCCGCTCCTCTTCCAGAAACCCTACGACCACTGTTGCGGGCGGGTCCACGAATTGTCCGCCGCAACTTCTGACCTCGACCTCGGTCAGTCCGAGCGCCGCCAGCGAGTGCCGATGCTCGGCGACCTCATCTGCTGCTCGCTCGCCCTTCATCGCCAGCATCCGACCGCCGGGCCGCAACAGCGGCACGCACCACCGTGCGAGTTTGTCCAGTGACGCGACCGCCCGGGATACCACCGCGTCCTGCTCCCCCACCGTCTCTCGGACTGATCGATCTTCAGCGCGACCCCGCACCACGGCCGCATCGAGACCGAGGTGCTCAATCACTTCCCGCAAGAAATCGCTCCGCCGCAGGAGAGGCTCGATGAGCGTCACAGAGACATCGGGGCGAGCCAGAGCCAACGGTATCCCGGGTAGCCCGGCACCGCTGCCGATGTCGGCGACGCGCTCCCCCGGACCGATCGCATCGGCGATGGCAGCGCTGTTGAGAATGTGCCGGTCCCACAGGCGCTCCACCTCACGGGGCCCCAACAGCCCGCGCTCGACACCGGCGCCGGCAAGTATCTCCGCGTAGCGGTATGCGGCCTCCGCGGCGTCACCGAAGACCTCTGCCACGGTTGCCGGTGGCGCCGGTACCTCCGCATGTTTCACGTGAAACATCCTCCGACTCGAGTCCCGTCCGTGGCGCGTTCACCGAACTACACCGGTGTAACTCCAGGATTCAGTCGACCAGCACGACCACGCGGCGTGAGGGTTCCACACCCTCGCTCTCGCTGTGCACGCCATCGACGTCGGCCACGGCGTCGTGGACGATCTTGCGCTCGAACGGCGTCATCGGTGCCAGCTCCTCGCGCTCGCCGGTCTCCAGCACACGCCGAGCGACTTTGCTTCCCAGCGCCGCCAGTTCATCCCGCCGCCGCTTGCGCCACTGGGCGATATCGAGCATGAGCCTGCTGCGTTCACCGGTCTTCTGGTGGACGGCCAACCGGGTCAGTTCCTGCAGCGCGTCGAGCACCTCGCCCTTGCGGCCGACCAACTTCGTCAGGTCCCCGCCGCCGTCGATGCTCACGACCGCGCGGTCACCCTCGACGTCGAGGTCGATGTCACCGTCGAAGTCCAACAGGTCGAGCAGCTCTTCCAGATAGTCGCCTGCGATCTCTCCTTCGGCAACGAGCCGCTCCTCCACGTCGCGCGGCGCACCCGTCTCGGGCGCAGTCTCGTCCTCGACCACCTGGTCGATCTGGTCCGGAGTCGTCGTGTCTGAATTCGTCATGGATGTACCTCTCCCTTGTGCGCGCTCACCCGCGCGTCAACGTTTCCGCTTCTTGGGGCGCGCCCCGGGTTTCGGCGTTCGGCTCACTGCCCCGTTTCGCGCCGCGCCGTCACCGCCACTCCCATTGGAGTTGGTGGACTGCTGTTCCGATCCGCTGGACTCGGTGATCTCGGCGCCAGCCGAGGTGGTGGCGTCATCGCCCGACGCGTCGCTCGGCGCCGCCTTCTTGCGGCTCGGCCTGGCACCCGGCGCCGGTGCATTCGCTGCCCGGCGCTCCAGCGCCTCCTGCTTCTTGGCTTCTTCTTCCTTCTCGATCTTGCCGAACACGTAGTGCTGCTGGCCGAAGGTCCAGATGTTGTTGGAGAACCAATACAGCAGGATCGCGAGCGGGAGGAACGGTCCGCCCACGACCACGCCGAGCGGAAACACGTACAGAGCGAGCTTGTTCATCATCGCCGTCTGGGGGTTCGCCGCCGCCTCGGGCGATTGGCGTGCCACCGAAGCCCGGCTGTTGAAGTAGGTCGCCACGCCCGCCAGGATCATGATCGGGACGCCGACGGCGACGACGGCCGGGCGATGGAATTCGGTGAAGGCTTCCAGACCGTGCTTCTGGATCATGGTCGCGCCGAGGGGCGCACCGAACAGGTTGGCGTCGAGGAAGTGTCCGACGTCGGTGGCACTGAAGAAATAGTTGCCGAGACTGCGGTTCTCCTCCACCGACAGACCCAGCCGGCCGATGCCGGTCTGCGTTCTGTTGAAGGACATCAGCACGTGGTAGAGACCGAGGAACACCGGCACCTGGGCGAGCATCGGCAGGCAGCCGAGGATGGGGTTGAAGCCGTGCTCGCGCTGGAGCTTCTGCATCTCCAGGGCCATGCGTTGGCGGTCCTTGCCGTACTTCTTCTGCAGCGCCTTGATCTGGGGCTGCAGCTCCTGCATCTGCCGCGTCGTGCGGATCTGCCGGACGAAGGGCTTGTAGAGGATCGCGCGCAGCGTGAAGACCAGGAACATCACCGACAGTGCCCACGCGAAGAAGTTTGACGGGCCGAGCAGGAACGCGAACGCCTTGTACCAGACCCACATGATCGCCGACACCGGGTAATAGATGATGTCGAGGCTGAAGAAGTTAAACACGCGGCAGACTCTTCCCTTGCTGATCCGGTTGGTCTTCTGGGTCGTGGACGTCGTCGGGCTCAGTCCCCGGGACACCGAGCCTCACGGCGGTGGCGTCACTGTGACGGTCACATGAGGCACGGCGATCCGGGATCGGATCCCACCCTCCGTTATGCCATGGCCCGCATTTGAGTAGCCGCACCATCGCCAGCCAGCCCCCCCGAACCACCCCGAATTCGGTGAGAGCGTCGACAGCGTACTGACTGCACGTGGGAGTGAAGCGGCACGTCGGCAGCCGCAGCGGAGACACGGTGGTGCGGTAGAGCTGGATCGTCCACACCAGCGCGCGCACAGCACGGGAACTCACGAGGATGCCTCCGCCCGACTCCTGATGCGCCGCAACGCCGTCCGCAGCTCCTGCTCGAGCCGCGGCGACACTGCATGGCGACTTCCCGGGAGCGCACGAATCACCACGCGGTCGAGCGAATCCAGCTCGGAGAGCAGATTGCGGGCGACGTGACGGAGACGACGAGAAACCTGGTGACGCTGGACGGCGTTGCCCACTGCCTTGGAGACGACGAGGCCGATCCGTGGTCCGGCTTCCTCGGTCTGATCAGAACGCAGGCAGTACACGACGAGATCGGGCTGTGCCGCCCGCGTCCCTCGACTGACTGTGGCACCGAACTCGGTCGACCGGGTCATCCGGTTCTGTGCCGGAAGCACCGCGTCAGACCTGGGGTCGCGTCACGCAGTCAGTGAACGACGGCCTTTGCGGCGCCGGCCGGACACGATCGCCCGCCCTGCGCGGGTGCGCATCCGCAGCCGGAAGCCGTGCACGCGTGCGCGGCGACGGTTGTTGGGCTGGAAAGTCCGCTTGCCCTTGGCCACGGCAGTCACTCCTTGTTGGTCTGGCCCCCACGCTCTGCCCATGTCTCGCGACGGGCATCACGCTTCGGCCGTTGGTAAGCTCGGCGGTCTTGCTGTACCGGCGCGGTCCCCGGCAGAGCCGGATCGCAGCCGTATCGCCACGTGCGGGCGACTGTTCGAGGGTACTGACGAGAATTCGCCGGGTCAAACCTGCGCCCACCCGGCCCGCACACTCCGACCGGGCCGGCGGGTACGGCGCTCCGCCGCACGTCATCAGCATCACATTCATCCCAGCAGTCACGCTTGTCTGGAACGATTGAGTCATACGGAATTACGCTTCCCGGCAATGTTGCAGAACTGTTGGCACCCGGAGAGAAAACTGTTAGCTTCTGGCAAGGCCGATTCCACAGCGGACCGGCGCAAGACAACGAAGCAAGGACGGTTCACTCGGTCGAGAGCCCACGACGTGACATCACGGTGTGACGAGTTCCGACCTTTGACAGCCTTGCTGGTAGACAGCGGACAACGACGGACTCCTGCATATCCACAACCTGTGGATAACTTTGTGGACAGTTCGTCTTTGTCATATGGCCGGCCCGTCGGCGGCCGGTAGGGGGTGGGTGTGTTGGCAGCCGACCCCGACCCGCCGTTCGTCGCGATCTGGAACAACGTCGTCACCGAACTCAACGGTGACAACGGCACCGCGAACGGCACCCTGACCCCACAACAGCGGGCCTGGCTCAAGTTGGTTCGACCGCTCGTGATCACCGAGGGGTTCGCCCTGCTGTCGGTGCCCACGCCATTCGTCCAGAACGAGATCGAACGACATCTGCGAGAGCCGATCATCGCTGCGCTGAGCCGCCAACTCGGACAGCGGGTCGAACTGGGCGTGCGGATCGCCGACCCCGAACCCGACGACTCCCCCGTGTTCACCCCGGTACCGGTTCCCGACAGTGACGACGACCTCGTCGACGACGACTTGGCGGCCCGGGCCAGCGCCGAGGAGAACTGGCCCAGCTTCTTCGCCAACCGCGCACAGAACGGCGCCAGCGACGACGCCACCGCGATCAACCTGAACCGCCGCTACACCTTCGACACGTTCGTCATCGGTGCGTCCAACAGATTCGCCCACGCGGCGTCGCTGGCCATCGCCGAAGCCCCCGCGCGCGCCTACAACCCGCTGTTCATCTGGGGCGAATCCGGTTTGGGCAAAACACATTTGCTGCACGCTGCCGGCAACTACGCGCAGCGACTGTTCCCGGGGATGCGCGTCAAGTACGTCTCCACCGAGGAATTCACCAACGACTTCATCAACTCGCTGCGTGACGATCGTCGCGCGTCGTTCAAGCGCACCTACCGCGACATCGACGTGCTGCTGGTCGACGACATCCAGTTCATCGAGGGCAAAGACGGTATCCAGGAAGAGTTCTTCCACACGTTCAACACCCTGCACAACGCCAACAAGCAGATCGTCATCTCCTCTGATCGCCCGCCGAAACAACTCGCGACACTGGAGGACCGGCTGCGGACGCGGTTCGAGTGGGGCTTGATCACCGATGTCCAGCCGCCCGAGCTCGAGACGCGCATCGCGATTCTGCGCAAGAAGGCGCAGATGGATCGTCTCGACGTGCCCGATGACGTGCTGGAGCTGATCGCAAGCCGCATCGAACGCAACATCCGTGAGCTCGAGGGTGCCCTGATCCGCGTCACGGCCTTCGCCTCACTGAACAAGACATCGATCGACAAGTCGCTCGCCGAGATCGTCCTGCGTGACCTGATCTCGGATTCGTCGACGATGCAGATCAGTACCGCAGCGATCATGGCCGCCACCGCCGAGTACTTCGAGACCAGCGTCGACGAACTCCGTGGTCCCGGCAAGACTCGCGCGCTGGCGCAATCGCGGCAGATCGCGATGTATCTGTGCCGCGAACTCACCGACCTCTCGCTTCCGAAGATCGGCCAGGCATTCGGCCGCGATCACACCACGGTCATGTACGCGGAGAAGAAGATTCGCGGTGAGATGGCCGAGCGACGTGAGGTCTTCGATCACGTCAAGGAACTCACGACACGGATCCGTCAGCGCGCCAAGCGCTGACTCCTCTCCCCTTCATCTGCCCTCTCGCGACCCGTCGCGGGCACCTTCGTATGACCGCGCGGCGGTTCGGTCGTGCCCGTGTGTCGAAAAAACTTTGCTCACGTTGGCACCATCAGTCACAGTCCGGACTTGGGGAGCACCTGTGCACAACCTGTCGTCAACCCGGGGGCATCATGGGGTGTTCTTCCCCAGATCCTGATTCATCCCCAACCACTCCGCGACGATTCACGGGCCATGCACAACTAGCCCACAGGCCATCGCGCCCCTGGCCTGCACGGAAATGCTGCTAT
Source organism: Mycolicibacterium sp. 018/SC-01/001 (assembly GCF_007096635.1). Taxonomy (GTDB): domain Bacteria; phylum Actinomycetota; class Actinomycetes; order Mycobacteriales; family Mycobacteriaceae; genus Mycobacterium. The sequence continues at coordinate 610,928 of NZ_VKAA01000001.1, forward strand.
CCCCAGAATGCACAGCACCTAGTACTACTGCTCATCTATCTCTTTCATTTCTTCTCAGAAGTAGAGCCCTGGGGAAATCACACGGTGGACGGCCCGCCACACGCTCGTCACGGCGGATTGTCGGGCCGATCGTTTAGCTTTCAACTTGGGGCCGAAAGCTCTACGGTGGTTCATCGACAGCCGTTCCGGTCGTCGCAGCGTGTCACAGCGGCGCGGTGTGCCCGTCGGAGAATTCGCTGATCAAGGCTTCATCGGGGTGCACATCGAAGGGACGCAACAAACGTGTCGACGTCAACGGTAGGTCTCACGGACTTGAAGTTCCGGCTGAGCCGCGAAGAGTTCGCCGACGCGGTCGCCTGGGTGGCCCGTAACCTCCCGTCCCGGCCGACGGTGCCTGTCCTCGCCGGTGTGCTGCTGACCGGATCCGACGAGGGTCTCACGATCTCGGGATTCGACTACGAGGTGTCCGCCGAAGTGCAGATCGCTGCTGAAATCGCTTCTCCCGGAAGCGTTTTGGTATCCGGCCGGCTGCTGTCCGACATCGTCCGGGCGCTGCCTGCCAAGCCTGTCGACGTCAGCGTCGAAGGCACCCGTGTCGCCCTGACCTGCGGAAGTGCCCGGTTCTCGCTGCCGACCATGGCGGTGGAGGACTATCCGACACTGCCCACCCTGCCCGACGAGACCGGGGTGGTTCCCGCCGACCTGTTCGCCGAGGCCATCGGGCAGGTCGCGGTGGCCGCCGGCCGAGATGACACGTTGCCGATGCTCACCGGGATCCGCGTCGAGATTTCCGGCGAGAAGGTGGTTTTGGCCGCGACCGACCGATTCCGGCTCGCGGTGCGGGAACTGACCTGGTCGACGGCGACCCCCGGCGTGGAAGCCGCGGTGCTGGTGCCGGCGAAGACGCTGGCCGAGGCGGCCAGGGCGGGAACCGACGGCAACGAGGTGCACCTGTCGCTCGGCTCCGGCCCCACCGTGGGCAAGGAAGGCCTGCTCGGCATCCGCAGCAAGGGCAAGCGCAGCACCACGCGCCTGCTCGACGCCGAATTCCCGAAGTTCCGCCAGCTTCTCCCCACCGAACACACCGCGGTCGCCACGATCGGTGTGGCCGAGCTGACCGAGGCCATCAAGCGCGTCGCGCTGGTCGCCGACCGCGGCGCGCAGGTGCGCATGGAGTTCGCCGACGATGTGCTGCGGCTCTCGGCAGGCGCCGACGACGTCGGTAAAGCCGAGGAGGACCTGCCGGTCGAATTCTCCGGCGAGCCCCTCACCATCGCCTTCAACCCGACCTACCTGACCGACGGGCTCGGCTCCCTGCATGCCGACCGTGTCACTTTCGGGTTCACCACCCCCAGCCGCCCGGCGGTGCTGCGTCCGGCAGGCCAGGATGATGTGAGTGGTGAGGGCCCGGGACCTTATCCGGCGGCGCAGACGGACTACGTCTACCTGTTGATGCCGGTGCGTCTCCCCGGCTGATCGCACGCACCGACTACAGGAGGACGCTGACATGCAGCTCGGTCTCATCGGCCTGGGCAAGATGGGTTTCAACATGAGGAGCCGCCTCCGCGACGGAGGACATGAGGTCATCGGCTACGACCCGAGGCCCGAGGTCTCGGACGTTGCCTCGCTCGCTGACCTCGCGGCCGCATTGCAGGCGCCCCGGGTGGTGTGGGTGATGGTGCCCTCAGGTCCGATCACCGACCAGACCATCACCGACCTCGCCGAGGTGCTCTCGGACGGCGATCTGGTCATCGACGGCGGCAACTCTCGCTACACCGAGGACAAGCCGCACGCAGAACTGTTGGCCAAGAAGGGAATTGCTTTCGTCGATGCCGGTGTGTCCGGCGGGATCTGGGGCCTGACCGAGGGCTACGGCTTGATGGTGGGTGGTAGCGATGACGACGTGGCCCGGGCCATGCCGATCTTCGACACGTTGCGTCCACCCGGACCGGTGGAAGACGGCTTCGTGCACGTGGGCCCCGTCGGAGCCGGACACTTCGCCAAGATGGTGCACAACGGCGTGGAGTACGCGCTGATGACGGCGTACGCCGAGGGCTACGAGATGCTGGCGGCCGAAGACCTCGTCAAGGATCCTCAGGCGGTCTATCAGGCATGGACCAATGGCACCGTGGTGCGGTCCTGGTTGCAGCAGCTGCTCGCCAAGGCGCTCAAAGAAGACCCGAATCTCAACGAGATCAGCGGTTACACAGAGGATTCCGGTGAGGGGCGGTGGACGGTCGAGGAGGCCATCCGGCTCCGTGTGCCGGTGCCGAGCATCGCGGCGTCGTTGTTCGCCCGATTCCTCTCCCGGCAGGACGACTCGCCGACCATGAAGGCCGTGGCGGCGTTGCGTAACCAGTTCGGCGGCCACGCGGTGAAACGGGTGAGCGAGTCCGGGTGAGCGAGGCGACCAGGTGTACGTACGTCGCCTCGCGCTGACAGACTTCCGGTCGTGGCCGCGGGTCGAGATCGACCTCGATGCGGGGCGCACGGTCTTCGTCGGGTCCAATGGGTTCGGCAAGACGAATCTCATTGAGGCGCTGTGGTATTCGTCGACGCTCGGGTCGCACAGGGTCGCCACCGACGCACCACTGATCCGCGCGGGCGCCGACCGGGCGGTGGTGTCGACGATCGTCGTGAGCGATGGCAGGGAGCTCGCGGTCGACCTGGACATCACATCGGGCCGCGCCAACAAGGCACGCCTGAACCGCTCCCCCGTCAGATCCGCGCGCGAGATTCTCGGCGTGCTGCGCGCCGTGCTGTTCGCCCCCGAGGACCTGGCGCTCGTGCGCGGGGATCCTGGCGAGCGCAGGCGCTACCTCGACGACCTCGCCACCATTCGGCGTCCGCGCATCGCCGGAGTGCGTGCCGATTACGACAAGGTGGTCCGGCAGCGGACCGCTCTGCTCAAGACCGCGGCCGGCGCCCGCTACCGGGGCGATCGCGGCGCGTTGGAGACACTCGACGTGTGGGACGGCCATCTGGCATCCCATGGCGCTCAACTGATTGCGGCACGGGTGGAACTGGTCAACGAACTCGCGCCGGAGGTCGAGAAGGCCTATCAGCTCCTGGCACCGGCGTCGCGGCCGGCTGCGGCGCGGTACCGCAGTGGCGTCGAGGTCGTCGAAACCGAGGCCGCGGTCGGAAGCACCGACGTGGAGGTGTTCGAAGCGGCGCTCCTCGATGCGCTGAGTCGTCGACGCGAGGCTGAGCTGGAGCGCGGCGTCTGTCTTGTCGGACCCCACCGCGATGATCTGGATCTGAGGTTGGGTGATCAGCCGGCGAAGGGGTTCGCCAGCCACGGTGAGAGCTGGTCGATGGCGTTGGCGCTGCGGCTGGCGGCCTACGAGCTGTTGCGCAGGGAGGGCGGTGATCCGGTGCTGCTGCTCGACGATGTGTTCGCCGAACTCGACACGGCTCGTCGCGAGGCACTCGCCCGTGTCGCGGCGACGGCGGAGCAGGTCCTGGTGACCGCAGCTGTCCCCGACGACATTCCGCGCGAATGGGATGTCCGGCGCATCGAGATCACGATGCGCGATGGTGACGAGGGACGTGTTTCGGAGGTGGTGCCATGACCGAGGCGGACGATTCCATCGAGCCGCCGCCGCACCTGGCGAATCTCAAGGGAATGGATCTGGTGCGCCGTGCCCTCGAAGAGGCGCGCGGCGCGGCCCGAGAACAAGGCAAGAACGTCGGCCGCGGGCGCACGTCCCCGGCGCCCCGGCGCAGTGGACCCTCGAGTCGACGCCGCTGGTCAGGGCCGGGACCCGACGCGCGGGATCCGCAGACGTTGGGTGCGGCGACCAGTGAGGTGGCGCGCAGCCGGGGCTGGAGCGGTCGCGTCGCCGAGGGTTCGGTGTTCGGTCGGTGGCGCGAAGTCGTCGGCGCACAGATCGCCGACCACGCGGTGCCGGCATCGCTGACCGAGGGCGTGTTGACGATCACCGCCGAGTCCACTGCCTGGGCCACCCAGTTGCGGATGGTTCAAGCGCAGCTGCTGGCCAAGATCGCCGCCGCGGTGGGCGATGGCGTGGTGACCGCGGTGAAGATCGTCGGTCCGACGGGTCCGTCGTGGAGTAAAGGCAGGTATCGGGTCCCGGGTCGGGGACCCCGCGACACCTATGGCTGAGAGCCGCGAGAACGTCACCGCCGGCTCTGTGAAGCGTCTGGACCTATCTGCCGTCAGAAAAATCGGCGCACGGCGCGATTAGGTGTCTCAAAACGCACCTCCAGCATCGGTCCTGACGGCATGTTTCGGTAGACTGTCGAGGTGATCCGCGAGGGGGTCGTCAGATTCCCCGTGCAGGCAGAGTCCTGCCCAAGAACCAAGGAGACCCGCTCAACGTGGCTGCCCAGAACAAGAACGGTCCCAGCGAGTACGGCGCGGACTCGATCAAGGTCCTCGAAGGTCTGGAAGCAGTTCGCAAGCGGCCGGGCATGTACATCGGTTCCACGGGCGAGCGTGGTCTGCACCATCTGATCTGGGAAGTCGTCGACAACGCCGTGGACGAGGCGATGGCCGGCTTCGCCACCAAGGTCGACGTGCGGATCCTCGAGGACGGGGGCGTGCAGGTCACCGACGACGGGCGCGGTATCCCCGTCGCGATGCACGCCACGGGAATTCCGACGGTCGACGTCGTCATGACCGTGCTGCACGCAGGCGGCAAGTTCGAGGAGGGCGCCTATCAGGTGTCCGGCGGTCTGCACGGTGTGGGTGTGTCCGTCGTCAACGCGCTGTCCACCCGGCTCGAGGCCGACATCCACAAGGACGGTTTCGAATGGCACCAGACCTACGACCGGTCGGTGCCCGGAACGCTGCGCAAGGGCGAGCCCTCCAAGAAGACGGGCACCACCATCCGGTTCTGGGCCGATCCGGACATCTTCGAGACCACCACCTACGACTTCGAGACCATCGCGCGGCGTCTGCAGGAGATGGCGTTCCTCAACAAGGGGCTGACCATCGAGCTCACTGACGAACGCGTCGCCCCGGAGGAGGTCGTCGACGACGTCGTCAGCGACCATGCCGAGGCGCCGAAGTCGGCAGAGGAAAAGGAAGCGGAGAAGGCGGCGCCGCAGAAGGTCAAGCACCGGGTGTTCCACTACCCCGGCGGGCTCGTCGACTTCGTCAAGCACATCAACCGGACCAAGACCGCGATCCAGCCCAGCGTCATCGATTTCGACGGCAAGGGTCCCGGTCACGAGGTCGAGATCGCGATGCAGTGGAACGCCGGTTACTCGGAGTCCGTGCACACGTTCGCCAACACCATCAACACCCATGAGGGCGGCACGCACGAGGAGGGCTTCCGCGCGGCGCTCACCTCGGTGGTGAACAAGTACGCCAAGGACAAGAAGCTGCTCAAGGACAAGGATCCGAACCTCACCGGTGACGACATCCGCGAGGGGTTGGCGGCGGTGATCTCGGTCAAGGTCTCGCAGCCGCAGTTCGAGGGTCAGACGAAGACGAAGCTCGGCAACACCGAGGTGAAATCCTTCGTCCAGAAGATCTGTAACGAGCAGCTGACGCATTGGTTCGAGGCGAACCCGGCCGAGGCCAAAACCGTTGTCAACAAAGCGGTCTCGTCCGCTCAGGCACGTATGGCCGCACGCAAGGCCCGCGAGCTGGTGCGCCGCAAGAGCGCTACCGACATCGGCGGTCTGCCCGGAAAGCTGGCCGACTGCCGCTCGACGGATCCGACGAAGTCGGAACTGTATGTGGTGGAGGGCGATTCCGCCGGTGGCTCGGCCAAGAGCGGTCGCGACTCGATGTTCCAGGCGATCCTACCGTTGCGCGGCAAGATCATCAACGTCGAGAAGGCCCGCATCGACCGCGTGCTGAAGAACACTGAAGTCCAGGCGATCATCACCGCGCTAGGCACCGGCATTCACGACGAGTTCGACATCTCGAAGCTGCGGTACCACAAGATCGTGCTGATGGCCGACGCTGACGTCGACGGTCAGCACATCTCGACGCTGCTGCTCACCCTGCTGTTCCGCTTCATGAAGCCGCTGGTGGAGAACGGCCACATCTTCTTGGCCCAGCCGCCGCTGTACAAGCTGAAGTGGCAGCGCTCCGAGCCGGAGTTCGCCTACTCCGACCGCGAACGCGATGGCCTGCTCGAGGCCGGCCGCGCCGCCGGTAAGCGGATCAACGTCGACGACGGCATCCAGCGCTACAAGGGTCTGGGCGAGATGGACGCGAAGGAACTGTGGGAGACCACGATGGATCCGTCGGTGCGGGTGCTGCGGCAGGTCACCCTCGACGATGCGGCCGCCGCCGACGAACTGTTCTCCATTCTGATGGGCGAAGACGTCGAAGCGCGACGGAGCTTCATCACGCGCAACGCCAAAGACGTTCGCTTCCTTGACGTTTAACTGAAAAGCTGAGGGAACTCCATGACTGACACCACCCTGCCGCCCGGCGACGAAGCCGGCGACCGGATCGAACCGGTCGACATCCAGCAGGAGATGCAGCGCAGCTACATCGACTATGCGATGAGCGTGATCGTCGGCCGCGCGCTGCCTGAGGTGCGTGACGGCCTCAAGCCGGTGCACCGCCGCGTGCTGTACGCGATGTTCGATTCCGGTTTCCGGCCCGACCGCGGGCACGCCAAGTCGGCGCGTTCCGTCGCCGAGACGATGGGTAACTATCACCCGCACGGCGATTCGTCGATCTACGACACCCTCGTCCGCATGGCCCAGCCGTGGTCGCTGCGCTACCCGCTGGTCGACGGTCAGGGCAACTTCGGCTCCCCGGGTAACGATCCGCCGGCCGCGATGCGGTACACCGAAGCGCGGCTGACTCCCCTGGCGATGGAGATGCTGCGTGAAATCGACGAGGAGACAGTCGATTTCATCCCGAACTACGACGGCCGGGTCCAGGAGCCGACGGTTCTGCCGAGCCGGTTCCCGAATCTGCTCGCCAACGGCTCCGGCGGTATCGCGGTCGGAATGGCGACCAACATGCCGCCGCACAACCTGCGGGAGCTCGCCGACGCGGTCTACTGGTGCCTGGAGAACCACGAAGCCGACGAAGAGGCGACGCTCACCGCAGTCTGTGAGCGCGTCAAGGGCCCGGACTTCCCCACGCACGGCTTGATCGTTGGCTCGCAAGGGATTTCGGACACCTACCACACCGGCCGTGGCTCGATCCGGATGCGCGGCGTGGTCGAGATCGAAGAGGATTCGCGCGGCCGCACCTCGCTGGTGATCACCGAACTGCCGTATCAGGTCAACCACGACAACTTCATCACCTCGATCGCCGAGCAGGTCCGCGACGGCAGGCTGACAGGGATCTCGAACATCGAGGACCAGTCGAGCGATCGCGTGGGTCTGCGTATCGTCGTCGAGGTCAAGCGCGATGCGGTCGCGAAGGTGGTGCTGAACAACCTCTACAAGCACACGCAGCTGCAGACGAGCTTCGGCGCGAACATGCTGGCGATCGTTGACGGGGTGCCGCGGACGCTGCGGCTGGACCAGCTGATCCGGCACTACGTCAACCATCAGTTGGACGTCATCGTCCGGCGCACCCGCTACCGGCTGCGTAAGGCCAACGAGCGGGCCCACATCCTGCGTGGTCTCGTCAAGGCACTCGACGCGCTCGACGAGGTGATCGCGTTGATCCGCGCGTCCGCCAACGTCGACGTCGCGCGCCAGGGCTTGATCGAGTTGCTCGATGTCGATGAGATCCAGGCCCAGGCGATCCTGGACATGCAGCTGCGGCGCCTCGCCGCTCTGGAGCGCCAGCGCATCATCGACGACCTCGCCAAGATCGAGGCCGAGATCGCCGACCTCGAGGACATCCTGGCCAAGCCCGAGCGCCAACGTGCCATCGTGCGCGACGAGCTCAAGGAGATCGTCGACAAGTACGGCGACGACCGGCGCACCCGCATCATCGCCGCCGACGGCGAGGTGGCCGACGAGGATCTGATCGCTCGCGAGGACGTCGTGGTGACGATCACCGAAACGGGCTACGCCAAGCGGACGAAAACCGACCTCTACCGCAGCCAGAAACGCGGCGGCAAGGGCGTGCAGGGTGCCGGCCTCAAGCAGGACGACATCGTCAACCACTTCTTCGTCTGCTCGACACACGACTGGATTCTGTTCTTCACCACGCAGGGCCGGGTGTACCGAGCGAAGGCCTACGACCTGCCGGAGGCCTCGCGTACGGCGCGTGGCCAGCACGTCGCGAACCTGCTGGCTTTCCAGCCGGAGGAGCGCATCGCCCAGGTCATCCAGCTCAAGACCTACGAGGACGCCCCCTACCTGGTGCTCGCCACCCGCAACGGCTTGGTGAAGAAGTCGCGGCTGGTCGACTTCGATTCGAACCGGTCCGGTGGGATCGTCGCGGTCAACCTGCGGGACGGGGACGAACTCGTCGGCGCGGTGCTGTGCTCCGCAGAGGACGACTTGCTGCTGGTCTCGGCCAACGGCCAGTCGATCCGGTTCTCTGCGACCGACGAGGCGCTGCGGCCGATGGGTCGCGCTACCTCCGGCGTGCAGGGCATGAGGTTCAACGCAGACGACGCGCTGTTGTCGCTGAACGTGGTCCAGCCCGACACGTACCTGCTGGTGGCGACATCGGGTGGGTACGCCAAGCGCACGGCGATCGACGAGTACCCCGTGCAGGGCCGCGGCGGCAAGGGGGTGCTGACCATCATGTTCGACAAGCGCCGTGGCACTCTTGTGGGCGCGTTGATCGTCGACGACGACACCGAGCTGTATGCCATCACCTCAGGTGGTGGCGTCATCCGGACCGCCGCGCGACAGGTTCGCAAGGCCGGCCGCCAGACCAAGGGCGTTCGGTTGATGAACCTCGGTGACGGTGACACCTTGATCGCCATCGCGCGCAACGCCGAAGAAGGCGACGGTACCGACGAGGTCGACACCGACGTCGGCGACGAGTCGACGACGCAGGAGTGAGGAGCGGTCAGTGAGCTCACCGAACGAGCCGGGGCACCCGCGTACGGGTGAGACCTCCGGTAGCGCCGGTAACGGTTCGGCGGCGGGCACGCCGGCACCGAACCACAGCGGTGCGCCGCAGGCACCGGCTCGCGGAGCCGAGCACAGTGACGTGCCGCCGTGGCAGCGGGGTCCGCAGGCGCGGGCCCGTCAGCAGCAGGCACCTGAAGCCCAGGGCGGGCTCGACGCACGGCTGAACCGCTTCATCTCGGGAGGCTCGGACACCGATCAGGCACCCCGTGGTGATCGCCCCGAGCGTCCCGAGCCGCGACCGGAACCGCCGCGACCGGAACCGTCGCGGCCCGAGTCGCAGCGCCCGGAGCCTTCGCGTCCGGAGGGCACCCGCGCCGAGGCGGCGCGCACCGATGTCCATCGTCCCGAGTCGCCGACCCGTGCCGAGGGTCCCGGCACCGCGGCTTACGCGAGCGAGCTGCCGGATCTGTCGGGCCCGCTCCCCCGCGGTTCGCAGCAGCGCAGGCCCACTGAGCGGCCCGCCGAGTCCACCGCGAAGCCGCCGCAGAAGGCGTCCGCGAATCGTGGCGTGCAGGTCGGCGTTCGCCAGCACACCGGACCGGTGCGGGCGAGCATGCAGATCCGTCGCGTGGATCCGTGGAGCGCGCTGAAGGTGTCGCTGGTGTTGTCGGTGGCGCTGTTCTTCGTGTGGATGATCGCGGTGGCGTTCCTGTATCTCGTGCTCGGCGGCATGGGTGTCTGGAGCAAGCTGAACAGCAACGTCGGTGACCTGCTCACCAGCGCCAGCGGCAGTTCCGGCGGCGAGCTGGTGTCGGCCGGCACGATCTTCGGCGGCGCAGCGCTGATCGGCCTGGTGAACATCGTGTTGTTGGCCGCGGCCGCGACGATCGGGGCGTTCATCTACAACCTCACCACCGATCTCGTCGGTGGTGTGGAAGTGACGCTGGCCGACCGCGACTGAGCGGGTTTGGGAGTCGGGTTGTCGGTGAGGTAATCTCGCTGCTCGGCCGTGCGATTGATGGCGGTGCAACGGGGCTATAGCTCAGGCGGTTAGAGCGCTTCGCTGATAACGAAGAGGTCGGAGGTTCGAGTCCTCCTAGCCCCACGGAAAGGTATCCATCGATGAAGGTGCTGCTGCTGCTCGCGACGGCAGCCGCCGCGGCTGCCGCCCTACTGGTGTGGCGGACCCAGCACAGTCCCGAGGTCTGGCACACCCTCGCCGATGCACCTTCCTGACGAGGGGCCTTAGCTCAGTTGGTAGAGCGCTGCCTTTGCAAGGCAGATGTCAGGAGTTCGAATCTCCTAGGCTCCACAATTTCGACGAGTCCAACACCGATGCTGGCTTGCCTCGCTGGCCGCAACCTTGAATTTGAGCGGGCCAATTTCAAGGTTCAGCGGTTAACCTTGAAACTACAGACATGGATTTCAAGGGTGCGGACGTCTCTGATGGATGTGGAAAAGCTCAGGCAGAGCCCGATCGGGCAGATCGTGCCTATCTCTGGATATGATCCAAGATTTCGCGAACAATATGACTACTTTGCCTTCGTTCCGGCACCGCTCCCCGAGAGGATCCGGATCAACGACGCCACGTATGCGGTGGTGATCGATGCTTCCGCTGCCATGGCCCGCGCAGATCAGGCCGCATCCCTGCTTCCGAACCCAGCGCTGCTCGCACGACCTGCAACGCGACGGGAGGCGGTGAGCACCTCTGCTCTGGAAGGTACGTACGCCGCGCTGTCCGACGTCTTCGAAGCAGACTTCTTGGACGCCGATGAGCTATCCAGTTCAGTCAGTGAGGTCCGCAATTACGTAATAGCAGCCGAGCACGCCTACGAATTGATAGAACGTGGGCAGCAGATCTCGATCCGGATGTTGGAGGACCTGCAACGAGAGTTGCTCCGGGGAACTCCCAGCGATGGGTCGCATGCTGAGAGAGTTCGCACGACGCAAGTGTTCATCGGAGTCGGCACTCGCAGAGTTGAATTCGCGCGTTTCGTGCCGCCCCCGGCAGACCATCGGCTGCTGGACGGTTTAGATGCATGGCAGAGCTGGATAAGGGATACCGGCAGTTCGATCCCCACGATCATCCGCATAGCCGCAGCGCACTATCAGTTCGAAACGCTCCATCCGTTTCACGACGGAAACGGAAGACTGGGCCGGCTCGTGATGGCTTTGCAACTGATGACCGACGGCGAGCTGCGTTACCCGGTTCTGAACATCTCCCCGTGGTTGGAACAGAACAGGACTGAGTATCAGGACGGGTTACTGCGGGTGTCGCAAACCGGAGAGTGGGACCAATGGGTGTGCCTCATAGCGACGGCCATTCACGCAGAAGCGTTGGAGGTGATAGCTCGCGTCGACAAGCTGTTGGATCTGCGGGAGAGCTTTCAGCTGACGCTGAAGGGATCGAAGGGCGTTGCGCTTCGTATCGCCGACGACCTGGTCGGATACCCGATGATAACGGCTTCGCTCGCGGCCAAGCTCTATGACGTGTCGTATCAGGCCGCCAATTCGGCGATCGCGCGATTGGTGGAGAAGGGAATTCTCCGTCAACGAACAGCGGGGCGCTACGACAGGATCTTTCAGTGCGACGCGGCACTGGCTGCTCTCGAGCAATGACCGCGTCCCCCGAAGACCCCTGAAGTGCTTGTCCTAGCGCCGTTCTCGGCCTGGAGACCACCACATCGGTGCCACAGCTCGTGAATCCACACTCTCCCGCTACGGCTTGGGCGTGACCTCGACGCTCGGGGGCAGCGGCGAGGGCTCCGGCTGCGTCGAGCGCCGGACGATCGAGAACGCGACCGCTCCCCCGGCGAGCACAGCCAGTCCGACCGTCAGAGCGATGAGGCGCGGCCGGTGGCGCCGCTTCGGTGCCCGCAGCTCCTCGAGCGTCTCGGGCAGGTTCACAATGGCCTCCTGCGCCGCGGCGATCTGATCCTGAACCTGGTGCGCCACCTTACTGCTGCGGTACTTCTGACCCACCCAGGAGGCCGATGACCGCACGGAATTCACGCCCATGCCGACCGCGCCGCGGGTGACGTCCACCGGCCCGACGGTCGAGTACTTCAGTCCCCGGCCGAACCGCTGGCTGGGGGTCAATCGGACTCGGGTCTTGGAGCTCATGGCCCACCTTTCTCGGCACCGGACGGCAACGGGTTCAGCCTGCCATCTCCGCCAACCCCACGGTGCCGGGTTGGGCTTCAGAGCCGCGTGGCACACTGGCTTTCCGTGACGAGCCCTATTCAGACCGCGACCGCGACACTGCACACCAACCGCGGCGACATCAAGATCGCGCTGTTCGGCAACCATGCGCCCAAGACCGTTTCCAACTTCGTCGGCCTGGCCCAGGGCACCAAGGACTACAGCACCGAGAACGCGTCCGGCGGATCGTCGGGACCGTTCTACGACGGCGCGGTCTTCCACCGCGTCATCGACGGATTCATGATCCAGGGCGGCGACCCGACCGGCACCGGCCGCGGCGGCCCGGGCTACCAGTTCGCCGACGAGTTCCATCCCGAGCTGCAGTTCGACAAGCCCTACCTGCTGGCGATGGCCAACGCCGGGCCGGGCACCAACGGCTCGCAGTTCTTCATCACCGTCGGCAAGACGCCGCACCTGAACCGTCGCCACACCATCTTCGGTGAGGTCGTCGACCCCGAGTCGCAGAAGGTCGTGGACGCGATCGCAACGACTGTGACCGACCGCAGCGACCGCCCGACCGATCCCGTGGTCATCGAGTCGGTCACGATCTCCTAGCGGTTCCGGTGTCGTTGGTCACTCACGGCGTGACCAACGACACCGAAATCGCCGTCGGCAATCACCGTCCGGCGCCGCGCGCGAAGCCGGCGTCGGTCAACGCGTCGAGTACACGCAGCGGATCGGTGCCCACATCCCATCGGCTCAACACGAGGAGCCGGTCGTCCGTGGTGTCGATCTCCAGCAGCCGGACCGTGCGCCCGATCCGGCGGAACTCCGTGATGCGAATCAGGCTGATGTCCGGCCGGGTGAGCCGCCGTGTCGAGACCCATCCGCGGTAGATCAGAGCGTCCCCGTCGATTGCCAGTTTCGGCCGGGCGCGCCACGACAGCACCGCGAACACGAGCAAACCCACGGCGGCGGTGCCGATCAGAATGCGCCCCGGCAGGTCTGTGACCAGCGTCACAACCGCCACGGCGAGTAGGAGCCCCACCCCGCCGGCCCCGAGGATGCCCGCGGTCGGTGGGCCCCACGTTGTTTGCTGTGTGGACAATTCACACCCTCCTACCGGGGCGGACCCCGTTATCCACAGGTGCTATCCCCAATGGGGATGAATAACATCGATGTGATCTGGTTGCGGCCACGTTGCGGCGAATCAAACAGCAGACAACCGTCGATGAACGCGGTAGGGTCGTCGGCCGCGTCACCGCCAACGCATCGTCAGCAGCAAACCGGTGATCATGAAGCCGAACGCGATGGCGTAGTTCCACACGTTGAGGTTGCTCATCCACTGCAGGAAGCTCGGCACGTCGGGGCCGCTGCCGGCGAGCTGGAACACGATCAGCCAGGCCAGTCCGATCAGCATCAGGCCGACGAACAGCACGACGAACCACACGCTGGACGGGCCGGCCTTGACCTTCACCGGCGTCCGGCTCACCGGGTTGATGGTGAAGTCGTTCTTCTTGCGGACCTTGGACTTGGGCATGGCTACCTTCGGACGATTCGGTGCGACGATATGACTGCATGTGCTCGATATGAACAGCGACGATGTTGGGGAAAGCCTAACGCAGCCGCATTCAGCACCGACCCGTGGAGAGACGCAACCGATGGCCGCCCGTGACCGAACCGATCGCCGACGCTCCCCGTGGCGCCTGGGCGTTCCGGTGGTCTGCGCTGCGGCGGGTCTGTTGCTCGGTGCGACGTACAGCGTGTCGGGCGGGGACGAGATCCGGCGCAGCGATGCACCCCGGCTGGTCGACCTGGTGCGCGAGACCCAGCAGTCGGTGGATCGGCTGACTGCCCAGCGCGATGCACTGTCCTCCGAGATCGAGAACCACCACGGTGGTTCGCCGAGTGCCAGGGCAGCGCTGACCGCGATCACCCGCCGCGCCGAAGCGCTCGCCCCGGATGCCGCGGTCAGCCCGATGCGAGGCCCGGGTCTCGTCGTCACGCTCAACGATGCGCAGCGTGACGCGCAGGGACGCTTCCCCCGCGACGCTTCCCCGGACGATCTCGTCGTCCATCAGCAGGACATCCAGGCCGTCCTCAATGCGCTGTGGAGCGCCGGCGCCGAAGGCATCCAGATGCAGGATCAGCGTCTGATCGCCACGTCCGCACCCCGCTGCGTCGGCAACACGCTGCTGCTCAACGGCCGCACCTACAGCCCGCCGTACGTGATCACCGCGATCGGCGATGCGCCAGCCATGCAGCGCGCGCTGTCGGAGGCGCCGTTCGTCACCCTCTACAAGCAGTACGCGGTCCGATTCGGGCTCGGTTACCAGGAGGATGCGCGTGACGTGGAACTGGCGGGCTACACGGCGCCGATCACGATGAAGTACGCCCAGCCGATGGGACCGCTGGGTTACTGACGTGCGACGGTAGCCTGATCGCCATGCAGGTTCTCGTCGTCGACAACTACGACAGCTTCGTGTTCAACCTCGTCCAGTACCTGGGCCAACTCGGGGTCGACGCGCAGGTGTGGCGCAACGACGACGAGCGCCTGTCCTCCGACGAGGCCGTCGCCGCTGTCGCCGACGAGTTCGACGGGGTGCTGCTCAGTCCCGGTCCCGGCACCCCGGAACGGGCCGGTGCCTCCATCCCGCTGGTGCATGCCTGCGCCGCGGCTGCCACTCCCCTGCTCGGCGTCTGCCTCGGGCACCAGGCCATCGGCGTCGCGTTCGGCGGAACCGTGGACCGCGCGCCCGAGCTGCTGCACGGCAAAACCAGCACGGTCTTCCACACCGACCGCGGCGTGCTGCGAGGAATGCCCGATCCGTTCGTCGCGACGCGGTACCACTCGTTGACGATCCTGCCCGAGACCGTGCCGGCCGATCTCGAGGTCATCGCGCGTACGGAGGGCGGCGTCATCATGGGTGTGCGTCACGTCGAGTTGCCGATCCACGGCGTGCAGTTCCACCCGGAGTCGATCCTGACCCAGGGCGGACACCGGATGCTGGCCAACTGGCTGGCCGAGTGCGGCACCGCCCCCGACGAGGCCCTGGTGACCCGTCTGGAAGACGAGGTCGCGCACGCGGTGGCGGCCGCTACGACGCGAAATTCAGCGTGATCCTGGCCCCGTAGTTCACCGCAGATCCGGGCGCCGGGCTCTGGTTGACGACGGCGTTGGTGCGCTGCCCGCTGTTCTGCACGTCCGCCCCCTTGTCCAGCACGCCCGTCCAGCCCAGTGCGCGCAACCGCGGCTCCGCGTCGGTCCAGAACTGACCCGTCAGGTCCGGCATCACAAACTGATTGCCACGCGACACCTGGATCTGGATCACGGTGTCCTGCGGGACCGTCTGGCCCGCGGCCGGGTCGCTGCCCACGACCTGCCCGGCGGGCACGGTGCTGTCCACCTGCACCGGCACGCTCTTGGTGAACCCGGAGGCCGTCATCACCTGCTGGCAGGTCTCGACGGTCTGTCCGGTGCATTCGGGCACCACGGCGGTCGCCGGTCCCTTGCCGATCACGATGACGATCTCGTTGGTGATCGCCGACGTCTGATTGGCCGGTGGCACCGTCGACAGGACGCGGTCCTTCTGCTCGGGCAGCGACGCCGAGGTGGTCTGCCGGAAGCGGCTGAACCCGGCGTCGGTCAGCTTGCGCACCGCGTCGGCGTAGCTCAGCCCGGAGACGTCGGGCACCTCTCGCTGCTCCGGACCGGAGGACACCTTCACGGTGATCTCGTCACCGGCGCTGACGGAGGCATTTGCGTCGGGGTCGGTGCTGATCACATGATCGGGCGGCACCTCGGAGCTGGAGTCCTGCTCGGTGTTGATCGTAAAACCGCGGTTCTGCAGCGTCGCGATCGCGTCGGCCGATACCTGCCCCCGCACGTCGGGTACTTGGACGTCGCGGGTCTCGCCGCCGAACGAGTTGATCGCGATCGTGACGAGCACAGTCAGCACGGCGAGCACCGCCACTGCCACCACCCACTTGCCGACCGACCCGGACCGTTCCTTGGGCTGATAGCGCGGCTGGTGGGACACCGGACCGCTGCGCGACGGCGTCGCCGACAGCAGTGACGTGCGTTCGGCGTCGGTGAAGATCTTCGGTGCGTCGGGCTTTTCGCCGCTGTGCACCTTCACCAGATCGGCGCGCATCTCCGCGGCCGTCTGGTACCGGTTGTCGGGGTTCTTGGCCAGCGCCTTGAGGACGACGGCGTCGAGGTCGGGGGAGATGCCGGCGTGGCGCGCCGACGGCGGCACGGGGTCCTCGCGGACATGCTGGTAGGCCACCGCGACGGGGGAGTCGCCGACGAAAGGTGGCTCGCCCGTGAGCATTTCGTAGAGCACGCAGCCCAGCGAGTACACATCGGAGCGCGCATCGACCTTCACTCCCCGCGCCTGCTCGGGGGAGAGATACTGCGCGGTGCCGATCACCGCGGCCGTCTGTGTGACCGGGTTGCCGGCGTCGGCGATGGCCCGGGCGATGCCGAAGTCCATCACCTTCACCGCGCCGGTCTTGCTGATCATGATGTTGGCCGGCTTGACGTCGCGGTGGATGATGCCGTGCTGGTGGCTGAAGTTCAGCGCCTGGCAGGCGTCGGCGATGACCTCGATGGCCCGCTGGGCCGGCATCGGGCCTTCGGTGTGCACGATGTCGCGGAGCGTGACGCCGTCGACGTACTCCATGACGATGTAGGGCAGCGGGCCGGTGGGTGTCTCGGCTTCGCCGGTGTCGTAGACGGCGACGATCGCCGGATGGTTCAGTGCTGCAGCGTTCTGCGCCTCGCGGCGGAAGCGGAGGTAGAAGCTCGGATCGCGGGCGAGGTCGGCGCGCAGCACCTTGATCGCGACGTCGCGGTGCAGGCGCAGGTCGCGGGCCAGGTGAACTTCGGACATCCCGCCGAAGCCGAGGATCTCGCCGACTTCGTAGCGGTCGGACAGGTGCTGTGGCGTCGTCATCGCAGTTCTCGGGCGTGCGGCGCCGCCGGTGGCAGCGCAGGGTCATCGGCTCGTGCAATCCAGAGTGGCACGCCGTCGCGATCGATGATCAACGGTGGCGCGGCAGCTGGCGTTTCGGTGGTCGCGGACGGCGTCTCGGTCACGGTGGCAGGTGCGGGGGCGCGGTCCTTGCGGTCCTGGGCGTTCAGCACGATCAGGATGGCGATGACGATCGCGAGCGCGCCGAGCACGCCGGCAGCCCACAGCAGGGCGCGCTGCCCGGACGAGAAGGTCCGTCGCGCGGGCGGGGCCGAACGGTGATGACTGCCGGTGGTGCGGGCGCGTGCCGGCGCGGGCGCGCGCCCGGTCGGCTGGGCGGGTGTCGGGGCGATGGTCGGCTTGACCGCGGCCGGCGCGGCTCGACCGAGCGACGGCGCCGCGTTGGGCCGGGGTGGACGCCGACCGGCTCGTACGGCGGCGACGGCATCGGCGAACGGCCCGCCGGACTTGTAGCGCATGCCGGGGTTCTTCACGAGCGTGATCTCGATGAGCTCGCGCACGTTCGGCGGCAGATCGGCGGGCAGCGGGGGAGGGGTCTCCTTGATGTGCTTCATCGCCACGGTCAGCGCACCGTCTCCGGTGAACGGCCGCTTGCCCGAAACTGCCTCGTAGCCAACGACTCCCAGTGAGTAGACGTCGCTGGCGGCGGTCGCGTCGTGACCGAGGGCCTGCTCGGGTGCGATGTATTGCGCGGTGCCCATCACCATGCCGGTCTGCGTCACCGGGGCAGCGTCGACAGCCTTGGCGATGCCGAAGTCGGTCAGCTTCACCTGGCCGGTGGGCGTGATCAAGATGTTGCCCGGCTTGACGTCGCGGTGCACCAGGCCCGCACTGTGGGCGACCTGCAGGGCGCGCCCCGTCTGCTCAAGCATGTCGAGGGCGTGGCGCAATGAGAGCCGGCCCGTGCGTTTGAGCACCGAATTCAGCGGCTCACCGTTGACCAGTTCCATCACCAGGTAGGCGGTGCGGCCCTCGCCGTCGATATCGGTCTCGTCGTAGTCGTACACCCCCGCGATGCCCGGGTGGTTGAGCATCGCGACGGTGCGTGCCTCGCCGCGGAACCGTTCGACGAACTCGGTGTCCTCGGAGTACTCGGCCTTGAGCACCTTGATCGCGACACGGCGGCCCAGCCGGGTGTCGATGCCCTCCCACACCTGGCCCATGCCGCCTGTGGCGATCAATCGCTGCAGCCGGTACCGACCTTTGAGTGTCACTCCGACGCGGGGACTCATATCTCGCCTCGGTTCATCACGACGCCTGCCTCAGAGCCGCCGCGATCGTCGCGCGACCGATCGGCGCCGCGACCGCGCCCCCGGTGGCGTCGAGGCGGTCCCCGCCGTTCTCGACCAGTACCGCCACCGCCACTTTGGGTGCCTGAGCAGGCGCAAAGGCGATGTACCAGGCATGCGGGGGCGTGTTGCGCGGGTCAGTGCCATGCTCCGCAGTGCCGGTTTTGGATGCGATCTGCACGCCGGCGATGGCTCCCTTCTGCTGAGTCACCTGCTCGGCGGCGACCATCAAGTTCGTAAGTGTATCTGCGACGGGTTCGGGTATAGCCCGCCGCACTTCTGTCGGCGCCGTGGTGGCGATGTTCGACAGGTCGGGGCCCTTGAGGCTGTCGACCAGGAACGGCTGCATCGTGACCCCCTTGTTCGCCACGGTCGCGGCCACCATCGCGTTCTGCAGCGGCGTCAACGCCACGTCCTTCTGACCGATGCTGGACATCCCGAGGGCCGCCTTGTCGGAGATCGGGCCCAGTGTCGAGTCCGCGACCTGAAGCGGAATCGGCGCAGGCGGTGTGTCCACACCGAAACTCTGTGCGGTGCTGCGCAGCGCGTCCACTCCGGTGTCGATGCCGAGTTGGACGAACGCCGTGTTGCACGAGTGGGCGAACGCGTACTGCAATGACGTCGTCGGCGCCCCTCCGCACGACGATCCGGCGAAGTTCTCCAGCGTCGCGGTGCTGTCGGGGAGCGCGATCTGCGGCGCCGCGGTCAGCTGGGTGTCGGGTGTCGCCCGGTTCTGCAGCGCCGCGGCGGTGGTGATCACCTTGAAGGTCGACCCCGGCGGGTAGGTCTCCGAGATCGCGCGGTTGATCAGCGGGGAGTTCGGATCGTCACGCAGGCGCTGCCAGGCCTGCTCCTGTTCGGTCACGTCGTGGGTGGCCAGCAGGTTCGGATCGTAGGACGGCGCGGACACCATCGCGAGGATCTTGCCTGTCGACGGTTCCAGCGCCACGACGGCGCCCTTGCACGGCCCGCTGCAGCCCTTGTCCATCGCATCCCAGGCGGCCTGCTGGACCTCGGGACGGATGGTCGTCGCGACGTTGCCGCCGCGGGGATCCCGGCCGGTGAAGAAGTCTGCCAGGCGGCGCCCGAACAGGCGCTGGTCCGAGCCGTTGAGCACGGTGTCTTCGGCGCGCTCCAGGCCGGTGCTCGAGTAGCTCAGCGAGTAGAAGCCGGTGACCGGCGCGTAGGCGAGCGGGTTGGGGTAGACGCGGAGGAAGCGGAACCGGCCCTCGGTGGACACCGAGTAGGCGAGCAGCTGGCCGCCCGCGGAGATCTGGCCGCGCTGGCGCGAGTACTCGTCGAGCAGCACCCGCTGGTTGCGGGGGTCGGAGCGCAATCCGTCGGCGGCGAACACCTGGGTCAGCGTGGCGTTGGCGAGCAGCAGCACGACCAGAGCCATGATCATCACCGAGATGCGGCGCAGAGAGGTGTTCATACCTTCCCGATCACCTCGGTGCTCGCGGCGGCGATCGGCCCCGGGGGAGTGCCACGTCCGTCGAGCGGTCGCCTGGCGTTGTGCGAGATGCGCACCAGGATGGCGAGCAGAAGGTAGTTCGCGACCAGTGACGAGCCGCCGTAGGACATCCACGGGGTGGTCAGCCCGGTGAGCGGGATCAACTTGGTGACGCCGCCGACGACGATGAACAGCTGGATGCCCAGCGTCGCGGCCAGGCCGGCGGCGAGCAGCTTGCCGAAGCTGTCACGCACGGCGATCGCGGTGCGCATGCCGCGGATCACGACGATCGTGTAGAGCATCAGCACCGCGGCCAGCCCGACCAGGCCGAGTTCCTCGCCGACCGCGGCGATGATGAAGTCGGTCGAGGCGGCCGGCACAGTGCCGGGCTGCCCGTTGCCCAGGCCGGTACCGAAGATGCCGCCCGTGGCGAAGCTGAACAGCGATTGCACCATCTGGTAGCCGGCGCCGTCCGGATCGGCGAACGGGTCCTGCCACGTCTGCACACGAACGCGGACGTGGTCGAACAGGTAGTAGGCGACCACGCTGCCCGCGGCGAACAGGGTCAGTCCGAGCACCACCCAACTGAACCGTTCGGTGGCGATGTAGACGAGCACCAGGAACGAGGCGTAGAGCAAAAGCGATGTGCCCAAGTCTTTTTCGAAGACCATCACACCGATGGAGGCGATCCATGCGGCCAGCAGGGGAGCGAGATCCCGTGGCCGCGGCAGGTCCATGCCCAGGACGTGCTTGCCGGCGCTGGTGAACAGATTGCGCTTGGACACCAGCACCGAGGCGAAGAAGATCAACAGGAGGATCTTCGAGAACTCGGCGGGCTGAATCGAGAAGCCCGGCAACCGAATCCAGATCTTGGCGCCGTTCTGTTCCGACATCGAGCTGGGCAGCAGTGCCGGGATGACGAGGAAGACCAGTCCGGCCAGGCCACACACGTAGCCATACCGCGACAGCAGCCGATGATCGCTGAGGAACACCACCACGAGCGAGAATCCGATGACGCCGACGAGCGTCCACAGCATCTGCTGGTTGGCGGTCCCGCCCAGTCCGCGTGCCGTGGGCTCCCCGGTCGCCAGGTCGAGACGATGAATCATCACCAGCCCCAACCCATTCAGCAGCGCGACGACGGGCAGCAGGAGAGGGTCGGCGTAGGGCGCGAAACGCCGCACCGCGAGATGCGCCCCGGCGAACAGCGCGAGGTACGCGACGGTGTACTGCGCGAGGTCCCATCGCAGTCCCTGTTCCTGATTGGCCTCGACGAGCAGCAGGGCCACCGTGGTGATGAACGCGGCGAAGCCGAGGAGGAACACCTCCGCGTTACGCCGGTTCGGCAGAGCAGGTGTCACCGCAACAGGAGACTGCGGTTGGGTCGTCATGACACTTCCCGGCAATTCGTTCCCGGTTGAGGCGGAGGGGGAGGCAGAGCGGTCACCGTGGGTGACGGTGACGGGCTCGGCGCGGGAGACGGGCTCGGCGCGGGAGACGCGGAGGGTGCCGGTGAGGATGTCACGGTGCGCGGCGTCTCCGGGGCGGGTGTCGCTGTCGTCGTCGGCGAATTGGCGCTCGGGACAGGGGTTCCCGGTGTCGCGCTGGCCGACGGCCGCGGCGAGGGGGCCGGGGGCCGGAAGGAGGTGGCGG
>NZ_VKAA01000020.1 GCF_007096635.1 Mycolicibacterium sp. 018/SC-01/001
CGGCGGGGTGGGGCGGGTGGGCGGATCGCGGGTGAGCGCTTCGGCCACGTGTGAACGCAGGACGCGCGTGGACATCCAGTAGGTGGCCGTCGCGGTGACTGTTCCGGTGAGTAGTACTTCGATTCCCAAAGTGGCCGCGAGCCAGGGAGACTCGAGATTGGCGACGGCCAGCGCGACGGACGCGGACGACCAGACGAGGCCGGTGATCACGGTCAACCGCAGCGGGATCGCCAACAGGAGGCGCCTGCGGACCGCGGCTCCGCCATCGGCCCGCATCGTGGTGGCCCACAACCCGCAGACGGTCGCCACCGGAATGGCGACGACGACACAGGCCGTGCCGACCACGATGTTGGTGGTGAGCACCTGCCTGTCGGCGAGAGCGGCACCGGTGGGCAGCCCACGCACGATCAGCGCCGTCAGGGTCGCACATCCGAACAGCGCGGGAATGATGGCGCCGACGGCCAGGACCCATCGCATGCCCACGGAGATCGGGAAGACCCGACCACGTAGAACACGCACACTCAGCTCGCGCGGTCGAGCACAGCGCGCCAGTCCTCGACGATGAGCAGGCGCCCCGTCGACGCGAGCGTGACGTACATCGTGGACTCGTCCGCAGACAGCGTCATGTTCGTCGTCATCGGATCGTCCGCCGGCACCAGGCCGAGCAGCTCGCCCGCCGGGGAGTAGGCGGCGACCCCGCCGGTACCCAGAACCGCGACCAGCACCGTCCCGTCGGAGGCGACGCACAACCCGTCGGCACCGCCCACGTTCAGCGGGCCGCCGCTGGGTACCGTGACGAAACCCTCTGCGCCGGCGATGATTCCCGGGCCCTTCAGCGTGAAGGCCCAGATCCTCCTGGTGCGGGTCTCTGCGACGTAGAGCGTCGTGCCGTCGGGCGAGAGTGCCACGCCGTTGGGCATCTCGAGCGGGTAGACGATCTCGCGCAGCTCGCCGTCGGGTGTGCCGTACAACAGGCCCGTCATCGATCGGGTCCGCCCCGCCGTGGTGCCACCGTCGGTGACGTAGAACCCCCCCTCGGCGTCGACGCAGATGTCGCTGGGTCGTACCAGCGGAAGCCGCGAGCCCGAGCGAGTGGTGAACGCATCGGTCAAGGTGGTGACGGACCCATCGACATCGACGATCTGCAGCTGAGGTGTCACCGGGTCCGCGGCGGGGCCGACCGGCCGGTAGAGCTGCGCGCAGCCACGAAAGTCGTACGGCCACGGCCCTGTTCCGAATGTCGAGCCGCCGTTCTGGCAGACGACGAGGCGGCGGTCCGGCAAGTGACCGACGCCGTTGGGGCCGCCCCCGGTCACCGCGACCGTGCTGGTGGTGCCGTCGCATCCGACTCGAGTCAGCCGGCCGGCAGCGATCTCCGAGACCAGGACCGATCCGTCGTCGGCGGCCATCGGGCTCTCCGGGAAGTCCAGGTCGGTGGTGAGGTAGCGAGCGGTCATGCGCGCCGCTCCTGCCAGGCCCGGAAGTGCGGATCGGAGAGCGGGAGGTCACCGACGCCGGTCTGCCGCGCGGGCCAGTCGGCGGGCGCCTGCATCAGTGGGGACGGTTCCCGCGCGGTTCCGAAGGCGAGCCGATGCTTGCGATGCACGAACAGCCAGCGACCGTCGTCGCAGCGGTAGCGGTCGTCGTAGCGGACCAGCTGCTCGACGAAACCCTCGGCGTCGACCTGCGCGAAGCAGTGCGCCCATACCCGGCCGTGTGCCGCGCGCGCCGCCAAATCGATCTCGATGTGGTGGTTGCTCACCAACGTGACGGTGAAGACGCTGTCGCGCAGCGCGTCTGAGGTCAGCGCGCGCAGCGCCGACGGACCGTTGCCGTATCGCCCGAAACGGGCGTCGGCGGTGAACAATTCGACCATCGCATCGACGTCGCGGTGTTCGAGCGCGCGGGCGTAGTCCACAGCCAGCGCCCGGATCTCCTCGCGGGCAGCCAATTCGTCACCGCTGATCATCCGCCAGTCACCCCGATCTCCTGTCCTGTCACCGCTGAGGCCGCCGGTCCTGCCAGCCACGCCGACACCTCTGCCACCTCGAGCGGATCGACGAGGCGACGCAGTGCGGTGCCGGCGCTGAGGCGCCGGCGTATCACCGAGGCATCCACGCCCTCTGATGCCGCGGTGCGTGCGACGTAGCCGTCCACCAGGTCTCCGGAGACCGCGCCGATCACCACGGTGTTGACTCGCACGCCGGAGGGACCGACCTCCAGTGCCAGTGTTTCCGCCAGGGCGCTCAGCGCGCGCTTGGATGCGGCGTAGTGCGCCTTGTTGGGCAGTACCCGCCGGGCGGCCGCGGACGAGAAGAACTGGATGTCGCCCCCGCGTGCCGGCAGCATGGCCAGCCGCAGCACCTCTCGCGACAACGTCATCGGCGCAACGAGATTGGTGGCCAGAACCGCGTGCCAGTTCGCCGAATCGGCTTCGCTCACGGGCGCGTCGGTGCCGGGTGCCGCGGCATTGTTGACCAACGTGTCCACCCGACCGAAGCGGTCCAGAGCTGCGCGCACCACCGTGGTGCAGGCGGTCTCGTCTGTCAGGTCGGCCACCACACTGTGTGCGGTCCCGCCGGCGTCGGTGATCAGCTGTGCGGTCTGCGCGAGTGCGCCCGCCCGCCGGGCCGCCACCACGACGGCGGCGCCGTGACGGGCGTAGGTGGTGGCGACCACGCGGCCGATTCCGCCACTGGCGCCGGTGACGATCGCAACGCGACCAGACAACGGTGGGACCGACGTCATCGCCGACCGCGCCTCAGCCGTCCAACAGCATGGCGGCCATCGGCCGCCCGGGCGGGAAGGCATCGGTGATCCCAGCGCTCAGGTACCCGGAGTCGGTGATCAGCGTGATGCCGTTGACCACCGACGCGGCATCGCTGCACAGGTAGATCAGCGGATAGGCCTGCTGCATCGGAGTTGCCGCGGCGACCCCGACCTTCTCCCGGTAGTCAGCGCCGAAGTCGAGCCACAACTCGGCGTTGGCGCGTGCCAACGGCGTGTCGGTCGGCCCCGGGCAGGTGGCGTTGATGCGGATTCCCTCGGTCTGGAGGGCCATCGCCTCGCGCGCGACGTACGCGCAGACGGCCTGTTTGGTGAACATGTAGTGCGCGCAGCCGTTGTCGACAGCCCACCGGGACGCTTCGTGGAAGTCGCTGATGTCCAGGAACTCGCAGAGCTGTGCATAGTTGGAGCGCCAGGCCAGCCCGGCGGCGGACGAGATGAAACCGACCGCCCCGCCTCGCCCGAGTGAGCCCGCATCTCTCATCAGGTCGATGAGGTGGCGATGCCCGAGGAAGTTGATCCGTTCGATACCGGGGCCATCGGCGACACCGGCGCAGGCGAACACGGCATCGATCCGGGATCCTCGGACACTGTCCGCGGCGGCCTCGATGCTGGCGGCATCAGCCAGGTCCAGGCGCACCGCGGCGACGCCGTCGCTGGCCACGTCGACGCGGTCCAGCACGATCACCTCGGCACCGGACGCCAGCGCCAATTCCGTCACAGCAGCGCCCATTCCGGTCGCGCCGCCGACCACCGCCACCCGCTTTCCCTGATAGCCGAAGGCATCGGTGAGCGACATCAACATCTCCTCTCTTTCGGGACAGAACACCTGGGTGCGGAAGTCACGCCGCCGCCACCTCTTCACCGAATCGTTCGATGACCTCCACCGCGTGCGACAGGCTGTCGCCCGGCACAGCGACGGATACCGCTGTGACCCCCGCGGCCTGCAATTGCGCGATCTCCGCCAGGTAGGCATCGGGCTCATAGGACGTCTCGTCCGGACCGGGGCCGAACGTCCCGAACACCACGTCGACCTCAGCCGGATCACGCCCGGTTGCCTCGCACTTGCTGCGGAGGTCTCCGATCGCAGTGGCGAGCGCGGCGAGGCCGGTGAGCGGGGCAGTCCGGGTGGCGCCGGCCAGGGCGGCGGGCGCGGCGAAGGGGCACCAGCCGTCGCCGAAGCGCGCCACCCGATCCCGCGCGGCCGCGGAGTTGCCCCCTATCCATATCGGTAGATGCGGTGTGGCAACCGGCCGGGGGTGTGCGGTGATGCCTGCGGCGGTGAATGCGCTGCCCTCGTAACGAATGTCGTCGCTCGTCCAGACGGCCCGGATCACTCGCAGCGCGTCGTCGACCAGCTTTCCGCGGTTGTCGAAATCGACGCCGAGAGCGGCGAATTCACCTCTGAGGAAACCGACTCCGACCGCGAGGGTGAAGCGACCATCCGACAGTACATCCAGGGTGGCGGCCGACTTGGCCACGAGAAACGGGTTACGGTACGGCAGGACAACGAGATTCGGGACCAAGCGCAGGGTTGTGGTGACCGCGGCGGCATAGCCGAGGGACACGAACGGATCGAGCGCATGGTGCCCCCCTGCCGCCAACCAGCGGCTCGGGGGCGCCGGGTGATCCGTCGTGCCGAACCCTTCGAAGCCCGCCGCCTCCGCTGCCCGGGCGATCGCGGCCACGGCGGAACCGCGAGCCAGGTCCCACCGACCCGCGCGAGTCTGAACGGGGTAGGTCAACAGGTAGCGCATGCCGCTTCTCCTGTCGGCTACACGAATGCACACGATATGTCTTATTGTTATACGGGTTGCTTCCGACCGAAGCAACGACGTCGGTTAATCTGCCCCTCACACCGAAACTCGGAGGCCCACCATGAGACGTCTCGAGGGCAAGATCGCGCTCGTCACCGGCGCAGGCCGCGGCCAGGGCCGCAGTCACGCCATCCATCTGGCCGAAGAGGGCGCCGACATCATCGCCTTCGACATCTGCGCCGACATCGAGTCCAACAGCTATCCACTGGCCACCCGGGCCGATCTCGACGAGACGGTGCAGTACGTCGAGAAGACCGGACAACGCGCGGTGTCCGCCGTGGTCGATGTGCGGGATCGCGCGGCATTGAAGGAGGCACTCGACGCCGCCGTGGCCGAGTTGGGAGGCCTGCACGTCATCGTCGCCAACGCCGGAATCTGTCCACTGGGCAACGATGTCGCATGGACGGGATTCGTCGACGCCTTCGACGTCGACTTCCTGGGTGTCGTCAACACGGTCCACGCCGGACTGGCTCATGTCGACGACGGTGCCTCCGTGATCGTCACGGGGTCGATCGCCGGCCTGGTGGACACCAAGGACATGGCCTCCGGGGCGGGACCGCAGGGCCCGGGCGGCGCCGGTTACGGACTGGCCAAGAAGATGGTTCGCGACTACACGAAATCATTGGCACTGACGTTGGGCGGGCGGCGGATTCGTGTCAACACCGTGCACCCGACGAACGTCAACACCGACATGCTGCACAACTCGGCCATGTACCGAACGTTCCGGCCCGACCTGCCCGAGCCGACCCGGGAAGACGCCGAGGTCACGTTCCCGTTCCTGCAGGCGATGCCGGTGCCCTACATCGAGTGCGCGGACGTGTCACATGCCGTCGTCTATCTCGCCTCCGACGAGTCACGGTTCGTCACCGGCCAGCAGTTGTTCATCGACGCCGGTGCCGGCCTGAAGATGGGGCTGTGATCGATCACCGAGGACCGATCACAGGATCGCTCCCTCGGTCTTGAGCCGGTCGATCTCGGCCCAGGTGAGACCGGCGGCCAGTAGTACTTCTTCGGTGTGTTGGCCGTGCTCGGGTGCGCAGCGCGGATGCACCGGCGTCGTGTCGAACTGCACGGGATTGGTCGGCACCACGTAGTCCGCCCCGCTGTTGGCCTGCACGGTGGCGATGTAGCCGTTGCCCGCGACATCGGGATCGTCGGGCAGCTCTGCGCACGTCTGCTGGACGCTCCAGGCGCCGGACAGCGACGCCAGCGCCGATCGCCAGTGGGACAGCGGGCGGCTGCCGAATTCGGCGTCCAGTTCGGCGACCAGCGCCCGACGATTCGCGTAGCGGCCTTCGGGGCCGGCGAATCGCGGATCGGTGATCAGATCGGGCCTGCCGGCCGCGTGCATGAACTCGTCGTAGAAGCGGTCGCGCTGCAGCATCATCAGCGTCACGTAGCGGCCGTCGGCCGTACGGTACGTCCCCGCCAGCGGATTCGGCATGTCGGCGTGCGACGGGTAGGGCAACGGGTCGGGGTCGTACAGCTTCTCCGCGGTGATCCGGGGTGACATCGTCCAGGCGGCCAGCGACAGGAGCGACACGTCCACCACCGCTGTCTCACCCGTGGTGGCGCGACGCAGCAGCGCGGCGGCGACGCCCCCGGCCAGCGCCATGCCGCCGAGCAGGTCCCCGAACGCTGGGGTCTGCACGACCGGCTCACCACCGCGGCTCAGCGCCGCGCAGACTCCGCCCCGGGACCAGAACGACACCCCGTCATAGCCGGGCCGGTCGGCGTCCGGTCCGGACGGGCCGTAGCCGCTCCCCCGGACGTAGACGATGTCGGGGTTGAACCGCCGGATGTCGTCGACATCGACACCGAGTTTGGCGCGGACACTCGGCAGATAGCTGGTCAGGAAGACGTCGCTGGACCGGACCAGACGGTGGAGCACGTCGCGGCCGCCGGGGGTGCCGAGATCGACGCCGATCGACTTCTTGCCACGATTGGGGACCTCGATCATGTAGTCGACGCCGCCACCCGCCTCGGGCAGCAATCCCATGCTCATCAGACCGCGCTGTGGATCGCCCCCTACGCGCGGTTCCACCTTGATCACCTCGGCGCCCCACTCGGAAAGCACGGCGCCGGCAGACGGCACGAACGTCCACGCCGCCACTTCCAGGACACGCACGCCGGTCAGTGGCGCTGTGGTGCCGGCCGTGTCACCGGCCGTGTCACCGGCGGCGTCACCGGCCATGGAATCGCGCCTCACGCTTCTCGGCGAACGCCTCGATACCCTCGGCGACGTCGTCGGTACCCGCGACCTGCTCCACCAGCAGCGCCTCGGTCACCAGAGCCGCCGCCCGATCGACGTCGAGGGATTGGTTCATCATCGCCTTGGCCGCCGCGATCGCTCGGGTGGGGCCGGCGGCGAGCCGTGCGGCCCATTCAGCGGTCTCGGCGGTCAACTGATCTGCTGCCACGACGCGGTTGACCAACCCGAGTGAGTGCGCCTCCTGGGCCGGGAGTTCACCACCGAACAGCAGCAGCATTTTCGCCACGTTGAACGGCAGTTTGCGGGCGAGCAGATAGGCGGCTCCCCCGTCGGGGGCCAGGCCGCGGCGGACGAAGAGGATGAGGAAGCGCGCGGTGTCCGCGGCGATGATCAGGTCGCAGGCCATGGCCATACTCGCGCCGACCCCGGCGGCGGTGCCGTTGAGCGCGCAGATCACCGGCTTGTCGCAATCCATCAGTGCTGTGACGACGGCTTGGGACCCGTTGCGCAGGATGCGTGCCGCGTCGCCGGCGATGCGATCGCGGCTCGGCGCCATCGCCGGGTTGCGCAGGTCCGGACCGGTGCAGAAGTGCCGGGTGCCCGTCGCCGTGAGCACCACGACCCTCACCTGCGGGTCGGCCGATGCGTCCGCGAGGCGCTCGATGAGCTCCTTCTGCATGGCGCGGGTGATGGAGTTGCCCGCGTCCGGCCGATCGAAGATCAGCCAGCGGACCCCGTTCTCGTCGCGGACGGTCAGCCCCGGGGTCATGTGGTGATCGGGACGCTGGCCGGGCCGCGGACGGAGTTGGTCGCCACGTAGGTCACGGCGTCTTCGGTCACGTCCCACGTCGGGAACCGGGCGAGGGTTTCTTCCAAGGCGATGCGGGCCTCCAGCCGGGCCAGCGCAGCACCCAGGCAGAAATGAGAACCGTGCCCGAAGCTGACGTGACGGATCCCAGTCCGCTCCACGTCGAAGTCATCCGGGCGGTCGTACTGACGGTCGTCCCGCCCCGCGGAACCGGTGAGCAGCGCGACCTTCGACCCGGCGGGGATCACCGTGCCGTGATATTTGAGGTCGCGGGTGCTGAACCGGCCCTGCACCGGCGAGGGCGCCTCGAAACGCAGAAGCTCCTCGACCGCGCCGGGGATCATTTCGGGGTTCTCCGTCAGCTTCGCCCGCTCGCCTGGGTATCGAGCCAGCGTCAGCGCGGCCCAACCGAGTAGACGTGCAACGGTTTCGTTGCCCGCCACGTTGATCATCGCGATGAACATGAGCAGTTCGCCGTCGTCGAGCCGACGCATCGTTCCGTCGGGCAGGGTGATGTCGGATCTCATCAGGTCGCCGACGATGTCGTCGGTCGGTTCTCCGCGCCGCTGCTGCACCTGGTCGGCGTAGTAGGCGATCAGATCGGCGTTCGCCCGCTGCTCCTCGACCATCCCGCCGGCCGTGGCGCCTTCGTCGTGGGTGACCGCCGCGTCGCTCCACTCGCGCAACTGGTCGTGATCCCGCTCAGGGAACCCGAGCAGCGAGCTGATCACCATGACGGGCAACTTCATGGAGAAGTCGCGCACGTAGTCGAACCCGCCCGCGCCGACCAGCGGATCGAGGTAACCGCGGACCAGGCCTCGGACGAGGTCCTCCAGTTTCGCCACGGCACCGCGGTAGAAGGTGCGGTTGACGACCTTGCGCAGCGCAGTGTGGTCCGGCGGGTCCATCATGATCATTGCGCGGGGCGGCGTCCACGGGTCGGGCGTGATGGCGTCGAGAGTGATGCCGTGCGTCGACGTCAGCGCGCCGGGATCCATGGACGCGGACACCACGTCGGCGAACCGGCTCAACGCATAGAAGTCGTACTGTTCGTTGTGATAGACGGGGAACTCGTCCCGCAATCGCCGCCACATCGGATAGGGGTCTCTGGTCAACTCTCGGTCGAAAGGATCCCAACTGACGTCTGACAGAACCGCCATGAACACCGTTCCTCTCCGGTCGGCATGACAATAGTACAACTTGTGTTCAAATGCTCCGGAGTGGCAGGATCGCTCAGCGAGACCTGCACCATCCCGACACTGCGCAGCATCGCTCGAGGAGGCGAATCCGCTTGGAGACCCGCGAACTGCCCCATGTCGTGTACGAGAAGGACGGTGCGATCGCCCGGATCATCCTCAACAACCCTGACGCCGCCAACGCGCAGACCTCGGAGATGGTGCACAGCGTCAACACCGCACTCGACGACGCGCAGTACGATTACGCGATCAAGGTCGTCATCCTCAAGGGCAACGGCAAAGGCTTCTGCTCCGGGCATGTTCCCACCGGCGCCTACCCCGAATTCAAGGCGGAGTTGGACGCATCGGGGAAGGTGTGGCGCTCGGCGGCACAGCTGTTCCTCTGGCCGGTGCTCAAGCTCTGGGAGTTCCCCAAACCCGTGATCGCCCAGGTGCACGGCTACTGCATCGGCGGCGGGACGACCTGGGGACTGCTGCCCGAGATCACGATCTGCTCCGAGGACGCGTGGTTCCAGATGCCCCTGGTCCCGGGGTTCGGACTGCCCGGAGCCGAAACAGCTTTCGAGCCATGGGTTTTCATGAACTACAAGAGGGCCGCCGAGTATCTCTACACGGCGCAGAAGCTGAGTGCCGCCGAGGCACTGGAGTTCGGGCTCGTCAACCACGTCGTACCGGCCGACGAACTCGAGGCCCGCGTGGAGGAGATGGCGGCACGCATCGCGAAGGCGCCCTTGATCACTCTGCAGGCCACCAAGTCGGGCATCATCCGCGCCTGGGAGACGATGGGTTTCCGCGTTCATCAGCAGGCGACCAATGACCTGCAAGCCATGGTCACCGGGTCCGCCGAGTTCCAGCAGTTCGTCGCGGAATTGATGAAGAAGTCGGCCAAGCCGAGTCAGCGTCTCGACGACTGATGCCCCTGTCGCCCATCGTCGCGTTCCACGGCGACACCGCCACCGACGCACTGCGTGAGCGCTTGCGCGACTGGCTGGGCCGCCATCTACCCGACGAATTCCGGCACACGGCCGCCAATCCCGACTATCTGCCCCGTGACGCGCACGAGCGTGCCGTGGAATTCTGCCGTGCGCTGCACGCCCAGGGGTGGTTCGTCCCGCACTGGCCGGCCCGATTCGAGGGCGGCGGACTGGGCGTGGTCGAGCAGGTCGTCATCCGCGAAGAGCTCGCGTACGCGGGCGCGCCGCTGGTCAACACCAACGGTGTCAACATGCTCGCACCGGTGCTCTTCCGCTTCGGCACGCCCGAGCAGCAGCAGGAGCACCTGCCCAAAATCGCACGCTCGGAACGGATGTGGGCGCAGGGCTACTCCGAACCGGAAGCCGGTTCCGACCTGGCGTCACTGCGGATGACCGCCCGGCGCGACGGTGACGACTACGTGCTGGATGGGCAGAAGACCTGGACCAGCAACGGGGTGCTCGCCGATTGGATCTTCGTACTGGCCCGCACGTCCCCGGTGGAGCGCAAACGTCAAGAGGGCATTTCGTTCTTCCTCGTCGACATGGCGACCAAAGGCATCACCCGTCGGCCGATTCGGTCGATGACCGGGTATCCGACCTTCGCCGAGGAGTTCTTCGACGGCGTGCGGGTACCTGCGGCCAACCGTGTCGGAGCCGAGGGTGAGGGGTGGCGGGTCGCCAAAGCGCTTCTCGACGCTGAGCGCTCGAATGTGACGCGCGCCGCCCAGGCGCAGCGCTACCTGGACGAACTCCTCGACTGGTGCCGTGCGCCACACCACGACGGGCCTGATCCGCTGTCGGACCCTCTCACCCGCGCCGCGTTGGTCCACGCGGTCGAACGCGTGGAGGTCGGCCGGGCGCTGTCCTACCGCGTCGCTCACCAGCAGGCGGCGGGCACCCTGGACCCGGTTCTGCCATCACTGTCGAAGCTCTACCACTCCGAATTGACCGCTGAATTGCGTGACCTCGGTGCGACGATCCTGGGCGCCCGCGGGGCACTCCTGCCCGACGACCCGGATGCCGTGCTGCACGGCCACTTCTCCGAGGGCCTGCTCCTGTCGCTGTTGCACTCGATCGGGGGCGGTACCAGCGAGATCCAGCGTGACCTCATCTCGACGACCGGACTGGGGCTACCCCGCTGACATGACGCACACCGACTTCGTGAGCCGCCAAACCGCCTCGGCGGGAGCTATTCTGCGCCCGCTCGCGCACTCCGCGCGGCTATCGTTGACCTCTGCCGTGAAGACTCGGTTGCGCGGTGAGAACGCTTATCGTGGAGCAACTCTCACCACCTACGATCCACTCGATCCGCTCACCGCCGCCCAGCCGCACGCCGACTATCGCGAACTGCTACGGACCGGCGGGGTGCACTACAACCCGGGGCGGGCGACCTGGATCATCAGTGATCACGCCCTGGTCCGGGCCGCTCTGCGCGATACCGATCGAATCAACAGCACCCGCGGCGTGACCCGCTTGCAGTTCTCGATGCCCCTGCTGGTGCTCACCGACGGGGAGCAGCACGCTCAGTTGCGCAAGAAGGTGCAGCCGGCGTTCACCAAACGCGCACTCCAGACGTGGGCGCAGATGATCGACGGGTTGGCCCGTGAGTTGGTGGCCGACGTTCTCGCGCAACCGGGCTGCGACGCCGTCCGCAGGCTGGCCATACCGATGCCGATCAGGATGATCGCGAACA
Organism: Mycolicibacterium sp. 018/SC-01/001; assembly: GCF_007096635.1. GTDB lineage: Bacteria > Actinomycetota > Actinomycetes > Mycobacteriales > Mycobacteriaceae > Mycobacterium. Next base: position 11,488 of record NZ_VKAA01000020.1, read on the forward strand.
TCCTCGGTATCCCCGAGTCAGACGGCGACGAGTTCCGCCGCCGCTCTGAAGACGCCGTCCGCATCATCGATTTCTCCCCGCGCCTCGAATCCGTCCTCGCCTCGGCCAAGGGCGCCGGGGCGGTGGTGGCGCTGCGTCGGTACTTCACGGATCGCTTCGCGACTGGTCAGCTACTGAGCACCGACACCGTGTTGGGACGGTTGGTCGAGGGTAACGCCGACGGCGCGATGACCGAGGACGACCTCTTCTTCTTCGCTCTCCTCCTGCTGATCGCCGGCAACGAGACGACGACGAACCTACTGGGCGGAATGATCGACACACTCGCGGCTAACCCGCACCAGTTCGAGCAGATCCGCCGCGATCCGGATCTGATCCCGATGGCGGTCGAGGAGCACCTGCGCTTCTCCTCCCCCATCCAGAATCTCTATCGCTACACCGTTGCCGATTACTCCGTCGGTGACGTGACGATCCCCGAGGGATCGCGGGTGCTGCTGTCCTTCGGTGCGGCCAATCGCGATCCAGCGGTCTTCACCGATCCCGACACCTTTCTCGCTGACCGCAATCCGCGAAGTCACATCGCGTTCGGATACGGCGCCCACATGTGCATCGGGGCACCCCTGGCACGCATGGAGGCCTGTGCCGTGCTGAGGGAGCTGGTGGAGAAGGTGCGTCGCATCGAGATCGTCGGCGCCGTCGGGTGGTCGACCAACGCATCACTGCGGGGACCGACCAGGCTCCCCGTCCGGTTCGTCCCGGCCTGACTCCGCTCAGGCGAAGGACGACCGGCCTGCGCCGGCCGCGGACCGTTGCTGGGCGACCACCGCGGTCGCCAACTCCAGCGGGTGGAATGCGGCCAGCGCCGCAGCCTCGACCGATCCGATGAGCCTCTTGGTCAGCTCGACGGCACCGGCATCGGCAGCCGCCAGCTCGCAGACGATGTCGACCGCGGTGTCGATCGCGTGACCGGGTGGGACGAGATCGGTGACCAGACCTGCCGAGTACGCCTCGCGGGCAGAGACTTTGGTCCCGCGGAGGAGGACGGCAGCAGCGCGGTGGCGCCCCAGTTGCTGAGTCAGCCGCCACGCCAAGCCGCCGTCGGGGACGACTGCGCGGGCGACGAACGGCGCGGAGAAGAACGCATCATCGGCCGCGACCACCAGATCGCACGACAGTGCCAGGCTCCACCCCAGTCCCACCGCTGCCCCCTCGACGGCGGCGACCGTCGGCACCGGGACCGATCGCAGGAACTCCATGACCCGCTGCGCATGCTCCACGCGAGCGGCAGGCGCGACGGCACTGTGACCGTGCGCAGGACCGGTTTTCAGATCTCCTCCGGACGAGAAGAATCCGTTGCTGCCAGCGATCACGACGCCGGCCGTGTCGACAGAGGAGATCACCGCGGTCAGTGCGGCCGAAAGCTCCGACCACGACTCGTACCGAAGTGCGTTGCGCTGATCGGGCCGGTTGAGAAGCAGAACCGCTGCTCCGTTGCGATCTTCGCGGATCACCAAGGGTTGCGGAGCCGCGCCGTGCGGGCCGCTCATCGGGTGAGGAACTTGTCGATGGCCGCGCGATGCTCGTCGGTGGTGAAGCATTCCGTCTCGGCGGAGATTCCGTACTCCAGGATTCCGGTGAGCGCACGCTGTGCATGGAGGTTGAGCGTCCGCTTGGTGTCCTGGACCGCCCGCGGCGGCAACGCGGCGAGTCGATGCGCTAGCGCCAGGCCCTCGGCCTTGGTATCGGCGTGCGGCAGAACACGGTTGGCCAGGCCGAGTTCCACCGCCGTCGTCGCGGAAATGCGTTCACCGAGCAGGAGGTACTCCTTGGCCTTGAGCAGGCTCATGAGCAGCGGCCACAACACCGATCCGCCGTCACCGGCGACGAGCCCGCTCGCGACGTGGGTGTCTGCCAGGAAGGCACGGTCCGACATCAAGACGATGTCGCACAGGACCGCGATGCTGCAACCGAAGCCGATCGCGGGACCATTGACGGCCGCCACCACGGGCAGGGGGAAGTCGATCATGTCGCGTACGATCCGTCGTGCGTCGCGCATGCCGGCGCGCCGCGTAACCGGGTTCTCCACGTGCGTGTGCAGCCATTCGACCAGATCGCCGCCCGCCGAGAAGAAGTCGCCGCTGCCGGTGAGCAGCACCGCGCGTGCATCGGGATCGTCGGCCAATAGCGACCAGAGTCGAGAGAACGCCGTGTGCATGGTGTTGTTCACCGCATTGGCGTTCTCGGGATTGTTCAGCGTGACGATGCGGACCGGGCCGTCCGCAGCGACGAGTATCTCGTCGCAGCCGGTGAGTTCCGCGGTACCGCTGGGGATGTCGGACATGGTGTTGACCGCCTCGAAGGTGTCGTAGGGGACGTCTGCTCAGGTGGCGTCGGGATCGAAGCTGCGATGGGTGAAGCGCCACCCGGCTGCGTCGCGCACCACCTGATCGCGATACACGCCGTGCAGCAGCACCGCGCAGCCGGAACCGGGGACGGACTGCAGCACCGTGCCGTAGGCCCGCACCGACGCGGTGTCACCGTCACCGTCGACGAGCACCGACGTCACGACGTGGCGCATCTGGCCGGGAAGAGCACTGGCCGTGACGAAGTCGGCCAGTGCCGCTCTCCCGCGAGCCACCTCGTGACCGGCCATCGAGAAGCTGCCGTCATCGGTGAAACAGCCGAGGACCGCGTCGACATCGCTCGCATCGAAAGCGAGGGTGTAGCGGCTGACGAGCTGCTGGATCGCCACGATGTCCTCGGTCGGTAGCGCCATACGTTTCCGGCCGTCAGGCCGGCGACAGAAGGCCGGCCAGGCGTCCCGCGATGATGTCCTCGGCTTCTGTCACCATGCGGCGAACCACCTCCCCGGCACCGGGGATGTCGTCGATGAGACCCATCGCGGTACCGATCCACCAGACCCCCGCCTCCAAGTCGCCGGTCTCGTAGACTTTGACGCCGCGTTTGCCTGCGACGAGGTGTGCGATGTCTTCGAACTGTCCACCCTGGTCGAGGATTTCGACGACTTCGCGGGAGATGGTGTTGCTCGCGACCCGGCCGGTGTTGCGTAGCGTCCGGAAGATCAACTCGGTGCCGAGTTCGTTGCCCGCCACGATCGCGTTCTTCACGTTGGGGTGAATGGGCGACTCGGCGGTGCACATGAATCGCGACCCCATGTTCACCCCGTCGGCGCCGAGCGCCAGCGCCGCGACCAATCCGCGCGCATCGGCGAAACCACCCGACGCGATCATCGGGATGTCGATGCGCTTTCTCGCCGCGGGAATCAGGACCAGACCCGGGATGTCGTCCTCACCCGGATGGCCCGCACATTCGAATCCGTCGATGCTGATCGCATCCACGCCGAGGTCTTGCGCTTTGACGGCGTGCCGCATCGAGGTGCACTTGTGCAGCACCTTGATGCCGTTGTCATGGAACATCGGCAGGTGCGGCGCGGGGTTGGAACCTGCGGTCTCCACGACCTTGATCCCGGCGTCGATGATGACCTGCCGGTACTCGTCATAGGGCGGCGGGGTGATCGTGGGCAGGATCGTCAGGTTGACCCCGAACGGCTTGTCGGTGAGGTCACGCGCCCTCGCGATCTCGTTGGCCAGATCCGCCGGTGTCGGCTGGGTCAACGCGGTGATCAACCCCAGCCCGCCGGCGTCGGACACGGCCGCGGCCAACTCGGCGCGTCCCACCCACTGCATCCCGCCCTGCACGATCGGCGCGTCGATGCCGACCAGTTCGGTGAATCTGGTACTGATCACTCGGCGTCGTCCTTTCCTGTTTCATCGGTCGGCGTCCACGAGGGACGCCGGGTGGCGACGAACGCTTCCCGCGACGTGTCGCTCTGCCACCGAGGTTCTCGCTTCTCGAGGAACGCGCAGAAGGCCTCGATCTGCTCGGGGGTGCCGATCGACGACCAGTAACCGGCGGTGTCGACCGCGGGCAACGACCGGGCCATCTCGCGCTTCATCGCGGCGCGGGCGGTCGGCCCGGTCTTGCGCACCCGGTCCAGCAGTGCGGCCGTCGCCGCTTCCAGCTCGGCGGCGGGCACCACGGCGCCCACCAGCCCGAGCTCGAGCGCCTCGGCAGCGGTGATCCAATCATTGCCGTAGATCAGATGATTCGCACGTAACGTGCCGATCCGCTGCGGCAGGCGAGCGGCGACGAACGCCTCGTAGACGCCGCGGGTAAGGTCGGGCACCCGGAATCGGGCGGTGTCGGCGGCGACGACCAGATCGGCGAAGAGGGTCATCACCAGTCCACCACCCATCGCGATGCCGTTCACCGCGCAGACGACGATCTTGGGGATGCGGCCCAGCGTCTCGAACGGCACGCCGTCGTAAGCCTCCGTGAACGCATCCCAGCTTCGCTGCGGATTGTTCACCGCGTTCATGTCGCCGCCGGCGCAGAACACATCGCCGCTCCCGGTGAGGACCAGAAATTGCAGACTCGGCTCGTCGGCGACGATCATCGCGGCCCTCTTGATGCCGTGATAACCGTCGGCGGTGACGGCGTTGCGTTTCTCCGGCCGGTCGATCGTCACGGTGAGGGTGTCGCCGGTGATGTGAGCGCGCAACTCCTCGGCACCCAGGTCTACCGACATCTCGTCGAGCATGCGCTCAAGCCACCTCGATGACGGCGAGGAGTTCTCCGACGGGATACGTGCCGCCCGCGTCGACCTTCCATGTCACCACACCTGATGCAGGCGCCTCCACGTCCATCTCCACCTTGTCGGTGGCCAGCTCGTAGAGCGGTTCGCCCTCGACCGCGCGTTCACCATCCGCGACGTGGATCTGGGTGAGCTCGGCCTCGGTGATGGCGTCGCCCGGTTTGGGCATGCGAATCTCGTTGTGCGGCATGATCACAGGCCTTCTCTCACAGGGTCCTCTTGATGGCGGCGACGATGGCGTCGGCAGTGGGACGGCACGCCGCTTCGAGGGTGCCGGCCCGGGGAACGGGTGTGTAGGTACCGGCCACCCGCTCGACGGGGGCCCGGAGTTCGCCGAAGAGGGCACGCCCGACTTCCGCGGCGATCTCGGCACCGGGGCCGCAGAATCCGACGGATTCGTGGACCACCACGAGTCGCCCGGTCTTGCGCACCGAGTTCGTCACGGCGTCGAGGTCCAGCGGTACGAGCGTGCGTAGGTCGACCACCTCGACCGAGACGTCGTCGGCGGCCAGGGTGGCGGCGGCCTGCAGTGCGGCATGCACGACGGCGCCGTAGCCGACCACGGTGACATCCGAGCCGTCACGTTTGATGTCGGCCTGCCCGAGCGGAATGGTGTAATCAGCGACCGGCACGGGACCCTTGCCGCCGCCGTAGTACAGCTTCATCGACTCGATGAACAGGCACGGATCCTCCTCGGCGAGACAGGCGTTCAGTAGGCCCGCCGCGTCGGCGGCGGTGCTCGGCCACACCACCTTGATGCCGGGCGTGTGCATGGCCCACGCCTCGACCGCTTGCGAATGCTGCGGACCGGCCGCCATGCCGACCATCGTGCGGATCACCATCGGTGCACCCGTACGACCGCCCGACATGTAGCGGACCTTGGCGGCGTGGTTGGAGATCTGGTCCAGTGCGACCCCCAGGAAGTCCATGAACATCAGCTCAGCGACCGGGCGCAGACCCGAGATGGACGCGCCGACGGCCGCGCCGATGATCGCCGATTCGGCGATCGGAGTGTCGCGCACGCGGTCCTCGCCGTACTTGTCCGACAGACCCGCGGTGACCTTGAACATGCCGCCGCCGGCGGGATCGCCGATGTCCTCACCGAGGAGGACGATCCGCTCGTCGGCGGCCATCGCGCGGTCGAGCGTGCGGTTGATGGCCTGTACCAATCCCATGGTCTCGGTGTCCCCGGAGGGCAACTCGAACCGCTCCCTGGCAGCGCGCGCCCAGGGACCCTGCCCATCGGCGAACACGTCGAGGTGCAGTTCGGACACCGGCGTCGGGTCGGCCCCCGCCGCGGCGGTGATGGCAGCTTCGATCTCTGCCGCCAGCTCCTCGTCGATGCGATCGAGCTCGGCGTCGGTGGCCACACCCTCGTCGAGAAGGAGCTGCCGGAATCGGGCGAACGGTGGATCGGCGCGCCGAGCCGCGAGTTCCTCGGGATCGGCGTAGGGCATCTGGTCGCCGAAGTAATGGCCCTGCAGCCGGTAGCCGACCGCCTCGACGAACGATGGACCGGCACCGGAGCGGGCCCGCTCGGCCGCCTCACACACAGCCGCGTGGACCGCGACCGGATCCGTGCCGTCGACCGTCGTCCCGGGCATGCCGTAACCGGCCGCCCGGTCGGACAGGCGGGTCGAGCGCGTGTACTTCTCGGCGGGCGTGCACTCGGCGAATGCGTTGTTCTGACAGAAGAACACCACCGGAAGCGACCACAGCGCAGCCATGTTCATCGCCTCGTGGACGTATCCGATGCTGGTGGCGCCATCGCCGAAGCTGACGAGCACGACGCGGTCCGGATGCAGCCGGTCCGCCGCCAGCGCCACTCCGTTCGCGATCAACGGACCCGCACCGACAATGCCCGTCGTCCACGCGATCCCGTGGTCGGGGTCGTGGATTCCCATCGCCCCGGCCTTGCCTTTGGAGATGCCCGATCCGCGTCCCAGGATCTCGGCGAAGTAGCCCGGCAGATCGATGCCCTTGGCGACGATGTCGCCGAGACCGCGGTAGGTGGTGACGATCTCGTCGGTGTCACGCAGGGCCAGCATCGCCCCGGCCGACATCGCTTCCTGGCCTTCGACCGGCCAGTAGCTCATCGCGAACTGACCGGAGGACAGCCCCTTGCGCACCCTGGCGTCGGCCTGGGCCACCTTGCTCATCAGCCGGTAGAGGTCCAGGCCGTGTTCTGCCAGCGCGGCGGTGTCGTTCCCGGTCCGCGAGACAGCGACTGCGTGCTGCGTGGTCATGGGAGACTCCCTGGGCAGACGATCGGAACGGACACGACTATACAGTAGAACGTTTTATGTCCGATCGTTTTGTCGGGCACGCGCGGTGGCGCAGTCAGCGGGCCGTCAGGCCGAGCTGCTCGGCCACCTGCAGCCGATCGAAGTAGCACCGCTCCAGGATCAGACCGGCCCCGTCGAAACCGAACACGTTGATGCTCAGCATGTCGATCGAGGTGCCGGGCGCGGTGGTCCGGGTCTCCACGATCAGCCCGTCGACGCCGTGATAGATCGCCTCCGCCGAGTAGCGCACCGGCGGCAGCTCGGCCCACTGTCTGCGTATCATCTCGCGCACGGCCTCGTCACCGTCGAAAACCATTCCGGTGGGCACGATTTCGTACCTGGGATGGGTGAATGTCGCCATGACGGCTTCCACGTCACGGTCGTTCTCGCCCTGCACGTGGCGCAGCACCAGCTCTTCACGTACCCGCTGCAGCTCCGCGGTCGTCGCGTCGTGGTTCATCGTCAACCCTTCTCGAAGATCGGCAGTTGGCGGCCGTCACCGAGCGGGAGCCACGCCACCACGACATCGTCGCCGACTTCCGGCGGCGGGCCGAACACAGTGGACATGATCCGGGCCCCCTCCGCCAGGTCGACCAACACGACGGTGTAGGGCACCTTGTCACTCAGCGCCGGCAGGGCCGGCCGATGGTGGACGCTGGCGGCATACACCGTGCCCCGTCCGGACAGCTCTTCCCAGCCCAACTCGGCGTGTCCGCAGTGGGGACAGACGAACCGCGGATACCAGACGAGGCGTTGACATGCCCTGCAGCGCTGCATGATAAGCCGACCTTCGCCGGTGGCCGACCAGAACGCTTGCGACACGACGCTGGGCGGGGGAACCGGGATGGTCGGTGGGGAATCGAGGGTCGCGTCGCTCACAGGGTGGCCTCCGTTCCCAGGATCACGGTCGAGGTGGCGGACAGTACGCCTCCCACGCCGTGGGCGAGCGCGGTCTGCGCCCCCTCGACCTGTCGGTCGCCGCACTCGCCACGGAGCTGACGGGCCGCCTCCACCAGGAGGAACGCTCCGAACGTGCCGGGATGGGTGTAGGCCAGCCCACCCCCGGTCGTCTGGCCGGGCAATGCTCCACCGGGCGCGAGGACACCGTCGCCGACGAACCCGCCGCCTTCGCCCTTGGCGCAGAACCCGAGATCTTCCAGGGCGAGTAGGACGGTGATCGTGAAGGAGTCGTAGAGCTCGACCACGTCGATCTGTGCCGGGGTGAGCCGCGCCGCCGCGAACGCCGCTGAACCCGATACCGTACCGGGAGTCACCGTGAGATCGGGCATCTGCGAGATCATCGCATGCGACGCAGCGGACGCGGCTCCCAGGACGTACGCGGGAGGGCGGGCCAGCGCGCGGGCCTTCTCCGCGCTGGTCACGACGATGGCCGCAGCTCCGTCGGTCACCAGGCAGCATTCCAGCTTGTGCACCGGCTCCGCCAGATAGCCGGAGCCGAGCACGTCGGCCACGGTGATCGAATCCCGAAGGTGTGCGCGGGGATTCGCAGTGGCCCAGGAGCGAGTGTCGACGGCAATCTGCGCCAGCTGTTCGGCGGTGGTGCCGTATTCCGCCATGTGGCGGCTCGCGGCCAGCGCGTAGGCACTGATGGGCAGCATGACGCCGAATGGCGACTCCCACTCCAGACGCTCCGGCGTCGCGAAGACACCGAGTCCCTTCTCACCGCGTTTACGGGCGGCACGCGGGGTGGAGGCGTAGACGATGACGACGGTCTCCGCCTCACCGGCGGCGATGGCTGCCGCGGCGTGTTCGACATAGAGCCCGTAGCTCGCTCCTCCGGTTTGGGTCGCATCGACGAAACGTGGCGTGATGCCCAGATATTCGGCGAGCTCCACGGCGTGCATCAGCGTGCCCCCGGTGCACGAGCAGAGGCCGTCGACGTCGCCGATCGCCAGACCCGCGTCGGCCAGGGCGGCCAGGATGACACGCGATTCCAGCTCGCGCAGCGGGGTGTCGATGACGCCGGTCGGCGAGACCTCATCGGCGACGCCGACGATCGCCGACCCAGCTCGCATATCGGCCATCAGGAGACCACCTTCTCGAACAGTGCCCGCACCCCGGGCTGGCTGACTTTCATCGAGGGTGTCCGCGGCAATTCCTCGACCACCAGCAGGCGTGCCGGAACCTGGTACGGGCTCACCCGGTCGCGGAGGAACATCAGCAGTTCGTCGGCCGTGGCATCGGCTCCGGCGATGACTTCGACGGCCGCCACGGGAACTGCGCCCAGCCTCGTGTCGGGCATGCCGACCACACCGGCGTCGCGCACCGCCTCGTGCTGGCGTAGCGCAGTGACGATGTCCGCGGGGGTGATCTTGAAACCGCCTCGGATGATGACGTCGTCGGTGCGCCCGTCGACGTAGAGAAAGCCGTCGGCATCGATGCGTCCGAGATCGGTGGTCGCCACCCACTCGCCGCCCCGCGTCCGGACCTCGATGCGCCCCTGCTCACCGGCGGGCATTTCGACATCCGCCGAGGCGGGCGGCGAGTCCACAGCCACTACTCGGATCTCGCGGCCTTTCTGGGCTCGACCGACACTGCCTCGCTTGACCTGCGCCCATTCGCGATGCAGGGCGAGGTTCCATCCGGCCACCCCGCCGGCGAATTCCGTTGCGCCATAGGACGGCAACACCGCCACAGAGTAGCGCTGTTCGAACGCCTCCTGTAGTTCGATGGGCAGATGGGCGGTGCCTGAGGTCACGACCTCGACGCTGTCGAAGACCTCCGGAGGTACGCCGGCCTCGAGGATCATGCCCAGCGCAGCGGGTACCAGGCTGACCGCGCGTGGCCGGTGTCGTTGCACCAGCTCGACGAAGTCGGTCACCCGGAAGCGCTCCAGCAGCGCGATGCGGCGCCCCTCGCAGATGTTCAGCAGTGTTCGGAAGAGCCCGGACATGTGAACCAGCGGGGAGCTGACGATGGCGACGCCCGATCGCAACCGGATCTCCGCTCGGCCGCCCGAACCGTAATGCGCACCGGCCGCAGCGATGGTGTTCTCGAATGCTTCGTAGGACAGCGGAATTCGCTTGGGCGGACCGGTGGTGCCGCTCGTCAGCATCTCGACGGCGACGCCCGGCGCGACGGTGCGGAACGGACCGGGCCCGGGTGCGGCGAGATCGAACGCGGTGTCGACGCCGACGGGTTGGGCGCTCAGCCGCAGGCCCAGCGCACCGCCCGCAGCAGCGGCGATTCCGGCCCGCCCCCAGTCTCGATCGGTGGCGATGAGAACCGGCAGGCGCAGTCCCCGGATGTCCTCGGCCAGGCCCGTGTCTCCGTGGCCCGCGCTGATGGTGACGATGCTCCCCTGCGCCAGAAGCACACCCAGCAGAGCCGCCACGACGAGGGGATGATTGCGGAGCACCACTCCGACGGCCGACCCCCGCGGCAGTCCCGCCGACCGCAGCCGCTGTTCGACCTCGGCCGCGACCTGCGCAACAGTGGCCCAGTCGGTCCACTCCCCCTCGTACTCCAGGGAGGGTGCGCTCGGATCGAGCGCCAGGATGGTGCGGATTCGGTCGCTCAGGTGGTCGCTCAAGCCGGCGCCGCCAGCAGGCCGTTGGCCGCAGGGATCACTTCCTCGGCGAACAGCTTCATCGACTCGTAGACCTTCTGCCGATCCATTGCGCCACCCCGCGACATCCGCAGCATGATGTTGCGCCAGCCCATGTCGACCACGGTGCGCATCTTCTCGATCAGGCGGTCGGGGTCTCCCATCAATGTCAGATGCGAGTTGAGCACCTGCTCGTAGCTCTGCTTGTCGTGCTTGTCGAACCAGTCGGCGTAGGCCTTGTAATCGGCCGGGATCTCCCCGCCCCGCTCGAAAGGATTCGAGAACTGCTGGTGGGTCTTGATCGACAGCTCCACGCTTTCCCGCGGGTAGCTGCGCGCGAACGCATCGTCAGGATGACAGAAGGCGTTGAGCAGGGCCCACATTCCGTCGGTGGCAACCTCACGCCCCTTGTCCCGCTGGGTCTCGAGGTAGAGATCGAGCGCACCCTGCAGATCGGGGTCGACCTGGTAGGGATTGCCGATGATCGCGCCGAAACCCTTGTCGCTGAGCCATTTGAAACTCGAGGGCGTCTTCATCACCGTTCCCCACACCGGGATCGGCTGCTGCACCGGTCGCGGGAAGATCGTCACGTCTTCGATCTGGAAGTACTTACCCTGATAGGTCACGTTCGTCTCGGTGAGCAGGAGGTTGACGATCTCCAGGCATTCTTGGTAGCGGCCGGTCGCCTCTTCCATCGGGATTCCGAAGCCTTTGAACTCGTGGGCCTGGTAGCCCCTGCCGAACCCCGCGTCGAAACGGCCGCCCGAGAGGACGTCGACCATGGCGATGCGTTCGGCCAACTGGATCGGGTTGTGGAACGGGTTCACCATGCACGCGGTGCCGATGCGGATGCGGCTGGTCTGGGCGGCGATGGCCGCGGCAACCAGAGGAAGGTCGGCGAGCATGCCGTAGGGCGAGAAGTGGTGTTCGGCGAGCCAGACTTCGTCGTAACCCAGTTCCTCCGCCCAGCGCGCCTCCTCCAGCACGTTGGCGAACACCTCTTGGTCTGACAGATGGTTGGGCTTGTCACCGAGGATGAAGACACCGAACTTCATGTGCGGGCCGCCTTTCCAAAACTAGTTGCAGTTACTGCCACTATGTTGCACGATGGAACAGCATTCGTCAATGTGTTCAGAGCGTTCGGTGAGGAGCAGTGTTGGCCCTGTCAGAGAATTCGGTGGGCACGGACCTACCCGTCGTCACCTACCGGTGGGAGCCGACCGATGCCATCGTCTACGCGCTCGGCGTGGGTGCGCGCCCGCCCGCCGACCTGGGGTATCTCAACGAAGCGCACGGTCCGGCGGTGCTGCCGACCCTGGCATTGGTGGCCAATTGGTGGGCGGTCAAGGACCTGCGGGCCGCGCTCGACATGGGCAGTGTGCCGATCGTGCACTCGGCGCAGTCGCTGACGCTTCACCGGCCGATGGCGCCACAGGGCGAGGTGCGCGTCGCGGCCGCGGTGTCGGCGGTCTGGGACACGGGAAAGCACGCGATCGTCGAGGTGACCAGCCGGGGACACGACGACGGTGGGGAGTTGTTCTGCGCCCGGTCGCAGACGATGGCGTTGGGCGGTGGCGGGTTCGGCGGTGCTCGCGGCCCGGCGCCCGACCCGGAACCCGACACGCCGCCGGACGCGTCGGTCGACGACGACGTGCGTCCTGAACAGGCCGCCATCTACCGCCTGTCCGGCGACCGCAACCAGTTGCACATCGACCCCGATGCCGCGCGCCGATACGGCTTCGACGACGTGTTCCTCCATGGTCTGTGCACCCTCGGATTCGCCGCCCGGGCGCTCATCAGGACGGTCGGTCGCGGCGAACCAGAGAGGCTGGCAGAGCTGAGCTGCCGGTTCGCCAAACCGGTCGGTCTCGGCGCGCCGCTGACCACCGACATCTGGCACGACGGGCAGAACGCTCGCTTTCGTTCCCGCCAAGGCCAGACCGTGGCCCTGTCCGCCGGCTCGGCTCGCTTCTCGACCGAGGGAGACTGAACCCATGACGGTGACAGACAAGCGACGTGTCCGCGGGCAACGCAACCGACAGGCGCTGATCGACGCGGCATTGACGCTCATCACCGTTCAGGGGTACGACGCCACCACCGTCGACCAGATCGCGTCCGCCGCAGGGGTGGCGCCCCGCACCTTCTTCCACCACTTCGCGGCCAAAGAGGACATCTTCTTCGACGGGTACGCCGAGCGACTCGGCGAGGCGACCCGCCGGTTCCGCGCATCGCAGTCTCGCACTCTCTGGGGGGCCCTGGCCGAGGCGGCCGACGCCGTCGGTCGCGCGATCGCCGAGGCGCCGGACCTCTTCCTCGTCCGCGCGCGGATGTACCAGGAGGTCCCGGCGCTGCGCGCCAGCATGCTGCGCATCAACGAGGATTGGATCGATCAACTCAGCGAGGAGGTGGGTCGCCGGCTGGACGCCGATCCGCGTCGCGACCTCCGCCCTCGGCTGGCCGCCACGCTGGTCAACGGCGCCAACCGCGCCGCCATCGACGTCTGGGTCGCCTATGACGGTCGTAGCGACATCGTCGCGGGCATCGGTGAATCGATCGGTTACCTCCGCCCCGCCATCGACGAGCTCGAACGTTGCGCGCCCACCGAGGACGGTCGGCGCTGTGGCTGACAACGCGCCGCTGGCGGTCGTGACGGGCGGAGCGCGCGGTATCGGCGAGGCGATCACCACCGCACTGCTCGACCGCGGACACCGTGTCGCCGTGATCGATGTCAACGCCAAAGCCGTTGCGCGCGCTGCTGATACCGATGCGGCCCGCGGCGGTTGGCTTCTGCCCGTCCAGGTGTCGGTGTCCGATCGCAGCGGTGTCGAGGCCGCACTGACAGAGTTGGCCGAGCACCACGGTCCGGTACGGGCACTGGTCAACAACGCCGGAATGACGCTTCCGGCAACGTTTCTCGACCAGACCGACGAGGACTGGCAACGCATCGTGGACGTGAATCTGACCGGGACCTTCGTGATGTCTCAGGTGTGCGCCCGCCAGATGGTGCAGGCAGGCGGCGGCGCGATCGTGAACATCAGCTCCGTGTCGGCGCACGGTGTCCGCACCGGCCCACCTGCCTACGCAGCAGCCAAGGCCGGGGTCGAGGGGTTGTCCCGGCTGATGGCGGTGCAACTCGGCCCACACCACGTACGGATCAACACCGTGGTGGTCGGCACCACGGCCACTCCGTGGCTGGTGAGCCGTAAAACAGAGCAGGAGTTGGAGCGCATGCGCGAGACGACCCTGACCGGTCAGATCGGCGAGCCCGAGGACGTGGCGGCCATGACCGCGTTTCTGTGTTCGCCAGAGGCCAGGCATGTCACCGGCCAGCTGATCTCGGTCTCCGGCGGGCAGTGGATGCCCTAGACCTGACTAAACAATAGAACACATTCTGATATCTTGTTTAGTCATTGATGCTGCGCGATGGCGGGAGCCAGATGGACCTGAAGCGAATTCTGTTCGACGTGAGCGACCACGTCGCCACCATCACCCTGAACCGCCCAGAGCGTCTCAACGCCACCGATGACATCGCCCGGGGTGAGCTGGCGTGGGCGTGGGCCCAGGTTCGCGAGGACAGCGACATCCGCGTCGCGATCATCACCGGCGCAGGTGACCGCGCGTTCTGCGCCGGACAGGACATCCGGGCGACCTCCGAAGGTGGGATTCGCAACAAGGTGCCGGGATCGCGTCTGCATCATGACGTGTGGAAGCCGGTGATCTGCGCGCTCAACGGCATGGTCGTGGGTGGCGGGCTGCACCAGGTCGCCGATTCCGACCTGATCATCGCTGCGGAGCACGCGGAATTGATCGACACCCACTTGGCGGTGGGTAACGTGTTCGCCCTCGAGCCGGCCGTGCTGCTGCGGCGGATGCCGATCTCGATGGTGATGCAACTGGCTCTGCTCACCAAGGATGGCCGGATCAGCGCCCGACGCGGTCACGAGATCGGGCTCATCAACGAGGTCGTGCCGGCCGACCGGCTGCAGGCCCGCGCACGTGAGATCGCCCTCGCCATCGCCGCGCTGTCGCCGGCGACCACCCAGGCCTCGATCAAGGCGATGTGGACGAGCCTCGACGTCGGACTCCGGCAGGCCAACGACGTCGCGTATCGCTACGTGTTGCACCACCAGATGACCCACCCCGACTACCGCGAGGGCATGCTCGCGTTCGCCGAGAAGCGATCGCCGGAGTGGGTGGTGGAATGACGTCCGCGTCGTCGGTGACGGCATCAGGGTCCTCCCCGGTGACCTCCCGGACGTTCACGTACTCCGAGTTGCCCTACCCGCCTGTGGTGGCGCCGATGCTCGCCGCGCTGGCCGCCGGTTTCGGAGAGCACGAACTGATGGTGGCCTCACGCGGCGACGGGGACGACGAACGCATCACCTATGCGCAGGCCGAACGGGAGTCCGCGCTGATGGCACGGCGCCTGCTCACGGCGGGCGTCGGAAAGGGCACGCGCATCGGCATTCTCGCGCCCAACGGCACCGAGTTCCTCGTCGCCTTTCTCGCGATCACCCGCATCGGCGCGGTGGCAGTGCCGATCAACACGTTCTTCCAGGCGCAGGAGCTGGCGTGGTTGCTCGACGACGCCGACATCCACACGGTGGTGTCGGTCGGCACGCTGTTGGGCAAGGACATGCTCGACCGCCTCCGCGACGCCGCCGGCGGTGATCTGCGCCAGTCCGACGCCGGCCCGATCGCGATCACCGGCCTGCCTTTCCTCCGCCACGTGTTGCCGTTGGGCCCGATCGACCGCGAGTGGCCGAGCAGATGGCCGGAACCGGCGCCGGAGGCCCTGTTGCGCGCCGCAGAAAGCCGGGTACGACCGTCGGACGACCTGGTCGTCATCTACACCTCGGGTAGCACCTCGGCACCCAAGGGGATCATCCACACGCACAGCTCGGTGATCACACACTCCCACTTCATCGCTGCAGCGCACGGCTGGTCGAGCGATGACCGTGTCTATGTGCCGATGGCGTTCTTCTGGGTGGGCGGCCTGGTGTTCGGAGTGCTGGGGCCGCTGCAGCTCGGAGTCACCATCCTCACCGAACATCGCTTCGAGCCGGGCGACGTGCTGCGCCTGCTCGCCGCGGAGAAGGCGACCTACACCACCGGATTCCCACATGTCGGACCCGCTCTGGTCAATCACCCCGATTTCGCACACACCGATCTGTCCAGCCTGCGGGACGGGTATCAACAGGTGCTGCTGCCGCCGGAGCGCCGGGCCCCCGACCCCACGCTGCGGGTGGCGCAGCTGGGGATGACCGAGACGTGCAGCAGTCACACCTGGTGGCCACCCAGCGAGCCGGTGCCCGAGAGCAAGCGGGGATCGCTGGGTGTCTCGGCACCGGGGTTCGAACACAAGGTGGTCGATGAGCACGGCGCTGTCGTGCCCGACCACCAGGTCGGCGAGATCTGCGTGCGCGGTGCGGCCATGATGCGGGGCGTGGTGGGGCGCAAGCTTTCTGACCTTCTCGATGCCGACGGTTGGTACCACACCAGCGATGCCGGCTACCGCGACGCCGATGGCCACCTCTTCTTCAGCGGCCGCATCGACGACATGGTGAAGACCTCGGGCGCCAACGTCGCGCCTGTCGAGGTGGAAGCCGTGCTCAACGACATCGACGGCATCCGGATCGCTTACGTGATCGGCCTTCCCGATGCGGCGAAAGGCGCACTCGTCGCCGCCGTGGTGGTGTTCGACGAGGGCCGGCATCACACCGAGGCAGACCTGGTGACAGCATGCCGCGCTCGACTGGCGGCCTACAAGGTGCCGAAGAGGTGGGTGCTGCTGCCGGGGGTCGAGGGGTTGCCGTACACGACCACCAACAAGATCGACAAGAGACGGCTGGTCGCCATGGTCTCTTCGGGAGCAGTGCCGTGACCGCATCGCTGGAGGCGTTGCATGCGCGGGTGGACCGTCTGGAGGCTTTGGACGCCATCCGTCAACTGGCAGCCAAATATGCTGTGGCACTGGACATGCGCGATCTGAACGCGCTGGTGAACCTCTTCGTCGCCGACGTCGCGGTGCCGGGCCGCCGGCGCGGCCGCGACGACCTGCGCGCCTGGTACGACGAGGTGATGCGCGGCCGGCCGCGGGGCACCGCACATGGCGTACTCGGACACGTCATCGACATCGTCGACACCGATCACGCGGTCGGACTCGTCTACTCCCGCAACGACATCGAGTCTGACGACGCATGGGTGGTCGAGATGCTCGCCTATCTCGACGACTACCGACGCGACGACGGCCGGTGGCACTTCGTGCGCAGGGCGCCCCTCTACTGGTATCAGACCGATGCCACCGATCCGCCGCGTGGACCGCGCAAGGTGCGCTGGCCGGGCACTCCGCCGCACGAGGGCTCGTTCCATGACGCGTTCCCGTCGTGGGCCGAATTCTGGGCCGCCGATCCACAGAGCCTCGCGGCCCCTGTGCCACTGCCTGCCCCGGCCGATGCGTGGCTGCGGACGCTGCGTCGCTCGGCAGCCGTTCCCTCCGTGCGATCCGACGGCCGGGCGCGCGCCGAGGAGCACATCACGTGACCGACGTCCACGCCCCCACCGACACGTCCTTCACCGCGACCGCAGAGCAGGAGGAGTTGCGCCGCTCGGTGCGGGCGTTCCTGACCGCCAAGGTCGACGAGGCCGCCGTTCGGCGGGCCATCGGCACCGCAGAAGGCCATGATCTCGGTGTGTGGCGGCAGATGGCCGATCAGCTCGGTCTGCACGGCCTGGCCGTGGACGAGCCATACGGAGGGCACGGGTTCACGTTCGCCGATCTCGCTGTCGCGCTGGAGGAGATGGGCAGGGTGCTGCTGCCCGGCCCGTTCTTCGCCTCGGCGGTTCTCGCGGCGCAGGTGCTCATCCACGCTGACGACGGGGACGCCCGCAGCAGCTACCTCCCCGGCATTGCGTCCGGTGACTCTGTAGCCACCTGTGCATTCACCGGTCCGTCCGGACGGTGGGACGAGTCCGGTATCGACGTCGAGGCGGTCGAGTCCGGGAGCGACACCTGGCGGCTCGACGGGGTCGCGACCTACGTCCCCAACGGCATGGAGGCCGACCTCATGCTGGTCCTCGCACGCACCGACGGCGCCGTATCGCTGTTCGCAGTCGAGTTCGACGATGACGGCCTCGCCCCTGGCGTCGACCGGCGCACACTGTCGACACTCGATCCCACCCGCCGTCAGGCACGCATCGACTTCCGCGGAGCCCGGGCCCGGCCGATCGGCCGACCAGGTGCATCCTGGCCGACGGTCCGAAGTGCATTGACGGCCGCCACCGCCGGACTGGCCGCAGAACAGGTGGGTGGCGCCGCGCGCTGCCTGGAGTTGAGCGTCGAGTACGCCAAGGTGCGACGTCAGTTCGGCAGACCGATCGGCTCCTTCCAGGCGATCCGGCACCGGTGTGCCGACGTGATGCTCGACGTCGAATGCGCTCGCGGAGTCGCGCAGTACGCCGCCCATCAGGTGACCGTCGGCTCCCCTACGGCGGACGCGGCGGTCAGTCTGGCCAAGGCCTACAGCTCGGATGTCTTCAGCCGGGCGGCGGCAGCGTCCATCCAGATCCACGGTGGCATCGGCTTCACCTGGGAGCATCCTGCGCACCTCTATTACAAGCGGGCGAGGTCATCGGGCCTGCTCCTCGGCGATGCCGCCCACCACCGGGCGCGGCTCGCCACTCATGTCGACATCTGACCATTGGCCTCTGGTCGTTATATGCTGACCTGAACCGGGTAGACGGTGCGACAGCGTTTGTCGCATTGTCGACGGGGCGGACCGCGCGGCGCGACAGTGGCGGGTTCGGCGACCCCGCCGACCGGCGTCCGGCAGAAACGGCGGCATATCGAGTGCCATTCGGGGCGAGGAACACAGATGACCGTTCAACAGAGCGACCGCGACACCGACACCGCGACGGGTGAGGTCGACGAACCCGACCGGCGCGATCAGATCCTGGAGGCGGCCAACGAATGCTTCGCCCAGCTGGGCATCCAGCGTACGAGCGTGCAAGATGTCGCGCGTCAGGCCGCCGTGTCCCGAGGTACTGTCTACCGCTACTTCGCTGACCGGACCGTGTTGATCAGCGCGGCCATCGAGTGGGGCGCGCAGCGGTTCTACCAGCAGGTGGCGCTCGCGATGGAAGGCAAGACCACCCTTGCCGAACAGGTGGGCGCGATGGCGGAAACCCACGCGGCGATACTGATCGATCACCGCACCCGGAATCGGTTGATGAGCGAGGACGCCGAACTGATCCGGCACATGATTGCCGACGGAGACGCCGCTGTGCGGCGCGCCACGGCGTTCCTCATGCCGTACGTGGCCGACGCGCGGGCGCGCGGCGAAGTCGGTGCGGGCGTCGACATCCTGGCGGCCAGCGAGTGGCTGGCCCGGATCGTGTACTCGTTCTACACCGTCCGCGAAGCGCAGTCGTTCGACATCAACGATCCGAAGACGGTCCGCCGGTACGTGGAGAACTTCGCGGTCAACGGCTTGCGGTGACGCTCGCCCGGCTCCTCATGCACTAGCCAATTGAACACTTGATGTACTACTGTCCTTCCTTACCCAGGGAGGACGGTGACGTACCGAGCGCCCCTGGCCCCACTCCGCTGGATCTTCTAGGAGCGCTATGCCCGCCGCCACTGACGTGTGGTACGAGCCGAATCTGTTGATCGACGGCCGTCTCGTCCCTGCGGCCGCCGGCGGCGTCTACGACAACGTCAACCCGGCAACCGGCAGCGTGATCGGGTCGGCCGCCGACGGTGACGACTCCGACATGGATGCCGCGATCGCCGCGGCCCGTCGGTCGTTCGACGAGAGTTCCTGGGCCGACGACCCCGCATTGCGGGTCCGCTGTCTGCGGCAGCTGCAGGAGTCGCTGACCAAGCACGCCGAGGAGTTCCGGGCGACTCTGGTCGCCGAGGTGGGATGTCCGGTCGCGCTGACCCACGGACCGCAGCTGGATTCACCCGTCGAGAGTCTGGGCTGGGTTGCCGACCTCGCGCAGAGCTACTCGTGGGAAACCGATCTGGGGGTGGCGGCACCGTTCGGCATCAGCACCCGCCGCACCGTGCGCCGAGAACCGGCGGGTGTCGTCGGCGCCATCACGCCCTGGAACTTCCCGTTGCAGATCAACCTCGCCAAGGTCGGTCCGGCGCTCGCGGCCGGGAACACGGTCGTACTCAAGCCCGCGCCGGACACGCCCTGGGCGGCAACGCTCCTGGGGAGGTTGATCGCCGAGGAAACCGACACTCCCGCAGGGGTTTTCAATGTCGTAACGTCCACCGACCACGGTGTCGGCCGGCAGCTCTGCGAGGACCCCAGGGTCGACATGGTGTCGTTCACCGGCTCGACGGCCACCGGTCGGCAGGTCATGATCGCCAGCGCCGGATCCGTCAAGAAGGTGTTTTTGGAGCTCGGCGGGAAGTCGGCCCTGATCGCCCTCGACGACGCCGACCTGGCCAGCGCCGTCACCACGGCCGCGTTCCAGATCACCACCCACGCGGGCCAGGGGTGCGCGGTGACCAGCAGGCTCGTGCTGCCCAGACAGCGCTACTCAGAGGGACTGGACATGCTCGCCGAGATGTTCGGGAACTGGCCCTACGGCGACCCCACCGATTCTGCGAACCTCATGGGGCCCTTGATCTCCGAACGCCAGCGACAGCGGGTGCTGGGTTACATCTCCACCGCCGTCGAGGAGGGGGGCCGCGTCGTCACCGGGGGTGGCGTCCCCGGACATCTACCCGAGGGTTTCTTCGTCGAGCCCACCGTGCTGGCCGACGTCGACGCCTCGGCCACGGTCGCCCAAGAGGAGATCTTCGGGCCCGTGTTGGTCGTGCTACCTCACGACGGGGACGACGACGCGATCCGCATCGCCAACGGAACGCCCTACGGTCTGTCCGGCGGCGTCGTCAGTGCCGATTCCGACAGGGCGCGGTCTGTCGCGCGCCGAATCCGCAGTGGCACAGTATCGATCAACGGCGGGATCTACTACGGTGCCGACGTGCCGTTCGGTGGGTACAAGCAGAGCGGCGTGGGCAGGGAGATGGGTCAAGCGGGTTTCGAGGAGTACCTCGAGATCAAATCGATCGCAGAGGCTCGATGACTGCGAACTCGCCGCACAGGTCCTTGGCCGGCAAGCGAATTCTCGTCGTCGGCGCGTCGGCCGGTATCGGCCGGGCGTTCGCAACGATCGCAGGCACCGAGGGTGCCCGGCTCGTGCTGGCGGCACGACGCGCAGATCGACTCGACGAGGCGGTCGCGGAAGCCGGCGGCGATGCGGTCCCCGTCGTCGGGGACGTCCGCAGCGAGCAGGACTGCCGACGAATCGGCAGCGTCACGCAGCAGACCCTCGGCAACGTCGACATCGTGCTGATCTCAACAGGATTCGCGCCCCTGAAGATGTTCGCGGACACCACCGCCCAAGACTGGCTGGACGTCTTTGAGACCAATGTGATCGGGGTACATCAGGTCATCCGTTCGGTTCTCTCGGTACTGACCCCATCGGCCATCGTCGCAGCATTGTCGTCGGACTCCGTCCGCCATCACCATCCGGCGCTGGGGGCATACTCGGCCAGCAAGGCCGCCATGGAGCGCTGCATCGATCAGTGGCGCCTCGAGCATCCCGGCTACCGGTTCAGCTGCGTCGAAGTCGGAGGGACGGTCCCCACCGACTTCACCTCGTCCTTCGATCCCGACCTCCTGAGCACCGCCGCGACCGACTGGTTTCGCCGCGGCCTGATCAGGGAGGAACGCATGACGCCGACGGCGGTCGCCGAAGTTCTGGCCGGCGTCTTCGCGAGCGCGATCGACCAACCGGGCGTGGGGCTGGAACAACTCAGCGTGCTCTCCCCCACGGGACCGATGCTGTCGTGAGCATCTCGCTGCTGCTGGACATGGCCGCATCCGCCGCGCCGGAGCGGCTTGCGGTGGTCTCGCGTGACGGCCCCGTCGAGCAGCGCCTGAGCACCGGTGACCTCCAGCAGAGGTCTGCGGCAGGAGCTGGCGTCGTCACCGCGCGGGGCGCGCAGCACCTGGTCTACGTCGGTGTCGGAGGCGCGACCATGCCGCTGCTGATCTTCTCCGCCGCCGCAGCGGGCGTGCCGTTCACCCCGATCAACTATCGGCTGTCCGCCGACGGCATCGCCGAACTCATCGCGCGACTCCCGGACCCTCTGGTGATCGTCGACCCGCGGTACCGCGACATCGTCGGCACGTCCGCGACTCGGGTGCTGACGGTCGCCGAGTTCCACGCGGCGGCCGCGGCCGCCGAGCCCGCGGTGTCCTTCGCCGACGCCGATGACGTGGCGGTCGTGCTGTTCACCTCGGGAACCACCGCGGCACCCAAAGCCGTTGAACTGACGCACCACAACCTCACCAGCTACATCACCGGCACAGTCGAGTTCGCGTCCGCGGGTGCCACCGATGCCGCATTGATCTGTGTTCCCCCGTACCACGTCGCCGGTGTCGGCGCCGCACTCTCGAACCTCTACGCCGGGCGCCGCATGGTCTACCTCCCGACGTTCGACGCCGACGAGTGGGTCCGATTGGTCGACGCCGAGAAGATCACAACCGCGACGGTCGTTCCCACGATGCTCGATCGACTGGTGGACGCACTGGAACGCAGCCGCGCCACACTGCCGTCTCTGCAGACGCTGGCCTACGGCGGATCCCGCGTGGCACTGCCGTTGGTGCGCCGTGCGATAGAGTTGCTGCCGGATGTCGGGTTCGTCAACGCCTACGGTCTCACCGAAACCAGTTCGACCATCGCGGTGCTCACGCCCGACGACCATCGCGCCGCCTTCCAGGCCACCGACCCGGCGGCTGCGGCGCGGCTGGGATCGGTCGGCCGGCCGGTCCCCGGTATCGAGCTGCAGATCCGGGATGCGACGGGAACAGTGCTGGGTCCCGGTGAACGCGGCGAGCTGTTCGTACGCGGGGATCAGGTGTCGGGGCGCTACACCGGGATCGGTTCCGTCCTCGATGCCGACGGCTGGTTCCCGACGCGCGACATCGCCATGCTGGACAGCGAGGGCTTCCTGTTCATCGGCGGTCGTTCCGACGACACCATCATCCGGGGCGGAGAGAACATCGCCCCGGCCGAACTCGAGGACGTCCTGGTCGAGCATCCGGGCGTTCGCGAGGTGGCAGTGGTCGGTGTCGATGACGACCACTGGGGCCAGATCATCGTCGCCGTGGTCGTACCGTCCACTTCCCCGCCGCCGGAGGCCGAGCATCTTCGCGATCATGTGCGACGCACCCTGCGCGGATCGCGCACTCCCGACCGCGTGGTGTTTCGCGCGAATCTACCCACCAACGCCACGGGCAAAGTGCTCAGACGCGAGCTCGTGGCCGACCTCCAGGAGGCCACGTGATCAAGAACGGGACCCGTCTGCAGAGCCAGGTCGACGACACCGAGGTGATCGTCGTCAGAACAGGCGAGAGCCTCGACGACCTCCGGTGCGGCGGTGCACCGATGGTTCCTCTCGGTGGTGAACGGACCGGTCAGCTCGATCCGCGCTTCGCCGAGGGCACCACGATGGGCAAGCGTTATGTCGACGTCACGGGCGCCGAGGTACTCGTCACGAAAGCGGGGTCGGGAACGCTGACGGTGGGCGAGACGGCCTTGGAGGTCAAAGCGGCCAAGCCGCTGCCGGCAAGCGATTGATCGGTGGACCAGACCATGCCCAGACTCGCACAGACTCCCGGCCTCACCGAATTCCAGCGCGACATCCTCTCTGCGGTACGGCAATTCGTCGACCGCGAGATCATTCCGCAGGCGCGGGAGCTCGAACACGCCGACACGTATCCAGAGCGCATCGTCGACCAGATGAAGGAGTTGGGGCTCTTCGGCTTGATGATCCCCGAAGAGTACGGCGGCCTGGGGGAATCGCTCCTCACCTACGCGCTGTGCGTCGAAGAGCTGGCACGCGGCTGGATGAGTGTCTCCGGGGTCATCAACACGCACTTCATCGTGGCGTACATGGTGCGTCAGCACGGCACCGAGGAGCAGAAGCGACGCTTGCTGCCGCGGATGGCAACCGGTGAGTTGCGGGGCGCCTTCTCGATGTCGGAGCCCGAGCTCGGATCGGACGTCGCGGCCATCCGCACCAAAGCGGCCCGCGATGCCGACGGCACGTATTCGATCACGGGGCAGAAGATGTGGTTGACCAACGGCGGCAGCTCGACCCTGGTGGCGGTCCTGGTGCGCACCGACGAGGGTGCGGACAAGCCCCACCGCAACCTGACCACCTTTCTCATCGAAAAGCCCTCGGGTTTCGGTGACGTCGTCCCCGGCCTGACCATTCCGGGCAAGCTCGACAAGCTGGGCTACAAGGGCATCGACACCACCGAGATGATCTTGGACGGTTATGTCGCCCAGGCCGCCGACGTGCTCGGCGAAGCGCCCGGGCAGGGTTTCGTCCAGATGATGGACGGCGTCGAGGTCGGGCGCGTCAACGTGTCGGCACGCGCCTGCGGGGTCGCCGTGCGGGCTTTCGAGCTCGCGGTCCGGTATGCGCAGCAGCGCAACACCTTCGGCAAGCCGATCGCAGAACACCAAGCCATCGCCTTTCAACTCGCCGAGATGGCCACCAAGGTCGAAGCAGCACACCTGATGATGGTCAACGCCGCACGGCTGAAGGACTCCGGCGAACGCAACGACGTGGCTGCAGGCATGGCCAAATACCTCGCCAGCGAGTTCTGCGCAGAGGTGACCCAGCAGAGCTTCCGGATCCACGGGGGATACGGCTACTCCAAGGAGTACGAGATCGAGAGGTTGATGCGCGACGCACCGTTCCTCCTCATCGGTGAAGGCACCAGCGAGATCCAGAAGATGATCATCAGCAAGAATTTGTTGCAGGAGTACCGCGTCTGAGATGCTCGCCGATCACAAGCCTCGCGCCATCGAGCTTTTCGACGATGCCAGCGTCCAGGATCCGTATCCGCTCTACGCACGACTGCGCAGCAGCGGGTCTGTCCACCGAGTCGGTGATTCGTCGTTCTTCGTGGTCTGCGGATGGGACGAAGTCAACGAGGTCGTGGCGACCCCCGCGGTCTATTCTTCCAATCTCACAGGCACTATGACCTTCTCACCTCGCACCGGCGTGGAGACCCTTGAACTCGAGGGTCTCGGTGGAGCGTCTCACGTGTTGGCCACCGCGGATGATCCCACCCATGCGGTGCATCGGAAGATACTAGTACCGCAGTTGGCGGCCAAACGGATTCGACTACTGCAGGACTTCGTGTCGTCGACCACCGATGACCTGCTCGACGCGGGACTGGCTGCGGGACGGATCGAGTGGATGGCGGCCATCGCGAACAGGTTACCGATGATGGTGGTGACGCGGCTGATCGGCCTCCCAGAGGACGACGTGGACATGCTGATCACTGCCGGCTACGCGACCACGCAGATTCTCGACGGTCTGGTCACACCCGAACAGTTGGATGCGGCGTTCACGGCTGCGGTGGGTCTCAGCGGCTACATCAGCGAGCATTTCGACCGCGCCGCAGCCTGTCCGGGGGACAACCTGCTGGGCGATCTCGCGACGCTGTCCCGAGATGGACAGATCGACAGCGATGTCGCCCGTGTCATCATGCTGACCTTGTTCAGCGCGGGCGGTGAGTCGACAGCGTCACTGCTCGGTAACGCGATGTGGCTACTGGCGACGCGCCCGGAACTTCAACGCGCGGTGCGCGACCGACCCGATCTCGTCGGCACGTTCATCGAGGAGACCTTGCGCTTCGAGCCACCGTTCCGGGGGCACTATCGCCATGTCCTCGCCGATGCGACACTCGGGGGCGTTCCCCTGACCGCCGGCGACCGATTGCTTCTGCTGTGGGGGGCGGTCAATCGTGACCCCGGTCAGTTCGATCAGCCTGACGCGTTCCGCCTCGACCGGACGAAGGGTCGGGGCCACATGACGTTCGGTAAGGGTGCGCACTTCTGCGTCGGCGCGGCGCTGGCCCGTCTGGAAGCCATGACCGTGGTGACGAAGGTCCTCGCGCGCACGTCCTGGATCGCGCCGGCGGAGGTCGGACGTTGGCTGCCCAGCATCCTCGTGCGTCGGCTCGACCACTTGCAGCTCGACCTCACGCCGTGACGTCTGCCTCCGCCGCATCGAGATAGTCTGCGGTGGAGCTGCCGAGCGCGGGCGGCGGCACCAACGGCACCGACCCCTCACCTGCGAAACGCCACGGCAGTCCGACCAGCCGGGCCGTCTCGAGATCCTCTGCCGGATGGTCGATCTCAGGAAAGAACTGCCTGGTCGCCAGGTGCTTGTCGACAACCAGTTCACTTGCCTTGCGCACTATCGCTGCTTCGATGCCTGCGCCGCGCAGCTTGAACTCCGCGTCGTCGGCTCTGTTCGTGGCCACGAGTCGTGCCACGAAGTCCGCCCTGTCTCGTTGGCATTGGTCGCCGCGTAGTTCGACAGCGACCCAACGCCCGTCGGTGGCCAAGTGAACCGAGCGTGCGGCCAGTCCGTCCTCCGTCCCATCACCGATGGAGGCGGCGACGAGGTACTCCGAGACCGTTGAAGCGACCACTTCGGCCATCGACAGATCGACGACTGCACCGGTCGAACGACGCGGGCCCACTGCCCAGGCAGCAATGACCACCGCTGCGGTGATCGACGACAGCGGGTCCGCCAGAACCGTGCCGAGCCGCGCCGGTGTGCCATCGGAGCCGACACAGAGCCCGGCCAAACCGCCGTAGGACTGGACGTTGTTGGCATACACGCGATATCCGGACATCGGACCGTCCGCACCGAACCCTGAAACACGCAACGTCAGTCGGCCTGCGTCAGCGAGCGCGGATGGATCGACCGCCAGACGCCGGAGCCGAGACGTCCCGACGTTCTCGATGAGCACGTCGGATGCCCCGAGAATCGTCGCCACGTCATCCACAGCATGTGCTGGGTCGAGGAGCACGCTGCGCTTGGAGTGATTGGCGACGGCAAAATAGGCGCCGCGTTCCGGTCCGGCGACGCCGTCGGCGAATGGGCCTGTACGGCGATAGATGTCGAGTCGCTCCGGATCTTCGATACGCACGACGTCAGCACCCATCGCTCCCAGGAGGGCGCCGACGATGGGGCCGGCCAGCACGTGGGTCAGCTCAGCTATGCGCAGGCCGGCCAGGCCGCTTCTCTGTCGAGTTGTTTCCTTTCCTGCCGCCGTGGTCCACGGCGCTCCCAGAACGACTGCATCGCGGTCGGCGAGACGGGCGGGCTGCAGTGACCCGCGGTGCTGGAATTGGGGAGACGTGAGCAGTTCGGACGGAGTGTTCACCGGTGTCGACGGCACGCCGCTGGCTTGCAGCAGCGCGGCGCAGTCGGCCTTGAGGCGGTCGCGCGTCCACGCCGTGACGTGCTCGTTGATGAGGTCGGCGTTGTCGATGCGGGTCTGCCGCTCATCGAGTCCCTCTGCCCACGCCGGTTCACCGAGGGCGGTGCGCAACCCTTTCCACTGGTGGTTCTCCACCGCCGTGATGCGGACCATTCCGTCCCGACAGGCGAACAGGCCCGACGGCGCCAGGTAGCGCCCGCTGCCGGCGCGACCCGGACACCGGTACAGGATGTGCGCACACTCGGGGAGCGCCGCAGCAAACAGGACGGCTTCTTGCGCCGAAACGTCCACCACGATCGCATCGCCGTCAGGGTCGCGGCTGCGCCGGTCGAGTCCGTGCAGGGCGGCCAACGCGGCCACGGCGCCGACAGCACGCAACGCAACGTAACCCGGTGCAGGAACGGGCTTTCCGTCCTCGTCTTCGATGGTCGCGAGAAGCCCTCCGCTGGCCTGCGCGGTGATCTCACCCACCGGTCGGCGACCATGTGGAGCGTCGAGGCCGAACGGAGTGATCACGACGATGACGCCGCCACGAGGGGGTTCGGGCATCGAGTTCGCTCCGTCGCAGACGACGATGTCGCACCCGTCCACGACGTTCGCGACGCCGGCCGAGGCGACACACGTCTGGTGGTCGAGGACTGCGTCGACCACAGCAACGTCAGCTCCCGTCAGTGCCGGTCCGAATCTCGGGATGTGCGGCCTGGGCTCTCGCGTGGCTCTTGCTCCCAGTGTGGCCAGGAGCGCGGTTGCGGCAGAACCCGCGACACCGTCACCTAGCTGCGCCACCTGCACACCGGCGAGAAAACCGGCCGAAAAATCACCTGTCACTGACCCGCTGTTCCTTACCGTCTGTGGTGATTCATTGAACTATACAATGAGACACAATTCGTTCTATTGCGAAGTCTTCTGCCACCCGTCGCCTCGGCCCATCGCCACCGGCTGACACACGCCGCCGTGCGCGCACTTCCATGGACACCACTCGATCGATGGTCAGCGGCCAAGGCCCCGGTGGGATTCGACGCAGATCCCGGACGTCATCGAAGCGAATACGGTCACTAATGAGGATTTCGTCAGAAACTCTTGACTGACCATCTTCTCGTATGTGACGATTTCCTCATTCCAGAGGAGGTGCACTGTGGCACAGGCAGCACAGCCACGTCAGGACGGCCACCAGGACCTGCACAGCGAGCAGGGTGCGCGGCGCGGTGAACATCCCGGACGAGCGAAGGACCCGATCATCCGGGTGGCTGACATCGCGTGGCTCGAGTTCGACAAACCCGACCTGGTACGCGCCGAAGCCTTCGCTCGCGCCTTCGGCTTCGGTGTCTCGCTGCGGGAGCCGCAGCATCTCCATCTGCGCGGCACCGCTGCAGGCGCGCCGTGTGTGATCCTGCGCCGCGGCCAGCGCACCCGTTTCGCCGGGGTGGCGTTACGAGCTGCCGATGAGGTCGATGTCCTGCGGCTGGCCGAGAAGACCGGCGCGCCGGTGCACGCGCTTCCTGAGGCGATCGGCGGCGTGGCGGTGCAGCTGACCGACCCCAGCGGGATGGCGGTCAAGGTCGTCGCCGGCATGCACGAGCTTCCCGCCCAACCCGACCAAGCCCCGCAGATCCTCAACACCGGACCGACCACCGCGAGGATCAACGCCACGGTGCGTCCGCCGCGGGTGCCGACCCGTGTGCAGCGGCTCGGTCATGTGGTTCTGCAATCCACCACATACCTGAAGACGCTGAACTGGTACCTGGACACGTTCGGCATGATCGTCAGCGACTTCCTCTTCTTCCCCGGACAGCGCGACCGCGGCCCTGCCATGAGCTTCATCCGCTGCGACCTGGGCTCCGTCCCGGCCGACCACCACACGCTGGCCCTGGCGCTGGGACCGGCCAACCAGTACGTCCATTCGGCCTACCAGGTCAGCGATCTCGACGCTCTGGCCGCCGGCGGAGAGTACCTGCGTGAACGCGGCTACTTCCGATCCTGGGGTATCGGTCGCCACATCCAGGGCAGCCAACTGTTCGACTACTGGCGCGACCCCGACGGCTTCCTCGTCGAGCACTTCGCCGACGGCGACATGTTCGACAACACACTCGAACCCGGGTGGGCGCCGTTCACCGCATCCGGGCTGGCTCAGTGGGGGCCGCCCGCGACCAAGGACTTCCTCGACGCCAGCCCCCGCGCGGCCCGCCATCAACTGACCTCGATGGTGACCGCGCTGCGCGACGACAACGAATTCGACCTCCACCGCCTCGTCGGCCTGTTGAAAGTAGCGATCTCATGACGACATCTGTCCTGCGCACCTCTGACGGCTGGTGGGTTCACACCGCCACCGGTGCCGCCCGTATCGCCACGTCGGCAACGACGACCGCCGATCTGCTGGCCGACCGCGCCGCGATCGACGCAGCCGCCACCGCCGGTGGCACCGTCGCGGTCGACGACCTCACGTTGCTGTCGCCGGTCACCGCACCGTGCCGGGTGATCGCTCAGATGACGAATTTCGAATCCCATGTCAGGGATTCGGGGATGGACCCGAAGACGGTGCCGTTGACGTTCTTCCGCAAATCCTCGGCCTCGATCACCGGCCCGTTCGGCGAGATCGTTCGGCCCGAACATGTCGGACTGCTGGACTACGAAGTAGAGATCGGGCTGGTGATCGGGCGCGACGTACCGGCCGGTTCGACGATCACCGAGCGCGACCTCGCCGAGGTCATCGCCGGTCTGACCGTCACCAACGACGTGTCGGCTCGCGACATCCAGCTGCCGCAAACCCAGTTCTACGAGGCCAAGTCGTATCCGACGTTCACCCCCGTCGGTCCCGCGCTGGTGCTTCTCGACGCCGCTGAGCTGGCGCGCTTCGCGGATCTGCGATTGCGTCTGAGTGTCGGCGGCGAGGAACGCCAGAATGCACGCGTCGAGGGCGACATGCTGTACCGCCCGCTGCAAGCTCTGCAATCGCTGACCCGCTTCCAGGACCTCTCCCCCGGCGATCTCGTCCTGACGGGCACACCGGCAGGCACGGCCCTGACCGCACCGCCCAAACCCGTCGAGATGATCGGCAACCTGCTCCCGCCGGCTGTCAAATGGAAGGCGTTCTTCTCCCGTCAAGCCAAGAACCCGAAGTACCTGCAGCACGGCGATGTCGTCGAGGCGTCGGTCAGGACCGACGACGGAACGATCGACTTGGGCGCACAACGACTGTCGGTGCGACACGCGTGAGCGATGAAGTCCCCGACACCGACGGACGGTGATTCTGATGCGAGACGACGTCGTCACTGAGCATGTCCCCGTGGTCGTCGTGGGCGGCGGACCCACCGGAATCACCGTGGCCACCCTGCTCGCGCAGTACGGCGTTGACACGTTGGTGCTGGACCGCTGGGCGCACGTGTATCCGCAACCGCGGGCCGTGCATCTCGACGATGAGGTCTACCGCATTCTGGCGCGGTTAGGGATCGACGACGAGTTCGCCGGCATTTCCCGCCCGGCTCAGGGATTGCGGTTGGTCGATCGAGACATGTCTGTCCTCGCCGAATTTCGTCGCGACACCGCGTTGACGCGCAACGGTTTTCCCGCGGCCAGCATGTTCGATCAGCCGCAACTCGAGGAGATGCTGCGGGAGAATCTGGCCAGATACGACCATGCTCGGTTCCGGGGTGACACCGAGGTCGTCGATGTGACCGCCGATGTCCGCCCTCTACGGGTCCGGGTGCGGGACCGAATGTCGGGGCGGGAATCGATCATCAGCGCTGATTTCGTGCTCGGCTGCGACGGGGCCAACAGCATGGTGCGCAGCAGCATCGGCGCGCAGATGCAGAACCTGAAGTTCGATCAACGCTGGCTGGTCGTCGACATCGCCACCGACGCCGACCTCCACCAGTGGGAAGGCGTGCACCAGGTGTGCGACGACCAACGCGCAGGGACCTACATGCGCATCGGGCCGACCCGATACCGTTGGGAATTCCGTCTCCTCGACCGCGAGTCAGTGGACGACTTCTCCACTGTGGACACGCTGAGGCCGCTGATCGATCCGTGGACGCGCGATGTCGCTGACGCCGATCTGAACCTGATCCGATTGGCGGAGTACACATTTCGGGCCCAGCTCGCTGACCGCTGGCGTCGCGGCAACGTGTTCCTGCTCGGCGATGCGGCTCACCTGACCCCGCCGTTCATCGGCCAGGGTATGGGTGCGGGCCTGCGCGATGCGATGAATTTGGCATGGAAGATCGCGGGCGTGCGCCGCGGCGATCTGTCGCAGGCCGCCCTCGACAGTTACCAGACGGAGCGCCGACCCCACGCGCGGCACATGATCACCCTCGCCCTCAACGTCGGCCGCGCCATGACCGCCGGCGGCCGGGCCGGGACGGCCGCGCGTTCCCTGATACTGCCCCGGCTGCGCCTCGTGCCGGGTCTGCGGGCGAAAGTGACCGATTCGCGCACTCCGCCGCTGCGGTCCTCGTCGCTGGTTCGGCGCACCCTGCGGACCCGCGGTATCGCCGGCCACCTGTGCCCGAATGTCCTACTGCCCAACGGCTCCCGCCTCGACGACGAACTGGGTCTGGGATTCGCGGTGCTCACCACGGTGGGCTTGAGCCCATCGCAGCACGAGACGGTAGCAGCCCGCGGCGCCCGGGTAGTGCACGTGCCCGCCGGCTCCGAGCTGGGGCGCTGGCTCGCCGGCCACCGTGTGACGGCAGCCGTGGTCCGCCCGGACCGCACCGTGCTGACCGCGGGCCGGGATCTCGACACCGTCTGCGGCGCCGTCCCGCTGTTTCTGTCCGAGGACGTCAGCGTGCCCGCACGCACCGACCTCGACCGGTGAGGACCGTGAGCCTGTTCGGGCCTGCCGCCACGACCCACCGTGGCGCGCCCGTGGTCGACGTCGACATCTACGGCGACGATGTCATCGACGACGCCCCCGCGGTGTACCGCCGAATCCGCGATGCCGGCCCCGTGGTGTGGCTTCCCCGGCACCGGATGTTCGCCGTCGGGCGCTTCGACGATGTCCGCGCGGTCCTGCGTGACGACGCCACCTTCCGCAGTGGGCAGGGCGTCGCCGCCAACCCCGTGGCCAACGCGCTGGGGCGATACACGACGCTGTCCAGCGACGACGACGCCCACATGACTCGGCGGATGATCCTGATGCACTCGCTGACCTCCCGGGCCATCCGCCGGTCGCTCCCGACGTTCGAAAGCGAAGCGGTGAGCACCGTCGAACGGCTGCTCGATCGGCCCGACTTCGACGGCGTGGCTGACTTCGCGACCCGGCTTCCGGTACAGGCGGTCGCTCAGCTCGTCGGACTGGAGGTGACGGCAGAGCAGATGCTGACCTGGGGGCGCGCCACGTTCAACGGGTTGGGGCCGGCCAACGGGCGGGCGGTGCGTTCGATGGGCGACTCGTTGGGGCTGCTCGGCTACACACTGAAAGTGGGTCGCCGCCACGTCAGGCCGGACGGGTGGGGCTCGACCATCCTCGATGCCGCTGACCGGGGCGAGGTCGGCCGGCTCGAGGCCAAGAACATGATCATCGACCTCGTGGCGCCGAGTCTGGACACCACGATCCTGTCCACCGGGCAACTCCTCTGGAGCCTGGGAACCAATCCCGCTGCGTGGCAACAACTCCGGGATGATCCCGAGCTGGTCCCGGCGGCCGTCGTGGAGGCCGTGCGCCTGGCGTCGCCCGTGCGGTCGTTCACCCGACGGGTGGCCTCCCCCACCCACATCGGCGGCGTCAGCCTGCGGCCGGGCGATCGTGTCGCCGTGCTGTTCGCGGCGGCCAACTCCGACGAGCGTCAGTTCCATCACCCCGAGCAATTCTCCCTGCTGCGCAACGGCGGCCACGTCGGCTGGGGTCATGGCATTCACACGTGCGTCGGAATGCAGCTGGCCAAGCTGGAGATGCACACGCTCCTGCGGGCAATGATCCCCAGGGTCACCACGATCACCGTCGGGCAGCCAGAGCGACTGCGCAACAACTGTCTTCAAGGGTTCGAGTCATTCCGGGCGGCGTTCCGATGACGAGGTCCGCTGCGCATCGAGCGAGTTCGAGGAGGCATTGGCCCCATGTCGCATGTGATCACGCGTGCGTGCTGCAACGACGCCAGCTGCGTTGTCGTGTGCCCCGTCAACTGCATCCACCCCACACCTGACGAGCCGGACTTCGCCACCGCAGAGATGCTCCACATCGACCCGGCCGTCTGCATCGACTGCGGAGCCTGCGTCGACGAATGCCCTGTCGACGCGATAACACCCGATGATCTCTTGCCGGTCGATTCGCTCTACCCCGAGATCAATGCCGGCTACTACCGCGACCGTGAGGTCGACCGCACCTGGTCACCTCCCCGCCCTGCTGCCGCCTATCGGGGTCCGGCACCTCTGGAGGTGGCGATCGTCGGCGCCGGCCCCGCAGCGTTCTACACCGCCGGTGAACTCTTGCGCCACAACAATGTTCGGGTGGACCTCTTCGAACGGTTACCTACCCCCTACGGCCTCGTCCGGGCCGGCGTAGCCCCCGATCACGCCGCCACCAAAGGGGTGGAACGCACCTTCGCCGCCACCGCCGCGCACGACGATTTCCGCTACTTCCTCAACGTCACCGTCGGTCGCGACGTCACCGTCGACGAACTGCGGGCCCGGTACGGGGCGGTCGTCATCGCGTGCGGCGCCGCACACGATCGCCGGCTCGGCATCCCCGGCGAAGACCTCGCGGGCTCCCTGTCGGTCACCGATTTCGTCGCCTGGTACAACGGTCATCCCGACCACGCCGACGACGTCGTCGACCTCTCCGGTCACGACGTAATCATCATCGGCAACGGCAACGTCGCACTCGACGCGGCGCGCATCCTGCTCACCGATCCCGAGGAACTCGCCCGCACCGACATCGCCGATCATGCACTGGCGACCCTGCGGTCCTCCCGGGTGCGCACCGTCACCATCGTCGGCCGCCGCGGCCCCGCGCACGCGGCCTACTCCAACTCCGAATTCGACGCGTTCGGTTCACTGTCGGGAGTTGATGTCGTCATCGATCCTGCCGACCTGGTCCTCGACACCGCGACCCGCCGTGCCGAACAGTCCGGAACCCTCGACGCCACAACGACGATGAAATTGCGGCTCGCCAGGCAGTACGCGACACGTACACCGACCGGAGCGTCGCGTAGGGCCGTGTTCCGCTACTTCCTCGCCCCCGCGTCGCTCGACGGCGGCCCATCGCGGGTTCAGTCCGTGACCGCCCGGCGCACCGCGTACACCCCGCACGACCCCGCGACGGTGGAACCCACCGGCGAGGACATCATCCTGCCCGCCGACACCGTCATCCGATCAGTCGGCTACCGGGCTCATCCCCTCGCCGGGCTCCCCTTCGACGATGTGCGCGCCGTCATCCCCAACAGGCGTGGCCGCGTCATCCACGACGGCGCGCCGGTCCCCGGCGTGTACACCGCCGGCTGGATCAAACGCGGCGCCACCGGAGGAATAGGCGCAAACCGCCGATGCGGCATCGAAACGGCCGAGGCTGTGCTGACCGACTGGTCGAATGGAGCGCTGCCACCCCCGGCTGCCATGCGAGACGACCTACCGACGCTGATCACCCGGCGTGGAGGTCGACCTATCGCCGCGCCGGGTTGGGCCGCGATCGACGCTCACGAACGCGCCGCAGGGCGCCGGCAGGGGCGCCGGCGCCGCAAGTTGACCTCGATCGAGCAGATGGTGAGCATCGCCGACTCACCAGCAGGGTCCTAGGACGGTCGTGGTTGCGGGTGGTCTCGCTGATCAGGGGCGCAGGACCACCTTGCCGCGGCTGTGACGGGCGGCAAGATCGGTGTAGGCAGCGCGCACCTCATCGAGGGGGTACACCGCGGCAATCGGCAGGTCCAGTTCGCCGCGGGCGATGAGGTCGGCCAGCTCGGCCAACGCCGTGGTGCCGGGCGCTTCGGCGGAGCCGACGGATTGCACGCCGAACTGTTCCACCGCGGCGAAGTCGATGATCGTGTCCACCCGCTGCGGCGCAACGCCGAGTTCTTCGACGGCCAGGGCGACGTAACCGCCGCCGAACAGGTCGAGGAATGCATCGACCCGGCCGCCCGGCGCCGCGGCCCGCAACCGTTCGGCCAGACCGTCTCCGTAGTTGACGGGGATGACGCCGTGGTCGCGCAGCCAGTCGTCGTTGGCCGGACCCGCGATGCCCAGAACCGTCGCACCGGTGCGCACGGCGAGCTGAACGGCCAGCGTGCCGACGCCCCCGGCGGCCGCCGACACAGCGACGGTGTCATCGGCGGTGAGCCCGAGCGACCGTACCGCGGCGTACGCCGTGGTACCCGCGACATTCAGCGACCCTGCCTGCTCCCATGACAGTTCGGCAGGCTTCGGCGTGACCTGGTCGGCCGGCAGCGCGACGTACTCCGCCTGCGTCGAGCGTTCGTCGGAGAAGCCGAGCACCTCGTCTCCCACGGCGACGCCGGTGACGTCTGGCGCCACCTCGACGACGACTCCGGCCACGTCGCTGCCCTGCCCCGACGGAAACGTGGCCGGCCATCGGTCGTGCAGGAAGCCCTCCCGGATCATGGCTTCGCCCGGATTGATGCCCGCGGCACGCACCTCGATCAGCACACGCCCCGGGCCCGCGACTGGCCGCGCGACGTCGCGGACCTGCAGGACCTCGACACCGCCATACTGGTCGAATTGAACTGCTCTGCTCATGGGCACTACGACCGCAAACGGCGCATGACTATTCCGGCTCGGAAACGGTTATCAGCATTCTCGTGGATTTCGCCCAGCGCACCGTCGACCTCGCCCGCCAGAACGTGCTCCAAGGAGGTCGGCCCTTCGCCACCGTCATCGCGCGCGACGGGCTCGTGCTCGCCGAGAGTCCCAACCTGGTGGCCCAGACCAACGATCCGACGGCCCATGCGGAGATCCTCGCCATCCGCGCCGCCTGCACGGCGGTGGGGTCCGAACACCTCACCGGTGCCACCATCTACGTACTCGCCCACCCGTGCCCCATGTGTCTCGGGTCGCTGTACTACTGCTCCCCTGACGCTGTCGTCTTTCTCACCCAGCGCGACGAGTACGCGCCGTTCTACCAGGACAACCGGAAGTACTTCGAGCTCGCGACGTTCTACGACGAGTTCGGCAAATCCTGGGAGGACCGCCGCTTGCCCATGCGACACGAGCCCCACCCCGACGCGCTCGACGTCTACCGGCTCTGGCAGGACCGCCACGCCGACGCCTGACAGCCGGGCGGACTCAACGTCCGGACCTGAGCGGATCCGCTGAGCGCACCTGCTGCGCTGGGATGTGGAATCCTGTGTGCGCCCACGAACGTCGAGAAGGGGAGCACGTGACACGACGACTCGACGACTCGGTGCTCGCCGACATCGACCGACGGTTGTCGGGCGCCGACGCGCGACTGGCGAGCCGATACCCCGGCGATGACGGCAGGCGGCAACCGGTGCACACCGTCTACATCCCCGGCAATCGGTACACCGCGACAATGCCCGCCGAGTGGGGAACCATCGCCCTCGCAGCAGCAGTGGATGCCGGCGGCCTCGACGAAGTGGCCGCGGTGGTCGGTGCGAGCAGCGAGAATGACTGCGATCCAGGCACTCTGGCAGAGCTCACCGAGCAGAAGCTCAGAATTGAGCCGATCGAAGATCTTCGCATCGACTTCGAGGACGGCTACGGCACGTTCGACGACGCGACTGAAGACGCCGATGTCATTCGCGCAGTTTCCTCCGTGCGGACGGCGGGCGCCGCGACGCCCTTCGTCGGCATCCGCTTCAAGTGCCTCGAAGCCGGCACCCGCGCCCGCGGATTACGCACGCTCGACATGTTCGTCAGCGGGCTGGTCGATTGCGGGGGGCTTCCGGACGGCCTGTCCCTCACCGTGCCCAAAGTGACGTCGGTCGACCAGGTCGAGGCCATGGTCGCCGTCGCAAGCGAGCTCGAGTCCGCCAACGGACTGCCGGCCGGTCGCATTCGGTTCGAAGTACAGATCGAAGCTCCGCAGGCCGTGCTCGACGCCGATGGCCGCGCACCCGTCGCCCAGTTCATCCACGCCGGCCGAGGGCGCGTCAGCGCGCTGCACTACGGGACCTACGACTACTCCGCCAGCCTGGGCATCGCAGCCGCCTATCAGTCGATGGAGCATCCAGCCGCTGACCACGCCAAGAACGTCATGCAGGTCGCCGTCGCAGGTACCGGCGTCCACCTCTCCGATGGGTCGACCAACATCCTGCCCATCGGCGATCGCGAGAACATCACGGCGGCATGGCAACTGCACGCCCGCCTCGTCCGCCGCCATCTGGAACGCGGCATCTGCCAGGGCTGGGACATGCACCCCGCCCAACTCGTCACTCGGTACCTGGCGACGTACGCGTTCTACCGCAGCGCTTTCGCGCCGGCCGTTACGCGACTACGGAATTACGTTCACCGCCGCGACTCGACGATCATGGACGAACCGGCCACTGCACGAGCGCTCGCCAGCGTGATTCACCGCGGCCACGTATGCGGCGCCCTGACCGCCGCCGAGATCGAGTCCGAGGCCGAACTTCCCGTGTCCACCGTGCGCGACATCGCGCTCGGCGGCACCCCCCGAAGCGCTCGATGACGGCTGGCTCTCACCGCTGGAACATCACCCGACCGCCGATCACCGTCGCTGCCACCATCTGTGCGTCGAGGTCGGCGAGCGCCTGCAGCGGCGGCACGGACAGCACACACACGTCACCGGGGGCACCCCGCTCGATGCGGCGAACCGTGGCCGGGCGTTCCGGCTCTCCGAGGAACATCGTCAGTGCTGCTGAGGGTTCGACGGCTTCATCGGCACCGAGGACGACACCCGATCGGGTTCGCCTGCTGACCGCAGCGCGCATGGCCGCCCACGGGTCGGCCTGGCCGAAGGGAGCGTCGGTCGACAGAGCGAGCGGTACTCCGGCGTCGCGCAGGGACGCTACCCGCCACAATTCGTGGTGCTCTTCCGCAGGAATGTCCTGCAGGTAGTGATCGCCGCGCTCGCCGACGAAGTTCGGTTGGGTGACCACTGTGGCTTTACTTGCGACGAGAGCGGGGATGGTCGCATCCGGGACCACGGCCCCGTGTTCGATGCGATCACCGGGATAGCGACCCGCTGAGGCGAGCGCGGCGAGCGCCGCCACGAGCTGGACCGCGGTGACGCAGTGCAGCGCGACGGGATCGCCGCCCTCGTGCCGTTCGCCGATCCAGCTGGCCAGCGCATCCACGTCAAGGTCGTCGTCATGCAGAATGCGCTTACCCGGAGCCAGGCAGTGCACCGATTGGGCGAGTTCACCTCGCCGGTGCGCGTCGTCGAGCGCCGCGATGTCAGCGGGGTCCAGGTCAGGCGTGGCGTCGGTGACTCCCGTGACGCCGTATCCGGCCAGCTGGGCGCTGAGCTCACCCAGGCCGATGTCGTTGCGGGTCAACGCTGAAGACAGCCGTGGGTCGGCGCTGCGGACCCTGCCATCGGCATGATCGCCCAGACCGATCAGGGCGAGGCCGGCCGAGTTGAGGGTCCAGAGCACGCCACTGCGATGCTGGATGCGCACCGGAACGGTGGGGCAGATCGTGTCGAGAATGTCGCGGTTCAGGGCCCCGGCAACAGACTCGTGGTAACCGATCGCGCGGATCCACCCGTCGGTGCCGGGCGCCGAGGCGCGGAGCACCTCCGCCAGGTGCGCATGCCCGCGAACGGCATCGGGACCGACGTGCACCGATCGAAGTGCGGCCGCCGCAGATCGCAGGTGGAGATGATGATCGTGCAGACCCGGCAGTACCGTGCCCCCCTGGGCGTCGAACACGGCTTCGCCGCGGCGCGGCGACAACACCGCTGCCATGTCATCGATCCTGGTTCCGAGGCGAAGGTCGACGGTGCGGCCATCGAGGAGCACAGCACGCCGGATCAGCACGCTGTCACCGCGCGCTCGGCCACGATTCGGTCGACGAGTGCGTTGTGCTCACCGAGGCGCGCCGCCCTGTCAGGATCGAACGCTGTTGCGGTGCAGTCCACGTCACCGGCCACCGGCAGCGCAGCGTAATGTGCCGCCACGGCGGCCATCGCGACAGTGATCACCTCTCCCCCGCCGCGCCGGTGTGCGTCCAGCACCGCGGCGGCGGCCTCCAACCCTGTGAGAGGGTCGGCAATCGCGTCGCCGCAGAATGTCGGCGCTCCCGCGGTGCCGCCGACCAAACCACCGGAAACAGCTGCGTCGTCACCGAATGCCACCCAGTGCGCCTTCTCGCCCGCCGCGCCGTGCCCGGTGATCTGCAGCCAGATCCGCCCGTCGCGGGCGGGCATGATGTCCGGACCCAGACCACGACGCGCCAGCGCCGCCGGACGGGAAGATTCGAGCACGACATCGGCCACACTCAACAACCGCACCAGCTGTTCGGGCTCGTCGAAATCCGCTGCATACGATAGCTTTCCGGCATTGACCCAATCGAAGAACGGTCGCGGTCCGGCTCGTGTGCCATCCGGGCGACGCCGGCTCTCGACCTTCACCACAGTCGCTCCCGCACCCGCGAGCAGCCGGCCGCACAGCGGTCCCGCCCACATCGAGGACAGGTCGGCTACCAGCACGTCGCGCAACGATCCGGGCGTCTCGCGCCGCCCGCAGACACGAACGGTAGGCGCAGCCGGCGCGGTCTCTCCGAGGACCCCCACGGGCAGGCCAAGCAGGCGCGCGCGCTCGGCAAATTCGTGAACACCGCTCTGTCGCAAGCGGTTTCGCACAGTCTGCCACGGGTCCCTCTCGACGACATCGTGCTCGACGAGCGCGGGAACGGCATCCACATCGTCAGCTCGCGCCAGCGTCAAGGCACACCAGCCGTCGCGGGCGGCCATCAGTCGGGTCGCACCGCCGGCCGACACCGTCCCCGCCGGGGCCAGGCGGAGGAGCGCCACGCGGCCGGCAATGAGCTCCGCGGCATCGATGGGGATTCCAGCGATGCTGGAGACCGTGTCTGCCCGATGTGCCGCCGCGGCCAGCACGGCCCCGTCGATCGTCAGAGAGGCCATGGCGTCATTGTGTCGCTTTCGCCGACCTCGTCGACCAGCCCCCACTGCAGTGCGGTCGCGGCGTCGATCGTGCGCCCGGAAAGCACCAGGTAACACAACCGCCACCGCCCGATCCGGCGTGTGATGCTGACCATTCCTCCAGCCCCCGGGATCAGCCCCAGCGCGAGTTCGGGCAGACCCAGGACGGCATCGGGATGGCAGGTCACCCGCCCGCAGAAGGCGGCCATTTCCAGGCCGCTGCCCTGCACGTGTCCGTGAACCTGCGCGCGGCACCCGGTACCCAGCCGGGCCGTCAGCTCCGCCAGCGCCAGTGCGGGGCTGTACCGAGTGCGGGCCAGATGGGCGCTGGCCGGGTCGGTGAACGTGCCGAACTCGGCCAGGTCACCGCCACTGCAGAACGACGGGCCGTTGCCGGCGAGCACCACCTCGCGGATCGACGGATCGAGCAGAGCCACGTCGAGCGCCTCCAGAAGGGCTGCCCGCGCGTCGGTGGAGAAGGCGTTGTGCCGGTCGGGTCGGTTGAATCGCACGGTCAAGCGATCGTCGTCCCGTCGGGCGACCACGGGATCCGCGGTGGCGACTGACGAAGCCGGACCACGCTGGGTCAACCAGCGGCGGAATTCGGCTCCCGCCTGCAACGTCGAGTACGCCAGGGATTCGACGATCACGCCGGCGGACGTAGGACCGGCCGGATCGATCGCGCGCGCGACGTCGTCACACACCGCAGCGGCCTGGGGCCACCAAGCGACCCGTTCGGCGATGTCGGCGAGGCTCTGCTCGACATCGCCGACAACAATCACCCGCGGATCGTCGGTGGGCTCCTCCGACAGCGACAACGTGGCCTCCTGCAGCGAGGGGGCCGACTCCAGGGCACCGTCGGCGACCCGCACGTGTTTCACCCGCATCACTCCTCGCGGCGGAACCGTCGAGCGGCGTCAGACCGCCGGCCTGCGCCCCACCGCGTCGTCCTGTCGAGCACCTCCATGACGTGACAGTACGTGGACGTCATCATCACTGGGTCATGGCCTCGACCAGGACACGATGAGGACCCTTGTTTTCACCCTCGTCCCGGATGCGGTGACTGAAGAGTGGAAAATCGCCCGTGGATCGCTCAAGGCGTGAAAAGCGTTTCAGCGCAGATCTGGTCGCGAGAGATCCGTTGACGCGCTCATGCTCCCCACTGCTCGACGAGCATCGTGGTCATGTCGTCGACCCAGGCATCGTCGAGCGCCGCATCGCGACGGATCACGATGCGGAAGATCGCCGCGCCGACGACGACTTCGGCCAGCAGCGGCAGATCGTCCCCGCCACGACGTTCCTGTCCGAACCGGGATTCGAAGGCGGTCAGGTTGCCGGACAGCCGGGCGATCATCATCGAGTGCAGCTCGGGATCGGCAACGGTGTCGGCGATGAGCCCGGGGAGCGCCACCCGCACCTCGGGCTTGTCGAACACCCGTCGGACCGTCTCGACCATCGCCCGAATGTCTTCACGGACATCGCCGGAACCGCTTGGCACTGCGATGATCTCGTCAGTGAGGACTGCCTCGTGCACGAGGTGGGCTTTGCCCGACCACCGCCTGTAGATGGCCGCAGTCGTCGTCCCCGCCCGCGCCGCGATCGCGGACAGGGTCAGCGCCGAGTAGCCCGTCTCGACGATCAGTTCACGTGTCGCGGCGATGACCGCGGCGTCGATCTTGCCGTCGCGCGGCCGACCCAACGCAGGACGTCCCGCCTCCTTGCCATCGGGGACACGATCTGCTGTCATGGTGCTAGCCTACTTCCGATGCGACACGCATCGTATTTATTGGAGAGTGCATGAGCCCGAACCCCCACGATCGGCCCCACTCCCCCGTGGCCCACCGCGGGCAGCGCTGATGAAAGTCATGACCGCGCTGTTCGGTCCGACCGGCGCGGCCGAACGCGCAGCCGAGTTGCGCGAGGCGGGCGCTGCAGGGGTCTTCACCTTCGAGGGTCCATTCGACGTGTTCACTCCCCTGGTCCTGGCATCGTCGGTGAAAGGCCTCGACGTGATGTCCAACGTCGCGATCGCGTTGCCCCGCAATCCCGTTCAGCTCGCTCACCAGGCCAA
Organism: Mycolicibacterium sp. 018/SC-01/001; assembly: GCF_007096635.1. Classification (GTDB taxonomy): domain Bacteria; phylum Actinomycetota; class Actinomycetes; order Mycobacteriales; family Mycobacteriaceae; genus Mycobacterium. Next base: position 53,457 of record NZ_VKAA01000020.1, read on the forward strand.
CGACTTGCAGCTGCTCGCCGAGGGGCGATTCATCCTCGGGCTGGGAACGCAGGTGCGCGCGCAGGTCGAGAAGCGGTACGGTGTCGCCTTCGACCGTCCGGTCGAGCGTATGAAGGAGATGGTCGGGGCTCTGCGGGCGATCTTCGCCACGTGGAACGACGGAGAGCGTCTCGACTTCCGGGGTGAGTACTACCGCCACACGCTCATGACACCGACGTTCGTTCCCGGCCCCAACCCCTATGGTCCCCCGCCCATCTACCTCGGCGCTCTCGGTCCGCGGCTGACCCGAGCCACCGCGGAGGTGGCCGACGGTCTGCTCGTCATGCCCTTCGGCTCGAAGCGTTTCCTGCACGAGGTGACGATGCCCGCGGTGCGGGAAGGCCTCTCGCGCGCCGGGCGCCGCGAGCAGGACCTCGCCGTGGTTCCCGAGATCATCGTCTCGGCTGGGCAGGACCACACGTCGACCCGGATGTTGTTGGCGTTCTATGGTTCCACGCCCGCCTACAAGCCGGTGCTCGATGCCCACGGATGGGGCGATCTCCAACCAGAACTGAACGCGATGTCCAAGCAGGGCCGGTGGCAAGAGATGGCGACGTTGATCGACGACGAGATGCTGCACACGATCGCGGCATGCGGAACGCCCGCTGAGATCGCCGATCACATCAGCGACAGGGTCGCGGGCGTCTCGGACCGGATATGCCTGTACCAGCCAGGCCCCATCGACGTCACCACACTGGCCGAGATCGTCGACGCGCTCGGCTGACACCATGGCACCCACAGTTGTCGAGTTGGCCGACGTCATCGACGACCGGTTCGGCGGCAAGGCCGCCGGCCTTGCCGAACTCCACCGGCTCGGGCTTCCCGTCCCTGCGGCGTTCGTCATCGCCGACGCGTCCACCGCCGGTGCGCTCGATGCCGTCACCGACCGTTTCGTCCAGATGGGCGCTCCCGTCGCCGTACGTTCGTCGGCGGTCGGCGAAGACGGTGACGACCAATCGTTCGCCGGCCAGTACGACACGGTGCTCGGCGTGCGGTCCGTCGAGGAGTTCACCTCCGCCATCGCGCGATGCACGCAGTCGGTGCGCTCGGCGCGAGCCACGTCCTACAGTGGCCGTTCGGATGACGACGGGCCGTCCCCCGCCTCTATGCGCATCGTCGTCCAGCAGATGGTCGATGCCCGCGCGGCCGGAGTCGTGTTCACGGCCGACCCGGCCAGCGGCCGACGCGACGTGATGATCATCGACGCTGTCGCGGGACTCGGGGAGGCCTTGGTCGACGGTTCCACCTCCCCCGAGCACATCGTGCTCGACGGCGATGGACACGTGGCCGCCCGTGAACTCATCGGTGAACCGGTTCTGTCGCCCCAGGACATCGACGCCATCCGGTCCGGCGCGCAGCGCGCAGCCCAGCATTGGGGCAAGCCGATGGATCTCGAATGGGCGATCGATGCCGCCGGCGCGCTCTGGTGGCTTCAGGCCCGCCCCATCACGACACTGCCCGGCGACCTCAACGAGATGGACTCACCGGTCGCCGGTGCTGATCATGTCTACACCCGCTGCAACATCGGCGAGATGATGCCGGGCGCGTTCTGCCCTCTCACCGCCTCGGTGTCGGGTCACGCGATCGACTGGGCGATGCAGATGACGCAGGTGGTGGCCCGCGCTCAGCCGAGCTATGACAGGCCCTGGCTGCAGGTCGGATACTTCTACGGGCACATGTTCTTGAACCTCACCGAAGGGACGGCGCTGAGCTCAGGAATTCTCGGCAATTCCCTCGAGCAATTCTCCATGTCCGTCTGCGGGCGCGTCGTCGACGAATTGGAAGCCAAACCACCACAACCGTTTCACCGTCGCCTCGTCAACACCGTCCGGCTGACCACCCATGCACTCTCCGCCGGACCGGCGATCCGGCGTCTCGGCAGCCGGATCGCCGCGTGGCCGGTACCCACCTCTGCCGATCCCCGAATTGTCCTCCAGCAGTTGGAATCCGGCGTCGATCTGTACCGGCACGTCACGCTGACCCACGTCCGTTCGTCGTCACGTGCCGCAGTGGCAGCCAACATCCTCGAGAGCTTCTCCGTCAAACAGGCGATGAAAGGCGGCCGCAGCGCAGAGGACGGTCGGGCCGACGCGATGCGCTGGATTTCCGGGGCGTCGAATGTCGAGAGCGCCGTGATGGTCGACGAACTGAACTCTGTCGTCGCCGTTCTGGCCTCTGATGGTGCGGCCGCCGAGGCTTTCCTGTCCGCATCGCCGTCGGACGCCGTGGCGCAACTGCGTGACGCTGACCATCGAAGTGGAATCACGTTGCGGCAGTTCCTGAATCGCCACGGTCACCGCGGGTATCGCGAGCTGTGCATGCGGGACCCGTCCTGGGCCGACGACCCCGGCGGCCTTGGCTCGATGATGCAGGTGATGGTGCGGGCGGCGCGGGACAGCGCGCGGTCCGCGACGGCGAGGGTCCAGGTTGCGGAGGCGCCTCCGTCGCGGGCCGTGGCGCTTCTCGCGCGTCTGGCTCAGGCGGGCGCCCGCGGACGCGAAGAGACGAAGTCGAAGATGGCCCTGATGGCCCACACCCTCAAGCGTGGTTACCGTCACCTCGGCGAGGTGCTGGCCCGGTCGGGTCGGCTCCCTGACGCTGATCTGGTGTTCTTCTTCGACCGCAGCGAGTTGCCGCGGGTAGTGGGAGACGGTGTGATCGACGAGCTGGTGCAGCGAGCAGAGGCCCGTCGCGCCGCCTTGCCCTTCCAGGACGCACTCGATTTCGACGACGTGTCGGTGGGCCGTCCCGTTCCTGTGATCGCGCGACGGCACACCGCAGTCACCGACGGAGAGATCATCGGCCGACCGGCCAGCCGCGGAACAGTGGAAGGCTCTGTGCGCGTGGCGAAGTCGATCGACGATGCCCGTGATGTCCAGCCCGGGGAGATCCTCGTGGCTCCCGTCACCGACGTCGGATGGACGCCGTACTTCACCGTGATCGGCGCGCTGGTCACCGACATCGGCAGCTCGGTGTCCCACGGCGCCGTCGTCGCACGCGAGTACGGCCTGCCCTGTGTGGTCAACACGTTGATCGCCACCCAGATCCTGCGCACCGGCGATCGGGTACGCGTGGATGGCGATCGAGGTGTGGTCACCCTGCTCGACAGCTCCGCCAGGCTCGCGGGCGTCGACGACGACTGAGCATGCGCGACGCCCATGAAATGTGCATGATGTCAGACTGAGCGCGGACCTGTCGTTCGGCAGCTCGACATGTGCGTGCCCTGAGCACGGGACAGGAGGGTGCGGCGTGAATTCGGCTCCCGCGTCCACGTCCTTCACCGGTGCGGTGGCGGCACCCCATACCGTGGCGACCGACGCGGGAGCACGCGCGTACCGCGACGGCGGCAACGCCATCGATGCGGCGATCGCCGCCGCGGCCGTCCTGACAGTCACCTACCCCCACAACGTCGCGCTCGGTGGCGATCTGATCGCGCTGGTGCGCACGCCCGACGGCCAACTGTGGTGCATCAACAGCTCCGGCTGGGCGGGCGAACGGGTGGACCCGGTGGGTCTGCGGAACAGACACGGGACGCGACTGCCGGCGCTCGGGGCGGACACCGTCACCGTCCCCGGCGGCGTGCGCGGCTGGAAGCACCTGCGCGCGTTGGGAAGTCGACTGTCCTGGTCACGACTGCTGGAGGACGCGCACGAGGCAGCCGCACGTGGAGTCCCGGTATCGACATCGCTGAGTGAGCACCTGCGCGATCCGGAGCATGACGGCCTCGTTGGCACCGGGGACTTCGACCGGGTGTTCCGTCCCCACGGCCGCGCCCTCGCGCAGGGGGAACTGTTGCGACAGAACGAACTCGCGGAGTCCCTCGACACGCTGCGCCGAGAGGGGCCCGACGCCTTCTACGAGGGCGAGTTGGCCGAGCGCATGGTGCGTTTCCTGAAGAAGCGCGGATCCGTGCTGACTGCCACTGACTTCGCCGAGTTCGCGCCCGAGATCACCGAACCGCTGACCGTGTCGTTCCGCGGCCTCACCGTGGCCACCAGCCCGCCGAACACGCACGGCTTCGTGTTGCTGCGCGCTTTGCGAGCGATCGAGGAATTGGGACTGACCGATCCGCTGGGCGACGAGCTCGGCACCCTCATGCAGATCTTTCACCGAGCCAATGCTCTGCGCACTCGCTGGCTCGCCGATCCGCGGTTCGCGCATGTCGATGTCGGTCACCTCATCCACGGCGACCTGCAGACCCTGTCGTCGCCCGAACCACCCTCGGCAACAGCGGAACTGGTGCCACACGGCGACACAGTCGGCATCGCCGCTGCCGACAGCGATGGCTACGGGATCTCGTTGATCCAGAGCGTCTACGGCGCTTTCGGGTCCGGGCTCATCGACCCCGACACCGGAATTCTGTTCCACAATCGCGGAACCGGCTTCTCACTCGAAGACACGTCGCCGAACGTCATCGCACCGCGCAAACGGCCGGCGCACACATTGATGCCGTCGATGACGACCGACGGCACTGCGGTGCGTCACGTGCTGTCGACGATGGGCGGTCAGGGGCAGCCACAGATCATCGGCCAACTCCTGCTGCGGGCCGTGGGCGGCGCGAGCATCGAGAGCGCGCTGTCCGCGCCCCGGGCGATAGTGGGCCTGCAGTTCGACGGGATCACCACCGAAACCGTCTCGATGGAGGCCGACCTCGGCGTGACTTCCCGCCGCTCGCTGCAGGGCAGAGGGTTTCCGGTCCACGAAGTGCCGGTTCACACCGAGGGCCTCGGCCAGAGCAACGCCGTCGCCGTCGACGACAACGGTGCGATGACAGCGGCGTCGGACCCCCGATCCGATGGCGCCGCATCTGTGGTCAACTATTCACGTCATCGCGCCGTCTAGAGGGGACCAGTGGGCGAAAAGCCAGCCAGGATCGACCGGCATCTCGGGATTTTGATGACGCTCACATTTGTCACGGGCGCACTCGACGCGGTCGGATACCTCGGCTTGGACCGGGTCTTCACCGGCAACATGACCGGCAACATCGTGATCCTCGGCATGGGTGTGGCATCGGAGGACGAGCTTCCCGTCGCAGGCCCACTCGCGGCCTTCGTCGCCTACATGAGCGGCGCCGCGATCGCCGGGTATCTGTTGCGCGCCAACGGTACACGGTGGAGTCCTAGAGTCACCGGCGTCTTCGTGGTCAACGCTCTCGTGCTCACAGCCGTCGCGTGCCTTCTCGCCGCCGACGCAGTGATGGACACGCCCTTCGCCGTGATGGGGATCGCCGCGAGCATTGCCCTGCTGATGGGCGCCCAGGCCGCCACCGCCCGCGTGCTGGCCGTGGCCGACATGACCACAGTGGTCGTGACGTCGACCATCACGGCATTCGCGAGCGAGACGCTCTTCGCGCCCGGATTCGCATGGTTGCGTCACCGCCGGTTGTGGGCGATCGTCGCGATCTTCCTCGGCGCCCTGACCGGGGCGCTGACGATGAAGTGGCATGTCAGCGTGCCGGTGTTCGGGGCCGCGGCAGTGACAGCTGCCGTCGCGGCGGTCGGACACTGGCAGGCCCGCTCGACGTGAGCGCCGCGAGGGTGGGCGATGTCGGTCAACATGCTGATGGCTCCGCCGGCCCGGGCCCCCTACCGTCGAGCCCATGACCGCGATCTCCTCGCTGGCAGTACACACCTTCACCAGCGAGTACCTGCCGGTCGACCCCGGCCCCGGCTGGGATTCACCGGTGGCCGCCACTTGGCCCGCGTCGACGGCCACCCTCATCACCGGCCCACGTGAGGCAGTGCTCGTCGACTCGCTGCTGACGATGTCGCAGGGCGTAGCGCTGCGGGACTGGGTCGTCGACCACGGGCGAACCTTGAGCGCAGTCCTGCTCACCCACGGCCACGCAGACCACTTCTTCGGTGCGGGCCCACTTCTCGAGGCGTTTCCCGCCGCCGACTTGCTTGCCCTCGACCCCGTTGCTGTAGAAGCCTCCACGCAGCGCTCTGCAGAGAATCTCGCGAACTGGTCCGGCTGGTTTGGCGATGCCGTCGATCGGTCGGCGGCGCTACCCACCTCCACCTCGAGGGAAGAGTTCGTCATCGACGGCGAGCAGGTGCGCTGGTTCTGCGTGGGCCCCGCCGACGGAATGCTGGGAAGCGTCGTGCACGTGCCGGGCCATAACACGGTCTGTACCGGCGACATCGTCTACAACGACATCCACATGTGGCTGGCCTACTCCACGCCGTCGAGTCGCAAGGCCTGGCTCGACAGCATCGACGCAATCGAGCAGTTGGGCGCCGAGACGCTCATCGCCGGTCACCGAGACCCTTGCGTCCCTGACGACGACGCAGCTCGTCAGATCGCGCAATCCCGTTCGTACATCCAGGATTTCGATGCCGCGGTGGCAAGATCGCGCTCAGCGACCGACGTCATCGACACGATGATGGACCGCTACGGACACTTCGGGAACCCCTACACGCTGATCCTCGCCGCGTCGTCGCAATACTCCTGACGTCACCGTTGCGCGCGTTCGATGAGGCGGACTTCGGTGTCCGCCACCGCCGACCCGTCCCGGCGCCGGAAGCCTGCGATCACCGGCTCGCCAGTCACCGCATCGACGAATCGGTGGCTTGCCCCCTTGGCCGGATCGCCGTGCCGATATGCCCACTGGCCGATCGCCGCGAGCACCACCGCGAGGTCTTCTCCAGCCGCGGTGAGTTGGTAACGATGGCGGGTCCGATCCCCCGGATCGCGATACTCCGCGGTGTCGAGCACACCCGCGGCGACGAGTTCGCCGAGCCGAGCGCTCAGCACATCCGAGGCGATGCCGAGGTGTTCGCGGAACTCCGAAAAGCGGGTCCGACCCAGCATGGCTTCCCGGACGATCAACACCGACCATCGCTGGCCGATCACGGCCATCCCCCGCGCGATCGGGCAGGAGTCGTCCAGCCATGGGTCCGTGCGCATCAGGACATCGTAAGCGTCGTGGGCCGCGGCATCGCCGGTGTCGGCCGGCGTCTCACGTGACCCGGATGTCGGAGAGTTCGATGGAGACCACCAGTTGATCCGGAATCGGCCTGTTGTGTTCGTCGCGAACGTAGATCATCCGCCGCGCCGGCACGACGATCCCGTCGACGCAGGTGAACTCGGAGACGTAGTGCGCCGCCGGTGAACCTCCCGCGATGTCGACCTGATAGTCGCGCCGGCGGATCAGACACCGGTCGTCGACGTAGAGCACCTGCCGAGTGCTGTGGGTCGCCACGGTGTCGGGATAGGTGACGTGAAGGCGCCGCCATACCTGATCGCCTTCGGTCCAGTCATCGCCACGCTCGACGACCACCCCTGGCAGCGTCAGGTTGATCGGCTCGGCCAGGTAGGTCCACATCGCATAGCCGGTGAAGTAGGCCAGTTGCAGTGCGTTCCAGGGTGTTTCGAGGGTGTGTCCGGCGAAGGATGCACGCGGGTCCTCCATCGACTCGATCACCCGGCCGTCCGTATGCCGTACCGCGACGCGCGACGGGGTGTAGTCGCTGCTGCGGTCGGCGCCGGTGAAGGGCCGCAACGACGTGTGCTGCCGGTGGATCCACACCGACACATCGCCGTCGTCGACGATGCCGGTCACCTGTTTGAGGTCCCAGATCGCGCCGCCGAAGTGCTTGCGTGCGCTGATCGCGGTGACGTCCGCCCACCGCTGCGGGCCGCCGTAGGCGTCCAGGATGTCGTCGATCATGGAGTTCACCCCCGCATCCTGTCCGCCGACGGGACCGCTGGGTATCGGTCGTCTGACTGCACCGCGAGACGGCTCTGAGTTTGCCTTGCCAATCCAGCGCTGTTACCTTTCGCACTGTGGCAACCACGCGCGTGGCCGAGCGCCGATGGGCACCCTCGGCCATGATCGGTCGCGATGACGAACTCTGCGTCATCACCGCCGCCGCGGCTGACGTGCCGCACCGCGGCAGCGCCCTGGTGATCGATGGTGAGCCCGGTGTCGGGAAGACGACGTTGCTCGCCGCAGCCGCAGACTGGGCTGACCGCCACGGCTTCCACGTGCTGTCCTGTGCGGGTGTCCAGTCTCAGGCAGCCGTCGGTTATGCCGGGATCCACGAACTCGTGCACCCGATTCTCGAACATCTCGACGCTGCCCCAACCCATCAGGCGGCCGCCCTGAGAACCGCATTCGGGCTTGCCGAGGGGCCACCGCCGACTCCGCTGCTCGCCGGGGTCGCACTGCTGAGTCTGATCGAGGAGGCGGCCGCGAAGCGCCCTCTGTTGCTCATCGTCGACGACGCGCACTGGCTCGACGAATCGTCTCTGAACGCGGTGACGTTCGTGGGGCGGCGCGTCAGCTCTGCCCCCGTGCTGATGCTGTGCGCCACCCGATCCCGGTTCGACGGCCGCGCGGCGACCCTCGGATCACTACCGCGACTGAATGTGGGCTCGGTCGACGAGGCGACGTCGGCGGCACTACTCTCCCACGCCGCAGGTGGCCACTCACTCAGTGGACCGACACGCCGTCGACTCCTCGAGGCCGCGCACGGCAACCCCCTGGCCATCGTCGAACTCACCAAGGCCCTGACCGCTCGGGGCAGCAGCGCAGTCGCGACGGCCCACACCCCGCTGCCCACGACGCAGCGCATCGAGCAGGCCTTCGAGGATCAACTCGACGCGCTCCCGACGGCCGGCCGGCAGATGCTCGGCCTCATCGCGGCGGCGGGTCACGGCTCACTGAACGAGCTGGTCGACGCGGCCTCCCGAGTGGGGTTGAGCGACAACGACATCGATCCCCTGGAACGCGCCGGGTTGGTCACGGTCCACGCGGGGAACGTGCACATCCGTCATCCGCTGATCCGATCGGTCGCCTACCGGTCCGCCGGACTGGCACGACGGTCGGCCTTCCACCGCGCACTCGCCGACGCCGCGACCGATCCGCTGCAGGCGGCATGGCAACGCTCGGCCGCCGTCTACGGTCCCGACGGGGCCGTCGCCGCCGAACTCGAGGCGGTGGCCGTCCGAGCACACGACCGGGGAGCATGCGCCGAAGCCGCCGCCGCGTGGCGGCGCGCTGCGGAGCTCTCCCCCGATCCCCGCGATCGAGTGCGCCGCCTGGTGCGCGCAGTCGAGCCTGCCTGCCTGGCAGGCCTCACCGAGGACGCGGTGGACATCCTCGACGAGGTCGAGCCGCTGGCAAGCGATCTCGACGACCTGTTCGCCATTGCCCTCGCGCGCTTCACTCTCGGCGTGACCACCGGGTCCGCAGCGCCGGCCGTCGCGGATCTGCTGTCGCTGGCAGGCCGCCTCGGCGCCTCCCCCACACCCGCGCACCAGCGCAGTGAGCTGCGGCTGCTGGCCGCCGCGGCCGCCCAGTGCCGATTCCAGGGGTTGGCCGAAATGGACCGGTCACAGGTCGCGTCCCGACTCCGAGACCTGGAACACCTCGATGAGCCGGTCGTCGACATCGCGCTGGCGACGATCTGCGACGCCGACCACGCCCAGCGATTCCGCACCAGCGCGTCCCGGCTGCACGTCGCGATCGCCGACGATCTCACCGCCGTGATGTCGATGGGTCTGGCTGCCGAATCCGTGTCCGACCTCGAGACCGCACAGCGCTGCTGGGGCAGCGCGATCTCCCTGGCGCATGACTCCGGCGCACCCGCTCTCGAGTGTGAGGCGCTGCGGGGTTCGGCACGGGCGTTGCTCATCGCCGGCCATCCCGTCGAGGCCACGATCCGCGCCCAGACCGCCCTGCGGCTGGCGACTGATGCCAACCTTCGAGTCAGCATCGGCGCGGCCGCCGCGCTCGTGGCGCGCGCGCACGTGTGGCGCGGTGACATCACATCGGCACACGACGCACTGACCATCGCACGGGATCACCTGCCGACCGACACGGCGCTGATGTGGCGTGACGACGTTGCGTGGGCTGAGGGGCTGCTCGCCTTGTCCACGCACGACAACGATCACGCCTTCGCACAGTTGTCCTCGATCGGAGCGGATCGCGGCGTGCGCAGATGGGCGATCGCCGATCTCGTGCACGCTGCGGTAGCCGGCGGTCACGGCGGCACAGGAATTAAGGACCTGCTCGACGACATCGATTCGCAAGCAACAGCATTGGCTTCGACTCACCTCATCATGCTGGTGCGGCGCAGTCGCGCGCTACTCGCGGGCGGCGCCCCTGACGCCGAGGGTCACTTCCTGGCCGCGATCGAGCAGGCGGACACGGCGGAGACCGTCGCACTCGAGCATGCGCGTACCCGGATGGCGTACGGCGAGTGGCTTCGCCGGCAACGCCGGATCATCGATGCTCGCGTCGAGTTGTCCTCGGCGCTGCGTACTTTCGAAGCCCGCGGCGCCTCGTTGTTCGCCCGGCGCACGCGCGCGGAGTTGCGTGCTGCCGGGGTGCAGCTGGGAGGCTCGCGCATGCACACCCGGCCCAATGCGCTGACGCCGCAGGAGCTCCAAATCGCTCGCCTCGCCGCGGCCGGGCTGACCAACCGCCAGATCGGCGATCAGATCTACCTGTCGCATCGGACCGTGGCCGCTCATCTGTACAAGATCTTCCCCAAGCTCGGTATCACCAGCCGTAACCAATTGAGAGACAGTATCTCCGGAGCGCTTCCCTCCTGAGTCGGCGCCGCGGTGGCGTCAGGCTCCGAGGAAGTGCCGGACGTGCTGACCGAATTCGACGGGGTACTGGTCCAGAAAGCCGTGGCCCGCGTCGGCATATATCCGTAGCTGCGCGCCACGGATCCGCTCAGCCAGCAGAACGGAGTTCTTGGTGTACATCATCGTGTCGTTGTCGCCGTTGGCGACGAGCGTGGGTTGCGTGATCGCCGACAACCGCTCCAACTTCGACGATTCCGGGATGCCCCACGTCATCAACGCCTGATATTGCGCATCCCGGCACGCAAGCGACGACTCGGTGTCGCGGTCGTCCTGCCGAGCATGGGTGCGGCCGAGGTATTCCCACGCCAACCGGGTGCCCTCTGCCGAGCCGGAGAAGAACAGTGCGATGAAATCCTCCGGCGCGGTCACGTCACCCGTCGCCCACCGGTAGACGTCGTCGCTCCAGCGGTGCAGGTCCGTCGCGCCCTGCGCCCCGGTGCCGGCGAGGACCAGGCGGCGCGGCAATCGTGGCCGGATCAGCGCAATCTCCTGGGCGATGTGGCCGCCGAGGGAGAAGCCGAGGACGTCGACCTCCGTCAACGCCAGAGCATCGACGAACGCGAGCGCATTGCGCGCCATGTCGCGCACATTGTCCGGGGTGCTTCCCGTCGATCCGCCCACCCCAGCCAGGTCGACGGTGATGACCTCACGATCGGCTGCCAGGGTGTCCAGTAGCAGCGGGTCCCAGTAATCCAAATTGCCTCGGAAGTGCTGGAACATCACCAGAGGGGGGACCGTCTGCGACGGTGTCCCGATGCGGCGGTAGCGCAGCACGTCGCCGGCTACGGCGACGTCAGAGGTGGGAGCGAACGCCGACGACGGTGCCTCCGGTGCGGTAGCAGTGTGTGTCACAGGTCTCCTCAGATCTCGGTGCCATCACCACGACCGTGCCACGGGCGCCTCGACGACAGAATCGGTCAGTTGACTGTCGGCGGGCACATGCCCGTCGAGATGGTCACGGTGCCGATGGCGGGCGGCACGGATCTCTGATGCGCTGGACCCATGACGACCTATCGGGCCTTCCAGGTCACCGGCACGCGCGCCTTCACCCTCGTCGATCGACCGCTGCGACACCCCGAACCCGGCCACGTGCGCATTCGCGTACTGGCGTGCGGAGTTTGCCATAGCGATTCCCTGGCGGTCGAGGGGCAGCGCGCTGATCCGGCGCAGCCGATCGTTCCCGGTCACGAGATCGTCGGCGAGATCGACGCCGTCGGAGCCGATGTGGACGGTCGATGGCAGGTCGGTGACCGGGTCGGCGTCGGATTCCTCGGCGGGCAGTGCGGTCACTGCGACTTCTGTCGCCACGGCGACTTCGTCAACTGCGAAGACCAGCCACTGCCCGGGACCACCGTCGACGGCGGCTACGCGGAAGTGACCTACGCACGGGCATCCGGCCTGGTGCGCATTCCCGATCGCTTCGACCCCATGACCGCCGCGCCGTTGCTCTGCGCCGGCGTCACGGTGTTCAACGCGCTGCGCGCAGCGGATGCGCCGAGGAACACACTGGTGGCGATCCAGGGAATCGGCGGGTTGGGGCATCTCGGTGTCCAGTACGCGAATAACATGGGCTACCGCGTGGCCGCGATCGCCCGCGGCTCCGAGAAGTCCTCTTTGGCAACGTCTCTGGGTGCCGACCACTACATCGACAGCGCCAGCGGTGACACCACGTCCGCATTGACGGCGCTCGGCGGCGCCACCGCCATCGTCGCGACGGCGGCCAGCGGTGCGTCGATGGCGGGCCTCGTGGCGGGGCTGCGCCCGCGTGGTCGGCTGATCGTGGTCGGCGCCTCCGATGAACCGATTCCCGTCCAGACGCCGGATCTGATCTTCGGTGGCCGCAGCATCGTCGGCAGTCTCACCGGATCAGCCGCCGACAACGAGGACAGCTTGACGTTCAGCCTGGCCCATCAGATCGCACCGATGATCGAAACCGTTCCCTTCGAGGACGCCCCGCAGGCATACGAACGGATGATGGCCGGGCAGGCGCGGTTCCGGATCGTTTTGGACTTCACCCGTCGCTGAACTCAGGACAGGAAGCGCAGGACTTCGCCGGCGAAATCATCGATGTGCTGGAACAGGAAGCCGTGCCCCGCGTCGCTGTACAGAATCACCTTGGCATTCGGCAACCGGCCCGCCATCGCGTAGCTCGCATAGGCGTCGATCATCCGGTCGTGCGCGCCGTTGGCCACCAGAACGGGAATCGTGATCTCACCCAGGCGGTCCCACACCGAAGACCCCGTCGAGGCGATGACCGCGAGCTGCGCGCGCATGGTGTCCGCTGATACCGCTGTGTGCTCGGACGACAGTGTGCGCGCCTGCAAGCGCCGCAGCGAATCCCGCCCCAGGGTCCGCGCCGGCTCCGCATCCGGGAAGAAGAGATAGAGGAAATCGTCGTCGTCGTTGACGGGCCTGGTGGCCACCTGCCAGACCCGGGGATCGGCTGCGGGCATGCCCGGCACGCCGCCACCCGGCGAGCTGCCGGCGACGACCAGCCGGCGGACCAGGTCCGGGCGCTGCAGCGTCGCCGCCTGCACCACGATGCCGCCGAGCGACCAGCCGAAAAGGTCGATCTCGGCGAGTCCAAGCGCTCGAGTGAATTCGACGAGACCGCCCGCAAGCGCGTCCATGGTGGTCGGGGCGACGCCGCTGCTCCGGGCGTGACCGACATTGTCGAAGACGATCACGTCGCGTTCGGCGCCCAGCCCGTCCAGGAACGCCGGGTCCCAGTGATCCATCGTGCCGCGGAAGCGTAGGGCGAGCACCAGTGGCGTGCCTGCCTGCACACCCAGCCGTCGGTACGCGAAGCGAGCGCTCGGTCCGTCGACGTACTGGGTGACGGCATCTGCTGAGAGGAGCTGAGACATCCCTCGATCGTGGCGACCGGCTCACGCCGAAGCCATCAGCACGATGACTGCCATCGTGTGGTTGACTGCTGCGATGGCGACGCCAGATGCCCATTTCTACCGACCCGCCGATGGCACGGGGCTTCCGCACGATCCGTTCAACGCGATCGTCGGGCCGCGTCCGATCGGCTGGATCTCCACTGTCAGCGCTGCGGGTACGCGAAATCTGGCCCCCTACAGCTTCTTCAACGGTTTCAACTATTACCCGCCGGTGATCGGCTTCTCGTCGATCGGCTGGAAGGACAGCGTCGCCAACATCGAGGCGACCGGTGAATTCGTCTGGAACCTGGCGTGCCGTCCGATCGCCGAGGCGATGAACGAGACCGCGGCCAGCGCCGGCCCCGACGTCGACGAGTTCACCCTCGGCGGGCTGACACCCGTCGCCTCCGTCGAGGTCACCCCGGCGCGCGTATTGGAGAGCCCTGTCAACTTCGAGTGCCGGCTCACGCAGCTGATCCAGTTGCAGGACGCCGCCGGCTCACGGTTGGACACGTGGATGGTGTTCGGCGAGGTCGTGGCGGTCCACATCGACCAGCAGTTCCTGGTCGACGGCGTCTACGACACTGCGGCCGCCCGGCCCATCCTGCGCGCGGGCGGGCCCGCGACATACTTCGACGTGTTTCCCGAGGCGCGCTTCGAGATGACCCGTCCCCAGTGATCGAGCGTCAGTGCGGCGTGAGGCCGTAGACGTAGTAGCACGGCCACGCCTGTTCGCCCGGCGCGGTCGACAGACCGGGGTTCCACATGGTGGGCACGCCGTTGACCACCCAGCAGTTCTTGTCGGCGAGATCCACGTTGTTCGGGTTGGCCGGCTTGCCGTTGCCACCATTGTTGCCGTTCGGCAGATCGGGCGGGGTGAGCCCGGGCTGCTGTTGCTGCGTGGTCGGTGTCGGACTCGTCGACGGGGACGGCGGTTGAGCGGTCGCCGTGGCGGTGACACCGACGAGGCCGCAGCTGACGCCGATGGTCAGCAGCGCCGGTCCGATGATGCGCCACTCCGGCATCCGTCGATTCGTCATGTCTCCCCCTCGCCACCGGCCGTCGGGCCGCCGTTGTCGGAGTCTGACACACCGTCCCCTCATCTCGATCCTTTTCTCCTGTGCCGGTCAGCCCTGGCTGCGATTCCACTCGATCCAGCCGATACCGGTCCGGCCGTCGTCGGTGGTCACCGTCGCCCAGGACCGCGGGAAACGGCTCAACCGACCGTCCGGCGAGGTCAACAGCACCGGTGCGTGGCCCGTCGCCGAGATCGTCGCGACCAGCCCGTCGTAGTCCACGACCGCGGACACCGGCAGTTCGCCGTCCCACACGGTGTCGCGCGCCTCGACCCTGGTGAGTTCGTCGAGCGGCTCCCCCGCCCGCTGTCGGTAACCGACCGACAGCGCGGGCGCACCGGGGATGCGAATGTCCACCCCGTGCAGGTGTGTTCCATCGTCGAGATGCAGCGCGGTCCACACCCAGTCCATGCCCCACCAATCGCGGGCCGCCCAGGAATGGTCACGCTGGCCGGCAACCTCGGAGATGGCATAGGAGTGACCGTCGGCGGTGACCGTGCCCGACACCCGGCACGGGATCTCGTAGCGGGGCGAGACCCGGTACTGGTAGGGCGATCCGTCGCTGACCCACTCCAGCTCGGCAACGACGTCGACGGCTCGACCCCCTCCGCCGCGCAGCAGCTCTGCCGGATCGTCGTAGGCTTGGCCCCGGCCGCGGAGCGAAACCCGAAAGCGCACAAGCGGTTCGGCGATCTCCATCCGTAACTGCGCGCCGTCGGCCGCGACGACCGTGTGATCGTCGGGCAGCGGTGCATCGAAATCCAGCACGGCGATGGTCGGGCGGCCAGGTCCGCACAGCAGGCCGTTGACCCAGGCGTGCCCCTGGTTCGGGATGAGGCCGAGCCGGAACCACCCGCCCAGGTTCTGGGTGGTGTCGACGAAGTCGAAGTACCAGCTCTCGCTCCACAGCGCGTCGTCACCCGGGGTGTGCCGTCCCTCGTCGGATACGTTCGGCTGCAACGGTTCCGGAGTCGAGGGTGGTGGCAGCAGTGACAGGGCGTCGGTGTCGAGCACGTGCTGACAGTGCCGGGCGATCATCGCCATGAACATCTCGTCACCCCGGGCGGTTCGCTCCACCAACATGGGTGAGACGATGGCCATCAGCACGCCGAAGAAGCTCTGCCGCCGAACGCCTTCCCGCACCTCGTCCAGGGTTACGCCGGAGGCCTCGCCGAGCGCGTTGCGGTAAGCCGCGAGGAGCCCGTCGTACCGAGCGCGACGCTCCTCGGTGGGCAGCGCACACCCGAGAAAATAGGCGACGTCGGTGAACGCAGGGCCCCACGTCACCGTCTGCCAGTCCACGACGGTGAGCGGCCGGTCTGCACCCGGTTGACCGAAGAGCATGTTGTCCAGTCGGAAGTCGCCGTGCACCAGGCCGCGCCGGCCGTTGCCGCCATCGCTCGCCATGAAGGCATCGAAGGCGGCGACGAACTGCTCGCAGACCGCTCGATGCTCCGCCGCGACCTGATCGGCGTAGCGATCGATGAAACCCGCGTACAGCGCGGTGATCAAGCCCTGGTTGACTGGCGATTCCCGATTGAGCCATGCCGCATCGGCGAGGGCCTCGTCACCCAGCAGCGGACCGTGCACCAGGCCGAGTTGCCGCATCGCCAGGTCGGCCTGCTCGGGCGTGGCACCGCGGATCTCGTCGCCCACCGTGGCGGGTGCGGCGTCGCCGAGCAGCAGATCGAAGGCGCCCGTCGCGCTGTCGTAGGCAGCGTGGTGGCAGGGCGCGACCGGTCCGCCGAGCCCCGGAGCGACGTCGGTGTAGAAGCGGACCTCCCGTTCGTAGAGGCCCATCGCCAGGCCGGTCTGACGACTGCTCGGGTCGGCGGCGGCCACCTTCAGGACCACCGAGTCCGGGCCGTCGCCACCCTCGGGGTAGTCGAGCTGCACCCGATAGCACTCGCTCATCTGGCCGGTGCCGATGCGGGTGACTGAAAAACCCGTGACGTCGCGGTCCAGCACGGCGGCGAGCCAGCCGACGGTCAGATCGGAGGGGTGTTCGAGAAGCGGCGGCTGCGATGACGACACCCGGCCAACGTATAGCAGCCGCCTCCGCCCAACGGGCACATCGACAAAACCAATTGACGGCTGTCAATTGCCTCGGCACGGCATGTGACACTGGTGCCGGTTCAGCACGCGGCCCTCTGGGGCGTGCCGGAGCAAAACGGGTATAGGTCGCGTCGTGGCAGCCGACGGCATGGAGGGCAGATGAAGGTTCTGATCACCGGTGGTACCGGCTTCGTCGGCGCGTGGACCGCCAAGGCCGCACAGGACGCCGGGCATCAGGTGCGATTCCTGGTGCGCAATGCGGGCAGGCTGGCCACCAGTGCCGGCACCATCGGGGTGGACATCGACGACCACGTGCTCGGCGACATCGCCGACGGCGAGAGCACCGCGGCGGCACTGGAGGGCTGCGACGCGGTGATCCACTGCGCGGCAATGGTGTCGACGGACCCCAGCCGTGCCGATGAGATGCTGCACACCAATCTCGAGGGTGCGCGCAACGTTCTCGGCGGTGCCGTCGCGGCCGGTATCGATCCGATCGTGCACGTGTCCAGTTTCACCGCGTTGTTCCGTCCCGATCTGGACGTGCTGACCGCCGACCTCCCCGTGGTCGGCGGCACCGATGGTTACGGCCGGTCTAAGGCTGCGGTCGAGGCCTACGCGCGCGGGCTGCAGGACGCCGGCGCGCCGGTGAACATCACCTACCCCGGCATGGTGCTGGGCCCGCCCGCGGGCGATCAGTTCGGGGAAGCGGCCGAAGGCGTCGAGGCGTCGGCCAAGATGCACGCGGTGCCCGGTCGCGGCGCCGGCTGGATCGTCATCGACGTGCGCGACCTGGCCGACCTGCACGTCGCCCTGCTCGAGCCCGGCCGAGGTCCGCGCCGTTACATGGCTGGTGGACAACGGGTTTCGGTGGGCGATCTCGCGCAGATGATCGGAGAGGCGACGAACCGCACACTCGCCGTCGTCCCGGTGCCCGACGTGGCCCTGCGCAGCGCCGGTCGCCTCTTCGACGCAATCGGCCCGTTGCTGCCCTTCGAGACCCCGATCAACTCCGCGGCGATGCAGTACTACACGCAGATGCCGACCTCTGACGACGAGCCGAGCTTGCGCGACTTCGGCTTGACGTGGCGCGACCCGGCCGAGACGATCGCGGACACCGCTGCGGGACTGCGTCAGGTCGGCCGGCTCTGAGCGCTGGCGAGCACCCCTCGCAGGAGGAGATCGGCGAGGTTGTCGGCGGCGCGGTCGAGATCGGTCACCTTACGCACGCACACGGCGTACCAGGCTGCCCCGGCGATCGCGTCCATCACGGCATCCGCGTCGACACCGTAGCGGGCGTCTTCTGATCGCGTCAGATGCTCGGCGAGGTTGCGCCGCGCCGCCGCCTCCAATCGGTCGTTGAGTAGCCTGCGCATCGCCGGCTCGGCGCGCAGATCGTGTAACAAGCCCGGGACCGCCTCGCGCACAACAGGATCGGCGTACATGATCAGCGCCCCACGGCAGAGTCGGATGATCTCCGCCGACAGATCGTCCGCCAGGGGTGCTGCGCCGAGATCCGGGAACGCAGCCTCGTGGATGAGGTGCGCCTTGGTGCGCCAGCGGCGGTAGATGGCGGGGCGGCTGACCTTGGCGGTCGCGGCGATCAGGTCGATCGACGTCGCCGCGTAGCCCCGGCTGACCAGCAGCCTGCGGGCGGCATCGAGAACGGACGCATCGATCGCGGGGTCGCGGCGCGACCCGTGGTGTCGCCGGGACCCCGGCGCCGATGCGTTCACGAAAGCCCCCTCCTGGCCCGCCGATTGTCGATACAGTCTGTCACGACACAGGGGGTTCGATGACGGACACTGGACAACTCGCGGGCATCGGCGAAGACGGACTGCATCTCTACACATGCCCACTGTGTGAAGCGATGTGCGGCCTGCAGATTCGCGTCGAGAGCGGCCGGGTCAGCGATGTCCGTCCCAATCGGGACGACGTGTGGAGCCGCGGTCACATCTGCCCGAAGGGTGCGTCCCTGGGTGCGATACACCACGACCCCGACCGAATCCGGACGCCGATGATCAAGGTCGACGGCGAGTGGCGAGAAGTGGATTGGCCGACCGCGTTCGCGCGATGCACAGAATTGCTGGCACCCGTCATCGAGAAGCACGGGATCGCCGCCGTCACCGCCTACACCGGCAACCCGCTCGCCCATTCGTTCTCCCTGGCCCGCTACGCCGGAGTATTGCTCGGACTCTCGGGAATTCCTCTGACGTACTCGCCGGGCACCGTCGATCAATGGCCCAAGAACCTGTCGTCGCACCTGATGTACGGCGGGTGGTGGACGTTCCCCGTACCCGACATCGAGCGCACGGATCTGCTGATCGTCATGGGCGCCAATCCTGCTGCGTCGCAGGGTTCGCTGCTTGCTGCGCCCGATGTCATGGGTCTGATCGAGGCTGTCCGCCGCCGGGGCAAAGTGATCGTCATCGACCCCGTCCGCACCCGGACCGCCGAGCGCGCCGACGAGTGGCTGCCCATCACTCCCGGTACCGACGCTGCACTGCTACTCGCTGTCGCGCACACTGTGTTCGCCGAGGATCTGGTGTCGCTCGGCGCGCTCGAGGCCCACGTCGATGGCCTCGAGACGCTGCGGGCTCTCGCCGCCGACTGGCCACCCGAGCGGGTGTCCTCGGTGACCGGTATCGCCGCCGACCGCATCCGCGAACTGGCCCGAGAGCTCGCCACCACACCCCGCGCGGTGGTCTACGGCCGCATCGGAACCTGCAACCAGGAGTTCGGCAGCCTGGCGAGCTGGTTGGTCGACGTCGTCAACATCTTGACCGGGCATTTCGACACACCGGGCGGGGCCATGTTCCCGACCGCGGCAGCCTGGTCGGTGACGGTGCAACCCATCCCCGGTCTCGAGGACGGCGCCGCCGAGTTCGGCCGCTTCCGCACGCGGGTGCGGGGCGCCAAGGAAGTGCTGGGCCAGGTTCCGGTGTCATGTCTGGCCGAGGAGATCGCCACGCCCGGTGACGGCCAGATCAAGGCGCTGATCACCGTTGCCGGCAACCCCGTGCTGTCCACCCCGGCAGGAGATCGTCTCGACGCCGCACTGCCACTGCTCGAAGCGATGATCTCGGTTGACCTGTGGCTCAACGAGACCACCCGGCACGCCGATGTGATCCTGCCGGGTCCTTCGCCTCTGGAGCAGCCCCACCACGACGATCTCATCCTTCACTTCGCCGTCAACAGCGTCGCCAACTACTCGCCACCGGTGTTCGCCAAGCCGGATCCCGCCGCTCCCGACGAATGGGAGATCTTGATCCGACTGGCCGGGCTGTGCACCGGCACACCGGCCGAGAACGTCGACGTCGGCGCGATCGACGACGGCTTCTTCGACTACCTGTGCTTCACCCAGGGTCTCGACGGTGCGACGGTGCGTGCGCACTACGAGCACGGCGGCCCCGAACGCATCCTGGACCTCACCGTGCGTACGGGCCCGTTCGGGGACCGCTACGGCGAGAACCCCGGCGGGCTGACGGTGGAGCTGCTCAAACAGAACCCGGACGGGATCAATTTCGGCCCGATGGTGCCCCGCGTTCCCGAGGTCCTCGGGACTGCAGACCGCAAGATCCGGCTGGCGCCCGCATACTTGGTCGACGACCTGCCGCGACTCGCCCGCCGGCTGACCCGGGCGCCTGACGACCTCGTCCTCGTCAGCCGGCGCCACCTGCGCTCCAACAACTCCTGGCTGCACAATGTCGGACCGCTGATGAAAGGGCGCGACCGCTGCACGCTGCTGATCCACGGCGACGACGCACGCTCGCGCGGTATCGCCAACGGCGACACCGTCATCGTCACATCATCCGGCGGCAGCATCGAGGTGCCTGCCGAGCTCACCGACGACATCAAACGAGGGGTGGTCTCGATGCCGCACGGCTGGGGACACGGCAAGGCAGGGACCCGGCTGGGCGTGGCCAACGGCTCCCCCGGCGTCAACACCAATGTGCTCTCGCCCGTGGACTTTCTCGACGAGCCGTCGGGCAACGGTGCTCTCAACGGCATTCCGGTCGAGGTCAGCCCCGCGCGCTGACCAGGCGCAGCCGCAGTGCCCGCGCAGTCGCCGGTCCGACGATGCCGTCGACGGCCAAACCGGTTGTGCGGCGCTGGAATTCCCTGACCGCATCCTCGGTCGCGGGGCCGAAGACACCGTCGACCACGAGGTGACCCGCGTAGCTCGCATAGGCCGCCTTCAAGCGCCGCTGCAGTTCGATCACCTGCGGGCCGCGAGATCCGCGCTGCAGCAGTATGTCTGCGTACTCGTCGTCGGGCGGCTGCGGGAGACCCCGGTCGTCGGCGATATCGCGACGCAGGACGAACATGTCGATCGCGCCGGGATCCCATTTGCCCTGGGCTCGGCCGGCGTACTCCTTGTGCCCGATGACCCGCTCGGACGACCGTCCCAGTCGCCGGCAGATCGCGGCGCACGTGCGCACCAAGGCGCCGTACTGCGCATCGGGCCAGTGCATCCGGTGCGGTGCCGACGGGCTCGTACCGGTGTTCGCACACTCGATACCGATCATGTGCCTGTTGGCGCCGTTGACCGGCAACCACGGGTACGAGCCCTCCCCGGCGTGCCAGGAGACGCCCGCGGCGACGACGGTCACCGCGCCGCTACGCGCGATGTGCAGCGCTGACAGGGGGCCGGGGAGATCAGGCCTGCCTCGCGCGATGGAGTCCGCGGTCGCGGTGTCGGAACCGGTGTGGTGCACCATCACGCCGCGAACATCGGCATGATCCCCGTGACCGCGGTGACGCCAGCCGGGGAGCTCGATCACGTCGAGGCCTTCGGCGCGCAGTACGTCGGCGAGCCACAGCGGGTCACCGCTCCACACGGCGGGCATCGACGTCACCTCCATCTTCTCGAGTGCGCCCCCATGCAACCAGACCACCGACGTTTGGTCGTCGAAGGCGCGGGTAGTTCGACCCGGTGCCGACAGAACCCGAGGACATCGAGAGCACGCCGGTCGTCGCGCGCGACACCTCCGCATCCCGCCACGACGTCTGGGCCGTCATCGCCGACGGCTGGACGTATTCGCAGTGGGTGGTCGGCAACAGCCGGATGCGCGCCGTCGACGCCACGTGGCCCGCGCCGGGTAGCACCATCTACCACTCCATCGGTGTCTGGCCCGTGGTGCTCAACGACAGCACGGTCGTCGAATCCTGCGATCCCGAGCGCGAACTCGTCTTGATCGCCAACGGCAGACCGTTCGGCAAGGCACGTATCACGCTGCGGCTGGCCGACATCGACGGCGGTGGCTGCCGCATCGAGATGGCCGAGGTACCGGTGTCACCACCCTTGAGCCTGCTGCCGAAGCAGGTGGCGCTGACTGCAGCGATTCCCCGTAACCGAGAGACCACATGGCGGCTGGCGGCGATAGCGGAACGCCGCACCCGCGATGACCGCTGAGCTGGCGCGATCGGAGACCGCCGACGCGGTCGTGATCGGATCCGGGCACAACGGTCTGGTCGCCGCGGCCATGTTGGCTGACGCAGGCTGGGACGTCGAGGGTGAGGCCGCTCAGCTGCTGTTGCTGGGTAACGCGATGCACGCGGATGTGCCCGTCGATGCGCCGGCCAGCGGCGTGATGGGATACCTGCTGCTGATGCTGGCGCAGGACGGCGGCTTCCCCGTGCCGGTCGGCGGTGCGGGTCAGCTGACCGAGGCACTGGTGCGACGCGCCGAGGCGGCGGGGGCGTCGCGTGTACTGCGGGCGTGAGGTCGACAGCATCGACGTCCACGGCCACCGCGCGACCGCGGTGAACCTGGTCGACGGCGGAGTCATCCGCTGCCGCCGCGCCGTCGTCGCGAACACCTCGGCGCCACAGCTGTATCGGCGCCTCCTCCCGCCCGACGTCCTTCCGGAGAGGCCGCGACGGCAGCTGAATCGCTTCGTCTGGGACACCCCGGTGGTGAAGATCAACTACGCGCTCGACGCCCCGATCCCCTGGCGGTCGCGCAGCCTCGCCGGCGCGGGCACGGTGCACCTGGGGGCCGATCACGACGTCGGACTCCACGCGATCGCCGGCCGGCACCGAAAGCGCTTGGGCGTACACGCATCTGCCTCGCGGCCGCAGCGACGACCACAGCGCCGAGCGCCTGGCCGAGGCCGTCGACGACGTCCTGGAACGCCACGCTCCCGGCTTCACCGGCCATGTCGTGGGCAAGATGATCCAGCGGCCGTCGGATCTGGAACGCAGCGACGAGAACCTTCATTCAGGGGCGGTCAACGGCGGGACGTCACAGCTGTTCCAGCAGTTGATCTTCCGTCCCATGGCCGGCCAGGGCGGGCCGGGCACGCCGCTGGACAACGTGTTCCTCGGCAGCGCGGGCGCCCCACCCGGAGGCGGGGTCCACGGCATCTGCGGCCGCAATGCCGCGCGGGCAGCGCTTGCCGCCGACGGGGCCTCGGGCTGGCCGCGCCGGCGGCTCAACCGCGCGGTCAGCCGCCTGTTGCTCGGCTGACCCCTTCTCGTCAGTGAGAAGCCACGGCTGTGAAATCGCCGATTCCACAGCCTGGAATGATATTCCGCGGTTGGTGCGCTACTCGACGACGGGGAAGAGCGACTCGCCGTCCTCGGGGACACCGTCGATCTGCCCGTCGTGTTCGCCGGGCTCGACGGGAGCAGCATCGCTGCTGAGCAGCGCCTCGTCAGCGCCGGTACCGTCAACTGCATCGCGCACGTCGATGTCGGTCTCATCGACATCGGGCACTTCTTCTGCGAGGCGCTGGTCCAAGCTCTCACCTTGACGTTGCTCCTGCGCCGACATGCCGAATCTGTCGACGCCGCTCCAGCCCTCAGGTGGATCGACGACTTCGTCTCCGTCGTCGTTGTGCACATCGTCGGAATCGGTGCCCTCCATCGGGCTGAGCAGATCGTCACCGCCGCCCAGATCGTTGGCTGTGGCCCCCGTGGCGTCGTCGGTGCTCACCACTGATCTCCTCTCGCTGTCATGATCCCCCCAGCCATAGCCGGGAAGCCAGTCTCGAAAACGGTTGCATCTCAGCGCCGGGCGCGCATGGGCGGTGCTACGTCTTGTCCGGATCGATCGCGTCCTTGAGCTTGCCCATGACGCCCTTCTCGGTACCGAACGCAGGCGTGCGCGGCTCACCCATCGCGCCGTCGTAGGTGCAGTAGAGCTTCGGGTCCGGCGGTGGTCCGGACTGCAGGTCACCGAGTGGCTGCGGATCGGCGAGGAACTTGCCGGTGTGACGGCCGTCGGGCAGCGGTCCGTGCGCCCACCGGCCCTTGTCGGCGTCGGCGCCGTCGGACAGGTGCCACAGTGTGCTGGCGTGCTCGTCGTACTCCTCGTCGAACAGGTCGTTGGGGGCCACCACGGCTTCCAATCCATCTGCTTGCAGTTCCTCGATCGCGGACAGCCACATGTTCTGGTGATAGGTGTCGCGCGCGAGATTGAACTTCAACATCGCCTTGACACCGGGATCGTCGGTCATGTGCCACAGCCGCGCCGTCTGCACTCGGCCCTGCGCCTCAGCAGCGACGTTGGCGTAGAAGTCGGCCAGCAGATTTCCCGACGCCACAATGAATTTCCCGTTCCACGGTGACCCTTGGCTGTCCGACAGCGTCGGTGCCCCACCGGACATGATGGCCTGCTGGGGATCCATTCCGCCCATCACCGCCGCGACCACCGGATCGCCCAGGGCGTTCTCGGTGGCGTCGGTGGCCGGAGCACCTTCCAGCAACCGTGCACACATCGTCGCGATCATCTCGACGTGGCCGATCTCCTCTGTCGCCACGTCCATGATCAGGTCCTTGTACTTGCCCTTCATGCGGCAGTTCCAGCCCTGCATCAGGTACTGCATGGTCACGGTCATCTCGCCGAACGCGCCGCCGAGCAGTTCTTGCAACTTACGGGCGTAGACGGGGTCCGGCTTTTCGGGCTTGACGTCGAATTGCAGGTAATCGGTATGTCGGAACATTGAGTCGACTCCACATCGAAAGTTCGGAAACGGATCACCGGCCGACGAGAGGGCGGCGCAGCGCCGGCGGTAACGCCGAGATACCCGCGTGGAGGGCGCTAAACCGAGTTCCTGCGGTCGATGCCAGACGTTTGCGCAGCAGCCGCTCGGGTAGCGGCTCCGTCGATGACGTCGACCCGAGGTGGCCCCATGAGAACCGGACTGATGCGTCCCCGGACGCCCGAAACCACCGTGGTGCCGATACCGTCACCGGTGATGTCACTGTTACGGGCAGTGGCTCGCGACGGCGCGCGCATCGTGCCAGGAACCACCGGGTGCGGTATCGCGCTGATGGCGACCGACGGACGGCGGATCACCTCCGCCGGCAGCGATCACGTCGCCGAGCACCTCACCGCGCTGCACGATCAGCATCCGCACAACCCGTGTGCCAGCGGCTGGGCTCACCGGTGTGTGCGGCGCACGCAGAGCTCGGTGACCCGCGCCGAATGGGCGGACTGGATGACGCACGCCCGCCAACAGGGGGTGCGCTCTGTCATCACCGCGCCGCTGAGCGTCGCCGACCGCCGACTGGGCACGATCCTGCTCTATTCGACGACCGGTGACACCTTCCGCCATGAGCACGACGAGGCCCTCTCGGCGTTCGCGGACGCGATCGCGATCGGCATCGACCGGTGCCAAAGCGGGCAGAGCCGGACCGGGTGACCGTGGTCGCGTCGCGCGCGTTGGCTACGGTCTGTAGGTATGCATCCCTTCCGCCAGGCCGTCGAAGCCCGCGACGAGGCCGCCATCGAAGCGCTGCTCGCCGACGACGTCGTCTTCACCAGCCCCGTCGCGTTCAAGCCCTACCCCGGCAAGCCGATGACCGCCGCGATCCTGCGTGCGGTCATGCGGGTGTTCGAGGACTTCCGCTACGTTCGCGAAATCGGCGATCCGGCCAGCCCCGACCACGCGCTCGTGTTCGAGGCGACCGTCGGCGGGAAGAAGATCACCGGATGTGACTTCATCCACGTGGACGGCAACGGGCTCATCGACGACCTCATGGTGATGGTGCGCCCGCTGTCGGGAGCGACCGCGCTGGCGGAAGCAATGGGTGCACAATTCGACCGCATCAAGCGCGAAGCGGTCGAGGGCCAGGTCGGCCGCGGGGTCCGCACCGACTGATGCTGCCCTCCGACAACCACGTGCACACCCGGTGGTCCTGGGACACTGCCGAGACGACGACGATGGAGGCCACCTGCCGCCACGCGGTGGATCGGGGTGTTCCGGCGGTCGCCTTCACCGAGCATGTGGATTTCACCGAGTGGGGTGACGGCGACGCCGGCGCCGCGGGCCTGACCGTCGGCACTCGCCGCCGCGTCGCGCCGCTCGACATCGAGGGCTATCTCGCAGACGTCGAGCGCTGCCGCGAGATGTTCCCCGATCTGCGGATTCTGTCGGGAATCGAAGCCGGAGAGCCACATTGGTTCTCCAGCAGCGTGGCCGCAGTGCTCGCGGCCGGCCGGTTCGACCGCGTGCTCGGCAGCCTGCACGGAATTCCTGTGGCCGGCCGGCTCGAGGGGATCACGCGGCAGTTGTTCGCCGAGCACGACCCGCACGACCTCGTGCAGCGCTACTTCACCGACATGGTGGCGTTGATCGAGCAATCCGATGTGTTCACCGTGCTCGCGCACTGCGACTACCCGCGTCGCTACTGGCCCGCCGACCGGGTCGGCGCTTACACCGAGACCGATTTCGAGGAGCACTACCGGACGGTGTTCCGCACGCTCGCCGGAACAGAGCGAGCACTCGAGATCAACACCAAGTCACCGCTGGCATCGGTCGATCTCGTGCGATGGTGGTGGCAAGAAGGCGGAGCCGCAGTGTCTTTCGGCAGTGACGCTCACCAGCCCACGCACGTCGGCAATCGGTTCGAGACCGCTGTGGACATCGTGGAAGCTGCCGGATTCCGTCCGGGCCGCGACCGATTCGACTTCTGGCGGCGCTGACCCGTTCAGCGTGTCAACGACGTCACGACGGTGACGATCAGAGCGACGACCTCGTCGGGATGCGACAGCATCACCAGATGCGATGAGTCGATCTCACTGACTGTCGCCCCCGCCCGCTCATATCCGAATCGCTGTACCTCCGGGTTGACGGCTGTGTCCGACGTACACACCACCGCCCAGGTGGGCCGCGACTTCCAGGCGGCCACCGAAGCGGGTTCTGTGAACGCAACAGCCGCCAGAGGCCGTTGAGACACGGCGAGCACCGCCATCAGCTTCGGGTCCACGTCCGCACCCACCACTGCTGGGAACCGGGCTGGATCGACTGTGACGTCCACTCCACCGGGCGTGTCGCCCGATGCGGGAAAGGCCCGTTGCACGAGCGCGGCCGGCAAATCGGAGTCTGGGAACCCGCCCTGCAACTGGGCCAGGCTTTCCCCCTCCTCCAACGCGTAACCCGCGAGGTAGAGCAGTCCCACCACGTTGCTCGCCGCACCGGCCACGGTGATCACCGCACCGCCGTAGGAATGACCCACGAGAAGCACTGGCCCGGCGATGCTTTCGACAACGGACCGGACGGCGGCTGCGTCATCGAGAAGGCCTCGGTTGGGCACTGCCACTGCAAGCACCGGTTGCCCTGCGTCCAGCAGCGCACCCGTGACGGGCGAATAGCTCGATGCGTCGGCGAAGGCACCGTGGACGAGGACGACAGTAGGGGTCGCCAAAGAAACCTCCTGGAAAGAAGGAGCAAGGGGGGTAGAGCGCGTCGGCGCTCAGGATCTGATGAACTCGAGCAGGTCCGCGTTGATCACATCGGCGTGCGTGGTCGGCATGCCGTGCGGATATCCCGCGTAGGTCTTCAGGGTTCCGTTGGGCAGCAGAGCCGCCGACAACGGCCCGGCGTCCGCGTATGGAACCACCTGGTCGTCGTCGCCATGCATCACCAGCACGGGCAGCTGGATGCCGCGCAGATCCTCGGTGAAGTCGGTCTGGGAAAAGGCGACCACCCCGTCGTAGTGGGCTTTGGCGCCGCCCATCATGCCCTGCCGCCACCAGTTGGCGATCACGGCCTCGATCGATTCGACCCCGTCCCGGTTGAAGCCGTAGAACGGCCCCTCTGGCACGGCCCGGTAGAACGCCGACCGGTTGGTGGCCACCTGTGTCTGGAAATCGTCGAACACCGACTTCGGCAACCCCCCCGGGTTGGCGTCGGTCTGCACCATCAGCGGGGGGACCGCGGCGATCAACGCCGCCTTGACGGCCCGCTGCTCACCATGACGCGCCAGGTAGCGCACCACCTCGCCGCCTCCTGTGGAGTGCCCCACGTGGACCGCATCCCGCAGGTCGAGTTGCTCCACCACCGCGGCGAGATCGTCGGCGTAGTGGTCCATGTCGTGACCGTCGCCGACCTGGGAGGAGCGGCCGTGCCCGCGCCGATCGTGCGCGACGACACGGTAGCCGTGTCCGAGGAAGAACATCATCTGGGCATCCCAGTCATCGGACGACAGCGGCCAGCCGTGACTGAACACAATCGGTTGCCCCGACCCCCAGTCCTTGTAATAGATTTCGACGCCGTCGGGCGTGGTGATGGTCGACATGTACGTCCTTCCGTCTGCGGACGTCGTGTCCGCTGACTCGTCATTAAACCCGTTCCCCGGTCGGCTCGTCGTGGAGAGACGATTGCCGATTCCTATGCAAAGGGCGACCCGCTCCTATAACTCCTGGACATCGGCGATAGGCATCCTCGACGTCTCACGGGGGACCGGAGGTACCTTCTCTGACATGGCATCGCACCCACTGACGATCATGTTCTGGCCGGAGTCGGCCTACGGACCGACCAATCAGTGCATCGGCCTGGCGTCGATCCTGCGCGACCGCGGCCACCGGATCATCTTCGCCGCCGAGAGCTCGTGGGCCGGGAAGATCGCTCCGTTCGGGTTCGTGGAGGAACTCGTCGACCTCGCCGAGCCCGCACCGGATGCGGCGGACGAGGACGCCGGCGCCTTCTGGACCCAGTTCATCGCCGAGACGGCGCCCGAGTTCCGCAAGCCCACGATCGAGCAACTGTCGACCTTCATCCAGCCGACGTACCAGGCACTCATCGACGGGGCGAGGTACTGCGAACCGCGATTGCGGGACATCATTGCCGCGCACCGGCCCGACGTCATCGTCGAGGACAACGTGGTCCTGTTCCCGGCGCTGGTGACGGCCGGGGTTCCGTTCGTGCGCATCGTGTCCTGCAGCCCGTTGGAGATCCCCGGCCCCGACGTGCCGCCGCCCTTCTCCGGGTTGCCCAGCGACGACTCCGACCAATGGCATTCGTACCGAACAGAATTCGAGCGGACACTGCGGCCGATGTGGACGGAGTTCGATTCCTGGGTCCGAGAACAGGGCGCCCCGGCACTCCCCGACCTCGAGTTCATGCCGCGCGACAACGCCGCCAACCTCTACGTCTATCCCGCCGAAGCGGACTACGTGGACAGGCGCCCGCTCGGCGACACCTGGACTCGGATGGACTCCAGCGTCCGCGAGACCGACGATGCCTACGACCTGCCGGCCGAGGTGGCCGACCGGCCCGCTGACAGCGCGCTGATCTACCTGTCGCTGGGCTCCCTCGGCGGTGCCGACGTCGACCTCATGCAGCGGCTCGTCGACGTGCTCGGCACCACCAGGCACCGCTTCATCGTCAGCAAGGGCCCGCAGGCGGATCGAATTACGTTGACCGACAACATGGTCGGTGCGCAGATGCTGCCACAGACCAAGGTCATCCCCCAGGTGGACCTGGTCATCTCACACGGCGGGAACAACACCGTGACCGAGACGCTGCACTTCGGCAAGCCGTTGATCGTCCTGCCGTTGTTCTGGGACCAGTACGAGAACGCGCAACGCGTCGACGAATTGGGTTTCGGAGTCCGGCTCGACACGTACGGATTCACCGACGGCGAACTCACCGACGCCGTGGAGCGCCTGCTCGCCGACACGACACTGCGTGAC
Organism: Mycolicibacterium sp. 018/SC-01/001; assembly: GCF_007096635.1. Lineage (GTDB taxonomy): Bacteria > Actinomycetota > Actinomycetes > Mycobacteriales > Mycobacteriaceae > Mycobacterium. The sequence continues at coordinate 83,036 of NZ_VKAA01000020.1, forward strand.
CGCCTTGCCGGCCTCGGCGCACAGATCCGGGCGCGAGACGGGCTGCGGCGCGGCGCCGACGTCATCGAGCAGGTGGGTCACGCCCACCGGTGAGCACGCCGCCTGATCTGCTGGACTGGCTGGACCTGTCCGACGAGCACCGGCTGGCGGTCGTGTCGGACGGTCCCGCCCTGTCAGCGGTGCCGATGTGCTATCGGGGCGGCTGGCGTCGCGCGCGACCTGGCGAGGGGACATCGGCGGCATTGCTGAAAGTGCTTGCAGCGCAGCCAGGAACGCGACAGGTGGGACACTTCCGGGTGCAGTCGTGGGCGGCTCGGCCACTCGAGGGCGAACGTGCGATCGTCGTGGACCAGACCAACGAGTCGGTGATCGTCGACGACCGGGCTGTGGTGAAGTGGGCGGTCCATCTGCAGGAGGGCCCCCATCCGGCGCCACGGCGTGTCGCCGTACTCCGCGACGCGGGTTTCGCCGGCATTCCCCAACCGTGGGGATTGGTCACCTGGCAGCCACCCGACGGGGCGGAAACGCTGGCGGCCTACGTCGACGAATATCTGCCCGGGGCGGTCGACGGGTGGACGTGGGCGGTGGAGATGACGACCGCCGCGACGCTCGCCGCCGATCCGGCGGCGACTGCGCCGACCGCCCACCGGCTCGGGGTGCTGATCGCCGACATGCACGCCGCCCTGGCGGCCACCGGATCCACCGCCACCTCCGCCGACACGCAGCGGTGGCACGAAGCGGCCACTGCAACCCTCGAAACAGCGTGCGATGTTGCAGATTCCGAGAGTTCGACGGTGCTGCGGGCCCGTCGGAGGGAGGTGGTGGAGGAACTCGCGGTCCTGACGTCGCTGACGGACACCACGGTTCTCGACGGGCACGGCGATCTGCACGTCGGACAGATACTGCGCAGCCGTGACGAGCTGTTCGTCACCGACTTCGACGGCAACCCGGTGCTGAACGCGATCGAGCGGACCCGCCCCATCCCGGCTGCCGTGGACGTCGCCGGAATGGTGCAGTCTCTGGCGCACGTGGCGATCGTCGCCCGCCGGTACACCGATCTGGACACCGGTGCGCTCCGCGCGGTGGAAGGGGCGACACGCAGGGTCTTCCTCGACGCCTACGCAACCCGGCTGCGCGCCGCAGGACAGGGACACCTGTTCGACCCACGTCCGCTACGCGCGCTGCGCCTGATCCAGGTGATGCGCGAGATGATCTATGCGGCACAACATCTTCCGCGGTGGATGTACGTTCCCGACGCCGCCTTGCCCGCCCTCCTCGACGACCGGGAGCGACTGTGAAGCCCGATGCGTTCAAGACCGACCTGACACGCAAACCCGAGGTGTTGTCGCGCTTGGCCCTGATGCTGGCCGAAGGCAATCCGTGGGCGGGCGTGGTACCGGCCGACACCGAGAAGGTCGTGCTGCTCGGTATGGGGTCCTCGGCGTACGCGGGCACCGTGGCCGCCGCCCGCTTGCGGTCGCGCGGCGTGGTGGCCGCCGCGGAACTCGCCTCGTCGGCGCTGCTGCCGGACTGGGGTCCGAGGACTTTGGTCGTGGCGACCTCGGCGAGCGGCAGTTCGGCCGAGACTCTGGGTGCGTTGGCGCGACTGCCCGGCGGTGCGACGACCGTCGCGCTGACCAACGCGCCCGGTCCCGCGCTCACCGAGCGCTGCGATGCCGTCGTCGCGCTCGAGGCCGACGTCGAACACGGTGGCGTCGCCTGTCGCAGCTACCAGCACACCCTCGCCCTGCTCCTGGCCCTGGAATGCCACCTGGTCGGCACCGATACCGCCGCGCTCGCGGCGGCGGTCGACGGTGCGGCCGCAGCGAGCACGTACCTGCTCGACAGCGAAACCGATTGGTTGCCTGAGATTTCCGACCTTCTGCTCGGCCCGTCGGGCACCTACCTCGCCGCGCCGGCACACCGGTTCTGCTCGGCTCAGCAGGGCGCGCTCATGGTGCGCGAAGGGCCACGCCTACCGGCCGCAGCGTGCGAGACCGGCGATTGGAGCCACGTCGACGTCTATCTGACCAAGACGACCGACTACCGCCTGCTCGTGTTCGCCGGTTCCCCGTGGGAAGCGCAGCTGGCCGAGTGGACGACCGCGCGGGGCAGCACCGTCGTCGGGGTCGGCGGCGACGTACCCGGGGCGAGCTACGTGCTGCGGTACCCGGGGGACACCGACGACGACGTCGCGCTGTTGACAGAGGTTCTGGTGCCGGAACTCATCGCAGCCCGGCAATGGCAACTCCTCAGCCGGGAGAGCGCCGGCTGAGCAGCTCCGCGGCCTCGGTCTGATAGGCGTGTTCGGCCCACACCTGCGGTGTGGTCCCGAAGCGATCGTCGACCGCCGACGGGTCGGCACCGGCGGCGAGCAGGTGCTCGATGAGCGCGAGGTCACCCGACCAGGCGGCGTGATGCAGCGGCGTGGCCCCGGAATCGTCGCGGCCATTCGGGTCGGCCGGCGAGACGGGCGCACTCACGTCTTCGGCATTTTGGAAGCCGGACACGTCGATGCCGTGCCGTTCGAGAAGTGCCAGCCTGTCGGTGAAACCGTGCTCGGCCGCCCACTGCACCTGCTGACGCCACATCTGCTCGCGGCTCGGAAGCGCCACCCCCAGTCGACGTTCCCACGGACTGGGGCCGGCGGTGGCCAATCCATGGTCGAACAGGGTCTCCAGATGCGTGTCGTCTGGCCGGAACATCCTGTTGTACAACGCCTGCTGATCGACGGGATGCGCGCCGCGATCCAGTAGCAGGGCCGCGAGCTCCGTGGCGTAGCGGTGGCGCGGTTGCCGCCGCGGCCCCTGCTCGCCCTCTCCGAAGACACCGGTGAGCGCCGTGAACGGCGGAGCCATGCCGCGCCAGAGGTACCCGGTGTTCGGATCTGCGCCCGCATCCAGCAACAGCGTTGCAGCGGTGAGGATCTCGTCGACACTCCGGTCCACGGGCACCCGCGAGTAGCACAGGTACATCAGCGGCGTCCAGCGCAACGGTCCGCCGGTCGCGCGGGCCGTCGCGGCATCGGCGCGGAGATGGCGGCGCACAGCGTCGACGTCTGCGGCCGCCGCCGCGGCCCACATGTGCTCGCCCGAAACTCCGGGGGTGGCTGCGAGAATGTCGGCGGCCTGCGCCCAGCGCGGCGGGGCATCGTGGGCGGTATAGGTCAACACAGCCAGGGCGCAGAACCGGTCCGCCGCTTCGAGCGAGGTCTCGTCGACGGCGCTCGGATCGACACTCAGGGCGCCCGCCGTCTCGAGGTAGTGCACGAGGTCCGGCCAGCCCGGGAACCCGTACCGGCGGGCGACCGCCAGGTGGGCGTCGTGGAGGGCGCAGCCGCCGGCACGCTGCAGGGCCGCCTCCGGGCGGGGATGGTGGCGACGGATGAAGGATTCGGCGTCGGCGTCGCCCGCCCGGGCGCGCTGTTGCAGGTCGCGGGCATCGGCACGCAGTCGGGGCAACGAGGGATTGTCGGGTAGTGCGCTGGCCATAGCGGCCTCCTCTCGAGAGGCCCGGCGTCCGCGAGGTCGGGCACGAGAAGAGGTGGGGCCGATCGGTGGTGCTGCAGGGAGGCTGAGCCTCTTCGAGCGGACGTCGGGCGGTCCTGCGCGCCCGGCGTCAGCATACCGTCGGTTCTCCAGGGGCCGAACGCCGCGTGATCAACATAGGTTAGCCTCACTTATGTGTCGCACTCCTACGCCTCTGTCATCGACAGTCGCGCACTGAGCAGCCGGCTGCGACGGATCGTCCTGCATGTCGACGATCCCGAGGCGCTGCAGGTCAGGCCGGACGCCGACTCCGCGGTCGGGGTCTACTTCTCACCCAGGGACCACCCGGACGGCGAGGGGCGCAACTATTCCGTCCGCCACCAGGCGGGTGCGCTGCTCACTGTCGACATCGCCGTGCATCGCGACGGCCCCGGATCGGCCTGGGCGAGGACTGCCACGCCCGGGCAGCGGGTGATTCTCGATCACGCCCGGGCGTGGTACCGCCCTCCGGCTGACGCCCGGTGGCAGCTCGTGGTCACCGACCTGTCCGGTCTACCGGCGGCGGCCCGCATCATCGAGGAATTGCCCAGCAACAGACCAGCCATCGTCGTCGCCGAGGTGCTGACCGCCGACGACCTCGCTTACCTCCCCCGGCGCGACGACGTCACCGTGCTGCCGTACCTCGGCACCGGCAACGGTTTGGGCCCCAGCGTGCTGGCGCACGCCGTGCGCGCGGTGCCGATGCCACCGAGCCGTGGGTACTGCTGGTTCGCCGGCGAGGCCGCCGAATCCCGGGCCGTGCGCAAGTACCTGCGCTCGCTGGGGTGGCAGCGCGACGACTACGACATCACGGGGTACTGGCGGGTCGACTCCGAGCGCTGGGACGCGCGGTTCGAGGAGGCCGGTGACGAAGCGCTGATCGTCTACGAACGGGCTCTGGCCGCGGGCAAGGACGAGAAGGTCGCCTTCGAGGAGTTCGACGAGGTCTGCGAACGGATCGGGCTGTAGCGGCGTGGTGGTCGATGCCCCGGTGCGCCCCGCGCCCCCGTCGCGTCCGCGCCGGGTCTCGGCCCGCAGGAACGGCCTCGGACTCGCCGTCGCGGCCGCGCTTCTCGGTGTGCTGTGTGTGCTGAGCCTGGCCGTCGGCACCCAGCACGTCTCGCTCGGCACGGTATGGCAGGCGCTGACCAGTGGGTCCACTACCGGCCAGGAGTGGATCGTGCGCGATCTGCGCATCCCGCGCACCGTGCTCGCTGTCCTCGTTGGTATCGCACTCGGGTTGTCCGGCACCCTGATTCAGGGCGTGGGGCGGAATCCGCTCGGCGACACCGAAGTCCTGGGCATCAATGCCGGTGCGGGGCTGTTCATCGTCACGGCGATCGCACTGCTCGGGCTGCAGGGCATCTGGACCTACATCTGGTTCGGGTTCGCCGGCGCACTGTTCGCGATGCTGCTCGTGTACCTGATCGGGATGGCCGGCCGTGCCGCCGCCACCCCCGTCCGCGTGCTGCTCGCCGGCGTCGCGATCGGCGCGGTCATGGACGGCCTCGGATTCGCGGTTCGGCTGCGGTACCCGCGGGCGTTCGACAACATGCGCTTCTGGGACGCCGGGGCACTCGACGGCCGCCCGCTCGACGTCGCCCTGGCGATCAGCCCGTTCATCGCCGTCGGCGCGATTTTGAGCTTGATCGTCGCCCGCTCGCTGAACATCACCGCGGTCGGTGACGACCTCGCGACGAGCCTGGGCGGCAACGTCGTTCGGACGCAGGTGCTCAGCCTGGTGGCCGTGACGCTGCTCGCCGGGGCCGCCACCGCCGGCGCGGGGCCGATCGGTTTCGTGGGCCTGATGGTGCCGCACGCGGTCCGCCGGTTCACCGGGCCCGACTGGCGGTGGATCCTCGCCTACTCCGTGGTCGTGGCCCCAGTGGTGCTGTTGGCTGCCGACATCGTCGGACGCGTGGTGATCGCGCCGTCCGAGCTGCCCGCGGGCATTGTCACGGCGTTCGTCGGGGCGCCCGTGCTGATCTGGTTGATCCGCAGACGCGGGGCCGACCGCTCATGACCACCCACGCCCGCTCAGCCGGCCGCCCGCACGTCACGCTCGGCATCGGTGCCGTCGTGGTCCGCGCATCCCGGCGCGCCGTCATCACCGTGACGCTGCTGCTGATCGCCGTCGCAGTGACCGCGGTGCTCGCGGTCGGCCTCGGTAAGTACACCGTGGCGCCGATGGATGTGCTGTCGGTGCTGACCGGATCCAACACATCGTTCGACCGGGTGGTCGTCCTCGAATGGCGACTGCCGCGCATGCTGATGGCCCTGTTGGTGGGTGCGGCACTTGGCCTGTCGGGAGCCATCTTTCAAGCGGTCACCGGCAATCCGCTGGGTAGTCCAGAGATCGTGGGTGTCAACTTCGGCGCTTACACGGGCGCCCTCGCCGTGCTCGTGACGCTCGGAAGTGGTTACTACGCCGTCGCCGTGGGCGCCCTGATCGGTGGCCTGGCGACCGCGGTGCTCGTCTACGCGCTGTCCTTCCAGCGGGGGGTCGCCGGGTATCGGCTGATCGTCGTCGGCATCGCGGTCGGGGCGGTGCTGAACTCCGTCAACCAGTGGATCGTGATCAAGCTCGACCATCACACCGCGGTCACCGCAGCGGTGTGGCAGCAGGGCACATTGAGCGGCCTGAGCTGGTCGCAGGTGGTTCCGATGACCGTCTGCGTGGCACTGCTGGTGGCAGCTCTCATCGCCCTCGGTCCCCAGCTGCCCGTTCTGCAGCTCGGCGACGACGCCGCAGGAGCGCTGGGGCTGCGACCCGACCGCGCGCGAGTCGCCTACCTCGTCGTCGGCGTGGGGCTGGTGGCCGTCGCGTGCGCGGCTGCCGGACCGATCACCTTCATCGCGCTCGCCGCGCCCCAGTTGGCCCGGCGTCTGACCGCGAGCCCCGGGGTGGCGCTCGTCCCCGCCGCGGCCATGGGCGCGGCGCTGCTCCTCGTCAGCGATGTCATCGCCCAGCAGCTGTTCTCCGACAACGAGTTACCCGTCGGCGTCGTCACGGTCTCGCTGGGCGGCTGCTACCTCATCTACCTCCTCGTCACCCAAGCACGGAAGCGGTGAACCATGACTGACAGCCGACTGGGTGCCGACAACGTGTCGCTGAGTTATGGCGACACCGCGATCGTCGCCGACCTCACCCTCGCGATCCCCGATGGCCGCATCACGATGATCGTCGGCCCGAATGCGTGCGGAAAGTCCACGCTGCTGCGCGGATTGGCGCGGCTGTTGCGCACAGCCGCCGGCCGAGTCGTCCTCGACGGCACCGACATCGCGACCATGCACACCAAGGAGGTGGCGCGGCGGCTGGGTCTGCTCCCCCAGACCTCGATCGCGCCGGAGGGCATCACGGTCGCCGATCTCGTCGCGCGCGGCCGGTTCCCCCACCAGAAGTTGTTGCGGCAGTGGTCTGTCGACGACGAGAAGGCGGTCACCGAGGCGATGACCCTGACCGGAGTGAGCGAACTGGCCGACCGGTTCGTCGACGAACTGTCGGGGGGGCAACGCCAACGCGTGTGGGTCGCGATGGTGCTGGCGCAGCAGACCCCCGTGCTGCTGCTCGACGAACCGACCACCTACCTCGACATCGCCCATCAGGTCGAATTGCTCGATCTGTTCGCGATGCTCAACCGAACCCACGGTCACACGGTGGTCGCCGTGCTGCACGATCTCAACCACGCGTGCCGGTACGCCGACGAGATCGTCGTGATGAAAGCGGGTCGCATCGTCGACCACGGGGACCCGCGCACCGTGGTGACAGCGGAGTTGATCGCCGACGTCTACGGGTTGTCCTGCCAGATCATCGACGACCCGCAGACCGGAACACCACTGATCGTGCCCCGCGCCTCGCCCTACCTCACGGTCGATCGGTGAGGTATCCCCCGCCCCGGCCGAAGAAGTCCAGCGCGCGATGATTCACGCCGTCCTCGGTGCGGACCACGTCGATCACCAGACCTCTGGACTGCCCGCGATAGGCCTCGGCGCCGGCGACGACGACCATGCCGCCGTCCTCTTCGATGAACACCCGCCCCGGCATGCCACCGTACACACACCGCGACACATGAGACGCGATCACGCGCAGTCGCTGCCCGCGAAAGAAGGTGTAGGCGTTGGGATATGGGTCCGACAGGGCCCGAACGAAGCGTTCGATGTCGGCCGCCGGCCAGCGCCAGTCGATCAGGCTGTCCTGCTCGGTGCGCTTGTGGAAGAACGTGCGATCCGCGAGGTCCTGCGGCACCGGTGCCACGCTCTGATGCTCCAGCCCGTCGAGAGCGGCTTCCAGAACCTCGGGCACCAGATCGAGGGTGTCGTAGACCAGGCTCGTGCCGGTGCTCGTCGGCATGATCTCCACCGCCCGCTGCACCAGCACGGCACCGGTGTCCAGTTCGTCGTCCATCAGATGCGCGGTGAGACCGGTGTGCGAGGCGCCGCTGATCAGCGACCAGATGACCGGCGAGAAACCGGTGAAGCGCGGCAGCAGCGAGTCGTGCAGGTTCACCGTCCCCAGCCGCGGGATCCCGAACAGCTCACGCGGCAGTTTGGTGCGCCAGTTGTTGGCCACCATCACGTCGGGGTCCACGGCGCGCACCCGGTCGATCAACGCCGCGTCGGGGCGTCTCGCCAGGTGCACCTCGATTCCCTCGCTGCGCGCCAGGTCTTCCACCGAGTCCGCCCAAATCGATTCGTAGGCTTGCTCACTCGTTGGATGCGTCACCACCAGCTCGACGTCGTGGCGCGACTTGAGTAGCGCCTGCAGGGTGCGATGGCCCCACGTCTGATAACCGAACATGACCACGCGCACGACGACCTCCCGGGTTCCGGCTAGCCCACTGATGTAGCTGTCTATGGTTAGCCTAACCTTTGATAGCATTCCGTCGGTCGGTCCCCCGCCCTGCTGCGGGGAGCCGAGACCACACGGGATCATCACGAGAGAGAGAAGACGTTGTCCAGCAATCCTTTCGACGATCCGAACGGCCGCTTCCTGGTCCTGATCAACGACGAAGAACAGTATTCCCTCTGGCCGACGTTCGCCGACGTCCCAGCCGGATGGCGGACCGTGTTCGGCGGACCCGACGGTACCGATCGCGACAGCGCGCTGGCTTACGTCGAGGAGAACTGGACCGACATGCGGCCGAAATCGCTGCGGGAGCAGATGGACCGCGCCGAGTCCGCGCGGGCGTGAGCGCGCCGACACCGCAGCGCTGGTCAGGATCGGCGGTCCTGCGCCGCGCCGTCGCGCGGCAGCGCGGCCGGCTCGCCGGCGGCTCTGTGCTCATCGCCGCCCACCAGCTCTGCGAGGTCGCCGTCCCGATCCTGATCGGCGTCATCGTCGACCGCGCCGTGGCCACCGGATCGATCGCCGCCATCGTGGGGTGGATCGCGGCGCTGGCCGCCCTGTTCGTAATGCTGACCACCGTCTATCGCCTCGGCGCCCGCATGCTGATGGCCGCCATCGCCCAGGAAGGTCACCTGCTGCGCGTCGAGTTGTGCCGGCGGATCCTCGATCCCCGCGGCATGGTCACCGATTACCAAGCGGGAGAACTGCTCTCGATCTCGTCGACCGACGCCGAGGAGACCGCGTATCTGCTCGACTACGTTCCCCGGATGGTCGGCGCGGCTGTCGCCACCGTCGCGTGCGGCGCCGTCCTGCTGCACATCGACGCCCCCCTGGGCGTCATGGTCCTCGTCGGTGTGCCGGTGGTGATGATCGGGCTGCAACTCACCGCGCCGATCATCGCCCGCCGCGTCGAGGAACAGCAGTCACAGATCGGCCGCGCCACAGCGCTCGCCACCGATCTCATCAGCGGGCAACGCCCCCTGCAGGGCATCGGCGCGCAGCGCCACGCGGCGGACCGGTACCGGGTCGCGAGCCGGCGGTCACTGGTCGCGACGCTGCACGCATCCCGGATGGAGAGCGCCCACGCCGGCGCGGCCGCCGCCGCGGGTGCGCTCAGCGCGATGGCCGTCGCGGTGGCAGCCGCGTACTTCGCTCTCGCCGGTGACCTCACCCTCGGAGCGCTGATCACGGTGATCGGACTCGCTCAGTTCCTCGCCGAGCCCTTCTCGGTGCTCGCGACCCTGCCGAGCTCGGTGGCCGAAGCGCGGGCGTCGGCGAACCGGGTCGCCGACGTGCTGTCCGCGCCCGCACGTCGGCCGGCCGGTCCCGTGTCCGACGATCCGACCCCACCCGACGGCCCCGTCCTCGACGTGCTCGACGACACCGGACGCCTCACCTTCCGCGCCCACCCCGGCGAGATGGTGGCGGTGCTGGCGGCCGACGCCCGTGACGCCGCGGCATTGATGGACGTGCTGACCGACAACGCTCGCGACACCGCCCTGACCGTGCGTATCGGGGGCCGCGCCCTACGCGACATCCCCTACGGACAACGCCGCCAGGCGTTGATCGTCGAAGCCCACCGCGGTGACCTGTTCAGCGGCACATTGGAATCCAATCTCACGGTGTCTGGTGCCGACACCGACGCGATCGCCGCGGCGTTGATCGCCTCCTGCGCGGGCGATGTGGTCGACCAGCATGCCGACGGGCTCGCGCACCGGGTGATCGAGCGAGGCGCCAGCCTGTCGGGCGGGCAACGCCAGCGGTGGACGCTGGCCCGGGCGCTGGCCGCCGACCCCGCCGTCCTGGTGCTGCACGACCCGACCACCGCTGTCGACGCCGTCACCGAGCAGGCCATCGCCGAGGGCATCCGCGCCCTGCGGGTCGCCCGTCGGCGCACCACGATCGTATTCACGTCCAGCCCGGCCCTGCTCGCCGCCGCCGACCGGGTGATCATCGTCGACGACGGCCGCGTGCGCGGCGAGGGTACCCACGACGACCTCGTCGACTCCCATGACGGATATCGCGAGCTGGTGGCGCGATGACGATCAGCACCTCGACGACACCGCCGGTGCTGCCCGTCGCTTCGATGCGGCGGACCTGGCACTGGCTCACCGGCGAAGCACGCAGGCGCAGGGCCGCCACTGCCGCGGCGCTCGTGGTCGGACTGGCCGCCGCCGCGGCATCGACCGTGCCGATCTACCTGCTGGGCTCACTGATCGATCGCATCGACGACGGACGCTCTGCTGGGCTCGTCGGGCTCGCGGTCGTGATCGGCGTGAGCGCGGTGATCGGCGGGCTCGGCACAGGCTTGTCGACGTACCTCATCGCGCGGCTGGGCGAGTCCGCGGTCGCAGACCTGCGCGAAGACGTCCTGCGCCACGCCTTGGATCTGCCCGCGACGACGATCGAGGAGAGCGGCCGCGGGGATCTGCTGTCGCGGGTCGGCGCCGATGTGGCAGCAGTCGCCAAAGCCGTCTCGCAGGTGCTGCCCGACATGCTCAACGCGTTCTTTCTCGGCATCGTCACCGTGGTCGGGATGGCGGGCATCGATTGGCGGCTCGGATTGGCCGGGGCACTGTGCATTCCGGCCTACATCGCCGGGCTGCTGTGGTACCTGCCCCGTTCGGCGCCGCTGTACGCGCAGCAGCGCATCGCGCTGGCCGAACGCGCCCAGGCCACTGTCGAATCCATTCAAGGCGCACGCACCATCGACGCGTATGAGATCCACGCCGAGCACCTGCGCGGCATCGAGAACGCCTCAGCGCGAGCCCGGGACTGCGAGATCACGGTCTTCGGTCTGTTCACCCGGTTCGTCGGTCGGGTCAACCGGGCTGAATTCATCGGCCTCGCGGCCACTCTGGTCGTCGGTTTCCTGCTGGTCCGCAGCGGCGCCGTGACGGTCGGACAGACCACCGCTGCGGCGCTGATGTTCCACCGCCTGTTCAACCCGATCGGGATGATGATGTACAACTTCGACGAGATCCAGGCGGGCGCTGCGTGTCTGGCCCGTCTCGTCGGCGTCCTTGATCTGCGGCCCACCGCCACCGACGCACCGCAGCCACCGACTGCCGAGCCCACCTCGGCCGACGTCGAGGTCCGCGACGTGTCCTTCCGGTACGGGTCCGGTCCGCTGGTCTTGCAGGACGTGTCGCTCTCGATCCCGGCCGGGACCCGATGTGCACTGGTAGGCACCACCGGTGCCGGCAAGAGCACGCTGGCCGCGGTGATCGCCGGGTTGTTCCTGCCCGACCGAGGACAGACCCTCATCGGCGGCGTGTCCGTGCCCGACATCGCCGACGACCAACTCCGCCACTGGGTGGCCACCGTCACCCAGGAAGTCCACGTGTTCTCGGGCACCGTCGAAGACGATCTGCATCTGGCCGACCCCCGGGCGTCCCGCCAGCAGGTGCTCGGCGCCCTCGACCGGGTGGGCGCCCGGGACTGGGTCGAGCGCCTGGACGACGGATTGGACACCCTCGTCGGAGAACACGGTGTCGAGTTGACCGCAGCGCAAGCCCAGCATCTGGCGCTGGCGCGGCTCGTGCTCGCCGACCCTCGTGTCGTCGTGCTCGACGAAGCCACCGCCGAAGCGGGTAGCGCCGCCGCCGGTGAGCTCGATGCGGCAGCCCTGGCCGCCACCGAGGGCCGCACCACACTCGTTGTCGCGCACCGTCTTTCTCAGGCTGCCACCGCCGACCAGATCCTCGTGATGGACGGCGGACGCATCGTCGAGCGCGGCACCCACGACGAACTGCTCGACCGCGCCGGCCGCTACGCGCGGCTCTGGCGCGCCTGGCGCGCCCACAGCTGAACCACCGCACCGTTATTGGAGAAGAGGTTTCCCTCGTGACCGCCGAGTCGCTGGATGTCGTCGATCTGCTCGACCAGTGGAACAACCACTCGACGCCGGATCGGCGCACGAGCGTGCCCGCGCTGCTGGCCGCGCAGTGGGGGCAGACTCCCGACGCCGTGGCGGTCGTCGACGGTGTCCGGCGCCTGACCTACTGTGAGCTCCAGACGCGCACCGCGCAGCTGGCCACCACGCTGCTGGCCCGCGGACTCGGCGCCGAAGATGTTGTCGCGGTCGGTGTTCCGCGATCCGCCGAGATGGTGGTCTGCGTGCTGGCCGCCATGGTGGCCGGTACCGCGTTCGTTCCCGTCGACCCCACGTGGCCGGCACACCGCCGCCGCCAGGTGCTCGCCGACGCCGGCGCGCGATGCGCGGTTGTCACCTCCACCGATGACAGCGAGTGGGACGTCGACACCGTCGCGGTCGATCTCGATGACTGGGAGCTGGGGACCGACCCCACCACCGTGGCCGAGGTGCCCATCCTGCCTGGCGCACTCGCCTACGTGATCTTCACGTCGGGATCGACCGGGACACCCAAGGGGGCGATGATCCGCCACGAGGCGATCGCCGAGCGCCTGCTCTGGCAGCGTGACCACGTGCTCGGCTTCGGCCCTGACGACGCGTCACTGTTCAAAGCCCCGCTGTCCTTTGACATCTCGGTCAACGAAATCCTGCTGCCGCTGATCAGTGGTGGCCGTGTCGTGATCGCCGCCCCGGACGCCGAGAGGGATCCGGAGTACCTGCTCGGGCTGATCGCCGCCGAGCGGGTCACGTTCGTCTACCTGGTGTCCTCGATGCTGGACACGCTGCTCGAACTCGACCGGATCGCCATCGCCGACGGCGCGACCAGCGCACTGGTGTCCCTGCGGCACGTGTGGTGCGGCGGCGAAGTTCTCACGCCCGGTTTGTTCGCCCGGTTCCGGCGCCAACTCGACACCACGCTGTACCACGGATACGGTCCTGCCGAAGCCACCATCGGTGTCTCGCACGTGATCTACCGCGACACTGCCGAGCGGATCGCGACATCGATCGGGCGGCCCAATCCCCACACCCAGCTCTACGTGCTCGACGATGCGTTGCGGCCGGTGCCACCCGGCGTCGGTGGTGAGCTCTACGCCGCCGGGTTCCTGCTGGGCCGCGGTTACGTCAACGCTCCGGCGCTGACCGCATCCCGCTTCGTGGCAAATCCTTTTGATGCCACCGGGACACGCATGTACCGCACCGGCGACCTCGCGCGGTGGACCGATGACGGCACGCTCGAATTCCTCGGCCGCGCCGACAACCAGGTCAAGATCCGCGGTCGCCGCATCGAACTCGAGGAGATCGAGGCCCACCTCGCCGACCATCCCGCGGTGCGACGAGCCGTCGTGACCGTGCACCGGCAAGGCGGGGCCGACCGGCTCGTCGGCTATCTGCTCGCCGCAGCCGGCGTCATCAACGATTCGACGCTTCATGACGACATTCGGCGGTGGGCGCAGTCCCGGCTTCCCGAGTACATGGTGCCCACCGATGTCGTCGCCCTCGATTCGATTCCCCTGACTGCCAACGGTAAAACTGATCGTGCGGCGCTGCCGGCACCGCCGGTACCCCAGGGCGATCGTCAGGGGCGGGCTCCGCGCAACGCGCGGGAAGAGGTGCTGTGCCGGGCGTTCGCCGAGGCCCTCGAACTCGACGAGACCGGTGTCAGCGTCGATGACGACTTCTTCGGCCTCGGCGGGGACAGCATCGTCGCGATCCGCGTCGTCGGCCGGGTGCGGGCGCTCGGATTCTCCTTGCGGCCCCGTGACATGTTCGCCCACCGCACGGTCGCCGCACTCGCACCGCTTCTCGTCGACGCGGCGCCGGTGCCCGCGGATCTCGAGCCGATCGACGTGACCGGGCCGGTGCCCGCGACACCGATCCTGCGGTGGCTCGACGACGTTGCTGTGACCGGCGGTGGGTCGGCGATGCGCGGCTTCTACCAGGGCATGTCGCTGCTCACACCGCCCGATCTGGACGAATCCGCGGTGCGGCGGCTCGTCGACGCGGTGGTGGCTCGACACCCGGTGCTGTGGGCTTCGACACCGGGACCGGCTGCGGACCTGGAGATCCCGAGCGGGCCGCCCCACACTCCGCTTCTCACCGGTGCACTGGCCGATGGCGTCCCGGCGATGCGCGACCGCCTGGTCGACTGCCTCGACCCTGCCGCCGGCATCATGGTGGCCGTCGGCTGGCTGACCGGCGATGCTGCTCAGGGGCGGCTCGTCGTCATCGCCCACCACGTCGTCGTCGACGGCATCTCACTGCGCATCCTGGCCGAGGATTTCGCCTCCGGCTACGGCTTGCTGTCGGCCGGCGCCGACCTCGCCCTCCCGCCGGCCCGCACGTCGTTCCGATCGTGGGCGACACACCTTGCCGACGCCGCCCGGCAGGGGGTGTTCGACGACGATCGCCCGTACTGGCGCGATGCTGCCAACGGCGAGGCGCATTGGGGTTCAGCACCTCTGGACCCGTTGCGCGACACCGTGGCGACCGAGTCGAGCCTCACGGTCGCCCTGTCCCCCACGGCCACCCGTGCGGCGCTCTCCGCGGTGCCCGAACGCATCCACGGCCACGTCAACGACGCGCTGGTGGCCGCGCTGTACCTCGCGCTGCGCGCCTGGCTCGCAGACCGCGGTACCGCCGACTTCGACGCGCTGACCATCGAGATGGAGGGCCACGGCCGCGAGACGGTCCGAATCGGCGACGGTGACCTTTCCACCAGCGTCGACCTGTCCGACACCGTCGGCTGGTTCACCACGCTCTACCCGGTGCTGCTGCGCGACAACGGCACTGACTGGCGCAGCGCGCTGGCCGGCGGCCCCGCCCTCGGTGCGGTCGTGCGCTCGGTCAAGGACCAACTGCGCGCGGTCCCGTCGCACGGCATGAGCTACGGCGTGCTGCGCCACCTCCGAGACGCCGCCGAGCTGGCCACCGCCCCCGCGGTGCTGTTCAACTACCTCGGCCGCTTCGACGCCTCAGCCAGGCCGTGGGCGTTCGACGAACACGGGGTGCTGGAGGGCCGCGACCCTTCGATGCCGCTACCGCGGCTACTCGAGATCAACGCCGAGGCCGCCGACACCGGGAACGGCCCGGTGCTGCGCGCCACCTTCAGCTGGCCGGGCCGCCTCCTCGACGCGGCCGAGGTCCAGACTCTGGCTGATCGGTGGCTCCGGCTGCTGGAGATGACCGCCGACAGCGATGACGTCCGTGGCCACAGTTCATCCGATTTCGGCCAGGTCATGCTCAGTGACAGCGACGTCGTCGAGATCGAGCAGCGTTATCCCGGCGTACTCGAGGTGCTCCCGCTGACGCCCGTCCAGCAGGGCATCTACTTCCATTCGGCGTTCTGCCGCCACGCCGACCCGTACATCGTGCAACAGATCGTCGACATCCACGGGCCGGTGGATGTCGAACGCTTCCAACGGGCCACCGACATCGTCACGGCGCGTCACCTCGCGCTGTCCGCTGCGTTCGTCACGCTGGCCGACGGCACCCCCGTCGCCGTGCACGGCACCACGCCCGCACCGGATTTCCGCGTCGTGGCGGCGTCCGATGCGGATGCCGACGCGGTGATCGAACGCTGCGCCGCCGAGGACAGGCGCCGCGGCTTCGACGTGACCCGCCCTCCGTTGAGCAGGTACACGCTGGTGCGCCGCGACGGAGATCGGACCACGATGGTGCAGACGGTGCACCATATGGTGGCCGACGGCTGGTCGGTGCCCGTGGTGCTGCGCGATCTTCTCATCGCCTACCACGATGGCGAGTTCGAGACGCCCGCAGTGTCTTTCGGCGACTTCGTGTCGTGGCTTTCCGAGCGCGACACCGTCGCCGATCGCGCCGCGTGGGAGCCCGTGCTCACCGGGATCGACGGGCCGACCCGGCTTGCCGCGGCCGACGGCACCGTGGCCGACGCCGCCCCGGGATTCGGCCGGCGCGACCGATCGCTGGGCGATCGCCAGTCGGCCGCAGCGGCTGCCGCTGCCGCGGGTGTCACCGTCAGCACGCTGCTGCACACCGCGTGGGCGCTGACCGTCGGGCGGTTGACCGGGCGCACCGATGTGACATTCGGCTCGGTGGTCTCGGGCCGCGACGCAGATGTGCCCGGGATCGACCAGATGGTCGGGCTTCTGGTCAACACCGTCCCCGTGCGCGTGCCCTGGGCACCCGATGAGCCGGTGCGTAGCGTCGCCGCCGCACTCGGCCGCCGCGAGGCGGGGCTGCTCGGTCACCACCACCTGCCCCTGCCCGAGGCGCACCGCATCGCCGGCTTCGACGAACTGTTCGACTCCCTGGTGGTCATCGAGAACCTCGGCGCCGCAGACATTTCCGTCGGTGACCTCCGGATGGGCGATGTCGACGTCGTGGAGGCGCCGCACTACGCGCTGACCCTGATGATCACCGTCCGCGACGAGCTCTCGCTGACGATCACGAACGCGCGAAGCCAGATCTCCGATGCCTTCGCCGACACCGCGGCCGGCGTGTTCGCCGATGTGCTCGCGTCTGTGGTGGCTGACCCCGACGTGCCCTGCGCGCGCATCACGATCGCCCGTCCCGCCGAGCCCGCGCCCGGACTCGAGGCCGGCACCCTGACCGACATCCTCGAGGCCGCCGTCCGCAGTCATCACTCCGACGTCGCGCTGCAGACCGCCGACGAGACGGTGACGTTCGGCGCCCTGCGCGAGCGCGCCGGCGCCGTTGCCGCCCACCTGCTCGGAGCGGGTGTCGGTCGCGGTGACGTGGTGGCGCTGGGCATGGCGCGGTCGGTCGATCTCGTTGCCGGCCTGTGGGCGATCACCCTCACCGGCGCGGCCTACCTGCCCGTGGACCCCGGATATCCCGCGGCGCGCGTGGCGTTCATGCTGGGCCACGCCCGGCCTCGCGTCGCGCTCGTCGACGACGCCGGCCGCGACATCGTCACCCCTGCGCTGCCCGAACAGACCGCACTGATCGAGGTCGGCAGTGTCGGCGCAGCTGAACAGGACCTCACCCCCGCACGCGTCAGCTCAAACGATGCGGTGTCCGTGCTGTACACGTCGGGGTCGACCGGCGAACCCAAGGCTGTGGTCGGTACCCATGGGGCGCTGGCCAATCGGCTGCGGTGGGCGATGGCCGAATGGCCGGCGCAGCGCCGGCTGGCCAAGAGCTCGCTGTCGTTCATCGACGGCACCACCGAGTTGCTGGCGGGCCTGGCGGCCGGTGCGTGCACCGTGCTCGCCGACGATCGTGCCGCCCGCGACGGACGCGCGCTGGCGGCCCTGGTCGCACGCCACGACGTCGAGCAGATGCTCGCCGTGCCGTCCCTGGCCGCCGCGCTGGCCGACGAGTTCCGCGACGACGTGGCCGGGGTGCGACGGTGGATCGTCAGCGGTGAGCCACTGACCCCGGCGTACCTGGCCGCGCTGGGTGACACCGGTGCGATCGTCGTGAACTCCTATGGATCGTCGGAGGTGACCGGTGACGTGCTCGCCGGCGAGCAGCGCCACGCCACCGTCACCCTCGGTGCCACGGTTCCGGGCGCGCACGTCCGCATCCTCGACCGGCACCTGGGTGACCTCCCTGTTGGACCGATCGGTGAGATCTACATCAGCGGTGTGCAATTGGCCCGCGGATACCTGCACGGGCCGGCGCAGACCGCGAGCCGGTTCGTCGCCGCCCCGGGCGGCGGTCGGATGTACCGCACCGGCGACCTCGGCGCCTGGCAGCCCGACGGCACCGTCGTGTTCGCCGGCCGCTCCGACGACCAGCTGACGGTCAACGGTCACCGCGTCGAACCCGGCGAGATCGAGACCGCGCTGCTCCGCCATTCCGGTGTGATCGACGCCGCGGTGGTCGGCATCGACGCCACCCTGGCGGCCGTGGTCGTGATTGCTGAGCAGGGCCCGAGTACCGACGACCTACGGGCGGCGCTGAGCCGCGAGCTGCCCACCTACCTGGTTCCGGCGACGATCACCGCCGTACCGTCGATCCCGTTGCTGCCCAACGGAAAACGTGACCACTCGGCGATTCGGACCGCGGCTCAGCCGCAGCAGGCCACGGGCAATGTCCCTGCCGATCACCGGCAGCGTGTGATCGCCGAGACCATGGCCGCCGTACTCGGCGCCGAACCGGAACTCATCGCAGCCGACACGGACTTCTTCGCCGAAGGCGGTGACAGCATCGGGGCGATCCGGCTGACGAGCAGACTGGCCCGCCAGGGTGTCTCCGTCACCGCCGAGGACGTGTTCCGCGGTCGCACGGCGATCGGGATCGCCGCACTGGAAGCAGACGGGACCGCGGTACGAGAGGATTCCGTGCCGCGATTCGGGACGGTCCGGCTCTCTCAGGCGACGCTGCAGCGGCTCACCGCGGCGGAGTCGCTCGACGACATCTGGGGCCTCTCACCCCTGCAGCAGGGTGTCTATTACCAGTGCACGCTCGGTGACGCCCCCACGACCACCTACATCGCGCAGAACGTGTTCACCGTCGACCGCCGCATCGACGTCGCGGCGCTGCAGGCGGCGTTCACCGCCTTGCTGGCGCGCCACCCTCAGCTGCGTGCCGGGTTCCGCGGTGTCGAGCATGCCGAAGCCCACCCGGCTCCCGACGCCAGCGCGGTCATCCAGGTCGTGCTCACCGCCCCGCCGGCGTCGGTCAGCGTGGTGGATCTCGCGGACCGCCCGGCGCACGAGGCCGCCGCTGCGCTGCACTCCGTCGTCGACGACGACCGCACCACACCCTTCGACCTCGGTGCGCCGCCGCTGCTGCGGCTCACCGTGGTACGACTGCCCGGCGGCCAGGACCGCATGCTGCTCACCTACCACTTCCTGCTGTTCGACGGGTGGTCCCGTGAACTGGTACTGCGAGAGCTGTTCGCCCTCTACGAGTCTCATGGCCACCACGGTGCCGTCACGCCGCGGCCCGGTGTCGTCACCGACTACCTGCGCTGGCTCGACCGCACCGGCGAGACCGACGCGCTCGCCGCCTGGACGAACCTCCTCGCCGGACTCGACGAGCCGACCTCGGCAAGCGGACACCGCCCCACCGACGCACCCGTCGACACCGAACCCGGCCGTATCGTCGTCACGGTCGACGAACCCGTCACCGCGAAACTCGTCGACACGGCCGCAGCGCTCGGGGTCACGCTCAACGCTGTCGTCACCACCGCCGTGGCCGTCACGACCGGGCTGTATGCAGGCACCACCGACACCGTGGTCGGCACCACCGTGGCGGGACGCCCGGGTGAGCTCGCCGGGATCGACGAGACGATCGGGTTGTTCCTCAACACGGTGCCGGTCCGCGTCGCGTTGGCGCCGGCGAGGACGCTGGCCGACGTGGTCGCCGCGATCGCCGAGCAGCGGCTGACCATGATGGCCCACGACCACCTCGGACTCGGGCAGATCCAGCGAGCCGCCGGGCAATCCGGTGCGGCGCTGTTCGATTCGCTCGTGGTGCTGCAGAACTTCCTCGCCGACGGCACGTTCACCGATCTGGAGGCCGCGCACGGCATCGTCGGTGTCGACTACCACGACACCACCCATTTCCCGCTGACCTGGGTGCTGACGCCGGGCCGTCGCCTGACCGTGAAACTCGAGCACCGCGTGGTCGGCGACGAACGCGCGACGCAGATGATGGACTGTCTGCTGGCCGTGCTGCAGACGCTCGCGGACGCTCCGGCCACGATGCTCGCCGCGGTGCCGGTTCCGGCCCCGCCGCAACGCCACGCCGAGCCGCGGACCGTCGAGCCGGTCACCATCGCCGAACTGCTGACGCAGCAGGTGCACCGGCGCCCCGACGACGTGGCGCTCGTATTCGGCGACGTCGAGCTGACCTACCGCGCGTTCGACGAGAGGATCAACCAGCTGGCCCGCGTACTGCGCCGCCGCGGCGCACTGCCGGAAACCTTTGTCGCGCTGGCACTTCCGCGCTCCATCGACATGGTGGTCGCACTGTTCGCCGTGCTGCGCGCCGGTGCGGCGTATCTGCCGCTGGAACTCGATCTGCCGCAGGGCAGGCTGCGGACCATCATCGCCGACGCCCGCCCCACCGTGCTGCTCACCACCTCGTCCCAGCATGAGCTGGCCGACTGCGGCGCCGGCCACGGCGCAGACGTCATCGTGCTCGACGACGCGGCCACCCGCGCGGACATCGCCGCCACGCCGGCGGAGCCGCTGACCACCGCCGAGCTCGGCGACTTCGCCGAAGGTGCGCAGCGCCTGCAGCATCCGGCCTACCTGATCTACACGTCGGGGTCCACCGGCACGCCCAAGGGCGTCATCACTGGCCACGGCGGGTTGACGAACATGTACTTCAACCACCGTGAGGCGATCTTCGCCCCGACCGTGCGCCGGGCGGGCCGGAGCAGGCTCGACGTCGCCCACACCGTCTCGTTCTCCTTCGACATGTCCTGGGAGGAGCTGTTCTGGCTCGTCGACGGACACCGTGTGCACATCTGCGACGAGGACCTGCGCCGCGACGCGCCCGCACTCGTCGACTACTGCCGCGAGCACGCGATCGACGTCATCAACGTCACGCCCACCTACGCCCACCACCTCATCGATGCCGGGCTGCTCGGCACACATCCCCCGGCGCTCGTACTGCTGGGCGGCGAGGCAGTCAGCGAGCACGTCTGGTCGGTGCTGCGGGAGCATCCGACGACCGCGGGCTACAACCTCTACGGTCCGACCGAATACACGATCAACACCCTCGGCGGCGGCACCGACGACAGCACGACCCCGACGGTGGGCACGCCGATCTGGAACACCCGGGCCTACGTCCTGGACCAGGCGATGCGGCCGGTACCCGACGGCGCCGTCGGTGAGCTCTACATCGCGGGAACCGGATTGGCGCGCGGCTACCACCGGCGCGCCGCGCTGACCGCCGCCACGATGCCGGCCGACCCGTTCGTGCCCGGTGGACGGATGTACCGCACAGGCGACCTCGTGCGACGCCGCCCCGACAGTGGACTGCTCGACTACCTGGGCCGCGCCGATGACCAGGTGAAGATCCGTGGCTACCGGATCGAGCCGGGTGAGATCGAGGCGGCCCTGGCCGCACTACCGGACGTCACGCGGTGCGCGGTCGTGGTCCGCACCCGGGCCGGTGACCCGCCCGTCAAAACCCTGGCAGCGTATGTGATCCCGGTCGACCGGTCGATCGCCGCGACGGAGCTGGCAGAACGGTTGCACGCACGACTCTCGTCGACACTGCCCGCGTACACGGTGCCGACCCGCTACGGTGTGGTCGACGCGCTGCCGCTCACGGTCAACGGCAAATTGGACGTGTCGGCCCTGCCGGAGCCCGTTGCTCCGACGCGGCAGCAGAGCCGGGGTCCCCGTAGCGAGCGGGAGGCGCAGCTGCTGGAGATCGTCTCGGCTGTCCTGGATCTCGATGGGGTAGGACCGGACGACGACTTCTTCGCTCTCGGCGGAGACAGCATCTCGTCGATCGCGCTGTGCGGCCGGGCCCGCTCGGCAGGACTGCAGATCACCCCGCGAGACGTGTTCCGGCGCCGCACCGTCGCCGCGCTCGCCGCGCAAGCCGAGGCCGCACCGACGTCGGCCGACCCCCTCGGCGGACTCGACGTCGCCGCCACGGGCGATGTCGCACAGACCCCGATGCTCGCCGAAACCGCTGCAGCGCAGACACCGTTGACGAACTTCTACCAGTCGATGGTGCTCAGCACACCCGCCGCCCTGACCGCCACGGGTCTGCGCGACATGCTGGCCGCACTGCTCGATGTGCACGGCATGCTGCGCGCGCACCTGCGCGACAGTACAGACGGCTGGCAGCTCACGGTTCCCGAGCGGGGGCCCGACCCGGCGGCGATACTCACCATGGCCACCGCCGAACTCGACGAGACCACGATCGCCGCGGCGACCGCCGAGGCCGCGTCCCGGCTGTCCCCCGCTGACGGCGTGATGGTGCAGGCGCTCTGGTGGGACGCGCCGCACGGACCGGGCCAACTCCTTCTCGTGATCCACCACCTCGTCATCGACGGTGTCTCGTGGCGCATCCTGGCCGACGACCTGCGTCGAGCCTGGACACAGGTGGAAGCCGGCACGGCGCCCCGCCTCGAGGCGGAACCGACGTCGTTCCGCACCTGGTCCGAAGCGCTGAGCACCCGCGCTCGTTTCGGGGACCAGACCCCGTACTGGGCGGATGTGCTGGCGACGCCGGACCCCGATCTCGGCCCACGCCCCCTCGATCCGTCAGTCGATCTGGCGGACACCGTTGCAATGCACACCTTCTCGCTGTCCCCCGACGTCAGCGCCGCGGTGTTGTCGTCCGTTCCGGCGGCATTCCACGGCAGATCCGACGACGCTCTGCTCGCGACGCTGGCGATGGCGCTCCATCACTGGCGCAGCAGCCGCGACGGCGCAGCCGGTTCGGCGGCGGTCGTCAACGTCGAAGGCCACGGCCGCGAAGCCGACTCCGTCGATCTGCCGCTGGATCTGTCCCGCACCGTCGGCTGGTTCACCTCCATCTATCCGGTCCGCCTGGACCCGGGCGATCTGCCCTGGTCCGACGTGCTGGCTGCCGGGCAGCACCTGGCCGCCGCGGTCAAGACGGTCAAGGAACAACTGCGGACCGTGCCGGACCGCGGTATCGGCTACGGCGTCCTCCGGCACCTAACCGTCGACCCGGATCTCGCCGCGCCGGCGCCGCAGATCCTGTTCAACTATCTGGGCCGCTTCGCCGGCGGCAGCGGACGGGACTGGGACCCCGTGCCGACCATCGGCGCGCTGCGAGAAGGCGTCGACCCCGCGAATCCCGCTGTGGCGCTGGAGATCACCGCGCTCGCGCAGGAGTCGAGCGACGGCCCGACCCTCGCCGTCACGCTCGCCTACCCCCGGCAGCTTCTCGACCCCGACGCCGTCGGCGAGCTGGCCGACCTCTGGCGCGCCGCGCTGGAGGCGGTCGCGCGCTGCACCTCGCTGACCGGCCGCACACCGTCGGACTTCCCGCTGGCACAGCTTAGCCAGGCCGATGTCGACACCCTGGAGCGCAGCGGTCGGGTGGAGGACGTCCTTCCGCTGCTCCCCCTGCAGCAGGGCATGTACTTCCACGCGATGTTCGGCGGGGGTACCGGTACCGCTGGCGACACGTCCCCGGACACCTATCGCATCCAGCAGGTCGCGACACTGTCGGGCCCCGTCGACCCGGATGCGCTGACGCGCGCGATCCGGTGCGTGGTGGACCGTCACCAGGCACTACGGGCCAGTTTCACCGAACTGGAGGACGGCCGCCTGGCACAGGTGATCTGGTCTGACGTCGATGTCGAGATCGCCACGGAGACTGGTGAGCTGGCCGAGGTGGACGACATCGCGCGCCGCGAACTCGCTCGCCCCTTCGATCTGTCACGGGCACCGCTGGTGCGGTACGTGCTGGTGTCCGTGGCCGAGGACGATCATCGCCTGATCCAGACGATGCACCACATCATCGCCGACGGCTGGTCCTACCCGGTGATCTTCGGCGACATCGTGGCCGCGCACAACGCCATACTGGGGCGGGAGGCCGATCTCGACCCGGCGCCGGTGTTGCTACGCGACCACGTGGAGTCGATACTGGCCCGCGATCACGATGCGGCGATCACTGCCTGGCGCGCAGCGCTGGACGGCGCGACACCGACTCTGCTGCAGGGTGATCGAGGCGCAGCGACACCGGGTGAACACCACAGCACTACCCGCCGGTTCTCGGCCGAGCTGACCTCCGCGCTGGCAGCAGTCAGCCGCGCCCGGGGGCTGACGATGTCGGCCATCGTGCACGGCGCCTGGGGAATCCTGCTGGGCCGACTGCTCGATCGCCGCGAGGTGGTGTTCGGATCCACGGTGTCGGGCCGCGGAGGCGACCTGGACGGCGTCGACACGGTCGTCGGCTTGCTCATCAACACGATCCCCGTCGCGATGTCCTGGCAGCACGACACCTCGTTCGGCGCGGCGCTGACCGAGATGGCCGACCGACAGAGCAGCGTGCTGGACGCCCACCATGTCGGCTTGACCGAACTCGCCCGTCTCGCCGGTGTCCGGGAGCTGTTCGACACTCTCGTCGTCGTCGAGAACTTCCCGACCACATCGACGGAGCGGCGTCCGGATCTGTTGGCCTTCGACGGTTTCGTCGGGACCGACGCCCCGCACTATCCGGTGGCCGTCATCGCTTACCTGGGCGACGAACTGGTCATCGAGATTTCCTACGACGCGACCGTCGTCCACCCTCGGCAGGCCGACCGCTACGCCGACCACCTCGAGGTCATCCTGACCGCGCTGGCTGCCGACCCCGACACCGAAATCGCCGCGCTGGACCTCGGCCCCTCCGCATCCGCACCACCGAAGGAGACGGGAAACACTCTGGCACAGAAGTTTTCCGAGGTGGTGGCCCGGCATCCTGACGCTGTGGCCGTCACCGGGGAGGACGGGTCGCTGACCTATGCCGAGCTGGACGCACGGGCGACGCGGGTCGCGACCGCACTGCGCGGTCTCGGTGTGCACCCGGAATCGCGGATCGCCGTCGCCCTGCCCCGCTCACTCGATCTCATCGTCGCGCTGATCGGCGTCGTCAAGGCCGGCGGTGCCTACGTTCCGCTG
Organism: Mycolicibacterium sp. 018/SC-01/001; assembly: GCF_007096635.1. GTDB lineage: Bacteria > Actinomycetota > Actinomycetes > Mycobacteriales > Mycobacteriaceae > Mycobacterium. The sequence continues at coordinate 107,840 of NZ_VKAA01000020.1, forward strand.
GACCCCGACGCGCCGGAGGCCCGGTTGCGCCACATCCTGACCGATGCGGCGCCCGTGTGTGTGCTGACCGACACGCGACTCCGACTTCCCGACAACAGCGTCCCCACCGTCGTGCTCTCCGACATCGGGGGCGATGGCTCCCCGGATTCCCGTCCGGAGCCCGCGCTGCCAGATCACACGGCGTATGTCATCTACACCTCCGGATCGACCGGCGTGCCCAAAGGGGTGGCGGTCAGCCATCGCAACGTCGCCGCGCTGTTCGCCGCTGCGGCAGAGCGTTTCGATGTCACCGCTGACGACACCTGGACGATGTTCCACTCCGCCGCGTTCGACTTCTCGGTCTGGGAGATGTGGGGTGCACTGCTCCACGGTGCACGCCTGGTGCTGGTCAGCGGCGCCGACGCCCGGGACCCGGAACGGTTCCTGCGGCTGCTCACCGACCACCGGGTGACGGTGGTGGGCCAGACACCCTCGGCGTTCTACGCGCTCGTCGACGCCGAGAGCCGACTCCGCCCCGACCTGAGTCTGCGCTACGTGATCTTCGGCGGGGAGGCACTCGACGCCTCGCGACTCGGTGGCTGGCTCGACCGCGGACCCACCGGGCCACAGCTGATCAACATGTACGGCATCACCGAAACCTGCGTGCACGTCTCCTACCGGGCGCTGACGCCGCGAGATGCCCGCGAGCGTGGCGTGATCGGCGATGCGCTGCCGGGCCTGACCGTGCACCTGCTCGACGAGCAGCTGCGGCCCGTTCCGGTGGGCGCCGTCGGGGAGATCTATGTCTCCGGCGACCAGGTCGCGCGCGGATACCTCGGCAAGCCGGGACTCACCGCGAGCCGGTTCGTCGCGGACCCCCACGACGAGACAGGACGCCGGCTCTACCGCAGCGGGGACACCGCGATGCGAACACCCAGCGGCGATCTGGTGTACGTCGGCCGATCTGATCACCAGGTGAAGATCCGCGGTTACCGCATCGAGCTCGGTGACGTCGAAGCCGCGCTGGCGGCGCTGCCCGATGTCCGCAACGCCGCCGCCGCGGCACACACCGACGACTCCGGGCGCACCACACTCGTCGGATACCTGGTCACCAGCCGGGAACTGGCCGTCGCGGACATCAAACAGGTACTGCGACAACACATTCCGGACTACATGGTGCCCGCGACCTTTGTCACACTGGAGGAACTACCCTTGACCGTCAACGGGAAGCTCGACCGGGCCGCGCTGCCTGCGCCCCACGGCGCCACCGCGGTCGCCGACCCGGAGCCGAGCGGTGCCGCTGCACAGATCGCAGAGTTGTGCAGCCAGATCCTGCGTGTCCCGGTCGGGGTGGACGACGACTTCTTCACGAGGGGTGGCGACAGCATCGTCGCCATCCAGCTCGTCAACCTGGCCCGCCGCGCCGGGCTGCGGATCACGCCTCAGCAGGTGTTCACGGCGCGCACCCCGGTCGCGCTCGCCGAGGTGGCGGCCGCCGACACGCCCCCCGCAGCCGTCGCCGGACCCGCCGTAGAGGCGGGTGAAGTCCCTCTGCCGCCGATCGTGCTGCGCCAGGCCGAACTCGGAGGCACCATCACGCGTTTCAACCAGAGCGAGGTCCTGCGGACGCCGCCGGGACTCACCGTCGAGACACTCGAGGCCGCGTTGCGGGCGCTCGTCGAGCGTCACGACGCACTCCGGATGCGTCTGCTGCGACCGGTGCCCACCCTGTGGTCGTTGGAGACGGTCGCGACCGGGACGGCACCGCTGACCCGCATCGACGCCTCCGCCATGACCGATGCCGAACTGACGGAAGCGATCGCCGTCGAGTCTGATGCCGCGACGGGCCGCCTCGATCCCGAAGCGCAGGCGATGCTGCAGGCGGTGTGGTTCGACCGCGGCCCGGACACCCAGGGCCGGCTGATCCTGGTGGTGCACCACCTCGCTGTCGACGCGGTGTCCTGGCACATCCTGATCGACGATCTCGCCGACGCCTGCCGCCACACCGGCACTCGGGCCCTGCCCGCTGTTCCCACGTCCTACCGTGCGTACGCGCGCGCCGTCGCCGAGGAGGCCCAGCGCGCTTCGCGGCTCGCGGAATTCGAGCATTGGTCCGCCACGCTCGCACCCGGTGGGGAACTCGATTCGGAGGCGCTCACCGTCGGGCTCACGGTGGGCGCGACGCGCGATCACGAGGTGACTCTCGGCGTGGCCGACACCGTGCCGCTGCTCACCACGGTCCCGGAGCTGGCCAACGCCGACGTGACCGAGACACTGCTCACCGCTCTGGCCATTGCGGTGAACCGGTGGCGCCGTGGCGCCGGCCGCGTCGCCGACGCGCCGCTCGTCGTCGACATCGAACGCCACGGCCGTGACCGGTGGGGCGACGACGTCGACCTGTCCCGCACCGTCGGCTGGTTCACCGCCATCTCCCCGGTGCGGCTGCGGTGCGACAACACCGATCTGGTGACCGCGCTGCGCTCCGTCAAGGAAGCCATGCGGGCGAGCGCCGACGGCGGTATCGGATTCGGGCTGCTGCGCTACTGCAATCCGCGCACCGCCGGCGCGCTCGGCCGGCTGCCGGCCCCGCAGCTGCTGTTCAACTACCTCGGGCGCTGGTCCGCCGGTGACGCCGACTGGCAGCCGGCACCGGAGACACTGCGCACCGATCCCGATCCTGATCTCGCGACGCCGTATCTGCTGGAGGTCAACGCCCACTGCGACGACACCGCGGATGGCCCCCGGCTGCGCGCCGTGTTCACCTACGCCGACGGGGAATTCTCCGACGACGACGCGACCGACATCGCGGGACATTGGGTCAACGTCCTGCAGGAGCTCGGCGCGGCGGCCGGAACCGCGGCCCGCACCCTGACCCCATCGGACCTTCCGCTGGTCACCCTCGACCAGGATCAGATCGATGCCGTCCTGGCCGGCGTCCCGGTCCCCGTCGAGACGATCTGGCCGTTGTCGCCGCTGCAGCAGGGCGTGTACTTCCAGGCGCGCTACTCACCGGCAGCGGTGTACATCGTGCAGAACGTCTTCGACATGGCCGAGCCCGTCGATGTCGACGCGCTGCAAAGCGCCTTCGCGCTGGTGATGGCGCGCAATCCGGTGCTGAGGTCGGCATTCTGGGCGGACGGGACACCGGAACCCGTCGCGGCGATCGCGGTGGAACCGCCGGTGGGTGTCGACGTTGTCGACATCACCGATGAAGCCGATGCCCGGGGCGTCGAGGAGACGCTCGATCGCGTCACCCGAGCCGACCGCGAGCGCACCTTCGACCTGTCGTCGCCGCCGCTCGCGCGTTTCACCGTGGTGCGCACCGGAGGGGCTGACCGCCTGATCTTCAGCTACCACTTCCTGCTGCTCGACGGGTGGTCCCGCGAGCAGTTGCTCAGAGAGCTCTTCACCGCGTACTCGGCTGCGCGCCGGGGTGAACAGGCCGATCTAGCGGACCCCACCGCGGATTTCGCCGATTACCTGGCCTGGCTCGCCGAGCGCGACACCGAGGACAGTGCACGCCACTGGGCCCGGGCGCTCTCCGGGCTACCCGGTCCGTCGCTGCTCGTGCCGGCGGCGGTCGGCACCGAGCCGACACTCGCGCTGCGCCTGGAATTCCTGCTGTCCCCGGACCAGACCAGCGCGCTGCGAGCCCGGGCCCGGGAGTGCGGGGTCACCCTGAATGCGGTCATCAGCACCGCCCTGGCGATGGTCATCGGCTACGAAACGGCAAGTTCGGACGTGGTGTTCGGCTCGACCGTGGCCGGCAGGCCGACCGAGATCGACGGGATCGCCGACGTCATCGGCCTGTTCCTCAACACGGTCCCCACCCGGGTGCGGCTGTCGCCGCAGCGCCGCCTGGATGACACTGTGCGCGCTGTGCAGTCCGACCGGTTGGCCATGATGGACCACGAGTATCTGGGCCTGGGTGACATCCAGCGCGCACTGGGAAACAGCGGGACACCCTCGGGAACGCCTCTTTTCGACAGCCTGTTCGTGCTGCAGAACTTCCTCGACGACGACACGTTCACCGACCTGGAAACCGAGCACGGCATCGTCGGCCACGATTCGGTGGACGCGTCGCACTATCCGCTGACGTGGGTCGCGTCCCCGGGTCGACGGCTGTGGGTCAAGCTCGAATACCGCCCGGACGTCGTCGACCGGGCCCATGCACAGCGTCTGCTCGACCGACTGCAGCAGCTGCTGGAATTCGTGGCGCTGGCGCGAGGGACCGATCCCGTGGGCACCATCCCGCTCGTGCTGGCCGACGAACAGGGGCAACTCGCCGCGGCCGAGACTGCAACGGACCGGCCGCTGCCGGCGGCTGCGGTCACCGATCTGCTCGCTGACCGTGCGCAGCAGTCTCCCGAGCTGACCGCGCTGGTGTGCGGCAACCACCGCGTCGACTACGCCGCACTGCAGGCGTCGATCAACCGGCTGGCCTGGATGTTGCGCGGCAGCGGTGTCGGCGAGGGCGCGACGGTGGCGTTGGCCATGCCGCGCTCGATCGATGCGGTGATCGCCCTGTTCGCCGTGCTGCGCGCCGGTGCGGCGTATCTGCCGCTCGAACTGGACTACCCCGACGAGCGGCTGCGGGTGATGCTCGCCGACGCGCAGCCGGCCTGCATGCTCACCGTCAGCGCCGTCGCCGCACGCGTCGGAGCGCTCTCGGAGTGTCCTCAGCTGGTCCTCGACGATCTCGTTGTCGCTGAATCGCTTTCGACCGCAGCGACGCACTGGGACGGCTACCGGCCGCCGCTCGACGCGCCGGCCTACCTGATCTACACGTCGGGTTCGACGGGCACGCCGAAGGGTGTGTCCACCGCACATCGCGGGCTGACCAACATGCACCTCAACCACCGCGAGGCGATCTTCGGGCCGGCGATCGAGCGGGCCGGTGGCCGCCGTATGCGGATCGCGCACACCGTGTCGTTCTCCTTCGACATGTCGTGGGAGGAGCTGCTGTGGCTGATCGAAGGCCACGAGGTGCACATCTGCGACGAGGAGTTGCGCCGCGACGCCGTGGCCCTGGTCGCCTACTGCCACGATCACCGGATCGACGTCGTCAACGTGACACCGACCTACGCCGCGCTGCTGTTCGAGCAGGGCCTCCTCGATCCCCCGCATTCCCCCGTCCTGGTGCTTCTCGGCGGCGAGGCGGTGTCGCCGAGCGTGTGGAATCGATTGCGCGACAGCGAGACCAGCTACGGATACAACCTGTATGGGCCGACCGAGTACACCATCAACACCCTCGGTGCGGGCACCGACGACAGCGCGACACCGACCATCGGAGCACCGATCTGGAACACCCGGGTGTACGTCCTCGACGCCTGGTTGCGTCCGGTGCCCGACGAGGTGGCCGGTGAGCTGTACATCTCGGGGGCCGGGCTGGCCCATGGGTATCGGAACCGAGCGGAGCTGACGGCTCAGCGCTTCGTCGCCAACCCGTTCCGGTCCGGGGAGCGCATGTACCGGACCGGCGACGTCGTGCGTCGTCGGAGCGACGGCAACATCGACTACCTGGGACGGTCCGACGATCAGGTGAAGATCCGCGGTCACCGGGTGGAACTCGGCGAGATCGAGGCCGCGTTGCACGACCATCCCGCGGTGACGCAGGCCGCGGTGATCGCCGCCCCGGATCCGGCCGGCTCGCACCGCTTGCTCGCCTACGTGGTCGCCGCCGGCGACGCCGACCTCTCGGCGGAGCTGCGCCGCCACGTGAAAGCCGCACTGCCGCAACACATGGTGCCGGCGGCCATCGGCTTCGTCGAGACGCTGCCGCTCACCGACAACGGGAAGCTCGACATCCGCGCGCTGCCCGACATCGATGCCGACGTCGATTCCGGACGTGCGCCCGCGACGCAGACGGGGCATGAACTGTGCGATGTCTACGCCGACGTGCTCGGGATGCCGGTGAGTGGAGTGGACGCCGATTTCTTTGCCTTGGGTGGGCATTCGTTGTCGAGTATCCGGTTGATCAGTCGGGTGCGGTCGATGTTCGGTGTGGATCTGTCCCTGCGTGATGTGTTCGACCACCCCACGGTGGCGGGGTTGGCCGAGCTCATCGACGGCGCATCGCCGGCGGGGCGGGCGCGCCCGCAGCTCGTCGCGCGGGAACGGCCGGCGCTGATCCCGGTGTCGGCCGCCCAGGAACGCATGCTGATCGTCGACCGGCTCGCCGAGACCGGAACGGTCTACAACTATCCCCTGATCGTCACAGTCGGTGAGGGTTTCGATGTCGCTGCGTTCACGGCGGCGGTCGGTGATGTGGTCGCTCGCCACGAAACGCTGCGCACGGTGTTCACCGAACACGACAGCGGGTTCGCCCAGACCATCCTCGCGCCCGATACCGCCACCCCGATCGAGGTGCTCGACGACAGTCACGGCCCGCTCGAGTTGCTCATCGCCCACGCGAGCGCGCACCGGTTCGACCTCACCCGCGAAACACCGCTGCGCGTCACGCTCATCCGGCATCGCGACCACAGCACCACTGTCGTGCTGCTGCTACACCACATCACCACCGACGAATGGTCCGACGCCCCGCTGCTCACCGACCTCCAAGTCGCGTACAGCGCCCGCCACGCCGGCCACCCACCCCAGTGGAAACCCATGCCCGTCCAGTACGCCGACTACGCCCTGTGGCAACAGGATCTGCTCGACCAGACCGCCGACGAGCACCTCCAGTTCTGGACCGACACCCTCGCCGGCGCCCCCGACGAACTCGCCCTACCCACCGACCGACTCCGCCCCAGCACACCCACGGGCACCGGCGGCACGACCGCGGTACCCCTGCGAAGCGACACGATCGACGCACTGCGCGGCCTGGCGACGTCACACCAGACCAGCATGCTCACGGTGCTGCACACCGCCGTCGTGGTGCTCCTGCACCGACTGGGGGCGGGCACCGACATCGTGGTCGGCACCCCCGTCGCCGGCCGCGACGACGCCGCACTCAGCGACCTGGTCGGGCTGTTCGTCAACACCGTCGTGCTCCGCACCGACGTCTCCGACAACCCCACCATCGCCGACCTGCTCACCGTCATCCGCGCCGGCGACCTCGACGCGTTCGCGCACGCCGACCTGCCCTTCGACCGCATCGTCGAAGCCCTCAACCCACCCCGCATCCCCGGCCGCAATCCCCTGTTCAACGTCTTCATCGCCCACTACCGCAGAAGTGACGACGACAGCACCCTGTTCGGGCTCCCTGCGGGCTGGCACGAACCGGCCGCTACGGCGGCGATGTTCGATCTGGGCATGCTGCTGACCGAACATCCCGACGGCACAGCAACACTCGCGGTCGAGTACGACGCCGACCTGTTCGACCGCGAGACGGCAGCCGGGATCGGCCGGCGACTGAGTCTGGTATGTGACGCGATGTCAGCGGATGCCGCTGTGCGCATCGGCGATGTCGACATCCTCGCCCCGCACGAGCGCACGCGCGTGCTCATCGAGCGCAACGACACGGAACATGCTGTGCCGCCGACCGCCCTGGGGGCGACGGTGACCAGCCAGGCCGGGCGTACTCCGGACGCCGTCGCGTTGTCGTTCGAGGGTGTGGAGGTGAGCTACGGCGAGCTCGACGCGTGGTCAGACCGCTACGCCGCACGGCTCCGTGATCGCGGCGTTACCGCCGGCGCGGTCGTGGGCATCCGCCTGCCCCGCTGCCTGGAACTGATCGTGGCCCTGGTGGCCACCACCAAAACCGGCGCTGCGTTCCTGCCCCTGGACCCCGATTACCCGCCCGCACGCTTGGACCACATGATCGCCGACGCCGCACCCGCGGTCATCATCGACAACACCACCGACATCGCTGCTGCACAGCACGATTCGACCCCAGACCCGCTGCCACCGGTGCATCCGGACTCCGTTGCCTACGTGCTCTACACCTCCGGATCCACCGGCACCCCCAAGGGCATCGCCGTGCCCCACACCGCCATCGTCAACCG